>NZ_BMWH01000030.1 GCF_014651135.1 Streptomyces echinoruber
GCGCCGATGGTACTGCAGGGGGGACCCTGTGGGAGAGTAGGACGCCGCCGAACAATTCGTGGGAAAACCCCCGCATCGATGATGCGGGGGTTTTCTGCGTTTAGGGTGTTGCCATGCGCTACGACCTCGTCATATTCGACAACGACGGCGTCCTCGTCGACAGCGAGCCCCTTTCCAACCGGCTCCTGGCCGCCTATCTCACCGAGCTCGGGCACCCGACGTCGTACGAGGACTCCATTCGGGACTACATGGGGTCGGCGTTGCATCGGGTTCACGAGCTGATCCTGGAGCGGACGGGGCAGCGCCTGCCGGAGGACTTCGACGACGTGTTCCACGCGCGTGTCTTCGCCGCGTTCGAGCGGGAGTTGCGGCCGGTACCCGGAGTCGTCGGCGTCCTGGAGAAGCTGGCCGCGGACGGGGTGCCGTACTGCGTGGCGTCGTCGGGGAGTCACGAGCGGATCCGGGTCGGGCACCGGGCGACGGGACTGGACCGGTGGTTCGGCGAGGACCGGATCTTCAGCTCCCAGGACGTGGGGCGGGGGAAGCCGGCGCCGGACCTGTTCCTGTACGCGGCCGAGCGGATGGGCGTCGCGCCGGAGCGGTGTGTGGTCGTCGAGGACTCGCCGCTCGGGGTGCGGGCGGCCGTCGCGGCCGGCATGGACGTCTACGGGTTCACCGCGATGACGCCGGCCGGGAAGCTGGCGGGAACCACACATCTCTTCTCGGACATGGGGGAGTTGGCCGACCTGCTGGCCTGACCGCCCGGGAACGCCCGCCCGGCGGGCTCTCCGCGTGCTTCCGCGCACCCCGGTGACGCTGAGCCCCGGCGGAGCTGAGCGGGATTCACCTTTGGCCGGATCTACCCACAGGTAGTCCGGAGCCCTACGCTCGCCGCCATGACTGATGTGCTGCGGCGCGGCAGGGTCTCGCTGGCGTTCGGTTTCTTTGCGCAGGGCGTGGCGTTCGCTCTGCTGGTGACGCGGATTCCGGCCGTCCAGGACCGGTACGGGGTCTCCGACGCGCTGCTGCCCGTCTTTCTGGCCGCTGTGCCGATCCTGGCCGGGGTGGGCAGTGTCACGACCGAGCACCTGGTCAAGCGGGTGCGGCCGAGCCGGGTGCTGCGCTGGTCGCAGCCGGTGGTGCTGCTGGCGCTGCTCGGGGTGGGCTCCGGTGACCGGATGGCCGGGCTGGGTGCTGCGCTGGCCGCGTTCGGGCTGGCGGTGGGGGCGCTGGACGCGTCCATGAACATGCTCGGGGTGAGCCTGCAGCGGGCGTACGGCCGCAGCATCATGCTCAGCTTCCACGCCGCCTACAGCCTCGGCGGGATCGTCGGCGCCTCGTTGGCGTGGGCGGGGGCGCACTGGCATGTGGCGCTGTGGGTGTCGTACCTGCCGGTGGTCGCGGTGCTGCTGCCGGCGGTGCTGGCGGGGAGCCGATGGTACGTCGACGGGGGCGGCGGGCCGGCCGAGCCGGAGGACCGCGCGGGCGGGAGCCGGAGCGGCGACGGAAGCGGAAGCAGCGATGGGAGCAGCGGTGGGAGCGGCAGGGGAGGCGTGGTCTTCAGGCTGCTGCTGCCGCTGTGCCTGGTGATGACGTTCGCGTACATCGGGGACTCGACCGTGTCGAATTGGAGCGCGAAGTACCTGCGGGACGTGCTCGGCGGCTCCGAGCAGATGGCGACGGTCCCCTACAACGTGTACATGGTGACCACGCTGCTGGGGCGGTCGCTCGGCGACTTCGGGGTGCGGCGGCTGGGGGCCGTGACCGTCGTACGGCTCGGCGCGCTGGTGGCGGCGGGCGGGTTCGCGGTGGTGGCCGTGGCGCCCGGGCCGTGGGTGGGGATGCTCGGGTTCACTCTGCTGGGGCTGGGGTTGTGCGTGCTGGTGCCGCAGACGTTCGCGGCGGCCGGGCGGTTGTTCCCCGGGGCCTCGGACGCGGCGGTCGCGCGGCTCAATGTCTTCAACTACGTGGGTTTTTTGGTGGGTTCGCCGTTGGTGGGGGCGCTGGGCGATGCCTGGAGCTATCGGGGGGCGATGCTCGTGCCGATGGTGTTGGTGCTGGTCACATTGGTGTACGCCCGGTCGTTCGCGCCTCAACGAGACCGATACGGTGGCGGACATGAGCGGCCGCGCACAGCTGATGTGGGACGAGGCAGTAACGGGCTATGACTTCGGCCGGGACCATCCGATGGATCCCGTCCGGCTCCACCTGACCCGCAGACTCGTCGACGCCTTCGGGCTCGACCGGGAGGTGGACGTGGTGGCGGCCAAGGCGGCCGGGGAGTCGACGCTGCGGCTCGTCCACCGCGAGGACTACATCGAGGCCGTGCGGGCCGCGTCCGCCGATCCCGCGTCGGCCGACGGGTCGTACGGGATCGGAACCCTGGACGACCCCGCCTTCGCCGGGATGCACGAGGTGTCCGCGCTGATCGCCGGGCAGTCGGTCGGGGCGGCCGAGGCCGTGTGGCGCGGGGAGGCCCTGCACGCCGTGAACTTCGCCGGCGGGCTGCACCACGCCATGCCGGGCGGTGCCTCCGGCTTCTGCATCTACAACGACGCCGCGCTCGCCATCGCGCGGCTGCTGGAACTCGGTGCCGAGCGGGTCGCCTACATCGACGTCGACGTGCACCACGGGGACGGGGTGCAGGCCGTGTTCTGGGAGAACCCGCGGGTGCTGACGATCTCGCTGCACGAGCATCCGCGGACCCTGTTCCCGCAGACCGGGTGGCCGGAGGAGACGGGGGCCGAGACGGCGCAGGGGTCGGCGGTGAACGTGGCGCTGCCGGCCGGCACCGGGGACGCGGGGTGGCTGCGGGCGTTCCACGCCGTGGTGCCCGAGCTGATCGCCGACTTCCGGCCGCAGGTGCTGGTGACGCAGCACGGCGCGGACACCCACTTCGAGGACCCGCTGGCCCACTTCGCCGTGTCGCTGGACGCGCAGCGGGCCGTGCAGGTCGCCTGCCACGACCTGGCGCACGAGTACGCCGACGGGCGGTGGGTCGCGCTCGGCGGCGGCGGTTACGCGGTCGTCGAGGTCGTGCCGCGGTCCTGGACGCACCTCGTGGCCATCGCCGCCGGGCGGGAGATCGCGCCGGAGACGGTGATCCCCGAGAGCTGGCGCCAGGAGGTCTTCGCGCGCACCCGCCAGCTCGCGCCGGCCCGGATGACCGACGGGCGCTGGCCGGTGCCGTGGGCGTCCTGGGAAGCGGGGTACGACCCCGCCGACCGGTTGGACCAGGCGGTGCTGGCGACCCGGCGGGCGGTGTTCCCGCTGCGGGGGCTGCTGACGTAGCGGGCGGGAGGGCGGCCGGGCGTCCGGGGCTCCTGGCGTCCGTGTCTTCCGGTGTCCGGACCTCCTGGCGTCCGTGCTTCCGGTGTCCGTGTCTCCTGTTGTCCAGGTGGTCCAGGTGGTCCAGGTGGTCCAGGTGGGCCAGGTGGGCCAGGTGGTCCAGGTGTCCCGGTGTTACGCCGACCGTGCGGTGTTCCCCCGTTCCCCCGCCGCGCTTGTCCTCCGTCCGTCACCATCGCTTCCGTGTCGAGCCGTGCCGCCCTCCGCGCCCATCTGCTGGCCGCCCGCCTGGCCGGGCCGGTGGCCACCTCCCGGGAGGAGAGCCTGCGCCGGTACCGGCTGTTCGCGGCCGGGGACCCCCGGGTGCTGATCGGAATCGATCCCGAACGGGTATGGGGGGAACGGGAACTGGTCGAGCTGATGGCGGAAAAGTGTGGGGGCTCGGCCGATCCGGGCCATGTGTCCGGCCAGGACGTGATCGACCCGGAGCGCACGCTGGGCGCCCTGGACGCCTTCGCGGACCGGCTGGCCGCGGCCGCCCGGCGCGGCGCACCGGTGCTGCTGGGCACCGGCCACCCGCGCCGGCTGCTGGGTTTCTACGCCGCTCTCGCAGACGCCCTGTCGGCGGCGGGGTGTGCCGTCCTCACCCCGGCGCAGGGTCGCTCTGTCGACATATTGACCCGGTTCGGGCTACGCACGTACAACCTCGCCTACGTACGGGGAGTCGCGCTCGTACGGGAGCCCGGTGCCTCCCGCCCCGGTGGTGAGACCGGCGCACACACGCACTCGCCGCTCCCGGTCCGTGCCGCGCTGGACGCGGCGGCCGAGGCCGGCGGGCCGCTGCCGGAATTGGTGGTGGGGGACCACGGATGGGTCTGCGGTGCAGGTCAGCTGGGGTTCGAGGCGATCGGGCTGGCCGATGTGAACGACCCCGCGCCGTTCGTGGGGCAGGCCGAGGGGCGGGTGTCCGTCGTCGTTCCCCTCGAGGACGGCGCGCGGTCCGCTTACTACCGCCCGCTGACCCGCTACGTACTCAATCGAGCGTGTCTGTCACAGTAGGCCGCCGATGGGTGCACCTCTTCCCCACTTGCATCACCCGCCCCTAGTCTGGGGAGTGAGCACGCAGCGACGAAGAGTCATCGGAAGGGGAAGCCGGTGGCCGTCGAGTGCGGAAGGTGCAGGTGTGTGTCATGGCTGCAGCTGGTGACAACAGGCCTCTGAACGAGGTCCGGTTTCTCACCGTGGCGGAAGTCGCCTCGGTGATGCGAGTGTCGAAGATGACCGTGTACCGGCTGGTGCACAGCGGTCATCTGCCCGCGATCCGGGTGGGGCGGTCGTTCCGCGTCCCGGAGCAAGCGGTGCACGACTACCTCCGCGAGAGCTATGTGGGGGTGGAGACCGCCTGACGACGACCCCCTCGATTTACGACCTCGGCTCGTGGTTGGGTAGGCTAAGCCCTCGTAGGTCGTGTGGGCCCGTGGCGCCCAGGCGCACCGAGTTGAGAGAAGTGAGCGAGGGTAGTCGTGGGCTCTGTTATCAAGAAGCGGCGTAAGCGGATGGCCAAGAAGAAGCACCGCAAGCTGCTGAAGCGCACGCGTGTCCAGCGCCGCAACAAGAAGTAGGCGGCGCAGGCACCGCTTCGTGGCCCCCCACCCCGTCGGTGGGGGGCCACACGCATGTCCGGCACCAACCCGGCGCACGGCTCCGTCCGCTCGTACGAGGGCGGCTCGTACGAGGGCGGCTCGTACGAGGGCGGCTCGTACGAGGGTTGCTCGTACGACGGCTCGCCCCGGCCGCACGGCGGCCCTGCCCGACGTCCCCGCCCGGCCGCCCGACGGTCCCGCCCCGCCACCCGACGGCCCCGTCCGGTCGTACGACTGCACGCGATCCGGTCACGCCGCGCGGCGGCGGTCGTCCCGGTGCGACATCGACCCGCTAAGTTGGCGGCATACGGGGAACGCGGCAGGCTACGAGCGGTGGCACGGTGAGGCGGAAGGAAGGCGCTGATCTTGGGAAAGGTCGTGCTCGTGACCGGAGTGGCCCGCCGACTGGGGGGCCGGTTCGTACGACGGATCCAGCGTGACCCCGGAGTGGACCGGGTCGTCGCCGTGGACGCGGTCCAGCCCGAGCACCACCTGGGCGGCGCGGAGTTCGTCCGGACCGACATCCGGCAGCCCGGCATCGCGCGGGTGCTCGCGGAGACCGGTGCCGACACGGTGGTCCACCTGGACGTCACCGGCACGGCGCTGGGCGGCGGCAGCCGGGCGACGGTGAAGGAGACCAACGTCATCGGCACCAT
This sequence comes from Streptomyces echinoruber, assembly GCF_014651135.1. Taxonomy (GTDB): domain Bacteria; phylum Actinomycetota; class Actinomycetes; order Streptomycetales; family Streptomycetaceae; genus Streptomyces; species Streptomyces echinoruber. The sequence goes on from NZ_BMWH01000030.1 coordinate 5,588, forward strand.
GCAGTTGCTCGGTGCCTGCCAGAAGTCGCCGGCGGTCAGGCGGCTGGTGGTGAAGTCCAGCACCAACGTCTACGGCTCGGCCCCGCGCGACCCGGCCGTCTTCACCGAGACCACCCCGCCCAAGTCGCTGCCCAGCGGCGGCTTCGCCAAGGACGTCTGCGAGGTCGAGGGGTACGTCCGCGGCTTCGCGCGCCGCCGCCCGGACGTGGCGGTGTGCGTGCTGCGGTTCGCCAACATCCTCGGCCCGACCGCGGACACCCCGCTGGCGTCGTACTTCTCGCTGCCGGTGCTGCCGACCGTGTTCGGCTACGACCCGCGGCTGCAGTTCGTACACGAGGACGACGTGGTCGAGGTGCTGCGCCTGGCCGCGCACGAGCCGCGCCGCGGCACCCTGAACAGCGGAACGTTCAACATCGCCGGCGACGGGGTGCTGCTGCTCTCCCAGTGTGCCCGGCGCCTGGGCCGGCCCACGGTGCCGCTGCTGCTGCCCGCCGTGACCTGGGCCGGGTCGCTGATGCGCACGGTCGGTGTGACGGACTTCTCGCCCGAGCAGATCCGGCTGCTCACCCACGGCCGTGTGGTGGCGACGGACCAGATGCGCGAGACACTGGGATTCACACCGAAGTACACGACCGCGGAGACGTTCGCGGACTTCGTCCGCAGTCGCGGACCCGGGCTGCTGCCTCCGGAGGCCCTCGCGGGGGCCGTCGACCGGATCGCCGCGCTGCCCTTCCCGGGCGGTGGCCACCCTCCGACCCACCTCCCGACGCAGAGCGCCAACTGAGGAGCGCATCAACGATGGCGGACGCCAAGGTCATTCCGTTCGACGACGACCGGTCCCGCGGGAGCGCCGCGCAGCGGCCGTCGCGGCGCCGCGCGGCGGGCACCCGGCGCGCGGAGGAGTCCGGCGCGGTGGGCGAGGTCCAGCCCCTGACGGGGCGGGCCCGCGCCCGCGACGATGTTCCCGTGACCGGTCAGGAGCCGCGGCAGGCGGACGGCGGGGCCGCGCCGCGGGACGCCCACGGGGAGCGCGGCGGGGGCGGCCTGGAGCGGCGTGTCGCCGCCGGCCTGGCCTTCCTGCGCCGCCGCCTCACCGGGGACTACGAGGTCGACGACTTCGGCTACGACGCCGAGCTCACCGACCAGGTGCTGATGTCCCTGCTGCGCCCGGTGTACGAGAAGTACTTCCGGGTCGACGTGAAGGGCGTGGAGAACATCCCGGAGGAGGGCGGCGCGCTGATCGTCGCCAACCACTCCGGCACGCTGCCGTGGGACGCCCTGATGATGCAGGTCGCCGTGCACGATCACCACCCGGCCGGCCGGCACCTGCGGCTGCTCGCCGCGGACCTGGTCTTCGTGCTGCCGGTCGTCAACGAGCTGGCCCGCAAGCTCGGCCACACCCTGGCCTGCACGGAGGACGCCGAGCGGCTGCTGGGGCAGGGCGAGCTGGTCGGGGTGATGCCGGAGGGCTTCAAGGGCATCGGCAAGCCCTTCAGCGAGCGCTACAAGCTGCAGCGCTTCGGCCGCGGCGGCTTCGTCTCGACGGCTCTGCGCCGGCGGGTGCCGATCATCCCGTGCTCGATCGTCGGAGCCGAGGAGATCTACCCGATGATCGGCAACGCCAAGACGCTCGCGCGGCTGCTCGGCTTCCCGTACTTCCCGCTCACGCCGACCTTCCCGTGGCTCGGCCCGCTCGGCGCGATCCCGCTGCCGACGAAGTGGACCATCCAGTTCGGCGAGCCGATCCCGACCGACGCGTATCCGCTGGAGGCCGCCGAGGACCCGATGCTCATGTTCAACCTCACCGACCAGGTGCGCGAACAGATCCAGCACACGCTGTACAAGCTGCTGGTGCAGCGGCGGTCGGTCTTCTTCTGAGGCTCCTGCTTCCGGGACTGCTTCCCGGGGCTCCTTCTTCGGGGTTCCTTCCTCGGGGTTCCTTCCTCGGGGCTCCTTCCTCGGGGCTCCTTCTTCCGGGGCTCCTTCTTCCGGGGCTCCGAGGTCGCCGGCCCGCACCGGATGGGCCGACGGCACGGCGACGGGGCACCCCCCGGGAGGGGTGCCCCGTCGCCGTGCCGGTCGCTAGCCGTTGTTCTCGCCGTCGATGCCCAGGTCGGGCAGGAGGCCGGGCAGGAGCGGGGGGATGGTCACGTCCGGGCGGGAGCCGGACGGGGTGCCGCTCTGCGAGGGTGAGGCGCTGCCGCTGGTCTTCGGCGGGTCGATCAGGCCGCCGGTGCCGCCGCCGAGGAGGCCCTCGTCGTCGCCCGGGCCGGCCGACCGGCTGGGGCTGCCGCCGGAGCGCTCGCCGCCGGTCGCGGAGTCGCCGCCGCTGCTGGGCGCGGTCGGGTGGCCGGAGCCGGCGGGGCCGCCGGTGGCGGACTCCGACGCGCTGCCGGTGCCCGGGCCCGGCCGTCTGCTGCTGCCGCCGTGGGCCGGGGGCTGGGGGAGCAGCGACTGCAGCGGCGCGACTTCCTGGTCTATGGCGTCGAACACCGACGTCACCTGGTCACTGACGTCGCCGAGCTGCACGGGCAGTTGGTCGCGCAGGGCGCCCCAGGTCTCGCGGTGCGAGCGGGAGAACGCGGACAGGGCCTGAATGGGGCCGAGCGAGTCGGGGTCGCGCGCGTACGCCTCGTGCAGCAGGCGGTGGCCTTCGGAGGCGTCGTGCTGCACGCCGTTCAGGGTGCGGCGGATCTCGCCGAGGGTCTCGTGGTCGAGGTGGCCGCCGCGGCCCCGGTCGAGCAGTCGGCGGGCCTCGTTGAGCCGGGTGGAGGCCTGGTCGAGGTAGGCCTGGCCGCGCTCGTCGTCCCCGTGGGCGAGGTAGTTGAGCTTGAAGTCCTCGATGCCGCGTTTGAGGCCGTAGAGCGAGTCGCCCGGCAGGGCGTTGTCGCTGGCGGCGGCGACTCCGCCGAAGGCCCCGGCGGCGACGCCGACGCTGAGCCCGCCCGCGGCGAGCCCTTTGGTCAGCCGTGACCGGGGCCGCAGCCCGCGCAGCGAGGCCGCGCGGTGCGTGCCGCGACCCTGCTGGGCGGAGCGCTGCCCGGGTACGGTCGCGTCCGCCTCGCCCGCCTGGGCCATGGCCTCCATGGCGGCCACCAGCCGGGCCCGCTGGACGGTCTTGACCTCGGGGTCCAGCTGCGGCCGGGGCAGGGCGCCGAGTCCGGCGGCCAGGGCCAGCAGACGGCTCTGTTCGGTCCGTTCGGTCTGTTCGGTCTGGTCCCCGGCCTTCGGGGGCGGTGCCTCTCCCGCGGACGGCTCGGCCGCCGTGCCCCGCTCGGACTGCTCCTCCAGGGCCTGGGCGAAGGCGTTCGCCCGCCGGTGCGCCGATACGTTCGCGATCACTGGCGGCACCTCCTCTCGTCATGACGGTCGGCTCCCCAGGGGGTCCTGAGGGTTGCACGGCCTGACCGCATGCACACGATCGGATGATCGAAGGGGGTCAGGGTGTGACCACAGGGAGCCTGTATCCCGGACAACGAGCGGCTCGGCACTTGGGTTACGGACGACGGATGATCCGACAGCGAAGCCAACGGACTTTCACCGAGGGTGAGTTGACGGGGACAGTGCGTACACGCCCGGTGTCCGCGCGGCCGTCCGTCTCCCTCCGGGCGGCCGCAGGCCGTCAGCGGGCCGTCAGCGGGCGTCGTCAGGGAGGAGCCGGGCGAGGGTGCGCACGGCGCGGTACTGGAGGGTCTTGATGGCGCCCTCGTTCTTGCCCATGACGCGGGCGGTCTCGGCGACGGAGAGGCCCTGGAGGAACCGGAGGGTCACGCACTCCTGCTGCTGGGGGTTGAGCCGGCGTACGGCGTCCAGCAGGGCGGCGTTGGACAGGTGCTCCAGGACGGAGTCCTCCGGGGAGCGCTCGACCTCGTTGGCGTCGAGCATCTCGCCGGTGGTGATCTCCAGGCGGAAGCGGCTGGACTTGAAGTGGTCGGCGACCAGGTTGCGGGCGATGGTGACCAGCCAGGCGCCGAAGTCGCGGCCCTGCCAGGTGAAGGTGCCGATGCGGCGCAGGGCGCGCAGAAAGGTCTCGCTGGTGAGGTCCTCGGCGGTCGCCTTGCCGTTCACCCGGTAGTAGATGTATCGGTACACGGTGTCGCTGTACTGGTCGTAGAGGCGGCCGAAGGCCTCGGCCTCGCCGGCCTGGGCGCGCTCCACGAGGTCCATCATCCGGGCGCTGTCGCTGTCCGCGGCCGGGCGGCGGGTGGTGGCGGCACCGCCGGAGCGTCCTCGTCTGCTCACCGCGGCGCCACCGTCGGCCAGCGCGTAGCACGGGTCGGCGAGGGTGGCGGTGGCGAAGGCGGGGACGGCGTACGCGGTGGGGACGAGACCGCGCAGCAGGTCCTGGACCGTAGCGACCTTTGCGCGCAGCGTAGCCAGGCCCGAGGCGTCAACCCCGACGTGTGGATACACGGGACTCCCAGAGGCAGAGCTTCCATCACGTGCAGTGCGGGACCGTTCACCCGTCGTAGCGACGGAGGGGTACCGGTTTGCGTCTGAGGAGAATAACGCTTCGTACAGGCGCTGCTACACCGAGTTGCTCAAATCATCGATTACGTCGCTTCTGTAACCGATTGACACCCGGTCGGCTGTCGGAGAGTGACCGATTCCTGAACGGATCGGACCGGATCGGGTTGGGTGTCGGACGAGTTGTGGCCGTGTACCGCCAACAGGACTGGACAGGGCCGGTCGGGGGTAAGGAGCTCGGTTCGGCCCGGCGGACCGGGTGTGTCCCGGGGGCCGTCCCCGGGTGCGTCCTCGAGCCTGTCCGTCCGGTTCGACGCCGGGTCCATCCGGCCGGCCCGGCGCGGGTCCGTCCGGTGTGGCTCCGGCGGGATCCGGGCCGGCCCAGGCGGGATCCGGTCCGGCGCTAGCGGATCCGGCGCTAGCGGAAGCGGCGCTAGCGGAAGCGGCGCCGGTGCAGGGCGATCGCCGCCGCCGTGCCGCCGGCCACCGCGCCGACGCCGGCGGCCGCGGGAATGCCGACCTTGGCGGCCTTGCGGCCGGTGCGGTAGTCGCGCAGCCGCCAGTCGTGCTCGCGGGCGTACTTGCGCAGCTTGTGGTCGGGGTTGATGGCGTACGGGTGGCCGACCAGCGACAGCATCGGGATGTCGTTGTGGGAGTCGCTGTAGGCGGCGCAGCGGGACAGGTCCAGGCCCTCGGCGGCGGCCAGCGCGCGCACCGCCTCCGCCTTGGCCGGGCCGTGCAGGGGCTCGCCCACCAGCTTGCCGGTGTAGACGCCGTCCACGGACTCGGCCACCGTGCCGAGCGCGCCGGTCAGGCCGAGGCGGCGGGCGATCACCTGGGCGATCTCCACGGGGGCGGCGGTGACCAGCCACACCTTCTGGCCGGCGTCCAGGTGGGCCTGGGCCAGGGCGCGGGTGCCCGGCCAGATCCGCTCGGCCATGTACTCGTCGTAGATCTCCTCGCCGATGGCCTTCAGTTCCGCGACGCGGTGGCCCTTGACGATGGACAGCGCCGAGTCCCGCGCCTCCTGCATGTGCTCGGGGTCCTCGATCCCGGCCAGCCGGAACCAGGCCTGCTGCCAGGCGAACCGCGCCAGGTCGCGCGTCTCGAAGAACTTCCGCTTGTACAGGCCCCGGCCGAAGTGGAACAGCGCCGCGCCCTGCATGACGGTGTTGTCCAGGTCGAAGAAGGCGGCGGCCCGTTCGTCGCCGCGGACCGGGAACTCCGGTTCCTGGGGCGTGCCGGCGCCCTCCTGCGAAGACTTGCGGGCTGCCTCCGCCGAGGCTTCGCCGGCCAGCACGCTGCGAGCGGTGGCGGAGCGCCTGCGGGGGGTGAGCCATCCGAGAGCGGCCATGGCGTGAGCATAGCCAGTCCGTTCGGCGGTTCCGGAGCCGAGAGGTTGGCGAGCCGTGAACTCTTCGCGACCGGATGGGTGAGGGAGCGGCACGACCGGTGTGGCGGGGGAGGTGTGCGGGCGGGGCGGGTGCGCCGGGCCCGGCGGGGCGGCGGGGCGCGGGGGCTGTGCGGGGCGGTCGTGTGAGGCGGCCGTGCGGGACTGTGCGGGGCGGTCGTGTGAGGCGTCGTACGGACGCTGGGAGCGGTCGCCGCAGGGGTGACAATGGCCGGTATGAGTCCTCTCTTCCGCCGCAGGCCGGCTCAGGACCGTGTCGTGACGCTGATCCGCAAACCCGGTTGCCACCTGTGTGACGACGCACAGGCGGTGGTCGAGAAGGTGTGCGCCGATCTCGGCGTGCGCTGGGAGCAGAAGGACATCACCGAGGATCCCCGGCTCCACGACCAGTACTGGGAGCAGATCCCCGTGGTGCTGATCGACGGCGAGCAGCACACGTTCTGGCGGGTCGACGAGGGCCGGCTGCGCCGGGCGCTGACGGACTGATGACGGACTGAGACGGCTTCTGCCCGGGTCTCCCGCGGTCTCCCGCGGTCTTCCGGGTCTCTTCGGGCCGACCCTTGGTCTTCCGGGCCGCGCCCTGGTCGCCCAAGCCGCTCCGGTCCTCCGAGCCGCTCAGGTCCTTCGGACCGCCCTGATCGTCCGGCCCGCCGGAGGTGTCCGGACGGCCGAGGCGTCCGGATCTTCCAGGGCGTCCGAGTCGTCCGAAAAGTCGCTTAGGATCGACGAGGACGTGAATTCGGGGGCGACGGATCGTTGAGGAGAGTGGCGGTCGTGTCCCCATTCGGAGAGGAACGTCGGCGGCTGTGCGCCGGTTCCCGCCGCGCGCGCCGGGGGTGCGTGAGCCCGGTCACGTTGGCCGGGCAAATCGGACACCATCTTTGTGCACACGTTCACAAAGACATAGCCTGCTGTCGACGGGGCGGTCCGGGGACGAGTGACCGCCCACAGCCCCGCTCTACCCGCAGGAGCACCGTGGCAACTGGCCGAACTCACCGACCGGCGACCCGCAGCCGAGGGATTCCCGAGGCCACCGTCGCCCGGCTTCCGCTGTACCTCCGAGCCCTGACGGCGCTGTCGGAACGCTCGGTCCCCACGGTCTCCTCCGAGGAGCTGGCGGCCGCCGCGGGGGTGAACTCCGCCAAGCTGCGCAAGGACTTCTCCTACCTGGGTTCCTACGGCACCCGCGGCGTCGGCTACGACGTCGAGTATCTCGTCTACCAGATCTCCCGGGAACTCGGCCTGACCCAGGACTGGCCGGTTGTCATCGTCGGTATCGGCAACCTCGGCGCCGCCCTCGCCAACTACGGCGGCTTCGCCTCCCGCGGCTTCCGGGTCGCCGCGCTCATCGACGCCGACCCCGACCTCACCGGCCGGGTCGTCGCCGGCATCCCGGTGCAGCACTCCGACGACCTGGAGAAGATCGTCGAGGAGAACGGCGTCTCGATCGGCGTGATCACGACCCCGGCCGGCGTGGCGCAGGAGGTCTGCGACCGCTTGGTGAACGCCGGCGTCACCTCCATCCTGAACTTCGCGCCGACCGTGCTGTCCGTCCCGGACGGCGTCGACGTGCGCAAGGTGGACCTCTCCATCGAGCTGCAGATCCTCGCCTTCCACGAGCAGCGCAAGGCCGGCGAGCTGGCCGCCGACGCGCCCCTGCCGGAGACCCCGGCCGACGCGATACCGGCCACCACCCGTCAGCAGATCCCGGCCGAGGCCGCCGCCCAGGACGCCGCGCGCGCCCGCCGTGGCGCGGGAAGCGCGGGGGGCACAGGAAGCGCGAAGGGCGCGGCAAAGACCAAGGACCCGGCCGACCAGGGGCCCGACGGGGACGTCCCCGCCGTGATGCCGGCATGAGTCTCCTCGTCGTCGGACTGAGTCACCGCAGCGCACCCGTCAGCGTCCTGGAGCGTGCCTCGCTCAGCGAGGACGCCCAGGTCAAGCTGGCGCAGGACACCGTCGCCGCCGAGCCGGCCACCGAGGCCGCGGTGCTGGCCACCTGCAACCGCATCGAGCTGTACGCCGACGTGGACAAGTTCCACGCCGGTGTCGCCGAGCTGTCCACGCTGCTGGCCCGGCACAGCGGGGTCGGCCTGGACGAGCTGACTCCGTACCTGTATGTCCACTACGAGGACCGGGCCGTCCACCACCTGTTCTCGGTGGCCTGCGGCCTGGACTCGATGGTCGTCGGCGAGGGCCAGATCCTCGGCCAGATCAAGGACTGCCTCGCCCGCGCCCAGGAGCTGCACACCGCGGGGCGGCTGCTCAACGACCTGTTCCAGCAGGCGCTGCGGGTCGGCAAGCGCGCCCACTCCGAGACCGGCATCGACCGCGCCGGGCAGTCCCTGGTCAGCTTCGGCCTGGAGCAGCTCGCCGCGGGCGCGCCCGTGGCGCGGTGGGCGCGGGGCAAGCGGGCCCTGGTCATCGGCGCCGGCTCGATGTCCTCGCTGGCCGCGGCCACGCTCGCGCGCGCGGGCGTCGCCGAGATCGTCGTCGCCAACCGCACCTTCGAGCGCGCCGAGCGCCTCGCGCGCATCCTCACCGAGGGCGGCGAGAACGCCGTGACGGCGCGCGCGGTGCGGATGGACGCGGTGCGCGACGAGCTGACACGTGCCGACGTCGCCGTCTCCTGCACCGGCGCCACCGGGATCGTGCTGACCGCCGAGGAGGTCGCGGCGGCCGTCGAGGGCCGCACCGGGCACCCCGCGGAGGTCGTCCGTGAGGCGCACGGCGGCGGCCGTACGGCGGCGGTGGCGGCGTCGGCGACGGCGGAGGTGCGCGAGACGCCGCTGCCGCCGGCCTCCGTCGGCTCCGACGAGGACTGCCCGCTGGAGCTGGCCGCCCCCGGTTTCTCCGTGGCGGGCGAGGCCGCCGTGGCCGGCATGGACGCGGCCACGCTGGAGCAGCACGCGGCCTGGGTGGACAACGGGACCGTCGACCGCCGCGCGGAGCTGCGCCGCAGCGTCGAGGCCGACGCCGAGCTGATCACCGCGCTCGCCGCGACCGCGGCCACCCTCGGCCGCATCCCCGAGCGGCGCCGGCCCGAGCCGGTGGCGCAGCCGCCGCGGCCCGCACCGGTGCTGTTCCTGCTGGACCTGGCCATGCCGCGGGACGTCGACGCGGCCGTGCACCGGCTGGCCGGGGTGCGCCTGGTGGACATCGAGACGCTCGCCGAGGCGTCCGCGGACGCGCCGATGGCCGCCGACGTCGACCAGGTCCGGCGTATCGTCTCCGACGAGGTCGCCGCCTTCGGCGCGGCCCAGCGCGCGGCGCACATCACACCGACCGTGGTGGCGCTGCGCAGCATGGCCGCCGAGGTCGTCGCCGCCGAGATCGCCCGCCTGGAGGGGCGGCTGCCCGATCTCGACGACCGGCAGCGCGGCGAGATCACCCAGACCATACGCAGGGTCGTGGACAAGCTGCTGCACGCGCCGACGGTGCGGGTCAAGCAGCTCGCGGCCGAGCCCGGCGGCGCCGGGTACGCGGACGCGCTGCGCACCCTGTTCGACCTCGACCCCGAGACGGTGGCCGCCGTCTCCCGGGCCGACGGAAGCCCCCAGAACAATGGCGAGAACAGAGGGCCGGTATGAGTGACACGCGTGAGCCGCAGGGGCGCGCCGGCGCCGAGAGCACGTGGGGGCGCCCCCACGGGAGCGCATCCGAGCGTGGGGGAGCGCGGAGGCCCGAAGGGGTGAGCACGGTCGGGCTCTCGGCGCCGGCTGGAGCGCCCCGGAGGCGAACCTCCGGGAAAGGGGCGCCGTTGAGGCTCGGAACCAGGCGCAGCAAGCTCGCCATGGCCCAGTCCGGGCAGGTGGCGGACGCCGTGAGCCGGGTGACCGGGCGGCCCGTCGAACTCGTCGAGATCACGACGTACGGCGACACCTCCCGCGAGCACCTCGCGCAGATCGGCGGGACCGGCGTGTTCGTCACCGCGCTGCGTGACGCGCTGCTGCGCGGTGAGGTCGACTTCGCGGTGCACTCGCTGAAGGACCTGCCGACCGCGCAGCCCGACGAGCTGGTGCTGGCCGCGGTGCCGGTGCGCGAGGACCCGCGGGATGTGATCGTCGCGCGGGACGCGATGAAGTTCACCGACCTGCCGCGCGGCGCCCGCGTCGGTACCGGTTCGCCGCGCCGCATGGCGCAGTTGAACGCGTACGCGCGCAGCCACGGGATGGACATCGAGACGGTGCCCATCCGCGGCAACGTCGACACCCGCATCGGGTACGTCCACCAGGGGGAGCTGGACGCCGTCGTCCTGGCCGCCGCCGGGCTGAACCGGATCGGCCGCATCGAGGAGGCGACCGACTTCCTGTCGGTCGACACGGTGCTGCCCGCCCCTGGCCAGGGGGCTCTCGCGATCGAGTGCGCCGCCGCCGACGCGGACCTCGTCGCCGCGCTCGCCGTGCTCGACGACCCGTTCACGCGGGCCGCCGTGACGGCCGAGCGGTCACTGCTCGCCGCCCTGGAGGCCGGCTGCAGTGCCCCCGTGGGCGCGCTGGCCGACCTTCCCCCGCTTTCGGCGCCGCTCGAGCGGGGGAGTTCCCACGCCGACGGGCAGATTGTCCAGGAAATGCGTCTGCGGGGCGTCGTCGGAACCACCGACGGCACCACGCTGGTGCAGTTGTCCACCACCGGTCCCGTGCCCGGGACGCACGAGGGCGCTGTGGCGCTCGGCCGCGAACTCGCCGCCGAGATGCTCGCCCAGGGCGCGGCCGGTCTGATGGGGGAGCGAGCACATTGAGCCCCACCACCCTTCCCGCCGGTTCGGAGCACGGGCACGTCACCTTCCTGGGTGCCGGACCCGGAGATCCGGGACTGCTGACGCTGCGCGCCGTGGAGGCGCTGGCGCACGCGGACGTCCTCGTCGCCGCCCCCGAGGTGGCCGACGTGGTCCGCAGGCACGCCAGGCAGGGCGTGACCGTCGTGCACACGGACGCGGACCCCTCGTCGGACCCGCAGCCGGGCACGGGCACGCCGCAGCTCACGGTCGTTGACGGCACGTCAGCAACCGTTCCCGCCCCCGCGGCTCGGGATGCCGCACATCTTGTCATGGAGGCCGCGCGGGGCGGCAGGCGGGTCGTGCGTGCGGTGCTCGGCGACCCCGGCCTGGACGCCTACGCCGCCGACGAGATGCTGGCCTGCGCCGCCGCGGGCGTGCCCTTCGAGGTCGTCCCCGGTGTCGCCACCGGTGTCGGCGTGCCCGCCTACGCCGGTGTGCCGCTGCGCGACGCCCACGGCACCGACGTGCGCTTCGTGGACGCCCGCACCGCCACCGACCGCTGCTGGACCGAGCTGGGCGCCTCCGACGGCACCGTGGTGCTGAGTACGACCCTGGACTCGGTGCCCGCGGCCGCCGGCGAGCTGGTGTCGGCGGGCCGCAAGCCGGACACCCCCGTCACGGTCACCGTGGCCGGGACGACGACGCGGCAGCGCACCTGGACGGCGACCCTCGGCACGATCGCCCAGACCCTGAAGCAGGCCAAGGTGCTGCCCTCCCCGCAGGGCGGGCGCCCGGTGATAGCCGTGGTCGGCGACCGCAGCGCCGCCGCGCAGCGGGACCGGCTGGCCTGGTTCGAGTCCAAGCCGCTGTTCGGCTGGAAGGTCCTCGTCCCGCGCACCAAGGAGCAGGCGGCCTCGCTCTCCGACCAGCTCCGCTCCTATGGCGCCGTCCCGCACGAGGTGCCGACCATCGCCGTCGAGCCGCCGCGCACGCCCCAGCAGATGGAGCGCGCCGTCAAGGGCCTGGTGACCGGCCGCTACGAGTGGATCGCCTTCACCTCCGTCAACGCGGTCAAGGCGGTCCGCGAGAAGTTCGAGGAGTACGGCCTCGACGCGCGCGCCTTCGCCGGCATCAAGGTCGCCGCGGTCGGCGAGCAGACCGCGAAGGCCCTCGTCGCCTTCGGTGTGAAGCCGGACCTGGTGCCCAGCGGCGAGCAGTCGGCGGCGGGCCTGCTGGAGGACTGGCCGCCCTACGACCCGGTCTTCGACCCGATCGACCGGGTGTTCCTGCCGCGCGCCGACATCGCCACGGAGACCCTGGTGGCCGGGCTGATCGAGCTCGGCTGGGAGGTCGACGACGTCACCGCCTACCGCACCGTGCGCGCCTCGCCGCCGCCGGCCGAGACCCGTGAGGCGATCAAGGGCGGCGGCTTCGACGCGGTCCTGTTCACGTCCTCCTCGACGGTGCGCAACCTGGTCGGCATCGCCGGCAAGCCGCACAACGTCACCGTGATCGCCTGCATCGGCCCGGCCACGGCCAAGACGGCGGAGGAGCACGGCCTGCGCGTGGACGTCATGGCCCCCGAGCCGTCCGTCCACAAGCTGGCCGAGGCCCTCGCCGACTACGGCGCCAAGCGCCGCCTGGCGGCCCTGGAGGCCGGCGACCCGGTGACCCGGCCCAGCGAGCGGCGAGCGGGTGCGCGCCGGCGGCGCACGACGACGTGAGACGCCCTCGGCCTGCGGACGCGCCCTGTACTGCGGTATGGGGCGCGTTCTGCTTTCCGGGTGTTCCGGGTGTTCCGGGGGTTCCGGGTGTTCTGGGGGTTCCGGGGGTTCCGGGGGTTTCCCGGGCGTCTTTCCGGGCGTCCATCCGGGGTGCCGGAATCCGATGACCGCCGGCGCGGCAGTGGGAGTGGGAGCCGGGCGGCGGTCCACGAGTCCTCAGACCCGGCGCCACATGTCCGACAGGCGTATGCCGTGGAGCACGCGCAGGCGCCGCAGTTGCCAGCGGGCCAGGAGGAGCAGGGTCACCGGGCCGGTCAGGCCCAGCACCAGGCGTACCGGCATGGAGACCTTGTCGTACATGGGGTCCCCGAGCGAGGGCAGGGCGAAGGCCAGGATGAAGAAGACGGACAGGACGGCCGGCAGACCTTCGTTGATGTCGGCGGTGCGGCCTCCGTTGAGGATGAGCAGAAGGCCCCCGTATCCGCCGAAGAGACACAGCCAGAGGCCGCAGACGGCGGACCCGGGTGAACTCGGCGGCCAGTCGAACAGGCCGGGCTGCATGAAGACGCCCCACGCGGTGAACGTGAGGACGAAGGCGAGGAGCGGGCCGCGCCACCGCGCGGCCGCGGCCCATTTCCGGCCGCGGGGTGCCCTCGCGACCGCGAACCAGGCCACGTAGAAGTTCATCTGAACGAAGCTGAAGCCCCAGGCGAGGCTCCACCGGAACTGGCCGGGGATCTCGCGCAGGGGCACCAGTCCGAGGGCCAACCAGGCACCGACGGTCAGGACCAGGCCGAGCGCGGCGCGCCAGAACTGGATCCTCTCCACCAAGGGATCCTCGACCCGGTCCTGGCGGGTCGGCGTGCACAACCGGTGCGCGGCGATCACCGGCACCAGCCAGCCCAGCCACCACAGGACGCCGCGCTGCGCCCGGGGGACGGTGCGGACGACAGGTACGGGAGCCAGGCGGGGCTGCGTTCCCGGTGGTGGCGCCGTGCTCGGACGTCTCGTACCCGGTTGTCCCACTGTTCCCCCCGTACCCGCGATGACCAGGCTTGCGCCACTGCTCGTCGTGCGTCCACCCAGTATGCGCAACTTCCATGGGAAATTGGAGGCTTGAGGTCACCCCTTCGTACGGCCCCGAACCAGGACGCCACGCGAGGACCCCGACCCGGCCCGCCTCGACCGGCGGCGTACGGCCCGGCCCGCCTCGACCGGCGGCGTACGGCAGGGTGGCCGCCGCCGGGCCGGACCCGGACGAGCCGGTCAACGCCTCAGCAGCACCGGATCGTTCGGCGTCACCGGCCCGAGTGGTCGCCATCGGCGGGGCCCGCCTGTCTGCCGGACGGACGGGTCAGCCGGAGCGCAACGCTCGTCTTGCCGCACTGACGAGGTTCTGCGCGTCGGCGCCGTAGACGGCGGACTCGCGGAGCGTTCTCCAGGTCCGCAGATAGGTGTCGACGCTCGCCTCGTCGTCGATCCACAACTCCGCGTGCCAGTTCTCGACGATCACCTGGCGGTCGTCGTAGATCCAGAAGGCGGTGGCCGGAGGGATCTTGAGCGAGGCGGACAGCGGGATGATCCCCAGCTCGACTGTGTCCAGACCGATGGCTCCTGCGAGGCGATCAAGCTGGGCCGCAAGCACCGCCGGTGGACAGATCAAGGCGTGAAGGGCGGCCTCCCACAGGAGGAGGTGGAAGCGCTTCGAAGGGTCGTACAGCGCTTCTTGCCGCTTCATGCGGGACCGCACTGCTTCCTCGGTGTCGCGTGGCGATCGCTGTAGCTCCGCGTATCTCGCGAAGATCGACCGGGCGTAGTCCGGAGTCTGGAGGATTCCGAAGATCATGGAGGACTCCCAGCCGCGGAACACGGAGGCGTCGGCATGCGCACTCAGGTGGGTGTCCTGGACCGCCTTGTGCCCCGAGGCCAGCTGACGCCGCCAGGAGCGGATGTGGGACTCGAAGCCCTTGAGCCGGGCGTCCAGTTCGTCGAAGACGTCCGGTTGGCCGACGCCCCCGGCCCAGGCCCGTAGGTCCTCGCTGGTGGCGGTCTGCCGGCCGTTCTCCAGCTTGTAGATCTTGGAGTGTGGCCAGCCGAGCCGCTGAGCCAGTTGCGTGCCGGTGAGCCGTCCTCCCGGGGCCGACAGCCGGAGTTCCCTCAAGCGCAATCCGAGAGCCTCCCTGGCCTGCTGGAAGTCTGTGCTCACTGGTTCCCGCTCGCTAGTGGTCGGCGCCGAGTTGTGCCGCGAACTCGTCGTACGGGACGGACCCGTGCACCGCGGCGTCGCGGACCTGGCAGTACCGCAAGACCTCGGCAGGTTCCGTGATGACCTCGACGTCGCGCAAGGTGTCCTCGTCATCGAAGCGCAGCACGGCCACCAGCCGACTGTCGAAGATCCAGAAGTCTTCAGCGGGCAGCCGGAGCCGCTCCGCGTCTTCGCGCCACAGGTTTCGCACGTCCTCGCCCGTGGCTGCGTTGCACCTCGCATAGTCGAGCAGGAACAACTGTCCCTCGGTCGGCGGGTTGTCGACGACGCGTACCCGCCCCACGTACTTGCCGCCGGCCGTCTGCCGACGGATGTTCGCGCACCACTCGCTGTCGAGGTCGCACGGGGCCGTGCCGGTCGCAAGGAATTCCGCGTATCCGGGGTCCTCCCGGTCTGATGCGTAGCCCTGCCGTGTCTCCAGGTGCCAAGCCGAGTGCTCGAAGGTCTCGAAGAGCCGCCCGAACTCCTCCAGGTCGATCAGCTTGGGCACGCGGGTGACCTCCTTGGGCCCGTGGTGGACGAGGAGTTCACGCGGCACGATCACTGCGGCGTCTTTGGGGCCGAAGTGCTGGAGCTGGGCGGTGTCCTCGGGGTCGGTGAGCGGTGTTCCTTGGACGATGATCTCACCGGAGTCGAGATCCTCGTGAACGGCTGGGCAGCCACCGTTCTTGCTGTCGGTGCCGTTGAAGCGCAGTCGTCGTGCCACGGTCGCCTCCCATGGTGTGGGCCCTGTCGCCCTCAGCATCACCGGCGCCGATGCGCCCGCACCACAGCGTGCGCCTCCTCGCGTGAGACCACATGAGAACATTCAGCCGGACTGGGAGAACATTCGAGAACATCGCATCGCGGCCAGTGACTCCCCGTCCTTACCGTCCTGGCCATGGTCACAGCACGCGACGATGTTGATCCCTTCGCAGCCATGGAGTCCCTACGGGCGGCTCTCGATTGCCCTACGCCACCGGACTCCTGCTCGTCCACCGCTGCACCTGCCGGTGCCACGGCTACAACCGCCGAGGCACCACCCGAGTCGCCCGTTCCAGCCGGATCACCCAGTAGCTCTCGCTCCCGTTCCGGGTTCGCCGCAGTCGACGCCCGGATCCTGGATGCGCCTCACCCTGGACACATCGGGACGCTCTTGGTCCGCGCGGTTGCTCCGTGACCGTGTAGACCGTAGAGGCCGTATAGGCCTTGTATCAGTGGGAAGTTCTGCGCGGGGGCCGGTGCGATCCGGCCCGCCTCGACCGGTGGCGTACGGCCCGGCCCGCCTCGACCGATGGCGTATGGCAGAGTGGCTGCCGTCGGGCCGGTGCTCGTGCACGGCGGCGACGGCTCTCACCCCGCCCTCGGGTCCGAGTCCGGCTCCAGCGCGCTGTCGTCGATCGCCGCTGTCGATCCAGTCAGTCGGTTGTCGGTCCACGTCAGTCGGCTGTCGGCCGCCATGTTCCGGCGGCCCGAGCGGCCGACCGTGCCGCTTTCGCGCCGATGGCGGCCGACAGAAGGGCGCAGACGGCTGCACCCGCCGTGAGAACCGCCCAGGACACGTGTCCCTCCTGGACGATGGTGATGAAGAACAGGGAGTGCCAGGAGGTGACGGCCACCGACACCGCGGTGCACACGATGAGGGGGATGGTCAGGTGCCAACGGGCGACGGACCGGAAGATGCGGGGTGTTCCGGTCAGAACGCTGATCGCGGGCAGCGTCTGCCGGATGCGAGTGAACTCCGATGCCGCACTCACTCCTCCGGCACCGGCAAGAATGATCAGTCCGGGAATGCCGAACAGCAGGATCCAGTGGTTTGCGTTCTCCCTCATCTCCTTGCCCGCGACCCATGCCAGGCCAGGGGGTTCGGCGCTCGCCATCCGTGCGAACGCGGCCTTCTTCACGTCCGGCAGCAGGCCCCGGCGGGGCGTGACCACGATGAGGGTTTCCTCGGGCTTGGTGACGGTCAGTGAGGCGACCGCTTGCACACGTGCGTTGGGGTGCCATCGCAGCATTTCCTGGAGTTTCACGTCCCGGTGGTCGTTCACGGGCGAGGGTGTGCGGGTGCAGGGCAGGCCGAGAGCCGTCAGGGCCGGGCAGGGCGCCTGCAGAAGCGTGTGCTGCACCGCCTGTGGCCCCGTGAACGTCGTAGTGGCCTTCAACAGGTGGGAACCGGAGGGAAGAGCGCGAGTGAATTTCTGTGTGTCCCGCGCGTTCATGCCGCTTCCGTAAACGTCGATCAGGGTGTCCCCGACTTTTGCGTAACTGGCGCGTGCGGCACTGGCCCCGTCGCTCGACCTGCTGGCCCACAGCTGCATCTGGGCGATGATGCCCAGGCCGATCACCATGGACGCGGTCAGGCGGACGATGACACCGGGATGAGCCGCCGTCCACCGCCCACCGATGATGCGGCCGGCGTGTCCGCGCCGGTAGCCGGCCCGGGCGATCACTGTGCCTGCCCGGCGCACCAGGGCAGCCGCTACGGACGGCAGGAAGGCCCACATCAGGACCGTGCCGATCATGAACATGGGAGTGGCGTAGCGCCGGTCGAGGTACTGACTGGTCACCACAACAGCCACGCCGACTCCGCACAGGGCCGTCCTCCACCACGGGATGCGGGAACCGATCGGGGCCGGACGGGTCGACGTCTTGGTGCGCTGGAGGCGGTTGGTACCGACAACGACAGCCACCACGGTCACCAGGGACAACACGAGCGCTGCTGCCGCCTGCGGTAGATGCCCCCGGAGATCGGTGTGGCTGAGGACGTATCCCGTAGGGGGAAGGCGCACGTCCCACAAGGAAGCGAGCACGTACGGGACGGCCCCGGCACACGTTCCCAGCAGTGCCGGTACGACTGCCTCCGCGGCCGACGCCAGACTGCGGTGCCACCATCCGGCGCCCAGAGCGTGCAGAAGAGCCGTGCGCCGGTCGCGCGTGGAGGAGCCGACGCGGGCGGCCACGACCACAAGAGCGAGAGCGGGAAGGCCGACTGCGGCCCACAGGGTTCCGACGGGGGACCACAGGGGCCGCTGATTGAGCATGTCGATGCTGGAGGTGGCCCCGTTGCCGTATCCGTGCGCGTACAGCACCGTGGTGGTGCCCGAGTCGGGCCGGTGGGTGATGCCCACGTAGGCAAGGCGTTCGGAGGGTGAGACAAGGCCCTCGTCGCCGATCGTTCCGGAAAACGTGCCGTACCGGTCGAGTACGCCCTCGCCCTTGCCTTGACGGACGAGTTCCGGCGAGAGGTAGACGTGCCCGGGCTCGGGCCATTTCGACAACCCTGCCGGGGGAGGGGCGTCCTTGCGGAGCGGACGCACGTACAACACGGTGTGCTGGAAGGCCCTGACCGTGTCGATCCGCTCCACGACCATCGCGTCCGCTCCCTCGGGCACGGTGGTCAGGAGAAAACTGCGCGCATCCGCCCGTTCCTGTCGGCCCGCGTAGGTGGCGACCACGGCGACGACGGACGTCGCGACGACAGCGAGGGCTGCGGCCGCAGCGAACAGGGCCCACCAACGGGTGCGTTCACCAGGCGTGGAACGTCCGGCGGCCAGGCCGATACGCACCATCTGCCCGCCCACGCGCTTTTTCACGACCCCACCCCTACCTCGGTCAGAACGCCGTTGCGGAGCTCATGCCTGCGGTCTGCCTGATCGGCCACTGACTCGTCGTGTGTGACAAGGAGCAGGGCACAGTTGTGATGGCGAGCCGTGGAGAACAGCAGGTGTGCGACGTCCTGTTTGGCCTCTGGATCGAGGGCGCCGGTCGGCTCGTCGGCAAGAAGTACAGCAGGGCGGGCGATCAAAGCTCGCGCTACGGCCGCTCGCTGCCGCTCCCCTCCGGACAGCATGCCGGTCGGCGTGGAGCCTGCCGGCACGCCCAGCTCGTCAAGGAGGCTTGCGGCTCGCCGGTAGGCCTCTTCGTGATCCCCTCCGCCGAGGAGGACGGGCAGAGCCACGTTCTCCACCGGTGTCAGTTCGGGCAAGAGTTCACCGAATTGAAAAACCATGCCCAGCAGCTCACGCCGGGCCTTCGTCAACCTGCCACCTGAAAGGGAGGTGAGATCGCGATCGTTGACGCGGACGGTGCCGGAGCGGGGCTTGATCAGGCCGAGGACACACATCAACAAGGTTGATTTCCCCGATCCGCTCGGACCGGTCACGGCAACTGACTCACCTGGGTGAACAGTGAGGTTGACGCGGTCGAGGAGCTTACGGCCGTCGACCTGATAGCTGAGATCCAGGATGTTCAATCCTTGTGAGTGCTGTTTCACCGCTGCCGTGCCGTCCTGTCGGGGAAATGGATGTGCCGCCCCGGCCGGTTACCGGCCGGGGCGGCGAGAACCATGGAAGCGGCTCCGATCAGGGGATGACCCAGCCGGAGCGGTCGTCGTCACTGCCGTCCTTGACGGCTGTTCGCCCTGAGTCTCCGTGCGCGGGCGACCAGGCGTGCGCTCCTCCGCCGTAAGCGTCGGCCGCGACAGCGGTTGCCGTGGGCACGGCGAGCACGGCGGTGAAAAGCGCGGCAGCAACGAATCTCGTTCTGCGCAAGATGATTCCCCTCCAAGTGACGCCCCTGTCCACGCCGGCTGACGTGGATTTCCGGGCTGGACCGGGATCATAAGCGCATCGCGGAACGGTCAAGCAACGGTCAAGAGATCATTTCTTGCCGAGGTGCGAGCAAAGCGGACTCGGCAATGAGATGGATATGAGCCATGGGAGACAGGGTGGCGCTTATGTTGCTTGCGTGAACCGGAGGATTCTTGTTGCGCCCAAAATCGTACGGAAGATGGCTTGAACGGTTCGACATTCGATCGGGTTCAGCGGCGTAGGTGCCGGCGGAACACCGGGCGTGGTCTGCCTCTTCTCCCCGAACGCCTGCTGTCTTCATGCTCTTGACCGGTGAGGCGCGCCCCTGCAGCAGTCGGAGATCGTCGAGAACCTTCAGACAGCCCTGGAGGAGTTCACCGCGATCGCGGAGACGCTGCAGCAGGCCCGCGATGTCGTGCGCTTCCTGTGCGAGGCGGCCAAGCCCTCCGTGGGGGACGGTCGTTGGTCCGACCGTGTGCTGACCCCCGCGGCCATGCGCCGGGCGTTGGGGGCGTGCAGCCAGGCGGAGATCGAGGAGGTCAACCAGGAGAAGCCCCGCCTGGGCAAGCTGCTGCGGCGCATGTCGGAGTTCTCGAAGTCGGTGAAGATGCCGTTCGAGGCGGCCGACGTGGATCTGACCGCCGACGACGTGGAGGCCCTCGAACAGTGGGGCGCCCTGGCCAGGGACGCCGACGGGCGCTACCGCATGCCCGAGATCTACCGCCACGCTCTCGGTTTCCGCACGCAGGGCAGGGCCCGGGTCGTCAGAGGACTGTGAACGGCTTGGGCCGCCGGCCCGGGAGGCCGGTCGGACGGGCAGCGCGAACAGGATCCACTCCGGGGTGCGTATCGGCCCCGTGCGACGCCGCTCCGGCAGGCGGTGAGGCCGTGTCGCAGTGCCGCGTCACATGCGACGGACCTGGTTACGGCTCCGGTGACTGCCGTGGGATCGTCCGGCTCGCGAGATGAGCCGCTCAGTCCTCACTTGCTCGCTCTCGTAGCACAGCCAGATCCTCGATGAGGGGGTGGGCAACCGTCTGTGCTCGGCCGGCTCCGGACTCGTCGGGTAGGTGCGCGACTTCCCTGAGCGCCGCCGAGGGTGACATGCCGTGCTCGTAAGCCGACTGCAGACGGTCAAGCCACACCAACCCGGCTTTGAAGCCGTCCTCGTCCGCATCGTCCCGGGGTTC
Source organism: Streptomyces echinoruber (assembly GCF_014651135.1). Classification (GTDB taxonomy): domain Bacteria; phylum Actinomycetota; class Actinomycetes; order Streptomycetales; family Streptomycetaceae; genus Streptomyces; species Streptomyces echinoruber. The sequence continues at coordinate 25,934 of NZ_BMWH01000030.1, forward strand.
GAAGCTCGCCGCTCCGTGGGCGTCCGAAGCCCAGAGATAACCCAGTACGCGACCACGTTTATCGTGCACCGGCACATACAGAACCTCGCCATCCGCTGAACGTCGATACCCTTCCGCGAACGGGGGCACAGACCGGAAAACCCTATTCCGGTACGGGATCTCTCGCCCGCGCCAGAGGTCGGGAACACTGCCGTCGGCGTTTGTCAGGTTCTCGGCGCCGTCCTCCGTCGGCCTGGCGAAGTAGGTCGGATCGTCCGGCTCGGTCTCGGAATGCAGGACCTCGGCAAGCTCTTGCAGAGCCGCAGCCAGGCGAGGCGCGTTGGCCCGGTAAATAATGGGTTGTGCACGTCCCTTCAAGTCATACGGCAGCCATGCATCCGACGAAGTCGTCAGGTTGACCGTGACAAAACCAGCGAATGCGGAGCTGCCCAGTTGGAAAAGGTCGTCCTGTCGCTCGTCCGTTCCGTCGGCCTTCACTATGCCACTGCATGAGGAATAGGTGTCGACGGACCCAACGGTGCCCGGGCGCAAGTGTTCACGGACTCTGCCGATCAGCTCCTCCGCCACCACCGACACGAGTCCCTGATCAACGGAAAGCGGAAACTCGCCATCGAACAGACGGCTCTCCGGCCTGCCGGCCTCGGTTACAGACACCCGCATCCGCACTTCACCGACCGCGAGACGATGCCTGCCCAGCGACTCCAAGGCGATCAAAGCGTCACGCAGACCGCTGGCAAGGGCATCCTTCCTTTCGTCATCACGACCCCATGTCCATCCGGCAACAGGCGTACTTGCGATCACGGTGCTTCCTTCGGCATGAACCTTCCCCCAGGAGGGATGAATATATTACCGTCCGGCGTTCGGATGACGAATTGAACGCCCTTGTCCTCAAAGCCCCGCTGCAGGCGGTTGATCTGCTCCTGCATATCGGCCAGGGATGCCTTGGTGTCAACTACGAACGTTTTTATGTCCGCATTGGAGTCCGTGAGCTGGTGCAGCTTCTGGTAGACCCTACTGACAACCTTGCGCGCGTCGCTCGGCGATTTTGGTCCGGTCATGTCCTTGAACTGCCATGCATGCGTGCGGCCTTGAGTATCCCGGGCCATCACGTCCATGTCCGTCCTGGGCCCCGAGACGACTCCCGGCCTCAGCTCGTGGCCGCCCTGCTTCAACTCGAATGAGATATCGGTGATTCCCTGCTCGTGGAGTCGATTGCCAAGGCGAATCTGTTCCAGGGGTCCCGATAGTTCATCAGAACGAATCAGGCTGGACAAGACATCCGAGAATCCGGTGGCATCCCTGAAGCGTCCCGAGGCGATCGTTTCGGCTATCTCCTTGCCGGCCGGTTTCTCGCCGAGTATCTTGATGATGGCGTCCGCATTGCCGATTTTTACCTTGGTGCGCCGGATCTGTTCTCGCACCTGCTGCTCAAGTTCACCACCGCGCTCCATGGGCCCTGAAGGCTCGACCGGACGTTGCCAGCCGTGGAGTTCGTGCTCGCCACTCAGCCCTGGAGCATTCCCCGTATCGGGGTCTTCGGGGCCATCGCCGCTGGTGATCGGTTCTTCGCGGTCACTGGTGATGGCTCGCTCGGTGTGACCTCCGGGCACTGGATGGCCATGACCGGTGGCGGGTGCCTCATGCGCCGTGCTGCCCGAGCCGACGGTGTGACCACTGCTGTCGTGTTCACTGCTGTGACCACTTGACGACTCGTGACTTGAGGAGGCGCCTGCACCGTGCTCGTGGGTGGATTCGCCGGGCAGATGGTCGCCTGTCGTGCCGCCGGGTAGATCCGCACTCGCATGGGCTGTGGGTATGCCGCCACCGGCGTGGCTCGTGGGTGCCGCGGGGACGTCTTCGCCGATCCGGCCGACATCGCCGAGGCCGGTGTCGAGGCTGTCGCCCAGGCGGAGGTGCTGCCCGGCCTGCTCGGCGGTGTGTGCGCCGGCGCCGGCCATCGCCGGCTGTTCGACCGGGGTGGGGGTGTGCGGGGTGTCCGCGCCGGCGGTCGGGGTGTTGCCCGGTTCCGGCCGATCGACGATGTCGGTGGGGGCGTGGCCGGCGTCGTGAAGGACGTTGCCGTGCTCGTCGAGGAGGTTGCCTTGGCTGTCCAGATAGCGCGCCGGGGCGCCTTCGCCGGTGGGGAGTCTGGTGGTGCCCTCGGGAAAGGCGGGGGTGTCATGCGGCAGCCGGATGCGGCCGTCCGCGAGTCTGGTCGCACCCTCGGGCACGGCCGAGCCCTCCGGCAGGTGAACGGTGCCGTCCGGCAGCTTCAGGCTGCCCTCGGGCAGGGTGAGGGCGTGCTCCGGCAGGTGGGGGATGGCGATGCGGCCGGCGCCCTTGAGGGCCTTGGCGATGTCGCCGAGTTTCGACAGTCCGGCGCCGGCGGCCTTGCCGACGTAGGTCATGGGGTCGATCAGCTCGCCGGCCTTGCCGACCACGGACAGGGTGCGGGCCACCGCGCCGGCCTTGCCCGCGCCCGCGGCGGCCTCGCCCGCGCCGCCGGTCAGGACGGTGGTGACCACGTTGAAGGTGACCGCCCCGGCGGCCCGGGCGGGGTTCTTGCCCCACTCGTCCCAGGCGACCAGTGCCTTGCCGGTCTCGGCCATGGTGCGGCGCGAGTCGCGCAGCCAGCCGGGCAGCTCGTCGTCCGGCAGGCTCAGAAACAGCCCGTTCACCCCCGGCGTGATCATGAGGCTCACGGCGGTGCCGAGCTGCGCCAGGCCCTTCCACGCCTGGCCGGCCGCGTCCCAGCCGTCCACGCCGACCAGCGTGCCCAGGCCCTTGATCGAACCCCACACGCTGTCGACGACGATGCCGTCCCACACGAACGACTTGACCCAGTGGCCGATCTCCCAGGCGTGGTGCTTCTTCTGCACCGGATCGCCCCACGGCACCTTGGCGTCCTTCAAAGCGGCGGCGGCGAAACCGTACTGGTGCGGCTTCTTCGCCCCGTCGCCGGCGACCATCCGCGGGCCGTTTCACAACGCGACGATCGTGTTGTAGCAGGCGCGCTCCGCCGCCCAGAACGCCGCCACCGTCTCACTGATCTCGTCCCGCAGCCGGTTGTGCTCGGCGACCTTGTCCCCGTCGTACTGCCAGTCGTCATCGCCTTGGACGGAGTCGACGAACGTGCGCGCCCGATCCCGCAGGTGCTTCAGCCTGTCCGCCAGGGGGCGGATGTCCGAGGCGTAGGCCGCCAGCGCGCCGGAGACCGTCTCCGCGTCGTCGGCGAAGCCGTCCGCCCGGTCCTTCACCGGCTGGGTGGTCGCAAACAGCTGCTCCGCCTCCGGCGCCCGGTAGTACGCCGCCAGCCCCTGGAAGCGGTGGTGCACGTCCCGCCCGGTGCCCCGGATGTGCCCCGCGTCCGCCTTCAGGCCCGCGTAGGCCGCCTCCAGCTTCTCCAGGTCACCCGTACTGAGGTATCGCCTCCGGATCGAGCACGCTCGTCCGCCCCCCCGCTCCCGCTGATCGCAGACGTCACCGACTCGATCATCTGTACCAACCGGGGCGTTGCAGACGCAACGCAGATCCGGCCAAAGACGCGCCAGTGACAAAGAAGGGGTGCGGCCCCTGGCGACCTGAAACGGGGAATGCCGGTCGAGGCGGGCCGGGCGGGGGCCTCACATGGCGTCCTTGTTCAGTGCCGCAACGTTCGAGGTGATGTAGCGGTTCACGCACGTCGTCGGCTGGATGTCGACCTTGTAGCCGTTCCAGTGGCTGTAGGTGCCGGAGGCGTGCCCCGTCTCGGTGCCACCGGTGATGGTCACCGCGCACCCGCTCGCCCTCTTGAAGTCGATCACCCCGGCGACGGTGCTCCGGTTGATGCGCTCGAAGGACGTACACCTCCTGTTGTGGCGGTTGCTGCACCCACCCGACGAGGTCCAGGTGATGCCCGCCGCCCGCAGTTTCCGCGCGGCGGCCGCGTGCGAGTACTTCGCGGGTGCGGCGGAGGCGGCGGGCACGGTCGCCGCCAGCAGGCCGCCCGCCAGCAGGGTGGTGGTGGCGGCCAGCGTGACGGGACGGACCATGCGTCGACTCAGGCGCGGTCGGTCGACGGAACGTCACGACGACAGGGCGTGGGCGGAGTCCGACCGGTGCGGCCCTGGAGGCCGGCGACCTGGCAGGAGGGTGGATTCGCGCGGTGGCCCGTTCCCGCCCTTGCGATTTCGCTGTTCCCAAGTCCCTTGCCGATTGGCTCCGTTCATGTCATCCTGCAAGGCTTTGCCCGTGACATGACGACTGGGATCTGGGGGGAACATGGTGACGGCGGTGGTGGGCGGTCCGGCCGACGGCGACGACGAGCAGGTCGCGCGCCTGGCGGCCGGCTCGTCCAACTTCGGCCACCTGCTCCGGCACGAACCGCTGCTGGTGACGCTGGGCTGCGCCGCGGAGTCGTACGTCCACACCGATCCCCACGCGGCCATGATGAAGGCCCGCCTCTTCGGCGAGGTCATGACGCGGCATCTGGTCACGCTCCTCGGCCTCACCGTTCCGGGACCCCGGCAGGTCGACCGGATCAACGCCCTCACCCGGTCCGGTGTCCTCGTCCCGCAGGTGCGCGCCTGGTTCGAGGCGATCCGCACGACGGGCAACAAGGCGGTCCACGAGTACTACGCCAACGTGCGCGAGGCGCTGCAGTCGGTGGAGATGTGCTTCCGTCTCGGCGACTGGCTGCACCGCGCCCTGGACCCGTCCGACACCGCCCACCGGGTCTTCCTGGCGCCCGCGCCGCCCTCGACCGCGCCGGCGCCCGCGACCGCCGCCGACCGGCAGGAGCTGGAGCAGCTCCGTGCCGAGCTGGCCGTCTACCGCCGCCGGCTGGAGGAGGCCCGGCTGCGTTACGACGGCAAGCAGAGCCGTCTGGAGCGCGAGCGGGCGGCCCGTGCCCAGGCCGAGGCGGAACTGGCCCGCGCGGAGGCCGAGCGGGCGGCGCTGCAGGATCTGATCGCCGAACTGAGCGACAAGATCACCGAGTTGACGGATCCGGCGGCCATGGAGTCCCGTTCGGCCGCCCGCCCGCTGGACGGGGCGTCGCAGCGCGACGAGTTCATCGCGCACGCGCAGAAGGCGGCCCGCCCGCCGATGAGCGAGGCGCAGGTCCGTACCGAGCTGGACCGGCTCCTGGAGAAGGCGGGCTGGGCCGTCCAGGACGACAGCGCCAAGAACCTCTTCGCGGCTCGTGGCGTCGCCGTCCGGGAGGTCTCCACCGCCGTCGGCCGCGCCGACTACCTCCTCTACGTCGACCAGCGCCTGGTCGGGGTCATAGAGGCCAAGCGGGAGGGCGCCGACCTGGAGGCCGCCATGCAGCAGGCGGCCCGCTACGCCACCGGCCTCACGCGCAGCCAGCAGCTCAGCGCCTGGCGCGCCAGTCTGCCCTTCCGGTACGTCGCCGACGGCAACACGGTCCGCTTCCACAACGCGCTCGACCCGTCCCCGCGCACGCGTGAGGTTTTCGCCGTGCACCAGCCGGAGACCATCGCCCGCTGGATGGACGAGGCCGACGCCGATCCGGCCGCGCCGACCCTGCGCGCCCGGATGCGCCGCCTGCCGCAGACCTTCCTCGACCCCGAGCCGCTGCGTCCGGCGCAGTTCAAGGCGATCACTGGTCTGGAGCGCTCCCTGGCCAAGGACGACCCGCGTGCCCTGATCCAGATGGCGACCGGCGCCGGCAAGACGTACACGGTGGTCAGCGAGAGCTACCGGCTGCTCAAGCACGCGGGCGCCAAGCGCATTCTGTTCCTCGTCGACCGCAACAACCTCGGCAGCCAGGCCGCCACCGAGTTCGAGAACTTCGACACCCCGGACGACGGCCGCAAGTTCACCGAGCTGTACGTCGTGCAGCGTCTGGCCGGCGACACGGTCCTGGGCTCCGCGCACGTGGTGGTCTCCACCGTGCAGCGGCTGTGGCTGGCGCTGACCGGGCGTGAGGTTCCCGGCGCCGACGACAACGACGAGGCGCTGGACCGCTACGACCTCGTCGACGAGCCGGTCCAGGTCTGCTACAACCCGGACCTGCCGCCGGAGACCTTCGACCTCATCGTCGTCGACGAGTGCCACCGCTCCATCTACGGCAAGTGGCGCGCGGTCCTGGAGTACTTCGACGCCCACCTGGTCGGCCTGACCGCCACCCCGGTCAAGCAGACCTTCGGCTTCTTCTTCCAGAACCTCGTCAGCGAGTACCCGTACGAGCAGGCCGTCGCCGACGGCGTCAACGTCGACTTCGACGTCTTCCGCATCCGTACGGAGCTGGGGGAGAACGGCGGGACGATCCCGGCGGAGACGGTCGTGCCCCTGCGGGAGCGCAAGACCCGCCGGGAGCGCTACCAGGAGCTGGAGGAGGACCTGGAGTGGAAGGCGTCCCAACTGGGCCGGCAGGTCATCAGCAAGGGACAGCTCAAGCTTGTCATCGAGACCTTCCGCAAGCACCTGTTCACGGACATCTTCCCGCCGGTCGGGGAGGGCGAGGCACAGCGGTCGCGCACGCACGTGCCCAAGACGCTGATCTTCGCCGTCGACGACCACCACGCCGACGAGATCGTCCAGACGGTGCGGCAGGTCTTCGGCGAGGGCGACGACTTCTGCACGAAGATCACGCACGCGGCGAAGCGGCCCGCCGAGCTGATCAAGGCGTTCCGCAACAGTCCCGAACTGCGGATCGCCGTCACAGTGGACATGATCGCCACGGGGACGGACATCCCTCCGCTGGAGTGTGTGTTCTTCCTGCGCGATGTGAAGAGCTGGGCCTACTTCGAGCAGATGAAGGGGCGGGGCTCGCGGACGGTGGACCCGGCGGAGTTCCAGGCGGTGACGCCGGACGCCGAGGTCAAGGAGCGGTTCGTGATCGTCGACGCGGTCGGTGTCACGGACTCGCCTCGCGTGGACGCGCGCCCGCTCAACCGCGTCTCCGAGCGGAAGATCCCGCTGGAGCGGCTGATGGCGAAGACGGCCGGCCTGGCGATGACGGAGGACGAGATCGCCACGCTGGCGGGCCGCCTGGCGCGCCTCGACCGCCAGCTCACCCCCGAGGAGCGGGAGGAGATCGAGGAACTCGCCGGGCAGCCGCTCCGGGAGATCGTCGGCGGCCTGGTCCGGTCCGTCGACCCCGACCAGCAGGAGAAGGCCCGGCGCATCGGCGGTGACAAGCAGGTACGCCAGGAGATGCTGGAGGCCCTGAAGCCGATCGCCGCCAACCGCGAGCTGCGGGACCGGCTGGTGTCCATGCGCCGCGCCCACGACATCGTCATCGACGAGGTGAGCGTGGACGAGGTGAAGGAAGCACGCGGCATCACGGCGGACGAACTGGCGATGCGCAGGGTGACCTCCTGGAAGGAGTACATCAAGGAGCACCAGGACGAGATCGCCGCGCTCAGCCTCGCGTTCAGCGAGCGGCGGGACCCGAAGGAGGTCTACCGGCGGCTGAAGGACCTGGCCCGCAAGATCGAGCGTCCTCCCTTCCAGTGGACCCCGGCACGGCTGTACGACGCGTACGTGCAGCTGGGCAAGGCGGCCAAGCACCCGCGGGGAGCGGCGGGCGTGGTCGACCTCATCGGGCTGCTGCGCTTCGAGCTGGGCCTGGACGAGGAGGTACGGCCGTACCGGGCGCTGGTGGAGGAGCGGTACGCGGCGTGGCGGGCCCGGCAGGAGCAGGCCGGGGCGGTGCTCACCGAGGACCAGGTGTGGTGGCTCGACCGGATCGTGGACGTGATAGCAACGGATGCGGCGATCGAGCCCGAGCATTTGAAGGACGTACCCTTCATCGAGCGCGGGGGCGTGGACGGGTTCCTTCGGGAGTTCGGGGCGGATCGGGGGGCTGAGATTTTGGATGAACTGGGACGGGAGTTGGGTGCGTGAGCGAGGGCGATATTCCTTCGGAGCTGCCGAAGGGGTGGGCACGTGTTCGGCTCGGCGACATTCTCAATCGCATCGAGGCGGGTAAGTCCTACAAGTGTGAGCCTCGTCCGGCCTCGCGTGAGGAGTGGGGAGTCATCAAGGTCAGTGCGATGACCTGGGGCGACTTCGATGAGGGCGAGAACAAGGCGGTTCCTGCAGGATTCCCCTTCAATCCCGAATACGAGATCCGGCCGGGGGACATACTGCTGAGCAGGGCGAACACGGCAGCCTACGTAGGGGCGTCTGTGCTCGTGCGTAAGTGTCGCCCCCGGTTGCTCCTCAGCGATAAGAGTCTACGCCTCATCCCGGCTGAGGGAATTGACCGGGAATGGCTGGCCTATCTGCTCTCATCACCGAACATTCGAGACCAGATCTCTGAGCGTGCCACCGGAACTAAGGACTCGATGCGGAACATCTCGCAGGGAGCCCTTGCGGACATTGAGTGCCTTCTGCCCCCTGTGGAGGAGCAGCGGCGCATCGTTGCCGCGCTCGAAGAGCAGTTGTCGCGACTCGACGCGGCCAGCGATACCCTTCGTGTCAGCGGCCAACGCATCGATCGATACCTTCAGTCGGTACTGCATCGGATGACGTCCGCATACGAGCCGGTTCGATTGAAAGATGTTCTGGTTTCCGGTTTGACGAACGGGCGATCCGTCCCAACCCGTGCAGGCGGTTTCCCTGTACTTCGCCTCACTGCCTTGTCCGACACCTACGTTGATCTAGCGCAACGTAAAGAGGGTGATTGGGGAGAGGAGGAGGCTGCGCCATTTCTTGTTCAGCAAGGGGATTTTCTTATCGCTCGCGGGAATGGTTCACTTTCTTTGGTTGGCCGTGGGGCGCTTGTTGCCGATGTCCCAACCCCGGTCGCCTATCCTGACACTATGATTCGGGCGCGCCTTGACGCCAGTAAGATTTTGCCGGGGTATCTGCGTGTAATCTGGTCATCTCTTGCTGTCAGGCGACAGATTGAAAGCCGAGCGCGCACTACAGCGGGCATTCACAAGGTGAACCAGAAGATTCTCGAGTCGATCGAGTTCCCGCTGCCGGACTTGCCGACTCAGCGTGCGCTGTGTGCTCAATGGTCCAGCACAGAGCAGCAAGCCCGGCACCTTGCGCACACTGTGTCCGTCAGCAAGCGGCGGAGTGCCATTCTCCGCCGCTCCCTCCTAGCCGAAGCCTTCGCTGGCCGCCTGGTTCCCCAGGACCCCGCCGACGAGCCCGCCGATGCCCTGCTCGCCCGCGTCCGAGCGGAGCGCGAGGCGGCCGGGGCGACCAAGTCCCGTCGCCGGAGCCCGCGCCGGGCGCCCGCGCAGCGGAAGCGTACGTCCGACACCGCACCCGCACCGGACGCGCCCCCGCCGCCCCGAGCGGACACCCCCGCCCTCACCGCCGCCACCCAGCCCACCCTCGACCTGGAGATCCCCTCGTGACCACGACCGAGGCCCGTCGGCTCGTCGACAAGCTCTGGAGCTACTGCCACGTCCTGCGCGACGACGGCGTCTCCACCATCGACTACGTCGAGCAGTTGACGCTTCTCGTGTTCCTGAAGATGGCGCACGAGGCGCAGTCCCGCCCGCCCATGTTCCGCGAGCAGATCATGCCCGAGGGGCCTGTCTGGGAGGGACGCGGCTGGCCCGAGCTGCTGAGCAAGGACGGCGCCGCGCTCGAAACCGCCTACACCGAGCTGCTCGAGGACCTCGGCGCCCAGCGCGCCGGTAGCACCTTCCACCTGATCTTCAACGGGGCCAGGAACCGCATCCACGACCCCGCCAAGCTCAAGCGCCTGGTCAAGGACCTGATCGACAAGGAGAACTGGTCGGGTCAGAACACCGACATCAAGGGCGACGCCTACGAGGAGCTGCTCTCCCGTGGCGCGGAGGACATCAAGTCCGGGGCGGGGCAGTACTTCACTCCCCGCGCGCTCATCCAGGCGATCGTCGACTGCGTACGCCCGACTCCCGACGACACGATCACGGACCCCGCCTGCGGCACCGGCGGCTTCCTGCTCGCCGCCGCCGAGTACATCATCCGCGAGTACGGCAACCGGCTCACCCCCGAGCAGCGCAAGCACCTCAGCAACGGCGGCATCTGGGGCACCGAGCTGGTCCGCAACACCGCCCGCCTCGCCGCGATGAACCTCTTCCTGCACGGCATCGGTCATCCCACCGGGCCCGCCCTGGTCCGTACCCGCGACGCCCTCGCCGCCCCGCCCGACAAGCGCGCGAGCCTCGTCCTGGCCAACCCGCCCTTCGGCAAGAAGTCCTCCATCACCGTCTACGGCGACGACGGTTCCGCCGCCCGCGAGGCCATCGCCTACGAACGCCGCGACTTCTGGGTCACCACGACCAACAAGCAGCTCAACTTCGTCCAGCACATCGCCTCGCTGCTGGAGATCCACGGCCGCGCGGCGGTCGTCGTCCCTGACAACGTCCTCTTCGAGGGCGGCGCGGGCGAGACCATCCGCCGACGCCTGCTGAACGAGTACGACGTCCACACGCTGCTCCGCCTGCCCACCGGCATCTTCTACGCGGGCGGCGTCAAGGCCAACGTCCTGTTCTTCGAGCGCAAGCCGGCCCGCCCCCACCAGCCCTGGACCGAGAAGCTGTGGGTGTACGACTTCCGTACGGCCCAGCACTTCACCCTCAAGCAGAACCCCCTCACCCGGGCCCACCTTGAGGACTTCGTGCAGTGCTACCGCCCCGGCGAGGACCGCTCCCAGCGGGTGGAGACCGAGCGCTTCAAGGCGTTCACGTACGAGGAACTGATCGCTCGCGACAAGGCCAACCTCGACATCACCTGGCTCCGCGACCCGAGCCTCGACGACGCGGACAACCTGCCCGCGCCCGAGGTGCTGGCCGCCGAGATCGTCGAGGACCTTCAGTCGGCCCTGGAGGAGTTCGCCGCAATCGCCGAGACGTTGCAGCAGGCCCGGGGCGAGGGCGCGGCAGCGGAGGCGGCTCCGGCCGCCGAGTGACGGCGTACGCGCGGCCCGCACCCGTGGGCGTGGGTGCGGGCCGCGTGCGGTCGGTCCGTCAGTGGGCGGCGGCGTACGGCAGGAAGGTCGCCCAGGCGGTGGGGGTGAGGGCGAGACGGGGGCCGTGGGGGTTCTTGGAGTCGCGGACGAGGATGTGGTCCGGGATCGCCGCCACCTCAATGCAGTCGGGGCCGTCAGCTGTGCTGTAGCTGCTCTTTATCCACTCCACTACCGCATCGGCCCCGGAAGCCTTGAGTGTCATGTCCCTTTTTCTCCCAGTACTTTCTCGATGAAGGCCAACGACTCCCGAGGGCTGAGAGCCTGTGCACGGATGACTCCGTAGCGGATGTCGAGGACCGTGGTTTCTTTGGGGTTGGTCATCACCCGACTGGTGAGGGGAGCTTCGCTGAACGCCACTGTGGCTCCGTCCTTGAGCTTGAGAAGCCTGAACGAACCATCCGTTCCCGAGTTCTCCTCACGGTCGAGGGGCAGGACCTGGAGGTCCACGTTGCGTTGCTGCGCCAACTCCAACAACCGTTCGAGCTGCCGCTGCATCACCATCCTGCCCCCAATGGGCCTGCGCAACGTCGACTCACACTGAACGAAGCTGAAGACGCGCCGTCCTGTCGCGGGGTCGAGGATCTCCTGGCGTGCCAGGCGCGCTGCGACCTGCTGGTCGACCTCTTCTTCGGTGAACGCGGGCCGACGTGCGCTGAACACCGCCCGCGCGTACTCCTCCGTCTGCAACAGCCCATGTACGACGGAGTTGTTGTAGGCGCACAGCTCGACCGCTTCCGCCTCCAGTTTCTTCAGGTCCCGCACCTTCTTCGGGTACCGGACCTCCGCCACGTCCTTCTTCATCGCGGCGATCCGGCCACCCGCCCCCAGTACCTCGTCCGCGCTGTCCAGGTACTCCGGGCGGGGAATCCGTCGCCCGCGCTCCACCGAGGAGACCAGTTCCTCGCCGTAGCCGATGGCCGCGCCGAACTCGGCCTGGGTGAGGCCGGCGGCCTCCCGCCACAGCTTCAACTGCCGTGCGACCGTGCGCATCACGGCTCCGGCCTCCTCGTCCTCCAGCCCCGCGTCCCAGTCGCCCACGTCCGCGCCCTCCCGCCGCGCCCTCGCCCTTCCCGGCCCAACTCCGGCCGCCCGTACCCGGTCACCCCGGACGGCCCGGACGGAACCGGACGCCTCGCGGACAGCCACCGAGCGCACGGGCCGTCGTTCTTCACAGGGTACGCACGGGTCAACACGCTGAGTGATGTGAATCAGGAAAGTCAGCAGACCGTCGCCGTGCAGGCGCCGCTCCACCAGTTCTCCGTACCGCTGTCCGCGACCCGCCGTGCCGCTCGGCTCGCCCGGCTGCTCGCAGCCGAGCAACTGGGCGCGTGGGGGCTGCCGTTGGATCCGGCCCGGCTGATCGTGGCGGAGTTGGCCGCCAACGCCGTCCTGCACGGCAGGGTGCCGGGCCGGAGTTTCCGGCTCGCTCTCACGGTGACGGTCCAAGGCGTGCTGCGGATCGAGGTCACCGACACGCGGGGGGACGTATTGCCGGTCCGGGAGGCCGGTGTCGCCGGAGCTGCCGAGTCCGGTTACGGCCTGCTGCTGGTCGAGGAGTTGGCGGATCGGTGGGGTGTGCGGAGCGGACCGGTGCCGTGCAAGACGGTGTGGGCGGAGCTTGATCCGGATCGGCTCCGGCCGGCCCGGCTCGATGCGGCCCGGCTCGATGCGGCCCGGCTCGATCCGGCCCGACTCGATCCGGCCCGAGCCGATCCGGCTCGTCCGTCTGCGCACGTCGCGCCGGAGCCCGGAAACACGTGATCCGGTGCCGCTGCGGTCGGGGCTTCGGGACGTAAAAGACCAAAGAACCCGGGAAAAAACCAACCAACCAAACCAAACCCCGCGTAGGTCACCCGCGCGGGTGAAAGCGGTCGATCCGGCTGGCGTGGCGGCGCTCCGGGCGTGCAGTCTCGCCCCGAGGCGCGAGCGCCTCATCCCTCCACGACCGCAGACATGCGTCGGCCCCCGCCGGGAGCGCAAATCCCAGTGCGAGGGCCTGACCAACGAGGAAGAACGGACCTCTTCCCCATGGCTGAGCAGAAGCCTAACGCCGTCCCGCGCCCGATTCGAGGCGTTCGCCGATCCGCCACCCACTCCGGTGTCATCCACGTACGGACGTACCAGCCCGACCAGTACGTCATCGTGGGCAACCACATCGCCCAGCACCCCGAGCTGTCGCTGACGGCCGTCGGGCTGGTGACGCACATCCTGTCGGTGCCCGAGGGCACCCCGGTCGACATCCGCAGCCTCGCGGACCGCTTCCCCGAGGGGCGGAGCCGGATCGCGTCCGCGCTGCGCGAGCTGGAGGCGCACGGCTACCTGGAGCGGGTCCGCGAGCACACGGAGTCCGGCCGCCTGGTCACGCGCACGTACGTCCACCACGTCCCCGCCCCGGCCCGGGGTGCCGCCACCCCCGCGTCCCTTCGCGTGGCCGGGCGTTCCGAGGCGCCTCGGGCCCGCGACCCGCAGCCGCAGTCGCAGTCGCGGCCCGGGGCGGGCGCGGACGTGCCGGACGTGGCCGAGGAGGACGACCAAACCCCTCGGCGACAGACGCTCGACCCCGACCCCGACCTCGGCCCCGGCCCTGACCTCGCCCCCGAGCCCGAACCGGTGCTCGCGTACCCCACGCCCCCTGCGCACCCCGCGCCGGACACCCCCGTCGAACACCCCGAAGCGTCCGCGCCCGCCCCGTCGTCCACGGCGCCGGGCGAGCACGGCCGCCCCCGCGATCATTGGCACGACCGCGACCACCGGCCCGACCGCGACCACCGGCACGACAGGGCCGTCGCCCTCCTCGCGGGCCTGCGCCGCAGCGACGACCGCCTCGTCCTCTCCCGCCGGGACGTGGACCGGCTCGCGCCGGCCGTCGTCGCCTGGCTCGACGTGGGTGCGACGCTCGACGCCGTGCACCGTGCCCTCGTCGCCGATCTCCCGCCGGACCTCAAGCACCCGGCCGGGCTGGTCGCCCACCGCCTTCGGGAACTGCTGCCCCCGCCCCTGCCCGCCCTCGCCCCCAGGGATGCCCTTGTCCTCGGGGATGCCGGGCCGTCCCGCCGTCCCCATCCCTTCCAGACCTGCGACGGCTGCGACCGGGCGTTCCGCGCCCCGGTGCCGGGTCGCTGCCGCGACTGCCGGTCCGGCCGGACGGCGGCGGACCCGTTCCGGACGACGGCGGATCCGCTGAGGGCGGCTTGACGACGGTCCGGTCGGCCTGCCGGTGGTCCGGTCGGCCTGGCGGCGGCCGAGCAGGCGGGCCGCCGCTCCGGCCACGCAGGGGCGGCGTTCCCTCGGGAGCCGGAGCCGCATCGGTCGGCAACAGGTCTGGACCAAGTCATTGACAGGTTCATTTAACGGAAGCACGCTGAGAGCGCTCTCACGCGCCAACGTTCACCACTTCACCCCCACAGGAGGACGAGCGTGCTCTCCCCACGCAAAGCGCTGGTCTCCGCCGTCGCCGCAGCTCTCTGCGCCCTCGGTCTCACGGCCGTCGCCCCCGCTCCCCGCGCGCAGGCCGCCGTACCGGACACCATTCCGCTCACCGTCAAGAACGACTCCGGCCGCAACGAGCCGGTGTACCTGTACAACTTCGGGATCCTGAACGGGCAGCAGGGCTGGGCGGACGCCAACGGCACCTTCCACGCCTGGCCCGTCGGCGGCAACCCGCCGGTGCCCGCGCCCGACGCGGCCATCCCCGGGCCAGCCAACGGCCAGTCCACGACCATCCGCATGCCGAAGCTCGCGGGCGGCCGGATCTACTTCTCCTACGGGCGGAAGCTCGTGTTCAAGCTGGCCACCGGCGGCCTGGTGCAGCCGGCCGTGCAGAACCCGAGCGACCCCAACCGCGACATCCTGTTCAACTGGTCCGAGTACACGCTCGACAACTCCACGCTGTGGATCAACAGCACGCAGGTCGACATGTTCTCGGCCCCCTATGCGGTGGGGGCGAAGCTCCCGGACGGGACCGTGAAGACCACCGGCCACCTCAAGCCGGGCGGCTACAACGGCGTCCTCAACACGCTGCGCAGCCAGCCCGGCGGCTGGGGCAACCTGATCCAGACCCGTTCCGACGGCACCGTCCTGCGCGCCCTGTCGCCCCTGTACGGCGTGGAGACCGGCGCCCTGCCGGCCGGTGCGATGGACGACTACATCAACCGGGTGTGGCAGAAGTACAGCACCTCCACGCTGACCGTGGTGCCGGACGCGGCGCGTCCGGACGTCAAGTACTACGGCAGGGTCTCCGGCGGCTCGATGGTCTTCACCAACGGCTCCGGGGCCGTGGTCACCACCTTCCAGAAGCCCGACAGCGCCAGCGTCTTCGGCTGCCACAAGCTGCTGGACGCGCCCAACGACGCGGTGCGCGGCCCGATCTCCCGCACCCTGTGCGCCGGCTTCAACCGCGGGACGCTGCTGACGAACTCCACCCAGCCCGACACCAACCCGGCCAACTACTACAAGGACGCGGTCACCAACCACTACGCCCGCGCCATCCACGCCCAGATGGCCGACGGCAAGGCCTACGCCTTCGCCTTCGACGACGTGGCCAACCAGGAGTCGCTGGTGAGCGCCACCGACCCGCAGCAGGCCTACCTCACGCTCGACCCGCTCAGCTGAGCCACGCCGAGCCACGCCGCATCGCGCCGAGCCACGCCGCGTCGCGCCGAGCCACGCCGCATCACGTCGAGCCACGCCCGCAGCAGGCGGGGGAGCCGGCCCCGCGGCGCCCGACACGGCGTCGGCAAAGGCTCCCCCGACCCGGGCGTAGCGTAGAAGGCATGGCGAAGTACGGATCCTTCCCGAACACCCGTCCCCGGCGGCTGCGGGGCACGCCCGTGATGCGGCGCATGGTCGCGGAGACGCGGCTGCACCCGGCCGACTTCATCCTCCCCGCCTTCGTCCGGGAGGGCGTCGGCGAGCCCGTGCCGGTCGCGTCGATGCCCGGCGTCGTGCAGCACACCCGGGACAGCCTGAAGAAGGCGGCCGCGGACGCGGCGGCGGCCGGGATCTCCGGGATCATGCTGTTCGGGGTGCCGGAGGAGGACAAGAAGGACAACCTCGGCACCGCCGGGACCGACCCCGACGGCATCCTGCAGGTCGCGATCCGGGACGTGCGGGCCGAGGTCGGGGACGAGCTGCTCGTCATGTCCGACCTGTGCCTGGACGAGTTCACCGACCACGGGCACTGCGGGGTGCTGGACGAACACGGGCGGGTCGACAACGACGCCACGCTCGAGCGGTACGCCGAGATGGCCCGCGTGCAGGCCGAGGCCGGCGCGCACGTGGTCGGGCCCAGCGGCATGATGGACGGGCAGATCGGCGTCGTCCGCGAGGCGCTGGACGGTGCCGGGTACCAGGACGTGGCGATCCTCGCCTACACCGTCAAGTACTCCTCCGCCTTCTACGGCCCCTTCCGCGAGGCCGTCGCCTCCTCCCTCCAGGGCGACCGCAAGACCTACCAGCAGGACCCCGCCAACTGGCGCGAGTCGCTGCGCGAGCTCTCCCTCGACCTGGAGGAGGGCGCCGACATGGTCATGGTCAAGCCGGCCGGGCCGTACCTGGACATCCTGGCGCGCGTCGCGGACGCCGTGGACGTGCCGGTGGCCGCGTACCAGATCTCCGGCGAGTACGCGATGATCGAGGCCGCCGCCGAGAAGGGCTGGATCGACCGCGACCGGGCCATCCTGGAGACCCTGACCGGCATCAAGCGGGCCGGGGCGCGCACCATCCTCACCTACTGGGCCACCGAGGTCGCGCAGCGGCTGCTCGGCTGATCCGCCGGGGACGTTTGGGGGCGTCCGCGGGCGGTGGCACCCCGTGGGCTCGCATCCCGTGGGCTCGCGTCCTGTGGGCTTGCGCCCCGTGGGCTCGCGTCCTGTGGGCTTGCGCCCCGTGGGTTCGCGTCCTGCGGGCTCGCGCCCCGTGGGCCCGCGGGCCGCCGGCCCGCGCGGACGGCGCCCCGCCGGGACACCGCCCCGCCGGGACACCGCCCGGGCGCCGTCCGGCTGTCCGACCGTCCGGTCGTCCGGCCGTGTGCGGGATCGGGCACTTTCAAGTCGGCCGGGAAGTTAGGTTGTTGACCAACCGAACTCCCAGGAGACGCTCATGTCCGGTGACGCCCTCAGCCAGGACCCCGCCGAGATCAGAAGACGCATCGACACCACGAAGGCGCACCCGGCCCGGGTCTACGACGTCTTCCTCGGCGGCAAGGACCACTACCCGGTCGACCTCGAGGCGGCCGCCGCCGCGCTCGCCGCCAACCCGCGCGGCTACCTCGACGTCCGGCACAACCGCGACTTCCTGCGCCGCGCCGTGACGACCCTGGCCGGGGAGGAGGGCATCCGCCAGTTCCTCGACATCGGCACCGGGCTGCCCACGGCGGAGAACGTCCACCAGATCGCCCAGCGCATCGCCCCCGACGCGCGCGTCGTCTACGTCGACAACGACCCCGTCGTCCTCGCCCACGCCCGGGCCCTGCTCACCTCCGGCCCCGAGGGACGCACGGATTACATCGACGCCGACCTGAAGGACCCGGACCGCATCCTCGAACAGGCCGCCCGGACGCTCGACTTCAGCCGGCCGATCGCCCTGTGCCTGGTGGCCGTCCTGCACTTCGTCGAGGACACCGAGGCCCACGCGGTCGTACGGCGCCTCGTCGAGGCCCTGCCCCCGGGCAGCCACCTGGTCCTCAGCCACCTCACCGAGGACCTCAACCCGGAGAACATCCGCGCCGTCCAACGCACCTACACCGAGCGCGGGTTCACCTTCGTGCTGCGCTCCCGCGCCGAGGTCGAGCGGTTCTTCACCGACAACGGCCTCAAGCTGGCCGAGCCCGGTGTCGTCCCCGTGCACCACTGGCGGTTCGACCACGACGCGCCCGTCCCGGAGCAGCCCGACGAGGACTACCTCGCCACCCTCGACGCCCTCGAGAAGGTGCGCTACGCCGACATCAACGACGTGACGGACGCGGACATCAACGTCTACGGGGCGGTGGGACGCAAGGGCTGACGGCCGAGCCCGGGGCGCCGCAGATCCTCTGACGGCACGACAGCCGTCCTCTGACGGGACGACAGCCGGGGGACGCCCGCTGTCGGGGGCGTTGTCAGTGGCGGCTGTTACAAAGGGGGTGCGGGCGTTCACTGGAAGCGCCCGCACCACTACGGAGGGGGATCATCCGTGCGTACACGCACCAGATGGCGGCGTTCCCTGGGCGGCGCGCTGACGGGCCTGGCCGTCGCCGTCGGCCTCACCACGGCGCTCGCCGAGCCCGCCGCGGCGGCCACCACCACCCCGGTGGCCGTCACCAAGTACAGCTACACCAGTGCCGCCGGCGACTACATCGGCCAGGGCGGCAGCGCCTCCTACACCCCGTCGACGGCCACCATCACGGCCGGCGGAGACGCGCAGTACGTGCGTTTCCGGGTGTCCACCGACACCACCTGGTGGGACGTCGAACTCGCCGCGCCCACCGGCGAAAAGCTCCACCCCGGCATCTACCGCGACGCCGAGCGCGCCGCCTTCCGCACCGGCCGCTCCCCGGGCCTGGACGTCTCCGGCGACGGGCGCGGGTGCAACGAGGTCTACGGCCAGTTCTCGGTCAACCAGATCGAGACCGACGCCTCCGGCGCGATCACCGTCCTGGACGCCACCTACACCCAGCACTGCGAGAGCGCCGACGCCCCCGCCCTCAAGGGCGTCGTCAAGTACCGCGCCCACCCCCTGTCCTACGCCTACACCAGTGACCCCGGCGACTACATGGGCCAGGGCCTGAGCCAGACCCACACCGGCGCCACCAGCACCTTCTCGCTGAGCGGCTACGGCGCCGGGGGCATCCAATACGGCGTCTCCGGCAAGCGCGAGTACTGGACGGCGCTGATCACCCCGCCCACCGGGGAGAACCTGGAGGCCGGGCGCACCTACCGGACCGCGCGCAGCCACGCCGAGGGCACGGCCGGGCTGGACGTGTTCGGCAACGGGCGCGGCTGCAACACCTCCACCGGCACGCTGACCGTCACCAAGCTCGCGCGCGGGGACGACGGCACCGTCAAGGCGTTCGCGGCCACCTTCGTCCAGCACTGCGAGGGCGGCGACCCCGCACTGCACGGCACGATCCACTACTACGCCTGATCCCGCGGCCCCTCGGCCCCGCGGCCCCGCGATCCCGTAAGGCCGCAGGATCGCAGGGACGGTCCTCCGGGTGGCCCTGACCGGGTCACCCGGAGGACCGGTGCCGCCTCGACCGGGTCATCCGGAGGAGCGGGTCGCCGGGACACGGGCGGCGGCGGCCACGCGGGCGGTGACGCACTCCGTCCTCCCGCCCGCCGCCGGCCGGAAGCAGGCGCGGAGGACGGTGCCGGGGCGTGTGACCAGCATGGGGGTGTAGATGTACGACATGGCCTCGGTGCCGTTTTTGATCGTGACGGAGCGGGTGCGGCCGGACGCGGTGACCTCCAGCCGGTCGCCGACGCGGGTGTCCCACATGCGGGCCCAGCCCGTGCCGCACTCCGTGCTGAAGCGGATCTCCACCCCGGCGCCGGTCGCGGTGTGGTGGAAGGCCAGGTTGGCCGGGTGGGCACCGCAGTGCGTGGTCATCGGGTCCCCGCCCTCGCAGGCGGCGCCACGGCACAGCGGGGCGAGGACGGACGGGGACGGACGCGGAGCGGCGCCGTCCGGGTGCGGCAGCAGGAAGAAGGCCAGCGCGACGGCTCCCGCGGCCACGGCGCAGACGGCGGCGAGCAGCGCGGCGGCCGCCCCCTTGCGGTCGGCCCGCGCCGTCTCCTCGACCGTGGCCGCAGGCCCGGACGAGGCCGGAGCCGCAGACGGCGGGGGCGTCGGCGGGGACGGCGCCGGGGACGGCGCCGGAGGCGGCTCCTTCCGCGCGCGTCCACGTGCCTCCGCCTCCGCGAACTCCCACAGGGCCAGGCAGCGCCCGGCCGGTTCGCGGGCCAGGCGGCACAGCTCCTGCACGGCCTGACGCGGAGGCAGCGTCTTGCCGTTGAGGTAGCGTTCCCAGGACGACTTGCTGTACGGGGTGCGTTTCTCCAGGCCGACCAGGCTGAGGCCCGTGCGGGCCTTCAGCTCGCGCAACGTGGCGGCCAGCCGCGCGCCCTCCGAACTCTCCGTGGTCTCCGTGGTCTCCGTGGTCTCCGTGGTCTCCGTGGTCTTCGGGGTCTTCGAAGACTCCGCAGGCTTCGCAGGCTTGGGGGGTTTCGGAGAGGTCCCGCCCGTGGTCCCCGGCGCTCCGGTCGCGCTCGTCGGCCCGGTCATCGGTCCGGTCATCCGCGCAGGACCTTCCAGGTGTGCGGCCCGACGATGCCGTCCGGGGGCAGGCCGACCCGATGCTGCAGGTCCTTGACCGCGGCTTCGGTCCGCGGGCCGTAGATACCGTCGACGGCCCCCGGCGAGAAGCCCGCCCGGCGCAGCAGGCACTGCGCTTCGGCGACGTCCGCACCGGCCTGGCCCTGTCCCAGGATGGCGTCCCGGGTGCGGCTGTTGCCCGCGTACCACTGGCCGTGGACGCGCTGGACGTGGCAGGTGTAGACGGGCGGCGATCCCGGTTCCGGTCCCGACGCGGCGGCGGTGGAGAGCGGGGGCGCCGTCGTCCGGCCGCCGGTGCCGTCGTCCGTGAGGCGTACGACCAGCAGGACCGCCGAGGAGACGGCCAGGACGAGGGCCACGGCCCCCGCCGCCACCGCGACCCGCAGCGCACGGCCGTGCGGACGGGCCGGTTTGCCGACCGCCGCCGGGTCCGCCTGGTCCGCCTGGTCCGCCGAGTTCACCGGGGCCGCCGAGTCCGCCGTGCCCGACTCCGGCCGTGCGGCGGCCGCTTCGGGCGGGGAGGGGGAACGGCGCCCCCGTTCCCAGCCCTCGGCGGCGAGTTCGTGCAGCACCAGCAGTCGTGTCGGATCCTCGCCGCCGATCCGGGCCAGCGCTTCCACGGCCTCCCGGGGCGGCAGCGACCTGCCGTGCAGGTACCGTTCCCACGACTTGCGGCTGTACCCGGTCTTCGCCGCGAGCCGGTGCATGCTCAGATCGCCGTGGTCCTTCAACTGCCGTAATCGCACCACCAACTGCCGCACCCGCGGATCCAGTTCGGCGGGCAGCGCCTTCCAACGCGACATGTTCCCCCCTACTCGCGTCCCGGGACCTCGGTCATCGGTCCCCGTTGGTCATCGGTCCCCGTTTCCGCCGGACTTCCTTGAGTTTCCACGGCCTGCCCCCCGCGGCGGTTCCCGTTCGGCGGTGAATCCACCTGTTCGGACTACCCACCCTGGGCGGACGTTCCGCCGCCCGCCCGCCCGGTGCGGGCGTCCCGCCGAGACGTCCCACGGGACCACGTCTTTGCAGGTCAGCGCATGAGACGTCCCGCGAGGACGCCACTTCGGCGGCAACCGTGGCGGCCCGCGCCGCCCGCCCCGCAGTCTCGAGGTGCCGGCGGCGCCCACCACGTCGGGCGCCGCCCGACACCCGAACCCGACATCCGACATCCGAAAGGGAAACGCATGCGACCGAACCTCATGGCGAGGACCCTCGTCGCCGCCACCGCCGTCGCCGGGATCGCCGCCGGGAGCCTCGCGGGTGCGACGGCCGGCTTCGCGGCCCCCGCCCCGGCCGCCAAGCCGGCGGTGAGCGCGCAGGCCGTCTCCGCGCAGGCGGTGAACAACCTGGGCCTGACCAAGGCGGAGGCCAAGAAGCTCCAGCGGGTGCTGAAGGCCAACTGGGGCTACCGCGGCCCGATCGACGGGCTGCTGGGCACCGGGAGCTGGCAGGCGATGCAGCGCTTCCTCAAGCGGTACTACCACTACAACGGCCCCATCGACGGGATCGTCGGCAAGGGCACGGTGAAGGCGCTGCAGCGCTGGCTGAAGGCCAACTGGGGCTACCGCGGCCCGATCGACGGCATCCCCGGGGCGAAGACAAAGGCCGCCTTCAAACGGTACTGCGACTCGCTCTAACGGCGACCCCGCCCCCTCCCTGCGAACGGGCGAACCGAAGCGACCGCGGCCCGCCCTCCCACGGGGGAGAGGGCGGGCCGCGGTACACCGCGTCGGAGCCGAAACTCGGGACTTCCCGGGCCGAAGCCCGGGAAGTCCCGAGCGGGTTGCCTCAGAGCCGCTCGGGTGTCCTGATGCCCAGGAGGGCCATGCCCTGGTGCAGGGTGCGGGCGGTGATGTCGCACAGGAACAGGCGGTTCTCCACCTGGGCCGGCGACTCGGCCTTCAGCACCGGGCACTTGTCGTAGAAGCCGGTGTAGAGGGTGGCCAACTGGTAGAGGTACGCGGCCAGCTTGTGCGGGGCGTACTCGGCGGCCGCCTCGTGCACCGTCTCGGCGAAGGCGTCCAGGTGCAGGCCCAGGGCGCGTTCGGCCTCGGCCAGCTCCAGCTCCGGGTGCGCGGCCGGGCGGTGGTCGCCGGCCTTGCGCAGGATCGACTGGATACGGGCGTAGGCGTACTGGAGGTAGACGGACGTGTCGCCGTTGAGCGAGACCATCTGGTCCAGGTCGAACTTGTAGTCCCGGCTCGCCGACGTCGACAGGTCCGCGTACTTCACCGCGCCGATGCCCACCTGGGCGCCGCGCTCGGCGATCTCCTCCTCGGAGAGCTGCCCCTGGGTGTCCTTCTCGCGGACGACGGCCGTGGCCCGGTCGATCGCCTCGTCGAGGAGGTCGACCAGCCGCACCGTCTCGCCCTCACGGGTCTTGAACGGCTTGCCGTCCTTGCCGAGCACCGTGCCGAAGGCGAGCTGGTGCGCCTTGACGTCGTCGCCCAGCCAGCCGGCCCGCCGCGCCGTCTCGAACACCATCCGGAAGTGCAGCGCCTGCCGGGCGTCCACGACGTACAGGATCGTGTTCGCCTTGAGGTTGAAGACGCGGTCGCGGATCGCGGACAGGTCGGTGGCCGCGTAGCCGTAGCCGCCGTCCGACTTCTGCACGATCAGCGGGACCGGCTTGCCGTCCGGGCCCTTGATGTCGTCGAAGAAGACGCACAGCGCGCCCTCGGAGCGCACCGCCACGCCGGCCTCCTCCAGCAGGCGGCAGGTCTCGGCGAGCATGTCGTTGTAGCCGGACTCGCCGACGATGTCCTCGTCGCGGATCTCCATGTCCAGCTTCTCGAAGACCGAGTAGAAGTAGATCTTCGACTCGTCCACGAACCGCTGCCACAGCTCGCGCGTCCGCGGCTCGCCCGCTTGGAGGTCCACCACCCGGCGCCGGGCCCGCGTCTTGAACTCCTCGTCGGAGTCGAACAGCTTGCGCGCCGCCTTGTAGAGGCGGTCCAAATTGGACATCGCCTCCTGGCCGGAGGCCGCGGTGTCACCGGTGTCGGCCTTGTGGTCCAGCTCGTGCGGGTGCTCGTCCAGGTACTGGATGAGCATGCCGAACTGGGTGCCCCAGTCGCCGATGTGGTGGCGCCGGACCACGTTCTCGCCGGTGAACTCCAGGAGCTTCACCATCGCGTCGCCGATCACCGCGGAGCGCAGGTGGCCGACGTGCATCTCCTTCGCCACGTTGGGCTGGGCGTAGTCGATCACCGTCGTGCCGGGGTGCTCCGCGAACGGCACGCCGAGGCGGCCCTCGGGGTCGGCGGCGCGCGCGGCGAGGTTCTCGGTGATCGCCCGGTCGGCGATCGTGATGTTGAGGAAGCCGGGCCCGGAGACCTCGACCTCCTTGATCACGTCACCGGTCGTGACCTGTGCGACGACCTGCGCCGCCAGGTCCCGCGGGTTCGTCTTCGCCTTCTTCGCCAGCGCGAGGATGCCGTTGGCCTGGTAGTCCGCCCGGTCGCTGCGTCGCAGCAGCGGGTCCGCGTCGGTCTCCGGCAGCACGGCGGAGAGAGCGGACGCGAGACGCTGGTGGACGGAAGCGGTGAGGGACGTGACCGGGGCCATAGGTGTGGGTGCCGTTCTCCTCGGGCGTATGGGTTTACCCGGCCAGTATCCCACGGGGGGTAAAGCGAATTTCCGCCGCGTTCTTCCAGCGGGTTCTTCCGCCGCGTTCTTCCAGCGGGTTCTTCCGCCGCGTTCCGGCGGGTCCTTCCGCCGGGTTCTTCCAACGGGTTCTTCCACCTGGTTCATCCGTCGGGCCCCGACGGGCCCCGGCGGATCTCGGGTGTCCCCCGTCCGCGCCCCGCTCCGGCGCCCGGACGGGGCGCGGCCCGCGTACGCAACAATGGAATCGCCGGCCGCGGGACCGTGACGGTCGCGCCGGCGGAAATTCCAGGAACTTCCAGGAAGAGGACGTGCCGATCGTGGCTCAGAGCACCGAGACCACCGACTGGGTCTCCCGTATCGCGGACGAGGTCATCGAGGAGTCGGAGCGCCGGGCCCCGGGCAAACCGGTTGTCGTCGCGTCCGGGCTGTCGCCCTCCGGACCCATCCACCTGGGCAACCTGCGCGAGGTCATGACCCCGCACTTTGTCGCCGACGAGATCCGGCGCCGCGGGTACCAGGTGCGGCACCTCATCTCCTGGGACGACTACGACCGGTACCGCAAGGTGCCGGCCGGCGTGACCGGGATCGACGAGTCGTGGGCCGAGCACATCGGCAAGCCGCTCACCTCCGTGCCGGCCCCGAAGGGCTCCCCGCACCCGAACTGGGCGGAGCACTTCAAGGCCGCCATGATCGAGTCGCTGGGCGTGCTCGGCGTGGAGTTCGACGGCATCAGCCAGACGCAGATGTACACTTCCGGCGCCTACCGCGAGCAGATCCTGCACGCGATGAAGCACCGGCACGACATCGACGCCGTCCTCGCCCAGTACCGCATCAGGCCCAAGCCCGCCGAGCAGAAGAAGCAGCAGGCGCAGAACGAGCCGGTCGACGAGGCCGAGCTGCAGGCGGCCGAGGGCTCCGGCGCGGCCACCGAGGACGACGGCTCCGGTTCGGCCGGTTACTTCCCGTACAAGCCGTACTGCGGCAACTGCGAGAAGGACTTCACCACCGTCACCGCCTACGACGACGACACCACCGAGATGACGTACGCCTGCTCGGCGTGCGGCTTCTCCGAGACGGTGCGGCTGAGCGAGTTCAACCGCGGCAAGCTGGTGTGGAAGGTCGACTGGCCGATGCGGTGGGCCTACGAGGGCGTCGTCTTCGAGCCGTCCGGCGTCGACCACTCCTCGCCCGGCTCCTCTTACCAGGTCGGCGGGCAGATCGTCGGCATCTTCGGCGGCAAGCAGCCCATCGGCCCGATGTACGCCTTCGTCGGCATCACCGGCATGGCCAAGATGTCGTCCTCCCGGGGCGGCGTGCCCACCCCGGCCGACGCGCTGAAGATCATGGAGCCGCAGATCCTGCGCTGGCTCTACGTCCGCCGCAAGCTCAACCAGTCCTTCAAGATCGCTTTCGACCAGGAGATCCAGCGCCTGTACGACGAGTGGGACCGGCTCGTCGCCAAGGTCGCCGACGGCACCGCGCTGCCCGCCGACCGCGCCGCCCACCTGCGCGCCGTCGGCACCGCCGCCGGCGAACTGCCGACCACCCCGCGCCCGCTGCCGTACCGCACCCTGGCGTCCGTCGCCGACATCACCGCCGGCCACCAGGACCAGGCGCTGCGCATCCTGTCCGACCTCGACCCGGCCAACCCGCTCACCTCCCTCGACGAGGTCCGCCCGCGCTACGACCGGGCCGAGGCGTGGATCAACACGCACGTCCCCGCCGAGCAGCGCACCATCGTGCGCGACGAGCCCGACGTGGACCTGCTGAAGTCCCTCGACGAGCAGGCCCAGCAGTCCCTGCGCCTGCTCCTGGACGGCCTCGCCGACCACTGGTCGCTGGACGGGCTGACCCACCTCGTCTACGGCGTGCCCAAGGTGCAGGCCGGGTTCTCCGCCGACGCGACGCCCAAGGAGCTGCCGCCGGAGATCAAGACCGCCCAGCGGTCCTTCTTCGCGCTGCTCTACCGGCTCCTGGTCGGCAAGGACACCGGGCCGCGCCTGCCCACGCTGCTGCTCGCGGTGGGGCAGGAGCGGGTGCGCAGGCTGCTCGGGGAGTGACAGTGACACCGTGAGCGAAGCGCCCGGTGCCCCACGGCACCGGGCGCTTTCTCATGCGTTCTCGTGCGTTCTCGTGCGCTCTCAGGCGGAGGCGATGGCCTCATGCGGATGTGACGGCCTCGTGCGGATGCATGCGACGGGCCTCACGCGATGTGCTCTTCCTCCATCTCCCGGTAGTGGCGGTTCTGGAAGCGGTCGACCATCTTCTTGGCCTCCGCGCCGTCCAGACGGATGCCGAACTCCGCCTCGACGTTGTCGCCGAACTCACGCGGGGTCGGGTAGCTGCCGTTGATCGACTGCTTGAAGATCTGGTAGTACGCGTCCTCGTCCGGCTCCGGCGGCTCCTGGCCGGCGGCGCCTCCCTCGCCCAGCGGGCGGGTGCGGCCGGGGCCGGCGGGGATGGGGAAGCTGCCGGTGTCCTCCGGCGAGGGTGACTGCTCCTGGAACTCCTGGGGCTCCTGGTGTTCCTGCTGCTCCTGGGGCTGCCGCTGCTGCGGCAGCCGCCGGGCCTGCGGCTGCCGGGTCTGCGCCTGCTGCTGCTCGTACCACTGCTGGTACTGCTCGTCCGGGTCGTACGTCGGGTCGTAGCCGCCGTGGTAGTCCACGTCCAGCGGGGCCGCGAACCACGGGCTCTCGTCGGGGACGTACTCCGCCTGCCCGCCGTAGTGGTCCATGGCGAACTCCGGCTGCTGCTCGGCCTGCTGCTCGGCGTACGGCGGCTCGGCCTGCGGCTGCGGGGCGCGCCGCGGCTCGGCCGGGCCGGCCGCCGCCGTGAGCGCCGGGGCCGGCTCGGACTGCTGCGGGGCCGGCGGCAGCAGCGTCGGTTCGATGCCCGCCGCCGCCAGGCCCGCCGGGGCCGTCTGCGCCAGCGGCACGCCGTAGCGGGCCAGCCGCAGCGGCATCAGCGACTCCACCGGGGCCTTGCGGCGCCAGCCGCGGCCGAAGCGGGAACGCAGCCGGGCCTGGTAGACGAGACGTTCCTGCTCCAGGCGGATCACCTCGTCGTAGGACCGCAGCTCCCACAGCTTCATCCGGCGCCACAGCAGGAACGTCGGCACCGGCGACAGCAGCCAGCGGGCCAGCCGCACGCCCTCCATGTGCCGGTCGGCGGTGATGTCCGCGATCCGGCCGATGGCGTGCCGGGCCGCCTCCACCGCGACCACGAACAGCACCGGGATCACCGCGTGCATGCCCACGCCCAGCGGGTCCGGCCAGGCCGCCGCGCCGTTGAACGCGATCGTCGCCGCCGTCAGCAGCCACGCCGTCTGCCGCAGCAGCGGGAACGGAATGCGGATCCAGGTCAGCAGCAGGTCCAGCGCGAGCAGCACGCAGATGCCCGCGTCGATGCCGACCGGGAAGACGTAACTGAAGTTGCCGAAACCCTTCCTGATGGCGAGTTCGCGGACCGCCGCGTACGACCCCGCGAAACCGATGCCGGCGATGATCACGGCACCGGTGACGACCACGCCGATGAGAACGCGGTGCATCCGAGTCAGCTGTAGTGGCGCGGCCACCCGTACTCCCCTCCCAGTGCGTGTTGTTGCGCGCAACAGGGTGGCACATGCGTACGGGGAACGGGTGACCGGTCCGCGGCGAAGGCCCCGCCGGCCCTTCCGGGCGCCGGAAGCCCAGCCCCTCTCGGGGCCGGGGACTCAGCCCGCCTTGGCGCCGGGGACTCAGCCCGCCTCGGCGCCGGAGGCTCAGCCCTCCTTGGCGCCGGAGGCCGACGGCGACGGGGACTTCGCCGCCCCGGACGCCGACTTCGACGCGGACGGCGACGCCGACTTCGACGGCTTGGCCGACCCGGACGCCGACTTCGACGGCGACGCGCCCTGCCCGGCGCCCGGCGCGGCACCGCCGCCGTCACCGTTGGCCTTCGCCACCGCGGCCACGACCTCCTTGGCCGCCTTCTCGGCCGCCTTCGTCAGGTCACCGGCGTCCGGCGTCTTGTCACCGGCCAGGCCGGCGCCGTTGTAGTCGAGGGTGACGACCACGTTCTCCACCCGGGCCACGACCGTCTGCTGCTTGAAGAGGCCCTCCTTCTTCTTCAGGTCGTAGCGCACCGCCGTCGCCTCGTCGCCCGCCCCGGACACCGGCTCCGACTTGGTGTTCTTCGCGCCGTCCGTGGACTGGGCGCCCTGCACCTGCTTGGCGTAGAACTCCTTCGCCTGCTGCTCGCCCGAGCCCCGCGCGGTGTCCGACTCGAACCGCAGCAGCGAGACGTTCAGCCAGCGGAACTGCGACCCCTTCACGCCGTTGTTGTCCAGGCTGCTCCAGTTGCAGCTCGCCCGCGCCGAGACGTCGTCCGACGCGCCCTCCTTGCCGGACTTGACCCCCTTCGGCACCAGATCACCCAGTGTCTTCTTCGACAGCACCGCGCACGGCTCCGGCAGCTTGCCGTACGCCGCCGCCTGCACCGTCGGGGACGGGCTCGCCGACGCGCTCGCCGCGGCGCTCGCCTCCTGCGTGACGTCGCCGCCGCCCTTCGCGCCGGAGTCCGAGCCGGAGTCGGAGGAGCAGCCGGCGGCGGCCAGCAGCACGGGGGCGGCGGCCGCGCAGGCAAGGACGCGGCTCAGGCGCCTCGCCCGCCGCTCACGCCGGTCACCCTGGTCTCGCTGTGCTGCTCGCTGCATGGTTCCTTCACTCATGACGCTCATACGCTCGTGGCTCCTGCGGTGTTCCTGCGGTGTCCCTGCCGGGATCCTGCGAGGACCCTGCGGATTCGCTGTGGTGGAACGGGTCCGAGGGGCCACGGTACGCCGTGCCGCCGGCACCCGGTCGCCCTTCCCGGGCATCGCGACGAGCGCCACAGCGGGCGCCGGACTCCGCTAACCGTTGAGCGCGTCGGCCAGCCGAGCCGCCAGTTTCCGGGCCTTGTCCTGCATTTCCGCGCTATCCGGAACCACGCCCGCGGTCGCCGGCTGCTCCACGTACTCCACCGTCACGATCACGTTCGACGTGCGGAACACCACAGTCACCGTCCGCTGCTTGGCCGTCGAACCCGAGCTGCTGAGGGTGTCGTCCACGAACGCCTCGTCACCGAGGTCGTCCAGCGTGCGCGGCTGGAGATCGGACGGCGTGACACCCGCGGAGGGCGACGACGCAGACTCCGACGGCGCCTTCGACCCCGACGGCGAGGCGGAGCCGGACGGCGACGGCGAGGAACCGGTCCCCGCGTCCGCACCGTCGCCGGAGTCACCGGAGTCGGAGTCACCGGAATCATCGGAGTCGCCGGACGCCGACGCGCTCGCGCTCTCCGGCGACGTCTGGGACCCCGACGGCTCCGGCAGGTCGGCCGCGTCCTCCTTCTTCGCGAACACCTCGCGCGCCTGATCGTCGTCGCTCACGGCGTTGTCGTAGGAGACGACCCGCTCGAAGTCGACGTACAGGTGGTCGGTGGCGTCCGCCGACTCCACCTTCCAGCGGCAGCCCACCCGGCGGTCGGTGTCGTAGGTCAGGGTCGGCTCGCCCTCGTACGCCTTCTCCCGCTGCGTGGCGTCCGCGAGCTGCTTGATGCCCGGCAGCAGCGAGTCCAGCGTGCCGTGCCCGACGGCGCCGCACGGCTCCGGCAGCGTGCGGTACTTGCCCGGCTGGCCCGCCTGCACCGCCGTCCCGGTGTCCCCCGGGTTCGCGTCGTCCGTCGCGGTCCCGCCGTCCGAGCCGCCGGTGCAGCCGGCCAGCAGCGCCACGAGGAGCGCCGCGACGCCGGACACGTACGCCTTCCGCTGCACCGTCGGGCTCCTCTCGCCGCTGTGCCGTGGTCTTCGCCTCCCGGCGTCCCCGCCGCCCGACTGCCGCTCGACCAGTGCTCGGCCGGTGCTCGACCAGTGCTCGGCCGGTGCTTAATCGGTTGCCGCGCGGGGGTGCGCCCTGAGGACAATGTCTACCGCACTGTTTATCGCACGCACTGCCGTGGACGCCGGTCCGTCATCCCTTTCGCCGACCTTGACACGGCTATTGCGGTTCAGGACTTCTCTTCTGCTTTCGGGGGACTGAGAACGATATGTCGTACGTGGAGATACCGGGCGCGAAGGTCCCCATCCGCATGTGGGCCGACCCCGCGACCGTCGAACCCGCGGCTCTCCAGCAGCTCCACAACGTCGCCACCCTTCCCTGGATCAAGGGTCTCGCCGTCATGCCCGACGTCCATTACGGCAAGGGTGCGACCGTCGGCTCCGTGATCGCCATGCGGGGAGCGGTGTGCCCGGCCGCGGTCGGGGTGGACATCGGGTGCGGCATGTCGGCGGTGCGGACGTCGCTGACGGCGGACGACCTCCCCGGCGACCTGTCCCGGCTGCGCTCGCGGATCGAGCAGGTGATCCCGGTGGGGCGGGGCATGCACGAGGAGCCCGTCGACCCGGGCCGCCTGCACGGGCTGGCCACCGCCGGCTGGGAGGACTTCTGGCGGCGGTTCGACGGGGTCGCGGAGGCGGTCAGGCTCCGCCGGGAGCGGGCGGCGAAGCAGATGGGAACGCTCGGCAGTGGGAATCACTTTGTCGAGGTCTGTGTGGACACCTCCGGATTTGTCTGGCTGATGCTGCACTCCGGTTCCCGCAACATCGGCAAGGAGCTCGCCGAGTACCACATCGGCGTCGCCCAGAAGCTCCCGCACAACCAGGGCCTGGTCGACCGCGACCTCGCGGTGTTCGTCGCGGACACGCCGCAGATGGCGGCCTACCGCAACGACCTGTTCTGGGCGCAGGAGTACGCGCGCCACAACCGCTCGATCATGATGGCGCTCCTGAAGGACGTCGTCCGCAAGGAGTTCAAGAAGGCCAAGCCGACCTTCGAACCGGAGATCTCCTGCCACCACAACTACGTGGCGCAGGAGCGGTACGAGGGCATGGACCTGCTGGTCACCCGCAAGGGCGCCATCCGCGCGGGCGCCGGCGACTACGGGATCATCCCGGGCTCGATGGGCACGGGCTCGTACATCGTGCGCGGCCTCGGCAACGAGGCGTCGTTCAACTCGGCCTCGCACGGCGCCGGCCGCCGGATGAGCCGCAACGCGGCCAAGCGCCGCTTCACCACCAGGGACCTGGAGGAGCAGACCCGGGGCGTGGAGTGCCGCAAGGACTCCGGCGTCGTCGACGAGATCCCGGGCGCCTACAAGCCGATCGAGCAGGTCATCGACCAGCAGCGGGACCTGGTGGAGGTCGTGGCGAAGCTGAAGCAGGTCGTCTGTGTGAAGGGGTAGGTCCGGTGGGTCAGGTTCGGTGGACCTGGGCCGGTGGGCCGGGTCCGATCGACGGGCCGGGGGCGTCCCGCATCCTCGCGGGGCCCCCGTTTCACTTCGCGTGCCGTACCGCGTAGATCATGACGAACGCCACGACGTGGATGCCGAAGAGGAAGTACGCGAGGTAGTACCAGACGTAGCGTTCGCGTTTCTTCTCCAGGGACAGGCGCCGGCGTTCGGAGTCGTCGTCGGGCATCAGCTCTCTCGGTGGACCTGGGAGCTCTCTCGGTGGACCTTGGTGTGGGAGGCCTGGGCGCGGGGGCGGACGACGAGGAGGTCGACGTTGACGTGGCTGGGGCGGGTGACGGCCCAGGTGATGGTGTCGGCGACGTCGTCGGCGGTCAGGGGATCGGGGACGCCCTCGTAGACCTGGGCGGCGCGCTCGGCGTCGCCGCCGAAGCGGGTGAGGGCGAACTCCTCGGTCTTGACCATGCCGGGGGCGATCTCGATGACGCGGACCGGCCGGCCGACGATTTCCAGGCGCAGGGTCTCGGCGAGGACGTGGGCGCCGTGCTTGGCGGCGACGTAGCCCGCGCCGCCCTCGTACGTGCCGTGGCCCGCGGTGGAGGAGACCACGACGACCGTGCCGTCGCCGCTCGCGACGAGCTTGGGCAGCAGGGCCTGGGTGAGGTTGAGGGTGCCGATGACGTTGGTCTCGTACATCCGGCGCCAGTCGTCCGGGTCGGCGGTGGCCACCGGGTCGAGGCCGAGTGCGCCGCCGGCGTTGTTGACCAGCACGCCGACCGCTTTGAAGGCCGTCGCGAACTCGTCCACCGCGGCGCGGTCGGTGACGTCCAGCCGGTAGGCCGTCGCGGAGTGGCCGGCGGCGTTGATCTCCTCCGCGATCGCCTCGATGCGGTCCTTGCGGCGGGCGGTGAGGACCACGCGGTAGCCGGCCGCGGCCAGCCGCCGGGCCGTGGCGGCGCCGATGCCGCTGCTCGCACCGGTGACGACGGCGATGCGGGAGGCGGCGGACGGGGCGGCGGTGGCCATGGGGCGGCTCCTCGGACTCGGGCGGGACGACCTGCCCAGCGTAGGTGACCGGGGGGACGGCGCGGCGGGGGCGTCCGGGGGAGGTCAAAGGTGAGCGGTCCGGGGGAGGCCAAAGGTGAGCGGCAGGCAGGCCGGCCGGGGTCACGACTCCCGCGCGTGTGCGGCGTCGTAGCGCTGCCGGGCCGCGTGCACCTCGTCGAAGTGGGTCTCCGCCCAGTCCTTCACGGCCGACAGCAGGCCGCTGAGGCTGGCGCCCAGCGGGGTGAGCGCGTAGTCGACGCGGACCGGGACGGACGGGGTCACCGTGCGGGAGACGAGGCCGTCGCGCTCCAGGGCGCGCAGGGTCTGGGTGAGCATCTTGGGGCTGACGCCGGCGATCCTGCGGGCGAGGTCGCTGTAGCGCTGGGGCCCGGGGGCGAGGGCGGAGACGACGAGGCCGACCCACTTGTCGCTGATGCGGTCCAGCAACTGGTGGGTGGGGCAGCTCCGCAGGAACGCGTCGTAGGCGCGGCGGGCCTGTTCGCGCCGCTGGGCGGCCGTCATGGTCGGCACCGGCTCTCACCTCCGGGGCAGTTGGGCACCTTCAGGTAACTACTTCCCTGAGGATAGTAACTCTTCCTACGGTTGCTGTCGGTCGCGGAGATACCGAGATCCGCGGCGGCTCACAGGGAATCGAGGGGAGCTGGGCAGCATGCGCGCTGCGGTGGTGAGGACGTTCGGCGGGCCCGAGGCCGTGGAGATCGTGGAGACGGCGGTGCCCGAGCCGGGCGCCCGGCAGGTGCGGATCAAGGTGGCGGCGACCGCGCTCAACCCGGTCGACGCGGGGGTACGGGCCGGCGCCTTCGGGGGCGCGGGCAAACAGCTCGGACTCGGCTGGGACGTCGCCGGGACGGTGGACGCGATCGACGTGGCCGCCGCGTGGGACGTGGGCGACGAGGTCGTCGCCCTCCACCACGGTGTGACCGGGCCGCTCGGGGCGCACGCCGAGTACGTCGTCGTCGACACCGACGCGGTGGCGCAGGCGCCGGCCGGAGTGGACGCGGCCCACGCGGCGACGCTGCCGCTGAACGGGCTGACGGCGGTGCAGGCCCTGGACCTGCTGGAGCCCGTGGCGCCCGTGCGGTCGCTGCTGGTGACGGGCGCGGCCGGAGCGGTCGGCGGGTACGCCGTCCAGCTCGCGGCCCACCGCGGCGTCGCCGTGACCGCGCTCGCCCGCGCGGCCGACGCCGACCTCGTCCGCTCCCTGGGCGCCGAACGCCTGGTGACCGACCTCGCCGACCTCGCGCCCGGCAGCGTCGACGCCGTCCTGGACGCCGCCGTCCTGGGCGAGCCCGCGCTGGCCCCGGTGCGCGACGGAGGCGGCTACGTCGGCGTCATCCCGGGGGCCGAACCGGCCTCCGTCCGCGGCGTGCGGACCGCGTCCGTGGCGGTGACCGCCGACGGGGCCCGGCTGGCGGAGCTGGTGCGGCTGGTGGAGGAAGGGGTGCTGACCCTCCGGGTCGCCGAGACCTTCCCCCTGGACGACGCGGCGAAGGCACACGCGCGGCTGGCCGAGGGCGGGGTGCGGGGGCGGCTGGTGCTGGTGCCGTAGGGGGGCGGTGCCGGGCGGGGGTGGCCGCCGGAAGTGGGGGCCGTCGGGGTGGGAATCGTCGGGGCGGGGACTGTCGGGGTGGGATCACCGGTGGACGGTGATCGTCGGGGCGGGGACTGTCGGGGTGGGATCACCGGTGGACGGTGATCGTCGGGGCGGGGGCCGTCGGTGGGGGACCGCCGGCGCGGGGGCGGATCACCGGCGTGCGGGCCCGCGCGTCCCGCCGCCCGGCGCGGTGGCGCCGGCCGCCGCCGGGTTGCTCGCGTACGCCGTCGGCGGCACCCCGACCGTCCGGGTGAAGTCCCGCACGAGGTGGGCCTGGTCGGCGTAGCCGAGGTCGGCGGCGAGGGCGGCCCAGTCGGTGCCGGTGCCGGTCTCGGCGTGTTCGAGGGCCTCGTGGATGCGGTAGCGGAGGATGACCCACTTGGGGCTGACGCCGACGTACGCGGCGAAGAGGCGCTGCAGGCGGCGCACGGACAGGCCCCCGGTGCGGGCGAGGTCGGCGACGCGGCGGACCGTGCGGTCGGCGCGGACGTGGTCGACCAGGGCCATGGCGAGGCGGGCCTGCGGGTCGGGGCGGGGATCGAGGGCGAGGAGGAAGGCGTCGAGGGCGGCGACGCGGGCGTCCTCGTCGTCGGGGGTGAGGACGGCCGCCGGGTCGGCGTGCGGGAACAGGCCGGGGGCGTCGGTGAAGCGCAGGCGGCGGCCGGTCCAGTGGCTGACGGGGTGGCGGGGGGCGAAGGGGCGGAAGCCGCCGGGGCGGAACTGGATGCCGCACACCCGGCCCCGGCCCGCCAGCTTCTGCGTGAACAGCTCCAGTCCGATCCCGGCGAGTTCGCCGAAGGGGCGCCCGGCCGCCCCGCCCGCACCGTCGGCACCGGGAACACCGTCGGCGCCACTGGCTCCACTGGCTCCGTCGGCTCCGCTGGCCCCGTCGGGTTCGCCCGCCCCGCCGTCGTAGCGCTGGAAGACGATGTTGACCGACGGGTGGGGGACGACGTGCGAGGCGTACGGCTCGGACAGGTCCCAGTCGATCAGCCAATAGTGCTCCAGGTAGGGCCGCAACGGCGCGGCCGGTTCGCGGCGGCGGAAGCGGACGCGCGCGAACAGTTCCGCGGCGTCGACGATGCCTCGGGTGTCACGGCGTGGAGCGGCCATGGGGGGATGGTAGGCGCGGGCACCGACACGGGGGCGGACGCCCGGCGAGGGGGGGCGGGAGGACGAAGGGAACGGGTGCACGGTGAGAAGACGGTGACCGCGCACTCCCGGGCGCGGGGACCACGGTGAGAGGCCGGTAAAAAGGCGCCCCGGCGGGTACCGGCCACGGTCGCGGCGCCGGAGGTGTTGGCACACTGGACGCGTGCCGCACTCCGTACTGCTCGCCGAAGACGACCGCGCCATCCGCCACGCCCTGGAGCGGGCCCTGACCCTGGAGGGATACGAGGTCACCGCGGTCGCCGACGGGATCGAGGCGCTGGCGCACGCGCACAAGAACCGGCCGGACGTGCTCGTCCTGGACGTGATGATGCCGGGCATCGACGGGCTGCAGGTGTGCCGGGTGCTGCGCGCCGAGGGCGACCGCACCCCGATCCTGATGCTGACCGCACTGGTGGAGACCGCGGACCGGATCGCCGGCCTGGACGCGGGCGCCGACGACTACGTCGTCAAGCCGTTCGACGTGGAGGAGGTCTTCGCCCGGCTGCGCGCCCTGCTGCGCCGCACCACCCCGCTGGTCGGCGCCGGCGGGACCGCGGCGGACCAGGCGCGCGGCCCGCACCTGCCCGAGCGGCAGATCGAGGCGGCCGGGCTGCGCATGGACCTGCAGGCGCGGCGCGCCTGGCGGGGCAAGCGCGAGCTGGAGCTGACCCGCACCGAGTTCGACCTGCTGGAGCTGCTCGTGCGCAACGCGGGCATCGTGCTGGACCACTCCACCATCTACGACCGCATCTGGGGCTACGACTTCGGCCCCGGCTCCAAGAACCTCGCCGTCTACGTCGGCTACCTGCGCCGCAAACTCGACGAGCCGGGCGCGCCGCAGCTCATCCACACCGTGCGCGGGGTGGGATACGTGCTGCGGGAGGACTGAGCGGGAGGACTGAGTGAGCGGTCGGGCGCGGCTGCGGGCACGGTTGCGCGCGCTGGTCGGCCGGCCGGCCCGGTCACGGGCCCGGCTGTCGTCGCTGCGCACCACGTTCGCGGTGACGTTCGCCGTGGTCGCCGCCGCCGTCACGCTGCTCGTCGGCGTCCTGTCGTACAACGCCGCCGCCCGCCTGGTCCGCGTCGACCAGCAGTCGGTGTTCGCGCAGGTCGTGCAGGACGTGCAGCAGGAGGTGCGGCAGTACCGGCGCCTGCCGGAGGACTTCTCCTCCTCCCGGCCCGGGCACGAGGTGATCCGGCCCAGCCGCACCGACGTGCAGGTGCTCGGCGGCGACGGCACGATCGTCGACCACGGCAGCCCCGCCCTGCCGGTCACCGCGAGGGACCGGGCCACCGCGGCCGCCCGGAAGGCCGGCACGACCGTCGAGTACCGGGACGTCGCCGTCGCCAGCGACGTCTACCGCGTCGCCACCGTCGCGCTCGGGGACGGGCGGGGCGCGGTGCAGGTGGCGCAGGAGTTCAGCGACACCGAGGACCTGCTGCGGACGCTGCAGCGGCGGACGCTGGTCATCGAGGCGGCGGTGGTGGTCGCCGCCGGACTGTGCGGCTGGTGGCTGGCCCGCCGCATCACCCGCCGCCTGGTCGTCCTCACCTCCGCCGCCGAGGACGTCGCCCGCACCCGGCAGCTCGACATCGAGGTCCCGGTCACCGGCTACGACGAGGTGGGCCGCCTCGGCCGCGCCTTCGACCACATGCTGGGGCGGCTCGCCCAGTCCGAGGAGGACCAGCGCCGCCTCGTCCAGGACGCCGGCCACGAGCTGCGCACCCCGCTGACCTCCCTGCGGACGAACATCTCGCTGCTGCGCCGCATCGACGAGCTCCCGCCCGCCACCCGCGAGGAACTGGTCGCCGACCTCACCCAGGAGGCCCGCGAACTGACCGACCTCGTCAACGAGCTGGTCGACCTGGCCGCGGGCCAGTCGCCGACCGAGCCGCCGCAGAAGGTGGACCTCGCGGAGATGGCCGAGGACGCCGCCGCCCAGGCGCGGCGCCGCACCGGCCGCGAGATCGTGGTCCGGGCCTGCGGCGACACCACCACCGACGGCCGCCCCGGCATGCTGCAGCGGGCGGTGTCCAACCTCCTTGAGAACGCCGCCAAGTTCGACCGCGACGGCACCGCCCCCATCGAGGTCGTCGTCTCCGGGCCCGCCGTCCCCGGCACGGTCCGCGTCGAGGTCCTCGACCGCGGACCCGGCATAGCCGACACCGACCTCACCCGCATCTTCGACCGCTTCTACCGGGCCGCCGACGCCCGTTCCCTGCCCGGCTCCGGCCTCGGCCTGTCCATCGTCCGCGAGGTCGCCCTCTCCCACGGCGGCGCCCCCTTCGCCCTGCACCGCGAGGGCGGCGGCTCGGTGATCGGCTTCACCGTCACCGGCGCGACGGCGGCGGCCCGGGGGACCTCCCGTGCCGGCACCTGACGCCCCGGGCGGGGCGGCCGGACCGGCCGGATCAGGCTGCCTGGCCGACTCGGGTTGCTCGGCCGGATCGGGTTGCCTGGCCGACTCGGGTTGCTCGGCCGACTTGGGTTGCCTGACCGACTCGGGCTGCCCGGCCGGCCCGGCCCCTCATGCGCCGGCACATCCCGGTCCCCGAGCGCCGCGCCGCCCTATGGGTCGAGGCGGCCCGCGCCTACAGCCAGCAGGGCCGCCTGGCCGACGGCTACCAGGCCCTGAGGATCGCCGAGACCTGCGCCGCCCAGGACATCCGCCGCCCCGACGTCCGCACCCTGGTCGCCGATATGGCCGCCCGCGACCGCCGACGTACCCTGCCGGAACTGCACCACTTCAGCCGCCAACTGGGAGTCCCCGCGTGACCGAACCGACCGCCCCGGACAAGAAGCCCTTCTGTACGTCGTCGTGTGCGCGAGCGGTGTCGCCGGTGACGTCGGCAAGCTGATCACGGCCGCCCAGGAGGCGAACTGGGATGTCGGCGTCATCGCCACACCGCAGGGACTCGGCTTCATCGACACCAAGGCGATCGAGGCGCAGACCGGCTACCCGATCCGTTCCGCCTGGCGTTCCCCGGGAGACCCGCGCCCCCTGCCCCCGGCGGACGCGATCGCCGTGGCTCCCGCCACCTTCAACACGATCAACAAGTGGGCCGCCGGGATCTCCGACACCCTCGCCCTGGGCATCCTGTGCGAGGCGTACGGCATGGGCATCCCGACCGTGGCGCTGCCTTACCTGAACTCCGCCCAGGCTGCCCACCCCGCCTACCGGCAGAGCCTGGAGCGGCTGCGGGGCATGGGTGTCCTGATCGGCTCATGCGAACCTCACCGGCCGAGGGCCGGCGGCGCGGCGGAACGCTTCCGCTGGGAGGAAGCACTGGAGTTGCTGGAGCCCATGGTCGGCACGGTGCGGTGACGCCGTCTGTTAGCTGGTAAGAGGGCGTGTCCCTTGTAGGCGGTGGTCGTCCCGGGCGGATCGGGTTCGGCTCCGGCGGGCGAGTTCGGCGATTCAAGGCTCAGATGCCCCTATGTCCATGTGAAGGAGTTTCCGCCCGCCGGAGTCACCCTGCCCCGGGTGTCACGCTGCGGACGTACACGCATCTGCCGCCGTCCAGCGAGACCCGCACCCGTAAGGCGATCGACGACGCCTTCGCGGGGGACCCGGACGGTGATCAGGGCACATCGGTGCCTCTTGGCGCAACCAATGTGCCCTCAACGTGCCCCGGCCACCTGAAGGCCCCTCCCGGCACATGCCGAGGGCGGAGCCCGAAAGCCCCGCCCAAGCCGTACGCGGCCTCAGCTCACGGCCACACCAGGCAGTACGGCTGATGCCCCGCCTCGTGCAGCCGGTGGCTGAAGTCCTGCCACTCGTGCAGCAGCTGGTACACGTCGTACGCGTCCCGCGGGCCGCCGCGGTCCGGGACCGTGGACCAGATGAAGGCGGCCGCGCCGACCGTCTCCTCGCTGATGTCGCGCAGGGGGTCGACGACGGTCATGGGGAGCTTGACCACGGCGTAGTCGGGGTGCAGGACGACGAGTTCGAGGGGCGGCACCTTGTGCAGGGGGACGCCCTGGATGCCGGTGAGGACCATGGCGGCCATGGTCTCCGGCTTGATCCGGGTGAACATGCCGTTCATGCCGAGCTCGTCGCCGCCCAGTTCCTCGGGGCGCATCGAGATCGGGACGCGGGCCGCGGTCGCGCCGTCCGGCGCACCGAAGTACTTGTACGTCACCCCCACCCGACCACCATTCCTGCTCCCCGCCCGGAGGCGGTCAGCCCTCCGGTCGACGCGTCGGTCGTAGCCCTCGGGCTCGTTCGGTACTTCGTTTACCTGACGTGCTTCGTTTACCTGCCGTGCTTCGGTTGTGTCCTCACGCCGGTGCCTTCCCCGCCGGGCACGTCGAGGACCCAGGTCGTCGGTCCCCTCGCCCAGTCCGCCACCGCGATGCATATCTCCACCCGACTGCTTTTCTAGGACGCGTGGCCCCCGCCGCGCAACCCGATCATCGTGTCAGTGACCTCCCCCACGCCCGCCCGACGAAACGTGCGGTGGAACATCCGGCCGCGGGGTTTTTCTTCCGAGTCCTCGCGACGATCCTGGCAGCCCTCGTCACGACGGTGCGCCACATCTGCCACTTCGCTGCTCCAGTTTCGCAGACGACACCCGTCCGCCGCGGCAGAAGCCGATCATTCGGCGCGCGTCGGCGGCCGGTCGTCCGGCCGTCCGGTCCGTCCGGCCCCTGGCCTACCCTGAGGGGGTCCCAGCCAACCGCAGCCCGAGTCAAGCCCGAGAGGTCCCGGACGTGCCCGGACGTGCGGCACGTCGGAGCAGCACGTCGGAGAAGTCGGAGAAGTCGCAGGTCATGAGCGAACTGCCCTATCCCTACGAAGCACCCGCGTCGCAGGCATTGTTCGACCGCGCGGCGGCTGTCACGCCCGGCGGCGTGAACTCCCCGGTGCGCGCCTTCCGCGCCGTGGGCGGCACGCCGCGGTTCATGGTGTCCGGCAGCGGCGCGTACCTGACCGACGCCGACGGGCGCGAGTACGTCGACCTGGTCTGCTCCTGGGGCCCGATGATCCTCGGGCACGCCCACCCGGAGGTGACCGCCGCCGTGCGGGAGGCGGTCGCGCGCGGTACGTCCTTCGGCACGCCCGGCGAGGGCGAGGTCGCGCTCGCGGAGGAGATGGTGGCGCGGGTCGCGCCGCTGGAGCAGGTGCGGCTGGTGTCCAGCGGCACCGAGGCCACCATGTCCGCGATCCGGCTCGCCCGCGGGTTCACGCGGCGCACGAAGGTCGTGAAGTTCGCCGGCTGCTACCACGGCCACGTCGACTCCCTGCTCGCCTCGGCCGGCTCCGGTGTCGCCACCTTCGCGCTGCCCGACACGCCGGGCGTCACCGGCGCCCAGGCCGGCGACACGATCGTGCTGCCGTACAACGACCTCGACGCCGTGCGCGCCGCCTTCGCCGCGCACCCCGGCGAGATCGCCTGCGTGATCACCGAGGCGGCGCCCGGCAACATGGGCGTCGTGCCGCCGCTGCCCGGGTTCAACCAGGGGCTGAAGGACCTGTGCGCCGAGCACGGGGCGCTGTACATCTCCGACGAGGTCATGACCGGGTTCCGCACCAGCCGCGCCGGCTGGTTCGGCGTCGACGGCGTGGTGCCGGACCTGATGACCTTCGGCAAGGTCATGGGCGGCGGCTTCCCGGCCGCGGCCTTCGGCGGGCGCGCCGACGTCATGGCGCACCTCGCGCCGGCCGGTCCCGTCTACCAGGCCGGCACCCTCTCCGGGAACCCGGTCGCCACCGCCGCGGGCCTCGCCCAGCTACGGCTCCTGGACGACGCGGCCTACGAGCGGATCGACGCGACGTCGGCGCAGCTGCGCTCCCTGGTCTCCGAGGCGCTGACCAAGGAGGGTGTCGTCCACCAGGTGCAGAACGCCTCCAACATGTTCTCGGTGTTCTTCACCGACCGGCCGGTGACCAACTACGACGAGGCCAGGGCGCAGGAGTCGTACCGCTTCACCGCGTTCTTCCACACGATGCTCGCGCACGGCGTCTACCTGCCGCCGTCCTCCTTCGAGGCGTGGTTCGTGTCCACCGCGCTCGACGAGCGCGCCCTGCAGAAGATCGCCGACGCCCTTCCGGCGGCGGCCCGCGCCGCGGCGGAGGCCACCGCATGACCACTGAGAACGTCTCGAACGTCGAGAACGTCGAGAACGTCGAAGGCGCCGAGAACGTCGAAGGCGCCGAGAACACCGAGAAAGCCGGGAGCGCCGGGAACACCGGGGACACCCGGAGCGACATCACCGTCGTCCACCTGATGCGGCACGGCGAGGTGGAGAACCCCGAGGGCGTCCTGTACGGCCGGCTGCCCGGCTACCACCTCTCCGAGCTGGGCCGGCGGATGGCGGAGCGGGTCGCCGAGCACCTCTCCTCCCGGGACATCACCCACGTCGCGGCCTCCCCGCTGGAGCGGGCGCAGGAGACGGCCGCGCCGATCGCCAAGGTGCACGGGCTGGACGTCGGCACCGACGAGCGGTTGATAGAGGCGGAGAACATCTTCCAGGGCCGCACCTTCGGCGTCGGCGACGGTGCCCTGCGCCGGCCGGCGAACTGGAGGTACCTGGTGAACCCGTTCCGCCCGTCGTGGGGCGAGCCGTACGTCGACCAGGTGGTGCGCATGATGGGCGCGCTGCACGCGGCGAAGGACGCGGCGCGCGGGCACGAGGCGGTGCTGGTCAGCCACCAGCTGCCGATCTGGATCGTGCGCTCCTACGTGGAGCGGCGGCGGCTGTGGCACGACCCGCGCAAGCGGCAGTGCACGCTCGCCTCGCTGACGACGTTCACCTTCCGCGGCGACCGGATCGTCTCCGTCGGCTACACCGAGCCCGCCCGGGACCTGGTCCCGGCCCACCTCCTGCCGGGCGCCAAGCCGGTGCGGGGGCGGGGACCCGGGCAGGGCAAGGCGTACGGCGCGTAGGGCGGCGTACGGCGCGTAGGACGGGTGGCATCCAGGGCGCGTCGCTGACCGCGGTGCCTCGCTGTCCGCAGTGCGCCGGCATCCGGGGTGCGCCGGCATCCGCGGTGCGCCGCCGCCCACGGTCCACGGTGCGTAGGAAGGAGCGGACGCTCCGTGGCCGGAAGTGATCGGTCCGGATTGTCTGTGACGCACCTGTTGCATTTGTTGCCGAACATCTGACCAGCGGCGGAACCTTCGTGATCGTCACGTCCTCTGAGTGGGTGACACCAGAGGACGTGACGAAACGGGGACCCCATGCGCGCACACTCCCGGACCTTCCCTATATCCGGATCCGGAGCCGGAGCCGGATCCCTGTCCGGCATCTCCCGCCGGGGCATGCTCGGCCTCGGCGCGGGCGCCGCGGCCGCCGTCGGACTGGCGGGCTGCGGCACCCTCACGTCGTCGCCGGACGGCCGCCGCCCCGCCCGCGCCGGCGGCGCCCGGGACGGGCGCGACGGCAGCGCGCACCCCGCCCGCCCCCTCGGGGACGGCTCGACCTCCTTCACCGGCAGGCAGCCCCGGCAGCCCGAGCGGCCCCGGCCGCTGGAGCCCGGCGAGACCCCGCCGCAGTTCGTCGTCTTCTCCTGGGACGGGGCCGGCGAGGTCGGCAACGGTCTCTTCCCGCGCTTCCTGGACCTGGCCAAGGAGCACGACGCGCACATGACCTTCTTCCTCTCCGGCCTCTACCTGCTGCCGGAGTCGAAGAAGCGCCTCTACGACCCGCCGAACAACCCGCGCGGCGCTTCCGCCATCGGCTACCTCTCCGACGAGCACATCAAGGCCACCCTCGCCAACGTCCGCCGCGCCTGGCTGGAGGGCCACGAGATCGGCACCCACTTCAACGGCCACTTCTGCGGCGAGGGCCCCGGCTCGGTCAAGCACTGGACGCCCCAGCAGTGGCGCAGCGAGATCGAGCAGGCCAAGTCGTTCGTCAAGCGGTGGAAGACCAACACCGGCTGGCACCACCTGCCCGCCCTGCCCTTCGACTACGACAAGGAGCTCGTCGGCGGCCGCACCCCCTGCCTGCTCGGCCAGGACAACCTGCTGCCCACCGCCCGCGCCCTCGGCTGGCGCTACGACGCCTCCTCGCCCGGCGGCCGCCAGGTCTGGCCGGTCAAGAAGCAGGGCCTGTGGGACCTGCCGCTGCAGCAGATCCCCTTCCCCGGCCACTCCTTCGAGGTGCTGTCGATGGACTACAACATGCTCGCCAACCAGTCCCTCAACACCACCAAGGCACCGGCGTACAACTACCCGGGCTGGCGGCGGCAGGCGGCGCAGGCCTACATCCAGGGCTTTAAGCGGGCCTACGAGACCAACCGCGCGCCCCTCTTCATCGGCAACCACTTCGAGGAGTGGAACGGCGGCATCTACATGGACGCCGTCGAGGAGGCCCTGAAGCACATCGCGCGGGAGAAGGAGAAGGGCGCCGACGTGCGCCTGGTCTCCTTCCGCCAGTTCGTCGACTGGCTGGACGTGCAGAAGCCGGAGATCCTCGGCAAGCTGCGTACCCTCGACGTCGGGCAGCGGCCGGCCGGCGGCTGGAAGGAGTTCCTTGAGAACGGCACCGCCGCGACCGGCGGAAAGGGGGCCGCGAACGCCGCCTGACGTGCGGTTTCCCACCCGGCAGGGGGGTGCGAAAGATCCCCGGAACGGACATGCGAAACTTTTCACATGAGTGCCGCCAGCCGCGCCCCCCGGGGCTCGAACCGCGCCCGCCGCCCGCCGCACGCCCGCCGCCGCGCCGCCGTCCTGCTCCTCGCCGGGACGGCCCTGCTCGCGTCGGCGCTGACCGCCTGCGGCTCCGGCGGCACCTCCGGCGGCTCCGGCAACACCAACTTCATCACCGGCTCCGACGGCATCGACACCGTCAAGAAGGCCGACCGCAAACCCGCCCCCGACCTGTCCGGCAAGACCGTTGACGGCAAGCGGCTCGACACCGCCGACTACCGGGGCAAGGTCGTCGTCCTCAACGTCTGGGGCTCCTGGTGCGCCCCCTGCCGCGCCGAGGCGCCCAACCTCGTCAAGGTCGCCAAGGAGAACGCGGACAAGGGCGTGCAGTTCGTCGGCATCAACACCCGCGACACCAGCACCGGCCCGGCCCTCGCCTTCGAGAAGCGCTACGGCGTGCCCTACCCGAGCCTGTACGACCCGACCGGCCGGCTCATGCTCCGCTTCAAGAAGGGCACCCTCAACCCGCAGCTCATCCCCTCCACGATCGTCGTCGACCGGGACGGGAAGATCGCCGCGCGCGC
The DNA here is from genome assembly GCF_014651135.1 of Streptomyces echinoruber. Lineage (GTDB taxonomy): Bacteria > Actinomycetota > Actinomycetes > Streptomycetales > Streptomycetaceae > Streptomyces > Streptomyces echinoruber. Next base: position 70,041 of record NZ_BMWH01000030.1, read on the forward strand.
CCTGCAGCCGCTGACCGAGGAGAAGCTGCGCACGATGCTCGACCCGGTCGTCGCGGAGAAGTGACCGCCGTGCTCCTGGCCGCAGTCACCGACCCCAACCGCACGGTGCTCAACGGCGCGCTGCTGCTGGCGCTGCCCGTCGCCGTGCTCGGCGGGCTGGTCTCCTTCTTCTCGCCCTGCGTCCTGCCCCTCGTCCCCGGCTACCTGTCGTACGTCACCGGAGTCACCGGCACCGACCTCGCCGAGACCCGGCGCGGCCGCATGACGCTCGGCGCCTCCCTGTTCGTGCTCGGCTTCACCGCCGTGTTCGTCTCCGGCGGCGCGCTGTTCGGCTACTTCGGGCAGACGCTGCAGGAGTACAAGGGGCCCCTGACCAAGGTGCTGGGCGTGCTCATGATCGCCATGGGCGTCTTCTTCATGGGGCTGATGCCCTGGCTCACCCAGCGCGAGTTCCGCTTCCACAAACGGCCGGCCACCGGTCTTATGGGCGCCCCGGTCCTCGGAGCGCTGTTCGGGATCGGCTGGACCCCGTGCATCGGACCGACCCTCGCGTCCGTGCAGTGGCTCTCCTTCAACCAGGGCAGCGCCGGGCGGGGAGCCCTGCTGACCGTCGCGTACTGCGCCGGCCTCGGCATACCGTTCGTGCTGACCGCGATCGCCTTCCGCAAGGCGCTGGGCGCCTTCGACTGGGTCAAGCGGCACTATGTGTGGGTGCTGCGCATCGGCGGCACGATGATGATCGCGACCGGCGTGCTGCTGCTGACCGGCGCCTGGGACCGGCTGGTGCAGGAGATGCAGACCTGGTCCGACGGCTTCACTGTGGGGATCTGAGCGATGAGCGAGACCACCGCCAACGACAAGGCCGCGACCGCCGGCGACACGGACACCACCGCCGACGACAAGGCCACGACCGGCGGCGACAGGGCCACGACCGTCGGCGACAGGGCCGCGACCGCCGGCGACGAGGCCGCGACCGCCGGCGCCGCGGACATCGCCGGCGGCGAGCAGGACCTGGGCGCCGCCGGCTCGCAACTGTCCACCGCCCCGCGCGAGACGGCCGTCCCCGGCTCCTTCGGCGGCACCCGCGCCCCCGGCGTCACCGGCCGGCTCGCCTGGCTCGGCCGCGAGGTGTTCGGCTGGTGCCGCTGGTTCTGGCGGCAGCTCACCTCCATGCGCATCGCGCTGCTGCTGCTGTTCCTGCTCTCCCTCGGCGCGGTGCCCGGCTCCCTCATCCCGCAGACCGGCACCGACGCGATGAAGGTGCAGGAGTTCCAGCGGACGCACCCCACGCTCGGGCAGGTCTACGACAAGCTGGGGCTGTTCCACGTCTACAGCTCGGTGTGGTTCTCCGCGATCTACATCCTGCTGTTCGTCTCCCTCATCGGCTGCATCGTGCCGCGCACCTGGCAGTTCGCCGGCCAGCTCCGCGGCCGCCCGCCGGCCGCCCCCCGCCGCCTGACCCGGCTGCCCGCCTACACCACCTGGCGCACCGCCGCCGACCCCGAGCAGGTCCGGCAGGCCGCGCTGGGCATCCTGCGGCAGCGCCGCTTCCGCGCCCACGTCGCCGGGGACGCCGTCGCCGCCGAGAAGGGCTACCTGCGCGAGGCCGGCAACCTCGTCTTCCACCTCGCCCTCATCGTCCTGCTGGTCGCCTTCGCCTGGGGCCAGCTCTACAAGACGGAGGGCGACAAGCTGGTCGTCGAGGGCGACGGCTTCTCCAACACGCTCCTGCAGTACGACGACTTCAAGTCGGGCAGCCTCTTCGACGACGACCACCTGGTGCCGTTCAGCTTCAACCTGAAGAAGTTCACCGCCACCTACGAGCGCACCGGCCCCAACAAGGGCACCCCGCGCACCTTCCGGGCGGACCTCACCTACAGCGTCGGCGCCGACGGCAAGGAGAAGCGGACCGCCGTCGAGGTCAACGAGCCGCTGAAGATCGGCGACGCCCGGGTCTACCTGGTCAGCCACGGCTACGCCCCCACGGTCACCGTCCGCGACGGCAAGGGCCGCGTCGTCTACCACCAGGCCGTGCCGATGCTGCCCATCGACTCCAACGAGACCTCGCAGGGCGCGATCAAGGTCCTCGACGGCTACACCAACCCGCAGGGCGAGCAGGAGCAGCTCGGCTTCGCCGCGTTCTTCGTGCCGACCTTCGCCGGTGCCGGCAAGGGCACGATGTTCTCCCAGTTCCCGGCGCTGGACCGCCCGGTGCTCGCGCTGACCGGCTACCACGGCGACCTGGGCGTGGACGCGGGCGTCCCGCAGAACGTCTACCAGCTCGACACCAGGAAGCTGAAGCAGTTCAAGGACGCCAAGGGCAGCATCGTCAAGGCACGGCTGCGGCCCGGCGAGACCATGAAACTGCCGAACGGCGCCGGCTCGATCACCTTCGACAAGGAGATCAAGGAGTGGGCCGGCTTCCAGATCGTGCAGCAGCCCGGCACCGGCTGGGCGCTGACCGGCGCGGTCGTCGCGATCCTCGGCCTGGCCGGCTCCCTGTTCATCCAGCGCCGCCGCGTCTGGGTGCGGGCCGTGCCCGGCCCCGACGGCGTCACCGTCGTCGAGATGGCCGGCCTGGGCCGCAGCGAGTCCGCCCGGCTGCCGGCGGAGCTCGGCGACCTGGCCGCGCTGGTCCACGAACGGGCGCCCACGACGACCGCCGACCACGATCCCGACGCCGACCACGATCCCGACGCCGACCCCGCCCAGGAGCCGGACGCCGCAACCTCCGTACCCGCCGAAGGGGCTGAGAAGAAGTGACTCTCGCCGCCGCAACCGAGCTCGCCACGGCGACCAACGAACACCTCGCGAACATCAGCAACGTGCTGATCTACTCCGCGATGGCCGTCTACACCCTGGCCTTCTTCGCGTACATCGCCGAATGGCTCTTCGGCAGCCGCAGCAAGGTGGCCCGCACCGCCGCCGCGCTGACCGCGCCGGCCGCCGCGAAGGCCAAGGCGCCCTCGGTCACCGTCCGCAAGGGCGGCGGCACCACGGTCCTGGAGCGGCCCGAGGTCGTCGTGCGCTCCGCGGCCGGCGCCCGGGACGTGCCGGACGGGCCCGGCGCGCACGGCGGCGACGAACAGGGCGACCTCTACGGCCGCATCGCGGTGTCGCTGACCGTGCTGGCCTTCCTGATCGAGCTGGGCGGCGTGCTCGCCCGCGCGGCCTCCGTGCAGCGGGCGCCGTGGGGCAACATGTACGAGTTCAACATCACGTTCTCCACGGTCGCCGTCGGCGTGTACCTCACGCTGCTCGCCCTGGGGAAGAACGTGCGCTGGCTCGGCCTGTTCCTCGCCACCACGGTCCTGCTCGACCTCGGCCTGGCGGTGACCGTCCTGTACACGGCGAGCGACCAGCTCGTGCCGGCCCTGCACTCGTACTGGCTGTACATCCACGTCTCCACGGCGATCGTCTGCGGCGCCGTCTTCTACGTGGGCGCGGTCGGCACCCTGCTGTACCTCTTCAAGGACTCCTACGAGAACAAGCTGGCGAGCGGCGGCAAGCCCGGCACCTTCGCCACCTCCGTCCTGGAACGCCTGCCCGCCTCCGCCTCCCTGGACAAGTTCGCCTACCGCGTCAACGCGGCCGTCTTCCCCCTGTGGACCTTCACGATCATCGCCGGCGCCATCTGGGCCGAGTCCGCCTGGGGCCGCTACTGGGGCTGGGACCCCAAGGAGACCTGGTCCTTCATCACCTGGGTCGCCTACGCCGGCTACCTGCACGCCCGCTCCACCGCCGGCTGGAAGGGCCGCAAGGCCGCCTACATCGCCCTGATCGCCTTCGGCTGCTGGCTGTTCAACTACTACGGCGTGAACATCTTCGTCAGCGGCAAGCACTCCTACGCGGGCGTCTGACCGACCGCGGCAGGCACTCCTACGCGGGCGTCTGACCGGCCGTGGCAGGCATCCGGCCGCGGCGGGCATCCGACCGACGGGGCCGGGACGGCCGGGCGCGGCACCGCTGCCCGGGCGTCCCGGCCCCGGGCACGTCCGGGACGTCGGACGATGTCGGACGACGTCGGGCGATGTGCGCAACCCCCGCCGCGGCGGCAGGCTGGTGTCATGACCGGTTCCGTCGAACCCGGCACCAGCCAGACGCACGGGGACACCCACATCCTGCACTTCCTGGTCCGGCTGCCCCGCCCCATGGAGGCGGTCTGGCCCCGGCTGTCCACACCGGACGGCCTGGCCGCCTGGTTCACGGAGGCGGACGTGCTCCAGCCGCGCCTGGGCGGCGTCGTCGCGCTGCGCGGCCTGGGCGCCGGGGAGGTCACCGCCTGGGACGTGGACCGGATCGTCGAGTTCACCTTCGCGGACGCCGGGCGCCTGCGCTTCCACCTGGAGCGGGCCGAACGGGGCAGCGTCCTGCGCTTCACCCACGAGTTCCGGGGTGAGACGGAGTCCGAGCGGCGGTGGCGGGAGCGGTTCGAGCGGCTCGTGGCCACCTTCGACGCGGGCACCCCGGGCACGAGTACTCCAGGCACGAGTGCCCCGGACAGGAATGCCCCGGACAGGAATGCCCCGGACACGGGTGCCCGCGCACCGGACACGCCGCCGAACGGGTGGCTCACCTGATCAGCCGACCGTGATCGCGTCCAGCTTCTGCCGCAGGTACACGTGCGAGTCGACCGGCTCGTACGCCACCCGGCCCACCGGCGCCGGGACGGACTCCACCAGCGTGCCCGGGGTGCACTCGCCGAAGTAGACCAGGGACATCAGCTCCTCGGCGGGCTCCTCCGCCGGCGGCGGCAGTACCCGGTGGCGCCCGGAGCGCCAGCGGTCGCCGGTCCAGCGGGCCATCAGGTCGCCGATGTTGATGGTGAACGCGTCCGGGTCGTACGGCGCGTCCGTCCAGCCGTCCTCGTCGGTGAACACCTGCAGCCCGCCCTTGCCCGCCTGCCGGTCCAGGATGGTCACCGTGCCGAAGTCGGTGTGCGGGCCGATGCGGAACTGTCCCGGTTCCGGCTCCCCGACGACCTCCACCCCCGGATACCAGTTGATGTTGAAGCCGTAGGTCGGGTGGCTCATGTGCCGCGTGAAGAAGTCCCGCCCGACGCCGAGCGCCTCACCGAGCAGTGTCAGCAGCCGGTGCTCCAGGCGCGCCATCCGGTCCAGGTACTCCCGGCACAGCGGGCGCAGCTCCGGCACCTCCTCGGGCCACACGTTCGGCGCGTACCACTCGGCGTTCACCTTCGGGTCGTCGAACGGCTCCTCCGTGGCGAAGGTCAGCGACTCCTTCAGGTCCGGCGGGGTCGCGGTGCCCTCGGCGTACCCGTTGGCCTCCGTGCCCGGGCCCAGCCAGCCGCGCCCGCCGACGCGGGCGGCGTAGCGCTGCTTGACCTCGGCGGGCAGCAGGAAGAACGTGCGTGCCGCCGCCCGGAGGCGGGCGCGCAGCGACGCCTCCACGCCGTGCCCGGTGACCAGCAGGAACCCCGCGTTCTGCAGGGCCCGGTCGACGGTGCCGGCGACGGCCCGGCGGTCCTCGGCGTCACCGGTGAGCCAGGGGCGCAGGTCGACGGTGGGGATACGGCCACTTCGCGGTTCGGGCACCGATGTCCTCCTGCCACAGGTCGGGATGCGGGCCGGCGACGTCGCGCGGGAGCGCGACGCACGCGGGTCCACGCGGGGTCGTCGAGAGGGACGGTCTCCACGCCGTGCCCGGCGTGCCGGGCCCGCGCCCGAGCCGGTCCATGACCTCACTCTCCCCCTCGCTCGACACCTCCACTCTTCCCCGGCCGGACCACCGGGACAACGCGGCGTACGGGGTGACCTGGCGCCGGACGCCCGGTGGCCGCCGGATAGCCTGAGCCGATCACGGCCGCCCCGGGCGGCGGCCGAGCGGTGGTGTGCCCCGGCGGCGTGTCCCGGTGCTGTGTCCCGGCGGCGTGTCCCGCTGGTGTGTCCCGATGGGAGGAACGACGGTCATGGGTGCTGCTCCGGCCCTTCAGGAGCTGCGGGAGGTCTGCCAGCCGCAGGCGAAGCTGGCGAGCCGCAACGGCGAGCACTGGATGGGCCGCCTCTACATGCGCCGCGTGTCCCTGCGCGTGACCCGGCACCTGGTGCGCACCCCGGTCACCCCCAACCAGCTGACGTGGACGATGGTCGTGTGCGGTGTCGCCGCCGGCGCCGCCCTGCTGATCCCCGGTGTCCCCGGCGCGCTGCTCGCCGTCGTGCTGTTCCAGGGCTTCCTGCTGTTCGACTGCGTGGACGGCGAGGTGGCCCGCTGGAAGCGCGTCACCAGCGCCACCGGCGTCTACGTCGACCGGCTCGGCGCCTACCTCGCCGACGCCGCCCTGATGGCGGGCGCCGGCTTCCGCGCCGCGCAGTCCGGCGCCGGCGGCTGGGTGTCGTTGGGCCTGGCCACCGCGCTCGGCGTCGTCCTGCTGAAGGCGTCGACCGACCTGGTCGACGTGGCGCGGGCGCGCGGCGGCCTGCCCGTCAGCGCCGACGACGAGGCGACCCGCCCGCGCTCCCAGGGCGTGGCCGCCGCGCGCCGCATCGCCGCCGCGTTCAAGATCCACCGCGTGACCAACGGCCTCGAGGCCTCCCTCGTCCTGCTGGCCGCCTCGCTCGCCGACCCGGCCGTCGGCGGAGTCGGGGCGACCCGTTGGGTGCTGGTCGCCCTCGCCGCCGTCACGTGGGTGATGGTCCCGGCCCACCTGCTGTCGATCCTGTCCTCGTCCCGGCTGCGCTGACGCGGCGAAGGAGCCGGTGTTCCGCCCCGGCGGCCCGCCGCAGCTTCCCGCGCTCGCCCCGCCACCCGCGCGCCGCAGCTTCCCCTGCTCGCCCCGCCACCCACCCGCCACGGCTTCCCCGCGCTCGCGCCGCCACCCGCCGCCGGGCGAGGCCCCGCGGCGGGGAGCCTCGGCGGGGAGCCGGAATCCGCCCGGAGCCCCGGCCCATCGGCGCTCATCGGCACCCATCGGCCGTGTCGATCGGTCCATCGGAAGGTTCCCCCACTGGCGCGTGGACCCGGCCCGGCGCCCGTCCGTAGCGTCGGCCCCATGACACCGGAGCACAAGGGCACCGCCCAACTGACCGCCGCGATGGCGCTGTCCGGCACACTCGGCGTGTTCGTCGTGGAGTCCGGCGCCTCACCGTTCAACGTCGTCTTCTTCCGCGTCCTGTTCGGCGCCCTCGCCCTGGGCGCCTACGTCACCGCCCGCGGCTGGCTGCGCGACCACGGCTTCACCCCGCGCACGCTGGGCCTGGCGGCCCTGGGCGGGGTGTTCATCGTCCTGAACTGGGTGCTGCTGTTCTCCTCCTACCGCAGCACGTCGATCTCCGTGGCCACGGTCGTCTACCACACCCAGCCGTTCTACGTGGTCCTCCTCGGCGCGCTGCTCTTCCGCGAGCGCCTCACCGCCGCGACCGTCGGCTGGATCGGGGTCGCCTTCGCCGGGCTGGTCCTCGTCTCGGGCGTCACCCCGGGCGAGCTCGCGCACGGCGGCACGTATGTCACCGGCATCGGCCAGGCCCTCCTCGCCGCCCTGCTGTACGGGCTGTCCACGCTGGTCACCAAGCGCGTCACCGGCGTCCGGCCGCATCTGATCGCCCTGGTCCAGGTCCTCGTCGGCATCCCGCTGCTGCTGCCGTTCGCCGACTTCGCGGCGATGCGGGGCACGGGAGCGGGCTGGGGCTGGCTGGTCGGACTGGGCGTCGTCCACACCGGGCTGATGTACGTCCTGATGTACGCCGCCTACGCCCGGCTGCCCACCGCGAAGATCGCCGTGCTCGCCTTCGTCTACCCGGTGGTGGCGATGGTGATGGACTGGGCGGTGTACGGCCACCACATCGGGCCCGTGCAGGCACTCGGCGTACCGCTGATCGCGGTCGCGAGCCTGAAGGTCACGCTGCGGAAGCCCGCCCGCCGGTCTCCTCGGCCACCAGCCGCCGCGCCTGCTCCGCGAACAGCCGCGCGTGCGCCGGAAGACGCCTCCCGGCCCGCCACGCGAGCTGCGTGCGAAGCGTGAACGGCGGCCGCCAGGCCAACCGCGTCAGCGACCCGTCCGCGAGTTCGGCGGCGGCCGTCACCTCGGGCAGCAGAGCGATCCCGAGGCCGGCCGCCACCGCCCGCTTGATCGCCTCGATCGTGCCGAACTCCATGAACTCCACCGGCGCCACCGCGGCGAGTTCCCGCTCGAACAGGTCCCGGTAGGCACACCCCGGTTCGGTCGCCAGCAGCGGCTCGCGCACCAGGTCGGCGGCGGCGACCCGGTCCCGCCCGGCCAGCCGGTGTCCGGGCGGTGCGACGAGCGCCAGCGGCTCCACCGCCAGCACCTCGCTCTCCAGCCCCGGGTGCGCCGTCTCCTCCTCCATCAGGAACCCCAGGTCGTATGTGCCCTGCCGCAGCGCCTCCCGGGTGGTGTCCCCGGCGGTGGTGCGCAGCGCGACCCGCACCTTCGGATAGCGGTGGTGGAAGAGTTCCAGCAGCGGCGGCAGCCGGTAGGAGGTCAGCGACTCCATCGTGCCGACGGTCAGCGCGCCGGCCGGTTCCCCGGTGTCCGCGACCGCCGCCCGCGCCTCCTGAGCCAGCTCGATCATCCGCCGCGCGTACGGCAGCAGGCGCTCACCGGCCTCGGTGAGCCGGATGCGGCTGCCGAGCCGGTCGAACAGCTCGGTGCCCAGCGACGACTCCAGGGCACGGATCTGCCCGGTCACACTCGACTGCGCGTACCCCAGCTCGGCCGCGGCCCGGGTGAAGCTCAGCACCGTCGCGACCTTCTCGAAGGTGACGAGCAGTCGCAGTTCCATCAGCCCTCGCCGTCCTCACCGCGCTGCCTGCGGCGCAGCTCCTCCTCGCGGCGGCGCAGGTCGGCCTCCCACTCCCGCAGCAGGTCCTCGTCGGTGCGGGGCGCGTCCGCCCGCCGCTTTGGCCGGCCGCGCTTCTCCAGCGACTTGAGGAACTCCGGGTTGTCGTCGGGCGCCACCCAGGTGCCGCCCGCGGACGCGGCGCCCGGCACGTGGATGCGCTGCTTCCCCGCCACCAGCCAGGCGACGGGACCGACGAGAACCTCGCCGAAGAGGAGGATGACGATGACCCACAGCGCCTTCGGCATGCCCCGCACCTCCTCCTCGGGGGTGTTCAGGCAGTCGACGAAGGCGTAGATCCACAGCGCCAGGACCAGCAGGAACGGCAGATACCTGAGCATGCTCGAGCGACCTCGATCAGATGGCGGCCGGGCGGCGACGGGGTGCGGTACCGCCCCGGTGACGGGCCCAGGTTAGCGCTTGACCGATACTGGGACGCATGGCTTACGACGATCTTCGCTCGCTGCTCAGGGCACTCGAGCGCGAGGGCGACCTCAAGCGCGTCAAGGTGGAGGTCGACCCGTACCTGGAGGTCGGGGAGATCGTCGACCGGGTCAACAAGTCCGGCGGCCCCGCCCTGCTCTTCGAGAACGTCAAGGGCTCCGCGATGCCGCTGGCCATGAACATCTTCGGCACCGACCGGCGGCTGCTGAAGGCGCTCGGCCTGAAGTCGTACGACGAGATCGGCGAGAAGATCGCCGGGCTGCTGAGGCCGGAGCTGCCGCACGGGTTCGTCGGCGTGCGGGAGGCCTTCGGCAAGCTCGGCGCGATGGCGCACGTCCCGCCGAAGAAGGTCAAGGACGCTCCCGTGCAGGAGGTCGTGCTGCACGGCGACGATGTCGACCTCGATCGGCTGCCGGCCCTGTTCACCTGGCCCAAGGACGGGGGCTCCTTCTTCAACCTGGGCCTGACCCACACCAAGGACCCCGAGACCGGGGTGCGCAACCTCGGCCTGTACCGCCTGCAGCGCCACGACCGGCGCACCATCGGCATGCACTGGCAGATCCACAAGGACAGCCGCAACCACTACCAGGTGGCCGCGCGCAGGGGCGAGAAGCTCCCCGTCGCGATCGCCTTCGGCTGCCCGCCCGCCGTGACGTACGCGGCCACCGCGCCGCTGCCCGGCGACATCGACGAGTACCTGTTCGCTGGGTTCGTGGCCGGGAAGCGGATCGAGATGGTCGACTGCAAGACGGTCCCGCTGCAGGTCCCGGCGCAGGCCGAGGTGGTGCTGGAGGGCTGGCTGGAGCCCGGCGAGATGCTCCCCGAGGGCCCCTTCGGCGACCACACCGGCTTCTACACCCCGCAGGAGCTCTTCCCGGCGCTGACCATCGACTGCGTGACGATGCGCCGGCGGCCCCTGCTGCAGTCGATCGTCGTGGGCCGGCCGCCGACGGAGGACGGGCCGCTGGGCCGGGCGACCGAGCGGTTCTTCCTCCCCCTGCTGAAGATCATCATTCCGGACGTCGTGGACTACCACCTGCCCGAGGCGGGCGGCTTCCACAACTGCGCGATCGTCTCGATCGACAAGAAGTACCCCAAGCACGCGCAGAAGGTCATGCACGCCATCTGGGGCGCGCACATGATGTCCCTCACCAAGCTGATCGTCGTCGTCGACGCCGACTGCGACGTGCACGACCTGCACGAGGTCGCCTGGCGGGCCCTGGGCAACACCGACTACGCCCGCGACCTCACCGTCGTGGAGGGCCCCGTCGACCACCTCGACCACGCCTCCTACCAGCAGTTCTGGGGCGGCAAGGCGGGCATCGACGCCACGCGCAAATGGCCCGAGGAGGGGTATGTGCGCGACGGGGGATGGCCCGAGATGATCCAGTCCGATCCGGAGACGGCGGCGCGGGTGACCCGCCGCTGGAAGGAGTACGGCCTGTGAGTTCCGCTTCCGCAGCCCTGCCCCGGCCGGGGCGCACCCGCGCCTTCCTGCGGCTGGTGATGATCGAGCACTCGGTGTTCGCGCTGCCCTTCGCCTACATCGCCTCCCTGACCGCGATGTACGAGTGGGACCGGAACATCCACTGGGGCCGGCTGCTGCTGGTCACCGTCTGCATGGTGGGCCTGCGGACCTTCGCCATGGCGGTGAACCGGATCATCGACCGCGAGATCGACGCCCGCAACCCCCGCACGGCCCACCGCGAGCTGGTGACCGGCGCGATGTCGGTGCGGCACGCCTGGACGGGCGCCCTGATCGCGCTGGTGGTCTTCCTGGCCGCCGCGGCCCTGCTCAACCCGCTGTGCCTGGCCCTCGCGCCCGTCGCGGTGGTCCCGATGGTGGTCTACCCCTACGGCAAGCGGTTCACCGACTTCCCGCAGGCCATCCTCGGCCTCGCCCAGGCCATGGGCCCGATCGGCGGCTGGCTCGCCGTCTCCGGCACCTGGTCCTGGGACGCCGTCGTCCTCGGCCTGGCCGTCGGCGTCTGGATCGGCGGCTTCGACCTCATCTACGCCTGCCAGGACGTCGACGCCGACCGCGCGATCGGGGTCCGCTCGGTCCCGGCCCGCTTCGGCGTCCCGGCCGCCATATGGGGCGCCCGCGCCTGCCACACCGTCACCACGGCCCTGTTCGCCTGGTACGCCGTCACCACCCACGCCGGCCCGTTCTTCTGGCTGGGCCTGCTGATCGTCGCGGGCGCGTTCGTCTACGAACACTCGATCGTGCGCCCGCACGACCTGTCCCGGCTCAACCGCGCCTTCTTCAGCGTCAACGGCTTCATCGGCATCGCCCTGTTCGCGTGCGCCCTGCTGGACCTGCTGGTGCGCGGGCTGACGGTGTAGACCACAGACCGGCGGCGCGCGGCGGTGCGACCACGTGGGGTCCGCCCGGCGTCTTGCGGGCCCGAGCGCAGGTGCCCGGGCCTGCAAGACACGATGTCAGAGGTCCTCGCCCGAATCCGGGTAGTCCTGGATCCCGCCGTCCGGGTTGAGCGGGTCGTGACCGACAGCCGCGAAGACGAGGTAGACCCCGTAGGGCCCCGCGCCGCCGACGAGAGCCCGGCCCCCGTGAAATCGCCTTTGAACAGGCTCATCAGACCGGACGCACCGTCACCGGCTGACGTCGGTCTGCACGTGTCCTGGCGGCGCCGTATCGGCCCGTGGCTGACCGCCCACTTCCCGGGACTTCAATTGCTCGTCACGACGCACAGCCCCTACATCTGCCAGTCCGCCGACCCCGGCGGCCTCATCCGGCTGCCGGGCCCCCGGGAGGGAGGGGTCCCGCCTCGCGCCGGGGCTTTCGAGTTCAGGCCGTGTCCTCCGCCTCGGCGCGGGCGTTCTTGAGGATGTCGGCCGCGTCGGGGGAGACGAAGGAGCCCAGGCCCGGCTCGGTGTAGACGAGGCCTTCCTTGCGGAGACCGACATTGACCTTGGCGGCGGTAGCCGTGGCGATGCCGAACTCCTCGACGATCTGCTGCACGGAGGGCACGCGTCCGCGTGGCGGGTAGGTGCCGTCTTCGATGCGGCTCCGGATCACGGCGGCCACCTGCCGCCAGCGCGGGATGTCGGGCTTGAACTCCATCACCTGCCCATAGTGGACCTTTCCTGCCACGCTAATCGATCTATAGTTCCCCTAGAATTCCTGGAACCCCCCTGCTAGCGTGGCGTGAAAAGAGACACCCCGGCGGCGATGGCACTCGCCCCGGGGCACGGCACCAGCTTCCAAGGAGCTGACGCGTGTCCGACCCTATCCCGCTCTTCCTGGCCTGCGTGGCCTTTCACCTGGCCGCGCTCTGCCTTCTGCTTCCCCTCCTCAGGCTGCCCCTGTGGATGCCGGACCGGTCTGCCGGCGTAACCCCGCGCCGCCCGCCCCGAGCGACGCCGCCGTGGCCCCCGGCGCGCAGGCCCGAGAAACCGCTGGACGGCGCCTCCTCCCTTCTGGTGCGCCCGTACGTCGTGGCGGCGGAGCAGGCCGCGCGCCGGGCGGAGCCGGTGCCGGCCGAGCTGGGCTTCGACGGACCCGGGCCGTACGTGATCCACGGGGTGGAGGTCGCGTGAACACGGACGGTTTCGAGAAACCCCGCCTGCTGCCGTGGGTGGGGCCGGACGGGAAACCCGCCTACGTCATCGCCGAACCCGAGCGGCCCGGCCCCGTCTCGCGCCTGGCCGACGCGGTGGAAGCGGCGCAGATGGACATGGCCGAGACGTTGCTCGGGCACGCCCGGCAACTGGTCGGAGAACTCGGGCCCGGAGAGCTGCGCTACCTGGCCGCCCAACTGACCCATGCCCTCACGGACATCCTGCGCATCGCGCGCAGAGTGAGGAGCTGACGAAGCAGGTTCCTACGGCCGCGTGCTCCCACGGCACAGCCGTAGGAACCGGACGCAGGACGGCAACCGGTGCTCGCCCCTGCCGGAGAAAGCACCAGGCTGACGCGCCGGCCCGTTCTTCTGGCTGGGTCTGCTGATCGCCGCGGGCGCGTTCGTCCCTCGCGGGCTGACGGTGTAGACCGTAGACCGGCGGCGCGCGACAGGGGGGACCACGTAAAGTGCACTCGACGACGGTGGGCGCCCGACCAGCAGGAAGACGAGCCCGATGTATGTGAGCCGGATCCGCGTGCGGAACGTCAGGTCGTTCCACGGCGACCGCGACGCCGCACTCGACCTCGCCCGCCCGGACGGCTCCTACGCCGGCTGGACCGTCCTGGCGGGGCGCAACGGATCGGGCAAGACGACCCTGCTGCGGGCCATCGCCCTGGCCCTCACCGGACCGGACAACGCACGCCGGCTGATGCCGAGCTTCGAGGCGTGGGTGAGCGACGGGGCGAGCTGGGCGGAGTCCTGCGTACACGTCGTGCCGGATCCCGAACTGGACGCGCTCGGCGACCAGTTCGAAGGCACTCTTTTCGAGAGCCGCGAAGTGTCCGCCGACCCCTTCTGGACGGAGCTGCGTTGGGAGCCGCGTGACGCCTCCAGAGCTGCCAGGGCCACCGGAGCTGGTGCCCGGCAGGCGCGTACGGTCCGCCGTACGGAACCCGCTCTCTCGGCGGCCAACGGCTTGGACGCCCAGGGCGGTGATGCCTTCGCCCCCGGCGGCATGTGGGACGCGCAGCCGAGCGGCTGGCTGCTGGCGGGGTACGGGGCGTTCCGGCGGTTGTCGGGGAGCGGTGACCGCCCGCGCAACAAGCCGCGCTCCCTCGCCCTCTCCCGCCTGGACACCCTGTTCGACGAGGACGCCTCCCTGTCCGACGCGGTCACCTGGCTCGTCGACGTCCACCTGCGGGCGTTGGAGGGCGACCCCGCCGCCGAGGAGCTGAAGTCCACGGCACTCGCCGTCCTAGGAGACGGCCTGCTGCCCGACGACTGCCGGGTCGTGGACGTCGACTCCGAAGGACTGTGGGTCGAGCGGCAGGGCCTGCGCCACCCGCTGCGGGAGATGAGCGACGGGCTGCGGACGGTCACCGCCCTCGTGGTGGACCTGCTGCGGCAGGTGTACGAGTCGTACGCCTCCGCCCGTGAGGCGGGGATCCCCCTGACCGAGTCCCGGGAGGGCCGGCTCGTCGTGCCGGTGCCGGGAGTCGTACTGATCGACGAGGTCGACGCCCACCTGCACGTCTCCTGGCAGCGCCGTATCGGCCCGTGGCTGACCGCCCACTTCCCGGGCCTTCAGTTCCTCGTCACGACGCACAGCCCCTACATCTGCCAGTCCGCCGACCCCGGCGGTCTCATCCGGCTGCCGGGCCCCGGGGAGCCGGAGGCACCGCACGTGGTGGACGAGGAGCTGTACGAGCGCGTGGTGTACGGCAGCGGGGACGACGCCGCCCTGTCGGAGCTGTTCGGCCTCGACAGCCCGTACTCGGAGAAGGCGGACCTGCTGCGGGCCGAACTGGTCGCCCTGGAGGGGGCCGTTCTGCGCGGCACGGCCGACGCGGCGGCACTGGACCGCTACACGCGCCTGAAACAACTCCTCACCAGCTCACCGTCGGCGCGGCTGGACGAGATGTCCGCCAGTCTGTCGATGCTGGCCGAGGAAGGGACCCGCTCGTCGGACGGGGGAAGCACCGAGTGATCAGGCTGGCCCGGATTCCCCTGCCGCGGCGGACGGTGGAGTACCTGGAGCGGTACGGCGCCCAAGTGGCAGCCGCGGCCGATCCCAAGGCGGCGGCCAATACCTTATGGAGCCGCAACACAACTGTCCGGACCAAGGTGCATCCGCAGGTCAAGCAGACCCTCGGTCGCATGGCGGCGGGCCGCGAGAGATGCATGTACTGCGGTGACAGCCAGGGCTGTGCCATCGACCACTTCGAGCCGCTGGCGGTCAATCCGCTGCGAGCCTTCGACTGGGCCAACCACCTCCTGGCCTGCACGGTGTGCAACAGTCACTACAAGCGAGACGAATTTCCCTGCGACGAGGAGGACGGCAGCCCTCTCCTCTTGGACCCGACCTGCGAGGAGCCCCTGGACCACCTCCACCTGCATCTGGGAGCAGGCGTCTACGCGCCCCTGAGCCCCCGGGGAGAGGCCAGTATCAGGGTCTTCGGATTGAACCGCCCCGTCCTGATCAAGGGCCGTATCGACGCCTACACACGTGCCCAGCTGTTCCTCGGACAGTGGAACTCGGCGTGGCGGCAGGGCGATCGGAACACCGCCTCCCGGATCGTCGACCTGGCTTGGAACCAGCCTCTGGCGGACGTGCTGGCATCGATGTTCCACCAGGCGGCACACCCCGCGGCCACCGCCCTCTTCGCCGGGGAGGAGAAGCTGCTGACCCTCCTGACCGCGGCGGAAACCCGCAACGCGTTCGGCACCGGACCTTCCGCGACCGCCGACACAACGGCGCCGATGCCTTAGCGTTGCGCCGTGCGCCTGTCTGCCGAGACCGGGAATTACACCGAGAGCGGGAGTTGCACCGAACGATTTGCAGTCCCCTGCATCGATGGTGCGCGATTTCCGCGGATTCGCCTACGCGAGGAGTTCAGGGGCGACGCGGTCGGTGCGCCGACCCGTGAACTGTACCGGGCGACGAAGATGCGATTCGACAATTCGGCCATAACGGCAAACCTGTTCGGCAGTGGGTCGGCGAGTGAGGGCTGCGCAACTCACCTCGAGCCGGGTGATCCCGCGGCAAGTGCCGAAGCCCTGGGTGGATGGGGTGCCCGCCGGGGCGCCGTCCGTGACAAGGGGGACCCAAGTGAACGAAAAGCTGGAAAAATTCCTCAAGGTCTACCTGGAGATGGAGCAGGCCTACGACACAAGGGGCTATCTGCGCCCGACGTTGCATGCATTCAAGCAGGAATACGTTGACGCGGTGCGCGAGGGATTGCAAACGGTGCTGCGCACACGTGAACTCTCTGTCGGGGATTACGAACGACTCACCGATATCGAGTTCAGCGACGAAGACAGCCTGTATGAATATCTCGGCGCTATGTATCGGTACCTGTTCGAAGGGCAAGAGGAGCAGCCCGTTCCGCCGGAGGCATGAACGCGGCTGAGTGAAACGTCAGACTGGCGGTGCCGTTCGGCCGCCGGACGACGGTAGTGCGCGGATTTGTCGGTCGCGATGAGTTGCAGGCCGTTAAGCAGCACCTATTTTTCGAAGAGCATCCTTTGAGGTCCGTTGACGGTGGGATAGTGCATGCGGGGTGCGACCCGAATCCGGATATTGCGGAGGTGCGGATCCGGCTGAAGTCCGGTACGCATACTGACGTCGACCTGCTTTTGCTTGAGCATGAACTCGCGGAGCATCGGTACTATCAGGCGCATCCCGGCTCTACTTACACTGAAGCGCACGCTGCGGCCGCCAAGGTCGCGGACTGGGCGAGCAACAGAGAACCGCCTCGGCGCGAAAATTACACGTGGGAGAATTGAGCGGTGGCTCTGTACGCGCGGATTGAAAAGATCGAGGAAGACGAGCGGAAGGTTCGTTACAGGTATACGGATATGAGTGGTGGCGAGCGGACCTTGCTGCTGGACAAGGAGTCCGAGACGGTCTCTTCCGAAGGCGGTGTGGAGGACATGCTCTACCGTGCAGTTGCCAGGAAGGTCGCTGTCGCATGGGTTCGGGATGGAATAGCTCCCGAAAAGCTGCTGGTGCAGTCTTGAGCGTTTCGCCGGAATCTTCCGAGGAGACCGCACTCGCGCTTGAGCTCATCAAAGCCGCCGTTCGGTCCGCGCACTCCCTGGTGCTACAGCCTCAGTGCTTCGTGGTGTGACCGGTTGTGGCCGGGTGGTGGTCGCCGGGGGTGGAGGCAGGCGGGTAGTGGGTCGCCGCGCCGGTACGCCTCCCCGGGCATCGCCCACCACCTCGCCCTCGCCCTCGACCCGAAGGCGAGGGCGTCCGCCCTGTCCTGAGTACCCCCCGTCCCGCCGGTAGGCTCGACATGTGAACGCAGGACAAAAGCAGCGCGCGCCTTGGATCGTGGGGGTGTCGGGGGCGTCGGGGACGCCGTACGCGGCCGCGGTGCTGCGTGCGCTGCTGGCAGCGGGGGAGCGCGTGGACCTGGTGGTCAGCCGGGCCGCGCGGCTGACGCTGCTGGACGAGACGGGGATCGCGTTCCGGGACGCCCACTGGCGGGACGACCTGCGCGCCTGGCTGGCGCGGGGGGCGGACGGCAAGCCGGACACCTTCCCGGCCGTGTGCCTGGACGACGTGCGGTACTGGAGCGCCGGGGACCTGGCGGCCGGGCCGTCCTCGGGGTCGTACCGCACGCGGGGCATGGTGATCGTGCCGGCCTCGACGGCCTGCGTGGCGGGGGTCGCGCTGGGGCTGTCCAAGGATCTGCTGCAGCGCGCGGCGAGCGTGACCCTGAAGGAGGGCCGCCCGCTCGTCGTCGCCGTGCGCGAGACCCCGCTGAACGGGCAGACGCTGCGCCACCTGGTCGCCCTCGACGACGCGGGCGCCGTCGTCGTCCCCGCCTCGCCCGCCTTCTACGCGGGCGCCACGCACATCCAGGACCTCGTCGACTTCGTCGCCGGGCGGGTCCTGGACGCGGCGGGTGTTCCGCACCGGCTCTATCGCCGCTGGGAGGGGGAGATCGGCGGCGCACGGCCATAGCACCAGCCCCCATTCCTCCCGTCGGCTCCCATCGACTCCCATCGATTCCCATCGATTCTCGTCAGACCCAACCTCTTCGGATTTTTTCAGTGGAAGGCTTCGATCGCATGGACGCGGTGGACAGGCAGCTCATCCAGGCCCTGAGGGAGAACGGCCGGGCCTCCTACGCCGAGCTGGGACGCCTCGTCGGCCTGTCGGGACCGAGCGTCACCGACCGCATCAACCGCCTGGAGGCGGCCGGGGTCATCACCGGCTACCGGGCCACGGTGAACGCCGCCGCGCTCGGTCTCGGCGTCACCGCCCTCATCGGCATCTCGCTCTCCGACGCCGCCGACCACGAGGATGTGGCGCGCCGGCTGAAGGACCTGCCGGAGATCGAGGACTGCTGGTTCATCGCCGGTGACGACTCCTTCATGCTCAAGGTGCGCGCCACGGACGTCGACGGCCTGGAGAAAATCATCCGGCGGCTCAGCGGCACCAAGGGCGTCTCGCGCACCCGCACCACCATCGTGCTCTCCACGAAGTGGGAGAACCGGGTGGGTGAGCTGCCGGAACCGGCGTAGGGCTACGGTTTTACCGGATCCGTCTCAGAAAGAGGTGTCGTATGGACGTCGGGCTCAAGCGCGAGCTGGAGGAGAAGGTCCGCTCCGGTGAGCGGCTGTCCCGTGAGGACGGCATC
>NZ_BMWH01000031.1 GCF_014651135.1 Streptomyces echinoruber
TTGCCCTGCGCATCCGCCGACGCACCCGTGTCGTACGACCGCCGGTCCGCACCCGCACCCGCCATGACTGATCACACTCCCCGTGAAATGACTCGAAAGATGGCTCGAAGATGGCTCGAGGACGACTCGATGACAGCCCGAAGGCGGCTTGAAGGCAGCCCGAGGGCTTCGGCGGAGAGCCCGCGGCCCGTGCACGGCGGGCCCCGCCCATGACCTGACGACGGATCAGCGGAACCGTGCCGCGTCGAAGTTGGCCGCCGCCATCTGCTGGCGCGCGTTGTCGCCCTGCTCCTGGTCACCCGTGCCGAACGCGCTGTCCATGCCGGACTGACCGCCCAGGATCGCCGACAGCGAGGAGTTCAGCTCACTCGCGATCTGGTCCGCCCGCGCCTTGAACTGGTCGAACATCGCCCGGCCCGTGCCGTTGAACTTCCCCTCCAACGGCTGCGCCGCCTGCACCAGCTGGCGCACCAGCGACCCCAGGTCGTCCGACGAACCCCGCGTGTCCCGCACCAGGTTCGACAGCGTCTGCGCACCCATGTCGAACTTCACGTCCGAACTCGCCTCCCCCGCTTACCGATTGGCACAACTGAACGTTTCTGTGCCTCCATCGTCACAGCCGACGATCGCGACCGCAACCGTTCTTCGTCACAGGCATGCCACAGCCGGCGGTCGCCGCCTCAGGCGCGTGCCGCCGCGGACGCCCGTCCCCGCCCGCGGCGCCGGCGCCCGTCCGGCCACAGCCGCGGGCTGCGCCTCGCCGCCAGGTCCTCGACCCAGCCCACGGCCGGCACGGCGAGCGCGACGAGGGGCCAGACGAGGACGAACGTCCACAGCGTGTACGTCGCGTCGAGGGCGGCGGTGGCGCTGTCGCTCTGCAGGAAGGGCAGGTCGTAGGCCAGGTCGAGGAGCGGGAACGCGGCCATGATCAGCATGTTGTGCCACAGGTAGATGGTGACGGCCCGGTTGTTGGCGAGCGTCACCAGGGGGTCCCAGCGACGCAGGCGGCCGGGGAGTTCCCGCCAGGACGGGGAGTACGTCAGGAGGATCACCACGGCGCCGAAGGACCAGGTGGCCTGGGCGAGCGGGATGTCGTTCAGGTCCATGCCCTCGGGGCCCGGGTGGCCGGTGGCCCACCACAGGCCGAAGGCCATGACGAGGGCGGAGCAGGAGACGGCCAGGTAGCGCGGGACCTGCCGGAGCAGGCCCTCGTGGTGGGCGAAGCCCAGGATCCAGCAGCCGCCGTAGACGGCGAAGTCCGTGACGGCGTTGCCGGTTTCGCCGGGGATCGTGACGACGCCGGTGCCGACGACGGCCGCCAGGGCGAGCGGGGCCAGCAGGGTCGGCCAGGGGGCGCGGCGGAACGCCCGCAGCAGCAGCGGGGAGGCGATCACGAACCACAGGTAGGCGCGCAGGTACCACAGCGGGCCGCAGGCCTGTTCCGCCCAGGTGGGATCCAGCAGGCCGGAGGCGGAGCCGAGGTGCTCCGGGTACGGCGGGGCGCCGATGGGGACCAGGTAGTCGAACAGGTCGACGACGCCCCAGGCGCCGCCCTGGTCGGGGTCCTCGAGCGGGTTCCAGCCGCTCGCGAACATCAGCGGCAGCACCACCGCGCCGAACACCCACAGCGGCGGCAGCAGCCGGCGCAGGCGGCCGCGGATCACGCTCAGCGCGGGACGCTTGAGGGAACGCGCCATGAGGGAGCCGGCGAGCGCGAACATCACTCCCATGGACGGGAACAGCACCGTCAGCCACGCCCAGCCGAAGAGGTGGTAGACGACGACGCGGACCAGCGCGATCGCGCGCAGCAGGTCCAGGTAGCGGTCGCGTCCCGGCGCCGCCTGCGGGGTGGTGGGGGCGGCCTGTGCCTCGGGTGCCGCTGCCGCCGGTTCCGCTGTCACCGGTTCCGCTGTCACCGGTTCCGCTGTCACCGGTTCCGGGGCCGCCGCCTCCGGGGCCGCCGCCTCCGGTCCCGGTGTCTGGGACGGGGTCTGCGTCATGCCACGGGCCTCCGTTCGGTGCTGCCGACGTTGCCGGTGCTGCCGGTGCTGCCGGTGCTGCCGGTGCTGCCGGTGCTGCCGGTGCTGTTGACGCTGTCGACGTTGCCAGTGCTGTCGGCGGTGCGCCGGCGCGGCGCCGGTCCGCCGGGGGCCTCGACGACGCCGGTGCGGCGCAGTTTCTGCCAGCGCAGGCGGCCGCCGGTGAGGGCCGTGATCCAGGACTGCAGCAGGACGACGTACATGAGTTGGCGGTAGAGGATCTGCTGCAGGGGCAGCGAGATCAGGTGAGTCATGGGTTCGCGGTCGAGACGGAACGCGTAGGCGGCGCAGACCGCCTGGAGGGCGAGGACGCCGAGCCAGGCGCCGATCGTCTTCCCGGTGGGGCCGAACACCACGCCGTAGAGCAGGAAGATGTCGATCAGCGGCGCCAGCAGCGGTGCGACGACCATGAACAGGGAGACCAGGGGCAGGCCCACGCGGCCGAAGCGGCCGGAGGGGCCCCGTTCGACCAGGGCGCGGCGGTGCTTCCAGATGGCCTGCATGGTGCCGTAGGACCAGCGGTAGCGCTGGGACCACAACTGCCGGACGGTCTCGGGGGCCTCGGTCCAGGCGCGGGCCTTCTCCGCGTACACCACGCGCCAGCCGTCGCGGTGGATGGCCATGGTGATGTCGGTGTCCTCGGCGAGGGTGTCCTCGCTCATGCCGCCGACGCGTTCCAGGGCGGTGCGGCGGAAGGCGCCGACCGCGCCGGGGATGGTGGGCATGCACCGCAGCACGTCGTACATGCGGCGGTCGAGGTTGAAGCCCATCACGTACTCGATGTGCTGCCAGGCGCCGATGAGGGAGTCGCGGTTGCCGACCTTGGCGTTGCCGGCGACGGCGCCGACGCGCGGGTCGGCGAAGGGCTGGACGAGTTCGCGGACGGTGGACGGCTCGAAGACGGTGTCGCCGTCCATCATCACGATCAGGTCGTGCCGGGCGTTGGCGATGCCCCGGTTCAGCGCGGCCGGTTTGCCCGCGTTGAGCTGGCGGATGACGCGCACGCCGGGCAGGCCGAGCGCTTCGACGATCTTCGCCGTGCCGTCGGTGGAGCCGTCGTCGACGACCAGGACCTCGATGGGGTGGTCGCTGGCCGCGAGGGAACGGACGGTGTTCTCGATGCACTTGGCCTCGTTGTACGCGGGGACCAGCACCGACACCGGTTCGGTGACCGGCGCCCCGGGGCCCCAGGTGAAGTCGCGGCGGCGGGTGCGGCGGGCGTGGACGCCGGAGAGCAGCAGCATCAGCAGGAAGCGGGCGATGACCAGGGAGCCGACGACGGCGAGGCCGACCGCCAGGCCGTCGGTGATCTTCTCGGACGCCTGGACGAGGAGGATCCACGCCCGGCCCTTCCACAACTCCGGCCCGGTGACCGGGGTGTGGGCGCTGGGCGCGTCGAGTGCCTCGGTGAGGTTGGCGAACGTGTAGCCCTTCGCCCGCATCAGCGGGATGTAGCGGTCGAGGGCCTGCACGGTCTGGTGGCGGTCGCCGCCGGAGTCGTGCATCAGGACGACCGCGCCCTTGCCGCCCTCGGGGGTGGCGTTGCGGATGATCCGCGCGACGCCGGGCTTGCGCCAGTCCTCGCTGTCGACGGTGTCGACGACGGTGATGTAGCCGAGGCTGCCGATGTACCGGGTGACCGGCCAGGACTTGTCGTCCATGGCGTCGGCGAAGGAGGAGTAGGGCGGGCGGAAGAGGGAGGTGCGGATGCCGGCCGCGCCGGTGATGGCGAGCTGGTTGGTGGACAGCTCCCAGTCGATGCGCCGCTTGCCGTGGTAGGAGAGGTCGGGGTGGTTGAAGGTGTGCAGGCCGACCTCGTGGCCCTCGGCCACCATGCGCCGCACCAGGTCCGGGTAGCGGGAGGTCATGGTGCCGGTGACGAAGAACACCGCGTGCGCGTGGTGCTTTTTGAGCGTGTCCAGGACCTTGGGGGTCCAGGTGGGATCGGGGCCGTCGTCGAAGGTGAGGACGAGGCGGTGGTCGGGGATGCGCAGGCTCTCGGTCCTGCCGCCGCGGGTGTCGATGACCGGGCCGCCGTCGAGGATCTTCTCCGGCACCTTGTCGGTGGCGGCCTCGGGCCGTATGCGGTGGTCGGCGAGTATCTCGCTGTGCACGTAGCCGCGCAGCATCAGCATCGCCATCAGGGCGACGAGCAGCAGGACGGGCACCAGCAGGCGAAGGGGCAGGCGGCGGCGCCGGGACCCGGTTCGGGCCGGTGTGGCGGGCCCGGGACGGCGGGTGCGGAATGCCATCAGAGGACGTGCTCCGGGGTGGGGGCGTTCGAGGCGGCGGTCGTGGCGGATGCGGCGGATGCGGCGGGGCTGGAGGCGACGGGCGCGGGCGTGGGCGATCCTCCGGCCACCGGCGTCGAAGCCCCGCCGGCGGCGGGGCTGGGCGCGTTGGTGGCGGTGTCGGTCGGCGTGGGCGTCGCCGAGGAGCCGCTGCCGCCACCGCTGCCGTTGCCGTTGCCGGTCGTGCCGCCGGTCGTCGTGGGCGTGGGGGCGCCGGTCGGCGAACCCGGCCTGACGACCGGGTTGGTCGCCGTGGAGCCCGGCTTCCTGCCGGAGGAGGTGGAGCGCGGGGCGGGGCTCGCGGACGCGCCGGGGCTCAGCGCGGGCGCCGCCGTGGCCCCGGGCGCGGATACGGTGGCGCCGGTCGACGGCACGGCCGGGACGCCGGGCGCCGTCGCAGCGCCGGGGATGTCGCCGCCCACGAGGCCGGGGGGCGGCAGCGCGGGCTCGGACGGCTCCGGCGAGGTGTCGTCCTTCTTGCTCGCCGGCGGATCGTCGTCCTGGCCCGGCACCGGCAGCCAGGGCGCGGTGGAGTTGCCGAAGAAGAGGGTGACGACGATGACGACGGCGTAGGCGGCGCAGGCGACGGCCGCGGCCAGGCCGATGCGGCGGAAGCGGCGGCTGCGGCGCCCGGACTCGTCCACGAAGACGGGCCCGTCGGAGCCGACCGTGCCGCTCGCACCGCCCGTACCACCCGTGCCGCCCGTGTTCTTGCCCCCGGTGCCCCCGCCGGCCCCGGGGCCGGCGGCGACGCGGACGCCGTCGAGCTGGACGGTGACCTCGTCCGGATCGACCTGGGAACCGGCTCCGTCGGCACCGGCCGGCTCCGACCAGGGGTCGGTGACGAGCCGGACGGCACCGGGACCGGGGCCCTTCAGGGGCCGGGTCCCGTCGGTGGTGGCGGGCTCCGCCAGGACCTCGGCCTTGTCGGTGGTGGCGAGCTCCGCCAGGACCTCGGCCTTGTCGGTGGTGGCGGGCTCCGCCAGGGGCCGGGTCTCGTCAGCGGCACCGGACTTCTCCAAGACCTGGGTCTCGTCGACGGCACCGGGCTCCTCCAGGACCTGGGTGTCGTCGGTGACGCCGGACTCCTCCAGGACCCGAGCCTCGTCAGTGGCATCGGGCTCCTCCAAGACCCGGGTCTCCTCGACGGCACCGGACTTCTCCAGGACCTGGGTCTCGTCGGTGGCGCCGGGGACGGGCCGCTTCGGAACGGTGAGGGCGCCGGTCGCCGGGAACGCCTGGGTGTCGCCGCCGACGACCGGGTTCTCGCCGGTCGCGGACGCGGCATCAGGCCATTCTGGTTGGGCGTCTTCTCGCCATTTCACGCGCACGTACGTCCCCCCAATAAATGGTTCCGGGTGTGCAGACGACTCGAGCACACGTCGCGCTTCCGGGCCCCCACTCGGAACAAGCGTCCCCATTTGTCACATCGTGCTCGGGCTCCGAATGTAGCGCGTGTGCGTATTTAGTGCACACCGGATCAAGATTGTGAACAAATCCCGCGCCACTCTCCTGGCCGAAAATGACCAGGTGTAGTCAGATACGGTCTTGACCGATCACGCGTTCAATCCGCCGGCGCCGCCGCCGGAGACCCGGCCACACCCTCGGCGGCTTCGGTGACTTCAGCGGCTCCGGCGGCTCTGGCAGCTCCGGTGACTCCGTCGGCCCCGTCAGCTCCGTCGGCCCCGGCGGCTTCGTCCACGTCCGGCAGCCACGCCCCCGCCGGCCGCCGCAGCCACCCCTCCGCCTCGCCCAGTTCGCGCGCCGCCCGGCGCAGCGCGTCGAGGCCGGGATGACTCGCTCCCCTGCGCCACACCAGCGAGACGGGGGACAGCGGGACGGGGTCGACGAGGGGCCGCAGTACCGTGCCCGGCAGGGGCGGGAAGTCGACCACGGCCAGGATGGGGTGCCCCGTTCGCGCCATGATCCGTTCGAACTCGGCCGTCCCGACCGCGAGGGGAAGCGGGGCCGCCACCTCGATTCCGCGCCCGGCGAAAAGGCGTCGCGCAAGGTCGGTCCACTCCGGGGTGCGCGGGTTGCCGGCGCCGGCGTACACGGTCTCGCCGGCCAGCGCGGCCAGCGGCACCTCCCGGCCGGCCGTCAGCCGGTGGTCCCCGGGCAGGACGACCGCCATCGGCTCGTACCGCACCACCCGGTGCTCCAGCCGTGCCCGCAGCGCCGGTTCCAGTCCGGCGAAGCGGCCGAACGATGCGTCCAGGCGCCCGGCGAGCAGTTCCTGCGCCCCGCCGGTGAGCCCGCTCTCGTACCGGGCCATCAATTCCAGGTCGGGGGCGAGTTCGCGGGCCCGGGCCAGGACGCGG
This sequence comes from Streptomyces echinoruber, assembly GCF_014651135.1. GTDB lineage: Bacteria > Actinomycetota > Actinomycetes > Streptomycetales > Streptomycetaceae > Streptomyces > Streptomyces echinoruber. The sequence goes on from NZ_BMWH01000031.1 coordinate 6,652, forward strand.
GTCGCGGTGACGTGCTCGGGGAAGTTGAGGTCGACCAGGAGCGGGCGGGGCCGGCCGAAGGCGGCGAGCAGCTCCTCGTGCGCGGCCAGCACGCGGCGCGCGTACGGCAGCAGCCGGGCGCCCTCGGCGGTGAGCGTCACCTGCCGGGTGGTGCGGACGAACAGCTCGGCGCCGAGGTGCCGTTCCAGGCGCCGGATGTCCCGGCTGAGCGCCTGCTGGGCGATGTACAGGCGGGCGGCGGCGCGTGTGAAGTGCAGTTCGTCCGCCACGGCGAGGAAGGCGCGCAGCAGGCGGGGGTCGACGTCGGCGGCGGCGGACATGCCGGGAACTTACAACGCAGGTGCGTGAATCGGGGCGGAACAGGTGTTGGACCGCTTGATCGGTTCCGGGCGACCGTGGCGACATGCCTCAACCGACCCCGCGCCCCGGCGTCCCGCCGACCCCGCGCCCCAGCGTTCCGCCGCCCCCGGACCCCGACGTCTCGCCGGCCTCCCGCCCCACCACCCGATCAACCCCGCACCCCGGCATCCCGTCGATCACCCGTCCCCCCAACCAGCCGACCCCGCAACCCGCTCCGCCTCTCCTCACCGTCACCGCGGACACGCTCGTCGCCGTCGACTTCACCCCGCGCGCCCGGCGCAGGCCGGCCACCCGCCGCCGCACCCCCGGCCCGTACCGCCGCCTCTTCACCCTCCCCGGCACTCGCGCCTTCGCGACCGGGAATCTCCTCGCCCGGCTCCCGATGGGCATGTTCGGCGTCAGCGCGGTGATGATGATCGCCGGGACGCGCGGCTCGTACGCCCTCGCCGGCGCCGTCACGGCGACCGGCCTGGCGGCGACGGCGGTGACCGCGCCGTGGGTGGCGCGGCTGGTGGACCGCCACGGCCAGGCCCGCGTCGCCGTGCCCGCCACGGTGTGCGCGGCGCTGGGCAGTCTGGCGCTGGTGCTGTGCGTGCGCCGCGGCGCGCCGGACTGGACGCTGTTCGCCGCCCACGCGGCCACCGCGACCACGCCCAACATCGGCGGCATGGCCCGCGCCCGCTGGAACCACCTGCTGCGCGAGGACCCGGCGGCGCTGCACACCGCGAACGCCTTCGAGCAGGCCGCCGACGAGGCGTGTTTCCTGCTGGGCCCGGTGCTGGCGGCTTTCCTGTGCGGGACGTTCTTCCCGGAGGCGGGCACGCTCACCGGGGCGGTGCTGCTGGTGGCGGGGATGCTGCTGTTCTGCGCGCAGCGCGCGACCGAGCCGCCGCCGGCCCGCCGTACCGCCGCCGGGCGGGGGCCGGTGCGGGCGCCCGGCATGCCGGCGCTGCTGGCGGTGTGCGCGGCGCTGGGCACCGGCTTCGGCGCGACCGAGGTCGTCACCGTGGCGTTCGCGGACGCACACGGGCACCGGGCCACGGCGGGTGTGGTGCTGGGGCTGCAGGCGGCCGGTTCCTGCGTGGCCGGCCTGGTGTACGGCGCGGCGCGGCCGGGCGGAGCGGCCGGGCGGCGGCTGACGTGGTGTCTGGCCGCGCTGGCCGGGCTGCTGGCGCTGCCGCTGCTCGCCGCCCGGCTGACCGGTTCGGTGCTCGCCGTCGGCGCCGGGCTGCTGGCGGTGGGGACGGCGATCGCGCCGACGATGGTCACCCTCATGACCCTGGTGCAGCGGCGCTGTCCGCCCGGTCGGCTGACGGAGGGCATGACACTCGCGGTGACCGGCCTGCTGACCGGGGTGGCCTGCGGTTCGGCCGCCGGGGGCTGGGTGGTGGAGCACGTCTCGGCCGCGGCCGGCTACGGCCTTCCGGTCACGGCCGCCGTCCTGGCGCTGGCGCTGTCCCGGCTGTCCGGCCCACCGAACGCGGGGGGCACTTCACGCGCACCCCATTGACGTGTCCACGGTCCGCACCTACCGTCGCCCGCCGAAGCGCTTCGACGTCACACATCGAACCGTTTCAACAACGCTGCGTGACCCCTCCGACGCCCATCCGACTCCCCTGGAGGCAGGGGATGTTGACGGCACGACGGCACACGGCGACGACGACGGCGACGGCAGTGGCGGTGGGCCTGAGACTTGCGGGGTCCTGCGAAGGGCCGTGGCAGGGGCGGCCGCCGGTGCCTGGACCGTGTCAGGGCTGAGAGAACCCGGCAAGCCCCTTGGCCACGCTGTCACCGTCGTGCATCACGTGGTGCGGTGCGGTTCGGTTCCTCCCGCTCCCGCACCGTACCGACCGCGCTAACCGACTCCTCCATAGGTCACGGTCCTGCCCGGCCCGAGTGCGCGGGCGACTCGCCGGGTCAACTGCCGTCCCTCCCGGTCCAGCCGTTCATAGGCAGCGTCCCGCGCGGCGTCGTCCCGCTCCGTGAGCCACCTCTCCATCACCGCGTCGATGTCCTTCGCCCACTGGTACAGGGCCGCGATCAAGTCGTCGGAGAGGCCGAGGGCGGCGGCGGGGTCGTCCGGGGCGAAGTCCCCGAACTCCTCGGCACGCAGCGGAAGCCACTTGTACTCGCCCTCGACGACGATGTGCACCGGGTACGGAGGGGCGCCGTGCGCGTCGACGGTCCAGTGCAGGCGCCGGCATCCCCAGCACACGAACTTCGCGGTGCGGTGCCGCTCGTCCCAGTAGCGCACCGCCCAGGCGGGACCGAGGTGCCGCGCAAGCGCCCGAGCCGCCTCCAGCCCCTGCTCGACGTGCTTGCGCAGGACCGCTCGGGTCGTGAATCCACCGGGAGGACGAGCCCGGTTCCACGAGTCCAGCCGGTCTGCGAGGTCGCCGGACAGGCCCAGTCCGGGGTCGTCCAGCGGCACGTCACGGGCGAAGTCGCCGATGTCGGCGTGTGCCTCCGCGTCCGTGGTGCGCAGAGGTGACAGGTCGTCGTAGGCGCGGATCAGGAGGGGGCGCGGATCGGTGTCGTACGTCATGCGGGCCGGCCCTTCTCCTTCTGCTCCGCGGTCCGGGAGCTACGGAAACCCGATCGGTCTGGTCATGGACGACTATGCGGTCAGGTCCCCGACGCCACACCAACGTTCGGAAAGTCCGGATTTACCACGTCTCCGCCCAGCCCTCCCCCATCACCCTCAGCCCTACGGAGCCGGAACCCGCAGTACGCACCACACCGTCTTGCCGATGCCGGCGGCGCGGGGTTCTGCGCCCCAGTCGTCCGCCAGTGCCGCGACCAGGGCCAGGCCGCGGCCGGTCTCGTCGTCCGGTGCCGCTTCCCGCGGCGCCGGCAGCGTGTCGTCCGCGTCCGTCACCGACACGCGCAGGTGGTCCTCCGCCAGCACGGCGCGTGCCCACATCTCGCGGCCGCGGGGGACCTTGGCGTGCCGGTACGCGTTCGTCATCAGCTCGCCGAGCAGCAGCACCGCCGTTTCCACGACCTCCTCCGGCAGCTTCCAGGACGACGCCTGCTCACGCAACAGCGTCCGGGCCCGGGCCACGCTGCGGGCGTGGCGGGGCAGGCGCCACTCGATGTCCCGGGGAACCGCGGAAGGGGAAGGGGAGGGTCGAGGGGCGGGTTCTTGGGGCGGTGTCCGCATGCGCCGTGTCCCTTGGGGGTGATTCTCCGTCATGTACGGACCCCAGGCTGGCGATCGGCACATAGCCTCACGAGTGGCGGAACGGGTACAGCGCGTAGCCGTACCCGGCGTGACAGCGGGAGGCGGGTGGGCCAGTGACTTCGGGGGAGTCCCGGCAGGCGCAGCAGAACTGGCGGTACTGCGGCGGGCAGATCAAGCTGTGGCGGGAGGAAGCGGGGGGTCAGCCGCCAGGCACTGGCCGACGAGGCCGGCTACGACTACGAGTACGTCAAGTCGATGGAGTGCGGACGGCGCAGGCCGACACTCAGGCTCCTGCAGACCGCGGACCAGATGTGCGGGGCGCGGGGCAAGCTGGTCGCCGCGCACGAATACCTGAAGCCCGAGAAGTTCCTCTCCTACGCCGAGGACTACGTGAAGTACGAGTCCGAGGCGATCTCCTTGAGCTTCTACCAGCCCCTCCACATCCCGGGCCTGCTGCAGACCGAGGAGACCGTGCGGGCGCTGCTCAACGCGTACCTGCCTCCGCTCGACGACGAGACGATCGAGGAACGCGCCACCGGGCGGCGCGAGCGGCAGGTGCTGCTGGACAAGCGGACCACGGCGTTCAGCTTCGTGATCGGGGAGGCCGCACTCAGAAACCCGGTGGGTGGCCCGGAGGTGCACAGACGGCAGTTGCTCCGGCTGGTGGAGGCGGGCAAGGCGCGCAACGTGACCATCCAGGCGCTGCGGTTCGTCGGCGCCGGTCCAGGTGTGGACGGCCCCTTCGTGTTGCTGGAAACCGCCGAACATGAGCTGCTGGTCTATGAAGAGGGGCAGGAGACCGGGAGGCTGTACGCGGACGCCGATAAGGTCAGCGCCATCGTCCAGCGGCATGCCATGATCCTCCGGCAAGCCCTCGGTCCGGACGAGTCGGCCCGGTTCATCTCGAAGTTGGCGGAGGAGCTGTGAGCACCGAGTTGGCCTGGTTCAAGTCCAGCTACAGCAGCAGCGGAGGCGGCGAATGCCTCGAAGTCGCCTACGCCTGGCGGGAGTCGAGCGACAGCGGTGGCCTCCGCGGCTCCTGTGTGGAAGGTACTGCCGACGCCGTCCACGTCCGTGACTCCAAGCTCGGCGCCCGAAGCCCCCGCTTCGCCGTCCCCGCGCCGGCTTGGACCGCCTTCGTCGCGTACGTCTCCCACGGAGCCTGAATCCAGGAAGAAACCGTGAGCGTCCGCGGGCCGGGGCGGCGACCCGCGCGCAGGCGTACAAGGGCCCGTCGCTCACCGGCACCGGGCCCCCGAGCCAGCCGCTCGGAATCCCCGGCTCACCCCAGCCGAGGGGGTGCGGGTGGCGGAGCCCCCGCACCGCGCGCACGAAGTGCGCGCAGAAACGACGAAGGCGACCAGGCCCGCGCTGTCCGCGGGCACAGGTCGCCTGTCGCCTTCGTGGAGATGGCGGGAATCGAACCCGCGTCCAACGGTGCAGAACCAGGGCTTCTCCGTGCGCAGTCCGCTTCGCTTTTCTCGGCCCCGGAGATCACGCGGACAAGTCTCCGACGGGCTCAGTCACTGTGTGGTTTCCCTCTACGCCCCGTGACCGGGCTTAGAGGTTGAGTTCCCTAGCTGATGCCAGGATCCGGGTCGGGAACAGTCCCGGGCTGACACTCCCGTAGGAGTTCGCTTCGCCGCTTATCAGGCAGCGAGGGCGAACTGGGAGGAATCGCGCTTGGTGTTGGCGATTATTTTTTTCGGCCTGTGGTTTACGAGATCATGGCCGCTTCCTCGGCACGCTTCCCCTGCTTCGACAACCGCTGTCGAAACCGATCATCCCCATGTTGATTTTTCAATCAGCGACCCCGTCGCGCTCCGGCGAGGGGCCTCGCACCGCACCGGGTGCGGATCCCATCGTACGTGACCAACGCACGTCGATGCCACCGTGTTCCCGGCGGGTCCCCCGGCGGTCACCCCGCCGTGGTACCTGGTGCAACGCGTCCGGGTGGCGGAGCATTCCCGCCCCGGGAGCCGCGGGAGCATGATCCGGCTCACGCCCGCTGCCGACGCCGGGCCGCGGCGATCGCGCGGGCGGCCTCGCGCCGGTCCTGCTTCTCCCGCAGCGCCTGCCGCTTGTCGTACTCCTTCTTGCCCTTGGCCAGGGCGATCTCCACCTTGGCGCGGCCGTCCTTGAAGTACAGCGACAGCGGCACCACGGTGTGCCCGGTCTCCTGGGCCTTGCCGTAGAGCTTGTCGATCTCGGCGCGGTGCAGCAGCAGCTTGCGCTTGCGGCGGGCGGCGTGGTTGGTCCAGGTGCCCTGGCTGTACTCCGGCACGTGCACGTTGTACAGCCACGCCTCCCCGTCGTCGATCTGGACGAAGCCGTCGACCAGTGACGCCCTCCCCTGGCGCAGCGACTTCACCTCGGTCCCGGTGAGCACCAGACCGGCCTCGTAGGTGTCGAGGATGAGGTAGTCGTGCCGCGCCTTCTTGTTCTGCGCGATCAGCTTGCGCCCTTTTTCCTTAGCCATAGTGCCGCCATTTTCGCACTCCGCAGGAGGTGCGGGGGAAGCGAATAAAGATCGACACGAGGGGGCGGCGCGAGGGGGCGGCGCGAGGGGTCGGCGTGAGGGGCGGCGCGCGGTGCCGGCCACGGACCGGGCACGGCCCGGTTACGGCCCGACCGGCCCGGTCACGGTGCTACGACGCCGTGCCGGTCGCGTCGCCCAGGCCGCCGAGCACGGTCCGCGCCCGCCGCAGGGCGTCGCCGCCCGCGTCCAGGTCGGGCGTGATGCCGCGGCCGTCGACGCCGCGCCCGGAGGGGGTGCGGTAGTGGCCGACGGTCAGTTCGGCGACCGAGCCGTCGGGCAGGCGGGTCGGCATCTGCACCGAGCCCTTGCCGAAGGTGCGGGAGCCCACGACGACCGCCCGGCCGCGGTCCTGCAGGGCACCGGTGAGCAGTTCGGCCGCGCTCATCGTGCCGCCGTCGACGAGCGCGACCAGGGGTCTGGCGGTGTCGCCGCCGGGCTCGGCGTGCAGCGCGCGCTGGGCGCCGTCGACGTCGTAGGTGGCCACCAGCCCGCCGTCGAGGAAGGCGGACGCGGCGGTGACGGCCTCGGTGACCAGGCCGCCGGAGTTGCCGCGCAGGTCGAGGACGACGCCCGCGTGCGCGGGTGCGTGCCGCACGGCGCTGCGCACCGCCTCGCCGGAGCCCTTGGTGAACGCGGTGACCTGGATGACGGTGACCCCGTCGGCGAGGCGGCGCACGGTCACGGGGTGGGTGGACAGGCGGGCACGGCGCAGGGTGAGGCTCCAGGCGCGCGTGCCGCGTTCCAGGCCGAGCCGGACGGGGGTGCCGGCGGGGGCGGCGGTGTCGTCGCCGGCGTCCCCGCGCAGCAGCCCGACCACCTCGGTGACGGGCAGCCCGTCGACCGTGCGCCCGTCGATGCTGCGCAGCCGGTCGCCCGCGCGGATGCCGGCGGCGGCGGCCGGCGAGCCGGTCTGCACCCGGGTCACCTCGATACGGCCGTCGCGCTCGCGGCGCGCCCACAGCCCGACGCCGGTGTAGCGGCCGTCGAGGGCCTGCTCGAACTCCTCGTACTCGCCGCGGGAGTAGACGGCGTCCCAGCGGTCGCCGCTGCGGCTGACGGCCTGCTCGGCGGCCTCCATGGGGGACATGCCGCCGGCCATCGCGCGGGAGGCGGCCTCGGCGACGGCCTCGCGGTGGCTCGCGACGGCCTCGCGGTGGCTCGCGGCGGCGGAACGGGCCGGTCCCGACGGGGTCTTCCGGCCGGTTCCGGCGGGGTCGGTGCCGGGCAGGGAGCCCGTCGCCGCACCGGTCACGAGCACGCCCGCGCAGACCAGTGTCAGGGCGACCCCGCGGCGGGTGCGGCGGGGCGGACAGAACAGCTCTCGGCCTGACATGGCGGTGAGTCTAGGACAACGCTCGGGGCCGTACGGCCGGTTGACCGCACGGCCTCCTTGGCGTGCGTCACACCTTCAGGTACTTGCGGAGCGCGAAGAGTGCCGCCAGGCCGGGCATCAGCAGCCCGATCGCCAGCACCAGCGGCAGCTTGACGATCACCGCGTCCCAGCCGATGAAGTTGACCACCGGGATCCGCGCGGCGAGCCACCCGTCGATGAGGAGGTACTTGGCGCCGACGATCAGCACGACGGAGACGCTCGCGCCGATGAGCCCGGCGATGGCGGCCTCGGCGATGAACGGGGCCTGGATGTAGAAGCCGGACGCGCCGACCAGGCGCATGATGCCGATCTCGCGGCGGCGGCTGAACGCCGAGACGCGCACGGTGTTGACGATCAGCAGCAGCGCCACCACCAGCATCAGCGCCATCACGCCGAGGGCCGCGTAGTTCATGCCGCTGAGCAGGTTGAACAGGTTCTCCAGCACGTTGCGCTGGTCCTCCACCGACTGCACGCCGGGCCGACCGGAGAACGCGGTGTCGATCACCTGGTACTTCTCCGGGTCCCGGAGCTTGACCCGGTAGGACTCCTGCATCTGGTCCGGGGTGATCGAGCTGATCAGCGGCGAGTCCTTGAACTGCTCCTTGTAGCGCTGGTACGCCTGGTCCGCCGACTCGTAGTAGACCTTCTCGACGATGGGGAGCGCTTCCAGGTCCTTCTTGATCTGCGTCTTCTGCTCCTGCGTCACGGCGCCCTTGGCGCAGTGCGAGTCCGACTCCGCGTCGGCCTTGTTGCACAGGAAGATGGAGACCTGGACCTTGTCGTACCAGTACCCCTTCATCGAGCTCACCTGGTCCCGCATGAGCAGCGAGCCGCCGAAGAGGGTGAGCGAGAGGGCCACGGAGATGATGACCGCGAAGGTCATCGTCAGGTTGCGGCGGAGACCGACCCCGATCTCCGACAGAACGAACTGCGCGCGCATGGCGTCTGGTTGGGCCTTTCCGTTCCTGGTCAGTGCTGGTAGCCGTACACGCCGCGGGCCTGGTCGCGGACGAGGCGCCCCTTCTCCAGCTCGATGACGCGCTTGCGCATCTGGTCCACGATGTTCTGGTCGTGCGTCGCCATCACCACGGTGGTGCCCGTCCGGTTGATGCGGTCGAGCAGCTTCATGATGCCGACGGAGGTCTGCGGGTCGAGGTTGCCGGTGGGCTCGTCGGCGATGAGCAGCTTGGGCCGGTTGACGAAAGCGCGCGCGATCGCCACGCGCTGCTGCTCACCGCCGGACAGCTCACCGGGCATCCGGTCCTCCTTGCCGCCCAGTCCGACGAGTTCCAGCACCTGCGGCACCGACTTGCGGATCTCGCCGCGCGACTTGCCGATGACCTCCTGCGCGAACGCCACGTTCTCGGCGACCGTCTTGTTCGGCAGCAGGCGGAAGTCCTGGAACACCGTCCCCAGCTGGCGGCGCATGTGCGGCACCTTCCAGTTGGACAGGCGCGCGAGGTCCTTGCCCAGGACGTGCACCTGGCCGTGCGTGGCCCGCTCCTCGCGCAGGATGAGCCGCAGGAAGGTGGACTTGCCCGAGCCGGAGGACCCGACGAGGAACACGAACTCGCCCTTCTCGATCTCCAGGGAGACGTCCCTGAGCGCGGGGCGGTTCTGCTTCGGGTAGACCTTGGAGACGTTGTCGAATCGGATCACGGGTGCACCACGGGTCGCCGGGGATTGATGTGCGTGACCATACGCGAACGGGGCAGGAGCCCGCAGGTGCCGTACGGGTTGTGCGCAGCTTGTGTGCATTTGCCCCGGTGACCGGGGTGGGTGCCCCGGTGCGGCCGCCCCGGGGAAGCGACGCGGGAACGCGCGGAACCTGGCACAGTGGAGGGGGAACGTTCGCACCCGCGCGAGCGTTGTCGTACGTGAAACCGGTGCAAGGAGGGCGAGCGCATGACGTACGACCGGCTGGTGTGCGCGAATTGCGCGGCGCCCGTGAGCGAAGGCCGGTGCCCCGTGTGCCGTGCGTACCGCGAGCGGATGCAGCAGGAGAACTTCTTCGCGGGACTGAACCCGATGGCGCTGATCGCGCTGCTGGCGGTCCTGATCGCGGCGGTGGCGCTGCTGGCGCACCAGACGGCCTGAGCAGCCCTGAGTAGTACGGCCTGAGCGGTAGAGGCGGCACAGGCGGCACGGTCCGGGCGGCGCTCGCCCGAGGCCGCACGCGAAGGCGGCGGCAGGCGGATACGGCAGATGTGCGAGGGGCCCGGAGCACACGCTCCGGGCCCCTGCCGTGTCACGGTCCGTACGGCGCGCGCTTACCGTACGTGTCGCTACGGCCGTCTCAGGCGGCGGCTCCGCCGCGGCCCTCCATCAGGCGCGGCAGGAAGCGGAAGCCGACACCGCCGGCGATCATCGTGGCGGCACCGACCAGCAGGAAGGTGGTCTGCGCGGCACCCGTCTCGGCGAGCTGCTTGCCGCTGCCCTGGGCGGCGGCGTTGGAGCTGCCCGCGGCGGCGGTGTCCGAGCCGGTGTCGGTGAGGGCGGAGGAGCCCTCCTCCTGGGTGGAGGCGTGGGAGCCGCCGTCGGGGTTGGTGTGGGTGTTGCCGCCGCCGGAACCGTTGCCGTGGCCGTTTCCGTTGCCGTGGCCGTTCCCGCCGCCGTGGCCGTTCCCGTTGCCGTTGCCGTTCCCGTTGCCCGGGGTGGTCGGCTCCTCGGTCGGCTCCGTGGGCTCGCCGGTGGGCTCGGTCGGGTCGGTGGCGGTGGGCGTGCCGGGCTCGGTCGGCGTACCCGGGGCGGTCGGCGTACCCGGGTCGGTGGGCAGACCGGTGTCGGTCGGCGTGGGCGTACCCTCGGTCGGGCCGTCGCCGACGGTGACGCCGATGTCGGCACCGCTGCCACCGGCGCTCAGGTTGACACCGAGGTCGAGCGCCGAGGCGGCGCCCGCGGCGGTCAGCGAGGCGCCGGCCGCTATGACGGCACCGGCTGCGATGCGCGCGACACGGATCCGTGTCTTCTTGGTCATGTGGTTGCTACCCCCAGTAGCTGATCGTCAGTGAGGCCGCGCTCGGGGCCGTGATCGACGGAGGTAGCGCTCAGAGCCCCCCGGTTCACATGCGCCCCGGAAACACGCATGCCGCGCTCCACACTCGCGATTTTTCAAAGGAGCGTCAAGCGCGTTGCGGGCGCGATGTCTTGTTGGGGCGTTTTGCGAGGCGCCGAGTCCTGTGAGTGTGATGCAAAACCCAGACACAAGGCAACTGCCGCCCGTGGGGCGGCAGTTGCCTTGTCGACAAAACGTTTCGGAACGTACTTCGGAACGGACGCCGAAGCGGACCGCGGAGCGGGCTTCGAGGCGGCGCCGCCGGGACGCCTACTTGCTCTGCTGCTCCTGCTCCCGCTGCTTGCGCCAGCGAATCCCGGCCTCCAGGAACCCGTCGATCTCGCCGTTGAACACGGCCTCCGGGTTGCCCACCTCGTACTCGGTGCGCAGGTCCTTGACCATCTGGTACGGGTGCAGGACGTACGAACGCATCTGGTTGCCCCAGGAGTTGCCGCCGTCGCCCTTGAGGGCGTCCATCTTGGCCTGCTCCTCCTGGCGGCGCCGCTCCAGCAGCTTGGCCTGGAGGACGGCCATGGCGGTGGCCTTGTTCTGGATCTGGGAGCGCTCGTTCTGGCAGGAGACGACGATGCCGGTGGGCAGGTGGGTGATGCGCACCGCGGAGTCGGTGGTGTTCACGCCCTGGCCGCCGGGCCCGGAGGAGCGGTAGACGTCGATGCGCAGGTCGGACTCGTCGATGTCGACGTGGTCGGACTGCTCGACCACGGGCAGCACCTCGACACCGGCGAACGAGGTCTGCCGCCGCCCCTGGTTGTCGAACGGCGAGATGCGCACCAGCCGGTGCGTGCCCTGCTCGACGGAGAGCGTGCCATAGGCGTACGGCGCCTTCACGGCGAAGGTGGTCGACTTGATGCCGGCCTCCTCCGCGTACGACGTCTCGTACAGCTCCGTCGGGTAGCCGTGCCGCTCCGCCCAGCGCAGGTACATGCGCTGCAGCCGCTCGGCGAAGTCGGAGGCGTCGACACCGCCGGCCTCGGCGCGGATGGTGACGACGGCCTCACGGGCGTCGTACTCGCCGGACAGCAGCGTCCGGACCTCCATCTCGTCCAGCGCCTTCTTCACGGCGGCCAGCTCCTGCTCGGCCTCCGCCCGGGTGTCCGGATCGTCCTCGGCCTCGGCCAGCTCGAAGAGCACCGCGAGGTCGTCGATGCGGCTGCGCAGGGCCTCCGCCTTGCGGACCTCCGCCTGCAGGTGCGACAGCTTGCTGGTGATCTTCTGGGCCTCGTCCGGGTTGTCCCACAGGGACGGTGCCGCCGCCTGCTCCTCGAGCACGGCGATGTCTGCCCTCTTCTTGTCGAGGTCCAGGACGGCCTCGATCGACTCCATGGTCGAGGAGAGGGACTTCAGCTCTTCGGATACGTCGACGACTGCCACGCATCCAGCCTAACGGCTGCGGCAACCCGACTCGCCCATGAGCGGCCCCACCGGGCGGGGGAACGGCGAAACCGCAGGTCAGGGGGGTGGGTGGGGGTGGCGGTCCGCCTGGTGGGGGCTGGCGCGGAGTCCTTGCCGGGGGTGCGGGACGGTGTCCTGGCCAAGGGTGCGGGGCGGAGTCCTGGCCAAGGGTGCGGGGCAGAGTCCTGGCCAAGGGTGCGGGGCAGAGTCCTGGCCAAGGGTGCGGGGCGCAGCCCTCGCCCGGTCGTGAGGCGGAAGCCCCTCGGGGCGCAGGGGGCGGAGCCCCCGCCGGGGTCCGGGGCGGAGCCCCGTGACGGTGGGCTGTGACCCACCGAGACGGGCGGGCGGGTGGGAAACCTCCCGGGGGCGCAGGGGGCGGAGCCCCCGCTCGGGGTCCGGGGCGGAGCCCCGTGGCGGGGCCTTCTGTCCGACCGAGACGGGCGGGTGGGCGGGAAACCCCCGGGGGCGCAGCCCCCGCCGGGGTCCGGGGCGGAGCCCCGTGGCGGTGGGCTGTGACCCACTGGGACGGGCGGGCGGGTGGGCAAACGGGAGGCCCCGCCTACGGCACCGCCGGCGCCGACGTCGACGTACCGCCGCGCGGAGGCGCCCCCGTATCGTCGTCGCCCGCCGCCAGCCACGCCCCGATCCCGACGGCGGCCGCGAGGCCGACGGCCGCCGCCCCGAGGGCGATCCGGCGCCGCCGGGCCGCTGCCCGGTGCCGGGCGGATCCGGGCCGCGGGGCCCCCGCGGCGCGCGGCGCGCGGGCGGTGCCCCGGGCGCCGCCGGCCAGCTCGTCGGGCCCCGGCACACGCATCGACGTGTGGGTGTCACGGTTGGAGTCCGGTTTGGCCCCCGGCACCAGCGGCACGGCACCCCGCCGCCGCACCGGCCCGGACCCGCCCGTACCGCCGCCGCCCCCGGCCGCCCCGGACGCCCCGGCCGCCGCGGCCGGCTCCTCCGGGGCGTCCTGCACCGGGTCGACGTCGGGTTCGTCGACGTCGAGCGGCGGCATCCCGGCGAGCAGCGGCAGCAGCTCGCGCAGCCGGGCGGCCATCTCCGAGGCGCGCAGGCGGGAGGCGGGCGCCTTGGCCAGGCACTGCACCAGCAGCCGCCACAGCTCGTCGGGGATGCCCGGCAGCGGTACGACGGTCTCGGTGACGTGCCGGCGCAGCACCGCGCCCGGGTGTCCGCCGCCGAACGGCGTGAAGCCGGCGAGCAGCTCGTACAGCACGGTGGCGAGGGCGTAGATGTCGACGGCGGCGCGTGGCGGCAGGCCCTCGACGATCTCCGGGGCGAGGTAGTCCGGCGTGCCGATGATCTTCGTGGCCCGGGTCCGCTTCGGCGCGTCGATCAGTTTGGCCACGCCGAAGTCGGTCAGCAGCGCCGGGTGCGCGCCGCCGGGCCCGAGCGGGCCCTGCATGTCGAGGAGCACGTTCTCCGGTTTGACGTCCCGGTGCACGACCCCCGCCGCGTGCGCGGCCGCCAGGCCCTCGGCGACGTCGGCGGCGATGGCCACCGCGGCCTCGGGTGCGAGCCGCCGTTCCCGCTCCAGGCGGGTGCGCAGGTCGGTGCCCCGGACCAGGTCCATGACGAGCGCGAGGTCGTTGCCGTCGACCACGAGGTCGCGCACGGAGACGATGTGCGGGTGCTCCAGGCCGAGCAGTGCCGTGCGCTCCTGCACGAAGCGCGCGACGAGTTCCTGGTCGGAGGCCAGGTCCTCGCGCAACAGCTTGATGGCGACGGGACCGTCCGGTCCCTCGCCCAGCCACACCGTGCCGGCGCTGCCCCGGCCCAGGATCTGGTGGGCGGTGTACCGGCTGCCGATCTTCCGTGCCAAGACTGCTCCTACAGACGCGTGTTGCCGACAAAACTACGCGTCCGGAGAGCCGGCCCCCGCCGCGGAGACGGAAATCACCCGGCGGATGTCGACACATCCCCAAGCCTGCCGCCGGGCCGGCCGTCAGTTGCCGCCCGTTCCGCCGGAACCGCCGGAACCGCCGTCGTTGCTCAGCTTCCCGACCCAGTCGCTGACGGTGTGGAACCAGTGGCTCAGCTGCTGCCAGTAGCCCCTGCCCTGACCGATCCAGTCCCGCAGCGGGCTCAGCTCCCAGATCAGCCAGCTCGCGACGACCAGGATGACGATCGTGAACAGGCATCCCTTCAGGCAGCCGAGCCCGGGGATCCGCATCGGGTTGGCGCTGCGCTGCCGCGGCGGCCGGGGCTCGCGCGCGGGCCGCTGCGGCGCGGGCGGTGCGGGCGGCGCGTACTGCTGCGGCTGCGGCGTGGCGTACCGCTGGGGCTGAGGCTGGGGCGTGGCGTACCGCTGGGGCCGCTGCTGCGGGCGCTGCCGCTCGGGGGCGCGCGGCGGCTGCTGCTGGGGCCGGGCCACCTGCCGGTGCGGGCGGCGGCGCAGCGGGTCCTCGCTGGGGTCGAGGTACTGGATCTGCGTCTGCTCGTTGCGGTCGCGCGCGGCGCGCAGCTGCGTCTGCCAGGGGTGCGGCTGCTCGGGCTGCTGTCCCTGGTCCTCGCCGGACTGTCCCGGCGGCACGGGCGGCATGACGCGCGTGGGGTCGGCGGCGCCGGGCGGGCCGGAGGTGTGCGGCAGCACGCTGGTGGCGGCGTTCGGGTCGTAGACCCCGGCGGGCCCGGCCGCGGAGCCGCGCGGCAGCACCTGCGTCGGGTCGGCGGCGCCGGCCGCGCCCGTGCCGGGGACGGCGGCGGGCGCCGGGTCGGGGGCGAGGAGCGCGGCGACGTTCTCGGCGGCGGCGATCTGCGCGGAGTTCGCGTGTACGCCGATGCCGTCGGCCACGACGCGCAACGCGCGTGCGAGGCCGACCGCGCCGGGCCGCTCGTCGGGGTTCTTGCGCAGGCAGCGCTCGATCACCGTCCACAGCGGGTCGGGCACGGTGGAGGGGCGGCGCGGCTCGGCGCTCAGGTGCTGGTGCAGCACCTCCAGGGAGGTCTGCCCGGAGAACGGCGGACGCCCGGTGACCAGCTCGTACAGCAGGATGCCGGCGCCGTAGATGTCGACGGCGGAGGTCTGCGGGCGACCCTCGGCGGACTCGGGCGCGACGTAGGCGGGCGTGCCGACGAACTCGTGGGTGCGGGTCAGGCCGGGCGAGTCGGCCAGCCGGGCGATGCCGAAGTCGGTCAGCATCGGGTGCAACTGGTCGCCCTGCTGCTGGAGCAGCACGTTGGCGGGCTTCAGGTCGCGGTGCACGACGCCGTCGGCGTGGCTGGCGGCGAGCGCGTCGGCGATCTGCGCGGTCAGCAGAGCGGCGCCGGCGGGCGTGAAGGGGCCGTTCTCGCGCAGGTAGCGGTGCAGGTCGGGACCCTCGACGAGGTCCATGACCAGCGCCAGCAGGTCGCCCTCGACGACCAGGTCGCGCACCCGGACGATGTTCGGGTGGGTCAGCCGGAGCAGCACGGAGCGCTCCCGCAGGAACCGCATCACGACGTCCGGGTCGTTCGCCAGCTCCTCCTTGAGGACCTTGATGGCGACGGTCTCGCCGGGCTGGCCGGGCACGGCGGCCTCGGCGCCCGCGGTCTCCCTCTGGCGACCACGCCAGACGGTGCCCGTGGCGCCGCGCCCGAGCGGCTCCTCGAGCAGGTACTTGCTGCCTACCGGCCGCACGTCATGCGCTCCCTGCTGCTCGCTTGCCTGGTCGGTCCGGCCGCCGTCTCCGGCGTGCTGCGGGTCCTTCCGACCCACTGTAGTGCCGCACCGCGCGCCACCGGGCCGTCACCGGTGCGCGCCACGCGTGGCCGCCCGCCCGTCCGCCGTCCGTCCGCCGCCCGCGCCGCCGGTATGCCGCACGGGCAGATAACTACGGACGGAACGCCGTCCGCGTTCGACGGACCGACGTACCGGACGTGTTGGACGGACCCGACATACCGCACGTGGTCGGTGGACATACCGCACGTGATCGGCGGACGGAGAGCCGTACATGGCGGACGGAGAGCCGTACATGGCCGTACATGTTCGAAGGAAAGACGCGCGCTTCGGTGCGCTGGTTGCCGGTCGGCGAACGTGACCGATCTCAAACGGTCACGGATGGGCCGCTGGGCAGGCATTTTTGCGGGCAGAGCCGACCAATCAAGATCACTTGACCGTGGACGGCGGGCACGTTGTCAGCGGCAGGTGCGAGGATGCCCCTGTACTGGCCGACGTGCTCGTGCGGCGGTGGGGGAAGTCCGCGAGGGGGGAACCGCGGGCCGGCCCCGTCCCCCTGCCTCCGTCCGGGCGCCCGCGCAGAAGGGACCGCTGACGGCGATGCAGATCCGGCTGACCGTCGTAGACCCGCTGGCCCCGTCCCCCGAGACGCGGGGCCGCGCCGCGCGCTGCGACGTGCTGGTGACGGCGCCGACCGGTACGGCCCTGGCCGCGGTGGCCTCCGCGCTCGCGTCGGCGGTCTCCGGCGGCGACGGCGGCTCCGCCGTGCTGTACGCCGGCGCCGAACGGCTCGACCCGCAGCGCAGCACGCTGGGCGAGCCGCCCCTGGTCGACGGCGCCGTGCTGTCCCTGGGTGCCCCCGCCGACCCCGAGCCCCACCCCGAGCTCGACGGCGCCCCGGCCCAGCTCCACGTCGTCGCCGGCCCCGACGCCGGCGGCGTCCACCTCCTGCACGGCGGGCGCGTCACCGTCGGCCGCTCCGCCGACGCCGACGTCCCGCTCGACGACCCGGACGTCTCCCGCCTGCACTGCGCGGTCACCCTCGCCCCCGACGGCCGCGTGTCCGTCGCCGACCTGGACTCCACCAACGGAACGGTCCTCAACGGCGCCCGGGTGGGCACCGACCCCGTCCGCTTCGTCCCGGGCGCGCTGCTGCGCATCGGCGAGTCCGCCCTGCGGCTGGCCCCGCCCGGCGGGCCGGGGGCACGGGTGCGCACGGCGGCCGACGGGGAGGGGCACCTGCGGGTGCTCACGGACCTGGCGGCGGCCGGTGCGCCGGCGAGCGGCGCGGGGAGCCGGCCGGGTGCGCCGGCCGCCGCCCCCGCGGGCGGGG
Source organism: Streptomyces echinoruber (assembly GCF_014651135.1). Classification (GTDB taxonomy): domain Bacteria; phylum Actinomycetota; class Actinomycetes; order Streptomycetales; family Streptomycetaceae; genus Streptomyces; species Streptomyces echinoruber. The sequence continues at coordinate 23,581 of NZ_BMWH01000031.1, forward strand.
CGGGCGCCCGGGAGCACGGGGCCGTGCCGGGACCGGCGCCGCAGCCCGTGCCGGGACCGGCGGGGGAACCGCCGCTGGTGCCGGGCCGGGCCGGGGCGCCGCCGCTGGAGCGGCGGGCCGGGCACCGGGACCCGGGCCCGGAGGACGACACCCATGCCGCGTACTTCGGTGTGGCCGGCCGTCCCGGCGCCTTCACCGGCGCGGGGACGGCGGACGTAGGGACGGCGGACGCGGGGGTGGCGGACGCGAAGACAGCGGGTGCCGGGGCGGCCGGTGCCGCGGCGGCCGGTACGGGGGCGGCCGGTACGGGGGCGGCCGGTACGGGGGCGGCCGGTGCCGCGGCGGCCGACGGCAGGGGCCGCAAGGGCACGCCGCTGCGGGGGACCGAGGTGCCGCCGGGCGTGCGCCGCCGGGGCGGGCTGGCCGCGTGGGCGCGACGGCTGGCCTCCGGCCGCGGCGAGCAGCCGCGGGATGCCAGGGAGGCGTACGCCGGGGAGGCGTACGCCAACGGGTCGTCCGCGGCGCGCACGGCGCCCGCGGCCGCCGCGCCGCAGGCGCCGGAGAGGTGGCCGGATCCGGCGGCGCTGCTGCTGACGGCGCTCGGGCCGGGGCCGCGCCTGTGGGAACGCGGCCCGGACCACCCGGAGGCGCTGACGGTCCGGCTCGGCACGGCCGACCGGGCCGCACCCGACGGCTCCGGGCTGCTGCCCGCCGTCCCGGTCACCACCGACCTGCGCGAGGTCGGGTCGCTGGGCCTGGCCGGGCCGCGCGAACGGCTGGCCGGGCTGGCCCGCGCGGTGCTGGCGCAGCTCGCCGCGCTGCACTCCCCCGACACCCTGGAGATCGTTCTGATCAGCGCGGACCGCTCGCGGCCCCTGGCCGAGTGGACCGCCGAGTGGGCGTGGCTGGGCTGGCTGCCCCATGTGCGCCCGCGGCACGGCCAGGACTGCCGCCTGCTCCTCGCCCTCGACGACGACCAGGCCGCGGCCCGCGCGCGGGAGCTGCTGCGCCGGCTGCAGGACCCGCCCGCGGCCCCGGCACCCGGTGCCGCCGATCCCCGGCCGGCCGTGCCGCCCCGGCGCCCGTCCTGGGCACGGGACACCGGCGAGGCCGTCGGGGCAGCCGAGGCCGCCGGGACCGCCCCGGCTGCCGTGCCCGGCCCGTACAGCGTGCTCGTCGTGGACGGCGATCCCGGGAGCGCCGCCGTGCGGGAGGCGGTGCTGCGGCTGGCCCAGGAGGGATCGCGCGCCGGTGTCCACGTGGTGTGCCTGGCGGAGACGGCGTCCGCCTCCCCGGTGTCGCCGGTGACGGAGACGTACGAGGCGGCGTGCGCGGTCGCGCCCGCGTTCCGCGCGTGCGGCGCGGTCGCGCTGCTCAGCGGCGACGTGGCGACGGCACTGCGGCTGATGCGGGTGGCGCGGGCCGGGACGGCCGCGACGGCCGGGCCCGCGGCGCCCTTGGCCGGGCTGCCGGGGGCGGACCCGCGGGCGGGTGCCCGCCCGGTCCCCCGCCCGCGCTCCGGCGCCGCCGCGCCGCACCCCGGCCCCGGCGCCGTGCCCCCGTCCCCGCGGGGAGCCGAACCGGGCTTCGTCGGGCACGGCACCGTGGCCGCCGTGGACGCCGTGTCGGCCGCCTGGGCGGAGCGGTTCGCGCGGGCGCTGGCGCCGCTGCGGACGGACGGGGCGGACGGGCAGCGGCACGCGCGCGTGGCGGCGCCGCTGCCGCAGTCGGCACGACTGCTGGACGAGTTGGGGCTGGCCCGGGCCACCCCGGCGTCCCTGATGGCGCGTTGGGCGGACGCGGCCGACGACGCGACGGCCGTCGGCGGGCGCGCCCGGGCCGTGCTCGGCGCCGGACCGCGCGGCCCGGTCGGCGTCGACCTCGCCGCGCAGGGGCCGCACCTGCTCGTCGAGGGACCGGCCGGCAGCGGACGTACGGAGCTGCTGCGGGCCGTGGTCGCCTCGCTCGCCTCCGCGGAGCGGCCGGACCGGCTGGGCATCGTGCTGGTCGACGGGCGTGACGGCGCCGGCGCGGGCGGCGGGCCCGGCGAGGGCCTGCGGGTGTGCACGGACGTACCGCACGTCACCACCCACCTCACCGCCAACGACCCCGTGCGCATGCGGGAGTTCGCGCAGTCCCTGACCGCCGAGCTGAAGCGGCGGGCCGAGCTGCTGGGGCGCGGCGACTTCGCCGAGTGGCACACGCGGCGTGCGGTCTCCGGCCGCCTCGTCGCGCCGCGCACCCCGACCGACCGGATCACCCCGACCGACCGGATCACCCCGACCGATCGGATCACCCCGACCGATCGGATCACCTCGACCGACCGGGGCACCCCGACCGACCGGATCACCGCGGCGGACCGGATCACCCCGGCCGGCCGGGGCATCGCGGCCGACCGGGCGGACGCGCCCGGCGGCGGTGCCGCCGACCTGGACCCGGCGTCGAGCTCGACGCTGCGGCTGCGGCCCGCGCGGGAGCGGTCGCAGGCCGGGGCGACACCGCCGCTGCCCCGGCTGGTGGTGGTCGTGGACGACCTGGACGCGCTGCTCGCACCCGCCCTCGGCGCCCCCGGGCGGCCGGCCGCGGGCTCCGTCATACGGGCGCTGGAGGCGGTGGCCCGGGACGGGGGGCGGCTCGGCGTGCACCTGGTGGCGGCGGCCGGCACCGGGGGCCGTACCGCCGAGTCGGAGCCGGCCCGGCGGGCCGCGCTGCGGGTGACGCTGGAGGCGCCCGGATCGGGCACCGACGCTCCGGCACCGGGCCGGGGACGGCTGGCCGCGGCGGACGGCTCGGTGACGCCGTTCCAGGGCGGGCGGGTGACCGGGCGGATTCCGCGGACGGCGACGCAGCGGCCCACAGTGGTGCCGCTGGAGTGGGAGCGGATGGGAGACCCCCCGGCCCGGCGGCCCGTGCGGGAGCTGGGGAACGGGCCCACCGACCTCGCCCTGCTCGCCAGCGCGATGGAGCGCGCGGCCCGCCAGGTCGCGGCGGCGGAGATGCCGTCGCTGCTCTGAGACGCCGTCCGCCGCCGCAAGCACCTCACCGCCGCGGACACCGCCCGTCGCCGCGGACACCGCCCACCCTGCCGCGGGCACCGTCGCCGCCGCGGACACCATCCACCGCCGCGGGCACCGTCACCGCCCCGGGCGCCGCCGCGCGTCCGGGGCCCCGCGCAGCCCCCCGCCCCCCGTCACCCGAACGTGCCGTGCCTGGTCACGAGCCCATCACGATCAAGCGCCCGGACGCGTGGGCGCTCTTGCCGCCCGGAACGTGTCGGGCGTACACCAGAGCGCACGGGACAGCGCTCGACGTTCGACGAGGAACGAAGAACGGGGCAGTGATGCGCAGTACGAGCCACACCATCCGGACACGCACGACCCGCCCGGCGGCCCGCCAGGCCGCCAGAGCCGCCGCGGCCGCCCTGTGCGCGGGAGCGCTGGCGCTCTCGCTCACCGCCTGCGGCGGCGACGGCAACGACAACGACGGCTCTTCCAAGGAGAGCGGCACCCCGACCGGCAGCACGGTCAGCCTTCCGAAACTGAACGGCCAGAGTCTCGAGGTCGCCGCGGTGTGGACGGGCGGCGAGCAGAAGAACTTCAAGAAGGTGCTGGCGGAGTTCGAGAAGCGCACGGGCGCGAAGGTGACGTTCGTCCCCGCCCAGGACCCCATCATCAACTTCCTCGGTTCGAAGATCGCGGGCGGCCAGCCGCCGGACGTGGCGCTGCTGCCGCAGCCGGGCGCCATCAAACAGGCCGTCGACAAGGGCTGGGCCAAGCCGCTGGGCAGCGCGGCGCAGGAGCAGCTCAAGAAGAATTACTCGCCGGGCTGGCAGGACATCGGCAAGGTCGACGGCAAGCAGTACGGCGCCTACTACAAGGCCGCCAACAAGTCGCTGATCTGGTACAACGCCAAGGTCTTCGAGAACGCGGGCGCCAAGGAGCCCAAGACCTGGAAGGACCTGCTGGGCACCGCGCAGACGGTCTACGACTCCGGTGTGACGCCGTTCTCCGTCGGCGGCGCCGACGGCTGGACGCTGACCGACTGGTTCGAGAACGTCTACCTCTCGCAGGCGGGCCCGGACAAGTACGACCAGCTCGCCCAGCACAAGATCAAGTGGACCGATCCGTCCGTCAAGCAGGCGCTGACGACTCTCGCGCAGATCTGGGGCAAGAAGGACTACCTCGCGGGCGGCCCGAACGGCGCGCTGCAGACGGAGTTCCCGGCCTCCGTGACGCAGACCTTCACCGGCGGCGACCAGCCCAAGGCCGGCATGGTCTTCGAGGGCGACTTCGCGCAGGTCAACATCGGCGAGACCAAGGCGAAGGTCGGCACGGACGCGAAGGTGTTCCCGTTCCCGGCGGTGGGTGCCGGCTCGCCGGTGGTCACCGGCGGTGACGCGGCCGTCGTCCTGAAGGACTCCAAGGCGGCGCAGGCGCTGGTGACCTTCCTGGCCTCGCCGGACGCGGCGACCATCCAGGCCAAGCTGGGCGGCTACCTGTCCCCGAACAAGAACGTCCCGCTGTCGGCCTACCCGAACGAGGTGCAGCGCACCATCGCCAAGGCGCTCATCGCCTCCGGCGACGACTTCCGCTTCGACATGTCCGACCAGGCGCCGCAGGCGTTCGGCGGCACGCCCGGCAAGGGCGAGTGGAAGGACCTGCAGGACTTCCTGAAGAACCCGAAGGACGTCGCGGGCACGCAGGCGAAGCTGGAGAAGGACGCGGCGGCGGCCTACGGAAGCGGGAGCTGATCCGGCGATGACGTCGGCCACGGCGGCGGGGGCCCCCGCGGCCCCCGCCGCACCGAAGAGGCGCGGGAGCGTGACCGGCACCCGCAGGACGGTGGCGGCGCTGTTCCTGCTGCCCGCCCTGGTGCTGCTCGGCGCGCTCGTGGTGTACCCGATCGGGTACTCGGTCGTCCGCAGTTTCTCCAACGCCTCCGGCGACGGTTTCGCCGGCTTCGACAACTACAAGGCCCTGTTCACCGACGACGGCATCCGCACCGCCCTGAAGAACAACATCATCTGGGTGGTGTTCGCGCCGGCCGTGTCCACCGCGCTCGGTCTGATCTTCGCGGTGCTGACCGAGCGGGTGCGCTGGGGGACGGCGTTCAAACTGGTCGTCTTCATGCCGATGGCGATCTCCATGCTCGCCGCCGGGATCATCTTCCGGCTGGTCTACGACCAGGACCCGGACAAGGGCGTGGCGAACGCGGTGTGGGTCGGCGTGCACGACACCTTCGCCCAGTCCTCGGCGTTCCCCAAGGCGCACCCGGGCCGCAACTCGCCCCTGCGGCCGCAAAGCGGCGGATTCGTCACCGCGGCCGCCGTCCACACCGGCCAGGCGGTCGGCCTGCCGCTCGTCGGCGTCGCCCCCGACCAGATGCCCGACAGCGCCAAGAAGGCCGCGGCCGCCAAGCCGGAACCGGGGAAGATCACCGGCACGACCTGGCAGGACTTCACCCGCGGCAAGGGCGTCGGCCGGCTCGGCGCGGTCGACCCGGGCGAGCTGGGGTACGCCGGCATGCGGATCGAGGCCGTCAAGGACGGCAAGGTCGTGGCGTCGACGACGGCCGCCGGCGACGGCACGTTCACCCTGCCCGCCCAGGCCGACGGCGCGCTGCTGCGGCTGCCGGCGAGCAACTTCAAGGAGCCGTACAACGGCCTGGACTGGCTCGGCCCGTCCCTGGTCACGCCGGCGATCATCGGCGCGTACGTGTGGATGTGGGCCGGGTTCGCGATGGTGCTGATCGCGGCCGGGCTCGCGGGCGTGCCGCGCGAGCTGCTGGAGGCGGCGCGCGTCGACGGCGCCAACGAGTGGCAGGTCTTCCGCCGGATCACGGTGCCGATGCTGGCGCCGGTCCTCGCCGTCGTCACCGTCACCCTGATGATCAACGTGCTGAAGATCTTCGACCTGGTCTTCATCATCGCCCCGGGCTCCTCCCAGGACGACGCCAACGTCCTCGCGCTGGAGCTGTACCGCAAGGGCTTCTCCGAGGGCCAGCCCGGCATCGCCAGCGCCATCGCGGTGTTCCTGCTGCTGCTGGTGATCCCGGTGATGCTGTTCAACATGCGTCGGCTCAAGCGGGAGGTGCGGCGATGACCGGCGCGAGTCGGACCGGCGGCCGGGGGTCCGGGGGTTGCCCCCCCGGACGAATGCAGCACCATGCGTCGGCTCAAGCGGGAGGTCAGGCGATGACCGGCACGAGTCGGACCTGCACGGGTCGGACCGGCAGGGAGGTGCGGCGATGACCGTGGAGGCCGGGACTCTCCCGAAGGTGACCAAGGCGGAGCCGGTGAAGGCGCGGCAGCCGCTCGGTTCGCGGCTGGCCGGGGCCGTCAGCGGCGGGCTGCTGCGCGTGTTCCTCATCGTCGTGGGCCTGTTCTGGCTGGTCCCGACGATCGGTCTGCTGCTGTCGTCGCTGCGCTCCCCGGAGGACATGAGCGCCAGCGGCTGGTGGACGGTGTTCAGCAAGCCCTCGCAGCTCACCTTCGACAGCTACCAGAAACTGCTGGAGAACAGCGACATCACCGACTCCCTGGTGAACACCGTCCTGATCACGGTGCCGGCGACCGTCCTCGTCGTGGTCGTCGGCTCGCTCGCGGGCTACGCGTTCGCGTGGATGGAGTTCCCGGGCCGCGACTGGTGGTTCCTGGGCGTGGTCGGCCTGCTGGTCGTGCCGGTGCAGGTGGCGCTCATCCCGATCGCCGAACTCTTCGGCAAGATCGGCCTGTTCGGCACGGTCTTCGGCGTGGTGCTGTTCCACACCGGCTTCGGCCTGCCGTTCGCGGTGTTCCTGCTGCGCAACTTCTTCGCGGAGATCCCGCGCGAACTGCTGGAGGCGGCCCGCCTGGACGGCGCCGGCGAACTGCGCCTGTTCGCACGGGTGGTGCTGCCGCTGGGCGGCCCGGCCATCGCGAGCCTGGCCATCTTCCAGTTCCTGTGGGTGTGGAACGACATGCTGGTGGCGCTGGTGTTCACCAAGTCCGGCACCCAGCCGATCACGGTGGCGCTGCAGACGCAGGTCCGCCAGTTCGGCAACAACATCGACGTGCTGGCGCCCGGCGCGTTCATCTCCATGGTGATCCCGCTGGTGGTGTTCTTCGCCTTCCAGCGGCAGTTCGTCTCCGGCGTGATGGCGGGCGCGGTCAAGTAGCCCGCAGGACGGCGCCGTTCCGCCCGCACGACGGCGCCGTCGCACAGGGGGCGGGTCCGGCACGGGCCCGCCCCCTGCGCGTTCCCCCCGCGCTCCCTCTCCGCGCTCCCTCTCCGCGCTCCCTCTCCGCGTTCCCCCGCGCTCCCTCTCCGCGTTCCCCCACGTTCCCCCACGTTCCCGCCGTGTCCCCCGAATGCCGTAGTCGCCGTAACCATGTCACTCCATCGGCCGTTGCCGGGCACAACGCCCGTCACGCCCGTGCCGACCGATGGATGTCCCCGTGCCCAGGTTCAGTGTCATCGTCCCCGCGTACCAGGTGCAGGCGTATCTGCCCGAGTGCCTGGACTCCGTGCTGACGCAGTCCTTCCCCGATCTGGAGCTGATCGCGGTCGACGACGCCTCGCCGGACGCGTGCGGCGAGGTCATCGACGCCTACGCCGCCCGCGACCCGCGGGTGAAACCCGTCCACCTGCCGCGCAACGCCGGCCTGGGCCCCGCCCGCAACGCGGGCCTGGCGCACGCCGGCGGCGACTACGTCGTCTTCCTCGACGGCGACGACACCCTCACCCCGGGCGCGCTGCGGGCCATCGCCGACCGGATCGAGGCGACCGGCGAGCCGGACGTCCTGGTCTACGACTACGCCCGCACGTACTGGACGGGCGAGGCCCGGCGCAACAAGGCCGCCGCCCAGCTCACCGAGGAGGGCCCGGCGCCGTTCCGCATCGAGGACCGCCCAGGCCTACTCACGCTGCTGATGGTGGCGTGGAACAAGGCGTACCGCCGTGAGTTCGTCGAGCGCGAGGGCCTCACCTTCCCGCCCGGCTACTACGAGGACACCCCGTGGACGTACCCGGCGCTGCTGACCGCGCGGTCGGTCGCGACGCTGGACCGGGTGTGCGTGCACTACCGGCAGCGCCGGCGCGGCAGCATCCTCGGCACCACCAGCGACCGGCACTTCGACGTGTTCGCGCAGTACGACCGTCTCTTCGCGTTCCTCGCCGAGCGGCCCGAACTGGCCCACTGGCGGCCGGTGCTGTTCCGCCGCATGCTCGAGCACCTGACGGTGGTCTTCACCCGCCCCGGCCGCCTGCCGCGCGCCTCCCGGGCCGCGTTCCTGCGCGCGGCCCGCGCCCACTGCCGCCGCCACCGCACCCCCGCGGCCACCGTCCCACCGACCTCCGTCCCCCCAACCTCCGCTCCCCCGGCCGCCGTTGTCCCATCCTCCGTTCCCCCGGCCGCCGTCCCCCCGGCCTCCGGCACGGCCGATGCCGGGAGAGCCGGCGCCGGGCGGGCGACCCTGCCCGGTCCCTCGCCGCGCACCCGGCTGCGCCACGCCCTGGTCCGCCTCGGCCTGCACCGCACCTTCCGGCTGCTGGGCCTGGCCGCGGCCGTCCTGCGGCGCACCCGCGGGACGGCCGCCCGCCTGCGCGGGACCGTGCGCACCGCCCTGCTGCGCGTCCACCACCGCCTCCAGCGGTGCCTGCCGCTGCGCGCCGACTGGGCGGTGTTCACCGCGCAGGGCGGTCACGGCGGCGACCCGGCCGCGCTGGAGGCCGCGTTCCGCGAGTTCGCGCCGCACATCCGCACCGCGTGGGTCGCCCGCCCCGAGCACCGGCACACCGTGCCGCCCGGCATCCGCCGCCTCACCCCGGGCACCGCCGCGTACTTCACCGCGCTGGCCCGCGCCGCGTACCTGGTCGACGACTCCCCTCTCGCGAACTCCCCCCTCACGCCCCGCCCGGCCAAGCGCGCGGGCCAGATCGTGCTGCAGACCCACCAGGGCACCCCGCTCGCGCACACCGGCCTGGACCTGCAGGAACGCCCGGCCGCCGCTCGCGGCACGGACTTCGCGCGGCTGCTGGACGGCGTCGACCAGTGGGACTACGCCCTGTCCGCCAACCGCCACTCCACCCTCACCCACGAGCGGGTCTACCCCGGCTCCTACGCCACGCTGGAATACGGCCGCCCGTGCACCGACGTGTTCCACACGGCGACGGCGGAGGACGTGGCCCGGCTGCGCGAGGCGCTCGGCGTCCCCCGGGAGGCGGTGGCGGTCCTGTACGCGCCCGCGCCGCGCGACCACCTGCGCACCCAGCGGCCCCTCCTCGACCTGGAGCGCGTCCTGCGCCGCCTGGGCCCGGGCTTCGTCGTCCTGGCCCGCACCGCCCACCCGCTTCCGGCGCCCGGCGCGCCCGGCCTGATCGACGTCTCCCGCCACCCGGGTGTGGAGTCGCTGTGCCTGGCGGCGGACGTCCTGGTCACCGACTACGCGTCCCTCATGGTCGACTACGCCGTCCTCGACCGGCCGATCGTGCTGTACACCCCGGACCGCGAGGTGTTCGAGGCGACCCGCGGCAGCTACGTCGACCTGTGGTCCGACCCGCCGGGCGCGGTGGCGCACAGCGAGGACGAGCTGATCGACGTCTTCACCGCCGGGCACTGGCGCGACGCGCGCGCGGAGCGGCTGCGGGCCGCGTTCCGGGAGCGGTTCTGCCCGCACGACGACGGGCGGGTCGCGGAGCGGGTGGTCCGCCGGGTCGTGTACGGCCAGACGGACGAGGCGAGCGGGCTGCCGCCGGTCGTCCCGCTCGCCGAGCGGCGGCCCGCGCCCTCCGCGGCGGCCCGCGCGCGCTCCCCGCTCGCCACCGTGCCGCAACCCGCCGGCTTCTCGGCCGTCACCGAGAGCCACTGAACGACGTTTGCTCTTCCGGGAGTTCCCATGCCCCTCCGTTCGTCACGGCCGGCGCCGTGCAGACCGTCCACCTGGCGGCCGGCCGGACGACCGGGCCGCCCGCAAACGGTTCGGCGGTCGCGCGCGTGCGGCCCGAGCAGCAGGACGACAACAGAAAGAGCAGCATGCCCCGCTTCAGCATCATCGTCCCGACCCATGGGGTCGCGGGCCGGCTGTCCCAGGCGCTGGACTCGGTCCTCGCGCAGTCCTTCGGCGACTTCGAGCTGATCCCGGTGTGCGACGCGCCCGGCTCCCCGGGCGCGGACGTCGCCGCCGCGTACGCCGGGCGGGACTCCCGGGTGCTCTCCCCGGTGCACTCGCCGCCGGCGGCCGGGCTGGGCGCGGCCCGCAACGCGGGCCTGGCGCGGGCCGGCGGCGAGCACCTGCTCTTCCTCGACGGCGACGACACCCTCGCCCCGGGCGCGCTGCGGGCCATCGCCGACCGCCTGGACGAGGTGGGCGGCCCCGGGGCCGTCGACGTGCTGTACACCGAGCACGAGCGGGTGCCCTGGTGGGAGGGCAGGCCGGGCAACCCGGCCGCCCCGCTGCTGGCGCAGGCGCCCCGCGGCGCCTTCACCCCCGACGAGGTGCCGCGGCTGACGGGCGTGCCCCTTCCGGCGTGGAGCGCCGTCTACCGCCGCGCCTTCGTCGTCACGTACCGGCTGGCCTTTCCCGACGGCCACTTCACGGACCTCGGCTGGATGGGGGCGGTGACCGCGGCGGCGACGCGGCTGGCGGTGCTGCGGCAGGTCGTCGTACGGCATCTGGTGCGGCGGCAGGGCAGCCGGCTCAACACGCCGGGCCCGCACCAGCTCGACCTGCTGGACCAGGTGGAGCGGGTGCTGGTCACCGCGGCCGAGCGGGGCCTGCCGGCGGAGCGGCTGCGGCCGCTGTTCGCCGACCTGTTCGCCGTCGTGCTGAAGACGGCCGCCCGGCCCGAGCGGCTGCCCGCCGACAGCCGCCGCGCCTTCTTCCGCCGCGCGAGCCGCCTCCACCGCGGCCACCGCCCGGCCGGTTTCCGCCCGCCGGGCGGCAGCCTCGGCGTGCAGCACCGGCTGCTGGCGGCGGGCGCCTACGCGGCGTTCCGCGCGCTGCGCGGCACCAACCGCACCGCCGCGCGGGCCGCCGGGCGCCTGCCCCTCCCGCGCGGCCTGCGCACCCGCCTGCTGTACGCCCGCGAGCTGCGCCGCCCGCTGGACGAGAACCTCGCCGTGTACTGCGCCTACTGGGGCCGCGGCTACGCCTGCAACCCGGCCGCGATCCACGCCAGGGCCCGCGAACTCGCCCCGCACATCCGGTCGGTGTTCCTCGTCGAGCCCGACCGGGCGCACACCGTGCCGGACGGCGTCGACTACGCCGTGATCGGCAGCCGCCGCTACTGGCAGGTGCTGGCCCGCGCCAAGTACCTGGTGAACAACGCCAACTTCGCCGAGGGCGTCGTCAAGCGCCCCGGCAGCGTGCACGTGCAGACGCAGCACGGCACCCCGCTGAAGAAGATGGGCGTGGACCAGTCGACGTATCCCGTGGTCGCCGCCGCGACCGGCAGCTTCACCAAACTGCTGGGCCGGGTGGACCGGTGGGACTACAACCTGTCCTCCAACCGCCACTCCACCCAGATGTGGGAGCGGGCCTTCCCCGGTTCCTGGGAGGCGCTGGAGTACGGCTATCCCCGCAACGACGTCTTCTACACGGCGACCGCCGACGACGTGGCCCGCATCCGCGCGGAACTCGGGGTGCCCGAGGGGAAGCTGGCGGTGCTGTACGCCCCGACCCACCGCGACCACCGCACCGGGTTCGCCACCGGCGGCCTGGACCTGGAGGCGTTCTGCGAGGCGGCCGGCGACGACGTCGTGGTGCTGCTGCGCGCCCACTACTTCTACGACCGGGGCGGCGGGCGCGGCGGCGGGCGCGTCATCGACGTCACCGCGCACCCCTCGTCGGAGGAGGTGTGCCTGGCCGCGGACGCCCTGGTCACCGACTACTCGTCGATCATGTTCGACTACGCCAACCTGGACCGGCCCATCGTGGTGTACGCCGACGACTGGGACGTCTACACCGAGACCCGCGGCGTCTACTTCGACCTGATGGCGGAGCCGCCCGGTCCCGTCGCGCGCACGCCCGGGGAACTGGCGCGGGTGTTCGCCGACGGCTCCTACCGCAGCGCCGAGTCCGCCCGGCTGCGGGCCGCCTTCCGGGAGCGGTTCTGCGAGTTCGACGACGGCCGGGCCGCCGAGCGCGTGGTGCGCCGGGTGTTCCTCGGCGAGCCGCCGGAGGCGATCCCGCCCGTGACCCCGCTCGCGGAGCGCGTCCCGGCCCCCGCCGCCGTCCCCCTCACCAGCCTCCGCACAAGCCCCCTCACAAGGAGCTGACCCGCCGTGCCCCGCTTCAGCATCGTCGTGCCCTGTTTCCGGGTGCAGGGCTTCCTGCGCGAGTGCCTCGACTCGGTGCTCGGACAGTCGTTCACGGACTTCGAGGTGATCGCCGTCGACGACCGCTCCCCCGACGGCAGCGGCGCGATCCTCGACGAGTACGCCGCCCGCGACCCGCGCGTCACCGCCCTGCACCTGCCGGAGAACGTCGGCCTGGGCCGCGCCCGCAACGCGGGCCTGCCGCACGCCGGCGGCGACTACCTGCTCTTCCTCGACAGCGACGACACCCTCACCCCGGGCACGCTGCAGGCGATCGCCGACCGCCTGGCGGAGACCGCCGACCCGGACGTGCTGGTCTTCGACTATGCCCGCACCTACTGGTGGGGCGGGATGCGCCGCAACGCCCTCGCCCACGTCCTGGCGGACTGCGCCGACGGCACGTTCACGGCCGCCGAGCGCCCGGAGATCCTCGACCTGCTGATGGTGGTGTGGAACAAGGCCTACCGGCGCGACTTCGTCGACCGGCACGGCTTCACCTTCCCGCCCGGCTACTACGAGGACACCCCGTGGACGTTCCCCGTGATGCTGAGCGCCGGGCGGATCGCCACGCTGGACCGGATCTGCCTGAACTACCGGCAGCGCCGGCAGGGCAACATCCTGTCCACCACCAGCCGCAAGCACTTCGACGTCCACGACCAGTACGAGCGGGTCTTCGCCTACCTCGACGACCATCCCGAGCTGGCGGACTGGCGGCCCTACCTGCACCGCAAGATGGGCGAGCACTGCCTGGACGTCCTCGCCAAACCGGACCGGCTGCCGCCCGGGGACAAGCGGGAGTTCTTCCTGCGGACGGCCGAGCTGTTCCGCGCCCACTGGCCGGCGGGCGGCACCCGCGTCACCGGCGAGACGCGGCTGCTGACCTGGCCGTACACCGTCTACCGGGCCGCGCGGCAGGCGGAGTCGGTGCGGCGGGCGGCACAGCGGCGGGCGCTGCGGGTGCGCGGGGCGGCGGCCGGGCGGGCCAAGGACGCCTGGTTCGCGCTGCACGCCCGCCGCCCGCTGGATCCGCACCTGGTGCTGTACTCGGCGTTCTCGCACCGGGGCGTGCTGGGCGACCCGGGCGCGATCTACCGCAAGGCCCGGGAGATCGCGCCGCACCTGCGCGGCGTGTGGGTCGTCGCCGACGAGGAGGTGGCGGCGCGGCTGCCCGAGGACGTGGAGTACGTGCTGCTGGACTCCCCGGGCCACCGCCGGCTCGCCGCGCGGGCCGGGTTCTTCGTCAACAACGTCAACTGGCCCGGCCGCCCGGCCAAGCGGCCCGGCAGCGTGCACATCCACACCCACCTGGGCACACCGCTGAAGTACATGGCGGCCGACCTGCGGGACAAGCCCGGCGCCCGCTTCCAGGTGGACGTGCCGCAGATGCTGCGCCGCGCCGACCGCTGGGACTACAGCCTGGTCGCCAACCGGTACTCGGAGCGGGTGTGGGAGCGGGCCTACCCCTGTCACTTCACCTCCGTGCGCTCCGGCAGCCCCCGCAACGACGTCCTCGTCGGCGCCGCGCCCGGCGCGGGGGCCGCCTTCCGGGAGCGGCACGGCATCCCGCGGGAGCACACGGTGGTGCTGTACGCGCCGACGCGCCGCGACCACCGGCGCGGCGGGCTGGTCGAGCGGATCGACCCGGCCCGCCTCGCCGCCGACCTGGGCGAGGGCCACACCCTCGTGGTGCGCCTGCACCCGTCCCTGGCCGCCGGCCCGGCGCGCGGCCTGGGCCTGACCGAGCTGGCCCGGCGCGGGGTGGTCGTCGACGCGACGGACGAGCCGCACGTGGAGGAGGTGATGCTCGCCTCCGACATGCTGCTCACCGACTACTCGGCCCTCATGTTCGACTACGCCAACCTGGACCGGCCGATCGTCGTGCACGCCGACGACTGGGAGGTCTACACGGCGAGCCGGGGCGCCTACTTCGACATCACGGCCGAACCGCCGGGTCATGTGACGCGCTCCTACGACGAGTTGGTGCGGCTGTTCGCCTCCGGGCGGTGGCGGGACGCGGAGGCGGAGCGGCTGCGCGGCGCGTTCCGAGACCGGTTCTGCGAGTTCGACGACGGCCGGGCCGCCGAGCGGGTGGTGCGGACGCTGCTGCTGGGCGAGCGGATGCCGGAGCCGGCCGCCGTGCCGGCGCAGGCCCCGGCGCCCGCCGGCCACAACCTCCTCACCTTCTCGTGAGGGGTCTCATGAAGATTCCCGTGGGGGTTCGCGTGAAAGTTCCTGTGGGGGTTCTCGGGAAGATTCCCGTGGGGGGTGTCGTGAGGGTTGTCGTGAAGGCTCCCCTGAGGGTTCTCGCGAGGGCGGTGCCGCGCGGGACGCCGGCGGCGCGGCCGCGCGCCTGGGTCCTGGTCCTGGCCGCCGTGTTCGCGGTGCTGCAACTCGCCAACGTCAGCGGCCGGGCCACCCCCGACACCAAGAACTACCTGTCGTACGCCGTCAGCCTGCGCGGCGCCGACAAGCGGGAGGCGGCCGCGGTCGCCGTCGACTACGCCTGCGCGAGCCGGGCCTCCATGGCGCGCCGCAACCACAGCGTGGACGTGGTGCGCTTCCGCGGGCCGAGCCCGGCGGACCGGGTGTACCGGGAGTGCCGGGCCGAGCAGTGGCGGCAGGTGTCGGCGCGGCTGCGGGCCGGGCAGACCGGCGGGCACACGGCGCCGTTCCTGTCCGAGCGGTTCATGCGGATCTTCGAGGTGCGGCCCGGCTACCCGATGTTCCTGGTGCCGTTCCTGACGGTGTTCGGGGTGACGTGGGGCATGTGGGCGGCGAGCGTGACGGCCGCCGCCGCGGGCGGTGCCCTGGTCTTCCTGATCCTGCGCACGCTGCGGCTGCCGGTGCCCCTGGCCCTGACCGGGCAGGCGCTGTACTACGTGCTGCCGTGCGGCACCACCGCGATGCGCCCGATGACCGAGGGCCTGCTGCTCGCCCTCACCCTGACCGCCGTGTGGGGCTGCGCCCTGGCCCTGCACGGGCGGCCGCGGACCGGGGTCGCGCTGCTGGGCGGGGCGCTGGCGGCGCTGTTCGCGGTGAAGCACTCCCAGGCGCTGTTCCTCGGCGTGTGCCTGGCCGGCGCGGGCGCCGCCCTCGCCGTACGGCGCCGGTGGCGCGGCCGGCCGCCGCAGCGGGCGGTCCTCGCGGTGGCCGCGCTGGGCTGCTGCGCCGCCGCCGGCACGCTGCTGCTGGCGCGGCTGCTGCACTACCCGTCCGAGTACGACAGCCTGCAGGACCTGCTCACCGACCACTACGCCCTGCCCGACCGCCCCCACCCGTGGCCGGACCTGCTGCGGCTGGAGGTCCGCTTCTGGGTGGAGTGGCTGCGCCGCGGGCTGACCGAGCCGCTGTTCCTGGCGCTGCTCGCGGCCGGGGCGTGGGGGGCGCTGCGGCGCCGGGCGTTCGGCGTGTTCCTGCTCGGCGCTGCGGCGACCGGTGTCCTCACCCAGGCGGCGCATCCCGACATCACCGTGTGGGGCGGCCGGCTGATCGTACTGGCGTGGCTGCTGCCGGTGGTGGGGGTGCCGCTGCTGCTGGACGCGGTGCTGCGGGGGCGGGCCGGCGGCGCGCGGATCCCGGGGCCGGCGCAGGCGGAGCAGCGCCTGCTCACCGGCTGACGGCCTCACCCCAGCAAAGCGGGCGGGGCGTTGCGGGACGAGGCGGGGCGGGGGCCGGTGCGCGGCGACCGCCGCTCGACGGCTCGGCGCTCGGCCGCTCGGCCCCCGCTCGCCCGGTCGCCCGCTCGCCCGGTCGTCGGTCACTCGATGACGTCGGTCACTCGATGTCGCCGGTCACTCGATGACGTCGGTCACTCGATGACGAGGTCGACCGGGATGTTGCCGCGGGTGGCGTTGGAGTAGGGGCAGACCTGGTGGGCCTGCTCGACCAGTTTGCGGCCGGTCGCCGCGTCCACCGTGTCGGGCAGCTCGACGCGCAGGGTGACGGCGAGGCCGAAGCCCTCGCCCTGCTTGCCGATGCCGACCTCGGCGGTCACCGAGGCCTCGCTGACGTCGACCTTCGCCCGCCGGCCGACGAGGCCGAGGGCGCTGCTGAAGCAGGCCGCGTACCCGGCGGCGAACAGCTGCTCGGGGTTGGTGCCCTGCCCGTTGCCGCCCAGCTCCACCGGCGTGCCGAGGGCGAGGTCCAGCCGGCCGTCGGAGCTGACGGCGCGGCCGTCGCGGCCGTGGGTGGCGGTGGCGACAGCGGTGTAGAGCGCGTCCATGGAGATCCCTCCCTGTGGGGAACGTCGTACTGACACCCACAAGTAGAGCACGCAATTCAATTGCGCACAATCTAATAGCGCGAGAGCTACCATGGGGGCATGAGAGACGAGGAGTGGCTCCGCCTCGACCGCCAGATCTGCTTCTCCCTGCACGCCGCGTCGCGGGCCTTCAACGGCGTCTACCGCGTCCTGCTCAGGGACCTGGGCCTCACCTACCCGCAGTACCTGGCCATGCTCGTGCTGTGGGAGCACGGCGAGATGTCCGTCAAGCAGCTCGGCGAGCGGCTGCGCCTCGACTCCGGCACGCTCTCCCCGCTGCTCAAGCGCCTGGAGGCAGCCGGCCTGGTCCGCCGGGAGCGCAGCGCGCACGACGAGCGCTCGGTACGGGTGCGGCTCACCGACGACGGCGCCGCGCTGCGCGAGCGGGCCCTGGAGGTGCCGGCCCGCATCGCGGCCGCGACCGGCTACGGCGTCGAGGAGATCCGCGAACTCAAGGAGCGCCTGGACCGCCTCACCACGGCACTGGACGCGGCGGCGTCGGACACGGCGGGACTGCCCACGGCGGGTCGTTGACGAGTCACTGACGAGTCGCTGACGGGCCACTGACGAGCCACCGGCAGCGGGTGCGGCGGAGAACACGGCAGCGGGCCCACCCTCCCGCCGGGTGATTTTGTACGACTACTGAGCTATTCATGTCGACTACCCGCGTATGAACGGGAAAGCGGCATATTCCCGGCTTACGATCCGCGCTGATGAATGCCTTCACGAGCCTCGCCCGCCTGCCGAGCCGTCCCAGCGTGCCGAGCCGTGCCGGCCTGCCGAGACCGGCGAGCACGGCGACGCGCCGCCGCCTCCTCGCCCTCGCCGCCGGCTGGCTCGCCACCCGCGCCGTGATGCTGTGGCTGCTCGCCCACAACACCCTGCCCCTGCTGGGCGGCGGCGGGGTGGCGCGGGAGGTGTGGCGGCTGTACCACCGCTGGTACGTCGTGCTGGCGCACGGCGCGTTCCCGGCGCACGACCCGCTGTGGCAGTACCCGCCGGGCGCCGGGCTCGTGCTGCTGGCGCCGCGGCTGCTGCCGGAGCTGACGTACTTCCAGGCGTTCGTCGCCCTCACCCTGGCCGCCGACGCGGTGACCGCGCTCGCGCTGGCCCGCGCGGGCGCACGCCCGGGCCGCAGCCTGCACGGCGCCGCGTACTGGACGGGCGGCCTGCCGCTGCTGCTGCACGTGCCGCTGGCCCGCTACGACGTGCAGGCCACCGCCCTCGGCGTGCTCTGCCTGCTGGCGCTGACACGCTCCCCGCGCGCGTGCGGCACGTTCGCGGCGCTCGGCGCGCTGGTGAAGGTGTGGCCGGCGCTGCTCCTGCTCGGCACGCCCAGGGGACGGACCACGCGCTCGGCGTGGGGATGGGCCGCCGTCGTCACGGTCGGCGTGCTCGCCGTCCTGGCCGCCCTGTTCCGCAACCCGCTGGCCTTCCTGCGCCAGCAGGGCGGGCGCGGCGTGCAGATCGAGTCGTTCGGCGGCACGGCCCTGTCCCTGGCGCGGCACGCGGGCTGGCCCGGAGTGGTCCGCTACCGGTACGGCGCGCTGGAGTTCACCGGTCCCTACGTCCAGGCCGTCGCCGGCCTCTCCCTGGCGCTGACGGCGGCCGCGTTCGGACTGCTGGTGCTGTGGCGGGTGCGGGCCCGGCGCTGGAGTGCGGCGACGCCCTGCGACGCGGCGCTCGCGGCGGTGCTGCTGTTCACCGTCACCAGCCGGGTCATCAGCCCGCAGTACATGGTGTGGCTGCTGGGCCTGGCGGCGGTCTGCCTGACCTCCCGGCACACCACGCAGCGCCCGGTGGCCGCGCTGGTCGCGGCGGCGAGCGCGGTCAGCGTGGTGGCGTACCCGACCCTGTACCACGAGGTCGTCACCTCCACCTGGATCGGCTGCGCGCTGATGCTGCTGCGCAACGGCCTGCTGGCCGCGGCGGCCGTGCTGTCCTTCCGGCGGCTGTGGCGCTCCACCCGGCCGGTGCCGGCGTACGACCCGGCCCCGCCGGAGCCGGACCGGCCGCAGGCGGCGGGCACCGAGCGCGTCATGACGCGCCGGTGACCCACGCCCGCCCGCGCCGGTGACCCACGCCTGCCCGCATCCGTGACCCCCGCCCGCCCGTGCCGGTGATCCCCGGCCGCCCGCATCGGTGGCCGGCGTCCGGCCGCCGCCTGCTTCACTGGTAGCCGACAGGCCACACCGACGAGGGGACGCCCGCACATGACCTGGCTGATCACCGGCGGCGCCGGCTACATCGGAGCGCACGTCGTCCGCGCGATGACGCAGGCGGGCGAGCGGACCGTGGTGTACGACGACCTGTCGACCGGCATCGCCGAGCGCCTCCCGGCCGACGTGCCCCTGGTGGTGGGCTCGATCCTGGACGCCGACCTGCTGGCGCGCACCCTCACCGGGCACGACGTCACCGGCGTCGTCCACCTGGCGGCCAAGAAGCAGGTCGGCGAGTCGGTGGAACGCCCCCTGCTGTACTACCGGCACAACGTGGAGGGCCTGCGCACCCTGCTGCAGGCCGTGACGGACGCGGGCGTCGGGGCGTTCGTCTTCTCCTCCTCGGCGGCCGTGTACGGCACGCCGGACGTGGAGCTGGTGACGGAGGAGACGCCGTGCGCGCCGATCAACCCGTACGGCGAGACCAAGCTCGCCGGCGAGTGGCTGGTGCGCGCCACGGGCCGCGCGACCGGCCTGGCCACGGCCTGCCTGCGCTACTTCAACGTGGCGGGCGCGGCCGCCCCCGAACTCGCCGACATCGGCGTCTTCAACCTCGTCCCCATGGTCTTCGAACGCCTCACCCGCCGGCAGGCCCCGCAGATCTTCGGCGACGACTACCCCACCCCCGACGGCACCTGCATCCGCGACTACATCCACGTCGTCGACCTCGCCGAGGCCCACGTGGCCGCCGCCCGCGCCCTCACCTCCCCCGGCCGGCACCTCACCCTGAACGTCGGCCGCGGCGAAGGCGTCTCCGTCCGCGAGATGATCGACCGCATCACCGCCGTCACCGGCCACGACCTCCCCCCGGCCGTCACCGCCCGCCGCCCCGGCGACCCGCCCCGCGTCGTCGCTTCCGCCGACCGCATCACCACCGAACTCGGCTGGAAGGCCCGCCACGACATCCACGACATGATCACCTCGGCGTGGGAGGGCTGGCTGCGCCTGCACCCGGAGGCGGCGCGGGGATAGGAACCCGTCTTGCCCTGCCCGCCGGAGCGCCCGGCCGGCAGGACCGCGGAACTCCCGGACGCCTCGGCGTCACCGTCCGGTGTACCGAGCCGCCGTGTACGCGATCGGGCCGGAGAGCCCTGTCCCCGAGCCGTCGAGCATGTCCAGCACCTCGAAACCGGCGCACTCCGCGTAACGCTCCAGCTCGCGGGGGAACAGGACGCGCCTGCGGATCTCGTCCCGGGCCTCGCCGCCCGAGGGAAGTACCCAGTGCCGGTGCATGGTGTTCGTCTGATTCCTCAGGTCCCACTCATGACGGATCGTCACGATAGCCGGTCCCTCCGGGGTGTCCACCGTGGCAGTGGTCGGCCCGGTCCGGGTGATCGGGGCGACCGGTGAGCACAGCACCAGCAGTGCACCCGTCCGGGCGTGGGCCGCGAAGGTGGCGAAGACCTGACTGATTTCCTCGTTGTCGTGCACGTAGGCGAGGCTGTTGCCCATGCAGGTCACCACGTCCATGCGCTTGCCGAGTCGTACGGTGCGCATGTCGCCGGTGCGGATGTCCAGCCACGGCCGGACCTTGCGGGCGTAGCCGACCATGCCGGGCTGGAGGTCCACGCCGACGCAGTCGAAGCGCTTGGCCAGGATCTCCAGGTCCCTGCCGGTACCGCATCCGAAGTCGACCAGGGTCCGGGCGTCCGGCCGGTGCGACTCGATCAGGGTCCGGCACATCCCGGCGCCCGTGCCGTCGGTCTGGACCATGTCGTACAGTTCCGGATCGCGGTACAGGAGGTTGGTGGCTTCCATGAGCTCGGCTTCCGTGTGGGGGCTGGTCACGTGAGGCTTCGCAGTCCGACCTCCAAGGCGAGCACATCGCACAGCAGATCGGGGACGACCGGAGCGGAGCCGGCGTCCTTCCGCGCCTGGGCGAGCGCCTTGCCGTCAACGTAGCCGAGGTCCACCAGAATGGACTCCTTCAGCATGCCGTCCAGGACGAGCAGGCCGTAGGACCGCAGGCCCTTCTGCAGGACGGCCAGGAAGTTCTCCGGTTCGGCCGGCGCGGCCACCCGTTCGGGCAGCCCGGCCCGCCTGATCCGCTCGCGGAACAGCGCCTTGCCTCGCTTGTACTCATGCGGTAGCTGCTCCATGAACCGCACGATCCGCGGGTGCGCGAGCGGGCTCACTGGCCAGATCCCGGCCCGGAGGAAGCCGGGGTTGTGCATCCCGAACGCCATCAGGGTCGGTACGGGCAGCACAGGGATGGGGGCCAGGTGCTCGTTGACCTCGGTGAGCGCTCGGACTGCTTTGTCGCCCAGCCACGGCACGGGTTCCGGCATCGGCAGTTCGGCCCGCGTCCTGGAGTGGCAGGCGTTGATCTCGTCCCCGCCGCTGCCCGTGAACATGACCTCGCACCGCCGGGCGGCTGCCTGCTCGCGTACGACATCGAACGCCTCCTGGTAGAAGGCTCCCGCCGGATCGTGCGGCCTACGCAAAGCACGCACACCTCCAGGGCAGAAGGGTGGGTGCTGCATGGCGGGGGTGGCCGTGTCGTGGAAGCCGCAGTGTTCCACGAGGGCCCGGCGCCGCTCGCTCTGTCGCCTGCCGGTTCTGCCTCCCACCAGCAGACCGAAGCTGTGCGTCTCGGGGAAGCGGGCGGCCTTCACGGCCAGGGCGACATTCCCGGAGTCCGCGCCGCCGGACAGTTCAACACCCACGCATCCGGTTGCAGTCGGCGCCTGGCGGATCACGTCGGTCAGCAACCCGTCCAGAGCCACGAGTGGATCAACGCCGGGCCGCAATGTGCGGGGCTCAAGCACGTGTTCGGCCGGCTCCGGGTAGTGGATGCTGAGCCCCGAGGTGGTGAACATGGCTGACGCCCGTTCGGTGAGGCGGTAGACGCCTGCGAACAGCGTCTCGGACGTGTAGCGGTGCTGCCTCGTCAGCGTTCGGGCGACGACGCGCGGCACCAGGCGGTCAATCCGCAGATGCGGTCGCAGCGCGGTCAGGTCCCACGAGGCGTGCAGCTCGCCGGCCTTCTCCGTCAGGTAGAGCGGAGCCGTGCCGAAGGCTCCTGCCGACAGGCGGGCTCGTCCAGGCTCCATGGTGAGTTTGACGAAGTCGGCCTCACCCTGCTTGCATTCCCTCACCCGGACTCGTACGCGCGGGGCTTGGTCGTCGTTGACCTCCATGGCCAACACGGACATGTTCGCGGGCTCGACCCAGCTCTCGCCATTGATCCAACGGCCGCCCTGTGGCCTCCACTCGGGCTTCTGGAGATCGTCCAGGCGCAGACGCATCGACAGCATGTCGTCCCTTTCCGTTGTCATGCGGCGGGGCGGGGCCGCGTACGGTCCCGCCCCGCCTGGCATCAGCCCTGGATCACTTGCTGCAGTGGTCGCCGTTGTTGTCGCCGCCGCCCGGCATCTTGTCGAGCAGCGCGGCCTCGACGGCCGGGACGCCGGTGATCAGGTCGCCGGTGAACAGCTCGTCCACGTTCATCTTTTCTCCCTTACGGTTGAAGCGGACTCCGCGGCAGGTGCTGCGGAGTTGGACCCGTCCGGCTGCCGGACCCTTGCGAAGAAGGCAGCCGGACGGGGTGCCCGCCGCTTCCGGCGGCGGACCCTCCCTCGTCACGGGTGGGGAACCTGGATGCGTGACGGGGGAGGAGTCAGGTGGGTGTGGATGTGGCGGCCATTCCGAGAACGAAGCCGACCGGC
This sequence comes from Streptomyces echinoruber, assembly GCF_014651135.1. Lineage (GTDB taxonomy): Bacteria > Actinomycetota > Actinomycetes > Streptomycetales > Streptomycetaceae > Streptomyces > Streptomyces echinoruber. The sequence continues at coordinate 46,023 of NZ_BMWH01000031.1, forward strand.
CCCGGGATCGTGATGATCAGGAGCGGTCCGTCGTAGCGATCGACGACAGCGGCTGACCGCCTCACAGTCGCTCTCCGCGACTGCGCTCGTTGACCTCGCGCACCGCGGCGCTCAGCCTCGCTGCCCCGTCCTCCGACGTCGTGGGGCAGTGCCGTGGGCAGCGACACGGCGAGCATCGATTCGGACCCGGCAGCAGGTCCGTGCCCTCATAGGTGTCGATCCTCAACATCCCGTCCATGCCCCGCTCCTCGGTCATCCGGGCCAGTCGGGCCCGCGCTTCGCTTCTCATCTCTTGAGTCCCTCAAACGACGGCTGCGGCGAGGACTCGCCGGCTCCTGCTTCCTCTACGCAACCGCACGACTACGCACAGCGGTACCGTTGTCGCAACGCCAGGACTTGAAAGCCTTGAAAGTCCTTGGGAGCACGGGGAGTTGAAGGCATGGCCAAGCGTGAACCGAACGTGGCGCTCGGGCGTCTGCTCACCGAAAGCCGCTGGACCCACCGTCAGTTCGCACGGGCGGTGAACCGCATCGGCACCGAAACCGGGACTCCCCTGCGCTACGACGAGTCGGCGGTGAGCCACTGGCTCGGCGGAACCATCCCCCGCGGCGCGGTGCGCGCATGCATCCTCGAAGCTCTCTCGCGCCGCCTCGACCGCCCCGTCACCCATGCCGAAGCCGGCCTGCCCGTTCCACAGGATGCCTCCTCCACGGCTGCGGATACCGTGGAGGGGGTGATCGAGCTGGGGAGGCTGGATATGGACCCGTCCCGCCGCAGCGTCCTGGGTGCCGGTTTGTTCTCCGTGGCCCTCACCATTCCCGGCTGGCCTGATGTGGTCGGGCGTGCCGAGGCCGTCCGGTCCGGCCGTACGACACGCATCGGCATGAGCGAAGTGAACATGGTCGTCGCCATGACCGAGCGTGTCTCGGAGCTGGACGACGAGTTCGGCGGCCGACACGCACGCCCCATGGCCGCCTCGTTCATGGTCAACACCGTGGCCTCCTATCTGCGCGCCGACGCGCCCGAGGACGTACGCAAGGCGATGCTGTCCGCCGCCTCGGACCTGCTCTACCTGACCGGCTACATGGCCGTGGACGAAGGGCTGCACGGTCTCGCGCAGCGCTACTACGTCAAGGCTCTGGAGCTGGCGGGCGCGGCCGAGGATCACTTGACGTACTGCACCACCCTGCGGGGGATGAGCGTCCAGGCGGTCGACCTCCGCCACGGAGCGAAGGCCGTGGCACTGGCCGATGCCGCTGCCGCCGCCTCCCCGAAAGCCGGGCCGCGGATGCGTGCCTTCCTCCTCGGTCAGCAGGCACATGCCGCCGCACAGACGGGCGACCGTTCGGGCGCGTTGCGCTGCATCCGGGAGGCCGAGGCGGCCATGGACCGCGCCGAGTCACGCGGAAAGGCGTTCGGCTCGTACGACCCCTCTTCGCTCAACTACCACGTCAGCCAGGTCCGTTACGAACTCGGCGACAAGGCCGGAGCCGTCGAAGCCATGCAGCAGGCGGACCGGCTCCGCCCCAGTGTGTACCGGCGCACACGAGTGCACCGCCGTGGACTGCTGGCCGAGCGGCAACTGGAACTCGGCCACCTGGAAGCGGCATGCGCCACCTGGCACCAGGCCCTCGACGACTACCCCAAGGTGCAGTCCGGCCGCGCCGACGACCGCGTGCGGGCGATGTTCGGTCTCTTGCGCCCTCATCTGAAGAACGCGGTAGCCCGCGACCTGTACGACCGCGCACGGACGATCGCACCACCGTCGCTCACCACCTGAACCCGTCACGTCTTCAAGCCCCGCCACGGGCACACAGCCAAGATGCACGACCACGAGCAGTCGTCTGGACTGTCGGTTCGAAACCGATCAGCGGACTACCGATATGCACTGTCGCTGACGGGACGCAATGCAGACTTCAAACTGCTGATCACAGCCTGAACCTCTTCCCTCTCACCAGCGTCGACCCATTGAGCCGGAACAGTTGAGTTGCCTGCTTGTCGACCGGACGTGGTCGAGGTTCAGGAGTGCGTCGGTTGTCGCCCGCCGCGCGGGAGGTGGTGTGGCTGCGGGTGGTGGCCGCGCTGGAACCGGGTGCTGCGCACATATCGGCAGGCGGCCGAGGTGTTCGGGTGCTTCCCCCACCGCCGCCAGCGGCTACTTCCACGCCTGCAACGTCCGCTACACGATCGTGTAGGCAATCCAATAGTCCCGGCTCAATATGCGCTGACGGGGCCACGCCAGTTGGAGGGGAAAAACTCGTCGAGATTCGACCACAACGGCGTCCGTGTGATTGTCGACTGGGATATGCTGCGGAAGTCCACGGCGTACCACCCTGGCAGGTGAATGGGTGAATAGAAGTGAACGCGACGAATGGCTTGGGTGCTTCCTGACGGAAATGGAAGCCTCTCGGCTGGAAAATGCCTCTGTTCCTGTCGCGCCGGGAAAGGCGTTGGGGCTCGTCGAGCTGCTGCAGAGCTGGCGTGATCATGTTGTCAGGATTGAGGGAGAGCTTGAGCTTCCCGATTCCGACAGGACGGTATGGGGTGTTTATGACTTGATTGCTGCACTCGCCCTTAGGAGCTTCATCGCCCGTGGTATGGAAATCGCTGACCAGAATTCCCTTGAGGGATTCAGGCGAGCGCTCGGCGATGTCGACTCTAGATTTAGAGAGTTCACCGAAGGTGATGAATCTGGAGTCGTTCGCCGCCTGGATGAAGGCGAGAGGCCGAGTGGTGAATGGTGGTGGGATCGAGTTCCGCGCATCGGTCCGATCCGTCGGGAGATCGAGCGAATCAAGGCGACCCGCTGACCAGGGCGCTGTCGTTCTCGTGATCGGCCGGGCATGATCACGTGTAGTCCAAGGATTGCCGGCGGACAGTCTGCAGCGCCTGGCTGGCGTGCGGGGACGGCAGCCGCGACATGGTGACGGCCTCCAGGCGGTGGATCTCGTCGCGGCCGTGCGCGGCGGCCCGGGTGCGGTCCATCAGCGGCACTTCCTTGCGGGGGAAGGTCCTTCACCAGGGCGTGCAGGGTCGGGTGGTTGCCCTTGAAGACGGCGATGCAGTGCGCCCTGTTCTCCTCGAGGAGGAACCTCGCGTGGCCGGTCTGGGGTGGCAGCGCCTCGAAGGTCACGACTGTGTCGGTCATGGCCGAGAAGCTCCAGTAGCGGCCGGAACGCGGTGATCTCGTTGCTTTGGGCGTCGGCTTCGCGCTGGGCGAGGACGATGCCGTCGCCGCGCAGTGCGGAGATGAGGTGGACGCGGCGGCCGTCGGCGCGGACGGCGGGTGTTCGTCCTCGTCGGCAGCGCGGCAGACGTCCGCGTGAGCGGTGAGCCGGTCGCCGGTCGCGGCATCGAGGGCGTCGCCGTCGATGCGTTGCAGTACGCGGCGCACGGTTGCTTCGCTGGGCGCCCGGTAGGGCCGGGTACCGATCGCGTAGCGTGGCCCCGCAGGCGGCGCGGTACGGCAAACGGCACAGGCGGTTCAGCAGGTTGGGCAGTTCGTCGGGGCGGACCGATCCGAAACCGGTGGGACTCTATTGAACCGGAGAGGCCCAGAGATCGAAGTTTCAATCGGCGGATACCTGCCGTAAGTCTCGATTGGAGTTTGTAATGGGGACCTGGGGATCGGGTCCGTTCGACAGTGACACTGCTGAGGACTTCCTCGATGAACTGAAAGAACGATCTGCATTGCAGCGGCTGGCAGTTGTCGAGAATGTGTTCCGTTCTGTCGTCGAGGCAGGCGGTAATTCAAGCTCCTCTGTGCTTCCTGAGGAAGTGGTGGCTTCTGCTGCTGTGGTTGCGGCTAATGTCCCAACCGGGAGTTCTTTGTCTTGGGGTGAAGAATATTCCGGAATCAGGGAATGGCTGCCGAAGCCAATTGCTCCCGCTCTGGCCTCGTCTGCGATTCGGGCACTGGAAGCGACGTTGCCCGCTGACGGATGGTTCTGGAGGAGCTGTTGAGGCGGAACGGTTGGGTTGCCTGCTCGTTGACAGGGTGTGATCGAGGTTGAGGACGCGCGTCGGCTGTCGCCTGCCGCGCGGGAGGCGGTGCGGCTGCGAGTGGTGGCCGCGCTGGAACCGGGTGCTGCGCACGTACCGGCAGGCAGCCGAGATGTTCGGAGTCAGCGAGCGTTCGGTGGGCAGTTGGTGGCGGGCCTACCGCGGCGGCGGCCGGGAGGCTTTGGCGGTGCGGCGGAGGCGGCGCCCCGGACCACAGGAGCTGATCAGCGATGAGGAGCGGGGCACGCTGTTCCAGGCGATGGCGGACTACACGCCCGAGGAGTTGCTGATCGGCGGGCCGTTGTGGACCCGGGCCGCGGTGCGGGAGCTCATCCGGATGGTGTGCGGGGTGGTGATGACCGAGCGCGGGGTGGGCACGTGGCTGCGCCGGCACGGCTTCTCCCCGCAGCGCCCGGCCCGCCGTGCCTGCCAGCAGTGTGACGAGAAGGTACGTGCGTGGCTCGAGCAGGACTACCCGGCCATCGCCGCGCGGGCGAAGACGGAGAAAGCCGTCGTGGCCTGGGCCGACCAGTGCGGGCTGCGCTCCAACACAGCTTTGCCCGGCCGCTTTTGGGCACCGAAGGGCCGCACTCCGGTGGTGCGGGTGAACGGCAAGCGGCTGCGCGTGAACGTCATGTCCGCGATCGCCTCGCGCGGCGCGCTGTGGTTCACCGTCTTCACCGGCCGCTTCACCGCAAAGGTGTTCACCGGCTTTTTGGACCGGCTCGCCCGCCACGCCGGACGCAAGGTCCACGTGATCGCCGACCGGCACCCGGTCCACCGCAGCAAGGCCGTCCGCACCTGGCTGGACAACAACGCCGACCGCGTCGAACTGCACCTGATGCCCGGCTACAGCCCCGAACTCAACCCCGACGAGCTCCTCAACGCCGACCTCAAACGGCACGTCCACGCCTCACGCGCCCGCTCCGCCGACGACCTCGCCCACGAAACCCGCCGCTTCCTACGACGCCGCCAGCGCCAACCCCACATCGTCCGCGGCTACTTCCACGCCCGCCACGTCCGCTACACGATCACATAGGCAACCCAACAGTTCCACCTCAATAAGAAAAAGATGAAGATCCAGTGAGTGTTACCGGGGTATTCGGCGCATAGCGCGCCACGCCTGCGTGACACGCATCACAGTGACGCGCGTGACAAGGCGTCAACTCGGTGGCGCCGCAGGACGGAAGAGCCCTCCGGCGCGCGCCTACAGCGCCTTGATGCCCTCCGCCGTCGCCCGGGCCAGGGCCGTCAGGTAGCCCTTGGGGAGTTTTTCGCCGCGGATGACCACCGAGCGCCAGTACAGGGGGCCGGAGACCAGGTCCAGGGCCACGTCCTCGGCGTAGCCGGGGCGCAGTTCGCCGCGTGCGGCGGCGGCCTTGAGGATGCGCAGCGCGACGCTCTCCTGGCCCTCGCGCAGGGCCTTCTGCATGGCCTGGTCGATGTCGGGGTTGCGGGCGGCCTCGGCGAGCAGGTCGGGGATGACCTGTGAGGCGACGGGGTGGCGCAGGGCGCGGGAGGTGACCTCGTACAGCAGGCGCAGGTCCTGTTCGAGGGAGCCGGTGTCGGGGACGGGCAGGCCCTGGACGGCGAGCGCCGAGACGATGTCGAGGACGAGGTGCAGCTTGGAGCGCCAGCGGCGGTAGACCGCGGTCTTGCCGACGCCCGCCCGGCGCGCGATGCCCTCGATGGACATGCGCGCGTAGCCGACGGCCGCGAGTTCCTCGAACACCGCCGCGCGGATGGCCTCCGTCACGTCCTCGCGCAGGACGGCCGCCCCGGCGGGGGCCCGGCGGCGCGGACGCGTCGGCTGCTCGTCGGCGTTCGTCGTCATGCCGCCCAGCATAGGGCGTTGCGACGAAACGGTTGCGTTCCAACGTCATAACGCCCTACGCTCACGTTGCGACGATACGGTCCCGTCCCGACGTAAGAGAACGTGGAGCGAAGCACAGGGAAACTTCTCGCCCGCGTCTTTCGGCGCCGGGTCAGGGGAACGGCGGCCGTAGCCGTGCAGACCCACCGGAGCAGATCCCCGACCGAAAGCAGCGGATGTGAGCCAGGTCCTCGACACACCGCCCCACACCCCGGCCCCGGCCGACGACGACCTCGCGGCGCTCGCCGCCCGCCACGGCCTGTCGGTCAGCGGTGCCCGCCCGTCTCTGCCCGAGTACGTGCGCCAGTTGTGGGCGCGCCGCCACTTCATCACCGCGTTCGCCACCGCCAAGCTCACCGCCCAGTACAGCCAGGCCAAGCTCGGCCAGCTCTGGCAGGTGATGACCCCGCTGCTCAACGCGGCGGTGTACTACTTCATCTTCGGTGTGCTGCTGGGCACCAAGCACGGCGTGCCCGACTACGTCCCGTTCCTGGTCACCGGCGTGTTCGTCTGGACGTTCACGCAGAGCTCGATCATGGCGGGCACCCGCGCGATCTCCGGCAACCTCGGTCTGGTGCGCGCCCTGCACTTCCCGCGCGCCGCCCTGCCGATCTCCTTCTGCCTGCAGCAGCTCCAGCAACTGCTGTTCTCCATGGCCGCCCTCGTCGTGATCCTGCTCGGCTTCGGCGTGCCGGTCGCCCCGTCCTGGGTCCTCGCGGTCCCGGCCCTGGTGCTGCAGTTCATGTTCAACGCGGGCGTGTCGATGGTCATGGCGCGGTGGGGCGCCAAGACGCCGGACATCGCGCAGCTCATGCCGTTCGTACTGCGCACCTGGATGTACGTCTCCGGCGTCATGTGGAGCATCGACAAGCTCACCGCCAAGGACCACCTGCCGCACCTCGTCACGGTCGTGCTGGAGACCAACCCGGCCGCCGTCTACATCGACCTGATGCGCTTCGCGCTCATCGACAGCTTCCACGCCGCGCAGCTCCCGCCGCACGTGTGGGCGACCGCCCTCGGCTGGGCCCTGCTCGCCGGCGTCGGCGGCTTCATCTACTTCTGGAAGGCTGAGGAGACCTACGGCCGTGGCTGAGCAGAACTCCGGGCGGATCCCGACCGTCATCGCCGACGGTGTCGACATCGTCTACCGCGTCAACGGCACCGGCGCCGGCCGCGGCACCGCCACCGCCGCCCTGCACCGCATCCTGCGCCGCAGGCAGGCCGAGAAGGCGGCCGGGGTGCGGCGGGTGCACGCCGTGAAGAACGTGTCGTTCGTCGCCTACAAGGGCGAGGCCATCGGCCTGATCGGCACCAACGGCTCCGGCAAGTCGACGCTGCTGAAGGCCGTCGCCGGCCTGCTCCCGGTGGAGAACGGCCGCATCTACACCAACGGCCAGCCCTCCCTCCTCGGCGTCAACGCCGCCCTGATGAACGACCTGACCGGCGAGCGCAACGTCCACCTCGGCGGCCTCGCCATGGGCATGTCCCGGGAGCAGATCAGGGAGCGCTACCAGGAGATCGTCGACTTCTCCGGCATCAACGACAAGGGCGACTTCATCACCCTCCCCATGCGCACCTACTCCTCCGGCATGGCCGCCCGCCTGCGCTTCTCCATCGCCGCCGCCAAGGACCACGACGTCCTCCTCATCGACGAGGCCCTCGCCACCGGCGACCGCTCCTTCCAGAAGCGCAGCGAGCAGCGCATCCGCGAACTGCGGCAGCGCGCCGGCACGGTGTTCCTGGTCAGCCACAACAACAAGTCCATCCGCGACACCTGCGACCGCGTGCTGTGGCTGGAACGCGGCGAGCTGCGCATGGACGGCCCGACCGAGGAGGTCCTGAAGGCGTACGAGGCGTTCACGGGCGGGAGCGACAAGAAGAGCCCGCCGAAGGCGAAGGCCGCGTAAACCGGAGGCGAAGGCCGCGTGCGCCCGGCCGGCGGGCGGGCCCGCCGGAGACGGAACGCGGGGCGCCCCGGGCCGTTCCCGGCCCGGGGCGCCCTCGTCGTGTGCGGCCGCCGCGTGCGGCGGCCCGCCGCGGAACGCTACGAGTGCGACCGCAGCAGCGTCCGCATCGTGCGCATCGCCACCGACAGGTTGGCGAGGTCGAACGATTCGGAGCCGCGGATCTCCTCCAGGGTGGTGCGGGCGCGGCTGAGGATGGCCGCGTTCTTCTGCTCCCACAGCTTGAAGCGCTGCTCCGGCGTCGAGGAGCCGTTGCCCACCGTCAGCACGTCGGCCGTCAGCGCCGCGTGGGCCGCGTACAGGTCCTCCCGGATGGCGGCGCGGGCCATGGACTGCCAGCGGTCCGCGCGCGGCAGCTCGATGATGCGGTCCATGAGCTGGGTGATGTGCAGGCGGTCGGCGAGGTCGTAGTAGACCTCGGCGACGGCCAGCGGCTCCTTGCCCATGCGGTCGGCCACCGACACGATGTCGAGCGTCGGGAAGGCGGAGGAGAACCCGGCCACGCGGGTGGCGAGCTCGCCCGGGACGCCGGCGCCGGTCAGCTCGTCGTAGATCTGCTGGTACCAGTCCAGGTCCGCGCCGCGCAGCAGCTTCGGCAGCTGCGTCCAGACCTCCTCCACGCGCTCGGCGAAGAAGTCCACGGTCTCGGCGAGCTGCAGCGGCTGCGGCCGGTTGTTCAGCAGCCAGCGCGTGCCGCGCTCGACCAGGCGGCGGGAGTGCAGGCGGATGCGGGTCTGCACGTCCGCGTCGACCTTGTTGTCCAGCTCCTCCACCGCGTCCCACACCGGGGCCTGGCGGAAGATGGCCCGGGCCACGGTCTGGGCCCGCACGATCTCCTCCAGCGAGGCGCCGGTCTCCTCGCGCAGGCGGTGCAAGTATGTCGTACCGCCCGTGTTGACCGTGTCGTTGACCAGCACCGTCGTGGTGATCTCGCGGCGCAGCGGGTGGCTGTCGATCCGCTCCGGGAACTGCTCGCGCAGCGCGGTCGGGAAGTAGGCGTGCAGCAGGCCGCGCAGGTAGGGGTCGTCGGGCAGCGAGGTGCGCAGCAGCTCCTCGGCGACCGTGATCTTCGTGTACGCCAGCAGCACGGCCGTCTCCGGACCGGTCAGGCCCTGCCCGGAGCCCAGCCGCTCGCGGATCTGCCGGTCGGTGGGCAGGAACTCCAGCTGCCGGTCCAGGTGGCCCTCGCGCACCAGGTGCTTCATGTAGCGCTGCTGGGCGTGGAGCATGTCCTTGGACTGGGCCAGCGCGTTGGCGATCGCCGTGTTCTGCGCGTAGTTGTTGCGCAGCACCAGGCGGCCCACCTCGTCGGTCATCTCGGCGAGCAGCTTGTTGCGCTGCTTGACCGTCAGGTCGCCGTCCGCGACCAGCCCGTTGAGCAGGATCTTGATGTTCACCTCGTGGTCGGAGGTGTCCACGCCGGCGCTGTTGTCGATGGCGTCGGTGTTGATCCGCCCGCCGTGCATGGCGAACTCGATCCGGCCGAGCTGGGTCAGGCCCAGGTTGCCGCCCTCGCCGACCACCTTGACCCGCAGCTCGGCGCCGTTGACGCGGATGGCGTCGTTGGCCTTGTCGCCGACGTCGGCGTGCGACTCGGTGGTGGCCTTGACGTACGTGCCGATGCCGCCGTTCCACAGCAGGTCCACCGGCGCCTTGAGGATCGCCTTCATCAGCTCGGCCGGGGTGAGCTTGGAGACGTTCTCCTCGATGCCCAGGGCCCGGCGGATGTGGCTGTTGAGCGGGATCGCCTTGGCGGTGCGCTCGAAGACGCCGCCGCCGGGCGACAGCAGCTTCTTGTCGTAGTCGGCCCAGGAGCTGCGGGGCAGCTCGAACAGGCGGCGGCGCTCGGCGTAGGACGTCGCCGCGTCCGGGTCGGGGTCGATGAAGATGTGCCGGTGGTCGAAGGCGGCGACCAGGCGGATGTGCTCGGACAGCAGCATGCCGTTGCCGAACACGTCGCCGGACATGTCGCCGATGCCGACGACCGTGAAGTCCTGCGTCTGGGTGTCCACGCCCAGCTCCCGGAAGTGCCGCTTGACGGACTCCCAGGCGCCGCGGGCGGTGATGCCCATGCCCTTGTGGTCGTAGCCGGCCGAGCCGCCGGAGGCGAAGGCGTCGCCGAGCCAGAAGTCGTACGACTGCGCGACCTCGTTGGCGATGTCGGAGAACGTCGCCGTGCCCTTGTCGGCCGCGACCACCAGGTAGGTGTCGTCGCCGTCGTGGCGCACCACGTCCCGGGGCGGGACGACCTCGCCGGCGACCATGTTGTCGGTGATGTCGAGCAGCGCCGAGATGAACGTGCGGTAGCAGGCGATGCCCTCGGCCAGCCACGCGTCGCGGTCCTTGGCCGGGTCCGGGAGCTGCTTGGCGACGAAGCCGCCCTTGGCGCCGACCGGCACGATGACGGTGTTCTTCACCATCTGCGCCTTGACCAGGCCGAGGATCTCGGTGCGGAAGTCCTCGCGCCGGTCCGACCAGCGCAGGCCGCCGCGCGCGACCTTGCCGAAGCGCAGGTGCACGCCCTCCACCCGCGGCGAGTACACCCAGATCTCGAACGCCGGGCGCGGCGCGGGCAGGTCGGGGATGGCCCGCGGGTCGAACTTCATCGACACGTAGTCGTGCAGTTCGCCGCTGTCGGTCCGCTGGAAGAAGTTGGTGCGCAGCGTCGCCTTGATGACGGTGAGGAAGGAGCGCAGGATGCGATCCTCGTCCAGGCTCGCCACCTGGTCCAGGGCCGCGTCCAGCTCCTCCAGCAGCGCGTCGACGATCTCCCGCCCGGCCTTCTGCCGCTCCGGCGACATGCGCGCCTCGAACAGGGAGACCAGCAGCCGGGTGGTGTGGACGTTGTTGCGGAGGGTGTCCTCCATGTAGTCCTGGCTGAAAGTGGACCCGGCCTGCCGCAGGTACTTGGCGTACGCGCGCAGCACCATCGCCTGCCGCCAGGTCAGGCCCGCGCTGAGCACCAGCGCGTTGAAGCCGTCGTTCTCCGCCTTGCCGGTCCAGGCCGCGGCGAACGCCTCCTGGAAGCGCTCGCGGGTCTCGTCCCCGAGGTAGTCGCCGCCGGCGACGGCGGACTGCGGGATGCGCAGGCCGAAGTCGTAGATCCAGGCGGTGGTGCGGTCGGCGCAGCGCAGCTCGTAGGGCCGCTCGTCGGTGACCTCCACGCCGAGCCGGCTCAGCACCGGCAGCACCGCGGAGAGGGAGATCGAACCGCCCTTCTGGTAGATCTTGAAGCGGCGCTCCTCGGGCGCGGCGCCCACCGGCTCGTACAGGCTGACCGCGAAGGTCCTGTCCTCCTGGTCGAGCCGCTCCAGGTGGACCAGGTCGGCGACCGCGGCACGCGGGGAGTGGTCGGCCTTGTAGCCCTCGGGAAAGGCGTGCGCGTAGCGGTGCATCAGCTCGGCCGCGCTCTCCTCGCCGCACTCGGCGTTCAGCGCGTCGGCGAAGCCGTCCTCCCAGGAGCGGGAGGCCTCCACCAGCCGGGCCTCGATACGCTCCTTGTCGGCGTCCGACAGCTGCGGCAGCTCGGTGCCCTGCGGGACGCGCACCACGAAGTGCAGCCGGGAGAGCACCGACTCGGTGTTCCACGCCGTGAAGTCGACGCTGATGCCGCCGAGCTCCTCCTTGAGGATGTCGATGATCCGCAGGCGTACGGCGGTGGTGTAGCGGTCGCGCGGGAGGTAGACCAGCGCCGAGTAGTAGCGCCCGTACTCGTCCTGCCGCAGGTACAGCCGCAGCCGGCGGCGCTCCTGCAGGTAGAGGACGGAGGTGGCGATGGCCTCGAGTTCGTCGACCGGGGTCTGGAAGAGCTCGTCGCGCGGGTAGGTCTCCAGGATCTGCAGCAGGTCCCGGCCGTCGTGGCTGTGGGGCGAGAACCCGGCGCGCTCCAGCACCTCGTCGACCTTGCGGCGGATGACCGGGACCCGGCGCACGGACTCGGTGTAGGCGGCCGAGGAGAACAGGCCGAGGAACCTGCGCTCCCCGACGACCTGGCCGTCGGCGTCGAACTTCTTGACGCCGATGTAGTCCAGGTAGGACGGCCGGTGCACGGTGGCGCGGCTGTTGGCCTTGGTCAGGATGAGCAGCTTGTGCTCGCGGGCCTTGGCGCGGGCGTCGGCGGGCAGCCGTTCGAAGGAGGTGCTGACGGGGTGGTCGTCGTCGCCCCCGTGCGGCGGGTCGGAGCGCAGGATGCCCAGGCCGGTGCCGGGGACGGCGGCCAGCGAGTCGTCGTCGCGGAGCTGGTACTCGCGGTAGCCGAGGAAGGTGAAGTGGTCGTCGGCCAGCCAGCGCAGCAGCTCGCGGGCCTCCTCCACCTCGTAGGGGCGCAGGTCGCCGGGGAGCGGTTCGCCGGGCAGGCTCTCGGCGACGCGCAGCGCGCAGTCGCGCATCTTGCCCCAGTCCTCGACGGCCTCCCGCACGTCGGACAGCACGCGCAGCAGGTCGGCGGTGATCTGCTTCAGGTCCGCGCGGTCGGTCTCGCGGTCGATCTCGACGTGGATCCAGGACTCGGTGTGCGCGTCGTGCGGCAGCTCGCCCGCCGGCGGGTCGGTGAGGACCTCGATCAGCCGGCCGGTCAGGTCGCGCCGCACCACGAACTGCGGGTGCACCACGACGTGGATGCCGCGGTCCTGCCGGGTCAGCTCGTTGGTGACCGAGTCCACCAGGAACGGCATGTCGTCGGTGACGACCTCGACGACCGTGTGGGTGCAGGTCCAGCCGTTCTCCTCGACGGTCGGCGTGTAGACCCGCACGTTGGCCTTGCCCTGGGGGCGGTTCTCGGCCAGTCGGTAGTGGGAGACGGCGGCCCCGAAGACGTCGACCGGGTCGCGGTCGGCGAGGTCCTCGGGAGCGGTGTGCAGGTAGTAACGCTGGAGGAACGTCAGTACGGACTCGCTGTCGGAGGCGACCGGGCTGCCCGGGGTCCCCGGAGTGCCCGCGCCCGTCGTCCCGGTCGGTAGGTGCCCCCCGACCGGGCTGTTCTCACCTACCCGGGCGGCCCTCTCGAGCAGCTCGGCCTTGGCTTCGTCCAGCTTGGTCTGCATTGTCCTCTGGCTCCTGTCGCGCGCCATTGCGTGACGTAGAAGGAAGTACGGTCTCGTCGCCTCCGACGCAACGCCGTGACGCGGGGTGTCCGGTCTGCATCGACGCTATGCCGGGAGGTGCGATGAGCGGGGGGATATCAGCCATTTCCGACGCGCCCGACGGGTGTGACGCTGCTCTCTGCGACGCCGGATCCGCGAGGGTGGTCGGCGTTCCGGGGACCTGCCACGTCCCGTCCCGCCCGCGAGGACCAGCGACCGCCGCCCGGTCACGGGTGTCGTCCGTGCTCCCCGGGCGCAGAGCAGGGGCGACGATGCCCCCGCGGCGTATCGCGCTGATCACGCCACCAAGGCTATCGCTCATGACGGGTGCCCCGTCATGAGCCGTATGTGTACAAAACCGGGGGTGGAACTTTGACGTTCTGCACAGGGGTGGCGCACACCGGGACGTGCCACCCCTTGGCACGCACCCCCGGCGCGAGGCACGTTGCCTTCAGGGGCACGTCGCCTTTCGGGGCGCGCTGCCTTCCGGGACACATCGTCTTCCGGGACACATCGTCTTCCGGGACACATCGTCTTCCGGGACACATCGCCATCAGGGGCACGCCGCCCCGCCGCGCGGGCCGCGGCCCCGAGACGCGCCGCCCCGAGACGGGCGGCGCACACCCAGCGAGGGAGCGTCCACCATGCCACCCAAAGTCCTGATCGTCGCCGGCGACGCGGCGGAGTCGCTCGAGGTCTACTACCCCTACCAGCGCCTCCGCGAGGAGGGCTACGACGTCGACATCGCCGCCCCCACCCGCAAGACCCTCCGCTTCGTCGTCCACGACTTCGAACCCGGCTTCGACACCTACACGGAGAAACCCGGCTACACCTGCCAGGCCGACGTCGCCTTCGCCGACGTGGACCCCGGCGAGTACGCCGCCGTCGTCGTCCCCGGCGGCCGCGCGCCCGAGTACCTCCGCAACGACCCCGAGCTCCGCAAGATCCTCAAGTCGTTCTTCGACGCCGACAAACCGGTCGCGCAGATCTGCCACGGCCCCCTGCTCACCGCCGCCGTCGACGGCCTGCGCGGCCGGCGCGTGACGGCGTACCCGGCGCTGGAGCCGGACATGCAGGCGGCCGGCGCCACCTTCCAGGACGCCGAGGCCGTGGTCGACGGCACCCTGGTCTCCGCCCGCGCCTGGCCCGACCACCCGGGGTGGATGCGCGAATTCCTGCGGATCCTGCGCGCGAAAGCGCCGGTGACCTGACGCCCGGACGGACGTACGCCCGTACACCTGTACCCCCCCTTACATCTGTACGTCCGTATGTCCGTACGGTGCGGCGCCGGGCGCGAAAGGCGGGCGCACTGTGCCGCGCACGGCGCGTACGGTGCCGCGCCCGGCGTTCGGGGAGGCACGCGGCGCGGAACCCGGTGCGGACGGCGGGCGCTGCGCCGTCGTCCGCACCGCCGCGCCGTCGTCCGCGCCGTTGTGTCGCCGGTCCGACGTCGGCGTGTCGCTGGCGTGTCGTCGGTGTGTCGCCGGTGTCAGGCCACCAGTCGCTGCGCCTCCGCCACGGCCTCCGCCAGCGTGTCCACGACCGGCACCCCGACCCCTTCCAGGCTGGCCCTGCTGTGCGACCCGCCGGTGTACAGCACGGCCTGCGCCCCCGCGTGTCGCGCGGCCACCGCGTCGTCCGCCGCGTCCCCGATCACCACCGTGCGCGCCGGGTCCACCCCGGCGAGCGCCTGCAGGTGCCGCACCATGTGCTCGGCCTTGCTGCCACCGGACGGCCCGATCCGCCCGTCGATGCGGACGAAGTGCGGCTCGATCCCGAACCCCCGGACCAGCGGGACGAGTTCGTCGTGCATGTACATGCTGAGGATGGACTGGCTGCGGCCCGCCGACCTCCAGTCCGCCAGCAGCTCCACCGCCCCGTCGGTGAGCCGGCACCGGTCGCGGTGCTCGGCGTAGTAGCGGTGGAAGACCTCGTCCATGACCTGCCACTCGGCGTCCGTCGGCAGCCGTCCCAGCAGCCGCTCGTAGAACTTCGGCACCGGCACGCAGTACAGCGCCCGGTACTGCTCCAGTGTCAGCGGCTGCAGCCCCAGCTCGGCGAACGCCGCGTTCGTCGCCCCGATGATCGCTTCGTTGTCGTGGAAGAGCGTGCCGTTCCAGTCCCAGACGATGTGCGCACCTGCCTGCTTCCCCATGACGGGAAACGTACCCGCCGGCACCGACATTCAAGGAGGCGTCGCCCGACGCGCGCTTGAAGTCGCACGTCGGCGCGAGGCCGGTCCACCGGTCGTCCGAGGTCGGCGCGAGGCCGGTCCACCGGTCGTCCGAGGTCGGCGCGAGGCCGGTCCACCGGTCGTCCGAGGTCGGCGCGAGGCCAGCACGGGGCCGGCGCAAGGCCGGTGCGGGACCGGCCGGAGGTCAGTCCGCCGCCTCCACCAGATTCGGGATCTCCTGCGTCGCGTACCACAGCAGTTCGTGGTCCTCGGCGCCGTCCACCGTGAACTGCGCGTCGTCGTCGCCCGCCTCCGCCGTCGGCAGGGCCTCCACGGCGGCCGTCACGTCCGCCTCCGCGTCGTCCGCGTCGACGTGCACCGCGGCCGCCTTGGCCAGCGGCACGGTGGCATCGACCCGTACCTCGCCCAGCGCCGCCGGGTCCAGCCCGCGGTCGGGGTCGGCGGACGCCGCACCCTCGGGCACGTCGGCGGCGACCACGACCCGCCGCCGGGGTGCGTCCGGGTCGGCCGCCAGCAGCCGCAGCGACGCCAGCGCGGCCCGGCTCAGCGCCGCGTACTCCAGTTCCTCGATGTCGTCGGACAGGTACCACTCCCGCAGCCCCGGCGTGACCGCGTACGCCACGAACGGCTTCGTCCCCAGCCGGGCCGTCCGGTACGCCTCGGCGAGACGGGGAAGGGTCAGGGGAACGTACACACGCATGGCCGGCCGCTTTCGTGGTCGAAGACTCCGCTGACGACACTCCGGCACCGCCAAAGATCCCTCAGCACCGGAGATCCCTCAGCATACGTGCGCCGGTCCCCCTTCGAGTCCCCGCCCGCGCCCCGTCGCACGTCCACCCGGCGCCCCGTGATTCACCCTGTCCGTCCCCTTGCCGCCGGGCCGGAGCCCATGCCCGGTCACCCGGATAAGTGAATGCCGCGGGCCCGCCCGGAGCGCGCCAGCCTCCTTGCCACCGCCCCTCACACCACGTACAAGATCCGTGACATCGAGTTACCTGCCGGTACGCATTCAGCCGGACCACGGAACGGGGACCACCATGAACAAGGTCATGACCAGGACCTCCCGGCAGCCGGGCCGCCGCCCGCCGGGCCGCCGCGACATCCGCCGCCCGGGCGGCACTCCGCCCCGCGCCCCCGCCGCCCGGCCGCCCCGCACCGCGCGGACGGCCCCGCAGGGCGGCCGGCCGCCGGTGCCGGCCCTCGCCGTCCGTCCCGCGGGCGCCGTGCGGCTCGGCCCCACCGACGTCTTCGCCGACCGGCTCCTGGCCGTCCTCAGCGGCGCGCGTCCCGTCCACTCGATGCTCCGGCACACCGCGGGCCGCGCCTACGACGACCTGATCCGGCTCGCCCGGCGCCTCCCCCTGCGCACCCGCGGCCCGCGCCCCGTCGTCCGCGACGTCGGGTACTTCGAGCCCCGTGAGGGCGCCCTGGAGGTCTTCGCCCGCATCGGCGCCGGCGAGCAGCTGCGCGCCCTGGCCTTCCGCCTGGAACTGGGCGCGGACCTGCGCTGGCGCTGCACGGCCGTGGAGCTGGGCGGCCCGCGGGAGCCCCGCCCGGCCGACGGCTGACCCGGCGCGACCGGTGACCGGCCGGCCCGGCCGACGGCTGACCTGGCGCAGCCGGCGGCCGGCGACCGGCCCGACGCGACCGGTGACCGGCCCGGCACGGCAGGCCGTCACGGCGAGGGGCCGGGCCCGATTCCCCGGTGCCCGGCCCCTGCGCGCCGTACCGCCGCCGCGGCTACTTCTTGCGGCGCCGCCCGCCCCGGGCCTGCTTGCGGCGCTCCGCGCGGGTGAGGCCGTCGGTGGCGGCGCGGGCCGGTTCCCCGTCCGTGGGGAACTCGCCCTCGATGACGCCGCCCTCGCCGTCGACGGTGGGGGCCACGAAGTGCAGGTCGCGGCGCTGGGGTGCCTCGAGGCCCTTGGCGCGGATCTCGGGGCGCGCGCCCGCCTGCGCCGGCACGGCGTCCTGCACCTTCTCCGGGGACGGCTGGGCCTCCTCGACGGGAACCTCCTCGACCTGCTGCTCGACCTGCACCTCCAGGTTGAACAGGTAGCCGACGGACTCCTCCTTGATGCCCTCCATCATGGCCACGAACATGTCGTAGCCCTCGCGCTGGTACTCCACCAGCGGGTCCTTCTGCGCCATGGCGCGCAGGCCGATGCCCTCCTGGAGGTAGTCCATCTCGTAGAGGTGCTCGCGCCACTTGCGGTCCAGGACCGACAGCACCACCCGGCGCTCCAGCTCGCGCATGATCTCGGAGCCGAGCTGCTCCTCGCGCAGCCGGTACTGCTCGCGGATGTCGTCCTTGATGGACTCGGCGATGAACTCGGCGGTCAGGCCCGCGCGGTCGCCGGCCGCCTCCTCCAGCTCCTCGATGGTGACCTTGCACGGGTAGAGCTGCTTGAACGCGCCCCACAGCCGGTCGAGGTCCCAGTCCTCCGGGAAGCCCTCGGAGGTCTCCGCCTGGACATAGGCGTCGATGGTGTCGTCCATGAAGTGCTGGATCTGCTCGTGCAGGTCCTCGCCTTCCAGGACGCGGCGCCGCTCGCCGTAGATGACCTCGCGCTGGCGGTTGAGGACCTCGTCGTACTTCAGGACGTTCTTGCGGGCCTCGAAGTTCTGCTGCTCGACCTGCGCCTGCGCCGAGGCGATCGCGCGCGTGACCATCTTGTTCTCGATCGGCACGTCGTCGGGGACGTTCGCCATCGACATCACGCGCTCGACCATCTGCGCCTTGAACAGCCGCATCAGGTCGTCGCCGAGGGAGAGGTAGAAACGGGACTCGCCCGGGTCGCCCTGACGGCCGCTGCGGCCGCGCAGCTGGTTGTCGATCCGGCGCGACTCGTGCCGCTCGGTGCCCAGCACGTAGAGGCCGCCGAGCTTCTCGACCTCCTCCTTCTCGGCCTTCACCGCCTCCTCGGCCCGCTTGAGCGCCTCGGGCAGGGCCTGCGCCCACTCCTCGATGTGCTCCTCGGGGTCGAGGCCGCGCTGGCGCAGCTCCGCCTCGGCGAGGTCCTCGGGGTTGCCGCCGAGCTTGATGTCGGTACCGCGGCCGGCCATGTTGGTGGCCACGGTGACGGCGCCCTTGCGGCCGGCCTGGGCGACGATCTGCGCCTCGCGCTCGTGGTGCTTGGCGTTGAGCACCTCGTGCTGGATGCCGCGCTTGCTGAGCTGCTGGGAGAGGTACTCGGACTTCTCCACCGAGGTGGTGCCGACGAGGATCGGCTGCCCCTTGCGGTGCTTCTCCTCGATGTCGTCGACGACCGCCTCGAACTTGGCCACCTCGGTGCGGTAGATGAGGTCCGGGTGGTCCTTGCGGATCATCGGCCGGTTGGTGGGGATGGGCACCACGCCGAGCTTGTAGATCTGGTGGAACTCGGCGGCCTCCGTCATCGCCGTACCGGTCATGCCGGACAGCTTCTTGTAGAGGCGGAAGAAGTTCTGCAGGGTGATCGTGGCGAGCGTCTGGTTCTCGTCCTTGATCTCCACCCCTTCCTTCGCCTCGATCGCCTGGTGCATGCCCTCGTTGTAGCGGCGACCGGCGAGGATGCGGCCGGTGTGCTCGTCGACGATCATGACCTCGCCGTCGATGACGACGTAGTCCTTGTCGCGCTTGAACAGCTCCTTGGCCTTGATGGCGTTGTTCAGGAAGCCGACGAGCGGGGTGTTGACCGACTCGTAGAGGTTGTCGATGCCCAGCCAGTCCTCGACCTTCTGGACACCGGACTCGTGGATGGAGACCGTGCGCTTCTTCTCGTCGACGTCGTAGTCGCCGGTCTCGGGGATGCCCTTGAGCGGGTTGCCGGGCTCGCCGCGCTTGAGGCGCTGCACCAGCTTGGCGAAGTCGGCGTACCACTTGGTGGCCTGGTCCGCGGGGCCGGAGATGATCAGCGGCGTACGGGCCTCGTCGATGAGGATGGAGTCGACCTCGTCGACGATGGCGTAGTTGTGGCCGCGCTGGACGAGCTCGTCCTTCGACCAGGCCATGTTGTCGCGCAGGTAGTCGAAGCCGAACTCGTTGTTCGTGCCGTAGGTGATGTCGCAGGCGTACTGCTCGCGGCGCTGGGCCGGCGTCATGCTCGCCAGGATGCAGCCCACGGACAGGCCGAGGAACCGGTGGACGCGGCCCATCAACTCCGAGTCGCGCTCGGCCAGGTAGTCGTTGACCGTGACGATGTGGACGCCGTCTCCGGAGATCGCGTTCAGGTAGGCCGGCAGCGTGCCGACCAGGGTCTTGCCCTCACCGGTCTTCATCTCGGCGACGTAACCCATGTGGAGGGCGGCACCGCCCATCAGCTGCACGTCGTAGTGCCGCTGGCCGAGGACGCGCTTGGCGGCCTCGCGGACCGTCGCGAACGCCTCGGGCAGCAGGTCGTCGAGGCTCTCGCCGTCGGCGTACCGCTGCCGGTACTCGTCGGTGAGGGCCCGCAGCTCGGCGTCGGAGAGGCCGACGAAGTCCTCTTCGATGGAGTTGACCTGGTCCGCGATGCGGTGCAGTCTGCGCAGGATCTTGCCTTCGCCTGCACGCATGATCTTCGAGAGGACGGACACGGGGGCTTGTCTCCTTGCCGGTCGGGCCTGGGACGGTCGGTTACCACTTGACGTACTGAGCAACGGCCATCGTATGCGAGGATCCCGCCGGGCCGGGAGGTCCGGCGAAACGGCGGCCGTCCACTGCTGCGCGTCTCCTGCACAGAGGACAACGGCCGAGCGGCGCGGATGGTGCCGCGCTGCCGCACGGAATTGCGCGCATCGTGGCCGCCCGCTCACCCGGGGCGAGGCCGCCCGCTCACCCGGGGCGAAAATGCGTGGCGGCACCCGTCGTGTCCGCGCAGAATCAGCCGATGGAACCCGTCACCCTCACCACCGGGCGCCTGCTGATGCGGACCGTGGGACCGCAGGACACCGACGCGGTCTACGCCGCCGTGCAGGAGCCGAGCATCCAGCGCTGGACGACCGTCCCCTCGCCGTACCGGTACGAGCACGCGCGCGCGTTCACCGAGCAGATCGTGCCCGACGGCTGGGCGAACGACTCGGCGTTCACCTTCGGCCTCTTCCTCCCCTCGGGCGCGCTGGCGGGCATGCTCGGCCTGTCGATGCACCCGCCGGGCACCGCCGAGATCGGCTACTGGGCGGCCAAGGAGCACCGCGGCAACGGCTACGTCACCGAGGCCGTCGCCGCCGCCTGCCGCTGGGCGTTCACCCGGCTCGGCGTCGACCGGGTGGAGTGGCGCGCGGAGGTCGGCAACACCGCCTCCCTCGCGGTGGCCGAGCGCGTCGGCTTCACCCTGGAGGGAACCCACCGCTCCGCCCTCGTCCACCAGGGCGTGCGCCGCGACTGCTGGGTCGGCTCCCTGCTGCCGTCGGACCTGGGCCTGCCGTCGACGATGCCGTACATACCGGCGCCGGAACGGCCGGCGTAGCGCGGTAGCGCGGAGGGGCGGGCGGTGCCGGCTGTCCCGGCGGTGCCGGTCGCGCCGGCTGCCCCGGCGGCGTTGTCGGTGCTGTCAGCGTTATCAGCGTTGTCAGTGGCGTCCTCTATCGTCCGGTGCCATGACGAGCCTGCCGCGTCCGACCACGGAGCTGTCCGCCGACGAAGCCCGCCGCATCGTCCTGCGCGCCCAGGGCCTGCTCGGCGCGCCCGACCGCCGGGCCGGTGTCCGCGGGGTGCTGCGCCGCCTCGGCGCGGTGCAGCTCGACACGATCTCGGTGCTGGCCCGCTCCCACGAGCTGGTGCCCTACGCCCGTCTGGGCGCGGTGGGCCGCCGGGCGGTGGAAGACGCCTACTGGGTGACCGGGTCGGGCAGCGCCTCCCCGGCGCCGCACGCCTTCGAATACTGGTCGCACGCCGCCTGCGTCCTCCCCGTCGAGGAGTGGCCCCACTTCGCCTTCCGCCGCCACGCCTACCGCAGCCGCCCGCACTGGAACCACGAGCTGCCCGAGGGCACCTACGAGCAGGTCGTCAAGCAGCTGCGGGCCGAGGGCCCGCTGACGGCCACCGAGTTGGGCGGCGCCAAGCGCACCAGCGAGTGGTGGGACTGGTCCGGCACCAAGGTCGCGGTGGAGCGGGCACTGATGTACGGCGAGGTGGTGTGCGTGACGCGCCGCGGCTGGAAGCGGGTGTACGACCTGGCCGAGCGCGCGATCCCGGCCGCGCTGCTGCACGACGAGCTGGACGACCGCGAGTGCCTGCGCCGCCTGGTGCGGCTGGCGGGCCAGGCCCTGGGGGTGGGCACGCGCGCGGACATAGCCGACTACCACCGTCTCAAGGGCGAGCAGGTGGACGCGGTGATCGCCGACTCGGGCCTGGTGCCGGTCACGGTCGAGGGCTGGGGCAGGCCCGCCTGGGCGGACCCGGCGGCCCTGGAGACCCCGCCGCGCGGCCGCCACCGCACCACGCTGCTGTCCCCGTTCGACTCCCTGATCTGGGAACGGGCGCGCACGGAACGCATCTTCGGCTTCAGCCACCGCCTGGAGGCCTACGTGCCCCGGCAGAAACGGGTCTACGGCTACTTCGCGATGCCGGTCCTGGCCGGCGGCCGCCTCGTCGGCCGCGTCGACCCGGCGCGCGAGGGGCGCACGCTGGTGGCCCGGCAGGTCACCCTGGACGGCGCGCGGGCCGTACCGGCCGTCGCCGAAGCGCTGGTGGAGGCGGCGAGCTGGGTGGCGTGCACGGACGTCCGCGTGGAGCGCGTGGACGCACCGGAGCTGCGCGAGCCGCTCATCCGGGAACTGGCCCGCGTTCTGGGCTGATCCTGGGCCAGTCCTGGGCCAGTTCTGAGCCAGCCCTGGGCCAGTCCTGGGCCAGTCCTGAGCTAGCGGATCTCGAGGATCTTCTCCCGCATCGCGTAGACCACCGCCTCCATCCGGGAGTGCAGCTGGAGCTTCTCCAGGATGTTGCGCACGTGGTTCTTCACGGTGTTCTCCGAGATGAACAACTCCTTGGCGATGTCCCGGTTGTTCATCCCCGTGGCGACGAGCTTGAGGACCTCCAGCTCACGGTCGGTCAGCCGCGGTGCGGGCACCAGGCGGCGCTCGTCGGTGCGCTGGATCATCGACTTGAACTCGGTGAGCAGCTTGGAGGCCATGGACGGGCTGATCTGCGACTGGCCGTCGGCCACGGCGCGAATGGCGGTGGCCACTTCGTCGGTGGAGATCTCCTTCAGCAGGTACCCGGTCGCGCCCGCCTTGATCGCGTCGTAGAGGTCGGCCTCCTCGTCGCTGATCGTCAGCATGATGATCTTGGCGCTGGGGGCGACCTCCTTGATGGCGGTGCACGCCTCGATGCCGCCCCGCCTGGGCATCCGCACATCCATCAGGACGATGTCGGGCAGCAGGTCGGCGGCCTTCTCCACGGCCTCGGCGCCGTCGCCCGCCTCGCCGACGACCTGGATGTCCTCCTCGGCGGCGAGCACGATCTCCAGGCCGCGGCGGAAGAGGGCGTGGTCGTCCACGACCAGGACTCTGATCGGCTCCTTGCGCGAGGCCTCCGCGTCCCGGTTCGCGCCGGCGACGCGGTCGTCGGCCTCCCCGTCCCGCATCGGTCCGACCGGTCCGAAGGTGTCCGCCATCGTTCCTCCCCCTGAGGCTGTGGCCTGTGGTCCCGTGCCATCGCCAACCCAAGGCAACGGCCCGTCCGTTGAGCCGTTGCGGCCATGATTCCATGCCCGGACGGCACCGAGGTGACGAAGCGGTGCGCCGAGGGTCGCACGCCGGTGCCCCTGGGGGCGCACAAGCGCTCCAGGGGCACCGGCTCCGCCGTCACCCGGGGGTCAGCCGCCCAGCGAGCCGCCCGCCTCGGGAGAGGGTTCCTGCGCGATCATCGGGTCCGTCCTGAGGTGGATCACACCGTAGTCGTACGCGTGCCGCCGGTAGACGACGCTCGGCTCCTTGGTCTCGGAGTCGACGAAGAGGTAGAAGTCATGGCCGACCAGTTCCATCTCGTAGAGGGCCTGGTCGAGAGTCATCGGGGCGGCGACGTGCGTCTTCTCGCGGACGACGAGGGGTCCGTCGCCCTTCACCTCGAGCGGGCCGATCTTTTTGGTCGGCACCTCTTCCGGCTTTTCCTGCACAACGGGGCTGCCGTTGCCGCTCAGGGTGGCGACACCCGGGACGTGGTCGGCGACGTCGGCCGCCGAGAGCCGCTTCGTGCCGCGCCGGGCGCATCGCTTGTCGTGCTGTTTGCGCAGCCGGGCCTCGAGCTTTTCGGTGGCCAGGTCCAGTGCCGCGTACGGATCGCTGGCCGCTGCCTCTGCCCGGATGACCGGACCACGGGAGCGAAGCGTGATCTCCACCCGGTCGGACCGGTCCGCCTGTCGGGGGTTGGGCTCCTTGGACACCTCGACGTCGAGGCTGATCACCTTGCCATCGAGCTTCTGGATCTTTTCCAGCTTCAGCTTCTCGGCCACGTGCCTGCGGAACCGCTCGGGTACCTCGGTCTTGCGGCCTTTGACGACGATGTCCACGCAGAACTCCGTTCCCGGATAGCCCCGCTCCGACGGCGGAGCATCTCCCACTTGCACCAAGCTCCGGTGAGCCCCGGAACCTCGGACTCGGTGACGTCCACCTCCTCCTCCCCCGTGGGCAAGATCTCCACCCCACCGGCTCGGGTGATTGCGAAAAACCCGCAGCACGGCATTCGGATATGAAGGGTGTGGCCTGCGCCTTCCCTCACAACCGAACATATCTCGCCCGGACGGATGCCGTCACCCTCTACTGCGGCGTACCTCCGTTCAGGTGAATTGGCGTCCTTATTACCTGCAACGTCGCACGTTCTCAGTCAGTTCCGGCTTATTGCGAAGGAATCCGATGGCGCGGCGACCACCGCCGCGCAGACCGGTCCGCACCGGCGACCGGCTTCCGCCCGCTCCGGTGCCCGGGGTGCCCGCGGTGTCCGCACCGCCCTCCCTCCCGACGCCCGCGCCGTCCGTTCCCCTGTGCCTTCCCGGATCTCCCCGGTGTACACGGCCGTCATCGGGTCTCCACACGTGCGTGTCCACTTCCCGCCCGCACCACGGACCGCCTCGGCGCCCGTCTCCGCGCCCGCCTCCGCGACCAGGGCGGCCCGCACGGCCCGCGCCGCCTCGGCCAGCGAGGCGCCCGTCGTCATCAGGTCGTCCACGAGGACGACCGCGCCGCCGGCGAGCAACCGGCCGCCGCCGGGGACGGCCTCCAGCGCGCCGGAGAGATTGGCCAGCCGCTGCCGGGAGTCGAGCCCCGACTGGTCGGCCACAATCCGGCGCTGCCGCAGCACCGTCACCACCCGCGCCGCCGTGCCGCCCCGCCGCAGCTCCCGCGCCGCCGCCAGGGCGATCCGCCGCGTCGGATCATGCCCGCGCGCCCGCACCGCTGTGCGCGCCGACGGCACGGGGACGATCAGCACCGCACGGGCGCCGCCCCCGCCTGCACCCCCTTCCGCTCCCGCGTCCCGAAGTCCTCTCCGCACGGCACCCGCCAGTGCCTCGCCCAGTGGGCCCGCCAGGAGCAGGGCGCCCCGCTCCTTGTGGGCCAGCAGGGCGGCGCGCACCCCGGCGGCGTACGCGGCCGCCGCGTGCACCGCCGGCAGCCCCGCCGGCTCCGGCACCGGCCGCACCCGGCGCGGCGCGGCCCCGGTCAGGGCCGTACGGCACTCCCGGCAGAGCACCGTGCGAGCCCTGCCGCAACCCGCGCACTCGGCCGGCAGCACCAGGCCGGTGAGGTCCTGCCACCACCCCCGCATGCGACCACTGTGCCCGCGCCCGCACGCCCCGGCCACCCCTGTGGAGAACCGCCTGTGGACAACCGCGCGCCACCGCCCACAGCCGTCCCCCGCACGAGGGACGGCATCGGACGGCACCAAACGGCACCAGAAAGCCGCAGGTCGGACGCGGTCACCGGCCATCCCGGCGCACAGGTCACCGGCAGTCCGTGCCCGTCGCCTCACCCCGGGTAGACCGGTGCCGACCCGTCCTTGACCACCTTCTGCCACTGCGCTCCGGACGGCAGCCGGACGATGCCGTCCTCGGAGTACGCCACCAGCGGCAGCCGGTCGTCCTCGGACGCGGCGATCTTCTTCACGCCGGTCAGCGCGGTCGGCGCCGGGCCCTCCGGCGTGGAGCCGTCGACCTGGACGTAGCGCATGGTCTTCACGCCGCCCTCCTCGCGCCCGGCGACCACGAGCCGGCTGTCCCCGGCCCAGGACATGTCGGTGACGTCCTCGAACTCGGGTGTGGCCGAGCGCAGTTCGAGGACGGAGATCACCGGCCGTCCGTTGGCGCCGCTGTCGCGTTCGATCCGCCCGATGAGCAGCGAGCGCCTGCCGCCCTTCTCCACCACGAGTGCGACACGCACCCCGTCGACGGCCACCCGCACCGCCTCGATGCGCCCGTCCAGGCCGGGTGTGCGCACCTCGACGGGTGAGCCCGCGCCCTGCTCGAGCACGAGCAGCCGCGCGTGCTTGGGATCGCGGTCGGCCACCCACAGGTCGCCGTCGCCGTCCCAGCTGGGCGTCGTCAGCCGGTCCTCGACCGCACTGCCCTGGCTGTGCAGGACGGGGTCGCCGAGCGAACTGCCCGACGCCATGGAGGCGACGTACAGGTTCCCGCCGTCGATGCTGACCCCGGCCGCGGTGTGCTCGTCGCGCGACACCGCCGCCGACCCCAGTTGCGCGCCGCTCTCCCCGAACGCGCCGGGCACCGGATCGGTCTGTGTCCGGTTGCCGTCGGCGGAGAGCCGGACCAGACGGTGTTTGTCGTCGATGAAGTACAGGTAGGACGGCTGCTGCAGCGAGCCGTGCGTGGCCACCGCCTCGGCTCTGCCCAGGGGCAGGTCGCACAGCCGGTGGCCGTCGGCGCGTTCCAGCTCGACCTCCTCCACGGTGGGCGTGAGGCTCTGCAGCGTGAACAGCAGCTGCGTCGCCATCTCCGCGCACCTGCGCTCCCCCACCCGCGCGGATCCGGTCTCCAGCGGCACGGTCAGCTTGTTCTGGTCGTCGGGCGCCAGCGAGGCGACCCCCTTCTTCAGCCCCGCACCGGTGGGGAAGCTGGAGCGCACCACCGGGCCCAGCCACCTGGTGGGCCCGTTCAGCAGGGAGCGCACGATCTGCGTCGTCGGGTCCACGCGCCGACGCACGTACACCGGGTCCGCGACGGCCGCCAGCCGCGCGCCGGAGCCGGTCGGCGTGTTGGAGGCGAAGTAGTACTTGTCGACGGACAGGTAGTTGCGCTGGAAGTCCGACTTGCCCATGACGACGCCCTGCGGCAGCTCGTCGATGCGCCACTGCCCGGACTTCTTGTCGCGCGTGAGGTGCAGGGTCTGGCGGTAGCGCCTGGTGACGGGCGTGTACGACTGCTGCGCGTCGACCGTGGCCACCTGGTCGCCGGCCAGCCTGACCAGGTAGTCGTCGGTGTCCTCCCGGTTGTGCGGGGAAACCGCCCGTATGGCGGGCGCGCCGGCGAGCACGGTGGTGGACCACTCCGGGTGCCAGGCCTGCGCGGCCCGGGCCGTGAGGTACTTGCGCGCCGTGTCGTAGTGCGGATCGTCGCTGGTCAGAGCCTCGAGGAAGCCCTGAACAATCTCCGGGGGCTGCGCGTCCTCGCTGGGCGGCATGGCGAACACCCGGACCTGCGCGTCCTGGCGCGGTGTGGACTCCACGTCCCGCAGGTCCCCGCTGTCGGGCATCGAGGCGCACCCGGCCAGCAGGACGGCACCGCACGCGGCGTACGCCACCGCGCGCACCGGCCGCCGTACGCCCCGCGTACGCCCCGCGCGGCCCTCGCGATCCGCGCCCCCCACGCGATCCGCGCCTCCCTCGCGGTCAGCGCCCACGGAATGCCTCCCCATGCTCCTTCTGCGCCCCCTCGGGCCCGACCTCCGACTTCCTGCCGTCGGCGGCCCTGCCCGGCTCGGTCTCCGCAACCGGCCTCCCGGCATCCTCCGCCGGCCCGTCGGTGTTCTCCGCGTTCTCCGCGTTCTCTGCGTTCTCCGCGTTCTCTGCCGCCCCTGCCGTTCCGGCCGACGGCGCGTCCGGCACCGGCCCGCCCGCGTCCGGCGCATCCGGCCCGCCCGTGTCCGGGGCCGCCGTATCCGCCTCCGCCGAGCCCGCGCCGGCCGCCTCACCGGCGGCATCCGCGCTGTCGGCCCCGGCGACATCTCCGGCACCATCCGGGCCACCGGCATCACCGGCCCCACCGGCAGTGTCCTCCGCACGCCGTGCTCCCGCCGCCGGCCGGGCCACCACGCGCGCGCCGCTGCCGGGCAGCGCGGTCGGGTCGGCGGTGGGCGGCACCATGGCCAGCCGCGGCACGATCGGATCCCGCGGCAGGGGCGTCGGTGCGGTGGGCGGCTGCGCCGGTACGGTGGCGCGCTTGTCTCCGTCGCGTGGCCCGCCGGCGTCGTGCAGACCGCGGTTGCGCCGCGAGTCCGTCGGCTCCAGCGGTATGGGCGAGCCCCGCAACGGCTCGTCCAGGCTCTGCGGCAGGGTCAGCCGGAACTGTGAGCCGCCTCCCGGCTCGCCCCAGGCCTGCAGCCAGCCGCCGTGCAGCCGCGCGTCCTCCAGCGCGATGGACAGGCCCAGGCCCGTACCGCCGGTGGTACGCGCGCGTGCCGGGTCCGCCCGCCAGAAGCGGTTGAAGACGCGCGTGGCCTCGCCGGGCTTGAGCCCGACGCCGTAGTCGCGCACGGCGACGGCGACCGCGCCGCCCGCCGCGGCGAGCTTGACCACGACGTCGCGGCCCTCGCCGTGCTCGACGGCGTTGACCACGAGGTTGCGCAGGATGCGCTCCACCCGGCGCGCGTCGGCCTCGGCGACGACGGGCTGCTGGTCGCCGACCACGCGGATGCGGCTGCCCTTGCGCTCGGCGAGCGGCTCGGCGCCGCTGACGACGCGCCGCACCACGTCCCGCAGGTCGATCGGCTCGGCCTCCAGGGCCGCCGCGCCCGCGTCGAAGCGGCTGATCTCCAGCAGGTCCGCGAGCAGCGACTCGAACCGGTCGAGCTGGTCGGCGAGGAGTTCCGCCGACCGCGCGGTCACCGGGTCGAAGTCGCCGCGCGCCTCGTGGATGACGTCGGCGGCCATCCGCACGGTCGTCAGCGGGGTGCGCAGTTCGTGGGAGACGTCGGAGACGAACCGGCGCTGCATCCGCGACAGCTCCTCCAGCTGGCTGATCTTCTGCTGGAGGTTCTGCGCCATCTTGTTGAAGGCCTCGCCGAGCCGCGCGATGTCGTCCTCGCCGGTGACCTTCATCCGCTCCTGCAGCCGTCCCGCGGAGAGCCGCTCGGCGACCCCGGCGGCCATCCGCACCGGTGTGACGACCTGCCGCACCACCAGCCAGGCGATGGCCCCGAGCAGGACGACGACGAAGAGGCCGGCCGTCGCCAGGGTGCCCTTGACCAGGCTGAGCGACTTCTCCTCCTGGGTGAGCGGGAAGAGGTAGTACAGCTGGTAGGGGTCGCCGTTGGGGTCGTTGAGCTGCTTGCCGATGACCAGGCCGGGCTGGGGGGCCTTGCCGCCGGTCTTGTAGACGATGCGGGTGTAGCTGCGCGCGGCGGTGGTGCCCTCGCCGATCCGCGCGCGCAGGTCCTCCGGAACGCTGGCGGTCGGGTCGACGGTGCCGGAGGCGCGCGGTCCGCGCCCGCCGCCGGCGTTGCCGCCGGCCGGCAGGGTCACCACGTCGAAGGCGCCCTGGCCGCCGCTGGAGAGGGAGGCGACGAGGTCGCTCATCCACTGGATCACGTTCTGCGACTCGCGGCCGTCCGCCGCGGAGCCGTCGTCGCCGGTACCGGTGACGACCTCGTCCGCCTTCTGCTTGGCCACGGCGAACCCGCCGGTGGCCTGGCTCTGGGAGGCCTTGACCTTGGCCTCGAGCAGCCCGTTGCGCACCTGGCCGATGACGACGAACCCCAGCAGCAGCACCACGCCGAGCGACATCAGCAGCGTGCTGACCACGACCCGGAGCTGGATGTTGCGCCGCCACAGCCGCATCACGGGCAGCAGCGGCCGGCGCACCCAGCGCAGGATCAGCCGCAGCACCGGGCTGCCCTGGACGCCGCCCTGCAGCAGTCCGCCCTCCAGCAGCCGGGCCCAGTGGGAACCCGCCCGGCCCACAGGCCGCCCGACGCGCGTTCCGGACCGGCCGGGCGCCGAGGCGGCACTGTTCTGCGACATGTCAGGCCGGCCCCGCCTTGTAACCGACGCCACGGACGGTCACCACGATCTCCGGCTTCTCCGGATCCTTCTCGACCTTGGACCGCAGGCGCTGCACGTGCACGTTGACCAGGCGCGTGTCGGCCGCGTGCCGGTAGCCCCACACCTGCTCCAGCAGCACCTCGCGGGTGAAGACCTGCCACGGTTTGCGGGCCAGCGCCACCAGCAGGTCGAACTCCAGCGGGGTGAGCGCGATCGACTGCCCGTCCCGCTTCACGGAGTGCCCGGCGACGTCGATGACGAGGTCGCCGATGGTCAGCTGTTCCGGCGCCGGCTCCTCGGACCTGCGCAGCCGCGCCCGGATGCGGGCGACGAGCTCCTTCGGCTTGAACGGCTTCACGATGTAGTCGTCGGCGCCCGACTCCAGGCCCACCACGACATCGACGGTGTCGCTCTTGGCCGTCAGCATGACGATCGGTACCCCGGACTCCGCCCGGATCAGACGGCACACCTCGATGCCGTCACGGCCGGGCAGCATCAGGTCGAGCAGCACCAGGTCCGGCTTCGTCTCACGGAAAGCAGCCAGCGCCTTGTCGCCGTCGGCCACGAAAGACGGCTCGAAACCTTCACCACGCAGCACGATGCCGAGCATTTCGGCCAGTGCGGTGTCGTCGTCGACGACAAGGACTCGTCCCTTCATAAACGACATCATCCCATTCTCGTAACAGTGGCGAAGGTGCGGGTGAGGCACGTCACTGGCTCGTGACGATAGTCGTACGACCCCGCCGCTGTCTGCCCTGGTCCGCACCCGCGGGCGTCGGGAACACGTCGATCACTGGCCGAATCCTTGCGCACCACGGACGACCGCGCCGCCCACTTGGGCAGATCGGCGCGAACGCCCCTTCGTTCCGGTTCGTTCCGGCGAGCGCGGTCCGGGCCCCGGGCCGCCCCGGCGGACCGGGCCGGACACCCGCCCGGACCGCGCTCGCCGTGTCTCAGCCGTTGCCGGCGGCCTGCGACGACCGGGCGCGCTGCTCGGCGAGCGCCTCCGCGGTCACGGGCGACACCGCGCCCTCCTCGGTGACGATCGCCGTGATCAGCTCGGGCGGGGTGACGTCGAAGGCCGGGTTGTACGCCTGCGTCCCCAGCGGCGCGACCGGGGTGCCGGCGCCCGCACCGACCACGGGCGCCTGCGGTACGACGAACTCGGTCACCTCGTGCCCGGGCCGCTGCTCGATCTCGATGGCCGCCCCGTCGGGGGTGTCCGGGTCCACCGTCGTCACCGGCGCCACCACGATGAACGGCACGTGGTGGTAGCGGGCGAGCACCGCGAGCGGATAACTGCCCACCTTGTTCGCCACCGAGCCGTCGGCGGCGATCCGGTCGGCGCCGACCAGCACCGCGTCGACCTCCCCGGCGGCGAACAGCGAACCGGCCGCGTTGTCGGTGAGCAGCGTGTACGCCATGCCGTGCCGGGCCGCCTCGTACGCCGTCAGGCGCGCGCCCTGCAGCAGCGGCCGCGTCTCGTCCACCCACAGCCGCCGCAGCCGCCCGGCGCGGTGCGCGGCCAGCGCCACGGCGAACGCCGTACCCTCACCGCCGGACACCAGCGCGCCGGTGTTGCAGTGGGTGAGGATGCGGTGCCCGCCGCCGGGCAGCAACTCGTCCAGCAGCGCCAGCCCGTGCTCGGCCATGCGGGTGCTGGCCTCGGCGTCCTCCCGGTGCAGCTGCCGCGCCGCCGCCAGTGCCGCCTCGGCGGCCTGCCCGGTCGTGCCGCCCTTGGCGAGCGCCGCCCGGTGGGCGGACAGAGCGCGCTGCACGCCGACGGACAGGTTCACCGCGGTGGGGCGGGCGCCCGCCAGGGCGGTGGCGGCCTCGTCCACGTCGAAGCCGCGTGCGGCGGCGAGCGCGACGCCGTAGGCGCCGGCGATGCCCAGCAGCGGCGCCCCGCGCACCGCGAGGCTCCGGATCGCCTCCACCAGCGCGGACGCGTCCGTGCACACCAGCTCGACCTCCTCGGCCGGCAGTCTGGTCTGGTCCAGGAGCACCAGGACGGGGCCCTCGGGCGGCTCCTCCCAGCGGATCGCCGGGATCGCCGGGGCGTCGGTCGGCCGGTTGTCCTCGCGCGTGTGCGCGTATTGATCAGCCATGCGATCAGTCTGCCCCTTTTTCGGCGGACAATTGAAGGTGTGCTGCGTCCACCGCGGCCGGTCGCCCCCTGACCACCCCATGGCACGATGGCTCCCGACCTGCCGCCGCGACCGCGAACGGGCACCGTGAAGGAGCGATGATGAACGACACTCCGGGCTGGGTCCCGCCCGGATCCACCCCGCCCGACCAACCGGGCGACGGGCGGGCATCCGACGCGTCCGGCGCCGACCGGCCCGGCAGCGCCGACCGGCCCGGCGGCTCCTCCGCGCCCGCGGACCAGCCGGACGCACCTCCGCAGCACCCCGGCGCCCAGTGGTCCCGGCAGCAGCCGCCACCGGGCCAGTGGACCGCGCCCACGGCGCCCCAGGGTCAGGACCAGGCCCCGGGCCAGACCCCGCCCCCGCCGCCGCCCGGCCCGGGCTGGGGCACCCCGCCCCCCGCGGGCCCGGCCGGCCCCGGCGCCTACGGCGGCCCCGGCGGCTGGGGCGGCTGGCAGACGCCCGGCTACGGCGGCTGGGGCGGCCCCCCGCCCGCGGCCAAGCCCGGCGTGATCCCGCTGCGCCCGCTGGGCGTGGGCGAGATCCTCGACGGCGCGGTGTCCACGATGCGCACCTACTGGCGCACGGTGCTGGGCATCTCGCTGATCGTCGCGGTCTTCTCGCAGGTCGTCCTGGTCCTGCTGCAGGGCCTGTGGCTCAAGGACACCGCCGACGCCGACGCCCTCGGCGACCCGAGCGCGACCCCGGAGGAACTGGGCCGCGCCCTGGGCGACACGTTCCTCGTCCTCGGCGTCGGCGTGCTGATCTCGCTGATCGGCACCGTGCTGGCGACCGCGCTGCTCACCACGGTCACCAGCCGCGCGGTGCTCGGCCGGCCGGTGACGGCCGGCGAGGCCTGGCGGGACGCCCGCCCGCAGGTGCCCAGGCTGTTCGGTCTGGTCTTCCTGCTGATCCTCATCTCCGGTGTCGTCACCGGTGCCGGCATCACGCCGGGCATCCTGGTCGTCGCGGCGGGATCCACGGCCGCGGGTGCCGCGCTGGCCGTCCTCGGCGGGCTGGCCGGGCTGGTGGTGACGCTCTGGCTGATGATCCGGTTCTCGCTCGCCTCGCCCGCCCTCATGCTGGAGAAGCAGAGCATCCGCAAGGCGATGAGCCGCTCCACGAAGCTGGTCCGCGGCAACTGGTGGCGTGTCCTCGGCATTCAGCTGCTGGCCGCGGTCCTCGCGGAGATCGTCGCCGCCATCGTCGTCGTCCCCTTCAACCTCCTCGCCGCCGCGTCCAGCGGTGGGGTCGGCATGTTCCTCACCGCCGACGGCGCCGCCTTCAGCTGGACGTACCTCGTCATCAGCGGCATCGGCGCGGTGATCGGCTCCACCATCACCTTCCCGATCTCGTCGGGCGTGACCGTGCTGCTCTACATCGACCAGCGCATCCGCCGCGAGGCCCTCGACCTGGAACTGGCCCGCGCCGCCGGCGTCCCCGGCTACGGCTCCGCCCCTTCCGGCACCACCCCGGGGAGCTGACGCGGTGCACCTGACGGGGGGAGTCCTCACCGCCGTACCGGCACTGCCGCGCACGGCCGTACGGCTCGCGCTGCACGCGGCCGGCCCGGCACCGGCCGGCCGCAGGGCCGTGCGGGCGCTGCCGGCCTCCGACGACGCGCCGCCGCTGACGATCCCGCGCGACCCGGCGCGGGAGGCGGCCCGACGCGAACTGTCGAAGCGGATGTACCACCAGAACGAGCCGAGTCTGCTCCAGCGCGCCCTGGACGCCTTCTGGGACTGGCTCGACAAGGTCTTCCACGCGGCCTCCACCGCCTCCCCCGGCGGCACGACCGGCCTCGTCGTCATCATCGTCGCGGTCCTCGCCGTGCTGGCCGCCCTGTGGTGGCGCCTGGGCACCCCGCGCCGCGCACCCGCCGCCACGGCGGCCCTGTTCGACGACCGTCCGCGCAGCGCCGCCGAACACCGCGCCGCCGCCGAGGCGCACGCCGCCCAGGGCCACTGGAACCAGGCCGTCCAGGAACGCATGCGGGCCATCGTCCGCTCCCTGGAGGAACGCGCCCTGCTGGACGTCCGCCCCGGCCGCACCGCCGACGAGGCCGCCGCCGAGGCCGGCCGCGTCCTGCCCGAGCACACCGGGCGGCTGCACACCGCCGCACGGGACTTCGACGACGTCACATACGGCGGACGCCGGGCCACCGAGGAGTCGTACCGGCGCATCGCCGGCCTCGACCGCGACCTGCAGGCCACCCGGCCACGGCTCACCACCACCGGCGGCAGCGCGGACACCGGCGCCGGTGCGGCGCCCGGCATTCGCCCGGGAGCGGCCGGATGACGACCCCCGAGGCCACGCTCCCGGCCACCACTTCGACCTCCCCCACCGCCCGCCACCTGTGGACCCGCGCGCGGGCCGTTCTGCTCGCCCTGGTGATCCTGCTGGCGGGAGCCGTCGCGATCGCCGTGCTGCGCTCGGACGCCCGGCACGGCCGCCTCGACCCCCGTTCCGCCGACCCCTCCGGCAGCCGCGCCGTCTCCCGGCTCCTCGCCGACCGCGGGGTGTCCACGCGGGTCGTCACCACGCTCGACGAGGCCCGCGCCGCCGCCGGCCGGAACACCACCCTCCTGGTCGCCGTGCCCGACCTGCTGACACCCCGTCAGCAGAAGCGGCTGCACGCCGCGACCGCCGGCTCCGGCGGCCGCACCGTCCTCGTCGCCCCCGGCCCCGCCTCCGTCGAACGGCTCGTCCCCGGCGTCAGCGCCGACCCCGCCGTCAGCTTCGACACCGCCCTGTCCCCCCACTGCGACCTGCCCGCCGCCCGGCGCGCGGGCACCGCCGACACCGGCGGCATCCGCTACACCACCCCCCTCCTGGACGCCGACCGCTGCTACCCCAGCGACCGCCTGCCCACCCTGCTGCGCGTCCCGCAGACCGCCGGGAGCGGCGACACCGTCGTCCTCGGCGCCCCCGACATCCTCTACAACCGCCGCCTCGACCAGCAGGGCAACGCCTCGCTCGCCCTGCAACTCCTCGGCTCCCGCCCCCATCTGGTCTGGTACCTCCCCTCCCTCTCCGACGACACGGCCCCCGACTCCGGCGAGCGCAGCTTCTTCGACCTGATCCCCTCGGGCTGGCTGTGGGGCACGCTGCAGCTCTTCGTCGCCGCCGCCGTCGCCGCCGCGTGGCGGGCTCGCCGGCTCGGCCCCCTCGTCCCCGAACGGCTCCCCGTCGCGATCCGCGCCTCCGAGACCGTCGAAGGCCGCGCCCGCCTCTACCGCAAGGCCGACGCCCGCGACCGCGCGGCCGCCGCCCTGCGCTCCGCCACCCGCACCCGCATCGCCCCCCTCG
The DNA here is from genome assembly GCF_014651135.1 of Streptomyces echinoruber. Lineage (GTDB taxonomy): Bacteria > Actinomycetota > Actinomycetes > Streptomycetales > Streptomycetaceae > Streptomyces > Streptomyces echinoruber. The sequence continues at coordinate 80,760 of NZ_BMWH01000031.1, forward strand.
TCGGCGTCCCCGTGGCCCAGGCGCACACGCCCGAGGCCCTGCTCCCCGCTCTCTCCGCCCACCTGCAAAGGAACGGACAGTCCCTGCACGACCTGCTCTTCGGCCCGCCGCCCCGCGACGACGCGGCCCTGATCACCCTCACCGAACAGCTCGACGCCCTCGAAAGCGAGGTACGCCGTCCATGATGGACCCGACCACTGACAATGCCGGGCAGACCGGGCACCGGGCCGATGCCCGCGCCGCCCTGGAGGCCCTGCGCGCCGAGATCGCCAAGGCCGTGGTCGGCCAGGACCCCGCCGTGACCGGCCTCGTCGTCGCCCTGCTGTGCCGCGGCCACGTCCTGCTCGAAGGCGTCCCCGGCGTCGCCAAGACGCTCCTCGTCCGCGCCCTGGCCTCCGCTCTCGACCTCGACACCAAGCGCGTCCAGTTCACCCCGGACCTGATGCCGAGCGACGTCACCGGCTCCCTCGTCTACGACAACCGCAGCGCCGAGTTCTCCTTCCAGCCCGGCCCGGTCTTCACCAACCTCCTCCTCGCCGACGAGATCAACCGCACTCCGCCCAAGACCCAGTCCTCGCTGCTGGAGGCCATGGAGGAACGCCAGGTCACCGTCGACGGCACCCCGCGCCCGCTGCCCGACCCGTTCCTGGTCGTCGCGACCCAGAACCCGGTCGAGTACGAGGGCACCTACCCCCTGCCCGAGGCCCAGCTGGACCGTTTCCTCCTCAAACTCACGGTCCCCCTCCCCTCCCGCCAGGAGGAGATCGACGTCCTCACCCGGCACGCCGCCGGCTTCAACCCGCGCGACCTGCGCGCCGCCGGCGTACGCCCCGTCGCCGGCAGCGCCGACCTCGAGGCCGCCCGCACCGCCGTGGCCAAGACGACGGTCTCCCCCGAGATCGCCGCGTACGTCGTCGACATCTGTCGCGCCACCCGCGAGTCGCCGTCCCTCACCCTCGGCGTCTCCCCCCGCGGCGCGACCGCCCTGCTCGCCACCGCCCGCGCCTGGGCCTGGCTGACCGGCCGCGACTACGTCATCCCCGACGACGTCAAGGCCCTCGCCCTGCCCACCCTGCGCCACCGCGTCCAGCTGCGCCCGGAGGCCGAGATGGAGGGCGTCACCGCCGACTCCGTCATCAACGCCGTCCTCACCCACGTCCCGGTCCCCCGCTGATGGCCCCCACCGGACGCGCCGCCCTCCTGGCGGCCCTCAGCTCCCTCCCCGTCGGCATCTGGGACGCCGGCTGGACGGGCATCCTCGCCGTCAACGTCCCCCTGGCCGCCGCCTGCGCCTGCGACTACGCCCTGGCGGCCCCGGTGCGCCGCCTGCTCCTGACCCGCTCCGGCGACACCTCGGTACGCCTCGGCGAACCCGCCGACGTCACCCTCACGATCACCAACCCGTCCCGGCGCCCGCTGCGCGCCCGGCTCCGCGACGCCTGGCCGCCGAGCAGCTGGCAGCCCGGCACGGAGACGGCCGCGTCCCGGCACCGGCTGACCGTCCCGCCGGGCGAGCGCCGCCGGGTCACCACCCGCCTGCGCCCCACCCGCCGCGGCGACCGCCACGCCGACCGCGTGACCATCCGTTCCTACGGTCCCCTCGGCCTGTTCGCCCGCCAGGGCACCCACAAGGTCCCGTGGACGGTCCGCGTGCTGCCCCCGTTCACCAGCCGCAAGCACCTGCCGTCCAAGCTGGCCCGGCTCCGCGAACTGGACGGCCGCACCAGCCTGCTGACCCGCGGCGAGGGCACCGAGTTCGACAGTCTGCGCGAGTACGTCCCCGGTGACGACACCCGCTCCATCGACTGGCGCGCCACCGCCCGCCAGTCCACCGTCGCCGTACGCACCTGGCGTCCGGAACGCGACCGGCACCTCCTCGTCGTCCTCGACACCGGCCGCACCTCCGCCGGCCGGGTCGGCGACGCCCCCCGCCTCGACGCGGCGATGGACGCCGCCCTGCTCCTGGCCGCGCTGGCCTCCCGAGCCGGCGACCGCGTCGACCTCCTCGCCTACGACCGCCGCGTCCGCGCCCTCGTCCAGGGCCGTGCGGCCGGCGACCTCCTGCCGTCCCTGGTCGACGCCATGGCCACGCTGGAGCCGGAGCTCGTCGAGACGGACGCCCGGGGCCTGGCCTCGACCGCCCTCCGTACGGCGCCACGCCGCTCCCTGATCGTCCTGCTGACCACGCTCGACGCGGCCCCCGTCGAAGAGGGCCTCCTGCCGGTCCTCCCCCGGCTCACCCAGCGCCACACGGTGCTGGTGGCCTCCGTCGCGGACCCCCGCATCGCCCGCATGGCCGGGGCCCGCGGCACCACGGACGCGGTCTACGAGGCCGCAGCAGCGGCCCAGGCCCAGGCCGAACGCCACCGCACCGCCGAACAGCTCCGCCGCCACGGCGTCACAGTCGTCGACGCGACGCCCGACGCCCTGGCACCGGCGCTGGCGGACGCGTATCTGGCACTGAAGGCGGCGGGACGATTGTGAGCGACCGGGGCCTCCTGGCCCCGGAATGCCGTCCCCGGCACAGAGACCGGAAAACGCAGAAAACCCCCGCATCGGTGATGCGGGGGTTTTCCCAATAATTGTTCGGCGGCGTCCTACTCTCCCACAGGGTCCCCCCTGCAGTACCATCGGCGCTGTAAGGCT
>NZ_BMWH01000032.1:0-79475 GCF_014651135.1 Streptomyces echinoruber
CTTCTCCCCCTTCTCCCCCTTCTCCCCCTTCTCCCCCTTCTCTCCCCTTGCGGCTCTCCCGCAGCTTTCCCGCAGCTCCCGCACCACCCCAGGCGACGGAGGACAGGGCATGGCCCCGCGTACGCACGACGACACCGAGCCCCCGCACCGGCCGGCGGCCGCACCGCCGGCCGGACCGGCGAAGCCGCCGGCACCTCCGCAGGACTCCGCCGCGACCCGGGAGCCCGAGCCGAAGGACATGCCCGAGCCCATGCCGGAGCCGAAGGACGCCCCCGAACCGAAGGACACCCCCGAACCGAAGGCCATGCCCGACCCGAAGGCCATGCCCGACCCGAAGAACGCGCCCGAGCCGAAGAACGCGCCCGAGCCGAAGGCCGCACTCGAGCCGAAGGACGCCGAACCGCCCGCCGCCGACGCCCGCGTGGCCGCCGTACGGCGCCTCGCCGCGGCCGGGCGGCGCCGGCACGCGGCCCGGCTGACCGGGTGCGCGGCCCTGCTGGCCGTGGCGCTGACGGCCGGGGCGGTCGCCGTGGGGAACACCCGGGACGGACGTACGGCGCCGGCCGCCGCCTCGGCCGTCGTGTCCCCGCAGTGGCAGACGGCCGGGGACCCGGACGCCGGCGTCCGGGCGCTGCAGGCCCATCTGCGCACCCAGCCGCGGGACTTCACCGGCTGGGCGACGCTGGGGCTGGCGTACGTGGAGCAGGCCCGCACCAAGGGCGACCCGTCACGCTACCCGCAGGCCGAGCGGGCCCTGAAGCGCTCGCTGGCCCTCGCCCCGGGCAACGACCAGGCCCTCGCCGGCCGCGCCGCGCTCGCCGCCGCCCGGCACGACTTCACCGGCGCGCTCGCCTGCGCCGATCAGGCCCTGCGGGAGAACCCGTACAGCGAACGCGCCCTGTCCCTGCGGATCGACGCGCTGGTGGAACTCGGCCGGTACCGGGAGGCGGCGCGGGCTGCGGACACCGCCGACGCGCGCCGGCCCGGCGTGCCCGTCTTCACGCGGTACGCCTACGTGCGGGAGCTGCGCGGCGAGACGGACGAGGCCCGGCGGGTGCTGGAACAGGCGCTGGCCGGTGCCTCTTCCCGCGGCGACGTCGCCTACGTCGCCACGCAGCTCGGCCAGCTCGCCTGGAGCCAGGGCGACCACGCCGGCGCGCTGCGCTTCTACGCCCGCGCGCTGGCCGCCGACGACGGCTACCTGCCCGCCCTGGAGGGCCGCGCCCGCGCCCAGGCGGCGAGCGGCGACACGACGGCCGCGATCAGGGGCATGGAGCAGGTCGTCGCCCGCTACCCGCTGCCCGGCCCGCTGGTCGAGCTGGGCGAGCTGTACGAGGCGCGCGGCCGGGCCGGCGACCGGGCGAAGGCCCGCGCCCAGTACGCCCTGGTCGACGCCTGGGTCGCCCTCGCCCGCGCCAACGGCGTCGACGCCGACCTCGACACCGCGCTCGCCGCGGCCGACCACGGCGACGCCCGGGCGGCGCTGCGCGCGGCCCGCGCCGAGTGGGCCCGCCGCCACACCGTGCACACCGCGGACGCCCTCGCCTGGGCGCTGCACGTCAACGGCCGCGACGCCGAGGCCCTCCGGTACGCCCGGCAGGCCACGGCCACCGGCTACCGCAACGCCGCGTTCCTCTACCACCGCGGCATGATCGAGGCGAAGGCCGGGCGGACGCGGGACGCCCGCACCCACCTCGGCGCGGCCCTCGCCCTCAACCCGGGCTTCTCGCCGCTGGGCGCCCGCGCCGCCCGGGCGGAGCTGAAGCGTCTGGAGGCGTCCCGGTGATCCTGCGCCGCCTGCTCGCCCCCGGCGCCGCCGTCCTCACGGCCGCGGCCGCGCTCGCGCTCGCCCCGGCCGCGCCGGCGGCCGCGCACCCCCTCGGCAACTTCACCGTCAACCGCTACGACGGCCTCGTCGCCGCCCCCGGCGCGCTGCGCGTCGACCACGTCGAGGACCTCGCCGAGATCCCGGCGACCCAGGCCGGGCCGGACCTGGAGCGGCTCGGCCGCGCGGAGTGGGCCCGGCGGCGCTGCGTGGCGGCCGCGCGGGGCAGCCGCGTCACCGTCGACGGCCGGGCCGCCGCCCTCACCGTGGCCGGCGGTACCGCGCGGCTGCGGCCCGGCCAGGCCGGGCTGCACACGCTCCGCGTGGAGTGCCGGCTGACGGCCCCGCTCCCGCACCGCGCCCGGGTCACGGTCGGCTTCCGCGCCGAGGGCGCCTCCTCCGGCCCCGGCTGGCGGGAGATCACCGCGCGCGGCGACCGCATGACGCTCACCTCGTCCGACGTGCCGAGGACCTCGGTGTCGCACGAGCTGACCCGCTATCCCGCGAAGCTGCTGTCCTCCCCGGCCGACACCTCCACGGCCCTGCTGCGCGTGCGCCCGGGCGGCCCCGCCCTCGCCGGTGCCGGTGCCGGGCGGGACGACGCGCCCGCCGCGGCCGTGCTGCCGCGCGGCGCCGACCGCTTCACGCGGGCCCTGGACGCCCTGGTGGCCCGGCACGACCTCACCGTCGGCTTCGCCGCGCTCGCCCTGCTGGTGGCGATCGGCCTGGGCGCGCTGCACGCGCTCGCCCCGGGCCACGGCAAGACGCTCATGGCCGCGAGCGCGGCGGCCCGCGGGGGCCGGGCCCGCCTGAGGGACGTCCTGCCGCTGGCCGCCTCCGTCACCGTCACCCACACCCTGGGCGTCGTCGCCCTCGGCCTGCTGGTCACCGCCGGTTCGGCCGCGACCGTCCCGGTCATCTCCTGGCTGGGCGTGGCCAGCGGCGTCCTGGTGACCTTCGTGGGCGCGGGCCTGGTGCGCCGGGCGTGGCGCAACCGGGGACACGGGCACGGGCACGGCCACCCGCACGACCACGGCCACGGCCACCCGCATGACCACGACCACCCGCACGAACACGGCCATCCGCACGACCACGACCACCCGCACGGGCACGGGCACCACCATCACCACTCCCACCACTCCCACGACCACTCCGCCGCCCCCTCCCTGCGCGGCACCCTCCTCATGGGTTTCGCCGGCGGGCTCGTGCCCAGCCCCTCGGCCGTCGTCGTGCTCGTCGGCGCGGCGGCGCTCGGGCAGGCGTGGTTCGGGCTGCTGCTGGTCGTGGCGTACGGCCTCGGACTGGCCCTCACCCTCACCGCGGCCGGGGTCGCCGTCGTGCGGCTGGGCAGCGGCGTGAGCCGGCTGCTGGAGCGACGGCCGCGCTGGACGGCGGGGCCGGTGGCGGCGCTGGTCCGCCGGGCGGCACCGCTGGGTTCCGCGTGCGTGGTGCTGGCGCTGGGAGCCGGTCTGGTGTTCAAAGGGGCGGCATCCGCACTGGGCTGAGCTACTTTTGGGGAGAAAACACCCGAGACGTCGGCCGACAGCAGGGGGCGCCCGTGTCCGAACCTCCCAGCGGTGAGCGGGTCGTCGCGGGCCGTTACCGACTGCTGTCCCGGCTCGGCGAGGGCGGCATGGGCACGGTGTGGCGCGCCCGTGACGAGGTGCTGCGGCGCGAGGTCGCTATCAAGGAGGTCCGCGCGCCCGCGGGGCTGCCCGAGCCCGAGGTGGAGCGGCTGTACACCCGGCTGGAGCGCGAGGCGTGGGCCGCGGCCCGGGTCGCGCACCCCAATGTGGTGACGGTGTACGACGTGGCCACGGACGGCGGCCGGCCCTGGATCGTGATGGAGCTGGTGCGGGGCGTCTCGCTCGCCGACGTTCTGGAGGCGCAGGGCCCGCTCGACCCGCGGCGCGCGGCGCACATCGGCGCCGAGGTGCTGGCCGCGCTGCGCGCCGCGCACGCCGCCGGGGTGCTGCACCGGGACGTGAAGCCGGGCAACGTGCTGCTGGCCAACGACGGCCGGGTGGTGCTCACCGACTTCGGCATCGCGCGGGTCGAGGGCAGCTCGGCGCTGACCATGACCGGTGAGGTGATCGGCTCCCCCGAGTTCCTCGCCCCGGAGCGGGCGCTGGGCCGCCGGCCGGGCCCGGAGTCGGACCTGTGGTCGCTGGGCGTGCTGCTGTACGCGGCGGTGGAGGGCGTCTCGCCGTTCCGTCAGGACACGCCGCTGAGCACCCTGCGCGCCGTCGTGGACGAGGAGCTGCCGCCGCCGCGCCGGGCCGGGCCGCTGGCCGGCGTCATCGAGGGGCTGCTGCGCAAGGACCCGGCCGAGCGGCTGCCCGCCGACCGGGCGGAGGAGGCTCTGCGCGCGGTGGGCGCGGGCGGCTCGCCCCGCGCGGACACCGTGGGCCCGTACGCGCCCACCGCCCCGCTCCCCTCCGGGCAGCCGCCGACCCGGCCCTACCCCGCTCCCTCCGCCCGGTCCCGGTCCGCCCGGCCGCACCCGGCGGATCCCGCCCCCGCCGCCCCGCCCGAGCGCCGCGACCGCCGCACCGCCGTCGTGCTGGTCGCGGGACTGGTCGCGCTCGCGCTGGCGCTGGCCGGCCTGACGTACGCCCTGCTGCACCACGAGAACACGGGCGACGCGGCGGGCGGCGGCAGCAGCCGGAGCGGCGCGGTGCTCTCGCCGTCGCCGGCTCCGCGCACCACGCCGCGGACGACGAACCTGTCCCCCACTTCGGGCATTTCGGGCACTTCGGGCAACAGCGCCTCGCACACGGCTTCGGCGCAGTCGGTGACGGTGACGGTGACGGGGGCGCGCACGGAGTACGACGGCGCGTGTCCGCCGCCGCGCGCGCAGGCTCCGTCGTTCACGGCGACGTTCACGGTGGGGCGGCTGCCCGCGCACGTGTCCTACCGGTGGGTGGCGAAGGGCGGTGCGGTGGCGGACGGCGGCTGGCGGACGCTGTCGTTCCCGGCGGGCGGCGGCCGGTCACGGCAGGAGAGGGTGGCCGTGACGACGTACTCCAAAGGCGGGACGCTGCGGGACGCGGTCGGCGTGGAGGTGCGCGATCCGGTGCGCGCGAGGTCGAACACGGTGCCGTTCTCGGTGACCTGTGCGTCGGAGACCCCGACGGGCGGGGCCTCCGGTTCCGCGTCGGCGAGCGCGTCGCCGTGAGGAGCGGCGCCGGTCAGGCCGCGTTGGTGAGCACCGGCAGGTAGCCGCCCGACTGGCCGGCGGCGGTGGGGTGGTAGGACTCGCCGATGTTGAGCCAGTCCACGCTGTGCAGCCAGGCGCTGCCGGAGCAGAGCTCGTGGCCGGTGAAGGTGGTGCGGACGTCGCCGAAGACGAAGCCGTGGCGGCCGGCGACGGCGGCGATGGCGCTGTCGAGGTGGTCGGCGGCGTTGTTGATGGCGGAGCGCTTGGTCTCGGACAGGCCGAGGCAGGTGGTGCCGAGCTTGTAGAAGCGGGGGTAACCGAGCACGACGACGCGGGCGTTGGGGGCCTTGGCGCGGATCGCCGAGTAGACGCTGTCGAGCTTGCCGGGGAGCGTGGAGTCGACGTACGCGGTGGCGGTGGCGATCCGGGACAGGCAGGTGCTGTCGGACTGCAGGACACAGGTCGTCATGACGTCGGAGAAACCGGCGTCGTTGCCGCCGACGCTGATGGAGACCAGGGCGGTGTCGGAGCCGAGCGGGGCGAGCTGACCGGCGAGCACGTCGTCGGTGGTGGCGCCCGAGCAGGCGGTGAAGGCGAAGGACGCGGGGGCGTGGGCGGCGTTCCAGAGGTAGGGGTACGCCTTCGTGCTGCGTTTGCAGTCGCCGCTGGAGCTGATGTAGCTGCCCGAGCCGACACCGGAGGAGTAGGAGTCGCCGAGGGCCACGTAGCCGCCGGTCGCGGACGCGGATGCGCGGGCCTGGGTCGCCCCACCGAACGCGAGACCGACGGCAAGGAGGAATGCACCGAAACGGGCGGTAAATCGGGAACGTCTCATGGAACCTCCCTTTAGCAGGATCTCTGCCGTAACCGTGGTAGCAACTACGCGCGTTGATCGGAAGTGTTCATGCCAAGAATTTTTGATCCGTACTAATGCCGCGACTGATCTGACGAAACGTCACCCGACCTGCGCGGAGCGGGGATACGACCGCCCGCCGGCTCCGGCGGAATCCCCCGTACGGGCGCACCCGGCCGGGCACACGTCTCCGCCACGGCCGGATGGGGCATCTTGACGCCCCCTCGGGACTGCGGGACGCTGAAGCCCGGCAATCCGGCGCTTCAGGGGGCGAAGTCGCCAATGCAGTCCATACGCGTCAAGAGAGCGACGCCGTCCGACGCCGCGCGCGGCCGGCCGGGACCGGAAAGGGGCCTGGCGGCACCGCTGCTGGCCGGCGTCGCGACGGCCGCCGGCGCGACGGGGGCGCTGTGCGCGCTCACCGGCTGGGGCTCGCCGCTGCGCGGCCCCTTCACCCTCTTCTTCCTGCTCGCGGCACCGGCCGCGGCGCTCGCCACCGCCCTGCGCGGACTCGACCCCTTCGGCCGTGTCCTGGCCTCGCTGGCCGGCGCGGTCGTCGTCGACATGCTGGTGGCGCAGGGCATGCTCGCCGTGCACCGCTGGTCGGTCCGGGGCGGCGTCGTCGCCGTGACCGTCCTGAGCTGCCTCGTCCTGCTGCTCGCCCACGCCGCCCGGAGACGGGGCGTCCGACCCGCCCGAAGGGGGTGACATTCCGCCATATGCCGTACGACAACGGCATACAAAGGCCGAACCATTAAAAACTGGGTCCCGTACACCCAGGTCTTGCCATTCTGGTTCAACCGTCAATACCGTCAGACATCTCACCGCACCGGCCCGTCGGTACGCGGCTCCAGGGGAGGGGAAAGGACCGCGACGGTCCGGCGCGGGGCGCGGTAGGGGGGTGCCGTGCTCGGTGACGCACGCGTGACCGAGCCGTGCCGCGCGACCGGCCCACCCTGTTCGGGGGTCGGCCAGCTCTGCCAGCTCACCCCGGCGTGCACGGAGTTCCATGCCGTCGTGCCGTGAGTGACACCAACCCCCCTTTCGAACCGGACCGACAGCCGGGCCGCCCGGGGGCGTGGCGGTCCGCCGGACGAGAGGGACACACCGATGACTTCCGCTCTGCACCCGCCCGCCTCGGGCGGGGATTCCGTGACAGCCCACGTGACAGCCCACAGGTACCGGCCCGTCTCCACCCACCTGGCCATCGCGCCGCCGGTGAGCGTGGTGATCCCCGCCATGAACGAGGCGGAGAATCTCCCGTACGTCTTCAAGACCCTGCCGGAGTGGATCCACGAGGTCGTCCTGGTGGACGGCAACTCCACCGACGCCACCGTCGAGGTCGCCCGCGAGATGTGGCCCGGCGTCAAGGTGGTCCGCCAGCGCGGCCGGGGCAAGGGGGACGCCCTGATCACCGGCTTCGCGGCGTGCACCGGCGACATCATCGTCATGGTCGACGCGGACGGGTCGGCCGACGGCAGCGAGATCGTGTCGTACGTCTCCGCGCTGGTCTCCGGCGCCGACTTCGCCAAGGGCTCCCGCTTCGCCAACGGCGGCGGCACCGACGACATGACCCTCGTGCGCAGACTGGGCAACCGCGTGCTGTGCGCGATCGTCAACCGCAAGTTCGGCGCCCGCTACACCGACCTGTGCTACGGCTACAACGCGTTCTGGCGGCACTGCCTGGACCGGATCGACCTGGACTGCACCGGCTTCGAGGTCGAGACGCTGATGAACATCAGAGTGGTCAAGGCCGGCCTGAAGGTGCAGGAGATCCCCAGCCACGAGTACCTGCGCATCCACGGCACCAGCAACCTGCGGGCCGTGCGGGACGGGCTGCGCGTGCTGAAGGTGATCCTGAGGGAGCGCTCCAACCGGCGTGCGCTGCGCCGCCGCGGCGGCCGCTCCCCGCTGCTGCACACGGTCTCCGGGGAGCCGCGTTGAGCGCTCCCGGCATCTCCGTCGTGATCTGCGTCTACACCGAGGACCGCTGGGAGGACATCCTCGCCGCGGTCTCCTCGGTGCGCGCGCAGTCGTACCCGGCCCTGGAGACCCTGCTGGTCGTCGACCACAACGAGGCGCTGCGGGACCGGCTCGCCCGGGAGTACAAGGAGACGGACGGGGTGCGGGTGCTCGCCAACGCGGGCCCCCGCGGCCTGTCCGCCGGCCGCAACACCGGCATCGCGGCCGCGCGCGGCGAGGTGATCGCCTTCCTCGACGACGACGCGGTGGCCGAGCGGGACTGGCTGCGGCACTTCGCCGCCGCCTACGCCGATCCCCGGGTCATGGCCGTCGGCGGCCGCACGGAGCCCGTCTGGGCCTCGGGCCGCCGGCCGGCGTGGTTCCCGGAGGAGTTCGACTGGGTGGTGGGCTGCACCTACCGCGGCCTGCCGCCCGGCCGGGTCCGGGTGCGCAACGTGCTCGGCGGCAACGCCTCCTTCCGGCGCACCGCGTTCGCCGCGGCGGGCGGTTTCGCCACCGGCATCGGCCGCGACGGCGACCGGCGGCCGCTGGGCTGCGAGGAGACGGAGCTGTGCATCCGCCTCACCCGTGCGGTGCCCGGGGCGGTGCTGCTGATCGACGACCGGGCGGTGATCCACCACCGGGTGCCGCGGGCACGCGAGCACTTCCGCTACTTCCGCGCCCGCGCCTACGCCGAGGGCCTGTCCAAGGCGCTGGTCGCGCGCAGCGTCGGCGCCGGCAAGGGGCTGGAGTCGGAACGCCGGTACGCCACGCGCGTGCTGCCCGCCGGGGTGGCGCGCGGCGTGCGGGACGCGCTGCTGGCCCGGCCGGGCGGCGCCGGCCGCGCCGGGGCGATCGTCGCGGGCGTACTGACGGCCGCGGGCGGCTACCTCGTCGGCAGCGTCCGCGCCCGCCGGGGCGCCGTCGCCTTCCCGGTGGCGGGCGGCGCGGAGAGGGGCGGTGCCCGGTGACGGCCCCGACCGCCCCCGTGCCGGTGCTGATGTACCACGCGGTGGCCCGCGATCCCAACGACTTCAGCCGGCGGCTGTCGGTGACGCCGGAGGCGTTCGCCGAGCAGATGGCGCTCCTCGCCGAGCTGCGCCGCACCCCGCTCACCACCGCGGAACTGGCGGCCCGCTGGCGGGACGGCGCGCCGCTGCCCGCGCGGCCCGTCCTGGTCACCTTCGACGACGGCTACGCCGGCGTGCACCGGCACGCGCTGCCCGTGCTGGCCCACCACGGCTTTCCGGCCACGCTGTTCGTCTCCACCGGCTGGCTGCGCGGCGCCTACGACACCGGCGGCGCCCCGGACACCATGCTGGACTGGGACCAGGTGCGCGAACTGGCCGCCGCCGGCGTGGAGATCGGCGGGCACAGCCACACCCACCCGCAGCTCGACCAGCTCGGCGACGCGGCGCTGTGGCGGGAGCTGACCCGCTGCCGGACCGCCGTCGCCGAGCAGCTCGGCGCCGAGCCGGTCTCGTTCGCCTACCCCTACGGCTACTCCAGCCGCCGGGTGCGCCACCGCGTACGGCAGGCGGGGTTCGCCCAGGCCCTCGCCGTCGGCAACGGCCTGGCCCGGCGCCGCCAGGGGCCGTACGCGCTGCAGCGGCTCACCGTGCGCCGCAGCACCGGCATCGAGGAGTTCGAGCGGCTGGTGTGCGGCCGCGCGATCACCCGCACCTTCGCCCGGGACCGTGCCCTCACCAAGGGGTACGCCCTGGTCCGCAGAGCCCGACAGGTCCGCCGGAAGGCCACCACAGCCCGTGTCTGACACGAAGACCAGCATTCCCGAGGCGCCGCGGACGGCGACGGACGACCGGCCGGGACGCCGGTTCGGACTGCCCGGACGGGGCGGGGGCGGCGGCAACCCGCTGTTCCGCAACGCCTACGCCCTGATGCTCAACACCGGCGTCTCCGCCGTGCTGGGCCTCGGGTTCTGGCTGGCGGCGGCCCGCTACTACCCCGACGCGGCGGTCGGCCAGGGCTCCGCCGCGATCGCCGCGATGAAGCTCCTCGCCGGGCTCACCGCGGTGACCCTGACCGGTGCCCTGGCCCGGTTCGTCCCGATCGCCGGACGCGCCACCGGGCGGCTCGTCCTGCGCACCTACGCGGGCAGTTCCGCTGTCGTCGCGCTGGCCGCGGCGGTGTTCCTGCTCACCCTGGACGTGTGGGGGCCGTCGTACCGCTTCCTGCACGGGACGCTGCACGGGCTGGGGTTCGTCGGCGCGGTCGTCGCCTGGAACCTGCTCACCCTGCAGGACGGGGTGCTGACCGGGCTGCGCAGCGCCACCTGGGTGCCGGTGGGCAACACCGTGTTCTCCGCGGTGAAGCTGGGTCTGCTGGTGGCGTTCGCGGCGACGCTCCCCACCAGCGGCGTCTTCGTCTCCTGGATCGCCGCGATCGCCACCTCCGTCCTGCCGCTGGGCTGGCTGGTCCTGCGGCGCCTGGTGCCCCGGCACGCCGAGGCGACCCGGGGGCACGCCGATCCGCCGACGCTGCGGGAGATCGGCCGGTTCCTGGCCGGCGACTACACCGGCTCGCTGTTCTCCCTGGCCGTGGTCTACCTGGTGCCGGTCATCGTCGCCTCGCAGGTCGGCAGCGAGGACAACGCGTACTTCTACATCACCACCACGATCGGCGGCACGGTCAACCTGCTCGCCGTCAACATGGGCGCCTCGCTGACCGTGGAGTGCTCGCACGACCCGGCGCGGCTCGCCGCCAACACGCGGGCGGCGCTCCAGCGCATGGCGCGGATCATGCTGCCGGTGTGCGCGCTGCTGTTCGCCGGCGCGCCCTGGATCCTCGGCGTGTTCGGCTCCGGGTACGCGCACGCGGCGACGCCGCTGCTGCGCCTGTTCGCCGTGGGCGCGCTGCTGCGGGTGGTGATGGAGACGTACTTCGCGGTGCTGCGGGCGCAGAGCCGCACCGCCGGACTGGCCTGGCTGCAGGGCCTGCTGTGCGTGCTGGTGCTGGGGCTGACGCTGCTGCTCCTGCCCCGGATGGCCCTGACCGGGGCGGGCGTGGCGGAGATCTCCAGCCTGGCGGTGATCGTGGCGATCGCCGCGCCCCGCCTGTACCGCATCGTCCGGGCCGCCCCGGCCGTCCCCGAGGACGTGCCGCCGGACGGGGACCTCGCCGACCTGGGGACGCCGAAGGCACCGGCCGCGCCGCGCGTGCGCCGGCCCGCGTGGGCCCGGGACGCCGACACGCTCGCCCTGGGCATCCACGCCGACTTCGACCACCAGGAGCGCCGGCCCGACGTGCGGCCCGGCCCCGGCACCCCGCCCGCGGGCGTTCCGGCCGGCGGGCTCCCGCCCACCCGGGTGCCGGGGGTGCGGGCGGCGGAACCCGCGCGGCCGCCGGCGGGGCGGGAACCGGGCGCGGCGGCCCCGGCGGGGCGGGAACCGAGCGCGGCGGCCCCGGCGGGGCGGGAGCGGCCCCCGGCCGGGAAGGGGCCCGCGCCGTCCACGCCGCCCACGCCGTCCACGTCGCTCACGCCGCCCGGTGACACGGCGGCTCCCGCCGACCCCCGCGCGGCCTCCTCGGTCCCGCCGTCCCGCACCGGGCGGGCCCGGCTGCGGCCCACCCGGCCCGGCGCGGTCCTCGGCGGCCTGCTGGCCGCGGCACTGCTGCTGTACTGGCTGCCCGCGCTGCGGCTGACCGAGACGGACCTGGACCGCATGGGCGGCCTGGGACTGGTGTCCGTGCTGCCGCCGCTCACCCTGGCCGGGGCGGCGCTGCTGGTCGTCGTGTTCACCTCGGCGCTGTGGCTGCGCCGCGAGCACCGGGCGCTGCTGCTGGTCGCCCTGCTGGCGACGGTGGTGTCGCTGCACGCGCTGCCCGCGGTGCTGGAGAGCCAGCCGCGTTTCCCGACGGCCTGGCAGCACCTGGGCTTCCTCGACCACATCGACCGCACCGGCGCGGCCGTGCCCGACCTGGACGCCCGCTGGAGCTGGCCCGGCTTCTTCGCGGTGGCCGCGTTCGTCGGCCGCGCCTGCGGGATCGGCGACTTCACCGAGGTCATCCGCTGGTGGCCGACGGTGATCCAACTGCTGTACCTGGCGCCGCTGTTCCTGCTCACCCGGGCGATGCGGGCGGGCTGGCGGGCCAAGTGGACCGGGGTGTGGGTGTTCGTGCTGGGCGGCTGGGTCGGCCAGGACTACTTCTCCCCGCAGGGCTTCACCTACCTGCTCTACCTCGCCTTCGTCGCGATCGTGCTGGTGTGGTTCCGGGCGCCGCGCATGCTGTGGGGCCGGATGCGGCCCGGGGAGGCCGAGGTCGCGCCGTCCACCAGGCGGCAGCGGGCGGTGCTGCTCGCGGTGGTGATCGGCCTGTTCGCGGCGAGCGTCCCCGCCCACCAGCTCACCCCGTTCGTGATGCTCGGCGTGCTCGCCGCGCTGGTCGTCCTCGGCCGCAGCGAACTGCGCGGCCTGCCGCTGCTGTTCGCCGTGCTGGTGGCGTTCTGGGTCGGCTATATGGCGGAGCCCTACTGGTCCGGCCACTTCGACGAGCTGTTCGGCGGCGTCGGCGGTGTCGGCAGCAACGTCTCCACGTCCGTCTCCGGCCGTATCGAGGGCGGCAGTTCGACGCACAAGCTGGTGCTGTACACCCGGGTGCTGCTGGCCGGCGGCGTCATGGCGCTGGCCTGCTGGGGCTGGTGGCGGCGGCGCGCCCACCGGTACCGCGAACGCGCGCTGCCGGTGCTCACCTTCGTGCCGTTCCTCGGCTTCGGCATGCAGTCCTACGGCGGCGAGATGGCGCTGCGCGTCTTCATGTTCGCGCTGCCCGGCGCGGCCCTGCTGGCCGGACTCGCGCTCTTCCCGCGCACCGGCGCCACCGCGGAGGAACGCGAGAAGGACGCCGCCAGTCTCGCCCCGCTCGCCGCCCTCCTGGCCGGCCTGCTGCTGATGGGCGGCTTCCTGGTCGCCCGCTGGGGCAACGAGCCCTTCGAACGCGTCCGGCCCGGCGAGGTCGCCGCCATGGACTACGTCTACGCCCACGACCGGCCGACCGTGCGCCTGCTGTGGCTCAGCGACGACACCGTCAACGACGTCACCCCGGCGATGCCCTGGGGCGCGCGGGACATGGAGTACGTCCAGTACGTGCCCACGCTCGCCCCCACCGACCCCGTGCTGGTGTCGAGCCTGGTCAAGGCGCTGAAGGAGGCCGGCCCGAACTCGTACCTCATGGTCAACCGCAGCCAGAGCGTCTACCTCCGCCTGGACGCCGGCTACCCGGCCGGCTGGGAGACACGGCTGCGGGCCAACCTCGACCGGCGGCAGGAACTGCGGACGGTGTACGCCAACCGCGACGTCACGCTGTACGCGCTGCGCACCCCGCCCTCCGGCCGGGCGCCCGCCGCGGACCCGGGGCCGATCGGGCCGCAGGTGACCTGGACGCCGTGGTCGGTGGTCGGCGGGCTCGCCACGGCCGCGCTGGTGGTGCTGCTGACCACGCGCGAGGCGGTGCGGGTGGCGGCGCGGCCGAGCGTGCGCAAGCTGCGGTGGCTGCAGAGCAGCTTCTGGTTCGCGCTGCCGCTGCTGACGGTGGTGTTCGCGTCGCTGGTGCAGCGGTTCCTGACGATCAAATAGCGCAAGTGGCGGCCGGGCGCGTGCGGCAAGCAGCGTCCGGGTGCGGTCCGGCGCGGCTCAACGGCCTTGGCGGGTACGGTTCGTGCGGCTCAACCGCCTTCGCGGATGCGGTCCGCGCGGCTCAACGGCCTTGGCGGTCGAGCCACTTCACCTCGTGGGCCGCCATGTCGAAACGCCGGCCGTCCACCTTGGCGCTGATCGTCCGGTTCAGGGTGTTGACGACGAGGACGGTCCTGTCGTCGGCCAGGACCCGGACGTTGGGCACGTCGTCCGGGGCGACGGACACGCTCGTGTAGCGGGTGCCGGGCGGGAAGGCGGCCGCGAAGCGGGAGAGCAGGCGGTACATCGGCAGGGCGCGGCCGCCGCCGGCGGTGCCGGTCGGCGTCCACAGGCAGCCCGGGCAGGCGGTGCCCCGCTCCTTCTCCGGGTTCCAGTAGAAGGCGGAGGAGGCGCCGCCCCGGGCGAGCGCGATCAGGCCGGCGGCCTGGACGGCCACACGGTGCTCCTCGCTCCAGCCGGCGCGCTCGTCGTCGCCGTCGGCCGGCTCGACGTAGTACTCGGCCCACCACAGCGGCAGGCCGCCGGTGCGCTGCCGCAGCCAGCGGCCGACGGCGGTGAACTTGTCGGTGGCGGCGAACTCGTCGGGCAGCAGGTCGTCGTCGTTGGTGTAGCTGGAGCCGTCGACGACGACGAAGTCGGCGCCCTTCTTGTGGGCGTTCCAGTAGGCGAAGGCGTCCAGGACCCGCTGGTCCATCGCGCCCCAGGGACCGGCGAGTTCGGTGGAGGCGTACTCCTTCTGGCGCGGGTCGACGCTGTCCATGACCAGGTAGGGGCCGCCGACCCGGATGTCCCGGTCCACCTTCTTCAGCGCCGTGTAGACCAGGTTGTACAGCCGGGTGTAGCCCTCGTAGTCCCAGCGGCCGGCGGAGGTGTTCCAGAAGCCCTTGAACTCGTTCCAGACGAGGAAGTGCTTCACGTCCGGGTAGCGCCGGGCGACGGTCGCGGCGAGGTCGGCGAAGTCCTGGTAGTGGTCGGGCGTCGGCGCGGTCTCCAGCGCGGAGCGGCTCCAGTCGGTGTGGTCCGCCCCGGCCCTGCCGCCCTTCATCCAGTCCGGGGCGCAGCACAGGGTGATCACCGGGGTGCCGCGGGAGGCGCGCACGAAGTCGACGCGGCGGTCCAGGTCGGCGAAGTCGTAGTGGCCCTTCACCGGCTCGGGGTTGTCCGCGCCCCAGCCCATGATGTGCTGGTTCTGCGGCAGCCCCGGGGAGGCGGCCAGCAGCCCGCGCACCCGCCGGGTCGCCGCGGCGCCGCCCTCGTCGGCGCTGAACTGGGTGTGGGTGAAGCCCCAGCCGACGTACGGCTCCGGCGGCCGGCCGGGCGTGGCGGGCGTGCCGTGCACCCGCGCGCCGTCACGCGTGGTGCCCGCCGTGCTCGCGCCGCCACCGGGCGGCGTGCCGAGCAGCGTCACCACCAGGGCCACCGCGGCCGCGCCCACGCCGAGCAGCGCGGTGAGCCGCCACCGCCACGCCCCCGAAACCCACCCACGACGTCCCATCAAGGGCAACAGTAACGGCGCGAGGGCCGCCGCGGGCAGGGCTCGGCCGGTCCCGTCCGCGCTCCGCCGCGCGGCACGCGCGCCGGGGGCGCACATGCCGCGCACGGGTGGGACACGTATGGGACACGGCTGGGAACGGCGGAACCGGCACCGCCCGCCCGGCGGGGACGACGAGGCCGGAAGCGGACGCCCGGCGGGAACGGAGGGACCGGAAGCGGACGCGCGGGAACCGGCTGCGCAAATCCGGTGCGCGCGGCGCCCCGGTGCCGGATCATGGGCGGCATGTCCGCGAACCCGCATGACGCCCTGCCGATCCGGCTCACCGTCGACGACAGCGACTCCCCGTCCGACGTCGTCGACGCGTTGTTCCTCGGCCGTTTCGCGACGGGCGAGCAGCCGTACGCGCACGCGGCGAACATCGACCGCGTACGGGCCGGCGTCACCCTGCTGCCGGCGGGCGCCCGGGTGCTGCGCGTCGCCCGCGACGACGACCGCAGCGCGACGCTCGCCGAGGGCGACGGCTGGACGATGCTCGTCTCCCGCTGGAACCGCGGCGCCGACGTCACCGTGACCGCGACCAGCGCCGAGCTCGCGGCGAAGGTGCTCGACGAGGCCACGGACGGCGCCGCCGACGAGCCCGAGCCGCAGCCCGAGCACGTCACCATGGGCTTCTGGTACTTCTCGCCCCGCCGCGGCCCGCACCGCACCACCCGCCGCATCTCCGCGGGCACCTGGCAGGAGGTGCGCGGCAACTACACCGCGCCGGTCGCCGAGGCCATGGACACCCTGATGCGCGTCACGCCCGAGGACATCGCCGGGCGCCTGCTGCTGCTGCACGGCCCGCCCGGCACCGGCAAGACCTCCTTCCTGCGCACCCTGGCCCGCTCCTGGCGGGACTGGTGCCAGGTCGACTGCGTCCTCGACCCCGAGCGGCTGTTCTCCGACGTCGGCTACCTCATGGACATCGCCATCGGCGAGGAGGACAGCGCGGGCAAGGGCCGCTGGCGGCTGCTGCTGCTGGAGGACTGCGACGAACTCATCCGCGGCGAGGCCAAGCACACCGCCGGCCAGGCCCTCTCCCGGCTGCTCAACCTCACCGACGGCCTGCTCGGCCAGGGCCGCAACGTCCTGGTCGGCGTCACCACCAACGAGGACCTGGAACGCCTGCACCCCGCCGTCGTCCGCCCCGGCCGCTGCCTCGCCCGCATCGAGGTCGGCCGCCTCACCCGCCGCGAGGCCGTCGAGTGGCTCGGGCGCGAGGAGGGCGTCGGCCGGGACGGCGCCACCCTGGCGGAGCTGTACGCGTTGCGGCGCGGGACCTCGCCGACGGCGCTGCCGGAGCCCCGGGGCGGGGTGGACGCGGGGCTGTACCTGTAGCCGCGCCGTCGTGCCGTCGCGCCGTTCGTGCCGTCGCGTCCCCGGTGTTCCACGGCGTTCCCCGCCCGTACGGCCGTGCCCGTACGACCATGGCCGTACGACCATGGCCGTATGACCCTGTACATCGGGACGTCCGGCTGGCAGTACCGGGACTGGCGGGGCGTGCTGTACCCGCCGGGCTGCCCGGCGCGGCGGTGGCTGGAGGAGTACGCGCGTCGCTTCGGCACGGTCGAGGTCAACAACGCGTTCTACCGCCTGCCAGGCCGGGAGACCTTCGAGACCTGGCGTGCCCGCACCCCGCCGGGTTTCGTCGTCGCCGTCAAGGCCAGCCGGTTCCTGACGCACGTCAAGCGCCTGCGGGAGCCGGAGGAACCGGTGGAGCGCCTGCTGACCCGGGCCGCCGGGCTCGGTGACCGCCTGGGCCCGGTCCTGCTGCAGCTGCCGCCCACCCTGCGCGCCGACCCCGCGCTGCTGGACGCCTGCCTGGCCTGCTTCCCGCCCGGCGTCCGCGTCGCGGTCGAACCGCGCCACGACTCCTGGTGGACGCCCGAGGTGCGCGCGGTGCTGCGGGCCCGGGGCGCCGCGCTGTGCTGGGCGGACGTCCGGGCCCGCCCGGCCACCCCCCTGTGGCGCACCGCCGACTGGGGCTACGTCCGCTTCCACGCCGGCGTCGCCCGCCCCTGGCCGCGCTACGGCCGCCGCTGTCTGGCCACCTGGGCCGGCCGCGTCGCCGCCGCCTGGCCGGACGACCGGGACGTGTACGCCTACTTCAACAACGACCCGGGGGCGGCGGCCGTCCGGGACGCGGCGGCCTTCGCCCGGCTGGCCCGGGCGGCGGGCCGGACGGTGACCCGCACCCCGGGGACGCTCCCGGTCACCGACGTTCAGGGGCGGCGTGTCTAACCGCCGTAGGCCGCGCGCAGGGCGTCGTGCACGGCGGCCAGCGCCGCGTCCCGGTCGAGTCCGAGCCGCCTCGCCCGCTCGGCGTACGCCTGGGCGGCGGCCGCCGCCTCCCGCTCGGCGGCCTGGCCCGCGGCGGCGACGAACGTGCCGTTGCGGCCCCGCGTCTCGATCACGCCGTCGGCCTCCAGCGCCCGGTAGGCCTTGGCGACGGTGTTCGCGGCGAGCCCCAGCGACTCGGCCAGCCCGCGCACGGTCGGCAGCCGGTACCCCACCGGCAGCGCTCCCGACCGCGCCTGCTCGGAGATCTGCGCCCGTACCTGCTCGTAGGGCGGTGCGCTGTCGTCGATGCGGATCTTCAGGGTCACGGAGTCGATTCTCCCGTACCCGCCGCCGTGCCGGTCGGACGTCCGGCCGGGGGCCGGGGTGTCCGCGCCCGCCGGGGGGTGGGAGCCGCGGAGGCCGGAGACGGGAGCCACGAGGGCCGGGGGTGGGAGGCCGCGGAGGCCGGGGGTGGGAGGCCGCGGGGGCCGGGGGTGGGGTGTCCCGCCGGAAAAGGGGAAGCGGTCCGGTGGTGTGCCGCCGTAGCGTGCGCGTCATGACCGTCACCGTCCGCGCCCTGCGCCCCGACGCCCGGGCCGACCTGGAGGGCTTCGCGCGCGTCCGGCACGCGGCGCTCCCGTTCATCCTCTTCACGCCGGACTCCGTCGCCCACGACCTCGCCCACCTGCCCCCGCGGGCCCACTACCGCCCGCTCGTCGCCGTCGCGGACGGCGAGGTGATCGGCACGGCCCAGGTCCATCTCGCCTTCGACAGCCCGCGGCCGGACCAGGGCTGCGTGAACGTGTACGTCCACCCGCGGCACGCGGGACGCGGCGCCGGGCGGCTGCTGGTGCGGGCCGCCGAGGAGCACCTGGCCGCCCACGGGGCGCGGACCCTGTACGCCTGGGTCCTGGACGAGCCGCGCAACCGCGCCTTCGCCGAGCGGCACGGCTACCGCCCCAGCCGCTCGGCCCACTTCCTGCGCCTGGACCTGGCCCGCGGCGCCCTCCCGCCCCGCCCGGCCCCGCCGCCGGGTGTGGAAATGCGCACGGGCGCGGACTTCGCCGACGACCCGCGGCCGCTGTTCGCGCTGGACGCGGAGACGATGGCCGACGAACCGAGCGACCTCGACGCCGAGATGACCGACTACGAGGCGTGGCTGGCGCAGACCTGGCGGCACCCGCTGGTCAGCCCGGAGCTGACCTCGGTGGCGGTGGTGGACGGCCGCCCCGCCGCGTTCACCCTGGCCCGCACGGACGGCGGCACCCGGTACGGCACGGTGATGACCGGCACGGCCCGCGCCTTCCGCGGGCGCGGGCTGGCCAAGCTGGTCAAGAGCGACTCCCTGCGCCGCGCCCGCGCCGCGGGCTGCACGCAGGCGTTCACGGGCAACGACACCGGCAACGGCCCGATGCTCGCGGTCAATCGGTGGTGCGGGTACGAGGTGTGCGCGACGGAGGTGCGGTATGTCCGGGAACTCGGATGAGGCGGTGGCGGCCGGGGCGGGCCGCCGGGTGGACGTCGTCCTGGTCAAGGCCGGCCGGACGAAGATCCGCTACCCGGCGGGGCTGCTGCGGGACGACGGCACGCGGATCGTGGTGCGGGCGCCCTTCGCGGGCGGGGCCGTGCGCGACTTCGGCTTCGTGCGGTTCGAGCCCGGCGACGTGTTCACCGAGTACTACTGGCGCGACCGCTGGTACGCGGTGATGGAAGTCCGCGACGCGGCGGGCGTGCTGAAGGGCTGGTACTGCGACATCGCCCGCCCCGCCGTGCTGTCCGGCACCGAACTGGTCGTCGAGGACCTCGACCTGGACCTGTGGCGCTCGGCCGACGGACGGGACGTGCGGCGGCTGGACGAGGACGAGTTCGCCGCGAGCGGGCTGACCCGGACGGACCCCGAGGCCGCGGCGGCGGCCGTCGCCGCGCTGGCGGAGCTGGAGGCGCTGGCGCGGGAGGGCTCCGGCTTCCTGGCCCTGCTGTCCTGACTCCGCTGCCCTGACCTGACCCTGCTGTCCTGGCCCCGGCGGCTTCGGCGGCCCGGAGAACGGCGACCGCGGAGGGGGTGACCGCGGAGGGGGTGACCGCGGAGGGAGCGGACGGCGGCCGCGGGACCCGGGAGGCCCGGGGCCGGACGGCCCGGGAGAGCCGGGCCGCGGCCGCCCGGCTCAGACCATCGCCACCACCGCGTACCGTTCGTCCGTCACCGGTCGGCCCCACAGCCGGGCGTCGCCGGAGAGCGGCTCGAGGCGCTGACGCGCCACGAGGGGGGCGAGCAGAGCGGTGAGCCGCTCGGCCGGTATGCCGACCGGGTCGACCGTCCCCCACACCCCCTCGACCAGCACCAGCCGTCCGCCCGGCCGCAGCAGCCCGCACCAGTGCCGCAGGACTTGGCCGGGGTCGGGCAGCGTCCACAGCACGTGCCGGACGAGCACGGCGTCGAAGCGCCGCTCCCCGACGGGCGGCCGTGCCGCGTCGCCGACGAGGAACACCGCGTCACGGCCGGCGAGTTTGGCGCGCGCCCGCTCCACCATCGCCGGGGACAGGTCGACGCCGGTCACCCGGTGTCCCCGTTCGGCGGCGAGGAGCGAGAGGCTGCCGGTGCCGCAGCCGAGGTCGAGGAGGTCGCCGGGGCGGGCGGGCAGCCAGGCGGCGAGCCGGTCGGCCCAGGCGGCGCGTACGTCCGCGTCGCGCAGACCGTGGTCGGGTTCGTCGTCGAAGGAGGCGGCCGCGGTGTCCCAGTCGATTCCGCCGGGGTGGGCGCCGGTCGCGGTCGTGGCGTCGTCGCTCGTCATGCGGCAAGGGTGACACCCACCACTGACAACCGGATCGTGACCGACATCACAGACAAACCCGCACCGATGAGGAACTCTCGCCCGAAAGGTCTACCTCCGTGAGAGCGCGGAACCCGGTAGACGTTGAAGGAGGCACCGATGCGCCGCATGACAGTGCAGAAGCCCCTGAGGAAAACCGATGCCCGCCGGGTTCGTGAGGAAACCGACGAGTATCCCGCGGAGCGTCCGGAGATCCGCAGGGACATCGCCCGCACCTGGTGGCCGGACGGGTGAGGACACTCCGGCCGACGGCACACGACCGGCGCACGACCGTTCCCTGACCCGCGCACGCCGCGGGTCGGTGCACGACACGGGCCGGCACACGGCGCGGGCCGGCGCACGGCGCGGGTCAGGTCAGCCGTTTGCGGTAGTGGATCCGGTCGTAGGGCCCGTCGACACGGCGCTCGACGGCCTCGTATCCGAAGCGCGGACAGATCTTCTGGTTCTCCCGCATCAGCGCGTTCGTGTACAGCCTGATCTCCGGCAGGCGCAGCGCCCGCGCACGTGCCTCCACGAACTCCAGCAGCCGCCGTCCCACCCCCGGCCGTGGGCGTCGGGGTGGACGGCGATGCTGTCGAGGAACAGGTGATCCGCGCGCTCCTCCAGCACGACCAGGCCGATGACGGGCTCGCCCGTGACGAACACCCTGCCCGCGGCCACGTCCGCCGCGTGGTCCGCCTCCATGGGCTGCGGCACCACCCCGATGCGCGCGAGGTACGGCCGGTAGGCCGCGTCGGTCACCGCCCGCACCGCCGCGACGTCGGCGGCGACGGCCGGATCTCTTCACGCGCGTCCCGCGACCGGTTGTCCATGCCGGGACGGCACCTGTCTGATGCCAGCCTCAGCACGTCCTTAAGAGGAGCCTAAGGATCTCCGATCACGGCTCTCATCAGGGGATTCCGCGGTTTTCCGGGGCTAGGTTCTGATCGCCGTCAGGACCCAGCCCCGGAAACTTCCCGGAAGTTTCCGGCAAGCCGCGAGGAGTTCCGCATGTCCGCTCGCCGTCGTCAGACCGTCGCCGCGCTCGCCGTCGCCGGTGCCGCCCCGCTCGCGTTGACCGCGCTCGCCGCGGCACCGGCGGCGGCGCACGGGTCGCTGGGCGACCCGGTGAGCCGGGTGGCGCAGTGCTACGCGGAGGGCCCGGAGAACCCGAAGTCGGCGGCGTGCCGGGCGGCGGTCGCGGCCGGCGGCACGCAGGCGCTGTACGACTGGAACGGCATCCGCATCGGCGACGCGGCCGGGCGGCACCGGGAGCTGATCCCGGACGGCAAGCTGTGCAGCGCCGGCAACGAGGAGTTCAAGGGCCTGGACCTGGCGCGCGCCGACTGGCCGGCGACCGCGGTGCACAGCGGCTCGTACACCTTCAAATACCGCGTCACCGCCCCGCACAAGGGCACCTTCACCGTCTACCTCACCAAGCCCGGCTACGACCCGGCCAAGCCGCTCGCCTGGGACGACCTGGACCTGCGGCACCCGGTGGCGACGGCGACCGACCCGGCCGCCTCGGGCGGCTTCTACACGTTCTCCGGCACGCTGCCGGAGCGCTCCGGCCGCCAGCTGCTGTACACGGTGTGGCAGCGTTCGGACAGCCCGGAGGCGTTCTACTCCTGCTCGGATGTCGACTTCGGCGGGTCGGGCGGCAGCGGCGCCGGCGCGGCTCCGGCGGCCTCGGCGCCCTCCGAGCGGCAGATCGCGGCCGGTGCCGACAAGTCGACGATCGAGCACCACGGGCACGGCGACGACGACGCCCGCACGACGGCCGGCCCGACGGCCGGCCCGGTGTCCGCGCCCGCGGGCGGCTCCCCGGCGGACACCGGCACCCCGGCCGCCGCGGCCGACGACGGCACCGCGTCCCCGACCGCGGCCGGGGACGGGAACGGGAACGCGGACGCGGATGTCTCGGCGAACCACCCGAAGGCCGCCGGTTCCGCCGTGCGCCTCGCCGAGACCGGCGGCGACGGCAGCACCCCGTACCTCGCGGTCGGCGGTGCCGCCGCCCTGGCGCTGGGTTCTGCCGCGCTGTTCGCCTCGGTGCGGCGGCGCGCGGCACGCGGCCGGTGACGCGCGCCGCCGCCCGCGTCAGCTGAACGCCGAGGCGCAGGTGGTGGGGGTGGCGTGCGCCGGATCCAGGGCGTTCGCCACCTCGTGGAAGGCGATCCGGTCGAACAGCCCGACGGCGACGTGCTCGGACAGGTCCACCGGGCACAGGTCCTGCAGCAACACGTTGCGTACGTCCGGTCCGCTCAGGAACTGGCTGCGGTACGGCGTGACCACCTCGTCGTAGCGGGTGGCGATGACCGTGTAGTGGACACCGGGCACGGTGTCGCCGCCCTCGTTGAGCCGGGTGAGGAAGGCGGAGCCGGTGACCTGGTCGGTGAGGGCGGGGGTGTGGGTGGTGAGCAGGTCCTCGATGCCGGGGAAGTACGGCAGCAGCGCGGTCAGGCCGGACAGGGTGGTGCCGTGGTTGCTGGGGGCGATGCCGACCAGGGCGTTGACCTTGGCCGCCCCGCCGAGGAAGCGCAGGTAGTAGCGGGGCATCATGCCGCCCTGCGAGTGGCCGACGAGGTCGGCCTTGGCGGCGCCGGTGGCGGCGAGCACCCTGTCGACGAAGGCGGACAGCTGCTTGGCGGAGTCGGCGACGGGACCGAGGCCGTGGAAGACGGCCACGCCCGGCAGTTCGCCGTAGTCGAGGGAGAAGACGCAGTAGCCGCGGGCCGTCAGGTAGGGCGCGAGGGACAGCCAGTTGTCGACGGAGTTGGCGAAGGTTCCGTGGACGAGGACGACCGGGCGGGGATGGGCGGCGGACGGCCGGCAGGAGTAGTCGTTCCAGCCCCTGTCGGGCGCGGTGGCCGCGTGGGCGGTGGCGGCGGGGACGGTGACGGTGGCGGCGACGGCCAGCAGCAGTGCGGCGAGGGATCTGAACTTCCGTTTCCAGGGCAGCATCGCGTGATCTCCTTGCGGCTCTAGGGGGTGCGACGGCGCTACGCCCTGTGATCCGGATCACGAGGATGCTGTTCTCCCTTCAAGTTACGGACGAGTAGTCCAAGCGTGAAGTTACGCGTCGGTAAAAAATCCAACGGCGGCCGGTTGCTGTGATAGTGGCGGCGACATAAGGTGACGAGCCGTCACTAAACATCCCGAGCGGGCATGTTGGGCTCGAAGCGCAGCCGGACGTCCTGCGCCGCGCCCGTCCCCGCCGACCGGGGTGCGGGGCGCCGTCACCCGCGGGTCGCCCTTCCTGTCGTCGGCGCGGTCTGCCTCACGTGCCCTTCAGCGCCTCCTGCGTGGGCGCACCGCACAAGCCGGCTCTCCGGAATGCCCTGCCGGGTGGCGGCGGTCGTCACCGCACGGGCGGGAGCCCCCGGTTCCCGCCCGCACACGCGAAAGTCCCGCCCGCACACGCGAAAGCCCCCGCACACCGTCGTGTGCGGGGGCTCCGCTCAGCTACCGCCGACCGCGCCGGGGCCTTCCGGACGGCCCCGGGCCGGGTGGATCACGTCAGTGGACGTCAATAGACGTCAGTAGACGCTCAGTAGACGCTCAGTAGACGTGGACTCCGTAGGCGCTCAGCGCCTCGGTGACGGGCTGGAAGAAGGTCGTGCCGCCGGAGGTGCAGTCGCCGCTGCCGCCGGAGGTCAGGCCGTAGGCGACGCCGCTGTTGGAGTAGAGCGGGCCGCCGGAGTCGCCGGGCTCGGCGCAGACCGTGGTCTGGATGAGGCCGGACACGATGTCGCCGCCGCCGTAGTTGACGGTCGCGTTGAGCGCGGTGACCCGGCCGCTGTGGATGCCGGTGGTCGAGCCGCGCCGGTAGACGGTGGTGCCGACGGACGGCGTGGCCGCGCTGGTGATGTCGACGCTGCCCACCGTGCCCGACTTGGTGACCGAGCTGTTGGTGTAGCGGACGATGCCGTAGTCGTTGCCGGGGAAGGACGAGCCGGCGGTGGTGCCGAGGGTGGTCGAGTGGGAGGAGTTCGACCACCAGGTGCCCGCGCCGTCGGTGCAGTGACCGGCGGTGAGGAAGTAGTAGTTGCCGCTGTTGTCCTGGACGTTGAAGCCGAGGGAGCAGCGCCAGCTGCTCGCGTAGATGGCGTCGCCGCCGGAGATCAGCTTCTTGAACGTGCCCGGGGTGCGCTTGATGGTCAGCGCGCCGGCGTTGGCGCCGGCCTGCTGCTTGATCTTCGCGATCTCGGCCGGGGAGACCGTGCTGTCGACGGTCACGAGAACGCGGTGGTTCTTGCTGTCGACGGCCCAGGCGGTGCCGGGGACGTCGGCCTTGAGCACGGAGCTGCTCGCGCTCTTGAGGGCAGCGGCGCTGAAGGTGGCCGGGGTGTCCGACGCGTTCGCGCTGGGGACCGCGAGCGCGGCGGCGGCCACAAGGCCGGAGGCCACGGCGATCAGCCTGGCCCGTCTTGCGATGCCGCTGCGGGGGGTGGTGCGCTTGATCCTCACTTTTCGTTCCTCCGCTGGGGAAGTCGGGGGCCCGCGTGGGGTCGGGGCCCGTGAGGCGCAGCCGGGAGCCGTGAGTGTCCGGATTCCGAACACGCCGTGCCCCTGACAAGCGCTGTGGGGGAGTATTCGGCCGAACGTACGGTCGCCGCAAGATGGCCTTTCGGCCGCGCGACTGTGTGCGGTCTGCGGGGAACGTGTGCGGTACAACCGGTTTGACGGCCCATCGACTCTTTTCGGCCTCCCTCTCCCCTCGTCGCGACACCTCCCGCTCCCCCTCGCACGCCGGCGTCACGAGGCGGCGCGCACCCGGCGTGACCCGCGGTTCCGCCACTGGCCCGGGGTCCGCACCGAGGCCCACCGGCCGGTCGGCGGCCCCTCCCCCGCGGCGACCCCACCGGTTCCGCCGGCCGGGGGCGACACGTCGTTTCCTGTCCGATTTCCCCGCCCCGGGGTTGGCTGGAATTCGCCCCTCCGGATGGCCGCGAGTCGGCACGTGTCAGCGCGGCCGGCATCCGGGAGATACGCCGCGGAACGGACGAGTCGGCAACCGCGCACGGGCATGACGCCCCTGTGGGCGGCCGGCCCAGGACGACCTGAATCACCGTCAGAACCAATATGAGCGTTATGCGGAATAATCCATAGACACGCCCAAAAAGCCCGCGGCACCCTCTCGGGGCCGTACGCAGACCGCGCGGACGGGCCGGCCACCCGTCCCGGCGGCCGACCGCCGAGGCGGTGGCGGTGCGACCCGGCGGCGCCGGACGCACACGACGCCCCCGCGGTATCCGTGACGCTGAGCTGCGGCGTCACCCGCAGTTCCGCGTTCACCCGTACGCACCGTGCATCACCCGGTCGCCGTGAACTGTCATATTTCACTCACAGTCAGCAGCCGTTTGGGGCGCGACCCTTGGGAAACGAGGGCTCTCGACGGATACGCCGTGCACCAGTACCGTCACAAACCCCCCGCGCGGCGCCTATTCCCTTGGCGCGCCGTCCGCATCATGGATGACCATAGGGATGCGGAAAGCAGGAAGAGACCGCAGTGAGAGGAGGCGTCCATGGGATCGGTACGCAAGGCGAGTGCGTGGCTCGGCCTCGTCGACGACAACGATGACGAGGGCTACTACGACGACGACTACTCCGAGGGCACCGAGTCCGGGGACGCCTGGGTCACCGACCCGCGGGTGAAGGTGGCGTCGGACACGGCCGAGGACAAGGGCCGCCGCATCGGCACGGTCACCCCGGACAGCTTCCGGGACGCGCGCGCGATCGGCGAGCTCTTCCGGGAGGGCGTCCCGGTCATCGTGAACCTGACGGCCATGGAGCCCGCCGACGCCAAGCGCGTGGTCGACTTCGCGGCCGGGCTGGTC
Organism: Streptomyces echinoruber; assembly: GCF_014651135.1. GTDB lineage: Bacteria > Actinomycetota > Actinomycetes > Streptomycetales > Streptomycetaceae > Streptomyces > Streptomyces echinoruber. The sequence goes on from NZ_BMWH01000032.1 coordinate 25,919, forward strand.
TTCGGCCTGCGCGGCTCCATCGACCGCGTGTCCCACCGCGTCTTCCTGCTGACCCCGTCCGACACGGAGATCATCAGCGGTGAGCCGGCGGCGCACCGGTCGGACGGGTTCTTCAACCAGAGCTGAGACCGCGGCCATCAGGGCCGAGAGCACAGCCCTCAGGGCTGAGACCGCAGCCGCCGGAGCCGAGACCGCAGCCGGGCCGCGCCGCGGCTCCCGGGCTCACCGGAAGGCGTCGAACCCGGTGAGCGCCTTGCCCAGCACGAGCTGGTGCATCTCCACGGTGCCCTCATAGGTGAGCACCGACTCGAGATTCGTCGCGTGCCGCATCACGGGGTATTCGAGGGAGATCCCGTTGGCACCGAGGATCGTCCTCGCCGTACGGCAGATCTCGATCGCCTCCCGTACGTTGTTGAGCTTGCCGAAGCTGACCTGCTCCGGACGCAGGCGGCCGGCGTCCATGCGCCGCCCCAGGTGATGGGCGAGCAGGATCCCCTTGTGCAGTTCCACCGCCATGTCGGCGAGTTTGGCCTGGGTGAGCTGGAAGCCCCCGATGGGCCGCCCGAACTGCTCCCGCGAGCGCGCGTAGTCCAGCGCCGCCTCGAAACAGGCCCGCGCCGCCCCCATCGCGCCCCACACGATCCCGTACCGGGCGTGCGACAGGCAGCTCAGCGGGCCGCGCAGCCCGGTCACCTCCGGCAGCACGGCGCCGGCGGGCAGCCGTACGTCGTCGAGCACGAGCTCGCTGGTGACGGAGGCCCGCAGGGACCACTTGTGCTTGATCTCGGGCGCGGAGAAGCCGGGGGTGCCGGCGGGCACGAGGAACCCGCGGATGCCGTCGTCGGTCTGCGCCCAGACGACGGCGACGCCGGCGACCGAGCCGTTGGTGATCCACATCTTGCGGCCGTTGAGGACCCAGTCGCCGCCGTCCTTCTTGGCGTAGGTCCGCATCGACGCCGGGTCGGAGCCGTGGTCGGGCTCGGTCAGCCCGAAGCAGCCGATGACCTCGCCGGCGGCCATGCGGGGCAGCCACTCCTGCCGCTGCTCCTCGCTGCCGAAGCGGTGGATGGCGTACATGGCGAGGGAGCCCTGGACGGAGACGAGGGACCGGATGCCCGAGTCGGCGGCCTCCAGCTCCAGGCAGGCCAGACCGTACTGCACGGCGCCGGCCCCGGCGCAGCCGTATCCGGTGAGCGACATGCCGAGTGCGCCGATCCCGCCGAGCTCGCGCGCCAGCTCCCGGACGGCCGGCAGCTCGCCCTTCTCGTACCACTCCGCCACGTACGGCAGCACCCGGTCCGCCGCCCAGGCGCGCACCGTGTCCCGGACCGCCAGGTCCTCCGGCTCCAGCAGGTCGTCGATGCCGAGCGGATCGGCGGGGTCGAAGGGGGGCGGCTTGGGCGAGGCGGTCGGCATGAGCACCCTCCGGCAAGGAAACTAGCAGCGCTAGTTAAACGGTTCCGGTCCCGACGTTACGACGCCGTTCCCCCCGAGTCCAGCCCCGCATCCGCCCGGCGACCGTCCGTCCGGCGGACCGTCCGGGCGGCGCTCACGCCGACACCCGGGACCGCTCCCTCTCCCGCTGGGCGGGAAGCTCCATGGCACCGCCCGCGTCCTCCCTGTCTTCCGCGGTCTCCGCAGTCTCTGCGGTCTTCGCGGTCTCCGCAGTCTCTGCGGTCTTCGCGGTGTCCCTGATCTCCGCAGTCTTCACGGTGTCCCCGATCTCCGCGGCATCCCCGGTCTCCCCGCACTGCATCACCCGCGGCAGCCGCAGCGCCATCAGCGCCCCGAGCAGCAGCAGCCCCGCGCTCACGAGCAGCGTGACGTGCAGCCCGTGCACGAAGGAGTCCCGGGCCGCCCGCCGCAGGGCGCCCCCGGCGGGGCCCCCGAGCCGCGCGGCGACGTCGTACGCCTCCCCCAGCGAGTGGGAGGCGGCCGCGGCCGACTCGGCCGGCACACCGGGCACGCCGGCGAGCCCGGGTGCGTACGCGGCGTTCATGACGCTGCCCAGCAACGCGATGCCGATGCCCGCCCCGAGCTGGTAGGAGGTCTCCCCGATCGCCGCCGCGCCCCCGGCCTGCTCGGCCGGTGCCTCGCTGAGCATGGACTCGTACGCGCCGAACAGCGTCGTCTCCAGCCCGAACCCGAGCAGCACGAACCCCGTGAGCAGCAGCGCCACGTCGTCCCGGCCGCCCATCCCGGTGAGCGTGAGCACGGCCACCGCGGTGAGCAGGAAGCCGGAGCAGACCATGCGCCGCGGCCCGAACCGCCGCAGCATCCGCTCCCCCGCCAGCCCGGCCGCCATCGCGGCGAAGGTCAGTGGCAGCAGCCGCAGGCCCGTCCGGAGCGGGGAGAGCCGCAGCACGAGTTGCAGGTACTGGGCGGCGATCAGCTCCAGGCCGACCAGCGCCAGCATCGCCAGGACGATGCAGCCGACGGAGGTGCTGAACGCCGGCCGCCCGAACATCCGCAGGTCCACCAGCGGATGCGCCCGCCGCCGCTGCCGCCGGACGAACGCCACGAGCAGCGCGGCGCCGACGACGAGCGGCAGCACGGTCCACACGCCGGTGACCGGCTCGCGCCCGCCGAGCCGTTTGACGGCCAGGACGACGCCGAGCAGGCCGGCGGCCGCCATCAGCGACCCGGCCACGTCCCACGGGCCGTCGTGGCCCCCCGTGGACTCCGGCAGCAGCAGCCGCCCCACGGGCAGGCTGACCAGCATCAACGGGATGTTGACCAGGAAGACCGAACCCCACCAGAAGTGCTCCAGCAGGAATCCGCCGAGCAGCGGCCCCACGGCCGCCCCCACCGCCGCCACCGCGCTCCACACGCCGATGGCCAGCGCCCGCTCGCGGCGGTCGGGGAAGACCTGCCGCAGGATCGACAGCGTGGCCGGCATGATCATCGCGCCGCCGACGCCGAGCAGCGCCCGCGCCACGATGAGGGTCTGCGGGTTCGGGGAGAAGGCCGCGAGGGCGGAGGCGAGGTCGAAGAGGCCGTAGCCGAGCAGCAGGATCCGTCTGCGGCCCACCCGGTCGCCGAGCGTGCCGAAGAGGATCAGCAGCGAGGCGCAGACGAGCGGGTAGGTGTCGACGATCCAGAGCAGTTCGATGGCGCCGGGCCTGAGGTCCTCGGTGACGGCGGGGACCGCCACGTGGAGGACGGTGGCGTCCACGGCGACCAGCAGCAGGCTGACGCAGAGGACGACGAGGACGACCCAGCGGTTGGCACCGGCCCCGGCCGCCCGACGGCGCAGCGCGGTGGCGGCCGTGGTCGTCCCGGACATGTACGTACCTCCCAGATGAACCCTCGCGTTCGGCGGGCTCGCGGGGTGGGGAGCCCCCGCGACTCGACCGGGGAGGAGCGGTGGTCCCCGGTCCGCGCTACGAAAGGCGAGTGACACGTCAGCGTACGCGAGCCGGGCGGTCCGGGGCGTGGCGGACCTCTCAGACATCGCCGGAACAGGTGTGGCGTGCGCCACTCTCCTCACCTGTGCGTCACCTGCGCATCACCCGCGCGTCACCCGTGTGTCGCACCCGGTGACGCCCGGCCGCTCCCGGCGGGCTCCGGGCCGACCGGGAGCGGCCCGGTCGATACCGGCCGATAGTCGACACCGGCCGATAGTCGACACCGGTCGATAATCGAGCCCGTGAGCGATCTTGCGACGCGTGCCGACCGGGCCCCGGCCCTACCGCGAGCCGCCCCGGCCCTGCTCGGGTACGCGGCCGTGCGGGCCCTGGGCCTGGCCGTGCTGGCCGGGTGGAGCGCGGCGCACGGCAGGAACGCCCACACGCTGCTGACGGCCCGCTGGGACTCCCTGTGGTACGCGCGGGTCGCCGGGCTCGGCTACGGCTACGAGGTGCGCCTGCCGGACGGCGCCGTCCACTCCGACCTCGCCTTCTTCCCGCTGCTGCCGTGGCTGGAGCGGCTGGGGGCGGCGGTGACGCCGCTGGGGTACGGGGACGTCGGCCTCGCCGTCAGCCTGCTCGCCTCGCTCGCCGCGGCCTGGGGGATCTTCGCGGTCGCCGACCACCTGTACGGCCGCCGGGCGGGGGTGTGCGCGACGCTGCTGTGGGCGGTGCTGCCGGTCGCGGTCGTGCAGTCGATGGCGTACAGCGAGTCGCTGTTCACGGCGCTGGCGGCCTGGGCGCTGTACGCGGCGCTGACCGGCCGCTGGGTCACGGCGGGCGCCCTGGCACTGGCGGCGGGCCTGACCCGCCCGGTGGGGCTGGCGGTGACCGCGGCGGTGTGGACGGCCGGCGCCGTGTCGTTCGCCCGGGAGCGGCGCGCGGCCCGGGAGCGGTCCGCTGTCCGGGACCAGCTCGCGGCCCGGGAGTGGCCCGCCGCCCAGGAGCAGTCCGCCGCCACCTCGTCCGGGTGCACCGGGAGCCCGGCGCCGACGGGCGGCGTGCGGGAGGTCGTACGCGCCCCCGCGCGCACGACCGCGCCCCCGCGCGGGGGCGCACCGGCCCGGCGGCGCGCCCTCGGCATGCTGCTCGCGCCGCTCGGCTGCGCCGGGTACCTGCTCTGGGTCGGCCACCGCACCGGCCGGGGCCTGTGGGGGTACGCGCGGGTGCAGGCCGGGTGGCGCAACGGTTTCGACGGCGGCCGGGCCTTCGCCCGCTTCACGGCCGAGAAGTTCACGTCACTCCCGTCGGCCCCGGCCGGCCTGGGCCTGGTGGCCGGCGTCGCGCTGGTGGTGTGGCTGTACGTCACCTGCGTACGGCAGCGGCAGCCGCTCGAGCTGCTGGTGTACGCGGGTGTCGTCACCGCGCTCGCCCTGGGCGCCTCCGGGTACTTCGGTTCCAAGCCGCGCCTGCTGCTGCCCGCGTTCCCGCTGCTGCTGCCGCTCGCCCTGGCCCTGGCCCGGCGGCCGGTCCGCCGATCGGCGCTGGTGCTGGGGGCCGTCGCGGTGCTCTCGGCGGTGTACGGGGCGGTGTGGCTGAACGGCACCGGTCCGCCGTGACCGGCCCGGCCGCGCGGCCCACCCCGGTCGAGCATTCGGTGAACGCATTCGTAATTCCGGTAAAACGTCCGCCCGTAATGATCAAATAAATTGCTGGGATCCGGTCGGCGTGCATTGCGGAATCCCGGGAATTCGGCGGCCGCCTGAGAGCAATCCCACATCACATCGTCATCACAAACCCGGTGATTCGACCGGGAAGTGACCTCACTCGCTGTAACGTCGATTGAGTGCGTACCGAACGAACACTCACCCGTCTGGACCGGCTGTTCGCCCGGCTGGACCGTGAGCCGGAACGGCCGGCACACATCGACGTGCCGAGGATGAGCCGGCACCGCGTCGTGCTGCTCGCCGCGACACTCGCGTTCTACCTGGCGATCGTCTGGGCCGTGGTGACCACCTCCTGGCTGGTCCGGCTCGACTGGCAGGTCATGTTCTTCCGGCCGTACCAGCAGTGGCCGCAGATCCACGCCTTCGCCGACTACTACGTCGTGCTCGGCCAGCGCGGCCCCACCGCCGTGATGGTCGCCGCGTGGCTGGGCTGGCGTTCCTGGCGGCAGCACACGCTGCGCCCGCTGCTGGCGCTGGGGGCGGCGCTGCTGCTGCTGAACGTCACCGTCGGCGCCGCCAAGTACGGCATGGGCCGGCTCGGCCCGCACTACGCGACCGTCATCGGCTCCAACGAGATGGGGCTGGGCGGCGACATATTCCCCAGCGGCCACACCGCCAACGCCGTGGTGACCTGGGGCATCCTGGCCTACCTGGCCTCCACCCCCAGGGCGCGCCGCTGGCTGTCGGCGCTGTCGGCGGTGACCGCGCTCGGCGTCGGCCTGACCACCGTCTACCTCGGTACGCACTGGCTGAGCGACGTGCTGCTGGGCTGGGCCGCGGGGCTGCTGATCCTGCTGGCGCTGCCGTGGTGCGAGCCGCTGATCGCCCGCTCGGAGGCGGCGCTCCTGGAGCTGCGCGACCGCCGGCGCGCCCGGTACGGCCGTCCCGCACCCCGGCCCGCTCCCGCTCCTGCCCCCGTCCCCGCGGCCGGTCCGCCCGTGGCGCTCGGGCCGCGGGTCCTGGCCGACGCGGAGGCACCGGCCCGCGACGCGGTGCCGGCGGCCGCCCGTCCGCCCCGGGCGCCGGTCTACCTCGCCCCCGGTCCCCATCTGGCCCGGTCGGAGCGCACGCCGGTCACCCCGACCGGCAGCCGCAGGCCCCCGCACGCCGACCGCCTGCCGCGCGGCACCTCGACGGCCCGCCCGCTCACGGGCGGCTGACCCGCCGGACGGTACGCGCACCCCGGCTTCGCGCCACGGCTGCTCCGGTACGACGGCTCAGGCCCCGGTCTCCCGCCCAGGGAGCCGGGGCCTTCACCGTGCGGCCGCTGCCGTGCGGCCGGTGCCGTGCGCCGGCGCGTCACCCCTTCCAGGCGCGGGTCACGCGGCCGTCGGCGACCTCGAAGTTCAGCCGGCCGGCGCGGTACTCCATGGTGATGATCGCGCCCGGCGGCAGCGACCGCACCGTGGACCAGCCGCGCTCGCGGGCGAGGTGCTCGGCCCGCCGGGCGTCGAGTCCGACGTACCCGTCCGGGTTGTCGTGGGGCTCCGTGGGCGGAGTGGGAATCGGTGCCATGCCGCCACCGTAGGCGCCGCGGGGCGGCCGGGAAAGCGGCCGCCCGCCCGAGGGCGCCCGCCGGCGGCGCCTCGCCCCACGGGCACCGGGTACCTCTCCTGTCACGCTTCTGTCACAGGACTACGACAGATCCCGACAGCGCGCCGGGGCTTGCAGGTCACCCGGACGGGCGGTTCCCCGGGCCTTCCAGGTGTCTTCCGCGGGTAATCCGAGGTAATTTCCGAGGAGGGTGGACGGAGCCGCTCCCGACGTGCCGGAAAACGCCGGAAGTAAGAATCGAGTAAGGGTCCGGGTCCCTTTCCCGCCCATTCCACGCAGGGGCCGAGACCGCACCGTCGCACAGGAATTTCACGGTTTCGGCACATGACGTTCGAACGCCTCTGTCTTGAGTGCCCCCTGTCGGACCGGGCGGCGGAGGCGCATCATGGCGTCAACCCGTGGGTACACGGCGTGCGGCCACGGCGGGCCCAGGACGCGATGAGCGAAGGGGCGACGAGGCGATGGGCACGGAGACGGCGCCGGCGGCCATCCGGCCGCGGGGCACCAGGCGGCGCGGCCGGATGGTCGTCGACTGGCTGACCACCACCGACCACAAGAAGATCGGCCACCTCTACCTGATCACGTCGTTCGGGTTCTTCCTGGCCGGCGGGTTCATGGCCCTGCTGATGCGGGCGGAGCTCGCCCGGCCGGGCCTGCAGCTGATGAGCACCACGCAGTTCAACCAGCTGTTCACGCTGCACGGCACGATCATGCTGCTGCTGTTCGCGACGCCGAGCTTCGCGGGCTTCGCCAACGAGCTGATGCCGCTGCAGATCGGCGCGCCGGACGTGGCCTTCCCCCGGCTGAACATGCTGTCGTACTGGCTGTTCCTGTTCGGCGGGCTGATCGTCATGGGCTCGCTGGTCGTGCCGGAGGGCCCGGCCGCCTTCGGCTGGTTCGCCTACGCGCCGCTCAACGACGCGGCGCACTCCCCCGGCGTCGGCCCCGACCTGTGGATCATGGGCCTGGCGCTGGCCGGGTTCGGCACGATCCTCGGCGCGGTCAACTTCATCACCACGATCATCGGGATGCGCGCGCCGGGCATGACGATGTTCCGCATGCCGATCTTCACCTGGAACACCCTGTTCACGTCCATCCTGATCCTGATGGCGTTCCCGGTGCTGGCGGCGGCGCTGCTGGTGCTGGAGGCGGACCGCCGCTTCGGCGCGCACGTCTTCGACCCGACCAACGGCGGGGCGATCCTGTGGCAGCACCTGTTCTGGTTCTTCGGCCATCCCGAGGTGTACATCATCGCGCTGCCGTTCTTCGGCATCATCACCGAGATCATCCCGGCCTTCGCCCGCAAGCCGGTCTTCGGCTACCTGACGCTGGTCGGCGCGACCATGGCGATCACCGGCCTGTCGGTGATCGTGTGGGCGCACCACATGTTCGCCACGGGCGCGGTGCTGCTGCCGTTCTTCTCGTTCATGAGCTTCCTGATCGCCGTGCCGACGGGCGTGAAGTTCTTCAACTGGACCGGCACCATGCTCAGGGGCTCGCTGTCGTTCGAGACGCCGATGCTGTGGGCGAACGGCTTCCTGGTGACGTTCCTCTTCGGCGGCCTGACCGGGGTGATCCTGGCCTCGCCGCCGCTGGACTTCCACGTCACCGACTCCTACTTCGTGGTGGCGCACTTCCACTACGTCGTCTTCGGCACGGTGGTCTTCGCGGTCTTCGCCGGCCTGTACTTCTGGTGGCCGAAGTTCACCGGCAAGATGCTCGACGAGCGCCTCGGGAAGATCCACTTCTGGACGTTGTTCGTCGGCTTCCACACCACGTTCCTGGTGCAGCACTGGCTGGGCGCGGAGGGCATGCCGCGCCGGTACGCCGACTACCTGGCCGCGGACGGCTTCACCGCGCTGAACACGGTGTCGACGATCGGCGCGTTCCTGCTGGGCGCCTCCACGCTGCCGTTCCTGTACAACGTGGGGAAGACGCACCGCTACGGCGCGAAGGTGGAGGTCGACGACCCCTGGGGCTTCGGCCGGTCACTGGAGTGGGCGACCTCCTGCCCGCCGCCGCGGCACAACTTCACGGCGCTGCCGCGGATCCGCTCGGAGTCCCCGGCGTTCGACCTGCACCACCCGGAGTACGCGGCGCCGCCGGAGGAGCCGCTCGGAGCGCACGCGTCAGCCGGTCGCGAGCGGCCCTGATGGTCTCCACCAGCTCCGGCGGCTCGAGCACCTCGAACTCGAAGCCCGTCATCAGCACGTGCACCACCATGCCCTCCAGGCTGGGCGCGCCGGTGCGCAGGACGCAGGCGTGAGGCCCGTCGGGCTCCAGCACCCCGGCGGAGGGCGAGATCCGCTCGGCGGCCTCGGGCAGCGGCACCAGCAGGCGCAGGACGGCGTGGGTGGCGTAGGCGCGCGTGGAGACGCCCCGGGAGACGTAGGCGGCGAGGTCGTCGGCGGGCGGGCGGCGCGGGGTGAAGCGGGGGCCGTGCGGCGGCCTGGGGGTGATGCGGTCGACGCGGAAGGTGCGCCAGTCGTCGCGGTCGAGGTCCCAGGCGACCAGGTACCAGCGGCGCTCGGTGCACACCAGGCGGTGCGGTTCGACGGTGCGGCGGGTGGTGGTGCCGGCGGGACTCCCCCCGCCCGGGTCCGTGCGGGAGCGGGGGTGGTCGCGGTAGTCGAAGCGCAGGCGTTCGGCGTCCCGGCACAGGCCGGCGAGTTCGGTGAGCAGGGCCGGGTCGACCGTCTCGGGGGGATGGCCGCGCAGCATGGGCACGGTGAAGGCGTGCAGCGCGCCCACGCGGCGGCGCAGCCGGCCGGGCAGCACCTGCTCCAGCTTGGCCAGGGCGCGCACCGAGGCCTCGCCGATGCCCTCGATGCCCTGTCCGGCGGCCGTGCGCAGTCCGACGGCGACGGCGACGGCCTCGTCGTCGTCCAGCAGCAGCGGCGGCAGCTCGGCGCCGGCGCCGAGCCGGTAGCCGCCGCCCGTGCCGGGGCCGGCCTCGACCGGGTAGCCCAGCGCGCGCAGCCGGTCCGCGTCGCGGCGCACGGTGCGCTGCGACACGCCGAGCCGCTCCGCCAGGTCGGCGCCGGACCACGCGCGGCGGGCCTGGAGGAGGGACAGCAGGCGCAGCAGGCGCGCGGAGGTCTCCAGCACGTCTCCGAGTCTGCCAGCCGCCGCCGGCCGGCCGCCGCCGGTTGCCGGCGGTGCCCGGAGGTCAAGGGCTGTAGGGCAGCTGCGGCACGGTGAAGCAGGTGCGGTTCATGTCGCCCTGGGACACCCAGCCCCGGCCGTCCTGCCAGCGGGCCACCGACAGGCAGGCGCGGTGGGTGGCGGGCGGCTTCGCCCGGGGCGTGAAACCGGCCGGCAGCAGCAGGCCGTGCGCGGTGTAGGCGCGGGTGCGGCTCATGAAGGCGTCCAGGCACGCGCGGGTGACGCCCCCGTGCCGGGCGCAGGAGCGGGCCGCGTCCGTGAACCACAGCGCGGCCGCCCAGCCCTCGAGCTGCCACTGGGAGTGCGTGGCCAGGCCCCTGGTGGCGTCCCGGAACTCCTTCACGGCCGGGTGGGAGGGGTCGTCGTAGTTGCGGCTGGAGCCGGTCGCCCACAGCGCGTTGCGGCAGCGCGGGGCGTCCCGGTAGTCGTCGGGGACGGTGGAGGACCAGTTCTGCACATTGGTCACCTTGGCGGTGACCCGGGCGCCGACGGCGTCCATCGCCTGGCACAGCCGGGCGTTGCCGTGGCTGTCGACGGCGTCGAAGACCAGGTCGGCGCCCTGCTGCCGCAGGTCGGCGGCGGCGGCGCGGAAGTTGGGCAGCGCGAAGTCGAGCTCCTCGGTGACGACCCGGTAGCCCTCCGCCTTCAGGCCGCGCTCGACGAGCCGCGCGTAGGCGGCGGAGGCGGCCTGGTTGTACGACACCACGGCGGCGGTGCGGGCGCCGTGCTCCCGCTTGAAGTACCGGTAGACCTCGGTGCCGCCGTACAGCTTGCCGTTCCAGCCCGGCTTCCCGTTCCGGGGGGCGCTGCTGCCGTAGATGCTGTACAGGTGCCGGTAGGTGTCGTAGGCGGCGCCGATGGGCTGGCCGCCGATGTCGGGCACGCCCGCGCGGGAGACGCGGGCGGCGCCGGCGTAGTTCAGGGCGGTGGTGGCGACCAGGGCGACGACCTTGTGCCCGTCGATCAGCCGGTGCACGCACTCGCTGTTGCCGACGCCGCTGCCGCCGTCGTCGCACAGGTGCACCCGCACGCGGCGGCCGTCGATGCCGCCGCGCGCGTTGAGCCGCTCGAAGTAGGCCTCGGCGCCGTCGCGCGGGCCGGTGAAGGCGTCGCCGCCGACGGGGCTGGTGGCGCTGGTGATGATGCCGACCGCCAGGGGGGCGGCGCGGCCCGGGGCAGGGGCCGCCGGGGTGCGGGCGCCCTGCTCGAAGTCGCGTTCCGGCAGTCGGCTGCCGCAGGCCGTGCCCGCGAGGAGCAGCAGCGCCGCGGCAGCGGTCTCAGCAGCCCGGCAGCGCCGACGCCGAGGCATGGCCGCTCATCTGCACCAGCGCGCACAGCGTCTTGTCGGACACCTTCCAGGTGCCGTCCTGCTGGACGGCCGTCCCGGCGGCGCCGGGCAGGGCGGTGGCGCCCTTGAGGAGGAGGTCGTAGGTCACGCCGGCCTGCGTGGGCGAGGTGAACACCACCTTCGTCACCTGGGCCCGCACCTGCCGGCCGCGCTGGTCGCCGCTGAACGCCCGCAGCACCAGGGTCATGCGGGCGCCGTTCTCCAGTACGGCCTGCTTCTCCTTCAGGGGGGTGGCCGGGTCGAAGAACTTCTGCCAGTTCTGCTTGATCTCCCGCTGGGCGGCCGCCGGGTCCTCGGGCCCGGTCGGCGGTGTGCCCGTGGACTTCTGCGCGGAGGAGGCGGGCGGGGTGCTGCTGGTGCCGCCGCCGTAGCCGTTGCCCTTGCCGTTGCTGCAGGCCGCGAGGGACGGTGCGAGGATGAGAACCAGGGCGGCGGCCGCCGCTGCCGTACCCCGTCCCGCCGCCCGCGGGCAGCGTCCCCGCCGTGTCTCCCCCCGCCTGGGGTCGCTCCCGAGAACCATCTGGCTCACCACCGGATGTCGGTCCGAGCCGGGTTACGCCCGGTTCTTTCAGGTTCGGCTTCCGGTGGGCATAGTGCAACCCATCGGCTGTCACGGGCGGATACGTGGCAGACGTCCGAGGTGTTCCGAAGTGTGGTGAGTCGGCGATGCGCACAGCCCGACCGCGGACCGCGCACCCCGCGCACCCCGTGCTGTGGGCCGGCTGGGCCGCGCTCGCCGCGGGCGCCGTGCTGTGCGTCCTGGGCTGGTACGGCGTCTCCGGCGAGCGCTACGCCGAACGGCAACTGCCCTACCTGGCGTCCTGCACGATCCCCGGCGCCGCGCTGATCGTCGCCGGGGCGGTGCTGCTCACCCACGGGCGGGGCGCGCTCGCCGCCGCGCGCGTGGAGGAGCTGTACGGCCTGCTGGTGTCCGCCGGCCACGAGGAGACGGCGCGGTCCGCGCGGCCGCCCACCGCGCCGGTCGCGGTCGGCGAGGAGCTGCTGGTGGTGCCCGGCGGCACCCTGTGGCACCGCGCCGACTGTCCCCTGGTGGCCGGCAAGCCGGAGGCGGTGCCGGTGGACGGCGCGCCGCCGGCCGGCGGCGGACTGAGCCCCTGCCCGGTCTGCGAGCCGCCCGGCGCGGCGGACGGCTGACGGCGCGGGTGGGTCATGGCGTCGCTGACGTACGAGCTCACGCTCGCCGGACTGTCGGTGGGCAGCGCCGCCGCGCTCACCGGGGTCGGCCTGATCGTGACGTACCGCGCGACCGGGGTGCTGAACTTCGCGCACGGCGCGCTCGCCATGGTCTGCGCCTACGCGCTGCGGCAGTGCGTGGTCGGGTGGGGCTGGCCGCTGTGGCTGGGGGCGGCGGTGACGCTGGTGGTGCTGGCCCCCGGCCTCGGCGTGCTGCTGGAGCGCTGCGTCTTCCGTCCCCTGGCCGTGCTCGGCGGTGACCCGGCGCGGACGCTGGTGGCGTCCATCGGCGTGTTCGTGCTGCTGGTGGGCGGGGCGGCGCTGGTGTGGGGACCGGGTGCCCGGGACGACGCGCCGCGGCTGGTGCCGGACGAGCCGTGGGTGCAGCTCGCGGTGGTGCTGGTGCTGGCGGCGGGCGTGGGGACGGTCCTGCGTCCTTCCGGGGGACGCTGGTGGACCCCCGGGCGCGGGACGCGGTTCGGCATCGAGCTACGGGCCGTCGTGGACGACCGGCAGCTGGCCGTGCTGGGCGGCATCGACGCCGACCGGGTGGCCGCGGCCGGCTGGGCGTTCGGCTCGTTCACGGCCGGTCTGACGGGGGTGCTGCTGGCGCCGTACGTGCGTCTGGACCCCTACGGTCTGCCGCTGCTGGTGATGGAGGTGGTGGCGGTCGCGGTGGCGGCGCGGATGCGCAGTCTGCCGGTCGCCGTGCTGGTGGCGCTGGGCCTGGGCGTGGCGCAGAGCCAGCTGACGCGGGTGCACCTCTCGGGCCGGGCGGCGCCGCTGCTGGAGGCGGCCGGCACCAACCTGTTCGTGGTCGCGCTCCTCGTCGCCGCCCTGGTGCTGCCCGGCGTGGGGGCGCGGGACACGTCGCCGCGCCCGGCGGCCGGGCGCGGGCCCGCCCCGCGCGGCGCCCGGGTCGCCGTGGGGGCGCTGTTCCTGCTGCCGCTCGGCTTCACCGGCACCGACCTGCACCTCGCCGTCCGGGTCCCGGCGCTCGGCGTCGTCCTGCTGTCGCTGGTGGTGGTGACCGGCCGGGGCGGCCAGATCTCACTCGGCCAGGCGGCGTACGCGGGCTTGGGCGCGCTCTTCACCGCCCTGCTCGCGGCCGGCCGCTTCCCGGGGCTGCCCCGCGTGCCGGAGCTCGCGGCGCTCGCGCTGGCGGTGCTGCTGGTGGCCCCGCTGGGCCTGCTCACCGGCCGGCCCGCGATCGGCCGCCGGGGACTGGCCCTGGCGCTGGCCACGTTCGCCGTCGGCGTCGGCGTGAGCCGCTTCGTCTTCGACCAGCCGTACGCCACCGACGGGCTGTCCCTGGGCCGCCCCGCGGGCTTCGAGGGCGACCGCGCGTACTACGTCCTGGAACTCGCCCTCCTGGCGGCCGCCCTGCTGTTCACGCGCGCGCTGCGCGCGGGCCGCACGGGCCGCGCCCTGGCCGCCCTGCGGGACCACGAGGCGGGCGCGGCGGCCGCGGGCGTGCCGGTGCCGTCCCTGAAACTGCTGGCCTTCGTCTGCGGCGCCGCCCTGGCCGCGCTCGGCGGCGGCCTGCTCGGCATGGGCCTGCGCGCGTTCGACCCCGGGGCCTACGACCCGGTGCGCGGCCTGCTGTGGTTCGCCGCCGTGGTGGTCCTCGGCGCCGACAGTGTCCTGGGCGCGCTGGTCGCCGCGGCCCTCCTCGTCGGTCTGGACGCCGGCACCCGCGGCGGTGTCGCCGCCGCCCTGGTCGGCGTCCTGGCCGTCTGCGTCGGCCGCTTCCCCGGCGGCCCGTACGAGGCGCTGCGCACGGCGGCCGCCCGGCTGCGTCCGCGCCGCGCCGCCCGGCTGACCCCGCTGGGCGCCCGGGTCCGCGCCCGAGTGCACGCCCGGGTGCGCCCGCCGCGCCCGCCGACGCCGCACCGGCCGGCGGTGGCGGGGGTGACGGGGGTGACCGAGATGACGGCGGTGCCGGACGCGGCGGCCCCGCGGGGGGCGGGCGGGCGCGCCCGGTGGGCGCGGCAACGCCCGGCGCGCCGTCCGGGCCGGGCCGGGAAACCCCCGGCCCGGCGGGGCGCGGCCGCGCGGCCCCCGCGGCCCGGCTCCGCGCCGGTGTCCGGGCCCGGGCCGCATCCGGTGCTCGCGGCCCGGGGCCTGCGGGTCCGCTACGGCGGGTTCACCGCCCTCGACGGGGTCGGCCTGGACGTGGCGGCGGGCCGGGTCACGGCGGTCGTGGGGCCCAACGGGGCCGGGAAGAGCACCCTGTTCCACTGCCTGGCGGGAACCCTGCGGCCCGCGGGCGGGCGGGTGCTGTTCGACGGATGGGACGTCACGCGGCTGCCCGCGCACGCCCGTACCCGGCTGGGGATCGCCCGTACGTTCCAGCAACTGGCCGTCTTCCCGACGCTGACCGTGGCCGAGAACGTGCGGATCGGTGCGGAACACGGCCGGATCGCCGACCCGGCCGCGGTGGAGCGGGCGTTGCGGCTGTTCGGGCTGGACGGACCGGTGCGGACGCTGCCCGCCGCGGGGCTGCCGACCGGCACGCTGCGGCGGGTGGAGCTGGCACGGGCGTTCGCCGGGGCGCCGCGCGTGCTGCTGCTGGACGAGCCCGCCGCCGGCCTGGACACCGCGGAGGTGGCGGCGCTCGCGCGCGTGCTGCGCGCCCTGGCGGCCGACGGGACGGCACTGCTGGTCGTCGAACACGACCTCGACCTGGTCGCCGGTCTCGCCGACGTCGTGCACGTGATGGCGGCCGGCCGCGTCGTCGCCTCCGGCCCGCCCGGCGGTGTCCTGGACGCGGCCGGCGCACGGGAGGTACGGCCATGACGCCCGTCGGGGAGGTACGGCCATGACGCCCGTCGTCGCGCTGCGGCACGCGCGCGTGCGCTACGGCCCCCTGGAGGCCCTGCACGGCGTCACCCTGGTCGCCCCCGGTCCGGGCCCGACCGTGCTGCTCGGCCGCAACGGCTCCGGCCGCAGCACCGCCCTGCACGCCCTGGCGGGGACCGTGCCCCTCTCCGGCGGCGCGGTGGTGTGGGACGGCGTGGACGTCACCCGCCTGCCCGCCTTCGCGCGGGCCCGGCGCGGCCTGTGCCTGGTGCCGGAACGGCGGGCCGTCTTCGCGTCGCTGACCGTGCGTGAGAACCTCCGGCTGGCCGCCGCGGACCCCGCCCCCGCCCTCGACGCCTGTCCGGAGCTGCGCCCGCTGCTGCCGCGCCGCGCCGGCACGCTCTCCGGCGGCGAGCAGCGTGTGCTCGCCCTCTCCCGTGCCCTGCTGGCCCGCCCGCGCGTGCTGCTGGTCGACGAGCCGGCGCAGGGCATGGCCCCGGCTCTCGCGGCCCGCACCTACGAGCTGCTGGCCGGCCTGGACGCCTGCGTGGTCCTCGCCGAGCAGCGGCTGCCGCCCGCGCTGCGCGGCCGTCGGGCGTTCGTGTACGAACTGCGCCGCGGCGCGGTCGTGTTCGCCGGAGAGGCGGCCGAACTCGCGCGCCGGGAGCGGTGACGGGCCCCGCTCCGCGGCCCCGCCCGGCCGGGTGGCCGGGCGGGGCCGCGCGCGGGGTGCGTGGCGTGCCGGGGCGTCAGACCTCCAGGCGCATCCCGGGCGCGATCACGTCGGGGTCGCCGCCGATGACGGACTTGTTGGCCGCGTACAGGCGCTGCCAGGTGGTGCCGTGGCGGGCGGCGATGCCGCTGAGCGTGTCGCCGGGGCGGACGGTGTAGTCGCCGCGGGAGGAGCCCCGGGTGGTGTTGGCCGCCGACCGCTGCGGCGTCTCCGACCGCGTCGCGGGGGCCGTCTTGGTGGTGTCGGCCTTCTTCATGGCCGCGGTGCCGTCCGGCGCGGACGCGGCGCCGGGAGCGCTGCCAAAGGCTCCGGCGCGGGCCGAGCAGACCGGCCAGGCGTCCCAGCCCTGGGCGCGCTGGACCTTGCCGGCGACGGCGATCTGCTGCTCTCGGGTGGCCTGGTCGGCGGTCGGCGCGTAGGCGGTGCCGCCGTAGGCGCGCCAAGTGCCCGCGGAGAACTGCAGTCCGCCGTAGTAGCCGTTGCCGGTGTTGATGTGCCAGTTGCCGCCGCTCTCGCACTGGGCGATACGGTCCCACACTCCGCTGTCCGCGGCTTCGGCGTTGCCCGTGGCGGCCAGTATCCCGAGGGGCGCGAGCAGCGCCGCCCCGGTGAGGGCCGCCGTCGTACGCGTCTTGCGCGCCTGGTAGCGAGTGTTATCGGCACATTCGGACATGAAACTCCCTCTCGCGCGACTCGGGGTCCCCCGAGCGGGGCGTGCCGCCCGCGTCCCTACGCGGTCGCCACGCTCCACCCCGCCCGCCGGATGCCGGACTGGCCATTCCCCGCGCCGTGGCGGCGCGGCCGACGGGCGAACCCGAGCGGTGCTCGGTGCACACGGCGGAGGAATGTAGGAAGAACAGCGAGCCGGGATCAATCACATCGCCGTCCTTCCAGGCCAGTCGGGGGTTACCGACGGTATCGTCCTTTTTCTGTCCACCCCTCTATACCCATATATACGGATTTTTTGACTACCCCTTTCCGGTTCGTGTGACCCACTTCACCGGAACCAATCGGCTTGTCCTGCCTGGGAATTGACGGGGAGTGAGGGGCTCCGCCCGGGCCGTCACCCTGTGCGCCGGATGGTTCAGTTCCGTTCGCTCTAAGGCGTGACTCCCGCCACAGATCGGCCGTTGTCTCCTTCATGAGGCCGACCGGCCGTCAGGAGGCCAACCGGTCGCACCAGCACCAGGCATCACATCCCGAGGGAGCCACCCGTGCCGCGCATGCTCGACGTCAGCGACGCCGTACGCGCCGAGATCGGCGACGAAGAAGCCGACCGGCTGCTCGCCGGAGAGAACGCCCCGGGCAGTTACGACTGCACGTCCTGCCGCACCCCGGGCCACTCCGAGCAGGAACACACCAGCACCGTGCTGTTCGTCGGCGACGAGACCGCCGTCCTCGCCTTCGCCCACGCTCGCTGCCTGCCCTCCCAGGTCGTCCAGGTCACCGAGGAGCAGCTGCGGGGCGCGGTCCGCGCCATCGCCGCCGACGGCCGCGTCCCGGCCCAGGCCGCCCCGGCCGCCCAGGCCGCTCCGGCCGGTGCCGCCCCGGCCAACTCCGAGCAGGCCGTGCTCGGGGTGACCAGCGGACTCGTCCTGGTCGCCGGGGAGTTGCACCCGGCGCTGGTGGTGGAGCCGACCTCGCCCGTGGTGCGCCCGGGCACCACCGGCCCCGGCGACGACTTCCTGCCGCTGCTCGTCGAGCACGGCTTCTCGCCCGTGGCCGAGCTGACCGCCGCGCCGCCGGTGCTGCACGGCTGGTCGGTGCTGCTCGCGATGGGCCGGCTGCACGCCGTGCTGCAGCCCGGCGCGGACGGCGGGCAGCCGGTGGCCTGGTGGCAGGCGCACCAGCCGCTGCAGGTCACCGACGGCTGGCGGGCGGCCGCCACCAAGCACCGGCAGGTACTGGTGTTCGCGGCGCCGGTCGGCTCCATCGGGCGCCAGCCGCGGGAGGACCTGCTGCGGGAGGCGCTGGACAGGGCGGCGGCGAACGGCAGGCTCGTGGGGGCCACGCTGCCGCTGGCGGGGACCTGAGCGCCCGGGGACCGGGCGGGCCCGCTCACCGTATCCATTCGGTCACCGAGTCGTTTGTCGTCACGTGTACGTATACTCCGTTTCCCACCGTCCCTCCGCCCCCGCGGGCGGGCCGACGGCCACGCCGATCTACGACGCGCTCTACGCCGAGTACGTCCGGTCCTTCCGCTCGCTGCCCGGTGACCGCAGTGGGGAGGAAAACCTGAGGTTCTCGCCGTTCGGGAAGTTCCCGCACGAGATGCGGCCCTCCTCGCTGCACGCGCCGGCGGCGCTGCCTCCCGCACGCCGGGGCTCCTGACGGCGGACGACGAGCAGAGGGGCGGCCCCCGCCATCGGGGGCCGCCCCTCTGCTCGTCGCGCCGCTCGCCGTGGCGCCTTCGCTTCTTCGCCGCTACTTCTTCTTCGCGCCGCGCCGTTCGCGCACGCGGACCGAGATGTGGATCGGCGTCCCCTCGAAGCCGAACTCCTCGCGCAGGCGGCGCTCGATGAAGCGCCGGTAGCCCGCCTCGATGAAGCCGGTGGCGAAGAGCACGAACCGCGGCGGCTTGGTGCCGGCCTGTGTGCCGAAGAGGATGCGCGGCTGCTTGCCGCCGCGCACGGGGTGCGGGTGGGAGGCGACCAGCTCGCCCAGGAAGGCGTTCAGACGGCCCGTCGGAACGCGGGTCTCCCAGCCGGCGAGCGCGGTCTCGATGGCCGGGACGAGCTTCTCCACATGCCGCCCGGTGCGCGCCGAGACGTTGACGCGGGGCGCCCAGGACACCTGGGCGAGATCGGTCTCGATCTCCCGCTCCAGGTAGTAGCGGCGCTCCTCGTCGAGGGTGTCCCACTTGTTGAAGGCCAGGACCAGGGCGCGGCCCGCCTCGACGGCCATGGTGACGATGCGCTGGTCCTGCACCGAGATCGACTCGGCGGCGTCGATCAGGACGACGGCGACCTCGGCCTTCTCCACGGCGGCCGCGGTGCGCAGCGAGGCGTAGTAGTCGGCGCCCTGCTGGAGGTGGACCCGCTTGCGGATGCCGGCGGTGTCGACGAAACGCCAGGTCTTCCCGCCGAGTTCGACGAGTTCGTCGACCGGGTCGCGGGTGGTGCCGGCGAGTTCGTTGACGACGACCCGCTCCTCGCCCGCCACCTTGTTCAGCAGCGAGGACTTGCCGACGTTGGGCCGGCCGATCAGGGCGACGCGGCGCGGGCCGCCGACGGTGGTGCCGAAGGTCTGGGCGGGCGCCTGCGGCAGCACCTCCAGCACCTTGTCCAGCATGTCGCCGGTGCCGCGGCCGTGCAGCGCGGAGACCGGGTGCGGCTCGCCCAGGCCCAGCGACCACAGATAGGCGGCGTCCGCCTCGCCGCTGGGGCCGTCCACCTTGTTGGCGCACAGCACGACGGGCTTGCCCGCCTTGCGCAGCAGCCGTACGACGGCCTCGTCGGTGTCGGTGGCGCCGACCGTGGCGTCGACGACGAAGACGACCGCGTCGGCCGCCTCGATCGCGTACTCGGCCTGCGCGGCGACGGAGGCGTCGATGCCGAGGACGTCCTGCTCCCAGCCGCCGGTGTCGACGACCTTGAAGCGGCGGCCGGCCCACTCGGCCTCGTAGGTGACGCGGTCGCGGGTAACGCCGGGCCGGTCCTCGACCACCGCCTCGCGGCGGCCGATGATGCGGTTCACCAGAGTCGACTTGCCGACGTTCGGGCGGCCGACGACGGCGACGACGGGCAGCGGGCCGTGCCCGGCCGCCTCGATGGCGTCCCCGACCTCCTCCGGGTCGAAGCCCTCGTCCGCGGCGAGCTCCATGAACTCCGCGTACTCGGCGTCACCGAGCGCCCCGTGCTCGTGCTCGTGGGCCGCCTCGGGCGCCTCCGAGCCGTCGGGCTGGATCTGGTCGTTCATGAAGTCCGTACCTCGTCGTTCATCGTGGTGATCGGTGGGGCACCGCACGCGGTGATCCACTACTGAAATGTCGCCCGGCGCCCGGTGAGGCGCCTGGCGTTTTCCAGGTGCGCGGTGAGCTGCTTCCGGATGCGCCCGGTGGCCTCGTCCAGCGCCGCGCGCGTGCGCCGCCCGCCGGAGTCCCCCGCCTGGAACGGGTCGCCGAAGACGACGTCGACGCGGTGCCGCAGCGGCGGCAGCCCCCGTATCAACCGCCCGCGCCGCTCGGAACTTCCCAGCACGGCGACCGGCACGACGGGCGCGCCGCTGCGCACCGCGAAGTAGGCGAGCCCGGCGCGCAGCGCGGCGAAGTCCCCCTCGCCGCGGGTGCCCTCGGGGAAGATCCCCAGGACGCCGCCCCGCTCCAGCACGCCCAGCGCCCGCGTGACGGCGGCGCGGTCGGCGGTGGAGCGGTCCACCTTGAGCTGCCCGATGCCCCGCAGGAACGGGTCGAGGGGGCCGACGAAGGCCTCCTTCTTGATCAGGAAGTGCACCGGGCGGGGCGCGACGCTCAGCACCATCGGGCCGTCGATGTTGTGGCTGTGGTTGACCGCGAGGATCGCCGGGCCGGTGGCGGGCACCCGCCAGGCGCCCAGCACGCGCGGCCGGAACAGCCCGTACATCAGGGGCGCGCCGATGCGCCTGCCGACCTCGGCGCTCCGCGCGGAAGGTGCCGAAGACGCCGTCACTTCCCGGCCCGCTTCTCCTCGACGAGGGTGACGACGCACTCGATGACCTGCGGCAGCGTGAGGTCGGTGGTGTCCACCTCGATCGCGTCGTCGGCCTTGGCCAGCGGCGAGGTCTTGCGGCTGGAGTCGGCGGCGTCCCGCTTCAGCAGCGCCTCGCGGGTGGTGTGGACGTCGGCGCCCTTCAGCTCGCCGCTGCGGCGCGCGGCCCGCGCCTCCGGGGAGGCGGTGAGGAAGATCTTCACATCGGCGTCCGGCAGCACGGTGGTGCCGATGTCGCGGCCCTCGACGACGATGCCGCGCTCGGCCGTCGCGGCCAGCGAGCGCTGCAGCTCGGTGATGCGGGCGCGCACCTCCGGCACCGCGCTGACCGCGCTGACCTTGGAGGTGACCTCCGGGGTGCGGATCGGACCGGAGACGTCGACGCCGTCGACGGTGATCGTCGGGTGGTTCGGGTCGGTGCCGGAGACGATCTCCGGCTTGTCGGCCGCGGCGGCGACCGCGGACGGGTCGTCGACGTCGATGCCGTTGGTCACCATCCACCAGGTCATCGCCCGGTACTGGGCGCCGGTGTCCAGGTAGCTCAGGCCGAGCTGCGCGGCCACGGCCTTCGACGTGCTCGACTTGCCCGTGCCGGAGGGACCGTCGATGGCGACAATCACGGGCTGGGCGGCGCCGTTTTCCACGGAGGGACACCTTCCTGGTGCGAGGTGCGGGCGGGATGCGGGACGCGAGGGCGCCCCGCACAAGGTTACTTGCTTCCCGGCGGCCCCCTCACGGGCGCAGGGCCCAGCCCCGCTCCCGCAGCGCGGCCGTGAGCACGGGGGCCGCCTTCGGCTCGACCATGAGCTGCACCAGACCCGCCTGCTGCCCGGTGGCGTGCTCGATGCGGACGTCCTCGATGTTGACCCCGGCCCGGCCCGCGTCGGCGAAGATGCGGGCCAGCTGGCCGGGCTGGTCGTCGATGAGGACGGCCACGACCTCGTACACGCGCGGTGCCGAGCCGTGCTTGCCGGGGACGCGCACCTGGCCGGCGTTGCCGCGCCGCAGCACGGCCTCGATACCGGCGGCGCCCTCGCGGCGCTTGGTCTCGTCGGCGGACTGCAGCGCGCGCAGCGCCCGCACCGTCTCCTCCAGGTCGGCGGCGACCTCGGTGAGCAGGTCGGCGACGGGGCCGGGGTTGGCGGAGAGGATGTCGATCCACATCCGCGGGTCGGAGGCGGCGATCCGCGTCACGTCCCGGATGCCCTGCCCGCACAGCCGGACGGCGGCCTCCTCGGCGTGCTCCAGGCGCGCGGCGACCAGGCTGGAGACCAGGTGCGGCATGTGCGAGACGAGGGCGACGGCCCGGTCGTGGGCGTCGGCGTCCATCACCACCGGCACGGCACGGCAGTGCGAGACCAGCTCCAGGGCGAGGTTGAGCACCTCGGTGTCGGTGTCCCGGGTCGGCGTCAGCACCCACGGGCGGCCCTCGAACAGGTCGCCGGTCGCGGCCAGCGGGCCGGACTTCTCCCGGCCGGACATCGGGTGGGTGCCCAGGTAGGCGGTGAGGTCCAGGCCCCTGGCCTCCAGCGCGCGGCGCGGGCCGCCCTTGACGCTGGCCACGTCGACGTAGCCGCGGGCGAGCCCGCGGCGCATGGCGTCGGCGAGCACGTCGGCCACGCGCGCGGGCGGCGCCGCGACGATCGCGAGGTCGACGGGCCCGTCCGGCGCCTCGTCGGTGCCGGCGCCGAGCGCGGCCGCCGTACGGGCCTGCTCGGGGTCGCGGTCGGCGAGGTGGACGGTGACCCCCCGCTGCGCCAGCGCGAGGCCGGCGGAGGTGCCGATGAGGCCGGTGCCGATGACGAGGGCGGTTCTCACTGGGCGATGTCCTTGCGCAGGGCGGCCGCGGCGCCCAGGTAGACGTGGTTGATCTCCGAACGGGGCCGGTCGGTCTCGACGTGCGCCAGGAGCCGTACCACCCGGGGCATGGCCCCCACGACGTCCAGCTCCTGGGCGCAGATCAGCGGCACGTCGGTGATGCCGAGCTTGCGCGCGGCGGCCGCCGGGAAGTCGCTGCGCAGGTCGGGGGTGGCGGTGAACCAGATGCTGATGAGGTCGTCCGTGGTCAGGCCGTTGCGTTCCAGGACGGCGGTGAGCAGAGCCCCGACCTGCTCGTCCATGTGACCGGCGTCGTCCCGCTCCAGTTGCACGGCCCCCCGGACCGCTCGTACCGCCACGGCGCTGCTCCTTGCTGACGTGCGTGCTGCTGTCGGTGCGTCCAGCCTAGTCAGGCCGGGTCGGGCCGCGCCCCGGCGCCCGAACGGCGAGACGGCTCGGGTGTCCCTACGAGGTCGGGTGTCCCTACGAGATCGGGCGTCCTACGGTGCCGGGCGCCCCGCAGTGCCGGGCGCCCCCACCGTGCCGGGCGCCCCGCGGTGTCAGGCGTCCCACAGCGCGCCGAGGGCCAGCAGCTCCTTTCGGTACTCGATCCGCTCGGCCCACTCGGCGGGCCAGGCCCCGGCGCCGAGGTGGGCGCCGGCGAAGGCGCCGGCCAGGCAGGCGATCGAGTCGGAGTCGCCGGCGGTGCAGGCGGCGCGGCGCAGGGCGGTGACCGGTTCGCCGGGGAAGAGCAGGAAGCACAGCAGGCCGGTGGCCAGGGCCTCCTCGGCGATCCAGCCCTCGCCGGTGGCCAGGCACGGGTCGCTCTCCGGGGACGGGTCGCGCAGGGCCGCCTCGAGCCGGTCGAGCACGGCGAGGCACTCGTCCCAGCCGCGCGCGATGAAGTGCTCGGGCGTGGGGTCCTGGGCGCGGCTCCACAGGTCGCCGAGCCAGGCGTGGTGGTAGCGGGTGCGGTTCTGCCGCGCGTACGCCCGCAACTGCCCGACCAGGGCGGCCGGCTCGGTGCCCTCGGCCAGCAGGCGCACCGCGTGCGCGGTCAGGTCGGAGGCGGCGAGCCCGGTCGGGTGGCCGTGGGTGAGCGCCGCCTGGAGCTGGGCGGCGCCGGCGCGCTGCTCGTCGCTCAGGCCGGGGACGAGGCCGACGGGCGCGACGCGCATGTTGGCGCCGCAGCCCTTGGAACCGGTCTGGCTGGCCTCCTGCCAGGGCCGGTGCGTGTCCTGGAGCAGGTCGCAGGCGCGCAGGCAGGTGTTGCCCGGGGCGCGGTCGTTCTCCGGCGACCGGTACCAGTCCACGAACTCCGCGCGCACCGGCCGCTCCAGCCCCTCCGGCGTCAGCGGACCCCGCTCGGCGGCCGTGCGCAGCCCGCGCCCGAGTGCCAGCGTCATCTGGGTGTCGTCGGTGACGAGCGCGGGCTCGGGCAGCTCCAACTCCCGCCACGGCCCGAGGGAGGCGAGGATCAGCGGCACCGACTTGAACTCGGTCGGGCGGCCGAGCGCGTCTCCGAGGGCGAGTCCGATCAGGGTTCCGGTGGCTGCCTGCTTCACGTGTACCGTCCTTCCGGCGAGTGACGCAGCACAGCCTACGAGGAACCCGTCCCGCCCTGGGGCCTGTCGTTTGGATCACGCCGCAGACGCGGGGTGATCCAGACGACAGACCCTAGAGGTCGACCTCCTTCATGAGCATGCCGACCTCGGTGTTGGACAGCCGGCGCAGCCAGCCCGACTTCTGGTCGCCCAGGGCGATCGGGCCGAAGGCGGTGCGCACCAGCTTGTCGACGGGGAAGCCGGCCGCCGCCAGCATGCGGCGCACGATGTGCTTGCGGCCCTCGTGGAGGGTGACCTCGACCAGGTAGTTCCGGCCCGTCTGGTCCACGACGCGGAAGTGGTCCGCGCGGGCGTAGCCGTCGTCGAGCTGGATGCCGTCCTTCAGGCGCTTGCCGAGGTCGCGCGGGATGGGGCCGACGATGTGGGCGAGGTAGGTCTTGGTGACGCCGTAGCGGGGGTGGGTGAGGCGGTGGGCCAGCTCGCCGTGGTTGGTGAGCAGGATGATGCCCTCGGTCTCGGTGTCCAGGCGGCCCACGTGGAACAGCCGCGTCTCGCGGTTGGTGACGTAGTCGCCCAGGCACGGCCGGCCCTCGGGGTCCTCCATGGTGGAGACGACACCGGCGGGCTTGTTGAGGGCGTAGAACTGGTACCGCTGGGTGGCGACGGTCAGCCCGTCGACCTTGATCTCGTCCTTCTCCGGGTCGACGCGCCGGCCCTGCTCGACGACGATCTCGCCGTTGACCTCGACCCGCCTCTGGTCGATCAGTTCCTCGCAGGCGCGCCGGGAGCCGAAACCGGCCCGGGCGAGCACCTTC
The DNA here is from genome assembly GCF_014651135.1 of Streptomyces echinoruber. Lineage (GTDB taxonomy): Bacteria > Actinomycetota > Actinomycetes > Streptomycetales > Streptomycetaceae > Streptomyces > Streptomyces echinoruber. The sequence goes on from NZ_BMWH01000032.1 coordinate 50,672, forward strand.
TGCAGCCGCTCGCCCTCCTGCTCGGCGCCGGGGAAGGTCTTGGGCAGCCGGATCTCCTTGCGGCCCTCGTACCTGGCCCGATTGCGCTCCTCGAGCTGCAGCTCGTACTCGCGCGGGCGCGCGGGCGCCGTACGGCCGCGGCCCTGCCCCCTGCCCGCGCCACCCTTGGCCGGACCGCCGCCCTTGGCCGGACCGCCGGCCTTGGCCGCGCCGCCGCGCCCGGACTTCGGGCCGTCCTTGGTGGCGCCGGGGCCCACGTCGTAGCGGCGCTCCTCGGGGCGGGGCCTGCGGGGGCGGCCCTGCCCCTGCCTCTGGTCCCTGTTGTTGCCGGCACCGCGGTAGTTGCCGCGCCCGTTGTTCCTGCCGCTGCTTCGCATCAAAGGTTTCCGTCTTGGTCGTCTGCGTCGTCGGTGTCCGGGGCCGCGGGGCGGCCCGGTGCGACCGGCGCGCCGTCCTCGGGCGCGTCCGGGTCGAACGACGGCACCCCCTCCTGGGTCTCGGCCTCGATCGCCTCCGCCTCCGGCAGGAAGGGCGCGAGCTCGGGGAGTTCGTCCAGGCCGCGCAGGCCCATCCGCTCCAGGAAGTAGTTCGTCGTCCTGTACAGGATCGCACCTGTCTCGGGTTCCGTGCCCGCCTCCTCCACCAGCCCCCGCTGCAGCAGGGTGCGCATGACGCCGTCGCAGTTGACGCCGCGCACGGCGGAGACGCGGCTGCGGCTGACGGGCTGGCGGTACGCCACCACGGCGAGGGTCTCCAGGGCGGCCTGGGTGAGGCGGGCGGTCTGCCCGTCCAGGACGAGGCGCTCGACGGCCGGGGCGTACTCGGCGCGGGTGTAGAAGCGCCAGCCGCCGGCGACATGACGCAGTTCGAAGCCGCGGCCCTGCGCGGTGTACTCGTCGGCCAGCTCGCGCAGCGCGTCGGCGACCTGGCGGCGGGGCCGTTGGAGGATCCTCGCCAGGTGCTCCTCGGTGGCCGGCTCGTCCACGACCATCAGGACGGCCTCCAGGGCGGGCTTGAGGTCGAGGCCGGCGACGGCGCTGTCCGGGCCGGCCGGGGTGTCGGTGCTGCGCCGGCTCACGCCTTCTCCTCCTCCCCGGCCCCCGCCTGCGCGGGCGGCCGGTCGAACTCGTCGGTGATCCGCAGGTGGGCGTCGCCGTCGCCGCCGGTCCAGCGGACGGTCAGCTCCCCGAGGGCGGTCTCCTGCTCCAGCGCCACGGCCTTCTCCCGGTACAGCTCCAGCAGCGCCAGGAAGCGGGCCACGACGGTGAGGGTGTCGTCGGTGTCCTCGACCAGTGTGCGGAAGCTGGCCTCGCCGAGCTCCCTCAGCCGCGCCACGACGATCCCGGCCTGCTCCTGCACGCTGACCAGCGGCGTGTGGATGTGGTCGACGTACACCTGCGGCCTGGGTTTGGGCTGCATCGCCTTCACGGCGAGTCGCGCGAAACCCTCCGGGCCGATGCCGAGGACCACGTCCGGCAGCAGTGCGGCGTGGTGCGGTTCGAGCCCCACGGTCCGCGGGTACCGGCGGGCCTCCGCCTCCAGGCGCTCCCCGAAGAGGGCGGCGACCTGCTTGTAGGCGCGGTACTGCAGCAACCGCGCGAACAGCAGGTCCCGCGCCTCCAGGAGCGCGAGGTCGGCCTCGTCCTCCACCTCGGCGGCGGGCAGCAGCCGCGCCGCCTTGAGGTCGAGCAGTGTGGCGGCCACCACCAGGAACTCGGTCGTCTCGTCCAGGTCCCAGTCCGGTCCCATGGCCCGGATGTACGCCATGAACTCGTCGGTGACCTTCGACAGCGCGACCTCGGTCACGTCCAGCTTGTGCTTCGAGATCAGCTGCAGCAGCAGGTCGAAGGGCCCCTCGAAGTTCGCGAGCCGGACCGTGAAGACACCCTCGCCCTTGTCCTCGCCCTCGCCCTTGTCCTCGCCCTCGCCCTCGTTCTCGGGCGCGGGGGCCCCGGTCCGCGCACCGCCGGAGCCGGACGCGTCCGTCGCGGAGGCCGCACCGGTGTCCGGCCCGTCCTCCGGCCCGTCCTCCGGCGCGGCGGGCTCCGGCGCCGGCGCGGCGGGCGCGGCCCCGCTCTCCGGCACGTCCGGCACGGCGGACCCGGCCTCGGGCACGTCCGGCACGGCGGACCCGGCCTCGGGCACGTCCGGCACGGCGGACCCGGCCTCGGGCACGTCCGGTGCGGCGGCTTCGTTCCCCCCGTCGTCCGCCGGGACCGGCGCCGATACCGGTACCGGCGCCGGCGGGGCCCCCGAGCCGGGGGCCGTCCCGGGTCCCTTGCCCAGGGCACGCCGACGGCGGCCGTTCGGGCCGGAGGCGGGGGCGGGGGGGCCGTAGGTCATGGTCCCCGCAGGCTACCGCTAGCGGCCGCGCAGCCGCCGTACGAGGATGCTGGCCTCCCCGCGGGTCTCCAGGTCGGCGAGGACGACGGCGACGGCCTCGCGGACGATGCGGCCGCGGTCGACGGCCAGGCCGTGCTCGCCCCGGAGCACCAGCCGGGCGTGTTCGAGGTCCATGAGTTCCTCGGCGGAGACGTACACGGTGATCTTCTCGTCGTGCCGCTCCCGTCCGCTGGGCCGCCGCGCGGCCCGTCCGCGCTTGCGCGGCTGGGCGGCGTCGGCCGGGGCGGCGGGACCCTCCTGCGCCGCCGGGCGCCGGGCCGGTCGTTCCCCGGTGGTCCGGCTGCGGGACTCCGCGGTCTCCACCGCCTCGGCGTCCACCGCCACGTGTTCCACGCCGTCGCCGTCGCCGCCCTGCACGGGCACCGACTGCGGCGCGTCCTCGGCGGGTGCCGCGTCGCTCTCCCCCGCGGGAGCGGGCACCCGGGCCGCGTCGCCGTTGGCGCGGCGGGGCGTGGACGGCTGGAGCGCCATGCCGCCTGTCGTACGGAAGAGTTCGTCGGCCCCCGGCAGACTCACTCGGCGTGACACCGGGCGAGCACCTCCCTGGCGAGCTGGCGGTAGGCGGCGGCACCGACGGAGTTGGAGGCGTAGGTCGTGATCGGCTCACCGGCGACCGTGGTCTCCGGGAAGCGCACGGTCCGGCCGATCACCGTGTGGTAGACGTGGTCGTCGAACGCCTCGACGACGCGCGCGAGCACTTCGCGGCTGTGCACCGTGCGCGAGTCGTACATCGTGGCGAGGATGCCGTCGAGCTGCAGGTCGGGGTTGAGCCGCTCCTGCACCTTCTCGATCGTCTCGGTCAGCAGCGCGACTCCGCGCAGCGCGAAGAACTCGCACTCCAGCGGCACGATCACCTTGTGCGCGGCGGTGAGCGCGTTCACCGTGAGCAGGCCGAGCGAGGGCTGGCAGTCGATCACGATGTAGTCGTAGTCGGGCACCAGCGGCTTCAGGGCGCGGGCCAGCGAGGACTCGCGGGCGACCTCGGAGACCAGCTGGACCTCGGCGGCCGACAGGTCGATGTTGCTGGGCAGCAGGTCCATGTTGGGGACCGCCGTCTTCAGCAGGACCTCGTCCGCGGACATGCCCCGCTCCATGAGCAGGTTGTAGACGGTGAGGTCGAGCTCCATCGGGTTGACGCCCAGACCGACCGACAGCGCGCCCTGCGGGTCGAAGTCGACGAGCAGCACCCGGCGGCCGTACTCGGCCAGCGCGGCACCCAGGTTGATGGCGGAGGTGGTCTTGCCGACGCCGCCCTTCTGGTTGCACATCGCGATGATCGTCGCGGGTCCGTGGTCGGTGACCGGGCCCGGGATCGGGAAGTACGGCAGCGGGCGGCCGGTCGGGCCGATGCGCTCGCGGCGCTGGCGGGCCGCGTCGGGCGCGAGGGTGGCCGCGTACTCGGGGTCGGGCTCGTACTCGGCGTCGGGGTCGTAGAAGTGTCCGTCGGGCAGTTCGTCGTAGTCGGCGAAGTGGTCGTGGGGCGCGCCACTTCCGTCGCCGGCCATGGCGTTCACGTGTTGACCGTCCAAGCTCTGGTGTGCCGCCCGCATCAGGTGCGGGCTCTGGTGGGCTGCGAAGGTGCGCACCGCTACGGAGCCGACAGCCTCGAGCCCCGTGGGACCCTGGCCCCGCGCAGGCGTTCCTGGTTGACCACCCCCGGGAGAAAATGTCGACTCATTCACAAGTCGTCTTACCTCCTTGGTGACCAGGAAACTTCTAGACAGGTCAGCGTGGCACCATGCCGACGATGGGCGACTCTATGGCGTGTCGGCCGTCCGCAGCAACACAATCCGCCGGACCCGGCCCGATGTGTCGGCAATGAAACATCCCGCTGTCAAGGGCGTACGGCCGTCGCACGACAGGTTCACCGGCGCGTGCAGGGGTGGTTGGTTTGCGTTCGAAGCGAGTTGACCGGGTGCGACGGAGTGACCCTACACACATCCGGCCGGACCTTCGCGGGCAAGGTCCGGCCGGTCGCGTCGCGTTGGCGCATCGTGTTGACGTCGTGTTGACGTATCGCCTTTCGGCGAAGGCGACTTGTCAGCCGAGGAGGGTCTCGAGCTGCACGTGCTCCAGGCCGTGCGCCTCGGCGACCTCCTTGTAAACGACCTTGCCGTCGTGGGTGTTGAGACCCTTGGCCAGCGCGGGGTCGCGGCGCAGCGCCTCGACCCAGCCGCGGTTGGCCAGTTCCACGATGTACGGCAGCGTGGCGTTGGTCAGTGCGTAGGTGGAGGTGTTGGGCACCGCGCCCGGCATGTTGGCGACGCAGTAGAAGACCGAGTCGTGGACGGTGAAGGTCGGCTCGGCGTGCGTGGTGGGCCGGGAGTCCTCGAAGCAGCCGCCCTGGTCGATCGCGATGTCGACAAGGACACTTCCCGGCTTCATGCGGGAGACCAGCTCGTTGGTGACCAGCTTCGGCGCCTTGGCGCCCGGGATGAGGACGGCGCCGATGACAAGGTCGGCGTCCAGGCAGGCCTTCTCCAGCTCGTAGGCGTTGGAGATCACCGTCTGGACCTTCGTGCCGAAGATCCGGTCGGCCTCGCGGAGCTTGTTGATGTCCTTGTCGAGCAGGGTGACGTGGAAGCCCATGCCGATGGCGATCTGCGCGGCGTTCCAGCCGGAGACGCCGCCGCCGATGACGACGGCCCGGCCGGCCTGCACCCCGGGCACGCCGCCGGGCAGCACGCCGCGGCCGCCGTTGGCGCGCATCAGGTGGTAGGCGCCGACCTGCGGAGCGAGGCGGCCGGCGACCTCGGACATCGGCGCGAGCAGCGGCAGGGCGCGGTTGGGCAGCTCGACGGTCTCGTAGGCGATCGCCGTCGTGCCCGACTCCAGGAGGGCGTCGGTGCACTCCTTGGAGGCGGCCAGGTGCAGGTAGGTGAAGAGGGTCTGGTCCTTGCGGAGGCGGTGGTACTCCTCGGCGATGGGCTCCTTGACCTTCAGCAGCAGGTCGGCGGTGGCCCAGACTTCGTCGGCGGTGTCGAGGATGCGGGCGCCGGCGGCGGTGTACTCGCCGTCCGTGATCGAGGAGCCGACGCCCGCGCCGCGCTCGATGAAGACCTCGTGGCCGTGGCGCACCAGCTCGTGCACACCGGCGGGGGTGATGGCCACCCGGAACTCGTTGTTCTTGACCTCGCGGGGGATGCCGACCTTCACGTCGATCACGGTCCTTGGCTCAGAGGGTTTGGGTATAGCACGACGTACCCGGGCGCAGCGGGCACACCGGGACACACCGCAGGAGAACGTGCGGCAGAGCCAGTCTAATGAAGGTATTCCCGGTGTCTAGCCTTTCATTGCATGGAATCTTCTGCGGGTGCCCTGCGGATTTCGCAAGCGTGCGCGTCGTGTCCCGGGAGTGGCTCACCTGCGGCGCCGTCCTGGACCGCCTCCTCATCCCCCAGGATGCGCTCGGCCGCGCGGCGGTGCAGCCGGGCGGCGGCGGGGTCGCCGAGCCGTTCCAGGGTGCCGGCGAGCCGCAGGTGCAGGGCCGCCCGCAGCCGTGCGTCGTCGGCGCGGCGCGCCCACTCCACAGCCTCCTGGCAGGTGCGCAGCGCCTCCTCGGGCCGCCCGGCGTACTCCTGCACGCGCGCCAACTCGCCGAGCGCGCGGGCGTGTGCGGCCGCGTCGCCCAGCCTGCGGTGGCCGGCGGCCGCGGCCCGCCAGTTGCGCAGCGCCTCGCCGTGGCGCCCGGCGCCGGTGTGCGCGGCGGCGATACGGCCGTAGAGCCGGGCGGCCTCGGCGTGCTCGGCACGGCCCAGCCGGTGGGTGAGGGCGCGGCCGTACCAGTCGGCGGCCCGGTCGTGGTCGCCGAGCTCCAGGTGGGCGTCCCCTACGGATTCCATCGCGCGGGCGGTGGCGTGGGGGTCGTCGGCCTCCCGTGCGGCGTCCAGCGCGGTCCGGTAGCGGGCCAGCGCGTCGGCGGTGCGGCCCGCGCGGGCGTCGAGGTCGGCGAGGTTCAGCAGGGCCGCGGCCTCCTCCCGGGGCAGGTGCTGCCGCTCGGCCACGTCCAGCATCATGCGGTGCACGTCGTACAGGTCGGGCGCGGCGGCCCGGGTGCCGACATGGGCGACCAGGGCGCGCACGAGCTGGGACAGCAGGCGCCGGGCCAGGTTGTCCAGCTCGCCGTCGGCGACGGCCACGCGGGCGGCGGCCAGCAGGGCGGGGGTGCGCAGGCGCAGCCAGTCGGCGGCCGCGCGGGGGGTGGGGAAGCGCAGCTCGCGGGGCAGGGCCTGGACGCGCTCGCGGGCCTGCGGGTGGTCGGTCTCGGTGATCGCCCGGCAGGACTGCAGCAGCCGCACGGTCCGCTCCAGCATCCGGGCGCGGGCCAGTTGCAGCTCGGCCGGGCGGTCCACGCTGTCGGCGAGGGAGCGCATCAGGGGGTGCAGGCAGCCGGGCACCCGGTACTCCGGCAGCGGGGAGGGCACCGCCTGCAGCAGGCCGAGGGCGACGAAGTCGTCGAGCAGGACGCGGGCGCCGTCGACCGAGCAGCCGGCCAGCGCGGAGGCGGTGTGCGGGTCGACGTACCCGGCGGGGGCGAGGGAGAGCAGCCGCAGCATCCGGGCGGCCGGCGCGGGCAGGCCGGCGTGGACCAGCCGGAAGACGCGGTGCAGCGGCGGGCTGTCGTCGGCCTCGGCGTGCAGCTGCTGGGCGAGGTCGGCGACGGCCGCCTGGGGGCGGGCGGCGAGCCAGCCGCCGGCCAGCATCAGCGCGGCGGGCTGGCCCTGGCACTCCTCGGCGAGCCGCTCGGCGGAGCGCGGGTCGACGGTGATGCGGACGGAGCCGGCGTGCCGGGACAGCAGCTCCACGGCCGACTTGGTGTCCAGCCCGCCCAGCGTGCAGGGGCGCACGTCCGGGATGCCGGTGAGCGGGCCCCGGGAGACGGCGACGGCCAGGCACGCGGAGGTGTCCGGCAGCAGCGCGTCGACCTGGTCCGCGCCGGCCGCGTCGTCCAGCAGCAGCACCGCGCGCTTGTCCGCGAGGGCGGTGCGCACCGCCTCGCTCAGCTCGTCCTCCGCCGCCCCGGCCGGGGCGGGCAGGCCGAGCGCGGTCAGCAGCTCGCGGGCGGTGCGCCCGGTCGGTACGGGGGTGCCGTCGGGCTCGCTGAGCCGGGCGCGCAGCACCCCGTCCTGGTAACGGTCGGCGACCTGCCGTACCAGTTCCTCGGCGAGCGCGCTGCGCCCCGACCCGGGCCGTCCGGCGATCAGCAGCACGCGGGCGCGGGGCGCCTTGCGGCCGGCCAGCGTGTCCAGCCCCGCGCGCTCGATGTCGGCGCGCAGCTCCTTCAACTCCCGTGTGCGGCCCAGGAACCGGCCGTCCGCGGCGCCGGTGTGCCGCGCGCGCCCCGACGACGGCTGCACGCCGCCCGAACCCACCGCCTGATCCGTCACGGGCCACACTCCCGTCCCACCGCACACGCAAGCCCGCCGGGGCCCCGGTCCGGGCTTTCCCAGAGCCTAGTTCACGCTCTGCGACGTCTCGGGCGGAGCGCGACGGGAGGATCCCCTGATCGGATCAGAAGACCGTCACACCGGCAGGTGCGTTCGGGGGGACCGTCGCTCCGGGGGACGGTACGACGGTTCGGGGTTCAAGACCGTTCGGGGCTCGGGGCCGTCCGGGGCTCGGGGCCGTCCGGGACCGGAGACCGTCCGGGACCGGAGGCCGTTCGGGCTCGCGTCCGTTCAGGACTCGAACGGACGTGCCGGCCACGGCGCCTGAGCCGGACGCAGCGCGTCCAGGCCGTCGGCCTGGCGGGCGGCCACGAGGGAGAGGACGCCGACGACGAGGCAGTTGTTGTGCAGCTCGCCGGCGAGGACACCGCGCACCAGCTCGGAGACGGGGACGCGGGCGATCTCCAGCTCGGTCTCCTCGTGCTCGGCCTCGAAGCGCTCGCCCTCGGCCTCGGTCAGGCCCCGGGCGAGGAAGATCCGCACGGCTTCGTCGCAGCCGCCGGGCGTGGTGTACACGTCGGTCAGCACCCGCCAGTCCTCGGCCTTGACGTGTGCCTCCTCGTACAGCTCGCGCTGGGCGGCGTGCAGCGGGTTCTCGCCGGGCACGTCGAGCAGGCCGGCCGGGATCTCCCACAGCCGCTGCCGCACGGGGTGGCGGTACTGGCGGATGACCAGCACCCGGTCCTCCTCGTCCAGGGCGAGGACGGCCACGGAGCCCGGGTGGACCTGGTAGTCGCGGCGGACCACCGACCCGTCGGGCATGACCACCTCGTCGGTGCGCACGGAGGTCTTGTTGCCCTTGAAGGGGGTCTCCGTGGCCCGGATCTCCCACTCCTCGGCGGTGTCCCTGATCGTCATGCCCTGTCCTTCCACGCGCGCGGGCGAAGCCGGGGTACTCACCTTCCGAAGGTTCCGATTCCGAAGGTTCCGAAGGCGGGTACCCCGGCCACCGTACAACTGTTGTGCCAGTGCCCGGTCGTCGTGCTACCGCCCGTTCTTCCGCTCGACGGCGGCCTTCACCAGCCCGGCGAAGAGCGGGTGGGGGCGGGTCGGGCGAGACCGCAGCTCCGGGTGGGCCTGGGTGGCCACCAGGTAGGGGTGCACCTCGCGCGGGTACTCCACGTACTCCACGAGCTTGCCGTCGGGGGAGGTGCCGGAGAACACCAGGCCCGCCTTCTTCTCCAGCTCCGCCCGGTAGGCGTTGTTGACCTCGTAGCGGTGCCGGTGGCGCTCCTCGACGTACTCCTTGCCGTCGTAGACCTCGCGCACGATCGAGCCCTCGGCCAGCTTGGCCGGGTACATGCCCAGCCGCATGGTGCCGCCCATGTCGCCCTCGCCGGCGACGATGTCGAGCTGCTCGGCCATGGTGGAGATCACCGGGTGGGCGGTGGCGGGGTCGAACTCGGTGGAGTTGGCGTCGGGGATGCCGGCCAGGTTGCGCGCGGCCTCGATGACGATGCACTGCAGGCCCAGGCACAGCCCCAGCAGCGGGATCTTGTTCTCGCGGGCGTAGCGGATCGCGCCGACCTTGCCGGCCACGCCGCGGTCGCCGAAGCCGCCGGGGATGCAGATGCCGTCCACGTCGGCGAGCTGCCGCTCGGCGCCGGCCGGGGTCTTGCAGTCGTCGGAGGTGACCCACTTGATCTTCACGCGGGCCCGGTGCGCGAAGCCGCCCGCGCGCAGCGCCTCGGTGACCGACAGGTAGGCGTCGGGCAGGTCGATGTACTTGCCGACCAGGGCGAGGGTGACCTCCTCCTTCGGGTGGTGCACCCGGTCCAGCAGGTCGTCCCACTCGCGCCAGTCCACGTCCCGGAAGGGCAGGTCCAGCTTGCGCACGACGTAGGCGTCCAGGCCCTCGGAGTGGACGACCTTGGGGATGTCGTAGATGGAGCGCGCGTCGGGGCAGGCCACCACGGCGGCCTCGTCCACGTCGCACATCAGGGAGATCTTCCGCTTGATCGCGGTGGGCACCTCGCGGTCGCAGCGCAGCACGATCGCGTCGGGCTGGATGCCGATGTTGCGCAGCGCGGCCACGGAGTGCTGGGTCGGCTTGGTCTTCAGCTCGCCGGAGGGGCCGATGTACGGCAGCAGCGAGATGTGCACCACGAAGACGTTGTCCCGGCCGACCTCGTGGCGGACCTGGCGGACGGTCTCCAGGAACGGCAGCGACTCGATGTCGCCGACCGTGCCGCCCACCTCGGTGATCACCACGTCCACGTCGTCGCCGGCCATGCGCCGGATGCGGTGCTTGATCTCGTTGGTGATGTGCGGGATGACCTGCACGGTGTCGCCCAGGTACTCGCCGCGCCGCTCCTTGGCGATCACCGTCGAGTAGACCTGGCCGGTGGTGACGTTGGCGGAACCGTCCAGGTCGCGGTCGAGGAAGCGCTCGTAGTGGCCGATGTCCAGGTCGGTCTCGGCGCCGTCGTTGGTGACGAACACCTCACCGTGCTGGAAGGGGTTCATCGTGCCCGGGTCGACGTTCAGGTACGGGTCGAGCTTCTGCATGACGACCCGGAGTCCGCGGGCCTTGAGCAGCATGCCGAGACTGGAGGCGGTCAGGCCCTTGCCGAGCGAGGAGGCGACACCCCCGGTGACGAAGATGTGCTTGGTCGTCGTGGCTGTGCTGTTTCGGAAAGCAGCGGGCGGCATGGCCAAGAGGGGGCTCCCGTGGTCGCGGTCTGGAGGGCGGTGCGGCGTCTTCCGCCCGGAGGTCTCCGGGGGCGCCGTCGCTGCGGTTCGGGGGGTTCGAGCCCACCGGTCCACGGGCTACCAGCGTATCAGCGCCGCGGCGCCGGTGATGTGCGGCGGCTTTCGGCCACGCTCCGCGCTCGCGCCGACACGTGTCGCGTCGCTGTCGCGCTTCTCACCCCCGGCCCACCCGTTCGGCGCACGCGGGTTGCCCGGAGCAGCGCGCGGATCATCTGCATGCGTCGTATCCTGCTCGGACACTCGCTGCCGAGCCCGGCCGGCAACACGGCACCACCCCCGCCCGTAAGCACCGGAACAACGAGAGCTCGTCAGTTCGCTGAGCAACAACTGTGGCCATAACCGCCGTTTTGTCCCCTGGCTGAACGACGGTTTTGCCTCGTTGCTCGACGACGCATTACAACGACCCCTTGACCGCACTAGCGACAGCCCCCTGTGCGGGGGTGACGTGGCCGTTCGACTGGAGTTGCACGTGGCCGGGCGCATCGAAGACTACGCACTCATCGGAGACATGCAGACCGCCGCACTGGTCTGCCGGGACGGGACAGTGGACTGGCTGTGCCTGCCCCGCTTCGACTCGCATGCCGTCTTCGCCGGTCTGCTGGGCACCGAGGAGCACGGCTTCTGGCGCCTGGGCCCGGCCCACGCCGCCGGCGCCGAGCCGCCGCGCGCCGCCCGGCGCAGCTACCGCGGCGACTCGCTGATCCTGGAGTCCGAGTGGGACACCCCGCGCGGCACGGTCCGCGTGACGGACTTCATGCCTCCGCGCGAGGGCGCGCCCCAGCTCATCCGCATCGTCGAGGGCGTCTCCGGCCGCGTCCCGATGCGCTCGGCCCTGCGCATGCGGTTCTCCTACGGCCGGATCGTGCCCTGGGTGCACAAGCACGAGGGGCGCACGGTCGCCGTCGCCGGCCCCGACTCGGTGTGGTTCGACACGACCGCCGAGACCTACGGCAAGGGCCTGACCACGTACGCGGACTTCACGGTCGCGCCGGGTGACCGCATCGCCTTCACCCTCTCCTGGCAGCCCTCGCACAAGGAGCCGCCGGCGCTGCCGGAGCCGGAGCAGTCGCTGGAGGCGACGGAGGAGTTCTGGCGCGAGTGGGTCGGGCACTGTACGTACCACGGCCCCTACCGCGAGGCCGTCGTCCGCTCCCTGATCACGCTCAAGGCGCTGACGTACGCCCCCACCGGCGGCATCGTCGCCGCCCCCACGACCTCCCTGCCCGAGGAGATCGGCGGCGTCCGCAACTGGGACTACCGCTACACGTGGCTGCGCGACGCCGCCATCACCCTCTCCTCCCTGCTGCGCACCGGCTACCGCGAGGAGGCCCGTGCCTGGCGCGAGTGGCTGCTGCGCGCGGTGGCCGGCGATCCGGAGAACCTGCAGATCATGTACGGCATCGCCGGCGAGCGCGAGCTGGGCGAGGCGGAGCTGGACTGGCTGCCCGGCTACGAGAACTCCGCCCCGGTCCGTATCGGCAACGGCGCCGCCAGCCAGCTCCAGCTCGACGTCTACGGCGAGGTCACCGAGGCGCTGCACCTGGCGCACATGACCGGCCTGGCCCGCAACGACTACGCCTCCGTGCTCCAGCTCAAGCTCATCCGGTACCTGGAGCGGCACTGGGACGAGCCCGACGAGGGCATCTGGGAGGTGCGCGGCCCGCGCCGCCACTTCGTGCACTCCAAGGTCATGGCCTGGGTCGCCGTCGACCGCACCATCAAGCTCATCGAGTCCGGCGACGCCGACGGCCCCCTGGAGCGCTGGAAGGAGCTGCGCGACGAGATCCACCGGGACGTGTGCGAGAAGGGCTACGACAAGGAGCGCAACACCTTCACGCAGTCCTACGGCTCCAAGGAGCTGGACGCCTCCCTGCTGCTGATCCCGCAGGTGGGCTTCCTGCCGCCCGACGACAAGCGGGTCATCGGCACCGTCGAGGCCATCCAGCGCGAGCTGTCCACCCCGGACGGCTTCATCCTGCGCTACCCCACGGACGGCGAGAAGGCCGGCGTCGACGGCCTCCCCGGCGACGAGGGCGCCTTCCTCGCCTGCTCCTTCTGGATGGCCGACGACCTGGCGATGATCGGCCGCGTGGAGGAGGCGAGGAGGCTGTTCGAGAAGCTGCTGTCGCTGCGCAACGACGTCGGCCTGCTGGCGGAGGAGTGGGACCCCCGCCTGAAGCGCCAGGTGGGCAACTTCCCGCAGGCCTTCAGCCACGTGCCCCTGATCGACACGGCACTGCGGCTGACGGCGAGCGGGGCGTACGGGGGCTGAGCGGGGCGTACGGGGGCCGAGCGGGGCGTACGGGGGCCGAGCGGGGCGTACGAGGGCTGGGCGGCCGCCGCGCCGGGAGGCTGCCTTCCCCGCGAATCCCCAGGTAGCGTCCGCTGCATGAGTCACCCCAGCGTCCCTGGGGGCGCACCGGCCGGCATCACGGTCGGGCGTGCCCTGGAACTGCCCACCCTCCGCAGCGGCCTGCCCGAGATCCTCGTCGGCGCCGACGCGCTGCACCGTCCCGTGCGCTGGGTCCACGCCGGCGAGGTCCCGCACATCGCCTCCCTCCTCAAGGGCGGCGAACTCCTCCTCACCACGGGCTACGGCCTCGGCGCCCGCCCCGCCGACCAGCGCGCCTTCGTCCGCACCCTCGCCGAGCGCGGCATCGCCGCCCTGGTCGTCGAGCTCGGCCCCCGCTTCACCCGCCTGCCGGCGGCCATCGTCGACACGGCACGGGCCGCCGGCCTGCCCCTGGTGCAGCTGCACCGCGAGGTGCCGTTCGTCACGGTCACCGAGGAGATCCACACCGAGATCGTCAACGGCCACTACGCACTGCTGCAGCGCGCCGAGGAGGTGCACCGCCGCTGCACCGAGGCGCTGCTGGCCGGCGGCGGGATCCCGCAGGTCCTGGCCGTCCTGGCCGGCTTCGGCGGCAACCCGGTGTTCCTGGAGACCACCGGCGGCCGCCTGCTGTACGCGGCCGGATCCGGACCCGAGGGCGCGGACGCGCTGCAGGTGTGGGAGGGGCTGCGCGGCACGCACCAGCAGGACCCGCCGCCGGCGGGCTCGGTGCTGGTGGACATTCCGGGCGGCGGTCCGGGCACCGGCGCGGTGCGCGCCCGCCTGGTGCTGCTGCCGGTGTGCGCGCCGCTCGCCCCGGTGCACCGCATGGCGGCCGAGCGCGTGGCGGGCGTCCTGGCCGTGGTGCTGATGCAGGCCCGCCAGGAGGAGGAGCTGGCGGCGCGCGGCCGCGGCGACTTCCTCACCGACCTCGCCGAGGGCCGCATCGCCCCGCAGGACGCCCCGGCGCAGGCCCGGGTGCTCGGTTTCCGGCCGGGGGACGGCCCGCTGCTGCCGGTCGTGATGCGGCTGGGCGACACCGTCTCCGCCGGCGGCTGGGCCGTGCTGGCCCGCGCGGTGGCGGAGGAGCTGGCGGCGGTGGGGGTGCCGGTGCTGCCGGGCGTACGGCCGGTGGAGGGCCGGGTCCCCCTGCTCGCCGGTCTGCGCTCGGAGGGCGAGCGGGCCGCGGTCGCGGACCGGGTGGCGGCGGCGCTGCGGGCGGGGGTGGAGCGGGCCGGGGTCCAGCGGCCGGGCGCGCCGCCGCCGGTCGTGGTGGTCGGCGTCGCGGGCGGCTGGCCGGCGGCCGCGACGGGCCTGCGGCACGCGGCCGAGGCGGCGACCGCGGCACAGGGCCTGGCGGACCGGCCCTGGTACGACGCCCGCCGCCTCGACATCGACCTGCTGCTGTGGCGGCTGCGCGACCACCCGGACCTGGCGGCGTTCGTGGAGCGCACGATCGGCCCCCTGCGCGAGCACGACCGGCGTTCCAGGCCGCCGCTGCTGCCCACGCTGGAGACGTACCTGGCGCACGCCGGCCGCAAGGCGGAGACGGCCCGCGAACTGCACCTGAACCGCCAGACGCTCTACAACCGCCTGGCCCGCATCGGCGAGTTGCTCGGCACCGACCTCGACGACCCGCACACCGTGCTGGCGCTCGGCCTGGCCCTGCGCGCCCGCCGGCACGTGCCCTGAACCACGTCCGCGGCGGGCGGTGCCGCACCGCGGGCGGTACAGCACCGCGGGCGGTACAGCACCGCGGGCGGCGCCTCACAGCAGCGGCCGGTGCTGCGTCAACTCGTCGTAGATGCTGAGCACTTGGGCGACGTTGTCGTCCTCGGTGGGCCAAGTGGCCGCCTGCCGGGCGCCCTTGTCCTTGAGCTCCTCGCGGCGCCCGGGGTCGCCGAGCAGCCGCACCACGGCGTCGGCGAAGGCCGCCGGGTCGCCGGGCGGCACGAGTTCGGCGGCGTCGCCGACGAGTTCCAGGACACCGCCGGCGGCGGCCGCGACGAGCGGCACGCCCGCGTGCAGGGCCTCCTGCGCCAGCACGGAGCGGGCCTCCCCGCTCGCCGGCAGCAGCGCCAGATCGGCGGCCGTGAGCAGCTCGGCCACGTCGTCGCGCCGCCCGAGGAGCCGTACCGGCAGGCCCTCGTCCTCGATCCGCCGCTGCAGCACGGGCCGCAGCGGCCCCTCCCCCGCGACCACCACCAGCGGCACCGGGTCCAGCCCGCGCCAGCTGCGGGCGGCGTCCAGCAGCAGCTCGTGGCCGCGGTGCCGCTCCAGGGCGCCGACGGCGACCAGCAACGGCCGCCCGGTGACGCCGAGTTCGGCCCGCGTCTTGGGCCGCAGCCGGTCCGGGTCGCCGGTGCCGGACGCCGTGCGGCACGGCCGCGGGACGGCCACCGGGGACAGCCGGGCGTCCCGCGCGCCCCGGCCGCGCGCCCGGTCCACCAGGTGCGAGGTGGTGCCCAGGACCACGGTGGCCGCCTTCGCCACCCGCCGCTCCAGCAGCCGCAGGAAGTGGGCGCGGGCGCCCTCGGCGTGCGCGTGGTTGTGCCAGGTGACCACGAGCGGGGTGCCGCGTCCGCCGAGCGCGAGCACGGCGCGGAAGGAGGCGTGCAACCCGTGCGCGTGCACCAGGTCGGCGCGTGTGCAGGCCGCCCGCAGCGCCGCCACCGACGCCGGGTCGCTGCTGCGGGGCACGGCCACGTGTTCGGCTCCGGCGCCCGTGAAGTCGTAGCGCAGCTCCGCCTCGGCGGGCGCGCACACCGTGACCCTCACCCCCCGCGCGACGAGCCCCGCGGTCAGGGAGCGCACGTGTGCTCCCCCAAGCTCTTCGAGCAGGGGGTGCCCCCTGCTGCCGGCGTTGCCCCCGCCGAGCACCTGCACGGTGCGCAGCGGCGACTGGCCGTGCGGTGAGTGGCTGCTCACGGGGGTCACGTGGCCGTGCTCCTGGTTTCGGTCGGGTGGTCGCGAGGCAACGTACCGAAGGCGGCGGACGCGGGGGCGCACGCGCGCCTTCCCGCGCGCTGCGTTCGCCGCGTTCGCCGCGTTCGCTGCGTTCGCTGCGTTCTCCGGCTCTTCCGCCAAGGATGCCAGCACGTACGGGTGTTCCGGGAACCGTCACCGGCTCCGACCGTGCCGGCGCAGGCCGACACGCCGCCGCTTGTCACCCACATGGGTGATAGGACCGGCCACCGTGCCCGCGCGGGCCGACCGCCCGCCGCCCATCCGGCCGCCGCCCACCCGGCCGACGCCGTGTCACGCGCCGCCGCCCCGCGCGAGGCCGCTCACCCGCTCCCCGCAGACCGCCGCGGCCACCACGGCGGCCGCGCAGGCGGCCAGGCGGGCCCGTCCGCCGCCCGCCGCGACGGCCGCCCCGAGTGCCGCTCCCAGCGCGTGCGCCCCCGTGTCGCCGATCATCGTGCGCTCCCCGAGGTCGTCGGGCAGCACGGCCGCGGCGGCGCCCGTCGCGGCGGCCGCCAGTCCGGCGCCCGGCCCGCTCCGCAGCGCCTGGGGCGCGCCGAGCGCGAGCACCGCGCCGGCGGCCCGCCCGGGACGCACGTCGAGGAGGTTGACGAAGTGCGCGGTCCCGGCGACGACGACCCCCGCGAGCAGCCGGTCCAGCGGCCGCTTGCGCAGCCGCGCCCCGGCGAGCAGTCCGGCCGCGCAGACGCCGAACAACTTCACCGCCCCGCTGGTGACTTCGCCGTGCCGCAGCGCGGTCAGGTGCGCCCGGAAGCCGCGCCGCGGATCACCGGCGCCCACGACGTCGTCGTACGCCCCGCACGCGCCCGCCGCCAGCACCGCCAGCCCGGCGGCCGGCCGCACCCGCCCGGCCCCGGCCGCCGCCGCGAGGGCGGTCGCGGGGCCGGCGTACAGTCCCACGGTCCGCCCGGCGTGGTTCTCGCGCTCCCAACGCGCCCGCCCGCCGGGCGCCTTGGCGCGCAGGGCGGCCGTGACGGCGCGGGCGGCACCGGCGGAGAGAACGAACGGGACGACGGCGGACGTGCGGTTGACCATGCCGTCACCCTACGACAGCCGCCCACCGCACTTCTGACGAGCCGTCAGAAAGGCTGCACGCCCGGCATCCACGCCGCGCATCCGGCGGCCCACGGCACTACGCACCCGACGCCCCGGCACCGCGCACCCGCGCGCCCGTCACACCTCGGCCCGCGCCGTCGCCAGCAGTTCCTCCGCGTGCGCCCGGGCCGTCTCGGAGTCCTCCTGCCCGGCCAGCATCCGCGACAGCTCCCGGATGCGCTCCTCGCCCTCCAGCACCCGCACGCCGGAGCGGGTCACCGAGCCGTCGTCGGTCTTCTCCACCAGCAGCTGCCGGTCGGCGAAGGCGGCGACCTGCGGCAGGTGGGTGACGACGATGACCTGCGCGGTCTTCGCCAGCCGCGCCAGCCGCCGCCCGATCTCGACGGCCGCCTTGCCGCCGACGCCGGCGTCGACCTCGTCGAAGAGGTACGTCGGCACCGGGTCGGTCCCGGCAAAGACGACCTCGACGGCCAGCATCACACGGGACAGCTCGCCGCCGGAGGCGCCCTTGGCGATGGGCCGGGCCGGGGCGCCGGGGTGCGGGGCGAGCAGCAGCTCCACCTCGTCGACGCCGTGCGGGCCGTAGGCGACCGTACGGCCGCCGACCTCGACGCCGTCCGGGTCCTCGGTCTGCCGGATCTCGAACGACACACGCGCGTGCGGCATCGCCAGCGAGGCCAGCTCGGCGGTCACCGCCGCCGCGAACCGCTGGGCGGCCTCCTGCCGTGCCTCACTCAACTCCTGCGCCAGCCCACCCAGTTCGGCGCGCAGTGCGTCCCGTTCCGCGGTCAGCTCGCCGATCCGCTCGTCGTCGCCCTCCAGCTCGGTCAGCCGGGCGGCGCTGCGCTCGGCCCACGCCAGGACGGCGGCGACGTCCTCGCCGTACTTGCGCGTCAGCGCGTTCAGCGCGGCCCGCCGCTCCTCCACGGCCGCCAGCCGCAGCGGATCGGCGTCCAGGTCGTCGGCGTACCCGGCCAGCTCGCCCGCCACGTCGGTGAGGAGGATGGCGATCTCCCCGATCCGGTCGGCGAGCGCCGCCAGCTTCGGGTCGTGGGAGCGCACCGCCTCCAGGGCCCGCTGCGCGCCCGCGACGAGCGTGGCGGCGTCGACGCCCTCGGGGTCCTCCGGGTCGCCGGCCAGCGCCACGTGCGCGGCCGCCGCGGCGGACGCGAGCGCCTCGGCGTACCCGAGCCGCTCCGCCTCCTCCGCCAGCTCCACGTCCTCCCCGGCGCGCGGCTCGACGGCCGCGATCTCCTCCAGGCCGAAGCGGAGCATGTCGGCCTCCTGGGCGCGCTCCCGCGCGCGCGTGGTGATCTCCTCCAGCTCGGCGGAGACCGCGCGCAGCCGCCGGTAGGCCTCCCGGTACTTGACGAGCGGCACGGCGACCGCGTCCCCCGCGTAGCGGTCCAGCGCCTCCCGCTGCCGGGACTGCTTCAGCAGCCCCTGCTGGTCGGTCTGCCCGTGCACGGCCACCAGCTCGTCCGCGAGTTCCGCGAGCAGCCCCACCGGCACGCTCCGCCCGCCCAGGTGGGCCCGCGAGCGGCCCTCGGCCGAAACGGTACGGCTGACCAGCAGCGCCCCCTCGTCCAGCTCGGCGCCGGCCTCCTCGGCCCGCAGGACGGCGGGGGCGTCCGCGGGCACGCTGATCCGCCCCTCGACGACCGCGTGCTTCGCGCCGACGCGGACGAGCGCCGGGTCCGCGCGCCCGCCCAGCAGCAGTCCCAGACTGGTGACCACCATGGTCTTGCCCGCGCCCGTCTCGCCTGTGACCGCGGTGAAGCCGGGCGACAGCTCGACGACGGCGTCCTCGATGACGCCGAGCGACCGTATCCGCATCTCCTCCAGCACGGACACGACCTTACGAGGTTCGTGACGGTAAGTGCGACACCGGTCGCCATGTCGGCCCGGGGGCGCAGCGGCCCGCGCCCCGGCGGTCCCCGTCCGCCGCCGCTAGTGCGGCGCCCCCCGCCATCCCTGCACCGGCAGCGCGAACTTCGCCACCAGCCGGTCGGTGAACGAGGAGTGGTGCAGCCGGGCCAGCCGCACCGGCACGGCTCCCCGCCGGACCTCCACCCGCGCCCCCGGCGGCAGCTCCACCGTCCTGCGGCCGTCGCACCACAGCACCCCGGGCGGAACGTGCGGCAGCACCTCCACCGCGAGCACGGAGTCCGGTGAGGTGACGAGGGGCTTGGCGAACAGCGCGTGCGCGCTGATCGGCACCATCAGCAGCGCCTCCACCTCCGGCCACACCACGGGTCCCCCGGCGGAGAAGGCGTACGCCGTCGACCCGGTCGGCGTCGACAGCACGATCCCGTCGCACCCGAAGCCCGTCACCGGACGCCCGTCGATCTCCAGGACGACCTCGAGCATCCGTTCGGCGGACACCTTCTGCACGGCGGCCTCGTTCAGCGCCCAGTCGGTGTGCACGAGGTCGCCGTTGCGGTGCACGACGACGTCGATCGTCATGCGCTCCTCGACCTCGTAGGAGCGCGCCACGACCCGGTCGACGACCTTGTCGAGGTCGTCGCGCTCGGCCTCGGCGAGGAAGCCGACACGGCCGAGGTTGACGCCGAGCATCGGCACCCCGGAGGCGCGGGCGAACTCGGCGCCGCGCAGCAGCGTGCCGTCGCCGCCGAGCACGATGAGCAGCTCGCACCCGTCGAGGCACTGCGGGGTGGCCTCCTTGACCAGCTCCACCTCGTCCGGCAGCGGCAGGTCGCGCGCCTCCGCCTCCAGGACGCGCACGCTCAGCCCCGACTTGAGCAGCCCCTTGACGACGAGCTCCGCGCTGCGCACGGCCGCGGGCCGCCCGGTGTGGGCGAGCAGGAAAACAGTACGACCATGGTTCTGTGTCAACGCGGCCCCTCCGCCACTGCACGGTCAACATCGGCCGGGTCCAGCTGCGGTGCCCCGGCCCGGAGCCACAGAAAGTACTCCACGTTGCCCGAGGGACCGGGCAGCGGACTGGCGGTGACTCCCCGCACGCCGAGCCCGAGTTCCCAGGCCCGTTCGGCCACTTTGCGCACGGCCTCCGCGCGCAGCTGCGGGCTGCGCACCACGCCCCCGCTGCCGAGCCGTTCCCGGCCCACCTCGAACTGCGGCTTGACCATCATCACCAGATCGGCGTCCGGCGTCGTGCACCGCACCAGGGCGGGCAGCACCAGTCCGAGCGAGATGAAGGACAGATCCCCCACGACCAGTTCCACGGGCTCCCCATCGATCGCCTCCAGCGTCAACTCCCGTACGTTCGTACGGTCCTTGACGGTGACGCGTTCATCGCTCCGCAGCGACCAGGCGAGTTGGCCGTATCCGACGTCCACGGCGACGACGTGCGCGGCGCCCGCGCGCAGCAGCACGTCGGTGAAACCCCCGGTGGACGCGCCGGCGTCGAGCGCCCGCCGCCCCTGCACGACGAGCCCCTGCGGCACGAACGCCTTCAGAGCGCCGGCGAGTTTGTGGCCGCCGCGGGAGACGTACTCGGGTTCGCTGTCGTCACGGGCGACGACGATGGCGGCGCCGGTCTCCACCTGGGTGGCGGGCTTGGTCGCGACGGTCTTGCCGACGGTGACCCGCCCGGCGGCGATCAGCTGGCTGGCGTGCTCCCGCGAGCGGGCGAGCTTGCGGCGCACCAGCTCGGCGTCCAGTCGGCGGCGTGCGACTCCTGCCACGGTCGGTTCAGCTCCTGCGGTCGTACGGCGGTGCGGGCGTCCGGGGGCCCGGGGGCGCGGTGGGCGCCGGGGTTCCCGGGGGCGGTGCGGGCACCGGGGGTCCCGGGCGGGTGTCGAGCGCGGTGAGCGCGTCGCGCAGCCCCCGGTGTACATCCTCGTACACCGCCACGTGCCCGTCGGTGGCGAGGTGGTCGGCGTCGGCCAGCCGCTCCAGGGCGGCGTCGACCTCGGCGTGGCCGGTGGGGGTGCGGGGGACGTCCAGGGGGGCGGGCGCGGACGGGTCGTGCTCCGGCTCGGCGGGCGTCTCGTCCGACGTCTCGGCGGGTGCCTCGGCCGGCGTCCCGTCCGGCGTCTCCGCTTCGGGCATCGCGTCGCTCATGCCCCGACGCTACCCCGAACGGCTGCGGTACCGTCGATCGCGATGGCCACGATCGAGGAGTGCCGCGCCGCACTCGACAAGCTCTCGGACAGCATGCGGCACGCCGAGGGGGACGTCCGCGAGGCCGTGTCCCTGGACCGCTCGGTGAGCTGCCACATCAGGGACCTGGACGTCACCTTCGTCGGCCGTCTCACGGGCGGCCGGATCCGGGTGGACGACACCGTGCCGGGACCGCCGCCCGAGCGGGCCGAGATCCGGCTGGCCATGGACGGCGACGACCTGGTGGCGCTGGTCGACGGGGAGCTGCACTTCGCCAGAGCCTGGGGGTCGGGGCGGGTGCGGCTGGAGGCCGGTTTCCGCGACCTGCTGCGGCTCAGGAAGCTTCTGTAGCCACGCTTCCCCTCCCGGGGACGCCGCCTTCGGTGCCGCTCTCCGTCCCGGGGACGCCGCCTCCGGCGCCGCTCCCCGTCCCGGGGGTGCCGCCCCGGGCGTTCCCGCGTGTCCGGGCCCGGCGTGCGGCCGGCACGACCAGGGGGGTCCCCGTCTCCGGGTCGGCGATGACCTGGCAGCGCAGCCCGAAGACCTCCTCGACGAGTTCGGCGGTGACGATGTCGCCCGGCGCGCCCTGGGCGATCACCCGGCCGTCGCGCAGGGCGACGAGGTGGGTGGCGTAGCGGGCGGCGTGGTTGAGGTCGTGCAGGACGGCGACGAGCGTGCGGCCCTGCTGCTCGTGCAGGTCGGCACAGAGGTCGAGGACGTCGATCTGGTGCTGGATGTCGAGGTACGTGGTCGGCTCGTCGAGCAGCAGCAGCGGCGTCTGCTGGGCGAGCGCCATGGCGATCCACACGCGCTGGCGCTGCCCGCCGGACAGCTCGTCGACGTAGCGGTCGGCGAGTTCGGCGACGCCGGTCCGCTCCATCGACTCCCGCACGACCCGCTCGTCCTCGTCCGACCACTGGCGCAGGATGCCCTGGTGCGGGTAGCGGCCGCGGGCGACCAGGTCGGCGACGGTGATGCCGTCGGGCGCGATCGACGACTGCGGCAGCAGGCCGAGGGTGCGGGCGACCTGCTTCGCGGGCATGGTCTGGATGGCCTGCCCGTCGAGCAGCACCCGGCCCCGGGCGGGCCTGAGCATCCGTGACAGGGCGCGCAGGAGCGTCGACTTGCCGCACGCGTTCGGGCCGACGATCACCGTGAAGGAGCGGTCGGGGATCTCCACCGACAACTGCTCGGCGATGACCCGCCGGTCGTAGGCGAGGGTGACGTTCTCGGCGGCGAGACGGTTCACGGTGCTCCTTGTGTCCTTGCGCCTTGTGTCTTTGCGCCTTGCGTCCTTGCGCCCTGTGTCCTTGCCTCTTGTGCCGTGCGGCTCGCGGGCGGTCACATCCGGCCCGCCCGGCGCTCGGTGACCAGCAGCCACAGCAGGTGGACGCCGCCGAGGACGCCGGTGACGACGCCGACGGGAAGCTGGTCGGCGCCGAAGACGCGCTGCGCCGTCCAGTCGGCGGTGACCAGCAGGACGGCGCCCATGCACAGGGAGGCGACCAGGTGGGGGCCGGACACGGCGGCGCCTTTCGCGCCCTTGGGGCGGCGGGGGAGGGTCAGGCGCCGGGCGAGCTGGGGCGCGGTGAGCGCGACGAAGGCGATGGGGCCGGCGGCGGCGGTGGCGGCCGCGGTGAGCAGCACGGCCGCGGTCGTCAGCAGGACCCGCACCCGCTCGACGCGCACCCCCAGGGCGTACGCCGTGTCGTCACCCATCTCCATCATGCGCAGCCCGCGCGCGTTGCCGAGGACGACGGGCAGCAGGACGGCGCACAGCGTGAGCAGCGGCCAGACCTGGCTCCAGTCGCGGCCGTTGAGGGAGCCCGTCATCCACACCACGGCGCGGGCCGCGTCGACCAGGTCCGCCTTGGTGATGAGGTAGCCGTTGACGGCGACGAGGACGGCGTTGACGCCGATGCCGACCAGCACGAGCCGGTAACCGTGCACGCCCTGCCGCCACGCCAGCAGGTGGATGACGGCGCCGGTGGCCAGCCCGCCGGCGAGCGCCCCCGCGGCGACCTGGGCGGCCGAGCCGGACAGCAGCACGATGACGACGAGCGCGCCGGCCGCCGAGCCCTGCCCGAGGCCGAGCACGTCCGGACTGCCCAGCGGGTTGCGGGAGACGGACTGCAACAGCGCCCCGGCGAGCCCGAGCGCGGCGCCCACCAGCAGCGCGACCAGGACCCGCGGCAGCCGCAGCTCGCGGACGACGAACTCCTGGCCCGGATCGCCGTCCCCGGCCAGCGCCCGCAGCACGTCGCCGGCCGGGACGGGGAAGTCGCCGGTGCCGATGAGCAGCACGCTCATCGTGAGCGCGACGGCCAGCAGCACCAGGACGACGGTGCACGCCCGCACGTCCAGGCGGACCGAGAAACCGTCCCGGGTGCGCAGCACGCGGGTGCGGGAGGGGGGAGTCCTCACAGCTTCGCCGTCCTTCCGCGCCGGACGAGCAGGACGAACACCGGGCCGCCGAGCACCGCGGTGACGATGCCGACCTGCAGCTCCGAGGGCCGCACCACCATGCGCCCGACGACGTCGGCGCCGAGCAGCAGCACGGGCGCCAGCACGGTCGTGTACGGCAGGATCCAGCGCAGGTCGGGGCCGGTGATGGAGCGCACCACGTGCGGCACCATCAGCCCGACGAACACAATCGGCCCGCAGGCCGCGGTGGCCGCGCCGCACAGCAGCGTCGCGGCGGCCATGGCCAGGGCGCGGGTGCGGCCCGGGTGGGCGCCGAGCGCGCGGGCGGTGTCGTCGCCCATCTGCAGGGCGTTGAGCGGTCGGGCGAGGGCGAGCGCGAGGACGGTGCCGACGGCGAGGAACGGCAGTACCCGGATGATCGTGCCCCAGGTGGCCGAGGAGAGCGAGCCGACCGTCCAGAAGCGCATCCGGCCCAGCGCCGCGTCGTCCAGGATCATCACGGCCTGGACGTATCCGGTGAGCGCGGCGGCCACCGCCGTGCCGGCCAGTGCCAGCCGCACCGGTGTGGCCCCCCGTCCGCCGCCCAGGAACCACACCAGCGCGCCAACGGCGGCCGCCCCGAGGAAGGCGAACCACACGTATCCGGTCAGTGAGTTGACGCCGAGGTACGTGAGTGCGGTGACGACGGCGGCGGACGCGCCGGCGTTGATGCCGAGCAGCCCGGGATCGGCCAGCGGATTGCGGGTCACCGCCTGCAGTATCGCCCCGGACAGCCCGAGCGCGGCACCGGCCAGCAGCCCGAGCGCGGTCCGCGCCAGCCGCCCGCGCACCACCACGTCGCCGTAGGTGCCGGTGTCGCCGAACAGCCCGTGCCAGACCTGCCCCACGGACAGTTCTCGGGCGCCGATCGCGATGCTGGCCAGCGCGACCAGCGCCAGGATTCCCACGGACGCGAGAAGCCCCGCGGTCCGGGTCGCCCGGCGTTTCCAAGGTGCCACGGCGGCTGCCGCCGCGTGCCGTTCGGGAGGACTGTCGACGAACACCCGGTTAGGTTAGCCTATCCTTCCAGCCACCCGGGTTCCGCCAGCCGTCCGGGTTCCGCCGACCGCCCGAGGTTCCGCCGACCGCCCGAGGTTCCGTGGCCGGTCCCCGCTCCTCACCACCCCAGCCGCGCCAGCGCCTTCTCCGCGTCCAGCTCGCACACCCCCTGCCCGGCCGCGGTCCAGGCCGCCGCGCACAGTGCCCGCAGCCCGTCCACCGCCTCGCCGTCACCGTCCAGCTCCAGCCGGTCCGTTCCCGCCCGGGCCGTCCAACCCCCGCACTGGAAACCTCCGTCGGCTTCGGTCACCTCCGGCTGCGGCGCCGGCAGCCCCCGCAGGTCGGCGTCGACGTACGTCGGCCGGTGCTGCGGCGGCGCGGCCAGCAGCTTCACCGCGTCGGTCACACCGGTCAGCACCAGCAGCGAGTCCACACCCCCGTTGAACGCCCCCTCGATGTCGGTGTCCAGCCGGTCCCCCACCACCAGCGGCCGCTTCGCGCCGGTCCGCAGGATCGTCTCCCGGTGCATCGGCGGCAGCGGCTTGCCCGCCACCTGCGGCTCCGCCCCCGTGGCGATGCGCACCACCTCCACCGCGGCCCCGTTGCCCGGCGCGATGCCCCGGCCGCTGGGAATGGTCAGGTCGGTGTTGGACGCGAACCAGGGCACGCCCCGCGCCACGGCGTAACTGGCCTCCGCCAACCGCCCCCACGGCAGCTCCGGCCCGC
Organism: Streptomyces echinoruber; assembly: GCF_014651135.1. GTDB lineage: Bacteria > Actinomycetota > Actinomycetes > Streptomycetales > Streptomycetaceae > Streptomyces > Streptomyces echinoruber. The sequence continues at coordinate 75,881 of NZ_BMWH01000032.1, forward strand.
CGTACCCCTGCACCACCGCCGCCGGGTCGTCGTCGGCGGACTCCACCGGCACCAGCCCCCGCTCCCGCAGCGCGACCCGCAGCCCCTCGCCGCCGACCACGAGCACCCGCGCGCCCTCGGGCACCTGCTCGGCGACCAGCCGGGCCACCGCCTGCGCCGACGTGATGACGTCCGACGCCTCGGCCGGTATGCCCAGCTCGGTCAGGTGCGCCGCCACGGCATCCGGGGTCCGCAGCGCGTTGTTGGTGACGTACGCCAGGTGCATCCCGCCGTCCCGGGCGGCGGCGAGCGACTCGACGGCGTGCTCGATCGCGCGGCCGCCGGCGTACACCACCCCGTCCAGGTCGAGCAGCGCGGTGTCGTACGCCTCGCTCAGGGCCTGCCCACTGCCCTCGGGCCTCGTCCTGACGCCCTGGCTCATGTCACATCGCTCCTCGGACTCCACGGATCTTCCGCCTGTTCCCCCGATCATCCCCCATGCCACCGACACCCGTACGATGCCGGGATGAATACTGCAGGTCACTCGCCGGAGACAACGCGCCGGGGCCTCGAACTCACCCCGTTCCGGGGCCTGCGCTACGACCCCGAACGGGTCGGCAGCCTGGCCGCCGTGACGTCTCCCCCGTACGACGTCGTGGTACGCCCCGACGGCCTGCTCCACCTCCAGTCCGCGCACCCGAACAACATCGTCCGCCTCATCCTGCCGCAGGCCGCCACTCCCAGCGCCCGCACCGAGCAGGCCGCGGACACGCTGCGCCGCTGGCTGTCCGACGGCGTCCTGGCCGCGGACCCCGAACCGGCCCTGTACGTCTACGAGCAGCGCGACCCCACCGGTCTGCTCCAGCGCGGCGTCATCGGCGCGCTGCGCCTGACCGACCCGGCCGACGGCGTGGTCCTGCCCCACGAGGACGTGATGCCGCACGTCGTCGCCGAGCGCGCCGCCCTGATGCGCGCCACCCGCGCCAACCTGGAACCCCTCCTGCTGACCTACCGCGGCGGCACCACCACCGACACCACCACCCTCGTCGAGCGCACCGCCGCCCAGCCGCCGCTGCTGTCGACGACCACGGAGGACGGCGTCCACCACCGCCTGTGGGCCCTCACCGACCCCGCCGACATCTCCCGCGTCCAGGCCGACCTGGCCCGCCACCAAGCCCTGATCGCCGACGGCCACCACCGCTGGGCGACCTACTGCCGCCTGCGCACCGAGCACCCCTCCCCCAGCCCGTGGGACTTCGGCCTGGTCCTGCTGGTCGACACGGCCCGCTACCCACTGCGCGTCCGCGCCATCCACCGGCTCCTGCACGGCCTGCCGGTCTCCCGGGCGCTCGCCGCCCTCGACGGCCTCTTCCGCGTCCGCCGCCTCGCCGTGCCGCTCCCCGACGCCCTGGAGGCGCTGGCCGACGCGGCCGGCGCGGGCAACGCCTATCTCCTCGCCGGCGACGGCGCCTTCCACCTGGTCGACCGCCCCGACCCCGGCCTGCTGGCCCGTACGGTCCCGGCCGGCCGGCCCGCCGCCTGGCGCGCCCTGGACGCGACCGTCCTGCACGCCGCGCTCCTCGCCCACGTCTGGCGCATCCCCGAGGACTCCGCGGCCCACGTCTCCTACATCCACGACACGGCCGCCACCGTGGAGAAGGCGGAACGCGACGGCGCCACGGCCGTTTTGATGCACCCGGTCCGCGAGGACGTCGTCCGCGACCTGGCCCGCCAGGGCGTCACCATGCCCCGCAAGTCGACGTCCTTCGGCCCGAAACCGGCGTCGGGCCTGGTCCTGCGCACGCTGGAGCCGTGAACGCGCGAGGGCGGGACCCCGTTGCGGGGTCCCGCCCTCGTCACCGACGTACGTCAGTCCTTCTTGTCGCCGCCGTCGCCGTCACCGTCGTTGTCAACGCCGTCGTCGTCACCGTCCACGACGTCCTCGTCGGCGAGGGTCTCGTCGAGCGCGTCGGTGAACTCCACGCCGTCCAGCTCGGCCAGCCGGTCGGAGGCGTCCGTGCTGCCGTCCCGGTCGGCCTCGAGGGCCTTCGCGAACCACTCGCGCGCCTCCCGCTCCCGCCCGGCGGCGAGCAGCGCGTCGGCGTAGGCGTACCGCAGCCGCGCGGTCCACGGCTGGGCCGAGGTGGAGGCCAGTTCGGGGCTCTGCAGCGTCACGATGGCCGCGTCCAGCTGCCCCATGTCCCGCCGGGCACCGGCCGCGACGAGCCGCATCTCGACCTGGCCGGCCTTGTCGAGCTTGTGCACCTCCGGCGCGCCGGCCATCTCCAGCGCCTTCTCGGGCCGCCCGAGGCCGCGCTCGCAGTCGGCCATGACGGGCCACAGGTCCACCGCTCCGGTCATCCGCCGCGCGGCCCGGAACTCGGCGAGCGCCTCGCCGTACTTCTGGTTCGCGTACGCCGCGAACCCGGCCGCCTCCCGCACGGCGGCGACGCGCGACGCCAGCCGCAGCGCCACCTTGGCGTAGCCGTACGCGGCCTCCGGGTCGTCGTCGATCAGCCGCGCCACCATCACCAGGTTGCGGGCCACGTCGTCGGCGAGCGTCTTGGGCAGGCTCTGCAGCTCCTGCCGTACGTCCTTGTCGATCTCGTTGCCGGTGACGTCCTCCGGGATCGGCAGCCGCTTGATCGGCTCCCGGTCCCGCTCCTCACGGAACCGGCCGCCGCCGCGCCGGTCGTCGCGCCCGCGGAAGCCTCCCGGGCGTCCACCGCGGTCGTCACGGCGGGGCTCGCCCCGGCCGCTCGGGGTCCGCCCCCGGAAGCCGCCGCGCTCACCACGGCCCTCCTCGCGCCGGAACCCGCCGCCGCGCCGCTCGTCCCGCCGGGCCTCGAACCGCCCGGTCCGCTCACCGCGTTCGGAACGCTCACTCCGTTCGCTCCGCTCGGACCGTCCCGGCCGCTCGGTGTCCCGCCGCTCACCCCGGCGGTCCTCCCGCCAGTCGTCACGGCGCTCGTCCCTACGATCGTCCCTGCGCCAGTCGTCCCTACGGCCTTCCCGGCCGCGGAAGCCGCCGCGGTCACCGCGGTGGTCGTCCCGGTCCCGGCGGAAGCCGCCGCGCTCGGGGCGCTCCGCACGGTCGCCCCACCGGTATCCGCGGTCGCGGTCATCGCGGTCCCGGAAGCCCCTGCGGTCGTCACGGCGGTCGTCACGGCGGTCATCACGCCGGTCGCCGCGCCGATCATCGCGACGGTCGTCGCGGCCGCGGTCGTCCCGCCGACCGTATCCGCCACGGTCGCGGTCGTCGCGCCGGACATGTCCTCCACGGTCGCCACCGCGGTCGTTGCCGCGCCGGGCGCCGCCCTGGTACCCGCCGCGATCGCCACAATCACCACTGTCCCGGCGGCGCTGCTCGCGCTCCGGACGCTCGTCGGGAGAGTTGGTGGACATCGGGGGCTCCTGTCTTTCTGTACCGCAACGTCATTCTCGCGCAGCCGGGTACCCGGATGCGCTCCGGGAAAAGAAAAGGACCCCTGACGCCAGCTGAACGCTGGTGACCAGGGGTCCTCCACGAATTGTTCGGCGGCGTCCTACTCTCCCACAGGGTCCCCCCTGCAGTACCATCGGCGCTGTAAGGCTTAGCTTCCGGGTTCGGAATGTG
>NZ_BMWH01000032.1:79551-79711 GCF_014651135.1 Streptomyces echinoruber
CCGGCAACCGGTCGTTGCCTCAGAACCGACACAGTGGACGCGAGCAGCCATGGGCAAGCCCTCGGCCTATTAGTACCAGTCACCTCCACGCCTCGCGGCGCTTCCAGACCTGGCCTATCAACCCAGTCGTCTGCTGGGAGCCTTACCCCATCAAGTGGGT
>NZ_BMWH01000033.1 GCF_014651135.1 Streptomyces echinoruber
CCGGGCCGCCCTGCCGCACCCGCCGCGCACCGCTCGGAGGGATCCGCCGCGCACCACCCGGAGATGTGCGCCGCGCGCCGCCCGGACCCGGAGGCGGTCACCGTGCGTCGCCCGGTCGTGCGCCCGGTACCGGGAATCCGCGTGGCGGCCCGTGCCCACCCCCTAGACTCGGCAGCCGTGCCGCCGTACGGGCACGCACGAGCTGACGAAAGGCGCGTTCACGGGTGTTCCAGGATTCCCCCATCTACGACCGACTGATCGCGGAGTGCGGTGACGTGCCCGCGCAGGTGCGCAGCGAGGCCGAGCGGCTCAGCAGGGAGCTGGAAGTCGTCCTGCGGCCCACCCGGCCGCTCGGATACCCGCACGTCCCCGAGCGGCCCCCGTCCCCGGGAGCGGGCTGGCAGCGCACGGGCGTGCTGCCCGGCCCCCGCCCGCACTGACGCGCCCGCGGCGTCCTGACGGGCCACCGGCCGGTCGGGAGCCGGCCGACGGCCCGTCAGGACGCCGCGCTGCGCGCTTCGCCGACGCCGGCCTCCTGCCCGGCGGCCGGCCGGGCCAGCCACTCCGCGATGGTGCGGGCGATCGGCTGCCCGGTGTCCACCTCGACGAACCCGAACTGGCCCGACTGGTTGCACTCCAGGAACCACCACGTGCCGTCCGCGTCCTCCACGAAGTCGAAGGCTCCGTAGGCCAGTTCCGCCTCCCGCAGGAAGCCGCGGACCCCTGCGGCCAGGCGCGGCGGGACCTCGCACGGGCGCCACGGAGTGCCGGAGGTGTCGAAGCGGACGTCGACCGGCCCGCCCGCCGCGTCCGGGGCGGCCGCCCGGCGGGCCGCCAGCAGCCGGTCGCCGACGGCGGTGAGACGGATGTCGGCCCGTTTGGCGATCCGCCGCTGCAGCAGCGTCGGCCCGGAGGCGACCGCGGCGAAGTCCGCGTCCGGCGCGACCCGGCTGGTCGGCACCGCGCGGGGCGGGTCCTGCGGATGCGTCCCGGAGACCGACTTGACCACCAGGTCCGGGTAGCGCTCCGCGAACGCCCGCGCCGCCTGCGGGAACGTCGTGATGAGAGTGGCCGGCACGGGCAGCCCGCAGCGCTGGGCCAGATGGAGCTGCCAGGGCTTGTGCCGGGCGCGCTGCGCGGCGTCGGGATGGTTCATCCAGCGCGCCCGCGAACCGCGGAGCATCCCGTAGAGGGCCTGCGAGGACTCCTCGGTCAGCCACGCGGACGGCTCGGCCGTCCGCGTGGCCGGCCTGCCCGGCCGACGCACCCACACCGAGCGCAGCCCGTCCACGCTCACCAGCCGGCCCGCCGAGGACAGGTGGCCGCGGAAGGAGCCGTGCACGTACTCCCCGGAGAGCGCCACGCCGCCGGGCAGGTCGGCGGGATCGAGCCGGACCACGGGGACGCCGGCGGTGTTCAGATGCACCACCACCATGTCCGCCGTGACGTCCTCCTCGCAGGTCAGGATGAGCACCGTCATCGCTGTCGGCTCGGTGTCAGTCGTCGAAGTGCGTCTTGGAGCCCGCGGTGGAGGTCGTCGTCCCCAGCTCGCGCAGCAGACCGTGGTCGCAGGCGGCGATCCGGCCGTCGAAGAGCACGTTCAGCTGCAGTCCGGAGTCGTACGCGTACGGAGTGGCGACGTCCGACTCCACCGCGGGGCGTGCGTAGTTGAGCGCGAACGGTTGCATGTCTCTCCCTCGTGATGCTGCCGTGAACGAGCGGTGCCGTGCCGCAGCGCCACCCGGCCCGCTGCCGTGCTTCGGCCCTCCAGACACTTATACGAATCGAACGGGTGAATGGTTTCCTTACTCTCCGTAATTCAGGAGGATTTAAGACGGCCATTCAGGAGGATTTAAGACGGACCGTCAGGTCGCGGGCGGGGGTCAGGAGGAGGCGGAGGGCGGCAGCACCGGGGCGTCGCCGTCCCGCCGCGCGGCGCCGAGCGCGCGGTGCAGCGTGCGCAGGGCGAGCAGGAGGACGCCGACGTCGTCGAGGTACACGGGGTCCGGCAGCAGGTCCGTGGGCAGCACGAAGTACAGCACCGCGCCCCAGAAGACCCACCGCGGCCCGGTCGGCAGGCCGGCGCGCCGCAGCCCGCGCCGGGTCCGCACCAGCCGCACCAGCAGCGCGACGGCCCCGGCGAGGGCCGCCGCCGCCACGGCCGCGGCTCCGACGATGAGTGCCGTGGTCGAATCCACGCGTCCTCCCTGTCGCGCAGTGCCGCCCGCGTCCTGCCGCGGCCGGCGTCCTACCCCCGGTTTCCCCGCTTCCGCGCCGATCGAGCATCCGGCGGGGCCGGGTGCGCGGGGCACGCGGCACCGGCCGCGCGCTCCCGCGCGCGGGGTGGATGCGGCGCGCGCCGGTGTCACGTCCACCCCGCGCGCGTCGTCCGTCCCCGCGGCGCACTCCCGCGACGCACCCCCGTGGTGCCCCGGGCGGCGAGGGGCCGCAGGGCTGCCCCGCGCACAGCCCGCCCGGCCCGGCGGGCGCCCCCGCGCACCGCCCGGCGACCGCCCGCAGGCAGGATGGGACACGGCCCGCGGACGGCCGCCGCAGCGGCCCCGGCCGGCCCTCGCGTCCCGTCGGCCCGTCAACGTGCCGTCCCACCGCCGAGTTGACGCGGCGCGCCTCTACGCTGACGCCATGAGCGGAGACCACACGGACCCCACGCGCCCGGCCCGGGCGGTGCGCGCGGCCTACGAGGCGCTCGCCGCGGTGGTGGAGCCCCTCGGGGACGAGGAGTCGTGGCTGCCCAGCGGCTGCACCGGCTGGGCGGTGCGCGACCTGATGTTCCACTGCCTGGCGGACGCGCAGCGCGCCCTGGTCGCCTTCCACACCCCGGCCGCGCGGGAGGCCGACCGGGACGCCGTCACCTACTGGCAGGACTGGCGGCCCGGGACCACCGGTGCCGCGAACGGCCGGCGCTGGTCGCGGGTGTGCGCGAGCATGTTCCTCGACTTCGGCCAGTTGCGCGGCCTGTTCCTGGAGACCCTGGCCGCCGCCGCGCACGCGGCCGGGGCCGCCGACCCCGGGCAGCGCCTGGCCACCCAGGGACACGTGCTGACCGCGGGCGACCTCATGCTCACCCTCGCCGTCGAGGCCACCGTCCACCATCTCGACATGACCGTGTCGCTGCCGGACGCGCCCGGGCCCTCACCGGCCGGCCTGGCCGCCGTGCGCTCCACCCTGGACGGCCTGCTCGGCCGCCCGGTGCCGCTGGACTGGAGCGACGCGCACTACGCGCGGGCCGCCACCGGCCGCGCCCCGCTCACCGAGGCCGAGCGGCGGGCGCTCGGCCCCGACGCCGACCGCCTGCCCCTGCTCGGCTGACGTGGCGCTCCTGCCCCTTGCTCGGCTGAGGCGGCGCCTCACACCTCCTGCCGCTCCGCCGCCACCACGCGGTCCGCGGCGGCCGGCCCGCCGCCGGACCCGGCGGTGAGCCCGTTCGTCCCGGACCCGGCGGTGAGCCCGTTCGTCCCGGCGCCGCCATCGGCCGCGGGCCGCGGCAGCCTGGCGGCGTCCTTCAGGCCCTTGAGGCGCTCCAGCGTCCGCGTGAGCTGCTGCAGCGGCGACCCGGCCCGCCCCGGCCGGGCGGCCGCGGGCCCGGCACCGGACGCGCGGAACTCCGCCAGCGCCTCGTACGCCCGCTCCGCGGCCTCCTTGTACAGGTCCCGGGAGCGCGTCATGGCCTCCAGGGCCTCGGCGTACATGGCGACGAGCCGGCGCTCGCGCTCCAGCTGCTCCTCCAGCGTCAGCAGCTGCCACTCCTCGCGCAGTGCGGTGAGCGGGGCGTCGGCCTCCTCCGGCAGCGGCCGCTGCAGCGCGGCGAAGCGCGTCACGGCGTCGATCAGCTCCACCGGTTCGGAGCCGTCCAGGAAGACGGCCCGGACGGAGAAGTCCCGGGGGTCGTAGCCGGGCGGGGCCGGGGTGCCGGGCAGCACGACGGCCCCGCCCCGGGGAACCTCCACGCCGAAGTCGCGCAGCGCCCAGTTGACCACCCGCAGCTGCTGCGGCGCGGCCCGGTGCTCGACCACGCGGTGGCGCAGGCCCGGCGGCAGCTGCGGGGCCAGCGGGCGCCTGCCGCGCTCGTCCGGGGTCATCGCCTCGTGCACGACGACGTTGATGCTCCACGAGCCGCGCCCCGCGTGGCGCAGCACCCGCCGCAGCTCCTTCTCGTCCGCGGGCAGCGGGTTGATGTCGGTCAGGCGCAGGCCCGCGCCCGCCTCGTGGTCCCATCCCGCGTCGGGGGAGTCGGGCCAGAACAGGGTCGCCGGGGACGGCCAGGCCAGGTTCCAGGGGCGCTCGGCCTCCGCGACCAGGACCCACTCCCGGCCGGTCCGCGCGGGCTCGGCGAGGGTGAGGCGGGCCCGCACGGTCACCTCTCCGGGCGCCTGCCAGCGGGCCTCGAAGATCCGCTCGCGGGCGCCGGCGGCCGGGGGCAACTCCCGGTAGTCCTGGACGGCCCCTTCGTTGCTGAGCCGCAGCAGATTGGCGCGGAGCAGATCCTCCGCGGCGGGCCCGGTCTGGCGGCCGCGGGCCAGCCACACCGTGGGAGGGATCGGGCGACGGACGGTGGAGGAGGTCGGCATGAGTCCATGTAGGGGCGGGGACAGCGTGCTTCCTTCCAGTATCGTCACCGCACGTCACCCGGGTGCGGGCGGGGTCCCGCCGATGCCGGTCCCGTGTCGTGGACGCCGTCGGTCACTGCGTGTCGCCCGGTCACTGCGTGTCGCCGTCCCGGCCGGGACGGGGCTGCCGGTCGGAGCGGGGTTCCCGCCCGGTGACGATCTCGGTCACGCCGGCCTCCTCGTCGGGCGTTTCCCGGCCCGGGAGAGGGGTGCCGCGGCCGCCGGGTTGGCCGCCGCCGGTCGTGCCGTAGCCGCCCGGCACGCCGGGGACGCTCTCGGCGTCGGCCTGCTCCCGGCTGATGTGGCGGGTGGCGCGGACGTCCGCATGCCGCTCCGGATACCGGTAGCTGAAGGGACGCGCGGCGGCCCGCTCCTCCTCCGATGCCTCCCGGCCCTGCGCACGGCGGTCCGGCTCGGGTGTTTCGGGTGTCCTGTGCTCAGTCATGCGGTCCGCGTACCCGTGGGGGGCGAGGGCATGTCGCCGCCCGGGCGCGGGCGGTCGCGCAGGTGCCGCCGTACGGCGGATCAGCCCCTCCCGGCGCCCTCCGCCCGGTACCGTACGCGCCGCCGCGCCCGCTCGCGCGGAGCCGCGGGTGCCGCCTCCGCCGCGGTGAGCGGTGCACTGAACCCGCCCGGGACGGCCCGGGGCGGCGCCGCCGCGCGGGACCGCGCGGACTCCGGCTCCACCGCCGGGGCGGGCGCCGCCGCGGCCACCGGACGGGCGGGCGCCGCCGCACGGGCGACCACGCGGGCGTGCGACATGAGCGGGGCGCAGGCCGAGCAGACCTCGGTGAGCGTCCACACCTGTCCCACCGCGGGATCGTGCCGCAGCACCAGCACGACCGGGCCCGCACAGGCGACGCGGGTGCCCTCGTGGGCGGCGCACTGCTGCCGCCGGCATGCGCAGGCGGCGTCGGCGCGCACGGTGACCGCCTTGGCGTGGGCGGCGGCATGGGCCTCGGCGAACCGGCGCAGCGCCGCCACGTCCCGCGAGCGGGGCGGCATGGCGCAGGCCGAGGAACAGCTGACCGAGGCGGTACGGTCGCGGTGGCCCGTCACCCGGATCGTCCAGGAGCGTCCGGGGCGGCGGGCCGACGGTGCGTCAGGGTACGCGAGAGCCAAGACCATTCGTCCTTCGTCTCAGGGAGGGCGCCACAGCGGCGCTGAAGGAGATCTACCCGGCGTGAGCCCGTTCACAGCATCGGGGACGCGCCGGGCCGCGGGTTCGTCATGGACACGCGGTGCGGGGGGAACAGACCGGGCATGAAGGCCACGCCGTCCCCACCGCCGCGGCGCCCCGCCGCCACCGCGCCCGTGCTCGCCGCCGCGGCCCTTCTCGCCGTGCTCACCGCGGGCTGCGGCTCGGGCCGCGGCGCAGGCGGCACCGGGACACCGTCGTCCGAGGCGTCCTCCCTCGTGCCGTCGCCGGCCCGCCTGGTCGTCACCACCGACGGCGGACTGCGCCTGCGCCCCGCCGCCGGTGACGAGGTCGAGGTGGACCGGCGCGTCGGCCGGCACTGGTCCCGGCACGCCGGCACCTGGGTGCTGGACCTGTCGTGCCCGCCTCCCTCCGGCGGCCCCTGCCCGCGGATGCCGGAGGTGGACGTCCCCGCCGACACGGCCGTCACCGTCTCGGCCCGCAACGCCGGCGTCGACGCGGCGGGCGTGCGGGGCACGCTGACTCTCGCCACCGTCAACGGCGACGTTACGGTGACCCGTTCCGGCGGCGACGCCGCCGCCGTGCGCCTGGAGACCCGCAACGGCTCCGTGCGGGCGACGGACGTCCGCGCGCGCGTCCTGCACGCCGAGACCGTCAACGGCGACGTCACCCTGGACTGCGCCGGCGCCCCCGTCGGCATCACCGCGACCACCACCAACGGCTCGGTCCGCGCCATCGTCCCGCACGACGCCCCCGCCTACCGGGTCACCGGGACCACGGTCAACGGCCGCGCCACGGCCGCCCCGCCGACCCGCGCGGGCGGCGACGGCCCCGCCATGACGCTCGGCAGCGTCAACGGCGACGTCACCGCCGGACGGGACTGAGCGCGGCCGGGCGGCCGCACGACGCCGGCCCGCGTCCGACCGCGGCCGGGTGGTCGGGCGGTCAGGCGCCGCTCGCCCGCAGCATGTCCTCGCGCTCGACGATCTTCACCCGCTTGCGCCCCTGCGGCTCGCCCAGCGCCCGCTCGGCGGCGTCGAGCCGGTACCAGCCCTCCCACGTGGTGAAGCGGACCCCGCGCTCGGCGAGGGAAGGCGTCCACCGCACCGGGAGCCGGGAAGGCGGGCGTGTGCAGGCGGCCGGCGGCGAAGTCGTCGAGGAGACCGGCCACCGTCTCGTTGGCGTCGCCCTTGGTGTGGCCGATCAGCCCCACCGGGCCGCGCCGGATCCAGCCGGTGACGTATGTGGATTGCAGGTGCCGGCCGGATTCCTCGAGCACGCGCCCGCCTGCGTTCGGGACCGTGCCGCTGTCCGGGTCCCAGGGCAGCTTCGGCAGGTGCTCCGACAGGTAGCCGACGGCCCGGTAGACGGCGGTGACGTCCCAGTCGCGCAGGACGCCCGTGCCCCTGACGTTGCCGGTGCCGTCCAGCGCCGTGCGCTCGGTGCGCAGGCCGGTCACCCTCCCGCCGGCGCCGAGGATCTCCACCGGCGACTCGAAGAAGTGCAGGAACAGCTTGTGCGGGCGGTCGCCGACGTCGCGGATCGCCCAGTTCTCCAGCGTCTTGGCGACCATGTCGGTCTGCTTGCCGGCCCGCCGGGCGGCGAGCGAACCCTTGTCGTAGTCGATGTCCCGCGGGTCGACGATCACCTCGATGCTGGGGGAGTGGTCCAGCTCCCGCAGCTCCATCGGGCTGAACCTGGCCTGCGCCGGGCCGCGGCGGCCGAAGACGTGGATCTCGCGGGCCCGGTTGGCCTTCAGTCCGTCGTACACGTTCGGCGGGATCTCGGTGGGCAGCAGCTCGTCGGCCGTCTTGGCCAGGATGCGGGCGACGTCCAGGGCGACGTTGCCGACGCCGAGCACCGCGACCTTCTCCGCCGTCAGCGGCCAGGTGCGCGGCACGTCCGGGTGGCCGTCGTACCAGGAGACGAAGTCGGCGGCGCCGTAGGAGCCGTCCAGGCCGATGCCGGGGACCGGCAGCTCGCGGTCGGCCGCGGCGCCGGTGGCGAAGACCACGGCGTCGTAGAAGGCGCGCAGGTCGTCCAGGGTGAGGTCGGCGGGGTAGTCCACGTTGCCGAACAGGCGGACCTGCGGCTTGTCCAGCACCTGGTGCAGCGCCGTGACGATGCCCTTGATGCGGGGGTGGTCGGGGGCGACGCCGTAGCGGATCAGGCCGAACGGCGCCGGCATGCGCTCGAAGAGGTCCACGGACACGCCCGGGTCGGCGGCGGCGTCGGACTTGAGCAGGGCGTCGGCGGCGTAGATGCCGGCGGGGCCGGCTCCGACGACGGCTACCCGCAGCGGGCGGGGCATGGGCGGCTTCCCTTCGGGCGGGGACGGTGATCTCGCCGGGGAGCCTGGGCCGGGGCGTGCCCGAGCCGGTACGCGGGCCGCATGTATGACCTCATAAGGAAGCTTTATGTCTGCGAGTGCGTCCGCGAGGGGGTGAGGGTCCCGGGGGAGTCGTGGAGCGGCCGCGGACGAGACGTGAGGAAAGTTCCACCGCCCCGCGAGTTTCGTTTGCGTCCGGCACGACTGAGCAGGTGCTCGTCCGGAGTGCGTGCCGTACGTGCTCCCCGCCGGGCACACCGAACGAGCCGGGCAGGCCGGACGGACCGGACCGGCCTGCCCGGCCCGACAAGCAGACAGGCCCGACAAGCAGACAGGCAGACACGCCGGACAGGCCGGAAGGAAAGGACCGCCCCTTCATGACGGACACCGAGCCCGCCCCCGTCCATCCCGCCGCCGACCCGCAGGCGGTGAAACGGCACCGCACCCTGTTCCGGGCCGTCAGACGGCGCCGGAACCCGCCGCTGCGGCGCACCGACATCACCGTGATCGACGAGACGGCCGTCAAACGGGCCGTGAAGGCGGCGTCGCTCGGCAACGCGATGGAGTGGTTCGACTTCGGCGTCTACAGCTACCTCGCCGTCACCCTCGGGCACGTCTTCTTCCCGTCCGGGAACGACACCGCGCAACTGCTGTCGTCGTTCGCGACGTTCGCGGTGTCCTTCCTGGTCCGCCCGCTCGGCGGCGCGGTCTTCGGGCCCATGGGCGACAGGATCGGCCGCAAACGGGTCCTCGCCCTCACCATGATCATGATGGCGGTGGGCACCTTCGCCATCGGCCTGATCCCCTCCTACGCCACCATCGGGTTCTGGGCCCCGGCCCTGCTCATCCTCTTCCGCCTCGTCCAGGGCTTCTCCACCGGCGGCGAGTACGGCGGTGCCTCCACCTTCATCGCCGAGTACGCGCCCGACCGGCGGCGCGGCTTCTTCGGCAGCTTCCTCGAACTGGGCACGCTCGCCGGATACGTCGGCGCGGCCGGCCTCGTCACCGCCCTGACCGCGGCCCTGGGCGACGCCGGCATGCGGGACTGGGGCTGGCGGGTGCCGTTCCTGGTCGCCGGGCCCATCGGCCTCATCGGCCTCTACCTGCGGCTCAGGCTGGACGAGACGCCGGCCTTCCGCAGGCTCGGGGACGACTCCGCGCACCGGGCGCCCCAGGCCGCGACGACGACGGAGGCCACGGCGACCGGCGAGATGGCGAGGATCTTCCGCGACCACTGGCCGGCCCTGGTGCTGTGCGTCTGCCTGGTGGCGGGCTACAACATCTGCGACTACATGGTGCTGTCGTACCTGCCGACGTACCTGTCGGACGAGATGGGCTACAGCCAGACGCACGGTCTGCTGCTCCTGATCGGCACCATGATCGTGCTGATGCTGCTCATCAACCGGGTCGGCCGGCTCTCCGACCGGCTGGGCCGCAAACCGCTGCTGATGGGCGGCATGCTCGGCTTCTGCTTTCTGTCCCTGCCGGCGTTCCTGCTGGTCGGGCAGGGCAACCTGCTCGCGGTCACGGCCGGCATGCTGATGCTGGGCCTGTCCCTGGTGTGCCTGCTGGGCACGATGTCCGCCGCGCTGCCGGCCCTGTTCCCCACCCAGGTCCGCTACGGCTCGCTGTCCATCGGCTACAACGTCTCGACGTCCCTGTTCGGCGGCACCACCCCCCTGGTGGTCACCGCCTTGATCTCCGCCGCCGGCACGGACCTGATGCCCGCCTACTACGCCATGGCGGCGGGCGCCGTCGGCGCGATCGCGGTGGCCTGCATGAAGGAGACGGCGCGCAGGCCGCTGGAGGGCTCCCCGCCGTCGGTGGAAACGCCCCAGGAGGCGGCCAGGCTGGTGGAGAGCCGGGCCCCGGTGCCGAGGTTCTGACCCCGTAGCGCCGCGTTCGGCGGGTCCCCGGCCCCGCCGCGTCCCGGCGAGCTCCCGGCTCCGCCGTGCCGGGCGGGCGTGTGCCGCGTCGGCGGCGCCATGGCTCCTGTCCGAACCACGGCGCCTGGCGAGCACCGATGCCGCGGCACCGGCCTCGCGTGCTGACTGGGTACCCCCTTCCACCCCCTTCCACCGCCGTCGATCCGCCGCCGGCCGTGTCCGCCGGCTTTCGGCGGAGCCGCCGCCGGCGGCGGATCGACGACGCCCGGCGGTCACCGGCGGGTGCGCAGTTTCCGCAGCAGACGCTGGGCCTGCTCGCGCCGCCGCGGATCGGCGGCCGCCCGCCGCACCTGCTCCGCCGTGCGCCGCCCCTCGGGACTCCGGGCGAACCGCTTGATGCGTTCCATCACACCTGCCACGGTCTTCCTCCAGTCGTGTCCAGTCGTTTCCGGTCGTCTCGGGTCGTCGCCGGTCGTTCTCCGGCGACGTGCCTCACCGCTCCGACTACCCGCGGGCGGTGCGTACAGCCGGGCGAACTTCCCGGCGGCGTCCGGGGGAATACCGCACACCTCCGGCGTCCCGGCACCGCCGTCCGGGGTACCCACACGGCTCGACCGCGACGGCAGGAAGAGGCGAAGGAACCCGCGACATGACGGACGTATCGAGCACCGGATCCATCCCGGGTGACGACCGCCCGGTCCTCACCAACCGGCAGGGCCACCCCGTCCACGACAACCAGAACCAGCGCACCGTGGGCGCCCGCGGGCCCGCGACGCTGGAGAACTACCAGTTCCTGGAGAAGATCAGCCACTTCGACCGCGAACGCATCCCCGAGCGCGTCGTGCACGCCCGCGGCGTGACCGCCTACGGCTTCTTCGAGGCGTACGGCGCCTGGGGCGAGGAGCCGATCAGCCGCTACACCCGCGCCAAGCTGTTCCAGGAGCGCGGCAGGCGCACCGACGTCGCCGTGCGCTTCTCCACCGTGATCGGCGGCCGCGACTCCTCCGAGGCGGCCCGCGACCCGCGCGGTTTCGCGGTGAAGTTCTACACCGAGGACGGCAACTGGGACCTGGTCGGCAACAACCTCGGCGTCTTCTTCATCCGCGACGCCATCAAGTTCCCGGACGTCATCCACGCCCTCAAGCCGGACCCCGTGGACTTCGAGCAGAAGCCCCACCGGATCTTCGACTTCATGTCGCAGACCCCGGAGTCCCTGCACATGCTGGTCAACCTGTTCAGCCCGCGCGGCATCCCCGCCGACTACCGGCACATGCAGGGCTTCGGCGTCAACACCTACAAGTGGGTCAACGCCGAGGGCGGGACGGTCCTGGTCAAGTACCACTGGATGCCCAGGCAGGGCGTGCGCAGCATGACCGAGGAGGACGCCGCCAACGTCCAGGCCAAGTCCCTCGGCCACGCCACCAGGGACCTGTACGACGCGATCGCGCGCGGCGAGTACCCCGAGTGGGAGCTCCTGGTGCAGATCATGGAGGACCACGAGCACCCCGAGCTGGACTTCGACCCGCTCGACGACACCAAGACCTGGCCCGAGCAGGATTTCCCGCCCAGGCCGGTCGGCCGCATGGTGCTGGACCGGATGCCGGAGAACTTCTTCGCCGAGAACGAGCAGATCTCCTTCGGCACCGGCGTCCTCGTCGACGGCCTGGACTTCTCCGACGACAAGATGCTCGTCGGCCGCACCTTCTCCTACAGCGACACCCAGCGCTACCGCGTCGGCCCCAACTACCTGCAGCTGCCGGTCAACCAGGCCAAGAACGCGCAGGTGCGCACCAACCAGCGCGACGGGTTCATGACCTACCACGTCGACGGCGCCGGCGAGAACCCCAGCGTCAACTACGAGCCGTCGATCCACGGCGGGCTGCGCGAGGCGCCGTACCCGACGCACGACGAGCAGGGCCCGGAGATCCGCGGGCGGCTCACCCGCCGACGCATCCCCCGCACCAACGACTACCAGCAGGCCGGGCAGCGCTACCTGCTCATGGAGGACTGGGAGCGCGACGACCTGGTGAAGAACCTCGTCACCCAGCTCTCCCGGTGCGACCGGCCCGTCCAGGAGCGCATGGTGTGGCACTTTTTGCTGGTGGAGAACGACCTCGGGCTCCGCGTCGGCGAGGGCCTGGGCATCTCGCCGCAGGACGTCGCCCACCTCCGGCCGCTCGCGGGCCAGGACCTGACCGAGGAGGACCGCAAGCGGCTGGACCACCTCGGTGAGAATCCGCCGCGCGACGTGGCGGGCCTCACCATGACCCACTGCGTGCCCAATGAGCGGCACGTCGTCACCCGCTGACCGGCCGCCGACCGGCAAGAAGGGGCGGGTGCGCCACCCACCTCCCCAGGACGACGGCGTCCGCCCCTTCTGCCGTGCAGGCATCGTCTTCCCGCCATGATCCCGTCCATGCCCGCTGCGGCACCCCGACTTCTCGCCTGTTTGACCGCCTCCCTCCTGGTGACCCGCCGGGGTGACAACCGACGTCGATGCGACTTGGGGTGAACAACCGTGGCCGGAGAGCAGAAGGCCAGGAGCAAGGCCGAGCAGGCCAAGGGCAAGGTCAAGGAAGCCGCTGGACGCGCGATGGACGACGAGAGCATGGTGGCCGAGGGCCGCGCCGAGCAGTCCAAGGGCGACGTGCGCCAGGCCAAGGAGAAGGCGAAGGACGCCTTCAAGCACTGACACCCCGGTGGCGGGTGAGGAGGGCGGGACGCCGACGGCGGCCCGCCCTCCTTCGTGCCCGCGCCCCGTCCTTGCGTGGCCTCTTCCGCGACCTCGACGCCTCTCGGACGCCTCCGTGACGCCTCTGCGCCCCGTCGCTCAGACCGGCAGCTTGGCGCGGACCCCGGCGACGGCCGCGGCCGGGCGGGAGGTGGCGCGCACCGAGCGGCGCACCAGCCGCGCCTCCCGCCGCAGGTCCCGGGCGGCGTGCCGGCCGCGCCACAGCAGCGACGGCGCCGCCCCGGTGTCGTCGGCCGTGATCAGCAGGCCGCCCAGCATGGAGAGGTTCTTCAGGAAGTGGATGCGCTGCTGGGCGCGCTGCGAGGGGTCGTCCTCCTCCCAGAAGCGGTGCCCGGCCAGGGTGGTGGGCACCAGCGTGGCGGCCAGCGCCAGCGCGGACAGCCGGGGCAGGCGGCCGGTGGCCAGCATCGCTCCCGCGGCCACTTGGACGGCGCCGCTCAGCCGCACGACCTGCTCCGTGCGCTCCGGCAGCGCCCCGACACGGTCGGAGACCGGGCGGACGACGGACTCGGCGATGGGTGCCAGCTCCTTCGGCCGGCGGACGGAGTGCAGACCGCCCGCGACGAACATCGACGCGAGCAGCGGGCGGCCGACCATGCGCAGCACACTCATGGGCCCTCTCCTGAACGGTGTGGGGGATGCGTTCCGTGCCCACCGGGTTCCCCGGCCGGCCACCGTCACCCCCGCACCGCGCGCCCGCGTGCCGCGCGACGGCGTGCCGCGGTCCGCCCGCCGTGGACGAACGGCCCCCGGGGCTGCGGCCGCGCGGGCCCGGGGTCAGCCCGCCAGGGCCGCGCGGGCCGCCGCGAGCGCCTGCTCGGCGTAGCCACGGCCGAACAGCACCGCGTGCACCAGCAGCGGGAAGAGCTGGTGCAGCCCCACCCGCTCCCGCCAGCCGTCGGCGAGCGGCGCCGCCTCGTCGTAGGCGGCCAGGATCCGCTCCAGGTGCGGGCAGCCGAACAGCCGCAGCATCGCCAGGTCGGTCTCCCGGTGGCCGCCGTGCGCCGCCGGGTCGATCAGCCAGGCCCGGCCGTCGGCGCCCCACAGCACGTTGCCGCTCCACAGGTCGCCGTGCAGCCGCGCCGGCGGCTCGGGCGGCCCGGCCAGCGCGGGCAGCCGCTCGCAGACCCGCTCCACCACCACCGCCTCCGCCGGGCGCACGGTGCCGTCGTCGACGGCGCGGCGCAGGTACGGCAGCACGCGGTGCTCGGCGTACCAGCGGGGCCAGTCGTCGCCGGGCTCGTTGCGCATCGGCGCCGGCCCGATCGTGGCGTCCCGCGGGCCGCCCGGCGGCGGCGCCCCGAAGGCGGGGGCGCCCGCGGTGTGCAGCGCGGCCAGCTCGCGCCCGAACCGCTCCGCGGCCGCGGCGTCCGCCCGGCCCGCGGGCACCCGCTCGGTGACCAGCCACCGTTCGTCCTCGCCGTGCACCCGCGGCACGGCCACTGTGCCCGCCCCGGCCAGCCAGCGCAGTCCGGCGGCCTCCGCCCGCACCGTGCCGGGGCCGTCGCCGCGCTTGACCATCACCACCCGCCCGTCGTCGAGGGCGACCTCGGCGAGCGTGCCGGACAGCGGGCGCTCGGCGGTCGCGGCCCGGCCGGTGAGGCGGGCGGCCGCGGTCCCGAAATCCCCGGCCCGCCCGCTCATGCCGCGACGCGCTCGCGCACCCACGCCAGCAGGCCGGGCATCGCGGCCTCGATCATGCCCAGCACCTCGTCGAAGCCCTCCGGGCCGCCGTAGTAGGGGTCCGGCACCTCCGCGTCCTCACCCGCGTCCGGGTCGAACGACCGCAGCAGCCGCACCCGGGAGGGGTCGTCGACCAGCCGGCGCAGCGCCTTCTCGTGCCCGCGGTCCATCGCCAGGAACAGGTCGGCGTCGAGGTGTTCCGCGCCGACCTGCGCCGCGACGTGCTCCACCGGGTAGCCGTGGCGGGCCAGGACGGCGGCGGAGCGCTCGTCCATGGGCTCGCCGACGTGCCAGGGCCCGATGCCGGCGCTGCTGACCCGCACCCGGTCGTCCAGTCCCGCCCGGCGCAGGTGCTCCGCGCAGACCAGCGCGGCGGACGGCGACCGGCAGATGTTCCCACTGCAGACGAAACAGATGTGCACGGCCACCAGGGTACGGCCGTCCGCAGGACCGTCCGTGGGACCGTCCGGGCGGGCGCCCGCCGGACGGGGCGGCCCGGCCGCGCCCGCCGCGCCCGCCCGGCGACACCGCCGGGCAACTGCGCCGGGCCCGGCAGGAGTTGGCGACACTGCCCGCGCCGACCCGCCGGGCGCCGGCCGGGCCTTCCCCGGGCAGGGACGCGGACGCCGCCCGCACGCGTGACCCACGGGAGGCGACCCGCGGGAGCGCCGCGCGGGGGCCCGCGCGGCTCCGGGAACCACCCGTGCGCCCGGCCCCCGTGGGCGCCGCGCACCCGGTCACGGCGCCCCGCAGGGCCTCACAGGGCGTCGTAAACGGCGCGCACCAGGGCCGCCTTGCGCGGGTCGTCGGCGATGCGCGGGCCCATGCGGTTCATCACGTACCCCATGCTCAGCCCCGCCTCCGGGTCGGCCAGTCCGCAGGAGCCGCCGGCGCCGTCGTGCCCGAAGGCGCGCGGATTGGGGCCGTACGACCCCCACGGGCCGCTCAGCCACAGGCCCAGCCCGAGTTCCGTGTCCCGGCCCAGACCGGCGCCGAGCACCAGGTCCCGGCAGGCGCCCTGCCCCTCCCGGATCCGTTCGGCGGCCGCGCGGCTCAGCAGCCGCCCGTCGAACATCAGCCCGTACAGCTCGGCGACCGCCCGTGCCGTGCCGTGGCCGTTGGCGGCGGGCAGTTCGGCCGCCCGCCAGGCGGCGCCGTTCGCGTCCCCGGCGGAGACCGCCGGGTTGGCCAGGGCGGCCACGGTGACCGGCGTCGCCCGCGCCGGCCAGGCGAGGGCGGCCGGCGGGGCGGGGGCGTGGGACAGCTCGGCCGCCCGGCCGGCGTCCTTCTCGGGCAGCCCGATGGCGAAGTCGATGCCGTACGGCCCGGTGATCTCCTCGCGCAGGAACGCCCCGGGCATCCGCCCGTCGACGCGCCGGACCACCTCGCCGACGAGGAAGCCGTACGTCAGGGCGTGGTAGCCGCAGGCGGTGCCGGGCTCCCACCACGGCTCGGTCGCCGCCAGGCGCCCCACGGTCAGCTCCCAGTCGTACAGCTCGGCCAGGCCGTGCGGTTGGCGCAGGCCGGGCAGGCCCGCGCGGTGGGCCAGCAGGTGGCGGACGAGGACGCCCTCCTTGCCGGCGGCGGCGAACTCCGGCCAGTAGCGGGCCACCGGCGCGTCCAGGTCCAGCAGGCCCCGGTCGGCGAGGAGGTGCGCGCACAGCGCGGCCGCGCCCTTGGTGGTGGACCAGACGTTGACCACCGTGTCCCGTTCCCAGGGCCGCGTGCGGGCCTCGTCCGCCCAGCCGCCCCACAGGTCCACGACCAGCCGCCCGTCGAGCCGCACGGCCACCGCGGCGCCGAGTTCGCCGCGCTCGCGCAGGTTGGCCGCGAAGACCTCCCGCACGCCCGCGAAGCGCGGATCGCAGTGCCCCTGGACGGCAGGCGTCGCTTGAGCCATGAGCATCCCTTCGTCGGAAAACCCCGGCGCACCCGGCGGTCCGCCGACGCCGACCATACCGACCGGTCGGATGGAAGGGGAGTCCTTGTCGAGCCACCCCGGTGGGCCCGCCCGGGCGCTTTCGCGAACCGGCACTGTTGCACCCTGCAATGCCGGGTACCCGGACGCCGCATCCCGCGGCCGGGCCGCCGCCGTGCGCCGCGGGGACGGCAGTGACGCCCACGGTGCTGGAAGGCGGTTCCCCGATGACCCGTGCATCCCTCACATCCCTCCTCGGCACGTCCGCACCGCGCGGCCGGACCCGGGCGGCGGGCGCACCGGTCGACACGGCGGCGCTGGAGAAGGTGCTGCGCCGGGCCGTGGACGGCGAGGTCCGCTTCGACGCCGGCAGCCGGGGCGCGTACGCCACCGACGGCTCCAACTACCGGCAGGTCCCCCTCGGCGTCGTCGTCCCGCGCACGGTCGACGCCGGCGCGCGGGCGGTGGAGGTGTGCGCCCGCTTCCACGCCCCCGTGCTCTCCCGCGGCGGCGGCACCAGCCTGGCCGGGCAGTCCACCAACACCGCCGTGGTGATCGACTGGAGCAAGTACTGCGACGCCCTGGTGGACGTCGACCCCGAAGCCCGCACCTGCGTCGTCGAACCCGGCATCGTCCTGGACGAACTCAACCGGCAACTGGCCGCCCACAAGCTGCAGTTCGGGCCGAAGCCGTCCACGCACAGCCACTGCGCCCTCGGCGGCATGATCGGCAACAACTCCTGCGGCGCCTCGGCGCAGGCGTACGGCAAGACCGTCGACAACGTGCGCCGCCTGGAGGTCCTCACCTACGACGGGCTGCGCATGTGGGTGGGCCCCACCTCCCGGCAGGAGCGCGAGCGCATCGCCGCCGAGGGCGGGCGGCGCGCCGAGATCTACGCCGGGCTGGAGCGGATCGCCACCCGGTACCTCGCCGACATCCGCCGCGGCTACCCGAAGATCCCCCGCCGCGTCTCCGGCTACAACCTCGACTCGCTGCTGCCGGAGAACGGCTTCGACGTCGCCAAGGCCCTCGTCGGCAGCGAGGGCACCCTGGTCACCGTCCTGCGCGCCGAACTCGACCTGGTGCCCGTGCCGCCGTACCAGTCGCTGCTCGTCCTCGGCTACGACGACATCTGCCGCGCCGCCGACGACGTGCCCCACCTGCTGCGGCACTGTACGCCCAGCCAACTGGAGGCCCTGGACGGGCGGATGGCGCAGCTGATGCGCGAAGAGGGCGCCTACCTGGACTCCCTGCGCGTGCTGCCCGAGGGCGACAGCTGGCTGATGGTGCAGTTCAGCGGCGACAGCCAGGAGGAGGTCGACGAGCAGGCGCACGCGCTGCTGCGGGCCGTCGGCCGCAGCGAGAAGGACCCCGCGGTCGCCTTCTCCGACGACCCGGCCCGCGAGGAGAAGATGCTCAAGGCCCGCGAGGCCGGGCTCGGCGTGACCGCGCGGCCCCCGGACGACCGCGAAACCTGGGAGGGCTGGGAGGACTCCGCCGTCCCGCCCGAGCGGCTCGGCGACTACCTGCGCGACCTGAAGCGGCTGTTCGCCGAGTTCGACTACGGCCACCCCTCCCTGTACGGGCACTTCGGGCAGGGCTGCGTGCACACCCGCATCCCCTTCGGGCTGAAGACCGCCGAGGGCGTCGCCGGCTTCCGCCGCTTCGTCGAGCGCGCCGCCGACCTCGTCGCCTCCTACGGCGGCTCCCTGTCCGGCGAGCACGGCGACGGCCAGTCCCGCGGCGAGCTGCTCACCCGCATGTTCGGCGAGCGGCTGGTGGCCGCCTTCGGTGAGATGAAGGCCCTGTTCGACCCCGGCGACCGCATGAACCCCGGCAAGGTCGTCCACCCCCACCCCGTCGACGGGCAGTTGCGCCTCGGCCCCGCCTGGCGGCCGTTCGCACCCGACACCCACTTCGGCTATCCGGAGGACGACCACTCCTTCACCCGCGCCGTGCTGCGCTGCGTCGGCATCGGCAACTGCCGCGGCCACCACGGCGGCGTGATGTGCCCGTCGTACCGCGCCACCAAGGAGGAGGAGCACTCCACGCGCGGCCGGGCCCGGCTGCTGTTCGAGATGCTCGGCGGGCACGCCGACTCCGCCGTGCGGGACGGCTGGCGCTCCACCGCGGTGCGCGACGCCCTCGATTTGTGCCTGGCCTGCAAGGGCTGCAAGTCGGACTGCCCGACCGGTGTCGACATGGCGACGTACAAGGCGGAGTTCCTCGCCCACCACTACGCCGGCCGCCTCCGCCCCGCCGCCCACTACACGCTGGGCTGGCTGCCGGTGTGGGCGCGGCTGTCGCGGCTGTCACCGTCCCTGGTCAACACCGTGCTGCGGGCCCCCGGCCTGGCCCGCGCGGGCAAGGCCCTGGCCGGCGTGGACGCCGCCCGCGAGGCACCGGTGTTCGCCCCGCGCTCCTTCCTGCAGTGGTGGCGCGAGCACGGCGACCCGCAGCGGCCGGACCCCGCCGACCCCCGCACGGTGCTGCTGTGGCCGGACACCTTCAGCACCTACTTCCACCCGTCGGTCGCGATCTCGGCGGTCCGCGTCCTGAAGGACGCCGGCTTCCGCGTCGCCGTGCCCGACGAGCCCGTGTGCTGCGGCCTGACCTGGATCTCCACCGGGCAGCTCAAGACGGCCAAGAAGGTCCTGCGCCGCACCCTGGACACCCTGCGCCCCTACCTGGAGGCGGGCACACCGGTGATCGGCCTGGAGCCGTCCTGCACCGCCGTCTTCCGCGCCGACGCGCCCGAACTGATGCCCGCCGACCAGGACGTGCGGCGCCTGGCCGGGCAGGTGCGCACCTTCGCCGAACAGCTCGTCCACCACGCGCCCGACGGCTGGCGGCCGCCGCAACTGGGCCGGCGGGCCACCGTGCAGACCCACTGCCACCAGCACGCGGTCATGAAGTCCGACGCCGACCGGGACCTCATGCGCCGCGCCCACCTGCACGCCGACGTGCTCGACGAGGGCTGCTGCGGCCTGGCCGGGAACTTCGGCTTCGAACGCGGCCACCACGACCTCTCCCTGCGGATCGGCGAACTGGGCGTGCTGCCCGCCGTGCGCGCCGCCGCCCCCGGCAACCTGGTGCTCGCCGACGGCTTCAGCTGCCGCACCCAGATCGAGCAGGGCGGCACCGGCCGCCGCGCCCTGCACCTGGCCGAGGCCCTCGCCCTCGGCCTCGACGGCACCCTGCCCAGCGACCGGCCCGAACGGCTGGCCGAACGGCCCGGCGAACCGTCCCGCACCGCCCGCCGGGCGGCCACCGCCGTCGGCGCCGCCGTCGCGGCGGGCGCCGCCGCGGCCGCCGTACGCCTGGCCCGCACCCGATGAACCGGCACCCCGCACCCGAGGAAACCACTCACCTCGAGGACACCGATCGCACCGAGGACACCGACCGCACCGAGGACACCGATCGCACCAAGGACACCGCCCAGCCGAGGACACCGCCCATGCCGAGCAAGCTCTCACCCACCGTCGAGCGCGTCGACACCGCCGTGTACACCGTGCCCACCGACGCCCCCGAGGCGGACGGCACTCTCGCCTGGGACAGCACCACCCTGGTCCTGGTCACCGTCCGCGGCGAGGGTGCCACCGGGCTCGGCTACACCTACGCCCCCGCCGCCACCGCGCGCGTCGTCGACGACCTGCTGGCCGGCGTCGTCACCGGCGCCCCGGCCCTGGACGTGCCGCGCCTGAACGAGGCCATGCACCGCGCCGTGCGCAACGCGGGCCTGCCCGGCGTCGCCGCGCAGGCGATCGCCGCCACCGACATCGCCCTGTGGGACCTCAAGGCCCGCCTGCTCGGCCTGCCGCTGGTCCACCTGCTCGGCGCCGCGCGCGACGACGTGCCGGTCTACGGCAGCGGCGGCTTCACCACCTACGACGACCGGCAGCAGGAGCGGCAGCTGCGCACCTGGGTGGAGGAGCAGGGCATCCCCCGCGTCAAGATCAAGATCGCCGAGTCGTGGGGCGGCCGCGAGGCCCGCGACCTGCGCCGCGTCGCCCGGGCCCGCGCCGTCGTCGGCGACGCGGCCGAGCTGTACGTCGACGCCAACGGCGGTTACGGCGCCAAGCAGGCCGTCCGCGTCGCCCGCGCGCTGGCCGGCGAGGGCGTCACCTGGTTCGAGGAACCCGTCTCCTCCGACCACCTCACCACCCTGAAGGCGATCCGCGAACGGACCGAGGCGGACGTCGCGGCGGGGGAGTACGGCTACACGCTGCCGTACTTCGAGCACATGCTGGCCGCCGGCGCCGTCGACTGCCTGCAGGCCGACGCCACCCGCTGCGGCGGCATCACGATCTGGCTGCGCGCCGCCGCCCTCGCCCAGGCCCGCGGCCTGGACCTGTCCGGGCACTGCGCCCCGCACGCCCACGCCCACGCCGCCGCCGCGATCCCCAACCTGCGGCACCTGGAGTGGTTCCACGACCACGTCCGCATCGAGCGCCTGCTCTTCGCGGGCTCCGCCGGCCTCCTGGACCCCGCGGGCGGCAGCCTCACCCCCGGCCACGACGGCACGCCCGGCCTCGGCCTCACCCTCGACGCCGAACGCGCGGCACCCTACCGGACCGGCTGAGCGGAAAGGAGCACGGCATGAGCGGCACCTTCCCGCCCCACGCCCTGCACGACTACGCGCTGCTGGCCGACGGCGAGCGCGGGGCGCTCCTCGGCCCCGACGGCGCCGTCGGCTGGCTGTGCGCGCCCTGCTGGCACGACGACGCCGTCTTCGCCTCCCTCATCGGCGGCCGGGGCGTCTACGCCGTCACCCCGCGCGCCCGGCACGTCCCCGGCGGCTACTACGAGGAGGGCAGCCTCATCTGGCGCAGCCGCTGGGTCACCACCGAGGGCGTCGTCGAGTGCCGCGAGGCCCTCGCCTTCCCCGGCGAACCCGGCCGCCTGGTCCTGCTGCGGCAACTGCACGCCGTCGACGGCCCCGCCCACGTCCGCGTCGTCCTCGACCCGCACGGCGACTACGGCCGCGCCCCGGTGACGCACCGGCACCGCGACGAGGCCGGCGTGTGGCACCTGCGCACCGCGGGACACCGGCTGCGCTGGCAGGGCGCCCCCCACGCCCGCACCGACGGGTGCGGCCTCGTCGCCGACCTCGTGCTGCGGCCCGGGCAGCGCCACGACCTGGTCCTGGAGTGCGCCGACTCCCCGCTGCCGGGCACCCCGCCGCGCGCCCGGCAGACGTGGGCCGCCACCGAGGAGGCGTGGCGCACGGCCGTACCGCCGCTGGAACACACCATCGCCACCCGCGACGCCCGCCGCGCCCACGCCGTGCTGCGCGGCCTGACCACGCACGGCGGCGGCATGGTCGCCGCGGCCACCACCAGCCTGCCCGAACGGGCCGAGACGGGCCGCAACTACGACTACCGGTACGTGTGGATCCGCGACCAGAGCATGGCCGGGCAGGCCGCGGCCGCCGCCGGGGCGACGGAACTCCTCGACCACGCCGTGCGGTTCGTCGGCGAGCGGCTGCTGGCCGACGGGCCCGGCCTCGCCCCCGCCTACACCGTGCACGGCACACCCGTGCCCGACCGGCGCGAACTGGACCTGCCCGGCTACCCGGACGGCTTCAGCCGCGTCGGCAACCGGGTGGGGGAGCAGTTCCAACTGGACTGCTTCGGCGAGGCGCTGCTGCTGTTCGCCGCCGCCGAACGGCACGGCCGCCTGGACGCCGACGGCTGGAAGGCCGCCGATCTCGCGGTGCGCGCCGTCGCCGAGCGGTGGCGCGAACCAGACTGCGGAATCTGGGAGTTGACGCCCCGCAAGTGGACCCACAGCCGGCTCACCTGCGTCGCCGGGCTGCGCGCCCTGGCCGCCGCCGCCCGCACCCACCCCCTGGCCGAACCCTGCCTGCGCCTCGCCGACACCGTGCTGGACGCCGTCACCGCCACCAGCGTCCACCCCGACGGGCACTGGCAGCGCACCCCCGGCGACCCCGCCGTCGACGCCGCCCTGCTGCTGCCCGCCGTCCGCGGCGCCCTGCCCGCCGACGACCCCCGCACCCGCGCCACCCTCGCCGCCTGCCGCCGGGCTCTGACCCAGGACCACTTCGTCTACCGCTTCCGCCACGACGACCGCCCCCTGGAGGAGGCCGAGGGCGCCTTCGTACTGTGCGGGTTCGCCATGGCGCTCGCCGAGCACCAGCAGGGCGACGCGGTCGAGGCGCACCGCTGGTTCGAACGCAACCGCGGCGCGTGCGGCGCCTCCGGCCTGTACGCCGAGGAGTTCGACATCGCCCAGCGACAGCTGCGCGGCAACCTCCCGCAGGCCTTCGTGCACGCCGTGCTGCTGGAGACCGCAGTCCGCCTCGCCGGGGAACCCGCTGCCCGCCTCGCCGGGAAGCCCGGCACCCGCCGCCCCCGGGGCGGCACCGACCCCGACCCGGACCCCCACGGCCCGCGCGGCCCGCGCGGCCGGGAGAGGAGCTGACCATGTCCCAGACCGTCGTCATCACCGGAGCCACCGGCGGCATCGGCCGCGCCACCGCCCGCCTGTACGCGCGGCGCGGCGCCGACGTGGTCCTGATCGCCCGCGGCCGGGACGGACTCGACACCACCGCCAAGGAGGTCGAGTCGCTCGGCGGCCGCGCCCTGGCACGGCAGGCCGACGTGGCCGACCCGGACCAGGTGGAGGCCGCCGCGGCCGCCGCGGAGGAGGAGTTCGGCCCCATCGACGTGTGGATCAACTGCGCGTTCAGCACCGTCTTCGCGCCGTTCGACGAGATCCGCCACGAGGAGTACGTACGGGCCACCGAGGTGACCTACCTCGGCTTCGTCAACGGCACCCGGGCCGCGCTGAAACGGATGCTGCCCCGCGACCGCGGCACGATCGTGCAGGTCGGCTCGGCGCTCGGGGAACGCTCGGTACCGCTGCAGTCCGTGTACTGCGGCGCCAAGCACGCCATCAACGGCTTCACCTCCTCGCTGCGCACCGAGCTGCTGCACCGCGGCAGCAACGTGCACGTCACCGTCGTCCAGATGCCCGCGGTGAACACCCCGCAGTTCTCCTGGGTGCTCTCCCGCCTGCCCAGGCACCCCCGGCCCGTCCCGCCGATCTACCAGCCGGAGGCCGCCGCCCGGGGCGTCGTGCACGCCGCCGATCACCCGCGGCGCAAGCAGTACTACGTCGGCGCCAGCACCCTCGCCACCCTCTGGGCCAACCGGCTCGCCCCGGCCCTGCTCGACCGCTACCTGGCCCGCACCGGCTTCGACTCCCAGCAGGACGCCACCAGGCCGCCCACCGGCCGAGCCAACCTCTTCCACCCCGTCGACCAGGACCCCGGCACCGACCACGGCGCCCACGGCGTCTTCGACGACGCCTCGCACGCCCGTTCCTGGCAGGCCCTCCTGGCCCACCACCCCGTCCTCACGGCCCTCGGCGCGAGCCTGGCCGGCGGCGCCGCGGCCACCGCGCTGCGCCACCGCGCCCGGTGAACGCCCCCGACCGGTGAACGCCCCCGACCGGTGAACGCCCCCGACCGCCCCGCGCACAGGCAGGAGAACCACCATGGCGCACCACGAACGACGGGAGGCGGACCCCGCGCACCCGCCCCGGCAGGCGCCGAAGGACCCGGACCGGGAGGCCGAGGAGGTCACGATCGCCGTCATGGCCGCCTCCCGGCTGCTGGTCGCGGTCTCCGCCCGCGCCCTCGCCTCGGTGGCCGACTCCCTCACCCTGCCCCAGCTGCGCGCCCTGGCCGTGCTCGACGCCTGCGGCCCGGTCAAACTCACGGCCCTCGCCGCGAACCTCGCCGTCAACCCCTCCACCGCCCTGCGCATGGTGGAGCGCCTGGAGGCCCTCGACCTCATCGACCGCAGGGCCAACCCCCGCAACCGGCGCGAGGTCGTCCTGCGCCTGACCCCGGCCGGCCACGACCTGGTCGAGGAGGTCATGGACCGCCGCCGCCGGGAGATCCGCGCCCTCGTCGCCCGCCTGCCCCACCACGCCCGCACCGCCCTCGTCCCGGCCCTGCACGCCCTGGTCGCCGCCGGGGACGAACCCGGCGTGGCCCGGCTCGACCAGGTGCGCCGCGACGGCGGCCTGGCCGGCGACCCGCTGGACCCGGCCGACCGCTGACGGCGGCCGACGGGGCGGGGCACTCGCCGGGCCGGCCGCGCCCCGCCGGACGGCCGGCGACGCAACCGCCGTCCGGGGCACGGGTGTTCAGCAGTAGGGCGGCTGGTTGGTGAGGGACGCCGCCACCCGTGTCCACACCCCGAACTGCCGGTACAGCGCGGGCAGCGGGCCCCGGGCCCGCACGGTGCGGGCGTCGGTGCGGGTGACGCCGGGGATGCCGGGCAGCGTGGCGGCCACCGACGCCGACTGCCACCGCACCGTCAGCATGGCCGGTTCCGTTCCGGCCGGCGGCCGCCCGAGCGGGCCGGACAGCCGCTCGGCGACGGCCTCCTCGATGGCGGCCCGCGCCTCCTCCACCGGCCGCAGTTCGGCGGCGAAGCGGTCGCGGGCGTACTTGACGGCGACGGTGGTGACGGAGCCGTCCCACTCGGCCGTCTCCGCGCACGCGGCGTCGTCCCCGGTGAGGACCGCGACCGGCACCCCGAGCGCGGCCGCGGTGGCGTGGGCCAGCCCGATCTCCCCGACGGGCCGGCCGTCCAGCCACATGTCCTCGATCTCGTGCCCCATGAAACTGTGGCTGAGCACACCGAGCGCCCCGGCCCGCGCGTGGTACCCCACGCACACCACCGCGTCGAACTCCGCGGTGAGCCCCTCCAGCATCCCCATCTGCTTCGGCCTGCCGCGCACCAGCCGCACCGCCGGGTGCACGTCCTCCGGCCGCAGGTTGCGCATCGGGCCGTGCGCGTCGTTGACGACGACCTCACGGGCCCCGGCCGCCAGCGCGCCGCGCACCGCGGCGTTGACGTCCTGAGCCATCATCGTCCGCCCCCGCTCGTAGTCCCGCCCGCCCGGCTGGACGTCCTCGGCGTCGACGAGTCCGCTGATGCCCTCCATGTCCGCACTGATGTACACCCGCATCCGCGTCCTCCCCCTTCTCCCGGGCCTTCTCGGCCTCCTCGGTTGCGATCATCCGGGGGACGCGGGGCGGCACGGCATGATCCGGCCAGATGCTCCATTGCTTCGAAACATTCGAAGACCGGTCCCCTGAATTCTGTTCATCGGCCCGGTCCTACTTCGGGTTTGTATCTGACGGCGTTTCAAGTCATGTGTTTGAACAGGGATGATCGAAGGATCGATGCCCGCGCTGCCGGAAGAATTTTTCGCAACACATGTCGAAACTGTTGACAGTCCCGGGCGTCGCTCGAACACTGGCGGGCACCGACACACCCCACTGGCCGTCGGCCCGGTGCAGCGCGACACCACCCGGCACCGCAGGCCCGCCGGGTCGCCTCACGCTGCCCGGCCTCCGCCGTTTCGCGAGGAGGAAGCATGCACGAGCACGACACCCCCACCCGCCGCGTCACCCGCAGAGGGTTCCTCGGCGGCGCCGGCGCCCTGGCGCTGGCCACCACGTCCGGGCTGCTCCTGCCCACCACCGCCCGCGCGGACACGACCATCACCACCAACCAGACCGGCACCAACAACGGCTTCTACTACTCGTTCTGGACCGACGGCGGCGGGTCGGTCTCCATGACGCTGGGGTCCGGCGGCAACTACCGCACCTCCTGGACCAACTGCGGCAACTTCGTGTGCGGCAAGGGCTGGAGCAACGGCGGCCGAAGGACCGTCAGCTACTCGGGCAGCTTCAACCCGTCCGGCAACGGCTACCTGGCGCTTTACGGCTGGACGTCGAACCCGCTGGTCGAGTACTACATCGTCGACAACTGGGGCACCTACCGGCCCACGGGCACCTACAAGGGCACGGTCACCAGCGACGGCGGCACCTACGACATCTACCAGACGACGCGCTACAACGCCCCCTCCGTCGAAGGCACGCGCACCTTCAACCAGTACTGGAGCGTGCGGCAGTCGAAGCGGACCGGCGGCACCATCACCACCGGCAACCACTTCGACGCCTGGGCGCGCGCCGGCATGCCGCTGGGCAGCTTCAGCTACTACATGATCCTCGCGACGGAGGGCTACCAGAGCAGCGGAAGCTCCAACATCACCGTGAACGGCTGAACACCCGCCGGACCAGGCAGCCGGACCAGGCAGCCGGACAGGGCAGCCGGACAGGGCAGCCGGAGAAGACAGCAGGGACAGAACAGCCAGGAAAGCCAGGAGGCCGCCGCTTCGCCGGCGGCCTCCTGTGTGCCCGTATCGCCCGCGCCGGCCGTGTGCGTCCCCCCGGGCGCCACGGGGTACCGGCCCCGCCGAGCGGTACGCGGCGCCTGGCGGGCGGCGGCGCCGTGGGCGTCCCGGTCCGTTGCCCGGGCCCTTCGGCCCCTGTCGTCCTCCCGCCGTGCGCATACGGTGGAGTGGTGATCAACGCCCGGAGAGGAGAAGGACGCGTGGAGATCGTCGCCTACGGTGTCCTGGCGGACGAGGAGCCGCTGCTGCGGGACGCCTTCGAGCGGGCCTTCGCGGACCGGCACCGGCTGCGCTGCCTGGGACTGTTCCTCAACCGGGACACCGCCCCGACGGCCGCCGGACACGAGATCGTGCTCAGCAGCGTCAACGACACCCTCGACGCCGAGGTGCTGCGGCAACTGGCCCAGGAGGGCACCCGGATGATCGCCCAGCGGGCCACCGGCTACAACAACATCGACCTCTCCGCGGCCAGGGAACTCGGGCTGACCGTGGCGCGGGTGTCCTTCTACTCGCCGTACTCGGTGGCCGAGTTCGCCTGGGCCCTCGCCCTGGCCGTCAACCGGCGCCTGGTGCGCGCGGTGCACCGCACCCGGGACTTCGACTTCCGTCTGGACGGGCTGATGGGCCGCGACCTGCACGGCCGTACGGCCGGAGTGGTGGGCACCGGGAAGATCGGCGCGGCGTTCGCCCGGATCGCCCACGGGTTCGGGATGCGGCTGCTGGGCTGGGACATCGCCGAGAACCCCGACTGCCTCGCGCTCGGCATGGAGTACGTCGAGCGCGAGCGGCTGTTCGCCGAGGCGGACCTGATCAGCCTGCACGTGCCGCTGCTGCCGGACACCCACCACCTGGTCGACGCCAAGACGCTGGCCCGCATGAGGAACGACGCGATCCTGATCAACTCCAGCCGCGGCGGCCTCGTCGACACCGACGCCCTCCTGGAGGCCCTGCGCGCCGGCCGGCTGGGCGGCGTCGGCCTGGACGTCTACGAGGAGGAGGCCGGGGTGTTCTTCCTCGACAAGTCCCTGGAGGTCATGACCGACGAGCGCCTCGCCCGGCTCATGACGTTCAACAACGTGCTCGTCACCTCGCACCAGGCGTACTTCACCCGGGACGCCGTCGGCCAGATCGCCGCCACCAGCGTGCGCAACGTCGAGGACCACCTCGCGGGCCGCACCGGCGACAATGTGCTGGTGGCGCCGCCCGCGCCCTGACCGAGCATCCGGGCGGGGCGACGCACGGGTGCCGGTGGGCCGTCCGGCCCTGGCGCGAACGCCCGGCCGGGGGACTGTCGGCCCACCGGCGATGGACCGGTCGGCCGCAGCACCGGCCCGGCCCGGCGCCGCATGCTGATCACCGACCGATCCGGAGGTGTCCCGTGCGTCGCTGCGACCGGCGTCCGTGCGGCCGTATTCCCCGCCGCCACCGCCACGGACGCCGCGCACGGTCCGGGCCGGTCGCCGTCCGGCCGCCCGCCTCGTCTGCCCTGACCCCCGGGCGGCCGGACGAACGACGCGTACCAGCCGGGCACGGAGGTTTCGGTGAGCGGTGTGAGCGGTGCCCGTGCGATCCGGCGGCAGCACCAGGACATCGCCGAGAGGCCCTTCCAGGACGCCGTCTCGGTGACCGCCGGCGGACTGCGCGCACGGTGGCTCATCGCGGCAGACGGCCTGCACTCGCCCCTGCGCCGCCATCTCGGCGTCCACGCCCACCACGGCGGACTGCGCCGCTTCGGCATCCGCCACCACTGGTACGTCCGGCCGTGGACATCGGCCGTGGAAGTGACCTGGGGCCCGCACGCGGAGGCGTACGTCACCCCCGTCGCCGCCGACCAGATCGGTGTCGCGGTGCTGTACCGCCCCGAACAGTCACCCGCGGCGGCGGCACAGCACGCCTACGACGCCCTGCTCTCCGGATTCCCCGCCCTTCGCCGTCGTCTGGCCGACGCGACAGCGGCCTCGCCGGTACGGGGAGCCGGGCCGATGCCGCAGCGGCCCGAGCGCCGGGTCGTGGGCCGGGTCCTGCTCGTGGGCGACTCCGCCGGATACGAGGACGCCCTGACCGGAGAAGGCATCAGCCTGGCCCTCGCCCAGGCCCAGGCCGCCGTCGACGCACTACTGGCCGACGCCCCGCACCGCTACGAACGGCAGTGGCACCGCACCACCCGCCGCTACCGCCTGCTCACCCGTGGCCTCGTCCGCGCCACCACCCGCCCGGCCCCAAGAGCCCTCCTGGTACCGGCGTGCCGGGCGGCGCCCACCCTCTTCACCGGTGTCGTCAACCAGCTGGCCCGCTGACAGCCGGTCCTCATCCGAAGGGGAGCAGCCTGCCCGACGTGCCCCGTGCGCTTCCCGCATTCCGGGCACTTCACCTCACCGGTACCGCCCTGAGCGGCTGCCGGCTTCTTCCCCGGGTGGCGGCCCCGCACCGCGGACCTCGCTCCCGCACCCGGCGGCCGGGTCCACATCCCCGAACTGCGCGCCGCCGCACCGAGGTCGAGGCCGCCCCGGGAATGAGGCAGCAGACATGGACCTTCGGCGGCACCGCCCCCGGCCCCGCCCTGCGCGGCCGGATCGGCGACGTCTTCGAGACCACCCTGGTCGACGACGACCCCGGCATGGGCCACGGCATCGACTTCCATGCCGACTCCCTCGCCCCGGACACCGCGATGCGCACCATCGGGCCCGGCGAGCGCCTGGTGTACCGGTTCCGTGCCGAGAAGGCCGGCGCGTTGCTGTACCACTGCGGCACCGCGCCCATGCGCCGGCACATCGGCAACGGCATGTACGGCGCCGCCGTCGTCGACCCGCCCGGTCTGCGGAAGGCCGACCACGAGTACCTGCTGGTCTCCTCCGAGCTCCACCTCGGCACGCCGGGCAGTGCGGCCCAGGTGGCGAAGAGGCGTCAGGGCACGCCGGACGCCTGGGTGTTCAACGGGGTCGCCGCGCAGTACGCCCAACGGCCGCTCGTGGCCTCGGCCAGGAGCGGCGACACCACCCAGGACGAGGCGGCAAAGCAACCGCGGTCTCCGCGGTCGGTGCCGGTCCCGGCCGCTCCGGCCCGTCTGCTCCCGTGCGCGCCGCTCCGGCCCGCCTGCTCCCGTGCGCGCCGCCTCCCTGGGCCCCCGGCGTCCCGTGCGCGGAGTCAGGGGCGCAGGACGAGGCGGATCGGGTCGCCCTCCTTCTTCCGCAGCCGCTCGACCGCCTCGGCGGCCCGGGCCAGCGGCAGTACGGCGCTGACGGAGCCGGAGAAGTCCAGCCGTCCGCCCTCGATCAGCCGCAGCAGTTGCGGCAGCGCCACCGGCATGTCCGAGCCGTAGTGGCCGCGGATCTGCTGCTGGAGGTAGCTGAAGTGGGTGCCGTGGGTGAGGGTGAGCGGCTTGTCGGTCAGCCCGACCAGCACCAGGCGCCCCCTGGGGGCGAGGACGGAGACCGCCTGCTCCCGGACGATCGGCACACCCGCGAAGTCGAAGGCGACGGCCAGGCCGGACCCGCCGGTCGCGGCGCGCACGGCCGCGCGCAGATCAGGGTTGGCCGGGTCCAGGGCGAGGTCCGCCCCGGCGGCCAGGGCCCGTTGCCGGGCCGTGGGGTTGGGGTCCACGGCGACGATCGGGCAGGCGCCGATCACCCGCAGCAGCTGCACCGCGTGCACTCCCAGGCCGCCGACGCCCCACACGCCCACGGCCTCGGCGGGCCGGACGGCGCCGGTCTGTGTGATCGCGCCCCAGGGCGTGGACACGGCGTCGGGGATGATCGCGCCCTGCTCGAAGGGGATGGCGTCGGGCAGCGCGGTCATCGCGTCGGCCGCGGACAGCGCGTACTCGGCCCAGCCGCCGTCGTAGTCGACGCCGCGCGTGTAGGTCACGCCGTCGCGGATCTGCCCGGCGTGCAGCACCACGCGCTGCCCGGGAGTCCACGCGGTGACCCCCTCCCCGGTCCCGGCGACCGTGCCGGACACCTCGTGGCCGAGGGTGACGGTGTCGCCGCGCAGGAAGAGGGGAGTGAGCGTGCCGTCGACGAGGTGCACGTCGGACAGGCACACCCCGGCGGCCTCGACCTTCACCAGCACCTCGCCGGGGCCCGGCTGGGGGCGGGGCACCTCCTCGACGCGCAGGGTGCGGCTCGGCACGTGCAGGCGGGCGGCGAGCATCCGGTCCATGGCGTGACCTCCTCGGTGCGGGGGCGCGCCCTGCCCCACTGGCGCGGGTCGCCTCGCGTTCACCGTACACCTATCGCAAGTCGAGTTGCTTTATGGTGGGGTGATGGCCGCCACCCCGTCCGGACATCCTCCCGCCTCCCCTTCTTCCCAGGCCGCCGCCGCGCCGTTGCGCCGCCGCGGCGAGCGCATGCGGCAGGCCGTGCTCGCCGCCACCACCCGGCTGCTGTCCACCCAGGGCCTGGCGGGGACGACCGTGGCGGCCGTGGCCCGTGCCGCCGGGGTCCACGAGACGTCGGTCTACCGCCGCTGGACGACCCGGGAGAACCTGATCCTGGACGCGCTGACCACCGAGCTGGACACCGCGCTGCCGCTGCCCGACACCGGTGAGGTGCGCGAGGACCTGGTGCGCTTCTTCACGGCGCTGGCCCGGCTGCTCGACACCGCGCAGGGCCGCGCCCTGCTGCGCCTGAGCGTCGAACACGACGACACCCTCGCCGACCGCCGGCTGCCCTACTGGACCGAGCGGCTTCAGCGCGCGGCCGTCCTGGTGCGGCGCGGCGTCGAGCGGGGCCAGCTGCCCGCCGGCACCGATCCCGGCCTGGTCGTGGAGGCCGTCGGCGGCGCGCTCTTCGCACGGACGCTGCTCAGCGGGGCCCCGCTGGGGGAGCCCCTGGTGCGGGACCTGGTCGCGTTGGTCCTCGACGGCGCGCGGGGCGGGCGGAGCCGCTGAGCGGTCCCGGACTCCCGCCGGGGCCACCGGTTATGGTCCGGCCCTTCCGGCACGGCGCGGCACGGCGCGGCGCAGCACGGCGCGGCACGCCCGCCCGCTCCCGCCGCCCCGTGCGGCGAGCCGTACCCGGGCCGGGGCGGTGGCCCGGACCGGGTCGGCGCCGCGGTCCGCGCCGGGACGGTGGTCCGTCCCGGGTACGGCGCCGCGGTCCGCCGGGCGCCTCCCCGGCCGTCGGCCCCGCCCGGTGAGCACGCGGGCGGGCACGGCCGGCTTGCGGGCGGCCTGCGCGGGCGTAGTGTCGGAGCAGGGTGTGCCGCCGGGTGAGGGAGCGGGCGTATGGGTGTGAAGCGGTGGGTCGGCGCCTGGCCGGTGTACCGGCAGCTCACCGGAGCCGACCGGCTCGGCCGCGGCAGGGCGGTCCAGTCCCGGCGCTCCGCCGGTCTCGGCCCCCGCACGGCCGACGCGGACCGGGTGGCGGACTCGGTCTGCCCCTACTGCGCGGTGGGCTGCGCGCAGCGCGTCTACGTCAAGGACGAGCGCGTCGTCCAGATCGAGGGCAACCCGGACAGCCCGGTCTCGCGCGGCCGCCTGTGCCCGAAGGGCTCCGCCAGCAAGCAGCTCGTCACCGGCCCGCAGCGCGAGCGGAAGGTGCGCTACCGGCCGCCGTACGCCACCGAGTGGCAGGACCTGGACCTCGACGTGGCCATGGAGATGGTGGCCGACCGGGTGCTGGACGCCCGGCGCCGGGGCTGGCAGGACACCGACGCCTCCGGGCGCCCGCTGCGCCGCACCCTGGGCTTCGCCGGCCTGGGCGGCGCGACGCTGGACAACGAGGAGAACTACCTCATCAAGAAGCTGTTCACCGCGCTCGGCGCGATCCAGATCGAGAACCAGGCGCGTATTTGACACTCCGCCACCGTTCCCGGTCTGGGAACCTCGTTCGGACGCGGCGGCGCCACCGACTACCAGCAGGACCTGGTCAACGCCGACTGCATCGTCATCATGGGCTCGAACATGGCCGAGGCCCATCCGGTCGGGTTCCAGTGGGTGATGGAGGCCAAGGCACGCGGCGCGAAGGTCATCCACGTCGACCCGCGCTTCACCCGCACCAGCGCGCTCGCCGACCGGCACGTCGCGCTGCGGGCCGGCACCGACATCGCCTTCCTGGGCGGGGTGATTCACCACATCCTCTCCCACGGCCTGGACTTCCGGGAGTACGTGCGGGCGTACACCAACGCGCCGTTCCTGCTGAACGAGCGCTACCAGGACACCGAGGACCTGGACGGGCTGTTCAGCGGCTACGACCCGCACACCGCCTCCTACGACCCCTCCAGCTGGGCGTACGAGAGCACCGCGGCGCGGGAACGACCGGGCCACCGCGCCAAGGAGCAGGCCGCGCCCTACCGGCACGGCGCCGGCGGCCCGGCCGTCGAGGACAGTGCCGACGGCATCGCCGCCGACCCGACACTGCAGCACCCGCGGTGCGTGTACCAGGTGCTCAAGCGGCACTTCGCCCGCTACACCCCGCAGATGGTCGAACGGATCTGCGGAGTCCCCCGGGAGGTGTTCCTGGAGGTGTGCCGGGCCTGGACGGAGAACTCCGGCCGCGAGCGCACCGCGGCCCTGGTGTACAGCGTCGGCTGGACGCAGCACTCCACCGGCGCCCAGTACATCCGCGCCGGCTCGATCATCCAGCTGCTGCTGGGCAACATCGGCCGTCCCGGCGGCGGCGTCTACGCGCTGCGCGGGCACGCCTCCATCCAGGGCTCGACGGACATCCCGACCCTGTTCAACCTGCTGCCCGGCTACCTGCCGATGCCGGACGCCACCCACGAGGACCTGGCCGCCTACCTGGACGGTGTCCGCCGCCCCGGCCAGAAGGGCTTCTGGGGCAACGCCGACGCCTACGCGGTCTCGCTGCTGAAGGAGTACTGGGGACAGGCGGCCACCGCGGAGAACGACTACTGCTTCGGCCACCTGCCCCGCATCGACGGCGACCACGGCACCTACCGCACCGCGATGGACATGGTCGACGGGAAGGTCTTCGGCTACTTCCTGCTCGGCCAGAACCCCGCCGTCGGCTCCGCGCACGGGCGCCTGCAGCGCCTGGGCATGGCCAACCTGGACTGGCTCGTCGTCCGCGACCTGAACATGATCGAGAGCGCCACCTTCTGGAAGGACGCCCCCGAGATCGAGACCGGGGAGATCGTCACCGAGCGCTGCCGCACGGAGGTGTTCTTCTTCCCCGCCGCCTCGCACGTGGAGAAGTCCGGCACGTTCACCCAGACCCAGCGCATGCTGCAGTGGCGGGACCAGGCCGTCGAACCGAGCGGTGACCAGCGCTCCGAGCTGTGGTTCTTCTATCACCTGGGCCGGCTCGTGAAGGAGCGGCTGGCCGGTTCCACCGACGAGCGCGACCGGCCCGTGCTCGACCTCGCCTGGGACTACGCGACCGAGGGGGACGAGCCGTCCGCGGCGGACGTGCTGCGCCGCATCAACGGCATCGACCTGGCCACCGGGCGCGCGGTCGGCGGATACACCGAGCTGAAGGCCGACGGCAGCACCGCCTGCGGCTGCTGGATCTACAGCGGCGTGTACGCCGACGAGGTCAACCAGGCCCGGCGCCGCACGTCCCGCTTCGAGCAGGGGCCGTACGAAGCCGAATGGGGCTGGACCTGGCCGCTGAACCGGCGCGTGCTGTACAACCGCGCCTCGGCCGACCCGCAGGGGCGGCCCTGGAGCGAGCGCAAGGCCCTCGTCTGGTGGGACGCGGAGCGCGGCGAGTGGACCGGCCACGACACCCCCGACTTCGAAAAGCACAAGCCGCCCGATTACCGTCCCCCCGAGGGCGCGTCGGGCCCCGAGGCGCTCGGCGGCGACGACGCGTTCATCATGATGGCCGACGGCAAGGCGTGGCTGTTCGCCCCGACCGGACTGACGGACGGCCCGCTGCCCACCCACTACGAGCCGCACGAGTCGCCCGTGCGCAACCTCCTGTACGGTCAGCAGGCCAACCCCACGCGCAAGGTCTACGGCCGCCGCGACAACCCCTCCAACCCGGCCCCGCCCGAGGCGCACGGCGAGGTGTTCCCCTTCGTCTTCACGGCGTCGCGGCTCACCGAGCACCACACCGCGGGCGGCATGAGCCGGCAGCTTCCGTACCTGTCGGAGCTGCAGCCGGAGCTGTTCGTGGAGGTGTCGCCGGAACTGGCGGCCGAACGCGGGCTGCGCCACCTGGACTGGGCCCACGTCGTCACCAGCCGGGCCGCGGTGGAGGCCCGCGTCGTCGTCACCGACCGGCTGGCGCCGCTGCGCGTCGAGGGCCGCACCGTCCACCAGGTGTGGATGCCGTACCACTGGGGCCCCACCGGGCTCGCCGCCGGCGACGTCGTCAACGACCTCATCGGGGTGGTGGTCGAGCCCAATGTGCTGATCCAGGAGAGCAAGGTGCTGACCTGCGACATCCGCCCAGGGCGGCGGCCGCGGGGACCGGCCCTGCTGGAGTACGTCCAGGGCTACCGCCGCCGGGCCGGGATCACCCCGCTCACCGGCACCCGCGTCATGACGGCGGGCGACGGTGACGGGCACGGACCGGCGCACACCGAACCCGACCGGCCGGAGGACTCCCCATGACCGACGAGCACGGCCCGGGCGGATGCGGCCCGGGCGAGTACGGCCCGGACGAGCGCAGCCCGGACAAGCACGGCCGCCCGGACGGGCGCGGCCCGCGCGGGCACAGCCTGTACGGGCCCCTGGAGGACCCCGCCGCCGACGCCGGGCATCGCGAACACCCGCCACGCGTCGGCTTCTTCACCGACACCTCCGTGTGCATCGGCTGCAAGGCGTGCGAGGTGGCCTGCAAGGAGTGGAACGACGTCCCCGAGGACGGCCTCGACCTGCTGGGCATGTCCTTCGACAACACCGGCATGCTCGGCGCCAGTTCGTGGCGGCACGTCGCCTTCGTCGAGCAGGAGCGCCCCCTGGGACGGCAGGACGCGGGCCTGGCCGGCCTGCCCACCGGCCCCTCCGGCACCGGGCAGACGGCCGAGGTGGTCGCGGACGCCCTGCGCGAGACGCCCCGCGGCGGCGGCGAACTCGGCACCGGACCGGTGGACTTGGGCTTTCCCTCCTTCGACCTGCCCGGTGCCGCCACCGGCGCCGAGGCCCGCACCGACTTCCGCTGGCTGATGGCGTCCGATGTGTGCAAGCACTGCACCCACGCCGGCTGCCTCGACGTCTGCCCCACCGGCGCGCTGTTCCGCACCGAGTTCGGCAGCGTCGTGGTGCAGCCCGACATCTGCAACGGCTGCGGCTACTGCGTCTCCGGCTGCCCCTACGGCGTCATCGACCGGCGGCCCGGCGACGGCCGCGCCTGGAAGTGCACCCTGTGCTACGACCGCCTGCGCGGCGGCCTGGAACCGGCCTGCGCCCAGGCCTGCCCCACCGACTCCATCCAGTTCGGGCCGCTCGACGAACTGCGGGAGCGGGCCGACCGGCGCCTGGAGCACCTGCACGAGGCGGGTGTGGAGGAGGCACGCCTGTACGGCCGCGACCCCGGCGACGGTGTGGGCGGCGACGGCGCGTTCTTCCTGCTGCTCGACGAACCCGAGGTCTACGGGCTGCCCCCGGACCCCGTGGTCCCCACCCGTGACCTGCCGTCCATGTGGAAGTACGCCGGTGCGGCCGCCTCGGCCCTGCTGGCGGCCACCGCCGCCGTCTTCGTCAAGTCGGGTGGGGGAGGCCGCCGATGAGCGACGACGGACTGCCGCGCGAGCCGCGCGGCGACGCGGACGCCGCCGACGTCCGCGCGGACACCTCCACCTCGGGCCGCAGCCACGAGGGCCGTGACGGCCGCGATGGTCACGACGGCCACGAGAGCCGTGACGGCCACCGCGGGGAAACGGCCGCCCCGGCGGCCGGGTTCCGCTCCTACTACGGTCGGCCCGTACTGAAGCCGCCCGTGTGGAAGTGGCAGGTCCCCGCCTACCTGTTCACCGGCGGCCTGTCGGCCGGCGCGGCCCTGCTGTCGGCCGGCGCCGACCTGACCGGCCGCCCGGCCCTGTGCCGCACCGGCCGCCTGGCCGGCTTCGGCGCCCTGCTCGCCAGCACCTGCCTGCTGATCGCCGACCTGGGCCGCCCCGAACGCTTCCACCACATGCTGCGGGTGGCGAAGCCGACGTCACCCATGTCCGTCGGCACCTGGATCCTCGTCGCCTACGGCCCCGGCAGCGGCCTGGCCGCCGCGGCCGAGCTGCTGCCCGCCTCCTGGCGCGCCGGCCGGCCCGGCCGCCTGCTGCACCGGGCGGGCCGGGCGGGCGGGCTGTGGGCCGCCGCCTTCGCCCCCGGGCTCGCGTCCTACACGGCGGTGCTGCTCTCCCAGACGGCCGTGCCGGCCTGGCACGAGGCCCGCCGTGAACTGCCCTTCCTCTTCACCGGCTCCGCCGCCGCGAGCGGTGCGGGCCTGGGCATGCTGCTCGCCCCGGTGGCCGAGGCGGCACCCGCCCGGCGCCTCGCGGCCGTGGGCGCGGCGGCGGAGCTCGCCGCCGCCCGGCTCGTCGAACGCCGGCCCGGCCTGGAGGCCAGGGCCTACACCAGGGGCCGGGCCCACCGCCTGCGCCGGGCCGCGGACTTCCTCACCCTCGGCGGGGCGCTCGCCGCGGTCACCGTCGCCCGCCGCGGCCGCCCGGCCGCCGCCGCGGCCGGACTCGCCCTGCTCGCCGGCAGCGCCCTGCAGCGGTTCGGCACCTTCGAGGCCGGCGTCGCGTCGACGAAGGACCCGGCCTACGTCGTGGTCCCGCAACGGGCCCGCCTCGACAGGCTTTCCGAACGCGGCCCGGACCGCTGAGGAGGTGATCGCTCCCCGGCCCGCACCGCCCGGTGGCCGGTCCACGCCCCGCCGGCATCCGCCGCCTGCGGAACGCCGGCCCCGGCGGCGTGGTGCCGCCCGGGCCGGCTCGGCGGTCGTGGCGGGTCACACCACGCCGCTCTCCCACCACCACGAGCCGGAGCCGTACGAGGGGTACTGGACGCGGCTGTCGACGTGCTGCCACGAGTGCGTGTACGCCTCCAGCCCGGAGAAACCGCAGGTCTCGGCGATCCGGTAGGTCTGCAGGGTGGTGTGGCCGGAGACCACGATGTCCGCGGCGACGCCGTAGAGGTGCATGCTGTTGGAGGCGCCGCCCACCGAGGAGTTGTGGGCGATGCTGCGGAAGCCGGAGTTGATCGTGATCGGGCTGTTCCCGGCCTTCTTGCGCACCGCCTCCAGCTTGTACATCAGCCGGCGCACGTTCTCCTTGACCTGCGTGGCACCGACCTTGCCGCCGCTGAAGCCGGAGCCGTCACCGGAGTGGAACTCGCTCCAGTCGAAGTGCGCGGTCGATCCGTCGCCGCTCTCCAGGCTGTTGAGCACGCTCTGGGTCTGCGAGCCGACGACGCCGTCCGCGCTCAGGCCGTAGGCGGACTGGAAGCGCCGCACGGCGGCGGCCGTGGCCGGGCCGAAGTCGCCGTCCCAGGCGACGTACGTCTGCTGGGCGCCGGCCGCGGCCCAGCCGCCGACGCGGATCTGCAGCTCCACCACGTCGGAGCCGGAGGCGCCTTGCTGGAGGGTGCGGGTCCAGCCGTAGGCCGAGGCCCTGCCCGCCGACCCGACGTCGACCGCCGTCGCGACGCCGAGCGCGGCCGCCACGCCCGCGGCGCCCCGGAGCAGTGTGCGGCGGCCGACGCGCCGGCCGGAGTGTCCTGCCGAACTCATGGTTGTCTCCTTCGCTGGTGTCTTCGGTACCGGTGTGCCGGAGGGAGCCGCTGCTTGCTGTGTTCGTCCGGTTCGCGGTCAGGCGACCAGCGCCTGCCAGGTGTGGGAGCCGACGACGCCGTCCACGGTGAGGCCGCGCGCGGACTGGAACGAGCGCACCGCGCTGTCGGTGGCGGCTCCGAAGGCGCCGTCCACACTCAAGGAGGCACCGTGCGCGTTGAGTTGGCTCTGCACCGCCTTGACCGCGGGCCCGGAGGACCCCTGCCGCACGGTGATGATCATGGCCTGCCAGGTGGCGGGTCCCACGATGCCGTCCGCGGTGAGGCCGTGCGCGGACTGGAAGGAGCGCACCGCGCTGTCGGTGGCGGGTCCGAAGGCGCCGTCCACGGTGAGTGCGGCACCGTGCGCGTCGAGCAGGTATTGGACGGTCCTGACGCGTTCCCCGGTGGCACCCTGCCGCACCGTCGGCCACCTGATCGTCGGCGGCGGGGTGTAGCCGCCCTGGGCGAAGGCCTGGAGGTCGGAGAGGGTCCCGTTGAAGGTGTCCTGGTCGCCGGGGAAGGTGCCGGAGTCGGCGTACTGCCACAGCGTCTGGGCGGACCAGCCCGCGGGCAGGGTGCCCGGGCTGCTGGAGTAGCGGGCGATCCACAGCGGATTGGTGGCGCCGAAGCCGCTGGCGTTGCCGGTGCAGGTGGTCCACCAGTCGGTGGTGGTGTAGATCGTGGGGTAGCGCCCGGTCCGGGTGCGCACCTCGTTGCTGAAGTCCCGGATCCAGGAGACCATCGCGCTCTGGCTCAGCCCGTAGCAGGTGGCCCCGTAGGGGTTGTACTCGATGTCCAGGGCGGGCGGCAGCGTCCTGCCGTCCGCGCTCCAGCCGCCGCCGTGGCCGACGAACCAGTCGGCCTGCGCGGTGCCGCTGGAGTGGTCGGGCAGGGCGAAGTGGTAGGCGCCCCGGATCAGCCCGGCGTCGTAGGCGCCGTTGTACTGCTGCGAGAAGGAGGGGCTGGTGTAGGTGGTGCCCTCGGTGGCCTTGACGTACGCGAAGGCGGCGCCGTTGTTCTTGACGGCCGTCCAGTCGACGTTGCCCTGGTGACCGCTGACGTCCAGACCGGCCGGGCCGGTGCCGACGGCGGCCGGTGCCGTGGCGGACGGTGCCGTCGCGCCGAGGCGCTGCAGTCCGGATCCGGCGTGGTCGTCGT
Organism: Streptomyces echinoruber; assembly: GCF_014651135.1. Taxonomy (GTDB): domain Bacteria; phylum Actinomycetota; class Actinomycetes; order Streptomycetales; family Streptomycetaceae; genus Streptomyces; species Streptomyces echinoruber. Next base: position 39,436 of record NZ_BMWH01000033.1, read on the forward strand.
CCGGGTGCGTCATGCGCGCGGGGGGTGCCGCGGGGGGTGCTCCGTCCCCGGCGGCCGTCGCCGAGGCGGCGCCGGGCAGGGAGAGGAGCAGGGCCAGGGTGGCGGCCGGCAGTCCGGCCGCGCGGGCGAGCGTGCGGAAGCGGTGCGCAGCGGTGGTGCCGGGTCTGAACCGTGGGGATCTGGTTGCGGGCATGGTGCTGCTCCCGGAGTGGGGTCGGGCGCGCGGCCGGCGGGCGGCGGCGTGGGGTGTTGTGGTGTGACGGAGACGGACCTCTCTCGATTCTTGAGGTGCCTATGACAAGCAGAGTGCTGATACGAGGGCTTTCGCGGACGTTCTTTCGGTGCCGGTGCCGGTGCCGGTGCCGTTGCCGTTGCCGGAGGGGAGGACGAGGGTCAGGAGCGGGGACGTACGGAACTGCCGTCCTTCACCAGGGGGTTCGGACGGGACGAGCGCTGGGGACGTGGCCCGCCCCGCGGCCACGGGCGAGGGCGCTTCGGAGAGACGGCACGTCGTATCAACTCCCGGGGAGAGGAATGGGGTTGACGCGCGTAAACCGTAGGGCACCCGGTGCGTGTCCGCAATGGTGCCCGGCCCCCCCGCCCTCCGGGCACACGGGCTCCGGGGGCTCGGCGAGGTGCGGCCGATCACCACCGGTCCGGGGAGTGCTCGTGGGGATGGCCGGCGTACTCGGTCGGGCCCGCGCGGGAACGGCGAACCGGTTACTGCCCGGGCGTGAGCACGTAGGTGTTGAGGGTGCCGACCGTGCTGAGCGGTGTCGGGGAGCCCAGGTCGTAGCGGTCCACGGCGAGGTAGTTGGGCTTCTTGCGGGCCGCGGGGGTGCAGAAGTTCTGCGCCCGGTTGAGGAGTTTGCCGTTGTCCGTCTGGATCGTCGAGCCGATCGGGTAGTCCCGGAAGTGGTTCATCACGAACAGCGGGTGGAAGGCGGCCGAGTCCGCGGTCAGCGGCCGGTCGGTGCCCCAGCGGCTGTAGCAGGACCAGTCGGAGTCGCCGATCCCGCCGCCCATGGACCAGTAGTTCTCCACGGTCCACTCCCGCTGGTACAGGACGCCGAACGTGTCGCGGGCGGCCCAGCCGTTCGCGGTGTCGCTCGCGCGGGTCCGGTCGCTGAAGATCAGTAGCTGTCTGCCGCGGGCGGCGAGGTCCGCCATGGTCGGCCAGCCCTTCGTCGCCACGCCCTCCCGGTCGGGCCGGTACAGCACGTCGTAGAGCCCGTTCACCGAGGCCAGGGAGGACTTCAGCACGTCGGAGGAGGTGTAGTCCTCCAGGAAGACGGTGGCGAACTGGCCCGGGTTCGCCTTGAGGAAGTCGACAATGCGCTGCAGGTCGGTGGCGAGCGGGACGGGGTTGCCCACGCCGTCGCAGCTGTTGTGGCAGAGCACGGCCCGCCCCGAGACGGTGTAGGCGTCCAGCATGAAGCCGCGTACGCCGTCGCTCAGTTGGCGGCTGATGCCGCGGGCCTGGTTGGGGAAGAGGCTGACCGGGAACGAGGCGAAGTCGCCGTCGGCGCCGTTGGCGAAGGCGTTGTGCGCGGTGAGGAACGTGACCTGGTCCAGGGTTCGGGTGTCCCCGGACGCCGCCGTCGTGGCGTAGGCGACCGGGGTCAGGTACCAGCGGGCGAGGTCGCCGGCGGAGCCGATCCCCACGGCGCCGGAGTCGGCGGACGAGCCGGTGAGGTACTGCGAGGTGCCGGGGACGGCGACGGTGTACGTGCCGTCCGCGCCGACGGTGATCGTCCAGGTGGTGCCGTCCGCGCCGCAGGCGGCCGTCACCGCCGAGGTGCCGCTGCGGCCGAGGCAGGTGCCGGGCTCGTCGGCGTTCTGCAACTGGTGGCCGCCGGTGACCGCGACCGGGAGCCACTGCTGGTGGTCCTCGTTGCCCTTGGGGTTGTGCGCGGCGACCGTGCCGCCGCTGTCGGCCGCGTTGCGGCCGGTGACGTAGTTCTGCAGGTAGACCGCGTGGGCGGGGACGGCCGCCGCGGCCCGGCCCGGGGCCGACACGGGCAGGGTCAGGGCGAGCGCGGCGGTGCCGCACAGGGTGCGCAGGGGGTACGAGGGGCGCAGGCGCACGGGGGGTTCCTTTCACTCCGGCACTGCGGGTGGAGGGGTGCCGTCACGACAGAGTTGTGACAGAGGCATGACATACCGGAAGTGACGGGTGACGTGCCAGACCCGATGCGCGAACTGTTTTAGTCGATAAGGAGTTTGACGCTACGTCAAGCAATTGCTGCTGACGCGGTCGACCGCGGCGCGGAGCGCCGGCCCGCCCGGGACGGGACACCGGCACCGGAACGCGAGGGCCGTACGGACGGGCCGGGCCGGCCGGCCCCGCGCGGCGGCCGGCCCCGCGGGACGATCGGCCCCGCGCGGCGGTCGGTCGGGGCCGGCCGGCTCACTGGGCCGAAGCCCGGTCAGCCCGCCGTGCCGAAGCGCTCCCACACGCGGTGCGCGGACACCAGGTCGATCACCTGCCGCAGGGCGGCGGTGGCGTTGTCGGAGAGGACCACGCCGGGGGCGTCGGCGGGCACACCGGCGGCCCGCAGGGCCGTCTCGCCGCCCGCCCAGGCGCCGATGGCCTTGCCGTGCCGGTACGCCTCCGACAGCAGCAGGACCACCCGCGGATCGGTGACCGTCCCCGGCACGGCGGCGGGAGTGCCCTTGGCGTCGCGGGCGCCGTGCGCGTCACCGCCGGCGGCGGGGGCGCCGGCCAGCAGGACGGCGTCGAACTCCACGGAGCGCGCGGTGGCGTAGGTGCGCTGCACGGTCAGCGCGTCCTCGCCCGAGCCGAGGACACCACCGGTCGGGGCGACCACCAGGGGCACCATCCCGGCGTCCAGCACGGTCTCCCGCACGGCGCGCACCCCGTCGAGGTCGCCGTCCGCCCCGGTGACGATGCCGACGACCCGCCCGTCCACCGGCCAGGTCCGGCCCACCTGGGACAGCGCCGGGCTGGGCGCCACGTCGGCCAGGGGCACGGTCGGCTCGGGAGCCGGCAGGCCCAGCCCCTCGGCGACGCCCCGGCACAGCTCCGGGTCGATGTTGGCCAGCACCTGCAACGCCCGCTCCTTGACGGCCTGTTCGTAGCACTTGCCGAGCTCGAAGGTGTAGGCGCCGATGATGTGCTCCCGCTCCACCGGGCTCATGCTGAGCCAGAACCGGCGGGGCTGGCCGAAGTGGTCGTCGAACGACTCCGGCGCCGCGCGCACCTTGGTCGCCTCCGGCACCCGCACGGGCGTCTCGACGTACGCCCCCGCGTCCGCGCCCGCGGTGAACGGGCAGCCCCCGTCGAGGGAGTTGGGCCGGTAGGGGGCCACCCCGCGGTGCACGGCCGTCTGATGCATGCCGTCACGCAGCATGTCGTTGACCGGCGCGTGCGGACGGTTGATCGGAAGCTGCGGGAAGTTGGGGCCGCCCAGCCGGGTGATCTGGGTGTCGAGGTAGGAGAACAGGCGCCCGGCGAGCAGCGGGTCGTCGGTGATGTCGATGCCGGGGACGAGGTGGCCGACGTGGAAGGCGACCTGCTCGGTCTCGGCGAAGTAGTTCGACGGGTTGCGGTTGAGGGTGAGCAGCCCCACCGGCTGCACCGGCGCGAGCTCCTCGGGGACGAGGTTCGTCGGATCAAGCAGGTCGATGCCCTCGAAGGTCTGCTCCGGGGTGTCCGGGAACGTCTGGATGCCCAGCTCCCACTGCGGGTACGCGCCCGCCTCGATGGCGTCGGCCAGGTCCCGGCGGTGGAAGTCGGGGTCGACGCCGCTCGCGAGCTGCGCCTCCTCCCACACCAGGGAGTGCACGCCCAGTTTCGGCTTCCAGTGGAACTTCGCCAGCGTGGTGCTGCCGTCGGCGTCGACCAGGCGGAAGGTGTGGACGCCGAAGCCCTCCATCATCCGGTACGAGCGCGGAATGCCCCGGTCGGACATGTTCCACAGGGTGTGGTGGGTGGCCTCGGTGTGCAGGGTGACGAAGTCCCAGAACGTGTCGTGCGCGCTCTGCGCCTGCGGGATCTCCCGGTCCGGGTGCGGCTTGCCGGCGTGGATGACGTCGGGGAACTTGATGGCGTCCTGGATGAAGAAGACGGGGATGTTGTTGCCGACCAGGTCGAAGACGCCCTCGCTGGTGTAGAACTTCGTCGCGAAACCCCGGGTGTCGCGCACGGTGTCCGCGGAGCCGCGGGAGCCCAGCACCGTGGAGAACCGCACGAACACGGGCGTCTCCACGTCCTTGGCGAGGAACGCGGCCCTGGTCACCGAGGCCGCGGTGCCGTAGCCGCGGAACACGCCGTGCGCCGCCGCGCCGCGGGCGTGCACCACGCGCTCGGGGATGCGCTCGTGGTCGAAGTGCATGATCTTCTCGCGCAGGTGGTGGTCCTGCAGCAGCACCGGTCCGCGCGGCCCCGCCTTGAGCGAGTGGTCGGTGTCGTACAGCCGCGTCCCCTGCGCGGTCGTGAGGCGGCCGCCGGCCTGCGCCGTCCGGGCCCGGTCCGCGCCCGTCGCCTGACCGGTCGGCGACACGGTGGCCGGGCCGCTCTGGTCCGGCTTCGGCGGCAGCGGCTCCCTGGGCCCGGTCGGTTCGGCGACGGACGGCGGCTCGGGCGCCGGGCGTCCGGGAATCCCCTCCGGCGGCCCCGCCCCGTCGCCCTGCAGCGCGTCGGCGACCTTCCCGGCCGCCCGCTTCAGAGGGTTGCCCTCACTCGTCACTGCCTTCCCTCCTTCCCGCCGGGCCACTGCGGGCCGGCCGTGCGTGCGCCGGGGGACCCGCCGGACAGGTCCCCCGGCTCCGGTGTCCGTCTCGCGAACGTCTCACGCGGGAAGGCGGCGCGCGCGGGACGCGCACCGGGCGGGTGAACCACCGCCCCCGCCTGCCCCGCGGCCCGCGCCCTCGTCGCTCCCTCCCGCCCGGTCCGCCGCGTCGTTCCGCCGCCGGGTACCGCCGGCGGCGCCGGCCATGCCCCGCCCCGGCGGCCGCGCGGGATCGGCGGTCACGAGCGGGCGGTCACGGACAACGAAACGCTTCGGGCCGGGACGCCGTGTCCGGCGGCCGGCCCCGGGCGGCGCGGACGCCGTCCTCGACACCGCCGACGCCGTCCTCGGCACCGCCGACGGCGGCCCGTTCGCCGCCACGGCGAACGCCGCCCGCTCCGGCGCGCACGCACGGCCCCTGCCGCCGAGACCGGCGTCCCCGGAGCCGTCCCCGTCCTCCGCCGCCCGGTCCGCCCCGTCCTCCGCCGCCCGGACCCGCTTCGGCCCGGCGGCCCGCGCCGGCCCAGAACCTGCTCCGCGCGACCCGATGTCCGCGGGCGGTGGCGGGACCGCCGGGAACGGTCCGGTCCCCGATGCGGGGATCCGGGCTCGTTCGGCGGCTGCCGTGGGGGAGGGGGAGAGCCGTGCGGTGCCGCCGTCGCACTGGGCCCCGCGCCGCGTCAGCCGCCGGAGTTCAGGGCCGAGCGGAGCATCGCGGCGGCTTGCGCGACGGCCGCCCGGGTGGCGTGGGTTTCGCTGAGCGGGTTGAGCATCATGAAGTCGTGGGTGATGCCGTCGTAGCGGACCGTGGTCACGGGAACGCCCGCGGCGCGGAGCGCGGCGGCGTACGCCTCACCCTCGTCGCGCAGCACGTCGGCCTCGTCCACGATCACGAAGGCGGGCGGCAGGCCCTCCAGCTGCTCCCGGGTCGCCCGCAGGGGCGAGACGGTGATGGCCGAGCGGCGTGAGGCATCGGGCAGGTAGGCGTTCCAGAACCACTCCATGGCCTTCGACGTCAGGAAGTAGCCGGTGGCGAACCGGGAGTAGGAGCCGGTGTCCATGCCCGCGTCGGTGACCGGGTAGTACAGGGACTGGTGGACGAACCGGACGTCGCCGCGCTCCTTGGCCAGCAGCGCCAGTGCCGCGGCCATGTTCCCGCCGACCGAGTCGCCGGCCACCGCCAGGCGGGCGGGATCGAGCCCGTGCTCACTGCCGTGGCGGACGATCCAGCGGGCGGTGGCGTAGCCCTGCTCGAGGGCGACCGGGTAGTGCGCCTCGGGCGAGCGCGTGTACTCGACGAACACGACGGCGGCCCCTGCCCCCACCGCGAGTTCACGCACGAGCCGGTCGTGGGTGTCCGCGTTGCCGAGGATCCACCCGCCGCCGTGCATGTACAGCACGGCCGGCAGCGGCCGTGCGGCGTCGGGCGGACGCACGATGCGCACCCTGACGTCGCCCACGTCGGCGGGAACGGTGATCCACTCCGAGTCGACGGGGAGTTTCTCGACCGGTTGCGCCTGGATGTCGTCGAGCACCTTGCGGGCCTTCTCCACGCCCAGTTCGTACAGGAAGGGCGGCCGCGAGGTGGCGTCGGCGAGCTGCTGGGAGGCGGGCTCCAGGACGACGGTTCCGGGGGACTGGACAGTCATGGCGGTTCTCCTCACTCGTACGGAACTCGTATGGGATTCGTACGGAACTCGCGCGGAGTCCGTACGGAGTTGAATCAGGAGTTGGATCAGGGGTTCGATCGGGAGCTCGTTCAGAAGAACTGGTGGCGCATCCGGCACGGTCACGGTCTGGAAGTGGCGGCCCCGCGGGCCGGGGCGCCGGCGGCGGACCGCGCGCGGGGAGGTCCCGCCGTGCGCACCGGCATGCACCAGCCTGTTTCCAGTGTCGCGCCATACGCATCCGTGGATCCCGGCAAACGTCCCCGGTGCCCGGAGCCCTGTGGGCGCACGGGACGCCGACACCCGCGGCGGGGCCCGGTCCGTGCGGCGGCGGGCCACGGCCGGTCGGCCCCCGGAAAAGTCCGAGCGGCCCGCCCCGAACCCCCGCCCGGGGCGGGACGATGGAAGGGCGGAACGCGGTGCGGGAGGTGTGTCGTGAACTGCTACGACTGCGCACTCGAGGACACGACGGCACCCGCGGTCGCGGTGTGCGACCGCTGCGGGCGCGGGGTGTGCGCACGGCACGCCCACGCCCCCGGACGGCTTCCCGGGCGGCCGGTGCCGCGCACGGCCGGCGCGGGGCCGGACTCCGGGCGAAGGCCCGCACGCCGTGTGACGTGCAGGGCGTGCCGCGAGGCCGAGTCGTTCGACCCCGTGCGGAGCCGCCCGGGTCCGGGGCGGGACCGTACCGAGGAGAGCGCGCGGACCGGGCCGTCGAGGCGGGCCCCGGTCCGGGCCGGTCGCGGAAGGCGGGGCCCCCGGTGAAGGAGACACTGCCCCTGGGCCGGATCGCCGGCGTCCGCGTCGGCCTGCACTGGAGCGTGCTGGTCATCGTCGGCCTGGTGACCGTCGGGCTGGCGGCCGGCCGTCTCCCCGAGGCCCATCCGGGCCGCCCGGGCTGGGCCTACGGGGGGCTTGCCCTGCTGGCGGCGGTGGTGTTCCTGGCCTCGCTGCTGGCGCACGAACTGGCGCACGCGGTCGTCGCCCGCCGCAACGGCGTCGAGGTCGACGGCATCACGCTGTGGATGCTCGGCGGCGTCGCCCGGCTGCGCAGCGAAGCCCCCACGCCGGGCGCGGAACTGCGCATCGCCGCGGCGGGGCCGCTCACCAGCGTCGCGGTCGGCGCGCTGTTCACGGGACTGGCCCTGTGGCTGGACGCGCTGCACGCCTCGGGGCTCGTGGTCGAGGCGGTCGCCTGGCTGGCCGCGATCAACATCCTGCTCGCCGTCTTCAACGCCCTGCCCGCGGCCCCGCTGGACGGCGGCCGGCTGCTGCGCGCGTTCATCTGGCACCGCACCAGCGACCGGCTCCGGGCCACCCGGGGCGCCTCGACCGCGGGCCGTGTCCTGGGCTGGTTCATGATCGCCACCGGTTTCGCGGCGGTGATTCTCGCCGGTGACCTCTCCGGGCTGTGGGCCGCGCTGATCGGCTGGTTCCTGGTCGCCACCGCGACCGCCGAGGAACGGCAGGCCCAGACGCGCGGCGCCCTGGACGACACGCCCGTCAGCCGCGTGATGACCCGTGACCCGGTCACCGTCCCCACCACGGCGACCGTCGCCCGGTTCCTGGCCGAGGGCCCCTTCGGCCGCTACCGCCACTCCGCCTTCCCCGTCCTCGCCCCTGATGGCGCGGTGGCCGGACTGGTCACGATCGCACTCGTCGACCGGGTTCCGCTCCAGGTCCACGGCACCGCCACGCTCGGTGACGTGATGCGCCCGCTCACCGACATCGTGACGGTCGCCCCGGACGACCTGGTCGTGGACCTGCTGCCCCGCCTGGAGACGAGCAAGGACAGGCGCGCCCTGGTCCTCGACGGCGGGCGGCTGGTCGGCATCGTCACCCTCGCCGACATCAGCCGCGCCCTGGCCTGGCTGACCACGACCACCCGGACCCGCTCCTGAGACACGCGCTCCCGGTCCGCGTTCCCGGTCCGCGCCCCCGGTCCGCGCGACGACGGCCCCGCCGTCAGTCCCGGGCCGACGCGTCGGCGATCCCGGACGCCCAGTCGTCGATCGCCTCCAGGGCACGCGCCTCGGCCTTCAGCCCGGCCCCGCCGAGCCTGGCGCGGCCGGCCGCTCGGCGATCTCGCGGGTGGAGCCGTGGGCGGTCGCGTAACCCACCAGGAGGTTCATGGCGTTCCCCTTCGCTGTCGCTGTCGCTGTCGCTGTCGCTGTCGCTGTCGCTGTCGGTGATGCGTGCGGTCACGGCCATCTCACCGGATGGCCTCTGCTTCCACCGTGACCCGGGCTGGGCGCAGGGACATGGGTCGAGTAGCCCCGGGCGGGTGCCGGACGGGCCGTCCCCGCGGCGGTCGCGGTGGGGACGTGCGGTCCGCCGCCCGGCCTGCCCGGACGCCTCCGTCCCCGGTGCCGGTCGGCCCTCGGGGACCGCTTCCTGTTGCACGAGGCGGGAGCCGGTAGGACGTTGAAGGTTGAAGGGAGGAGACATGCTTCGCTCTCCGGCGGGGCCGTCTCGGCCCAGGCCTTCGAACACCGACACACTGCCGCTGCTCCCGGCGGCGCAGCCGGCCGCGGGGGAGGACGGCTCCAGTCCTGTCTTCGTCGACCCCACCGGGCGCCGAGGCCGGCGCATCCGGCGTGTCGCCTACGCGGCCGGCGCGCTGTGCGCCGCGTACACCGGCGTGCTGGCGCTCAGCTTCCTGGGCGCGACGCCGTTCGCCCCGCGGACCGTACTGCCCGTGCCCGGCCTGCCCTCCGAGAAGCCGGGCACCGTGGGCAAGACCCCGCGCGAGGAATCGCCGAGCGGGTTCTTGGTTCCCCTGCCCGACGGCCCGTCCGCCTCACCGTCGGGCGTGCCGGGACTGCCCGTCTCGCCGTCGGACGTGCCGGGACCGTCCGCCTCCGCCGCGGGTCCGTCCCCGGCCGGCGGACGCTCCTCCGCCCGGGCCACGAGCCCCGGTGCGTCGACCGCGCCCACCGCACCCACCGGCGGCTCCTCGGCGGTCGGCTCTTCATCCGGAACCGGCCCGACGGCCTCCGGCAGCCCGACCGGCACAACCCCGCCGACCGGCACCGGTTCCCCGACCGGCACCAGCCCGGCGTCCGTTACCAGTCCGGCGCCCGCCACCGGTCCGGCGACGTCGGCCGGCCCCTCCGGCGGCGCTTCGCGCACGGGTCCGGAAAGCGCCGGCAGCGCGCCGAGCGGATCGTCGGGCATCGGTGGGACGGCGCCGGGCGACGGGACGCCGTCCGCCGCGTCCCGCGGTGCCCCGTCGGGGACCTGACCATGCCCGCGCGGCCGCCGAGGCACCCCGCCGAAGCGCGGGGGAACCGCCGCGGCACCGCGTCCCGCCCCACCTCGCGTCCCTGCTCCTGGTCCTGACCATGACGGCGGGGATCGTGCTGCTGCACGGTTGCACGCACGGGGAGTTCGCCGCCGACCACCGCATGCACCCGCCGACCAGCGCGTGCACCCGCCGGTCGCGACCGACCGCGTGCCCGGGGCGGCCCTGCGCGGCGGCCCCCTGATCGACCCCACTGGCACCCCGGTGCGCAGCCATGCGCTCCCGGACCGCACCGTCGCCCTGACCTTCGACGACGGCCCGGACCCGACGTGTGGACACCGAGGACTGGCGGCGGCCGGGCGCGGCCGTCGTCGCCGCGTGCGTCACCGGGAGGCTGACCGGTCGAGGCGCCGTGGTGCTGTTGCACGACGCCGGGGCGACCGCTTCCGGACCGTCCGCGCGCTGGAGCTCCTCATCCCCGAACTCCGCGTCCGCGGCTACCGGTTCACCACGATCACCGAAGCGCTCGGGGCCGGCCGCGCCCACCACCCGGCCACCGGGACGGAGCTGTGGGGCGGCCGGGCCTTCGTGGCGGCGGTGGCGGTGACGGCCGGATCGTGCCGGCCCTGGCGGTGCTGACGACCGCGGCGGGTGGCTGGTTCGCCCTGACCCACCGGACCGAGGAGGGCTACGACCTCGGCTCCATCCCCCTCGGGCAGGCCCTGTGGTCCTTCGGCTCCGTGTTCCTGCTGCTGCGGTTCGGTCCGGGCACGGACGCCTGGGTGGCCCGCGTGCGGCCGGTGCACGCCGCCGTCGTCCTGCTCAACGCCCGTGCGGTGACGGTCTACCTGTGGCACGAGGTCGCGCTGGTGCTCGGTGTGCTCCTCATCGACCGGATGCAGCGGGTGCCCGCGCTGGAGAACTCCTTGCCGCTCGGTGCCACGCGATTCCTGTACGTCCTCGCCTGGCCGCTCATCGCCTCGGCCGTGCTGCCGGCCGGCTGGACGGAGGACAGGGGGCGAAACGCCCGGTACGGCTGTGGCCGGCGCCCGGCCCGGCACGGCGAAGGCGCGTGGGAGGCCCGCGAGGTACAGGGAAAGTGCACGGAAGGTACTTGAAAAAAGAGAGGCGCAAGGAAAGAGAGGCGCAAGGAAAGAACCGAGCGGGGTGGGGCGGGAGGGCCGGTCAGGTGGGAGGGCCGGTCAGGTCTGCCGGGCGTGCACCGGGCTGTTGGCGACCTCGTCCGGGCACTTCCGGTGCGGTCCGCGCGCCCGCCGGTCGCGCCGCCAGTCGAACGCCGCCAGGACCAGGGACGCGGCCATGCCGACGAGGGCGGCGCCCAGCGCGGTGACGAGGGCGCCGCGGTAGTCGTCGCTCCCGCCGAGCACCAGGTAGAACAGGCCGGGCAGGGCGGCGGTGCCCACCGCGGCGCCGAGCCGCTGCCCGGTCTGCAGGGCGCCGCCCGCCGCGCCCGCCATGCGCACGGGCACGTCCCGCAGGGTCATGGTGATGTTGGGGGAGACCACGAAGCCGCTGCCGACGCCGCCGAGGAACAGCACCGGCGCGGCCGCCCAGGGGGCGATGTCGAGGGGCGCGAAGCGCAGCAGCAGCGCGGTGCCGCCCAGGCCGACGACCACGCCCGTGAGACCGCACACGGTGAGCAGGCGGCCGAACCGGTCCACCAGCCGGCCGGCGACCACGGCCGCGCTCGCCGAGCCGAGGGCGAAGGGGGTCACGGCGAGACCGGACCGCAGCGGGGAGAAGCCCAGGCCGTGCTGGTAGAAGAGGGCGAAGACCAGCCAGACGCCGCTGAAGCCGATGAAGTACAGCGTGCCGACGCCGGCGCCGACGGCGTAGCCGCGCACGGTGGTGAACAGGCGCGGGTCGAGCAGCGGCTGGGCGCCCCGGGCGACGAGGCGGCGCTGCCACCGGGTGAAGACGGCGAGGATCACGGCGCCGACGGGGAACAGCCACCACAGGCGCCCGATGCCGCCGGAGTCCGCCTGCACCAGCGGGTACATGAGCGCCAGGACGCCGAGGCCGAGGAGCAGGACGCCGGGCAGGTCCACGTGTCCCCGGCCGGACCGGCGGGTGCGGGGCAGCAGGCGGCGGCCGAGCAGGACGGCGAGGATGCCGATGGGGACGTTGACGTAGAAGACCCAACGCCAGCCCTGGTCGCCGGAGGCCAGGGCGAGGATGGCGCCGCCGGTGACGGGGCCGACGGCGGAGGAGATGCCGACGGTCGCGCCGAAGAAGCCGAAGGCGCGGCCGCGTTCGGCGCCGCGGAACATCTGCTGGATGAGCGCGGAGTTCTGAGGGGCCATGACGCCGGCCGCCAGGCCCTGGGCGAGGCGGGCCACCACCAGCAGCGTGATGTCGGGGGCCGCTCCGCAGGCCGCGCTGAAGGCCACGAAGCCGCTGAGGGCCAGCAGGAAGATGCGGCGCCGGTCCAGGGCGTCGCCCAGGCGCCCGGCGGTGACGAGGGCGAGGGCGAAGGCGAGGGCGTATCCGGACACCACCCACTGCACCTGTGCGGGGGAGGCGTGCAGGGCGCGCTGGACGGTGGGCAGGGCGACCGCCACGATCGTCACGTCCAGCAGGCTCATGAAGCCGGCCACCAGGGTGACCCACAGGGCCCGCCACCGGTGTGGATCCGGCTCGTACCCGGCCTCCCGGGCGCCCGGGTCCCGACCGCCTGCCGCCGACGTCGACGCTGTCACTGGGGCTCCTCTCACCAGGACCGCACCCGAGCGGGTCAAGTTCCCCCGCCGGGGCGCGGGCACACGCCGCGGCCCGGGACCGGCGGCCTCCCGGAGAAAACCTCGCCCGGGCGCTCCACGCCTCGCCCGCGGGGGCCCGGACCCCGTGCCTCCGGCCCGGTCGGCAGTGGCACCGAACGTCCTGCCGCCCCGCACGGCGGCCACGGCCGCCGCACGGCGGGAGCACGGGAAGAGCTGGAAAGGACTGGCGGGAAGAGCTGGAAAGGACTGGCGGGAAGAGCTGGAAAGGACTGGAAAGCGCTGGAAGGCGCCGGACGGCCCCGTGTGCTTCCCGCTCGGTCCCATGGCCGGGCGCTCCGCCCGGGGTGAGGCTGGTGGCGCGGGATGCCGGGCGAGTGGAGTGGGGGAGAGGCGAAGAAAGGCGAGGAGAGGCGAGGAGAGGCGAGGCGAGGAGAGGAGAGGCGAGGAGCCGGTTGGTCGTGGCGGGTGCGGACGGCTCGGCGTCGAGCCTTGCCGCGGTGGGGGCGGCGGTCCGGGAGGCCCGGCTGCGGGATGCGGGGCCGCGGGTGGTGCACGCGTTCGTCTGACCCGCGATGCACGGGCCGCTGGGACCGTCGCCGCGTGGAGCTCGCCTTCGCCGAGGCCGCCCTGAGCAAGGTGCCGCTGGTGGCGCTGCACGCCTGGACCACGTGGAACGCGCCCCTGCTGCCGCAGGACGCGGCGGCGCCGTACGCGCATCCGCCGGGCACGCCGGCCCAGGGGAGCAGCGGCCCACCGCGGGTACACTGGTCGGCAGCGAAGGGGAGTAGTCCCGCAACACCGGCCGGTCGACACACTGGACGTCCGCGGACGTCCCGGCCCCCGGGCCTCCGCGTCAGGCGCGCGGAGGCGGACGAGACCTTCGGCCAAGGCAAGACCCGGCCCGCGCCGTCGTGCGGGCCGCTCCGTCGTGCCGGGCCGAGTGGTTCCTCCCGTCGCCCGCCTGGGTGCCGTACGAGCCCGCGGCCCGGCCCCAGCAGAAGAAAGCACCGCACATGACCTTCGACCCCGTGGCGCTCGTCACCGCCTTCGGGCTGATCTTCCTCGCCGAACTCCCCGACAAGACGATGTTCGCCTCGCTGGCCATGGGCACCCGGATGCGGCCGCTGTACGTGTGGTTCGGGACCTCCACCGCGTTCCTGGTCCACGTCACCCTCGCGGTCGGCGCCGGCAGCCTGCTCGGCCTGCTGCCCGCCCTGGCCGTCAAGCTCGTCTCCGCCGCCCTGTTCGCCTTCGGCGCCGTCGTCCTGCTGCGCGGCTCGGGCGGCGACGAGGACGAGGCCGCCGGCCGGACCGTCACCGGTTTCTGGCCCGTCTGCACCACCGCCTTCATGGCCGTCTTCATCAGCGAATGGGGCGACCTCACCCAGATCACCACCGCCAACCTCGCCGCCACCCACGGCTGGCTGCCCACCGCGATCGGATCCGCCGCCGCCCTGATGTCGGTCTCCGCCCTGGCCCTGCTGGCCGGCCGGTTCATCGCCAAGAAGGTCCCGCTGAAGACCGTGCAGCGCATCGGCGGCCTGTGCATGGCGGGGCTCGCCGCCTGGACCCTCGCCGAGGCGTTCACCGGCTGAGGCGGCGCGGGCCCGCTTCCGGCGGAAAGCCGCAGCAGGCGGGAAGCGGGCCGGCGCGCGGCGCACCTTCTCGGAACCGGCAGGAGCAGCGGCCGTCCACGCACGCGGACCCGGCCGGTCACCCGAACGACGCGTCGGCACCGCTCTCCCGTCGCCGCCGGCGTCCCCGAGCCGCTGATGACCGTCGTCGTCACCGTCACCCCGGCGCACCCCGATGCCCCTGCCCACAAGCCTGCCGGGCAGGCCGGCCGCGGCTCGCGGGGAACGCCCCCGGCCCGGGCGCCCCGCCGACGGTGAGGAAGGCCGGCCCGGGCCGCGCCTGCGCGGCCGCGGTGCCGTCGCCGTCGCGGCGGCACCGAACCTTCACAGGGTGATCCGCGTCGCACAGGCAACCCGCCCCACCACGGCGACGTCTTGATCGGTGACAGAGCGAGCCCTGGCCTCCCCCGGGGGCCGGGGCGTTCTTCCGAGACGCTATACACACTATGTATACACTCTGTGTATAGAAGGGCATGCATGTACGGCAAGGCTTTCGCCCCGGAGTACCAGGGCGCCCTGACCACCCTGTCCGTGAACTCCTCGCTGGCCGACGTGCTGGCCGAGGGCACCAAGCGGCTGCGCGAGGCCGAACGCTCCGGCCGGCTCGACGAGGCGGCGCGCTGCGGGCTCGCCGTCGCCGAGGCGCACCGCAGACTGGGCCAGGTGCGGGACGCCGACCGCGTCTGGAAGGCGAGTTACCGCGCCGCCCGCCAGGCCGGGGACACGGCGGCGATGGCGTGGGCGCTGTGGAGCGGCGGCACCCTCGCCCGGCAGCGCGGGGCGTTCCCGCTGGCCTGGCGGCTGCTGGGGCTCGCGGCCGAACTCGGCGAGCGCGGCGGCGACGTCGTCGTCCGCGGCTACTCGCTCGCGGGCCTCGCGGAGACCGGCCGGATCCAGGGCGACTACGAGGCGGTCGGCCGGCTGCACGAGCAGCTGCTGGTCGAGGCCCGCAGGCGCGGGGAGGCCCGGCACACGGTGTGGGCACTGGAGGGCATCGCGCAGATGCACCGCAACACCGGCGACTACGACAAGGCGTACGCGCTGTTCGAGGAGGCCGCGGAGATAGCCGAGCGGGCGGAGGACCGGCGCGGGTACGCCTGGGCGCTGCGCGGACTCGCCGACATCGTCTCGGTGCGCGACCAGGACACCGGCCGGGCACTGGAGCTGCTGTCCCGGGCGGAGGAGATCTGCCGGGCGATGAACCTCTCCAGCGCGCTCGCCTACAACCACAAGATGCGCGGCAACGTCCTGTACCGCGCCGGGCGTTACACCGAGGCCCGCGACCTGTACCAGATGGCGCTGGAGGAGTTCCGCGCGATGAGCGAACCGCGCGGCGAGGCGCTGGCCCGCCTGGGCCTGGCCAAGTCGCTGGCCCGGCTCGGCCGCGACCGTGCCGAGACGGCGGCCGAACTCGCCGACCTGGCACGGACACTGGAACGCAGCGGCCTGCGGCACGCCCGGGAGATGGTGGCCCGGGCCCAGGAGGAATTCGGTCTCACCATGGAGGCCGTACGGTGACGGCGCTCCCCACCACGGCGACGGCGCCTTCCGCTTTCCCGGCCCAGGCGCCGGCCGCCGCCCCCGACGTCCTCCTGCGCTGCCGGGAGCTGGTGCGGCCCGCGCTGGGCGAGGCGGTGGGCCGACTGCATCCGTGGGTGGCCGAGATGGCCGCGTACTCCTTCGGCTGGTGCGAGGTCGGCGGGGCACCCGCGGCCGCGCCGGGCGGCAAGGGCGTACGGCAGGCCCTCGCGGTGCTCGGCGCCGAGGCCGCCGGCGCCGACGGCCGGGCCGGGATCCCGGCGGCGGTCGCGGTGGAACTGGTGCACGCCTTCTCCCTGCTCCACGACGACATCATGGACGGCGACGCGACCCGGCGCCGCCGCCCGGCCGTGTGGAAGGCCTACGGCACGGGCCCGGCCGTCCTCGCCGGGGACGCCCTCTTCGCGCTGGCCGTCGAGACACTGGCCGCGGCGCCGGGCGGCCCCGAAGCCCTGCGCCTGCTCTCCGCGGCCCTGGCCGACCTGGTGCGCGGGCAGGCGGACGACCTGCTGTTCACCACCCGGCCCTGGGGCGGGCCGCAGCGGGTGACGCCCGAGGAGTACCGGAGGATGGCGGAGGGCAAGACGGGCGCGCTGCTGGGCTGCGCCGTCGCGCTCGGGGCCGCGCTCGGCGGTGCTCCCGAGCCGGTGGTCACCGCGCTGGACCGGGCCGGGCGGCGGCTGGGCATCGCCTTCCAGCTGATCGACGACGTGCTGGGCATCTGGGGCGATCCGGCCGTCACCGGCAAGCCGGTCCACGGCGATCTGCGGGAACGGAAGAAGACCTTCCCCGTCCTGGCCGCGCTCGGCTCTCCCGCGGCCCGCCGGCTGCCCGCCCTCCTGGACTCCCCCGGACGCGCCGCGCAGGCGGCCGCGCTGATCGAGGAGGCGGGCGGCCGCACGGCGACGCTGGCCGAGGCCCGCGCCCATATGGACGCCGCGCGGGCCCTGCTCGCCAAGACCCCTCTGGCGGCCGGGCCGGCCGATGAACTGCACGGCCTGCTGGACCACTTGACGAGCCGGAACCTGTGAACCCCCGGCGGCACCGGGCGGGGCGGCACCGGGCGGGGGAGAGGGCGCCCGCCGGGCCGCCCGCCCCGCCGCCCGGCGCACCCGCCGGATCGCCGGCTTCGCCGCCGCCCGCGGGAGCCGGCCCCCGCGCCGCGCCCCGCTCGGCACGGACCGGCCCGCGGCGGACAAGCCGATGGGCCGGATCGCGGTGAACAAGCCGGTGTACTGGCTCGCGGTGAACAAGCCGGCCAGGAGGACCGCCCGCCGGTGACCGGTCCAGGGGTCCGCCACCACGACGGACGGCTGCTCCGCCCCGGGCGCGGGCAGCCGTTCCAGTCCCCGGCACCGCTCCGCGCGCGGCGCGGACCCGGCCGATGCCCCCGCGGCGGGCACCCCGCGCCGCTCCGGCCCCCACCACGCCGATCAGCCGACAGGGACACCCCCTCACCCCGCCGGTTCCTCGGCCCGCCGGCAAGGAAGGCGCCGTGAACGCCGACGCGCACGCCGGCGAAGGACGGCACGGACCGGCGTCGCCCGGTCGTACACGACGGGCCGGCGGGATTCCGCGGCCGTGCCCAGGCCCGCCGGCGCCCCGCCCCGTACATTGGAGAGTGGTGTCCCCGGCGTCCGGGATGGCGGGCAGTACCCATGCAGACATCGAGAATCCCACCGCGGATCGACTACGCGGCAGTGTTCGCCGCCACTCCGAGCCCGTATCTCGTTCTGGGCCCGGACCTGGTGATCGCCGATGTCAACGACGCCTACCTCCAGGTGACCCGGCGCACCCGGGAGGACCTGATCGGGACCTACCTCTTCGACGCCTTCCCCGACAACCCGGCGGATCCCGACGCCGACGGGGTGAGCAACCTCAAAGCCTCTCTGCACCGGGTCCTGACCACCCGGCGACGCGACACGATGGCGCTGCAGAAGTACGACATACCCGTCATGGGCCGGCCGGGCGCGTTCGAGGAGCGCTGGTGGTCCCCGGTCAACACCCCGGTCGCCGCCCCCGACGGGACCGTCGCCTGGATCATCCACCGGGTGGGGGACGTGACGGAGTTCGTCCACTCCCGCCGCTCGCACCGGGCACGGACGCCCGGCCTGCCACCGGCCTCCGAGGACAAGATCGAACTGAATGCCCTCGAAGCGGAGCTGTACTCACGGGCCCAGGAGCTGCAGAGCGTCAACGAGGAGCTGCGCCAGGCCCACGCCCAGGAGCGCCAGATCGCCCTCACCCTGCAGGAGGCGATGCTCGCCTCCCCGGACCTGGTCCAGCACCCCGACATCGCGGTGCGCTACCTGCCCGCCGTGGGCTCGCTCAACGTGTGCGGCGACTGGTACGACGTGATCGACCTGCCCGACGGCCGCTTCGCGGTGTCGGTCGGCGACGTGGTCGGTCACGGCCTGGAGGCCGCCGCCGTGATGGGCATGCTCCGCAGCGCGCTGAGCGCCGCGCTCCGTACCGCCGAAAAACCCGCCCGGTCCCTGGAGGTGCTGTCCCGGTACGCCCTCGGCGTGGAGGGCGCGCTCACCACCACCGTGGTCAACGCGGTGATCCACACGCACGAACACCTGATCGCCTACAGCAGTGCCGGCCACCCGCCCCCGGTCCTGCTGCGCGCCGACGGCACCTGTGACCTCCTCGACCGGGCCACCGACCCGCCTCTGGGCACGCAGCCCGAACACCTCCCCCGGTCCGAGGAACAGGTGCGCTACACCGGCGGCGACACCCTCGTCCTCTACAGCGACGGGCTCATCGAGCGGCGGGACGAGGACATCGACGTGGGCCTGCGCCGTCTGTGCGACGCCGTCTCCCGCTACGCCCACCTCAGCCCCGAACACCTCACCGACGCCCTGCTGGCCCGCTTCGGGGTCAGCGGCGGCGCACGCGACGACATAGCGCTGATCGCCGTCCGTCTTTGAGAGCGCCGTCCGTCTCCAGGAGCACGGACTCCAGGAGCACAGAGCACCCCGAAGACCCCGGGACCGGAATCCGGCCGTGCGGCGGAGGCCGTCCTCACCCCCGGCCGGGAAGCTCGATCTCCGCCCAGATGGTCTTGCCGTCGGTGTGGTGACGCGTACCCCAGCGCCGGGCGAGCTGGGCGACGAGCAGCAGGCCGCGGCCGCCCTCGTCGAAGGTGCGGGCCCGCCGCAGGTGCGGGGCGGTGCTGCTGCCGTCGGACACCTCGCAGATGAGCGCGGCCCCGCGGATCAGACGCAGCCGGACGGGGGGCCGCCCGTAGCGGATCGCGTTCGTGACGAGTTCGCTCACCACGAGTTCGGTGGTGAACGCCACGTCCTGCAGGCGCCACGCGGCCAGCCGCTCCAGCACCTGCGCACGGGCGCCGGCCACCGAGGCGGGATCGGACGGCAGCTCCCAGGTGGCGACGTCGCCCGGGTCCAGGGCCCGGGTGCGGGCGACGAGAAGGGCGACGTCGTCCGGGGGCTGCGGGGGAAGCAGGGCCCGGATCAGGTCGTCGCAGACGGCCTCCAGCGTCCGGGCGGGCCGCTGGAGGCGCCGGCGCAGCAGCGCCAGACCGCCGCCCAGGTCGTGCCCGGCGCCCTGGACGAGGCCGTCCGTGTACAGCGCGAGAAGGCTGCCCGGGGGCAGTTCCCACTCGAGGGTCTCGAAGGGCAGGCCGCCCACACCCAGCGGAGGACCGGGCGGGATGTCGACGAAGTCCGCCGTGCCGGCGGACGCGACGACGGGCGGCGGATGACCCGCGGTGGCCGCCGCGCAACGGCGCGAGACCGGGTCGTAGACCACGTACAGGCACGTGGCGATGAGATCGGTGGCGACGAGGAGGCCGGACTCCGGGTCGGGCCCGTGCTGCGCGGCGCTCTCCTCCTCGGCCGCCAGATGGGTGACCAGGTCGTCGAGGTGGGTCAGGAGCTCGTCGGGGGGAAGGCCGACATCGGCCAGGGTGCGCACCGTGGTCCGCAGCCGCCCCATGGTGGCCGAGGCCCGCAGCCCGTGGCCCACCACGTCGCCCACGACCAGCGCGACCCTCGCGCCCGACAGGGGGATCACGTCGAACCAGTCGCCGCCCAGTCCCGCCCGGGTACGGGCCGGAAGGTAGCGGTGAGCCACCTCGACCGCTTCCTGGGCGGAGAGCCGGCGGGGGAGGAGGCTGCGCTGCAGGGCCAGCGCGGTGGTGCGTTCGAGGGTGTAGCGGCGGGCGTTGTCGACGGCCACGGCGGTGCGCGCGGCGATCTCCTCGGCCAGGAGCAGGTCGTCCTCCGCGAAGGGCTCCTCGCGCCGGTGCCGGACCAGGACCGCCACGCCCAGGACGATGCCGCGGGCGCTCAGCGGAATGACCATGATCGAGTGGATTCCGAACCTCCGGACCACCTTGGCCCGCCTCGGGTCGGCCCGCTGCCAGTTCCCGATCTCCTCGTCCTCGACGCTGTGCAGCGCGGGCCTGCCGGTGGCCAGGCAGCGGACGGGGGGTGTGGACTTCGGGTAGTAGTCCAAGTCTCCCGGCCGGATCACCGACTCGGGCACGCCGGGCAGGACGGACTGCTGCGCCGCGCGGCGCAGGGCGACGGCGCCCGTCGCGGACGGCCTCGGCTCGACTCCGCGGAACAAGGAGTCCAGCAGGTCGACGGTGACGAAGTCGGCGAGCCGGCCCGCCACCGCGTCGGCCATCTGCTGGGCCGTGCGCATCACGTCCAGGGTGCTGCCCAGCTGCGCACCGATGTCGTTCAGCAGCGCCAGCCGCTCCCGGGCCAGGTGCTGTTCGGTGACGTCGAGGGCGGACACCTCCACGAGCCGCACGTGCCCTGCCGGGGTCCTGAGCGGGGACACGGTGAGGGACCAGAACCTTTCGTGCGCTTCGGGCCGTACTCTGCCCCGCACGCGCAACTGCTCGGACTCCCCCGTCGTGAACACCCGGCGCATGCCGTCCTCGACGGTCCGGCAGAAGAGGGATGGCAGGAGGTCGGAGACATGCCGGCCGCGCATCTCCTCCTCGCTCATGCCGAGCTCGTGTGCGGCGCCGGCGCTCGCCTGCACGGCCCGCAGCGCGGAGTCGTACACCATCAGCGGCAGAGGGCACTGCGTGAAGGCCTCCTGCGCCGTCACCAGGTCCGGCTGCGGCCGCTCCGGCGGCGTCACCACGACGAGTCGCTGGGCGCGGCCTTCGCCGTCGCACGACGGATAGGTCCGCACCCGCACCCGCACGTGCCGGCCGTCCCGGTGCCTGAGCAGGGCGGTGGCGTCGCGTCCGCGCAGAGCCGCGTGGAAACCCTCGCGGGCGTCCGGGTCCGGGGCGATCAGCCGGGCGGCGGAGCGCCCGACGGCCTCGTGAGGGGGATAGCCGAGCAGGCGCTCGGCATCCGTGCTCCAGCCCGTCACGATCCCCTGGGCGTCGACGACCGCCGTGGCCGAGGCCACCGAGTCCGGGAATGCGCCGGAGTCGCTGCCGAGCGCGGCGGCATCGCGCATGTCGATCATCGCCTGTTCTGCCCTCGTGGACGCCGCGGCCCCGGGACGGGCGTCGCCGAGCCCGCGGGGCGCCCGAAGCGGCTGATCTCGCCGTGTCGGCCTTGTACACCACTTCTACCGTTTCCTGCCCGTTCTTCGCTCGCACTCACGCGTCGTGGAGGCGGGCGAGGCGAAAAAGGCGAGCGGAGCGCCGGCGGCCGGTCGGGGCGCGGCCGCGCATAGACATCGCGCATGTACCTTTTGCGACGCTTAAGCTGTTGGGTGCCGTTGGCGGCCGTCCACGAGGATGAGAATTACGGTGACGGAAGAGCAGCGGGTGCCCGCGCTGCCCGGCGCACTGGGAGCCGAGCGGGCCGAGGGGCTGCCGTTTCGCGAGCCCGCGCTGGCCGCTGCCCGCGCCGCGGCCCGGGCCGCCTCCCTGATGGCCGCCGCGGTGGGCGCGCTGGGCCTGTGCGGCTGGATCCTGCGCATCGACGTCCTCCGGAGCGGGCTGCCCGGCACCAGTGCGTCCATGAAGGCGAACACCACCGTGTCCCTGCTGGCGCTGGGGCTGTCCGCGTTCCTGGTGACGCTCGGGCCCGCCGTCCGGTGGGCGGTCGCCGTGGCCCGCGCGGCCGCCGCCCTGGCCGCACTGGTCGTCGTGCTCACCGTCGCGGAGTACGTGACCGGGACGAGCCTGGGCGTCGACGAGCTCCTCTTCCACGACGACACCATGCGGGTGGCGGCGGGGTTCCCCGGGCAGATAGCGCCGAACACGGCCACGGCGCTGGCGCTCGGGAGCGCGGCGTCCCTGAGCGCGAGCACCCGCCGGCTGCCCGCCAGGACGAGTCAGATCCTGGGCCTGGCCGTCCTCACCCTGGGCATGCTGCGGATCTACGCGCTCGCCTACGCCGTGCCCGAACTGGAACGGTTCGGCGCCTACACGGGCATGGCCCTGTACACCGGGTTCGCCCTGGTGCTGCTGGGCATCGGCGTCTTCCTGGCCAGGCCGGACGAGGGCCTCGCCGGACTGCTGACGAACGCGGGCACCACGGGGGCGCTGGGGCGCCGGCTGTTCGTCACGGCCCTGGTCGTGCCGCCGCTGCTGGGCCGGCTGGTGCTGGCCGGCGAGGACGCGGGGGCGTTCGGGAGGCGCCTGGGCACCGCAGTGCTGGTGTGCGGCCACGTGATCGCGTTCACCGCGGTCGTCTTCGCGGCCCTGGTCGTGGGCCGCCGCGTCGAGGTGGCGCACGCCCGCGCCGCATGGCAGGTGCGCCAGAACGAACTGCTGCAGGCGTTCATGGACCACACGCCCGCGGTGGTGTTCATCAAGGACCTGCACGGCCGCTTCCTGGCGGTCAACACGACGTTCGAGGAGAGCATGGGCCTGCCCCGCGACCGGGTGCTAGGCCGCCGGGACCGCGACGTCCTGCCGCCCGCCCTCGCGCGTCGGGCGCGGGAGGCCGACCGCGCCGTGCTGGCGCGGGGCGTCCCCCAGCAGCGGCAGGAGGTCCTCCCGCTGCCCGGAGGGCCACGGGACTGCTTCACCAGCCTGTTCCCGCTCAACGACGCGTCGGGCACGCCCTACGCCGTGTGCGGCGTGGCCATCGACGTCACCGAACGGGTCGCGGCCCAGCGCGAGGTGCAGCGGTCCCACCAGCGCTTCCTCGCGCTGCTGGAATCCGCACCCGACGCGATCCTGATCACGGACGGCCGCGGCGTCGTCGTCATGGCCAACGCACAGGTGACCCACCTGTTCGGTCGCGTGCCGGGCGACCTCGTGGGCACCGAGGTCGTCGACCTGGTGCCCGGCCCGCGGCGCCGGCGGCACCGTGCGCTCCTGGCCGCCTACCTGCGCCTGCGCGACCCGAGGCCGGTGGTCCTGGACAAGGACCTGTACGGGCTGCGCGGCGACGGCAGTGAGTTCCCCGTCGAGGTGAGCGTCAGCGCCCTGCAGACCGGACAGGACAAGCGGGTGTTCCTGACCGTGCGGGACATCACCGAGCGCAGACGGGCCGAGACCGAACGCGCCGAACGCTACGAACAGCAGCGGCACATCGCCTACACCCTGCAGCACAGCCTCATGGGCGAGCCGCCCCGCCTGCCGTACCTGCCCAGCGCCCACCGGTACCTGGCCTCCCTCCAGGACCCCGGGGTCGGCGGCGACTGGTTCGACATCATTCCGTTGGACGGCGACCGCACCGGCGTCGTCATCGGCGACGTGATGGGCCGCGGCCTGGAGGCGGCGGCCGTCATGGGACAGCTGCGCGCCGCCTCCCACGCCCTGGCCCGCACCGACGTGTCGCCCTGCCGGCTCATGGCGGGGCTGGACGCGTTCGTCGGCGACCTGTCGGAGCAGCTCGTCACCTGCGCCTACCTGGTGATAGACCAGGGCGCCCACGAGGTGACCCTGTGCTCGGCCGGACACCTGCCGGTCCTCGCCCTGCCCCCCGACGGGCCCACCCGCCCCTTGCGGGTACCGACCGGGGTGCCGCTGGGCGTCAACGACTTGTACGGCGGCGGACTGCCGTACGAGGAGACGACCCAGCCGCTGCCGCCGGGCAGCACGCTCGCCCTCTACACCGACGGACTGGTCGAGCGGCCCGGCACCGACATCGAGGTCCAGATCGACATCCTCGCCCACACCCTCGGCGTCGCGCTGAAGGGCGCCCCCGCGGACCCGGAGATCCTGGACCAGGCCGCGGCCCGGCTGATCGGGACCCTCATCCCGGACACGGCCGCCCACGACGACGACGTGACGCTGCTCCTGGTCGCCCTGCCCGGCCCGGAGAGGAAGGCCTTGCGCACCTGACCGCGCCGCCCGGGACGGCGGCCGCCGCGAGGCGCCGCCCGTGCCCGGCTCCGGGCAGGGCCTGATCGGCCTGACCGAGCGGACCGCCCTGGCCGGCGGCCGCCTCGACCACGGCCCGACGCCCGACGGCGGCTTCGAGGTGCGGGCGTGGCTGCCGTGGGACTGAGACCGGCGGCCGTGCCGCACGCGGCCCGGGCCGGCGGCCGCACCGTACGCGGCCGGAGGCGGCGGCTGCCGTACGGGACCGGCGCCGGCGACGGGCGCGGGCGACCGGGACCCGCGCCCGCCGTACCGGTGTGCGCCGGAACGGTACTGTGCCCCGCCGGGGGCATGGTTGGGTGAGGCCCATGACCGCCACCGCCATCAGACTGCTCCTCGTCGACGACGACCCGCTGGTCCGGGCCGGCCTGTCCTTCATGCTGGGAGGGGCCGGAGACATCGAGGTCGTCGGCGAGGCCGCCGACGGCGCGGAGGCCGAGGCCCTCGTCGACCGCACCCGGCCCGACGTCGTGCTCATGGACATCCGCATGCCGGCGGTGGACGGCCTCACGGCGACGGAGCGGCTGCGCGGACGCCCCGACGCCCCGAAGGTGGTGATCCTCACCACCTTCCACGCCGACGAGCAGGTGCTGCGCGCCCTGCGCGCGGGCGCCGCCGGGTTCGTCCTCAAGGACACTCCGCCCGCCGAGATCGTCGAGGCCGTGCGCCGGGTCGCGGCGGGCGATCCCGTCCTGTCGCCCGCCGTCACCCGGCAGTTGATGGCGCACGCGGCGGGCACGGCCGCCGGCACCCGCCGCACCGCCGCCCGCGAGCGCATCGCCCGTCTCCACGACCGCGAACGCGAGGTCGCCGTCTGCGTCGGCCGCGGCCGCTCGAACGCGGAGATCGCCGCCGAGCTGTTCATGAGCGTGGCCACCGTCAAGACCCACGTCTCCCGCATCCTCGCCAAGCTCGGCCTCAACAACCGCGTGCAGATCGCCCTGCTGGCCCACGACGCGGGACTGCTGGACGAGCAGGCGGAAACAGACGGGGACGGGGTCGGGCGCCGCGCGTATTAGAGGGACCGTCCGGGCGTCCACGCCGGGAAGCCACCCGCCCGTCGCGCGGGCGGCGCGGGGCATCCAGCAGGCTGCGGGTGAACGTGACGTGCCCGCTCACCTGCCCGGCCTGCTCGGCGACCAGCGACAACCCGCTGCCGGGGCCGAGGGTGCTGCGCAGCTTCTCTGTCTTCTCTGTCCTCGGGCCGCTCTTCACGAAGATCCATGGCCCCGAGGGTGGGAAAGGACCGTCTCCACCGGCGACGGGGCAAGGGAGCAGGCCGGGGACGGGTCAAGGGAGCAGGCCGGGGACGGGACGCCGTACGGCCCGGGCGGACGGGTAGGGGCCGGGACCCGTGGAGCGGCCTGTGGAGCGACCCGTGGCGCGTGCTCCCCGATCCGATGCGGCCGGCGGTCCCGTTCCCCGACCGTGAGCACGGAACGCGTGCCCCTCCGGTCCGGTCCGCAGGTGGTGGGCATGCGGGCCCTGCCCCGGCTCACCCCCGCCCCAGCAGTCGTTCCAGGGTTTCGTCCAGGTGCAGGTGGGCGCTTTCCCGGCCGGCGGGCACCGCGGTGAACGTCTCCTCCAGCCAGTCGCCCAGTTCGGCGGCCGGCACGTGCAGCACCGCGGCGGAGTTCCTGCCGTGCAGGAAGATGCGGGCCGTCGTGGTGGAGTGGCACCTGCAGGGGGGCCAGACGCGCACGTCGCCGTCGCCGGACGGCGTGCGCAGACCGGCGTACAGCAGGTCGCGTGAGAACACCCAGGGCGGGACGTCCTCAGGGGGGTCGAGGAAGTCCATGCGCACGGCGAGCGGGTCGGCGGTGTCGTAACAGAAGCGGACCTTGAGCGACAGCGCTTCGGTGGCGCTGATGAACAGCAGGACGGTCAGGGTGAGGTGGGGAGGCAGGGGGCGCCGGCCGGGCCGGGGGCCGTTCGGTGGATTGGTCGGGTCGTGCATGGTGCCCTCCGGAAGCAGGTGGAGGAGCGGGCTCCGCCGGGCTGCCCAGGGCGCAGTCGGACAGAGGTCACACTCTCGCTTCCCGAGGACCCGGCGGGCCGGATGCACCGCAGCCCACCGGACTCCGGTGGGCGCGCCCGGGCGGGTGGGCGGGGCCGGAGGACTCCCGGTTCCTCGGGGCGAGGACCGCCCGGCCCGCGACAACGCGATCGTCCGGGCCGGTACCGAGGCCCACCGCCTCGCTCACGCCGGGACCGGACGGGTCTGCCGGCCGGCGCGGCGCTCAGAACACGGTGATCCCGGCCGGCGCGCGCTCCGCGCGCGTCAGGGCGCGCAGCAGTGCCGCCTGGCCGTGGCGCCGGACGGCGAGCCCGGTCAACAGCGCGAGCACGGGCTCGAAGGCGACGCCGGGAAGCTCCGGCGCGCGCAGCCCCACACTGACCGCCAGATCGTCCATGTGCACGGCGAGTTCGACCATCCGCGTCAGGAGGAAGTCGTCCAGGCTCAGCGCCCACCCCGTCTGCGGCATGAACACCACCCGGTCGTCCTGCGCGTCCGCAAGGCCGGTCCGCTGCCCGTCGAGCGCGGCCCGGACGCGCTGCCGCAGCCGTCCGGCCCCTTCGGACGAGATGCCCTCGCCCTTCGCCCGGATACCGGAGTTGACCTCTCCGTCGAGCGGCGCGTCGATCCACACCGCCCGCGCGTAGTGCTCCAGCACGGAGATGGGTTCCTGCCTGGAACCGGGTTTCTGCCCGGAGCCGGGTTCCTGCAGCGCCGGATCCACGCTGAGGATCTGATACGCGAGGTGGCCGGCCAGGCCGCCGACCGTCCACTGCGCCAACGCGCTGGGCTTTTCCCACGAGGCGGCCACCTCCGCCGCGCCCAGTAACGCCTCCGCCTGCGTGGCGGTCTCCAAGTACGCGTCCTTCAGGCCCACAAGCCCCCCTCGTGATCCGTGTGTTCCCCCACGATACGCAGCGGCACCGGGGAGGGCGGTCCCACGCCGCACGGCCCGCACGGCCCGCACGGCCTTCCGCGCGGCATCCGGCGTTGCCGGGCGGACTTCGGACGCCGCGCGCCGCCGAAGCCGACGGGTAGGGTCCGTGCCGGGGAACGAGGGGGCGAGGAAAGACAGGGGCTCGGATGGGCGCGTCGTCGTGGCACTGCGTCGAGCCGTATGCCGGGGACGTCGCGGCGGCCTTGGCCGCCGTACGGCAGCGCGAGTTCGACAGGCTCTTCGTCCACGGAACCCGCGGGGACGGACTCCTGCCCGCGGGCCGGTCGTTCACCTCCGTCGGCGATCTCGACGACCTGTGGGAGGACGAGACCTTCGGCAGTGAAGGAACACACACGATCATCGACGTGTGGGAGGTGATCGGCACCGAGGCGTACGACGATACCCACACCGTGCGCCCGCTGTCGGACGAGGAGTGCGTCGAGATCTTCGGGACCGCGCAGCCGACCCGGGGAGATTTCGAGTGAGCCCTGGAGCGCTGCGCGGCACGGCGTCCCGGCTCGGAGGGACTGTGGGACATGCCGCGCTGGTCGGCGTGGTGCAGGCCGTTGAAGGACTTGAAGGACGCCGAGGGCGCGACCACGGTGATCGCCTTCTGGGGCAGGTCCGGCGACTGAGAGGTCGTACGGGCGGACGCGGCGGGGGAGACCGGCGGCGGAACGAACGGGGAGAGGACCAGGATCGTCGCCCGTCGAACGCCGCCGGGGAACCGCACCGGCCCGGGAAAGGCAGAACATCCGTTTCCGGGTATTCGGTAAAGGCAGTCAGCCGTCGGCGGTCGAGGAGAACGGGGACCGCATGCGCGACATCACCGGCACACACGGACACGCCGCGGCTCGCGACGCACCCCTGGAGGGACGCGTCGCCGTCGTGACCGGTGCCGCCCGCGGAGTCGGCGAGGCCCTCGCGCGACGCCTGTCCGGGACCGGCATGCGGCTCGCCCTGCTCGGCCGGGAGGAGAAGACCCTGTCCCGGGCGGCGGCCTCACTGGTCTCCCCGAGCGTCTGCGTCGAGGCGGACGTGACCGACCAAGCCGCGCTCGACCGTGCCGCACGGCAGGTCGAGGACCGGCTCGGACCGGCCGGCGTCGTCGTGGCCAACGCGGGCATCGCCGTCGGCGGACCCTTCGACCGGACCGCGGCCGACCTGTGGCGGCGGGTCATCGACGTCAACCTGGTCGGGGCGGCGAACACCGCCAGAGCCTTCCTGCCGCAGCTCACCCGCACCCGCGGCTACTTCCTCCAGATCGCCTCGACCGCCGCCTTCGGCTCCGCGCCCATGATGAGCGCGTACTGTGCCTCCAAGGCGGGCGCGGAGTCCTTCGCCCAGGCGCTGCGCGGCGAGCTCGAACCCGACGGTGTCGCCGTCGGTATCGCCTACCTCCACTGGACCGGCACCGGCATGGTGACGGGCCTCGACGACCATCCGGTCCTGCGGGCTCTGCGCAGGAACCAGCCCTGGTTCGCGCGCCGGGTCCACAGCCCCGAGCAGGTGGCCGACTGGCTCGCCGCCGGCATCGCGCGCCGCGCCCGGCACGTCTACGCACCGCCGTGGCTGCGCTGGTGCCAGCCCCTGAGACCGCTCTTCCCGGCCCTGGTCACCCGCATCGCCCGCCGTGAACTGCGCGTCCGGCCGGTAGAGGGCCTCGCAGCCGACGTCGGGGTCCTGGGCGCGGGCGGCCGCGCCGACCGGGAGTCGTTCCGGTCCGCCGACCGTCCTCGCACCGGCCCCGACGAGTAGGCGCCGGAGGCCGACGGGCCGTTCGGCCGCCGTTCGGCCGGCCGTGCCCGGCCGGCCGAGGTCCCGGATCGGCTCCTCGGCGGCTCTCCAGCGGCTCCTCAGCGGTTCAGGCGGGCGATGGAGGCGTTCAGGGCGGTCGCGAAGGCGCACCAGGCGGCATAGGGGACCAGGACCCGCGCCGCGGTCCGGTCGGTGCGGGCGATCCGGCGGACGAGCTCGGCGTTGCTCAGATCGAGGAGCAGCGTGCCGGCCAGTGCCGCCCCGGGGCTGCGGCGGGTGAAGAACAGCCGGTTCCATCCCGCGTTGAGCGCCAGGTTCGCCGCCAGGCTTCCGGCGAGTCCGGCCCGCTGCCGGGCCCCGGGGACGGTGCCGAGCGCGTGGCCCGCCGCATACGCGACCGTGGCGTACAGCGGCGTCCACACGACGCCGAACACCCAGGACGGCGGCTGCCAGGACGGTTTGCGCAGGGAGCGGTACCAGGCGCTGTCCGGATCCACGGCCCTGGAGCCCGCCACGGCCGTGGCGGTCACAGCCGCCGCTGCCGCGCCGTACCGCAGCCAGGGGCCGGCCCGCCGGACGGCGCCGTGTGCCCGGATCGGTTCCATACCTCCGCGAGTGCCCCTGCCGTGAGCACCGTCACACGACCCGGCACGGTCGCCGTCCCACGAGGCCGGCCACGGTCTCCCGCACCGTCCCCGACCGCGTCCGGCAGCCGGTCCTCCTCACCGCCGGCCCCGGCTGCGGCGACCACCGGCACCCGCGGCTCCCCGAGCCGTGGACGTCCGGCGGACGGGCACTCCCACCTGAAGCGTCACGGGGCCGCGGCGACCGCCCGGGGAGCATCGGAAAACCCGGGGAGCATCGGAAAAGGGGAACGCCCCCTGACGCGGCCCTAGCCTGCCGCGTGCGCCGTCGCCACGGCGAACACCGCGGTCACCCACGTCCACAGCACGGAGAGCGCGACATGACCCACCGTGCGCAGCCGGTGCCCCCGCCACAGCCGCGGGGAGAAATAGGCGAACTCCATCACCCACCGCAGACCCCAGAACAGGGTCTGTCCGCACAGCAGAACGGTCGGCAGGGGACCGCCGCCCAGGAGCTCCCGGGCGAACGCCAGCGGCAGCGCGCCGAGCAGCACGCAGGTGAGGCCGATGAAGAACAGGTGCGCGTAGGACACCTGCCGGGTCAGCAGGCTGGCGCCGCCGAGGTCGCCCGGCCAGCCCAGGACGCGCGGCAGCACCGCGTGCAGCAGCCCCATGCCGATGAGGGCCGCGCCGACCAGGCGCAACTGCCAAGTGAGGGCGAGCAGTTGGGTCACGCCCGCCCCCTGGTGAGAGCGAGCGCCGTGACCAGTCCCGCGACGCGGCGCTCGGCCGCCGGACGCAGCCCGGCGTGCGCGGCCAGCCGCAGCCACTCCGCGCGGGGCAGGAAGTGCCAGGCACCCGGTCCGAAGACGGCCGTGTTCGCGCCGTCCCTGAAGTGCTCCACCAGGACCAGGCGCCCGCCGGGGCGCAGCACCCGCGCGCACTCCTCGAACAGCCGCTCCCGGTCCGCCGCCCGCCGCAGTTCGTGGGCGGCGAAGACCAGGAACACGGCGTCCACCGCGGCCGGGCGCACGGGCAGGGCGCCGGGCCGGGCGGGCAGGGCGTGCGGCGGCGGGGGCACCCGGCGCCGGGCGCGCCGCACCGAGCCCTCGGTGGTCACGGCCGGGTCGTAGAGGTCGACGGTGATCTGCCGGGAGGCCGGCCAGCGGGCGGCCAGCGGGGCGCTCGCCTCGTCGAGGCCGGTGCCCACCACCAGGTGCGCGGCGGGCGCCTGCGGCAGCACAGCGTCCAGCCAGTCGTAGGCGTACAGTCCGGAGCGGTCGTAGACGAACCAGCTCGCGGCCGTGGCGGAAGCGAGCAGGCCGACGGCGGCCGCGGAGCCGGCGCGGGCCATGGCGCGCAGCGGGCGCGGCAGTCGGCCCGACAGGGCCGCGCAGGCCACCGCGGTGGCCAGGCCGGCTGCGTACTGCGGCCAGTTGTAGGCGATCACGTCCCGGGCGCCCGAGCGGCGGATCACCGCTCGCCCCCGCTCTCGGTCCGGCGCAGGCCGCGTTCCCAGCCGTACTCCAGGTCGGCGACGTGGAAGGCGTTGGCGAGGACGGGCCGCGTGCCGGCGAACGGGCCGTGGTCGAAGAAGGTCAGGCGGCGCACGTCGACCGAGACCGGCTGCGGGTCCCAGTGGGCGCGGAACGCCTTGACCA
Organism: Streptomyces echinoruber; assembly: GCF_014651135.1. Lineage (GTDB taxonomy): Bacteria > Actinomycetota > Actinomycetes > Streptomycetales > Streptomycetaceae > Streptomyces > Streptomyces echinoruber. Next base: position 70,259 of record NZ_BMWH01000033.1, read on the forward strand.
CGATCACCGACCGGGTCTGCGGCTCGTACTCGAAGGTGTAGGGGAGGGGGCCCGCGAAGCGCCGGGCGGCACGCGCGTCCGCGAAGGGACTGCCGGCGGGCAGCGGCGCCGGCGCGCTGCCGAGATCCGCCCGCACGTGCAGATCCGCCCGGCCGTCGGCGCTGTCCACGCGGAACTCCAGCGACTCGCCCGCCACCCGGGCCCCGATCCGGGCCAGGCGGTAGTGGTAGCGGGTCAGCAGGTTGCCGCCGAACGCCATCAGTCTGCGGTCGGTGTCGCTGCGCAGGATGCGCAGCCCGCGCATGGCCCGCCCGCCCGGCGTGCGGAAGCGGGTGAAGACGCGGTAGCCGGTGAGCAGGTGGTCCGCCCCGAGACGGGCGGGCAGGAACGCCGGCCGCAGGGCGCGGGCGTCCACCAGCGCGACCGCCACGAACCCGTGCTCCCCGTACGTCTCCAGGGTCAGGCCCGGTGGGACGAGCGGGTGCAGCACCCGCGCCGGCAGCGCGTACGTCAACACCAGCGAGTGGGCGAAGCGCGTGCGTATCGCCACGGGATGACGCTGCAGCAGATGTCTCACGGCTCGATCCTCCGATCCGCGGCCGCGCCCCCGAGACGCACCGCCCGTACCACGCCCCACAGCACCGAGCGGTCCTGCGCCGCCCAGCCCGGCCCGTCCGGACCCGGCTCCCCGACACTGCGCAGCACCACCACCCCGCCGGGCCGCACCGCGTGCCGCACGGCCGCCCGCAGCCGGCGGGCGAAGCCGGCGCCCGGCCCGTCCAGTACGTTCGAGAGGGTGACCGCGTCGTAGCCGCCGCGCGGCGCCTGCTCCAGCACGTGCAGCACGTCGCCGTGGACCAGCCGGACGCCCGGTGCCCGCGGCGCCGGAGCACCCGGCGGCTCCGCGCCCGCCAGCAGCCGCCACAGCCACACGTTGCGGGCGTTGGGATGCCCGCACACGGTCCGCTCCAGGCGCCGCCGCAGCACCTCGTCGAAACGCGGCGGAACGACACCGGCGAACGACGGACGCAGCGCCATGGCCAGGGCGCCGCCGGGGCGCAGCGCGACCCGCATCAGCCGGCGCAGGCCCGGGGTGTCCAGCTCCTCCCGCCAGCGGCGGGCCTGCTCCGCGGGATCGTCCAGGGCCAGAAACCCCCGCAGTTCCCCCTGCCGCCACGTGGGCAGCAGACACCCTGCGGCGCCCCGGCCCAGGCGCATGACCGCCTCCGCCGTTCCCTGGCGGGTGCGGCCGCCGGCCAGCCGCTCACGCACGTACGCGAGCTGCAGCGGATTGACGTCGACGGCCGTCACCTCGTACCCCGCCGCATCCAGGGCCGCCGCCGTGTCCCCGGCCGAGGCGATGCACAGCACCCGTGCGCCCGGCGGCGGGAAGACCGCCAGCTCGACGCCCCAGTCCTCGTACATCCGCCCGAAGAGCAGGCGCGGGCCGCCGAACCCGCCGAGCAGCCGTCCGCGCGCCCACGGTGTCCCGCTCACTCGGCCGCCGTCCAGGCCACCGTCCAGATCAGCGCCAGGAAAGCCAGATCCTGCGTCACCAGCCGCCCCGGCTCGGCGATCCGGCCGGGGCTGAAGAGCAGACCGCCCAGGTTGAACGCCACCACCAGCACGGTCTGCACGGCCGCGGCGGCCCGCGCCCGCCGCCCGCTCAGCACCCACACGCCGATCGCGACCTCCGCCAGGCCGATCCCGGCCAGCACTCCCGTCACCGCCCATCCCGGCAGGAACGGCACGTCACCCACGATGGCCCGCTGATCCGCCCGCCCCGGCCAGATCTTGCACCAGAACCCCTCGTAGAACCACACCGGCGCGATCGCCCACCGCGCCACCCGACCCCGCCACGTCTCCACCACGGGACGATCATGCCTGCCGCGCCGCCACGAGCGACGCCCACCCCCGCGGGACTGGAGAAACCCCCACGGCAACGGCACCGGTGGAGTGCCCGGCGGCTGCCGCGGCCGACGGCACCGCAGAGGGCGGTGGCGGACGCCCGCCGGGCACCGGTCACGTCGTTGTTGAGACGGCCGGCCACCGCGCCCGTACGCGTACGTGTGAAGAACGCGACGGGCATGCGCCGCACATGATCGAACACAGCCGTTCCAAGATCGATGCCGATGCCGAAGACGAGGACGATGCCGAAGACGAGGACGATGCCGAAGACGAGGACGATGCCGAAGACGAGGACGATGCCGAAGACGAGGACGAGGGCGAGTCCCTCCCCGAGCATCGCCGACCGGCGTCCGTCCGCGCCGTGCCGTCCCCGCCGACGCCTCCGGAGGGTGCGGCGTCCCCCGTCCGCCGACCGCCGTCCCCGATTCCGCCACCCGCTGTTGGGGCGGCGCGGAAAACTTCTGCGGATGTGACCGCCGTCCCGCTTCCCCCGCCGCTTCGGGGACGACCGCTCCGACGCGTCCCCGTCCGCCGGGCGCTGTGCCTGGTGCCGCTCCTGCTCGTCGCCGTGGCCGCCGCCCGGCACCGCCCGGTGCTCGCCGAGGGCGTCGGCCACCTGCGCACCGCCTCCTGGCCGTGGCTGCTCGCGGCGGTCGGTGCGACCTGCCTGACCTGGGTGGCCGCCGCGGTCACCCGGCAGGGCGCGGTGGTGCGGCCGCTGCCGAAGGCGCGGCTGCCGGCCACCCGGTTCGCGGCGGCCGCGGCCAGCCACCTGCTGCCGACCGGGCTCGGCGCGAGTGCGGTGAACCTGCGCTTCATGACCGTGTGCGGGGTGCCCCTCGCCCGCTCCTCGGCCGCGCTCGCCCTGTATCTGCTCGCCGAGTCCGTGGGCCGGCTCGGGCTGCTGGCCGCGCTGCTGATCGTCTTCCCGGGCGCGCTGCGGCCCGGCACCCTGCTGCCGGACGGCCCGGCGCTCCCGCTGCTGCTGGGCGCGGCCGGTCTGCCGGCGGCGGCCGCCGCGGCCCTCGCGTTCGTGGGGCGGCTGCGCCGGCGGGTGTGCGCGTTCGCGCGTCAGGCCCTGGGCGAGGCGCGGTCGGTGCACCGGTGGCCGGCCCGCGCCCTGGCCCTGTGGGGCGGCTCGCCGGCCTTCCCGGCGCTCCAGGCGGCCGGCCTCGCCGCGGTCGGCCGGGCCCTGCGGCTGCCGGTGCCGCCCGCGCACATGGCGCTGGCCTACCTCGCCGCCACGGTCGCCGTGGCCCTGGTGCCCGCACCGGGCGGGCTCGGCTCCGTCGAGGCCGCGCTGGTGGTGGCCTTGGTCGCGGTGGGCGGCCCGGCCGCGTCGGCCACGGCGGTGTCCCGGCCTACCGGATCATCACCGTGTGGGTGCCGCTGCTGCCCGGGGCGCTGACGCTGGGGGCACTGGTGCGGCTGAAGGTCGTCTGAGGCAGAGTGGCACTGTGAAGTGGCGTGGTGAAGCGGCACTTCGAGCCGCAGCAAGGGGGTCCCTCGTGCCGGTCCGCGTGGAGCGCAAGGAGCACATCACCACAATCGTGCTGTCCCGGCCCGGGGCCCGCAACGCGGTCGACGGCCCGACGGCCGCCGAACTGGCCGCCGTCTTCCGGGAGTTCGAGGCCGACGACAACGCCCGTGCGGCGGTGCTGTGGGGCGAGGGCGGCACGTTCTGCGCGGGCGCGGACCTGAAGGCGATCGGCACCGGGCGCGGCAACCGGGTGGCGGAGGACGGCGACGGGCCGATGGGGCCGACGCGGATGCGGCTGTCGAAGCCGGTGATCGCGGCGGTGTCCGGGCACGCGGTCGCGGGCGGCCTGGAACTCGCCCTGTGGTGCGACCTGCGGGTGGCGGAGGAGGACGCCGTGTTCGGGGTGTTCTGCCGCCGCTGGGGCGTGCCGCTGATCGACGGCGGCACGGTGCGGCTGCCCCGGCTGATCGGCACCGGCCGGGCCATGGACATGATCCTGACCGGCCGGCCGGTGCCGGCCCGCGAGGCGTACGAGATCGGTCTGGCGAACCGTGTGGTGCCGACCGGGACCGCCCGCCGTGCGGCCGAGGCGCTGGCGGCGGACATCGCCCGCTTCCCGCAGACCTGCCTGCGCAGCGACCGCGCGTCGGTCCTCGACCAGGAGGGGCGGGACGAGGAGACGGCCCTGCGCGGGGAGTTCCGCCACGGCATGGGCGTCCTGGCAAAGGGCGTGGAGGGTGCCGCCCGGTTCGCCGAGGGGGCCGGGCGGCACGGCTCGTTCACGGACCTGTGAGCGGCCTGCTACTCCTCCGGCAGCCCGGCGTAGGCGCGCAGCGCGGCGCGCGACGTGGGCAGGTGCCACGCGCCGACGATCTCCCAGAGGTTCACCCACTGCCAGGTCGCCGCGTCGAGTCCGGCGAGCGTGCGCACCAGGTGCCGTCGGCGTTCGTCCAGTTCGGCGAACGGACCCGCGCCGTCCGGGCCCGGTTCGCCGAACGCCAGGCGCAGCGCGGCCCGGGCGAGGGGGAAGCAGGCCGGACCCGAGGCCGCGGCCAGCGCGTGCGTCACCGCGTCCAGCGCCTCGTCGGGGAAGCGCCCGGCGAGCAGGACGAGGGAGGCGGCGGTGTACCCGCGCAGGTCGCCCTCGTGGAACAGGACGCCGGGAAAGTCCGCCGGCGGCGGCTCGGCCTGGGCGGCCACCAGTTCCGCGAGCACCTCGGTGCTCACGGCGCCCGCGGCACCGCCGCCGCCGAGGCGGGCCAGGGCCGTGGCCGCCGCCCAGCGCACCACCGGCTGCCCCGCCGTGAGGAACGCCCGCAGCCTGTCCACGAGTTCCCCGCCGCCCAGCAGCCCGGCGGCCACGAGCGCGCCGGCCAGGACGGCCGGTTCCCTCTCCTCGTCGATCAGCCGCAGCAGGTCCGGCAGGGTCCGCCCGGCCTCCTCGGGGAACCAGGCCAGCAGATACGCCGCCGCGGCCCGTACGGCCGGCTCGTCGTCGCCCAGCAGCCCGCGCAGGGCCGGCAGTTCGCGCCGTACCGCGTCGTAGGCGCCGAGTTCCGCCGCCACGGCCTCGCGCTGCTGCTCGTGGTCGAACATCGTGCGGTGGAAGTCCCGCCGTCGCCGTTCGGCGTCGTCGGCCGCCGCCTCGACCCAGGCGTCCAGTTCGGCGCGTACCTCCCGGGGGTCTTGGGCGAGGAATTCCTCGGCCTCCTGCCGCCATGCCGCCACGTCCACTCCGCCGGGCAGGTGCGCCTCGTCGTAGCCGATGGCGAGCGCGGCGAGCAGTTCCAGGTGCGCGGCGCGGCCGGGCAGCGAGGTGTCGGCCGCCATGCGCGCCAGGAACGGCACCGCCGCGGCGGTGGCAGGGTAGCGGCTGCCCTGGTGGAAGATGGTGCCGTACAGCTCGTCCAGGGTCTTGCCGCGCTCCTCCGGGTCCGGGGAGCACAGGGCGCGCAGGTGGCCGGGGACGTCGTCGGCGGGTCCGTAGGCGTGGGTCAGCGCCGGCCAGTCGACGGCGTCGAGTCCGGTCAGTGGGGTGTCGGTGTGCGTCACGGACCGCACTGTCCCACACGGCACCGACAACGGGCCCGTCGGGCCGGCGCCCGCCCCGCTGTCTCGCCCCGACGATGACGAAGCCCGCCCAGGCCGACGCAGTGGAGTACACGGCCGGGTGGGTGCGCCGGACCGACCGCTTGGCCAGGGAGCGAGGGCCTCGGTGGGTCCGCAACCGTTCCTCAGGAATTCGTAGAACCGGCGCACCGGACGACTCGTGGGCGTGTCGACGACCGGCCAGGACGTCAGCACCACCGTCTCCGCCCCGGCCACCAGCAGGGACCGGCTCATGCCGACGAGCCCTCCCCCGCGCGGACGGGGCCGAGGCTGCTCTGGCAGGCCGAGCAGACCACGACCTCGGCCGACAGGCGGAGCCGGAACATCTCGTAGACCTGCAGGAGAGTCCCCGTCCCGTCCGCCGGCGACTCGCGCCGGGCGGGCGAGGGGGTGTCGGTGCCCGGCGCGAACGGCGTCTGGGAGGATCGGGGGTCCCGCACCGCGACCTGGAGACACCCCGTGCCCGTCCGTCCCCGCATTCTGTATGTCACCGATCTCGCCTATCAGGCCCGCGGCCGACGCTACTGCGACGAGGACATCTTCCTGTCGTCACGGCTGCGGGACGACTTCGACCTGGCCCTGTGCCACCCGCTCGACGCCGCCGCGCTGATGGACGGCTTCGACGCGGTCGTGGTCCGCAACAGCGGCCCCGTCCTGCACTATCGGGAGGAGTACGACGCCTTCCGGGCCCGGGCGGCGGCGCGCGGGACACGGGTCTACAACCCGCAGACCGGCCGGGCCGACATGGCGGGCAAGCAGTACCTGCTGGAGCTGACCGCGGCCGGATACCCCGTCATCCCCACCGTCGACCGGCCGCAGGACCTCGGGCTGCTCCCGGTGACCGACCAGTACGTGGTCAAGCCGAAGGCGGGAGCGGACTCCATCGGCCTCGAGATCGTCTCCCGGGACGAGCTGGACGGCCTCGTCCACGGCGACATCCTGGTCCAGCCTCGCATCGACTTCCGCTACGAGGTGTCGTTCTACTTCGTCGACGACGCCTTCCAGTACGCCCTCCACGCCCCCGACCCCGACCGCCGCTGGTCTCTCGAGCCCTACCGGCCCACCGACGACGACCTCGCCTTCGCCCGCCGCTTCATCGACTGGAACACCCTCGAGTACGGCATCCAGCGCGTGGACGCCTGCCGTACCCGGAACGGGGACCTTCTCCTGGTCGAGCTGGAGGACCTCAACCCCTACCTGTCGCTGGACCGCGTCGACGACTCCGTGCGCGCCGCCTTCCTCACCAGCATGAAGACCTCCCTCCACCGGTTCCTGGAGGCCGGCTTCCGCACCTGAGGCCCACGGCGGAACGGGCCGGCCTGCCGGACACCGGAAGGCGGATCGAAGGCGGATCGAAGGCGAATCGGGGGGGGCAGGCCCGCACCGGGACGGTCAGCGCTGGTACAGCCCCACGAGGTTGCCGCTGGCGAGTTGGCGCTTGTCGACCGCCTGGTGCACCTGGTCGGCGCCGGGCGCGTCGGGCAGCACGCAGGGTTCCGACAGGGCGTAGAGGCGGAAGAAATAGCGGTGCGCCTCGTCCCCGGGCGGCGGATGCGGCCCGCCCCAGCCGCGCTCGCCGAAGCCGTTGACGAGTTCGGTGCCGCCCTGCGGGCACCGCCCCGCCTCCACTCCGCCGCTTTTCGGGTCGATGCCGACCACGACCCAGTGCACGAAGGTGCCCGAGGGGGCGTCGGGGTCCTCGCACAGCAGGACCAGCTCGCTCGCCTCGTCCGGCACGCCGGACCAGGCCAGCGGAGGGGAGGTGTTCTCGCCCTCCAGGGCGTGGCGGCGCGGGACGAAGGAGTGGTCGTTGAATGCGCTGCTTCTGAGTTCGATACCGGACATGTGGCCGGAGTACCCCCTGCCACAACCGGTCATACTGCGCCGACAGTGTGGCGCCGGGGCCGCACCCGCAAGGAGCCGGTCTGACCCGAAGGGGGCCGGCCTGCGGCCGGCCCCC
>NZ_BMWH01000034.1 GCF_014651135.1 Streptomyces echinoruber
AGGGGCCCCTCGCCGCGAGGGGCCCCTTCGCGTCAGCCGCCGCTCATCGCACCGGGGTGAAGTCCCGTGCCCCGAGGAACGCCGGCCGCCGCACCGGGGCCGCGAACGGCTCCACGGCCGCGTTCTCCACGCTGTTGAAGACGATGAACACGTTGCTGCGCGGATACGGCGTGATGTTGTCGCCCGAGCCGTGCATGCAGTTGCAGTCGAACCAGGTCGCCGAGCCCGGCGCGCCGGTGAACAGCTTGATGCCGTGCTCGCTCGCCAGCCTGGTCAGCGCCTCGTTCGAGGGCGTGCCGGCCTCCTGCATCTGCAGGGACTTCTTGTAGTTGTCCTTCGGGGTGGCCCCCGCGCAGCCGAGGAACGTCCGGTGCGACCCCGGCATGATCATCAGTCCGCCGTTGGTGTCGTGGTTCTCGGTCAGCGCGATCGAGACGGACACCGTGCGCATGCGCGGCAGTCCGTCCTCGGCGTGCCAGGTCTCGAAGTCGGAGTGCCAGTAGAAGCCGTTGGCGCCGAACCCCGGCTTGACGTTGATCCGCGACTGGTGCACGTACACGTCCGAGCCGAGGATCTGCCGCGCCCGCCCGACGACCCGCTCGTCGCGCACCAGGTCGGCGAACACCCGGCTGATCCGGTGCACTTCGAAGACGGACCGGATCTCCTGGGACCCCGGCTCCACGATCGCGCGCTCGTCGGCGCGGATCTCCGGGTCGCCGACCAGCCGCTCCAGCTCCCGCCGGCAGACGGCGACCTCCTCCTCGGTGATCAGCCGGTCCACGGTGAGGAAACCGTCGCGCTCGTAGGCCTGCAGGTCGGCCGCGGAGATCGGGCCCGGGGTGTCCGGGGCGCCCCAGACCACCGGCTCCTGGCGCGGGAGAAGCACCTCGGAGCTGCCGCGGGTGGGGTAGAGGTCGGTGACGGTCGCGGTCGTGGGGGTGGTGGTCGTGGGGGTGGTGGTCGTGGGGGTGGTGGTCGCGGTCACGGTGATCTCACACCTCCTCGGGTTCGGTGAGCAGGGGGTAGACGCCGTTCTCGTCGTGGTCCTCGCGCCCGGTCACGGGCGGGTTGAAGACGCAGATGCAGCGGAGGTCCTCCTTGACGCGCAGCGTGTGCCGCTCGTGCTTGTCGAGGAGGTACATCGTCCCGGGCGTGATCGTGTACGTCGTCCCGGTCTCGTGGTCGGTCAGCTCGGCCTCGCCCTCGACGCAGACCACGGCCTCGATGTGGTGGGCGTACCACATCGACGTCTCGGTGCCGGCGTACAGGATCGTCTCGTGCAGCGAGAAGCCGACCCGCTCCCGGGCCAGGACGATGCGTTTGCTCTCCCAGGTGCCCGACTTCGCCCTGACGTGCCGGTCGGTGCCCTCGATCTCCTTGAAGGAACGGACGATCACGATGTGCCTTTCTGATCGGTGAGGAGAGGTGGTCAGGCGGTCTCGCGCACGGCGCGGGCCAGGATGGTCAGGCCCTCGTCCAGTTCGTCGGGGGTGATGGTCAGGGCCGGCAGCAGCTTGACGACCTCGCTCTGCGGGCCGGAGGTCTCCACCAGCAGCCCGAGGTCGAAGGCGCGGCGCGCGACCCGCTCGGCGCGGGAGGTGTCGTGGAACTCCAGGCCCCACACCAGCCCGCGGCCGCGGTACTCCTTGACGTCGGCGCGGTGCTCCTCGGCGAGGGAGACCAGCGCCCGCTCGACCTGCTCGCCGCGGGCGCGGGTCTGCTTCTCCATGGCCGAACCGTCCGTCCAGTACGTCTCCAGTGCGGCGGTGGCGGTGACGAAGGCGGGGTTGTTGCCGCGGAAGGTGCCGTTGTGCTCGCCCGGCTCCCAGATGTCCAGCTCGGGCTTGAACAGGCACAGCGACATCGGCAGGCCGTAGCCGCTGATCGACTTGGAGACGGTGACGATGTCGGGCACGATGCCGGCCTCCTCGAAGGAGAAGAAGGCGCCGGTGCGGCCGCAGCCCATCTGGATGTCGTCGACGATCAGCAGCATGTCGCGGCGCGCGCACAGCTCGGCCAGCCCGCGCAGCCACGCGTTCCGGGCGACGTTGACGCCGCCCTCGCCCTGCACGGTCTCCACGATGACCGCGGCCGGGTGGTTGAGTCCGGAGCCCTGGTCCTGCAGCAGCCGCTCGAACCACAGGAAGTCCGGGACCTGCCCGTCGAGGTAGTGGTCGAACGGCATCGGCGTGCCGTGCACCAGCGGGACGCCGGCCCCGGCCCGCTTGAACGCGTTGCCGGTCACGGCCAGCGAGCCCAGCGACATGCCGTGGAAGGCGTTGGTGAACGACACGATCGACTCGCGTCCCTTCACCTTCCGGGCCAGTTTCAGCGCGCACTCCACGGCGTTGGTGCCGGTCGGGCCCGGGAACATCACCTTGTAGGGCAGGTCCCGCGGCCGCAGCACCAGGTCCTGGAAGGTCTGCAGGAAGGTGCGTTTGGCGGTGGTGGACATGTCCAGGCCGTGCGTGATGCCGTCGCGCTCCAGGTAGTCGAGCAACGCCCGTTTCAGCACGGGGTTGTTGTGGCCGTAGTTGAGCGAGCCGGCACCGGCGAAGAAGTCCAGGTAGGTGTGGCCGTCCTCGTCGTACAGGCGGCTGCCCCGGGCACGGTCGAAGACGGCGGGCCAGCCGCGGCAGTAGCTGCGCACCTCGGACTCGAGGGTCTCGAAGACGCTGAGGTCGGGCTGGGTGATGGTCACGGGGATTCGCTCCTCGGTGTGTGTGGGGGGCGTGCGGTGTCCGCGCGCGGCACGGGCGCGCGGCACCCGTGTGTTGGGGGGAGGGGAGTGCGTGCGTGGGGGAGAGGGGGATGCGTGCGTGGGGGACTGCGCGCACCGGGGCGGGGACGGTCGGGCGCCCGCCGGGGGCGGAGGGGAACCGCGGCGGTGGGGGAGCGCGGCGGAAGGGGACCGGTGCTCGGTGGGCTCGGTGGGCTCGGTGGAAGGGGACCGATGCGCGGCGGGAGAGCGGGCGCGACGAGGGGAGCCGGGCGGTCAGGCGGCCAGCGGGCCGATGCGGTACAGCACCTCGGGGGCGTGCGGCCCGTCGGGGAACAGCGCGGCGTCGAACAGCACCTCGCGCTCGACGCGGGCGCCGTGCCGCGCGGCGAAGGAGGTGAACAGCCGCTCGGAGGCGGTGTTTCCGGGGGTGATGGTCGTCTCGACGCCGGTCACCCCGTGCTCGGCGACGGCCCGCGCCGCCAGTTCGTCGAGCATCCGTGCGGCCAGCCCGCGCCCGCGGTGCGCCGCGTCGACGGCCACCTGCCACACCAGCAGCGTGCGCGGCCGCTCCGGCCGCACGTATCCGGTGACGAAACCGACCGGTGCGCCCTGCGCGTCGCGGGCCACGGCCGAGGTGCCGGCGAAGTCACGGCACCACAGCAGGTAGCTGTAGGAGGAGTTCACGTCGAGGGTGCGGGAGTCGCGGGCCAGGCGCCAGAGCGCGGGCCCGTCCGCCACCTCGGGACGGCCGATCCGCACTGCGGCCGGTATTTCCGTGTCGAGGGTTTCCAGGTCTGCTTGCGCGGCGGTCATGCAAAAGCAATTTACCGAGGCGAATGGAAAAATGCATCGCCGTTCGGGCTTGGGTCGGGCCCGGTGTCTGTGTTATCGCGCGGGCGCGTGAGTGCGGGCGAGAACCCGACCGTTATGCCAGGGATTGCCCGGATACAACCGGACGAAAAGGTGACCCTGTGGAACGCGTCACAACTGCGCAATCCTCACGGGATCCGCCGGAAAAGCATCGCGCGGTGTTCGCAGAATCTTTGCGTTTGGCTCGGGCGGAAGCGGGCAGAAGAAGAGGGGAAACTGCCTGGAAAAGGAATTGCGGAATTGATTCGTGAAGGGCGGCGGCGGGTGCGTCGCAAGCCCTCGGAAAGAATGCCGATTCCAGGTGTCAGGCCAGGTGTCAGGCTCCGGTCGTTCCGTCGATGCGTTCCCGGAGAATGTCCGCGTGGCCGTTGTGCCGGGCGTACTCCTCGATCATGTGGATCAGCACCCACCGCACGCTCACCTCCACCCCGGCCATCGGCCCGTCCGTGATCCGCCCGACGTCGTCCAGCGACCGCTGCGCGCACACCCGGCGCCCGTGCTCGATCTCCCGGCGCCAGGCGTCCAGTGCCGCGGCGAGTCCCCGGGCCGGGTCCAGGGCAAACCCGCTCTCCTCGCCGAAGACCGGCGGGACGTCGAGGCCGCCGACGACGCGCTGGAACCAGTTCCGCTCCACCTCGGCGAGGTGCTGCACCAGGCCCAGCAGGGTGAGCTGCGACGGCTCGGCGGCCGTCCGCCGCACCTGAGCGTCGTCCAGGCCCGCGCACTTCAGCTCCAGGGTGGCCCGGTGGAAGTCCAGCCAGTCCTCCAGCATGGGCCGCTCGTCACCGGTCGCGCGGGGGACGGGGCGTCCGTCGGGCAGGGTCGCGGGAAAAGAGCCGGGGGTCATGCCGGCAGCATGCCAGGCACGACCCCCGGTGGCGGCCACAACGGTTCACCATGGCTCACATTCACCATGGCTCACAACGGCTCACACCGCCGCCCACGCCTCCTCCACGGCCCGCAGGGCCCCCGCCGTGTCCACGGTGACACCGTGCCCGGTCAGAGCGGCGCCCAGCGCCACGAGACTCGCCGTGACGGCGGCCCGGGAGGCGTCGCGGCCGTAGTGGTTGACCCGGATCATCTCCTGGGCCGGCGCGCCCCCGCCGGCGGCCGGCGGAGCGGCCGGATCCACGGCCGGCGCCCGCCGTACGACCTCGGAGGCGTCCACGCCGGCCGGGGTGCGCAGCGTCGTCGCGACCGGCGCCGCCTCCGCCGCGTCGTGGACGTACGGCCGCAGCCCGCCGCCCAGGGCCACCGCGCCCGCGCGGGTCGCCGCGGCGGCGGCCCGGTGCCGGGCCGTCACCGCCTCCAGCCCCTCCGCCTCGATCCAGTCCAGACACGCCTCCAGCGCCGGCATCTCCACCTGGGCGGGCGCGTGCGGCAGCACCTTGCGGCCGCCGTCGATCCAGCGTTCCTTCCAGTCCAGCAGCGACAGGTACGACCGGCGCGGCGCGCGCGGGTTGGCCCGCATCCGCTTCCAGGCCCGCTCGCTCACCGAGATCGCCGACACCCCGGCCGGCCCGCCCAGCGCCTTCTGCGGGCCGATGACGCACAGGTCGACGCCCCACGCGTCCGGCAGCACCGGCTCGGCGCCGACGGAGGCGACGGCGTCGAGGTGGAACAGCGCGCCGTGCTCCCGCACCACCTCCGCGATCTCGGCGACGGGGTTGGTGTTGCCGGTGGCCGCCTCGGCGTGCACGAGCGACACCAGGCCGATCTCCGGGCGGGCGGCGAACGCCTGGCGGATCTGCTCGGCCGTGACCGCGGTGTGGAAGGGGACGGACAGGTCGATCACGGTGGCGCCGCAGTCCCGCAGCCAGTTCCCGAACGTCTGCCCGTAGGGCCCGGTGATGACGTTCAGCGCGGTCGTGTCCGGCCCGGCGACGCCCCGCAGGGCGCCCTCCAGCGGCAGCAGCGCCTCGCCCTGGGTGACGAGGACGTCCTGCCGGGTACCCAGCAGCCGCGCCACCCGGTCCTCGATGGCGGCGAAGCGGGCGGCGTCGAGCGGAGGCAGGTCGAGCGGAAGACGGGTCACGGAGGTGGTCTCATCGCTCACGGAGCGAGGGTAACCGGCGCCCGTCCCACCCCGGCGACCGGCAACTTCTTAGGTCGAGCGGTCAGTGGATCATCATTTTGGTTTGAGTGACCCAAACATCTCCTTATAATCGGGACCCGCGGTTCTCCCGTGGCGTGACAGCCCGGCGCGACAGCGCGGCAGCGCGACAGAAGGACAGCGCCACGCACCCCACAGGCATCACCCGCAGACACCACTTCCCCACAGAGATTCCCCACAGAGAGGCCGACCCGTGAACACGCACCTCGGACGCCGGGCCCGCGCCCTGGCCGCCGGAGCCGCCGCGGCCGCGCTGGCGCTCGTGGCCGGCTGCACCTCCAGCGGCGACGGCGGCAGCGGCGGCACGACGGCGGCCGGCGGGGTCCACCTCGTCCAGGCCGGGCAGCTCACCACGTGCACGCACCTGCCGTACCCGCCGTTCCAGTCCGAGATCGACGGCAAGGTCCAGGGCTTCGACGTCTCCCTCATCGACCTGGTCGCCAAGGACCTCGGCGTGAAGCAGACCTTCGTGGACACGCCGTTCGAGAACTTCAAGACCGGCGCCTTCCTCAACTCCGGCCGCTGCGACCTGGCCGCCGCCGGCATGACCATCACGCCCGAGCGCAAGAAGTACGTCGACTTCTCCGACCCGTACTTCAACGCCACCCAGGCCGTCCTGGTCGACAAGAAGAGCGGCCTCACCTCCCTCGCCGACGTCAAGGCCAAGAAGAAGCTGGGCACCCAGGCGCAGACCACCGGCGAGGACTACGCGCACCAGAAGGGCTTCGACTCGATCTCCTTCGAGTCCTCCGACGCGCTCCTCAACGGCCTGCGCACCGGCCAGGTCCAGGCCGTCATCATCGACTACCCGGTCGTCCAGGGCTGGCTGAAGGACAAGGCCAACGCCGCCGCCTTCAAGATGGTCGACAACCTCAGCACCGGCGAGCAGTACGGCTTCACGGTGAAGAAGGGCAACACCAAGCTCCTCGCCGCCATCAACAAGGCGATCGCCAAGGCCAAGGCCGACGGCACGTACAAGAAGCTGTACGAGCAGTGGATCGGCCCCTACGACGCGGCCGCGGCCTCCCCCTCCCCCTCCGCCTCATGACCGACCCGACGACCGGCACCACCCCCGCCCCGGCCGAAGTCCGGCCCCAGCGCACCGGGCTGACCAGGCGTCAGAAGCGGCGGCTGTCCCGCGGCGCCCAGTACGCCGTGTTCGTCGCCGCCGTGACCGTGCTGGCGGTCACGGCGGACTGGGCGCGCCTGGCGAACCAGTTCGCGCAGACGGACATCGCCCGCCAGATGTTCCCGGACATCATCACCCAGGCGCTGCGCAACACCGTGCTCTACACCCTCACCGGCTTCCTCGTCGGCCTGGTCCTCGGCATGGTGCTCGCGCTCATGCGCCTGTCCTCCGTGGGCCCCTACCGCTGGGTCGCCGGCGTCTACATCGAGATCTTCCGCGGCCTGCCCGCCCTGCTGATCTTCATCTTCGTCGGCGTGGCCGTCCCGCTCGCCTTCCCCGGCACGGAGATCGTCGGCGGCACCTACGGCAAGGTCGCCCTCGCCCTCGGCCTGGTCTCCGCCGCGTACATGGCCGAGACGATCCGCGCCGGCATCCAGGCCGTGCCCAAGGGCCAGATGGAGGCGGCGCGCTCGCTGGGCTTCTCGCCCGCGCGGGCCATGGTCTCGATCATCGTCCCGCAGGCCTTCCGCATCATCCTGCCGCCGCTGACCAACGAACTCGTCCTGCTCTTCAAGGACTCCTCGCTGGTGCTGTTCCTCGGCGTCACCCTGGAGGAGCGGGAGCTGTCCAAGTTCGGCCGCGACCTGGCCAGTACGACCGCCAACTCCACCCCGATCCTCGTCGCCGGCCTGTGCTACCTGCTGATCACGATCCCGCTCGGCTTCGTCGTCCGCCACATGGAGAACAAGGCCAGGGAGGCCGTCACATGAGCACCCAGCCCCCGCAGGCGGGCACCGGGCCCGAGATCAGCATCCGGGGCCTGCACAAGTCCTTCGGGGACAACGAGGTGCTGCGCGGCATCGACCTGGACGTCGCCCACGGCGAGGTCGTCTGCGTCATCGGCCCCTCCGGCTCCGGCAAGTCCACCCTGCTGCGCTGCGTCAACCTCCTGGAGGAGCCCACCAAGGGCCAGGTGTACGTCGGCGGCACCGAGGTCACCGACCCGGACGTCGACATCGACGCCGTGCGCCGCCGCATCGGCATGGTCTTCCAGCAGTTCAACCTCTTCCCGCACCTCACCGTCACCGAGAACCTCACCCTGCCGCAGCGCCGCGTGCTCCGGCGGGACCGGGCGACGGCCGCGCGCATCGCCGCGCAGAACCTGAAGCGGGTCGGGCTCGCGGAGAAGGCCGACGCCTACCCGTCCTCCCTCTCCGGCGGCCAGCAGCAGCGCGTCGCCATCGCCCGCGCCCTGGCCATGGGCCCCGAGGTGATGCTGTTCGACGAGCCCACCTCGGCACTCGACCCCGAACTGGTGGGCGACGTCCTGGCCGTCATGCGCTCGCTCGCCGACGAGGGCATGACGATGATGGTCGTCACCCACGAGATGAGCTTCGCGCGCGAAGTCGCCGACCGGGTCGTCTTCATGGACGGCGGCGTGGTCGTCGAGGACGGCGAGCCCGCGCAGGTCATCGGCGCACCCCGGCACGAACGCACCCGCCACTTCCTCTCCCGCCTCCTCGACCCGGCGATGGCCGAGGTGGAGGAGGAGACGTCCGACCAGGTGGGCGGGAAGACGCCGTAGTCCGCCAGGGATGCCCTCCGCCGGCGGGGAGGACCGTCACCGGCCTCCGCGCCGGTCCGGCCCCATCCGGCCCAGCCCGGGCCCGTGCCGTCGTGCCGCCCGCCGTCCTGCGGCGCGGCCGGACCCGCCACCGCCGGGACGTACGACCCCGCAGCCCCGCATCCGGCGATCCCCCACAGGCGGGCGGAGCCGTAGGGACACGATCGGCGGGCGGCCTCCACGACGGGGTGCATGCGGAAGGTCGTCTCCCGGGCCGGAGTACGCAGGCGCCTCGAGCAGGTCTCCGGCGGCGTGCTGCTCCTTCTCGGCGTCCGGATGGCCGTCGAGAGCTGATCGCGACCCCTCCGCGCGGAGCCCGGAGGTCACGGCCCCTCCGTACGGAGTCCGAAGGGCGGCCGCAGGAGCGGCGATCCCGCGGCCGTCCTCCGGGCGGCCGCCCCCACCGGCGGACGGTCTAAGGTGCAGGGCATGAACGAACGCGCGGTGCTGCACGTGACGGGACGCGTCCTCGTCGGACCCGAGGACGTCCGCGACGAACTGTGGGTCATCGACGGCCGCATCTCCTACGACCGCCCCGCCGGGGCCCGGGACATTCGCACCGTCGAGGGCTGGGCGCTGCCCGGCCTGGTCGACGCCCACTGCCACGTCGGCCTCGACGAACACGGCGCGGTCCCGCGGGAGATCGCGGAGAAGCAGGCGCTGACCGACCGCGACGCGGGCACCCTGCTGATCCGCGACGCCGGCTCACCCTCCGACACCCGCTGGGTCGACGACCGCGACGACCTGCCGAAGATCATCCGCGCCGGCCGGCACATCGCCCGCACCCGCCGCTACATCCGCAACTACGCCTGGGAGATCGAGCCCGGCGACCTGACCGCGTACGTCGCCCAGGAGGCCCGGCGCGGCGACGGCTGGGTCAAACTGGTCGGCGACTGGATCGACCGCGACCTGGGCGACCTGGCGCCCTGCTGGCCGCGCGAGGCGGCACAGGCCGCGATAGCCGAGGCCCACCGCCTGGGCGCCCGGGTCACCGCCCACTGCTTCGCCGAGGACTCCCTCAAGGACCTGGTCGAGGCCGGCATCGACTGCATCGAGCACGCCACCGGCCTCACCGAGGACCTGATCCCCCTCTTCGCCGAGCGCGGCGTCGCCATCGTCCCCACCCTCGTCAACATCGCCACCTTCCCCGCGCTCGCCGCCGGCGGCGAGGCCAAGTACCCGCGCTGGGCGGCCCACATGCGCCGCCTGCACGAGCGCCGCTACGACACCGTCCGCAACGCCCACGACGCCGGCGTGCCCGTGTACGTCGGCACCGACGCGGGCGGCTCCCTCGCCCACGGCCTGGCGGCGGCCGAGGTGGCCGAACTGGTCACCGCCGGCATCCCGCCGGTCGAGGCCCTGGCGGCGACCACGTGGGCGGCCCGGAAGTGGCTGGGCCGGCCGGGACTGGAGGAGGGCGCCCCGGCGGACCTCGTGGTCTACGAGACGGACCCGCGGGCGGACGTGCGGGTACTGGCCGCGCCGCGGCGGATCGTGCTCAACGGCCGGGTCGTCGGCTGAACTCCGTTCCAGCCGGGAGTAGTTCGCTTTGGCTGGTGTCGGTCCGCCGGTCCGCCGGTCCGCCGGTCCGCCGGTCCGCCGGTTCGCCTTGGTTGGTGTCGGTTCGTTGGTCTGTTGGTTCGTCGGTTCGTTGGGCCGTCGGCCCGTCGGCCCGTTCCGGCCGGGGCCGGTTCGCCTCGGCCGGTGCCGGCCCCGGCCGAGGCGAACCGGCCGGTGTCAGTCCGCCGGGCCGGGCGGGTCGACGGCCAGCGCATCGGCCAGCGCCCGCAGGAACCCGTCCGTCGTGCCCCGGTCGCGCACCGCCAGCCGCAGCCACTCCTCGCCCAGCCCGGGGAAGGTGTCCCCGCGCCGCACCGCGTATCCGAGGCCGCGCAGCCGCCGGCGCACGGCGGCGGCCCCGGGCAGCCGCACCAGGACGAACGGGCCCTCGGCGGGCTCCACCACGGACAGGCCCCGGTCGGCGAACCGCTTCAGGCCCGCCACCAGGTACGCCCGGTCGTCCGCGACGCGCCGGGCCCACGCCTCCGCCTCCGCCAGGGCCCGCGGCTCCACGCACGCCCGCGCCGCCGTGAGCGCCGGCGTGGAGACGGGCCACAGCGGCTGGGCTCGCTCCAGCGCGTCGATCACCTCCGGCGCGGCCAGGACGTACCCGATGCGCAGCCCGGCCAGCCCCCACGTCTTGGTCAGGCTGCGCAGCACCACCAGCCCGGGCACGTCCGTCCGCCCGGCCAGCGCCTCCCGCTCGCCGGGCACCGCGTCCATGAACGCCTCGTCCACCACCAGCACCCGCCCGGGCCGGGCGAGTTGGGCGAGGACGTCTGCCGGATACAGCACGGACGTCGGGTTGGTGGGGTTGCCGACGACGACCAGATCGGCGTCCTCGGGCACCAGCCCGGGATCCAGCCGGAAGCCGTCCGCCTCCCGCAGCACCACCCGGTCCACGCTGTGCCCGGCGTCCCGCAGCGCCGCCTCCGGCTCGGTGAACTGCGGGTGCACCACGACCGGCCGCCGCACCTTCAGGGCGCGGGCCAGCAGCACGAACGCCTCCGCCGCCCCCGCCGTCAGCAGCACCCGCCGAGCCGGCAGCCCGTGCCGCGCCGCCACCGCCGCCCGCGCGGCCCGGCCGTCCGGGTAGGCGGCCAGGTCGGCGAGCGAGGCGGCGACGCGCTGTCGCAGCCAGTCCGGCGGGGTGCCGGCGCGGACGTTGACGGCCAGGTCGACCAGCGCGGCCCCGTCGTCGCGGACCTCGGCGTCCCCGTGGTGCCGCAGGTCGTGCCCGGTGCCCTCGGCCTCCGCAGCCTCCTCGGCCTCCGCAGCCTCCTCAGTGCGCATGGCTGTGCGTGTGCCCCCCGTGGTGGTGGTGCCCGTGGCCGTGTCCATGCCCATGCCCGTGGCCGTGCCCGTGCCCGTGCCCGTCCTCGTCCGGGTGGAAGTGCGGCTGCTGCGGCATCCCCACTTTGTCCTCGAAGCCCGGCAGGGCGATGCGGTACACGCACGAGTCGCAGTTCATCCGCAGATCGCCCTTCACGGCCTCCTCGTACCGCTCCAGCACCAGGTCCAGCAGCTCCGGCTCGGGCCCGATGACGTCCGCGCAGCGCACCTCGGTACCGGAGTGCGCCGCGGCCCACTCCTCGGCCTGCTGCCGCACCCGGTCCGGCAGGATCCCGGTGAACAGGAAGTACGGCAGGACGACGATCCGGCGCGCCCCCAGCCGCGCGCACCTGTCCAGCCCGGCCGGCACGTCCGGCGCCGCCAGCGACACGAACGCCGTCTCCACGCCCGCGTAGCCGCGCCCCTCCCACAGCAGCCGCGCCGCCTTGAACACCTCGGCGTTGGCGTCCGGGTCGGTGGAGCCGCGCCCGACCAGCAGCACGGTCACGTCGGAGTGGTCGCCGCGGCCGCCGAGCGCCTCGTCCAGGCGCCGTTCCAGGACGCTCAGCAGCGCCGGGTGCGGGCCGAGCGGGCGGCCGTAGGAGTAGGAGATGCCGGGGTGGCGCTCCTTCTCCCGGGCCAGCGCGGCGGGGATGTCGCCCTTGGCGTGCCCGGCGGACACCAGCATCAGCGGCACGGCGGCGAAGCGCCGCACGCCCTGCCCCACCAGCTCGGCGACGGCCTCGCCCAGCGGCGGCGGGGACAGTTCGATGAAGCCGCCCGCGACGGGCAGGTCCGGGCGGCGGCGCCCCACCTCCCGGACGAAGGCGCGGAACGCCTCGGCCCCGGCGTCGTCCCGGGTGCCGTGTCCGGCGATGAGCAGGGCGGGCGGCGGGGTGGTCACGAAGTCTCCTCTACAGACGAAACAGGGTGGTACAGCAGGGCGTTGAGCGCGGCCGCGGCGACCGCGGAGCCGCCCTTCTCGGACACGTTGCTCACGGCGGGCAGTCCGCTCTCCCGCAGCGCCGCCTTGGACTCGGCGGCGCCGACGAACCCGACGGGCAGGCCGATGACGAGCGCGGGCGAGGCGTCCAGCCGCAGCAGCTCCTCCAGGGCGGTCGGCGCACAGCCGATCACCCACAGCGCGCCCGGCCCGACCTGCTCGTATGCGAGCCGCATCGCGTGCGCCGAACGCGTCAGCCCGGGCCCGGACCTGGCGTCCTTGAGCCGGCAGACGGTCTCGCGCCGGGTGATGCCGGCCGCGACCATCTCCACGTCCACCACGACGGGCGCCCCGGCGTGCAGCGCGGCGTGCGCCTTCGCCAGGTCGGCCTCGTCCATCACGAGGTCGTCGGCGTAGGCGAGGTCGGCGGAGGAGTGGATCACCCGCTCCACCACCGCCCGGGTCAGCGGCGGCAGGTGCGAGGTGTCCAGGCGGGCGCGCAGCCGCCGGTAGGACTCCTCCTCGATGGGGTGGATCACGCGGTTCACTTCGGCTCCTCCTGCCAGCGGTAGCCGCGCGGCGTCACCATGCGGCCGGCGATCGCGCGGGTCGCGGTGTTGCCGACGGTCACCACCGTCATCATGTCGACCGTCGCCGGGTCCAGTTCGGCCAGCGTGGTCAGGCGGCTGGACTCGTCGGGCCGGGAGGCGTTGCGCACCACGCCGACGGGCGTCGTCGGCGCCCGGTGTTCGGCGAGGATGCCGAGCGCCTTGGGCAACTGCCAGTGCCGGCCGCGGCTGCGCGGGTTGTAGAACGTCACCACCAGGTCGGCCTCGGCCGCGGCCCGCACCCGCCGTTCGATGACCTCCCACGGCGTGTGCAGGTCGGACAGGCTGATGGACACGTGGTCGTGGCCCAGCGGCGCGCCGAGGATCGCCCCGGCGGCCAGCGCCGCCGTCACTCCGGGCACCCCGACCACGTCGATGTCGTCGCCGGCTTCCGCGAGCGCCGGCGAGGCCATCGCGTACACGCCCGCGTCGCCGCTGCCGATCAGCGCCACCGCGTGCCCCTTGCGGGCCTCGGCGACGGCGGTGCGGGCCCGCTCCTCCTCGGCGCCCAGGCCCGACTCCAGGACGCGGGTGCCGGGCCGCAGCAGGTCGCGGATCTGATCGACGTACTGGTCGAGGCCGACCAGCACCGACGCCCGCCGCAGCTCGGCCCGGGCGCGCGGCGTGAGCAGGTCCCGGGCGCCCGGCCCGAGGCCGACCACCGCCAGCCGTCCGCGCCCCGGCCGCCGTACCACCGCGCACGTCGCCATCGCCGACTTCCGCTTGGGTACGAGGAGTTCACCCCCGCGCCGCAGCGCCGCCGCCTCCGCCACGGACGGGGTGCCGACGGCGGCGAGCGGCGCGTCGGAGGGGTTGGGCACCGCCACCCGCGCCAGCTCCTCGGCGGCGTACGTCACCAGCGGCACCCCGAGCCGTTCGGCGGCGGCGACGATGCCGGGCTCGCCGGCCTTGGCGTCGACGGTGGCCAGCTCGGCGACGGACCGCGCCGACAGCCCCGCCTCCCGCAGCGCGCCCTCCACCAGCGCCAGCACCTCGTCCTCGGACACGCCCCGGGACGCGCCCACGCCGACGACGAGGGACGGCGGCCGCAGCAGCACCTGCCGCTCGGCGGGCGCCACGGCCCGGTCGGTGACCCGGATCGTGTACGCCCCCTGCGGCGCGACGGGCAGCGGCGGCAGCGGCCAGCGCACCTCCGCCTCCAGGGCGACCGGCTCGCCGTCCAGCAGGGCCCGTGAGACGGCGGCGACGTCGCCCTCCACCGGCAGCCCCAGCGTGTCCAGCCCGGCCAGCCCCACCGAGTCCGTCGCCGTGGTCACCACCGGCTCGGCGCCGAGCACCTCGGCGACCTCGTGCGCGAGCCGGTTGGCGCCGCCCGCGTGCCCGCCGAGCAGCGACACGGCGTACCGCCCGCCCTCGTCGACGCAGACCACGCCCGGGTCGGACGTCTTGTCGCCCAGCAGCGGCGCGAGCAGCCGGACGACCGCGCCGGTCGCCAGGAAGCACACCAGCCGGTCGCACTCGGCGAACGCCCGCCGCACGGCGTCCGCGACGGGCCCGTCGTAGACCCGTGTGCGGTCCGGCCAGACCGCCGCCAGCCGGTCCCGGGCCGCCGCTCCCGCCGCGGTGGCGGAGATGAGGCCGATCACTGAGCAACTCCTTCTCTCTGGGCTTCTCGCTGTGCTTCTCTCTGGGCTCTCCGGGCTTCCGTCCGGGGTTCGACGCGGGTTTCCGCCGGGGGTTCGGCGTGCGCTTCCGTCCGGGCTTCCGCGCGGGTTTCCGTGCGGGTCTCGGCGCGGGCTTCCGCGCCGGTTTCCGTCCGGGCCGGGGGACGCGTGCCCCACAGCAGGAACACCGGGTTGGCCGCCGCGAGCCGGGTCACGTCCCCCGGCAGCGGCGCCAGCCGCGACGCCTGCAGCAGCACCCCGTCGCAGACCAGCCCGGCGCCGGCGAGCGCCGCCCGGGCCGCCGGGACCCGGTCGAGCGCGGCCACCGCGACGACGACCGTCCGCCGGGCGCGGCGCGCGCACGCGGCGACGACGGCGGGCAGGTCCCGCCCGCCGCCCCCGACGAACACCGCGTCCGGGTCGTCCAGCCCGGCCAGCGCGTCCGGGGCGGTGCCGTGCACCACGTGCACGTCGACGCCGTGCGCGGCGGCGTTGGCGCGGACGCGCTCCACCCCGTCGGCGGTCTTCTCCACGGCGGTGACGGCGGCACCGAACCGCGCGCACTCCACGGCCACCGAGCCGGAGCCCGCGCCGACGTCCCACACCAGGTCGCCAGGGCGCGGCCCGAGCCGGGCCAGGGCCAGCGCCCGCACCTCGAACTTGGTGATCATCGAGTCGCGGTGCGTGAACGCGGACTCCTCCAGCGCCCATCCGGCGGGCGGCAGCGGCGGCCCGGCCACCGTGCGCACCCCGGCCAGGGCACGGGAGGGGTCCAGGCACAGCACGACGTTCACCGACGCGCCCCAGTCCCGGGCGGCGGCCTCGGCCGGCGTCACCCGCTCCACGCGCTCGCGCGCCGGATCGCCCAGCGCGCGGGCGACGACGAGGACGCGGTCGGCGTCCGCCCGCGCCAGCGCGGCGCCCAGCTCGGCGGGCCCCGCGCCCGGCCCGGTCAGCACGGCGGTCTTCGCATGCGCCCGGCAGGCGTGGACGGCCGTCCGCAGCTCCCGCCCGTGCGCGCTGACGACCACCGCGTCGTCCCACGGCAGCCCCGCCCGGGCGAACGCGGCGGCCACGGACGACACACCCGGCCGCACGTCCAGCAGCCCGGGCCCGAACCGCTCGGCCAGCGCCCGCACGATCCCGAAGAACCCCGGGTCGCCGGAGGCCAGCACGACCACCGGCCGGTCCCTCTCCACGTACCGCCCGATGACCTCCAGGGCGGGCGCCAGCGGACCGAGCACGACCCGCTCGGCACCCTCCGGCAGCTCCACGGCCTCCAGGTGGCGCCGTGCGCCCACGACGAGCCCGGCACCGGCCAGGACCTCCTCGGGAACCGGGGCCCCCGCCCCCGTCCCCGTACCGACGACCGTGATCACGTGCCCGCCCCCCGGGCGCGCAGTGCCTTGCGGGCCTGCGGGTCGGCCTTGCGGTAGCCGTGGAAGTGGCCGGGGTGGTACAGGTGCGAGCGGGTGCCGTGCGCGGCGAGCGCCGGACCGACCAGGAACAGGGTGTGCTTCCACAGCTTGTGCCGCTTGACGGTCTCCTCCAGCGTGCCGACCGTGCAGCGCACCACCAGCTCCTCCGGCCAGGTCGCCTGGTACGCCACCACGACCGGCGTGTCCTCGGGGTAGCCGCCCTCCAGCAGTTCCCGCACCAGCTGCCCGCTGCGGGCCGCCGACAGGAACACCGCCATCGTGGTGCCGTGCCGGGCGAACTCGCGCACCTCCTCGCCGGGCGGCATCGGCGTCTTGCCGCCGCCCAGCCGCGTGAGGATCACCGACTGCGCGACCTCGGGGATGGTCAGCTCCCGCTGCGCGAGCGCGGCCACGGCGGAGAACGACGACACGCCCGGCACCACCTCGGTGGCGATGCCGATCTCGGCGCACCGGTCGAGCTGCTCCTGCGTGCCGCCCCACAGCGCCGGGTCACCGGAGTGGATACGGGCCACCCGCAGCCCCTCGGCGTGCGCCCGCTCGTACACGGCGACCACGTCCTCCAGCGACATCGTCGCCGAGTCCAGGATCTCCGCGTCCTTCCGCGCGTGCTGCAGCACCTCCGCCTGCACCAGGCTCGCCGCCCAGATCACCACGTCCGCCTCGGCGATGGCGCGGGCGGCACGGAAGGTCAGCAGGTCGGCGGCGCCGGGGCCGGCACCGACGAAGGTCACCTTGCCGGTGGTGGGGGCGTCGGCCATGGGGGATCGGTCCTCTCTGGGCATCTGGCGTCTGGGCGTCTGGCGTCTGGGCATCGGGGCGTCTGGCGGACCGGGGCCCCGGGGCGGGGCGTCCAGGCATCCGGGAATCCGGGGTCCGGAGCATCTACGGCAGCCGGTGTGCGGACAGCCGATGTGCCGGCAGTCGGTGTGCGGGCAGTTGGTGCGCCGGCAGCCGACGTACGGACAGCCGACGTACGGACAGCCGACGTACGGGCAGCCGACGTACGGGCAGCCGGTGTGCGCGACGGAACCGCGGAACATTCACGGACCAGGCCGCCCCGACCGGCACGAACCGGAAAAACCGGAGGTGCGGGAAGCGGGGAAGATCGGATAGCAAGGGCGTATGGCGGTCTTCGTCGCGCTCGGCGCGTTCCTCATGACGCTGGCCGGCGGCTGGACGGCACAACGCGTGACCGACCGCCGCCACCTGGTGCTGGGCCTGGCCGGCGGCCTGATGCTCGGCGTGGTCGGCCTCGACCTGCTGCCCGAGGCCCTGGAGGCGGCCGGCACCGAGGTGTTCGGCGTACCCGCCGCGCTGCTGCTGTTCGTCACCGGCTTCCTGCTGGCCCACCTGGTGGAGCGGCTGCTGGCCGCCCGCCGCGCGGCGCACGGCGCCGGGGAGCACGACCACCGGGCGCCCGAGGTGGGCCTGACCGCGGCCGCCGCGATGGTCGGGCACAGCGCCATGGACGGCCTGGCGATCGGCGCCGCCTTCCAGGTCGGCGGCGGCATGGGCCTGGCCGTCGCGCTCGCCGTGATCGCGCACGACTTCGCCGACGGCTTCAACACCTACACCCTCACCAGCCTGTACGGAAACGCCCGCCGCCGCGCCGTGACCATGCTGGTCGCGGACGCGCTGGCCCCCGTGGTGGGCGCGGCCTGCACCTCGTTCCTCACCATCCCCGAACCGCTGCTCGGCGGCTACCTCGGCCTCTTCGGCGGCGCGCTGCTCTACCTCGCCGCCGCCGAGATCCTGCCCGAGGCCCACCACGAGCACCCCGCCCGCTCCACCCTGCTGTGCACGGTCGCGGGCGCCGCGTTCATCTGGCTGGTGGTCGGACTGGCGGCCTGACCGCCCCCGCGCGGCCCTCACAGCTTGCCGCCCCGGCCGCCGTCGCGCCGCGCGGGCGCGATCAGGGTCGACAGGTACGGCAGGGGAGCGCCGTCGAGGTCGGCGGCCGGCCGGATCGACTCCTCCGGCAGCCCCAGCGCCGACCCCCACACCGCGTCCCGCAGCCGCCCGGTCTCGGCGAGCGCCTCGGCGACCTCGCGGGCCTGCCGCCCGAACTTGTACGCCACCACGGTCCCCGGCCCGGCCAGGGCGTCCTTGAGCACGGCCGACCCCGCGGTCACCGGCACCAGCGTCAGCGGCTCGGTCCCCTCGGTGAGCACCGCCCCCGACCGCGCCGCGAGGTCCTGCATCGCGGTGATGCCCGGCACGGTCTCCACGGTCACGTCCGCGACCAGCCCGGCGACCGTCTGCGCCAAATAAGTGAAGGTCGAGTACACGTTCGGGTCGCCGATCGTCGCGAACGCCACCGTGCCGTGCTCCCGCAGCAGCGCCGCCACCCGCTCGCCGGCCGCGTCCCAGGCGGCCTCGCGCCGGGCCCGGTCGGACCGCTCGTTCAGCGCGAACACCACCCGGACCACCTTCTCCCGCGGCACGTAGTGCAGCACGGTCGCCTCGGCCCGCCCCCGCTCGCCCGTGTCCATCACCGGCACGACCACCACGTCGGCGGCCCGCAGGGCGTTCACACCCTTCACGGTCACCAGCTCCGGATCGCCGGGACCCACCCCGACCCCGATCAGCCTGCTGCTCATGACGTCCGGCACCTCTCCACGAACCGACGGGCCACACCGGGCTCGGAGGCCCAGTGCGTGTGCAGGTAACTCGCGTGCACACCGCGCTCCACGAAGCCCTCGACCCGCGGCCGCGGGCCCCGCAGCCCCCACGCGGGGGCCCCACCGGCGCCGGGCTCCACGACGGTCCGGTGGAACTCGTGCCCCCGCATCCGCGTCCCCGCCGGGGCCAGCACACTGTCCCCGACGGCCACCGCCTCCCGGTAGCCGAGCGTCAGCCGCTCCGTCATCCGGGCGGTGGCGTCCAGCACCCCGCACATCGGCCGCCCGTCCAGCTCCCGGCACAGGTACAGCAGCCCGGCGCACTCGGCGGCCACCGGGGCCCCGCTCCACGCCAGCTCCGCCACGGCCTTGCGCAGCGGCTCGTTGGCGGACAGCTCCGCGGCGTACACCTCCGGGAACCCGCCGCCGATCACCAGCCCGCGCGTCCCCTCCGGCAGGTGCTCGTCACGCAGCGGGTCGAAGACGGCGACCTCCGCGCCGGCCGCGCGCAGCAGCTCCGCGTGCTCGGCGTAGGAGAAGGTGAACGCCTCCCCGCCGGCCACCGCCACGACCGTACGCTCCCGCACGGTGACCGCGGGCGGCTCCCACGCCGCGCCCGGCACCGCGCCCGCACCGCGCGCCAGCGCCAGCAGCGCCTGAAGGTCGCACCCGGCGGCCACCTGCGCGGCCATCGCCGCCACCGCCTCCACGGCCTGCGCCCGCCGCTCGGCCACCGGCACCAGCCCCAGGTGCCTCGACGGCATATCCACCTGCGGCGCCCGCCGCAGCACCCCCAGCACCGGCACCCCCGAGGAGTCCAGCGCCTCCCGCAGCAGCGCCTCGTGCCGGTCGGAGCCGACCTTGTTCAGGATCACGCCCCCGATCCGCACCTGCGGGTCCCACGACGCGAACCCGTGCACCAGCGCCGCCACCGACCGCGACTGCGCCGACGCGTCGACGACCAGCACCACCGGCGCCCGCAGCAGCTTGGCGACCTGCGCGGTCGACGCCAGCTCACCCGCGCCCGCGGCCCCGTCGTACAACCCCATCACGCCCTCCACGACGGCGAGGTCGCAGCCTCGCGCCCCGTGCAGGAACAGCGGGCCGATCAGCTCCGGACCGCACAGGTAGGCGTCGAGGTTGCGCCCGGGACGGCCGGTGGCCAGCGCGTGGTAGCCGGGGTCGATGTAGTCCGGCCCGACCTTGTGCGGGGACACGGCCAGCCCCCGCGCGGCGAACGCGGCCATCAGCCCCGTGGCCACGGTGGTCTTGCCGCTGCCCGAACAGGGCGCGGCGACGACCAGCCGGGGCACCGACGCCGTCGTCACCACTCGATGCCCTTCTGACCCTTCTGCCCGACGTCCATCGGGTGCTTCACCTTGGACATGTCGGTGACCAGATCGGCCGCCTCGACCAGCTTCTCCGGCGCGTTGCGCCCGGTGATCACCACATGCTGGGTGCCCGGCCGGTCCCGCAGCACCTCCACGACCTCGTCGACGTCCACCCACCCCCAGTGCAGCGGGTAGGCGAACTCGTCCAGCACGTACAGCCGGTACGTCTCGGCGGCCAGGTCGCGCTTGACCTGCTCCCACCCCTCACGGGCCTTCTGCTCGTTGTCGAGCTGCGCGTCGCGCTGCACCCAGGACCAGCCCTCGCCCATCTTGTGCCACACGACGCTCCCGCCCTCGCCGGAGTCGCCCAGCACCCGCAGCGCCCGCTCCTCGCCGACCCGCCACTTCGCCGACTTGACGAACTGGAACACCCCGATCGGCCACCCCTGGTTCCAGGCGCGCAGCGCCAGCCCGAAGGCCGCCGTCGACTTGCCCTTGCCGACCCCGGTGTGCACGATCACCAGCGGCCGGTTGCGCCGCTGACGGGTCGTCAGACCGTCGTCCGGTACGACGCTCGGCTGTCCCTTCGGCATTACGCGGCCCTCCTCGACGTCCCCTGCACATCCCTGACCAGCCCGGCGATCGAGTCGGCCCGCAACTCGTCCAACGTCACCGCCGTACCGCCGAGTTCACCCGCGAGCCGCCCGGCCAGCCCCAGCCGCACCGGCCCCGACTCGCAGTCCACGACCACGGAGGCGACGCCCTCGGCGGCGAACAGCCGCGCGGCCCGCGAGGCCGGCGCCACCGGCTCGGGCCCACCCGTCGCCCGGCCACCACCCCGGCCGGAGGCGCTGCGCGCCGCCCCTCCGTCTGTCGCCCGCCCGTCGGTCACCACCACCAGCAGCGCCCGCCGCGCCGGGTCCCGCAGCCGCTCGACCCGCAGCACCTCGTGGGCGCGCAGCAGCCCGGCGGCCAGCGGGGTCCGGCCACCGGTGGGCAGCGACTCCAGACGGGCCGCCGCCGCGTCCACGGAGGAGGTCGGCGGCAGCGCGACCTGCGCGTCCTTCCCGCGGAAGGTCACCAACCCCACCTTGTCGCGCCGCTGGTAGGCGTCCAGCAGCAGCGACAGCACGGCGCCCTTGACGGCACTCATCCGCTGCCGCGCCGCCATCGACCCGGAGGCGTCCACGACGAACAGCACGAGATTGCCCTCACGACCCTCCCGCACCGCCTGCCGCAGGTCGTCCCGGCGCACCACCAGACCAGGGCCGGAGCGGCCCCGCGCCCTCTGATGCGGGGCGGCCGCCTGCACGGTCGCGGCCAGGTGAAGCTTGGTGAGGACACCCCGGGGGCGGCGAGCCCCGGTGGTGCGCCCGTGCTCGGTCCGGGCCCGTGAGCGCCGGCCCGCGACGCCCTCACCGACGCCGGGCACGCTCAGCACCCTGGTACGAAAGGGCTCGGCGGCCCGGACGGGCGCCTGCTCACCGCCACCGGAAACCTGCGGTTCGCCGCCCTCGCCGGCCTCGGGGCGCGCGGAGGCGTCACCGTCGCCCGCGGGCCCGTCCTGCGGCGGCCGGCCACCGCCCCCGCCGCCCGGACCGTCCGGGTCGGGGTCGTCGTCACCGTCGCCCTCGGAGTCGGCGAACTGCTCCAGCGTCTCGTCGAGCTTGTCCTCGTCCAGGCCCGGCGCATCGAACGGATTGCGGCGCCGCCGGTGCGGCAGCGCCAGCAGCGCCGCCTGCCGCACGTCCTCGGCGAGCACGTCGGTCCGCCCGGCCCACGCGGCCAGCGCGGTCGCGGTGCGGGCCATCACGATGTCGGCGCGCATGCCGTCCACCTCGAAGGCGGCACAAGTCGCCGCGATCTGCTTGAGCGCCCCGTCGCCGAGGCGCACCTGCGGCAGCAGCTCCCGCGCCGCCGCGATCCGCCGCCGTACGGCGGCCTCCTCGTCCGCCCACCGCGCGGCGAAGGCGGCCGGGTCGGCGTCGTAGGCGAGGCGCCGCCTGACGACCTCGACGCGCTGCTCGGGTTCCCGGGAAGCCTTCACCTCGACGGTCAGCCCGAACCGGTCCAGCAACTGCGGCCGCAGCTCGCCCTCCTCGGGGTTCATGGTCCCGACGAGCAGGAACCGGGCCGCGTGCCGCACGGAGACGCCCTCGCGCTCGACGTAGGAGGCGCCCATCGCGGCCGCGTCCAGCAGCAGGTCGACGAGGTGGTCGTGGAGGAGGTTGACCTCGTCGACGTAGAGGATGCCGCGGTGCGCCTCGGCCAGCAGGCCCGGCTCGAACGCCTTCACGCCCTCCGCGAGGGCGCGCTCGATGTCCAGGGCGCCGACCAGCCGGTCCTCGGAGGCACCGACCGGCAACTCGACCATCCGCGCGGGGCGCCGGGTGCCCGGACCCGGCTCGTGCGGCCCGTCCGGGCACGCCGGGTCGGGGGAGGCCGGGTCGCAGGAGAAGCGGCAGCCGGGGACGACGTCCACCTCGGGCAGCAGCGCCGACAGGGCGCGCACGGCCGTCGACTTGGCGGTGCCCTTCTCGCCGCGCACGAGGACTCCGCCGACGGCCGGACTCACCGCGTTGAGGAGCAGCGCCAGGCGGAGGTCGTCCTGGCCGACGACGGCCGTGAACGGGAACGGGGTGGTCACTTCTCGTCGCCTTCCAAGTCGCCTTCCAGTTCCAGGTAAGTGGCGCGCAGCCGCTCCAGCGTGTCCGCGTCCGGCTCCGCCCACAGACCGCGGTCCGCCGCCTCCAGCAAGCGTTCGGTGATGCCTCTCAGAGCCCAAGGGTTGGACTTCCGCATGAAGTCCTGGTTCTCCGGTGAGAACACGTATTCCGACGCCAGCTTCTCGTACATCCAGTCGTCGACCACGCCGGCCGTCGCGTCGTACCCGAACAGGTAGTCCACCGTGGCCGCCATCTCGAAGGCGCCCTTGTAGCCGTGCCGCCGCATCGCCGCCATCCAGCGCGGGTTGACCACCCGGGCGCGGAAGACGCGGTGGGTCTCCTCGCCCAGCGTGCGGGTCTTCACCTGGTCCGGTACGGCGCTGTCGCCCACGTACGCCTCGGGGTTCGCGCCGGTCAGGTGCCGCACCATGGCGACCATGCCGCCGTGGTACTGGAAGTAGTCGTCCGCGTCCGCGATGTCGTGTTCTCTCGTGTCCACGTTCTTGGCGGCGACGGCGATCCGTGTGAACGCCCGCTCCATGTCCCCGCGCGCCGCCCGCCCGTCGAGGCCGCGCCCGTAGGCGTAGCCGCCCCACACGGCGTACACCTCGGCGAGGTCCGCGTCCGAGCGCCAGTTGCGGGCGTCGATCAGCGGCAGCAGGCCGGCGCCGTACGCCCCCGGCTTGGAGCCGAAGATGCGGGCGGTGGCCCGGCGCCGGTCGCCGTGCTCGGCGGTGTCCTGCTCGACGTGCGCGCGCACGTAGTTCATGTCGCCGGGCTCGTCCAGCTCCGCCACCGCCCGCACCGCGTCGTCGATCAGCCCCACCACGTGCGGGAAGGCGTCCCGGAAGAAGCCGGAGATGCGCACCGTGACGTCGATGCGGGGCCGGCCCAGCTCCTCCAGCGGGACGATCTCGAAGCCGGTCACGCGGCGCGAGGCGTCGTCCCACACCGGGCGGCAGCCCAGCAGGGCGAGGATCTCGGCGATGTCGTCGCCCTGGGTGCGCATCGCGGAGGTGCCCCACACCGTCAGGCCGACGGACTTCGGGTACTCCCCGGTGTCCTGCAGGTACCGCGCCACCAGGGAGTCCGCGAGCGACTGGCCGACCTCCCAGCTCAGCCGGGACGGGATGGCCTTGGGGTCGACGGAGTAGAAGTTCCGGCCGGTGGGCAGCACGTTGACCAGCCCGCGCGTCGGCGAACCCGACGGCCCGGCGGGGACGTAGCCGCCCTCCAGGGCCCGCAGGATGTGCCCGATCTCGTCCGTGGTGCGGGCGAGCCGCGGCACGACCTCGGTGCAGGCGAACTCCAGCACCGCGGCCGCGTCGGGGAGTTCGGTGCCGAGCACGTCCCGCAGCACGCCGGGCGCGGCCGCCGCCTCCCAGCCGCGCTCCTCCAGCGCCTCGGCGATGCGCCGGCACAGCTGCTCCAGCAGGTCGATCGCGTCGGAGGCGGTCCGGGCCGGGCCGTCCACCAGGTCGGTCAGTTCCACCGGCACCTTCACGGGCGCGCCGGGCTCGGCCAGCAGTTCCTTCTCCACCAGCCCGAAGTGCGCGGCCAGCGACGCCCGCAGCCCCGGCAGGGCGCCGGCCTGCCCGCCCCAGACCTGCGCGGCGCGCAGCACGGCCAGCACGAGGTTGACGCGCGGTTCGCCGACCGGGCCGCCGCCCAGGATGTGCAGGCCGTCGCGGATCTGCACGTCCTTGATCTCGCACAGGTAGCCGTCGATGTGCATGACGAACTCGTCGAACTCGTCGTCGTCCGGCTGTTCGTCGACGTGCAGGTCGTGGTGCAGCTCGGCGGCCCGCACGAGCGTCCAGATCTGGCTGCGCACCGCCGGCGCCTTGGCCGGGTCCAGGTCGCTGACCAGCGCGTACTCGTCGAGGAGCTGCTCCAGCTTCGCGAGGTCGCCGTAGGTGTCCGCGCGGGCCATCGGCGGCACCAGGTGGTCGACGACGGTGGCGTGGCCGCGCCGCTTGGCCTGGGTGCCCTCGCCGGGGTCGTTGACGATGAACGGGTAGACCAGCGGCAGGTCGCCCAGCACCGCGTCGGGTGCGCAGCCGGCGCTCAGGCCCAGGCCCTTGCCGGGCAGCCACTCCATGGTGCCGTGCTTGCCCATGTGCACGATCGCGTCGGCGCCGAAGCTGTTCTCCAGCCAGCGGTAGGCCGCCAGGTAGTGGTGGGAGGGCGGCATGTCGGGGTCGTGGTAGATGGCGATGGGGTTCTCGCCGAAGCCGCGCGGCGGCTGGATCATCACGACGACGTTCCCGAACTGCAGGGAGGCGAGCACGATGTCGTCGCCGTCGACGTAGAGGCCGCCCGGCGGTTCGCCCCACGCCTCGACCATGGCCGCGCGCAGCTCCGGGTCGAGCTTGTCGAACCAGGCCCGGTAGTCGGCGAGCGGCACCCGTGCGGGCGCGGCGGCCAGCTGCTCCTCGGTGAGCCATTCCACGTCGTGGCCGCCGGCCTCGATGAGCCGGTGGATCAGCTCGTCACCGTTGTCCGGGTGGCCGTCGACGGTGTAGCCGGCGTCCCGCAGCGCGTCGAGGACCCGTACCGCCGAGGCGGGCGTGTCCAGGCCGACCGCGTTGCCGACGCGGGAGTGCTTGGTGGGGTAGGCGGTGAAGACCAGCGCGATCTTCTTCTCGGCGTTCGGCTTGTGCCGCAGCCGGGCGTGCTTGACGGCGAGTCCGGCGACGCGGGCGGCCCGCTCGGGGTCGGCGACGTAGACGGGCACCTCGTCCTCGCCCTGCTCCTTGAAGGAGAACGGGACGGTGATCAGACGGCCGTCGAACTCGGGGATGGCGACCTGCATCGCGGCGTCCATGGGGGACAGGGCGGCGTCCGACTCCTCCCACGCGGCGCGCGGGGTGGTCAGGCACAGCCCCTGCAGGATCGGCACGTTCAGTTCGGCCAGGGCTCCGATGTCCCAGGCCTCCTCGTCCCCGCCGGCCGAGGCCTGCGAGGCGTGCGTGCCGCCGGCGGCGAGGACGGTGGCGACCAGGGCGTCGGCCCGGCCCAGCAGCT
The DNA here is from genome assembly GCF_014651135.1 of Streptomyces echinoruber. Lineage (GTDB taxonomy): Bacteria > Actinomycetota > Actinomycetes > Streptomycetales > Streptomycetaceae > Streptomyces > Streptomyces echinoruber. Next base: position 25,611 of record NZ_BMWH01000034.1, read on the forward strand.
CGTACAGCGCGGGGTCGGCGCCGCGCAGCGAACCGCAGTACACCGGCAGGGCGTTGGCGCCGTGCGCCTCGATCGCGTCGCACAGCACGTCCACGAAGGCGGTGTTGCCGCTCAGTTCGTGCGCCCGGTAGAACAGCACGCCGACCGTCGGGCGGCCCGCCACCTGCGGGCGTTCGCCGTGCACGCCGAACTCCGGCATGGGCTGCGGCGGTTCGAAGCCCTCGCCGGTGAGCAGCACGGTGTCGGACAGGAACCGGGCGAGTTCCCGCAGGTTGGCGGGTCCGCCCTCGACCAGGTACTTCAGCGCTTCGGCGACGACGCCGGCGGGCACGGTCGACTCGGCCATCAGCTCGGCGTCCGGCACGCTCTCGCCGCCCAGCAGTACGGCCGGCACGCCGGACGCCTTCAGCGCGGCCAGCCCGTCCTCCCAGGCGCGCTTGCCGCCCAGCAGCCGTACGACGGCGACGTCCGCGCCGTCGAGCAGCGCCGGCAGGTCGCGGGCGACGTCGACGCGGGTGGGGTTGCCGATCCGGTAGGACGCGCCGGAGGCGCGGGCCGCCAGCAGATCGGTGTCGGCGGTCGACAACAACAACACTGTGCTCATGCGGGCGCTCCCGGGGGAATGAAAGGCAGTCCTTGCGGCGCGCCCGACTCGATGAGCCGCCACAGCGCGTCCGTGTCCGCGTGCTGTTCGATCAGGTCGCCGAGCCGGTCGAGCTGTTCCTCGCGCAGCGCGGCGAACGACGTGTCGGGGGCCGGGGTGAAGCGGCGGCCCGCGGCGGCGGCGACCTCGCGCAGGAAGGCGCGCCGGAAGCCGTCCGACTCCAGCGAGCCGTGCCAGTGGGTGCCCCAGACGGCGCCGACCCGGCAGCCGTCCAGGAAGGGTTCGCCGCCGGTGACGTCGGCGACGCCGTGGTGGATCTCGTAGCCCTCCACGTGCTCGCCGAGCGCCTCGCCGGCCGGCCGGGCGAGGGTCTTCTCGCGGGCGAAGCGGACGCGTACGGGCAGCAGTCCGAGGCCGTCGACGTGGCCTTGGCGGCTCTCCACCTCGTCCTCGATGTGCTCGCCGAGGATCTGAAACCCGCCGCAGATGCCGAGGACGGGGCGTCCCTCGGCCGCCCGGCGCCGGATCGTCTCCGCCAGGCCGCGCTCGCGCAGCCACTGCAGTGCCCGCACGGTGCCGCGGGTGCCCGGGATCACCACCAGGTCGGCGTCGGCCAGTTCCTCCGGCCGGTCCACGAACCGCACCACCACGCCCGGTTCGGCGGCCAGCGCGTCGACGTCCGTGAAGTTGGACATCAGCGGGATCGCGCAGACGGCGACCCGCAGCACGTCCGCGCCGACGGGTGGGGCGACCACCGACTCGCGCACGGCGCCGCGCAGCGACACCGCCATCCCGTCCTCCTCGTCGATGCCGAGGCCGTGCCGGAAGGGCAGCACGCCGTAGGCGGGCCGTCCGGTGAGGTCGCGCAGCATGTCCAGGCCGGGTTCCAGCAGCGACACGTCGCCGCGGAACTTGTTGACGAGGAACCCGGCGACCAGCTCCTGGTCCTCGCGCGAGAGCAGGGCGAGGGTGCCGAAGAAGGAGGCGAAGACGCCGCCGCGGTCGATGTCGCCGACGACGAGCACGGGCAGCCGGGCGTTGCGGGCGATGCCCATGTTGACGATGTCGGTGCGGCGCAGGTTGATCTCGGCCGGGCTGCCCGCCCCCTCGCAGATCACCGCGTCGTACGTGGCCCGCAACTCGGCCAGGCAGTCCAGCACGGTGCCGAGGAGCTGTTGCTGCCGCCCGCCGTGGTAGCCGCGCGCGCTCAGCTCGCCCACCGGCCTGCCCAGCAGCACGACCTGGCTGCTGTGCTCGCCGCCGGGCTTGAGCAGCACCGGGTTCATCAGCGCGGTCGGCTCGATGCGGCACGCCTGGGCCTGCATGGCCTGGGCCCGGCCGATCTCGGCGCCTTCGCGCGTGACGAAGGAGTTGAGGGACATGTTCTGCGCCTTGAACGGCGCCACCTTCACGCCCTGCCGCACCAGCCACCGGCAGATCCCGGCGGTGACCACGCTCTTGCCGGCGTCGGAGGTGGTACCGGCGACCAGCAGACCCCCGCTCATGCCTCACGTCCCTTCGTCGCCAACCGTGTCACCAGCCGTCGTGTCACCGGCCGCCGCGTCATCAGCCGTCGTGTCACCGGCTGTCGCGTCACCAGCCGTCGGGTCAGCGCGCGTCCGGTGACGCACGCGCCGAATGCCAGCCAGCCGACGCGCCGGGAGAGCCGTACGGCCCGTTCGATGTCGTCCACCCGCACGGCGCGCCCGCCGGGGTTGAGCACCGGCCGGTGCTCGACGCGGCCGCCGTAGGACAGCGTGCCGCCGAGCCGCACGCCGAGCGCGCCCGCGAACGAGGCCTCCACGGGCCCGGCGTTGGGGCTCGGGTGCCGGGCGGCGTCCGCGCGCCAGGCGCGGACGGCACCGCGCGGGTCCGGCCCGGCCAGGGCCGCGAGCGCGGCGGTCAGCCGGGCGCCCGGCCAGCCGGCGAGGTCGTCCAGGCGGGCGGAGGCCCAGCCGAAGCGCGCGTAGCGGGGCGAGCGGTGGCCGACCATGGCGTCCAGCGTGTTCACGGCCCGGAAGCCGACCAGCCCCGGCACTCCGGCCACGGCCCCCCACACCAGGGCGCCGACCACCGCGTCGGAGGTGTTCTCGGCGACGGACTCGACGACGGCGCGGGCGATCCCGTCGGCGTCCAGGGCGTGCGGGTCGCGGCCGCACAGGTGCGGCAGCCGGGCGCGCGCGGCCTCGACGTCGCCCGCCTCCAGGGCGCGGCCGACGGTGCGCGCCTCGCGGGCCAGCGAGGTGCCGCCGACGACCGCCCAGGTGGCGGCCGCGGTCAGCGCGACGGAGGCAGTACGGGAGGCGCGTACGGAGCGGGCGGCCACGGCCGCGAGCGCCACGGCGCCGCCGGCGCACACCGCGGTGTGCAGGGCGCCCCAGCCGCGGTGGTCCCGCCACAGGACCTGCTCCACGGCGCCGGCGGCACGTCCGAACAGGGCGACCGGATGCCCGCGGCGCGGATCGCCGAGGAGCAGGTCACCGAGGAGGCCGGCGGCGGCGCCGTACGCGTGGACGCGATCGGCACCCATCGGCTCAGCCGACCGGGACGTGCGCAAGGGGCAGGGCTCGGTCCGGTGGGCTCAAACGGCAGGCGCGCATCGCGGTATGTCCTCACTCAGGGTGTCCACGCCCTGGTTCGACGAGACCGGCGGTGAGAGTTCCTGGCTCCCGGGGAACGCCTCCCCGGTCACAGTGGCGGGACCGCGCCGGACTCGCACCGGCTTCCTCTCGCTCCGCCGTACATGGCTCAGGCAGTCCACCACGCCTGTTCGACGGCCGTCAACTTGCCGCTGACCTGGGAAGGGAGATTGTGCTGAGGCCCACAGCGGAGGGGAACCATGCCGGTTTTCGACCTAGGCGGCCCCAACGGACTCGCCTAAACTGGGACATTGCAAACTCCGGGCGGTCCAACGCGGGGGGACGCCGGGTCTCGCCAGGGGAGGTCGGTGTGGAGCGTCCGGACTCGGCCACGCTGCGCTGGTGCGTCAGCAGCCACAGTGACAGCGGTACATGCGTCGAAGTGGCGGTGGCAGCGGAGGCGGTGTTCGTCCGTCACTTCTGGAACCGGATCGCGGGACACATCGCGGTGTCCCGGGATGCGTGGCAGGCGTTTGTGGACGCGCTGGGCTCTTCCGGTGCGGGGTGAGGGGGAGGAAATGACGGGACACCAGTCGGCCGGATTGCGGCCCGAGGAAAGGGAGGCTGCCCGGGCCCCCGCTTCCGGGCAGTTGTCGGCCCCGGGCCTTGTGGCCCTCTGTGTACTCGGCGGTGTCGTTGCCGCGTGCGTGGGCGCGGTAGCGGGTCTCCTGCTGCCCGAGGGGTGGACACGCACGCTGGTGTGGACCGTGGTGGCCACAGCGGTGGCGCTGTCCCTCGGATTCTGGCGAGGCCGTCGCGGACGGCTCATCGGTGGTCGCCGGAGGCCTGTTCCGGGACCACCGCCCGGCGGTCCGCGCTGAGGGTCGGCGGCTGCACGGGGACAGAGGTGCACTCACTCACCAGCCTGCCCATGCGCATGCTCAGACCTGTGACGAAGGACATGGCAGTGGCGACCAAGGAACCGGTCACCAGCGGTGACGTGATGCCGAGCATCCCTGCCACCAGGAGGAGCCCGCCCACGCAGGCGAGCACGGCGACAACACAGCCCGTGCAGCACATGAGCGCGTGTCGTAAAGACAGCCGGCTCTCCCGGGCCTGGGCCTGGAGCAGCCGGATCCAGTCGTCCGTGCGCTGTTTGTCGAGGCCGTTCATCCGGTCGGCCCATTCCTGACGCTCGATGGCCGCTCGGACGAGTCGGTCGTACGAATGCATCCCTGAAGAGGACGGAGGATCCGGATCCTCGCCCTCTCCTTGCTCCACTTCCGCCTCGGCGGTCGGCCCGGGGATGCGCACGACGGTGCGAACTCTTTGCCACCACTCCCGCGCGCCTGGCATGTCGCGACCTCCCCTCGGTGTCCCCGGGCACCCGGCCCGGCGATCAGGTGGTGTCGATTCCTTCCCTGACCCGGGTGATCAGGTCGATGCTGTGCTCGGTGTCGTAGGCGGTCTCCCGGAGCCACTCGAAGCACTCCTGGTACCGCACGATCAATTCGAAGTCGTCGCGGACCGTGGCGTCCCCGCGGTGCTCCATGTAGAGGAGGTCCTCGTCGTCGTGGAAGCCGAGCAGGACGAAGCTGGTCTGCGTCGCGTAGTGTGCGCCCGCCGTGAGCGGCAGCACCTGAAGAGAGACTCTCGGGCGTTGCGCCATGTTGACCAGGTGCTGGAGCTGGTTGCGCTGTACCTGCGGTCCGCCGACCTGTCGGTACAGCGCGGCCTCGTCCACGACGAAAAAGAGCCAAGGGGGCGGAGCGTCGCCTTCCAGGGTGCGCTCCTGCCGCGCGGTGCGGAGTTCGATGATGCGGCGGGCTCGCGCGTCGTCCGTCAGCGGTTTCAGCACGGCGGCCGCGTAGTCCTCGGTCTGCAGCAGACCCGGCATGATGACGGGGTGGTAGGTGCGGATGGACGCGGCGGCGCTCTCGTATCCGATGTACGACTTGAAGCCCGGCGTCATGATGTCGCTCCAAGGCGCCCACCAACTGGGCCCCTTGCTGCCCCGCGCAGCCTCTTCCAGTTCGGCCACCAGCTTCGGATCGGTCACTCCGTACTGCTGGATCAGCGCCCTGACGTCGGTGACGGAGACGCTGACCGTGCCGGCCTCAATGCGCATGATCTTCGACAGCGACCACTCCAGTGCCTGGGCGGCCTCCGTCTGCGTCTGGCCGGCTGCCTCGCGGGCCCTGCGCAACTCCAGCCGCAGTCTGCGGCGGTTCAAGCTCGGGTCGACTTCTCTGGGCATGGTGGCTCCCCTGGTGACTGTTCAGCGTCGACACATGCGGCGAGGCATGTCCCGTGGACGGCGCCTCGTGCCATACGTCTGAACGTCGCCTTCATTCTGCCATATGGCATTTCGCGAGGCTGCTGACGGACTTATATCACGCCATACGAGGTGTGAGGGTGTGGCCACTCTGCGGCTTGCGCGGGCGTGACAGGCGCTCGCCCAGCGCTGCGGAAGCATGCTCGGCGAGCGGTCGTGCGGGGCTGATGGGTGGCCGTGGGGCCACTGGGGTGAAGGAGAGGGCGAAACCCGCCCGGTGCGCGAGCCGGCCCGTCCGCAGGCGTGTACGGGGCGGAAGAACGAATCTGGCCGGATCGAGCCGGGAAGACGAACAAAGCGGCGTTCCCCGCCGAGGTGACTCGACGGGGAACGCCGCGCGAAGTGTGGTGGCCGGGCCTCAGCCCTTGGCCACGATCAGGTGGATGCCGTACGCCACCGCCGCCGCGCACGCGGCGAAGCAGACGTAGGCGCCGGCGGCCGCGAGGGCCGCGGAGCCGCCCTGGGCGGCGGCCCGCTCGCGGCGGGACAGGCCCGCGATGCCCAGGGTGAACAGGACCACGAGGCCCACGGTGACCGCGAGGCTGACGCCGAAGACGGAGCCGAGGGCCGCCCAGTCGATGGTCATGGTGCTTCTCTTCTCTTTCTCGGGTTCTCGGGCCTTCTCGGGCCCTCTCGGGCCTTCTCGGACTGCGCCGGGCTTTCAGGCTGTTCCGGGCTTCCTGCCGGCCGGCCGGGTCAGACGGCGGCGGCCGGGGGAGCGGTCGGCTCGGTCGTGGCGGCCGCCGGGGGAGCGGTGGCCTGGGCGGGGAACGTCACCGGGGGGTCACCGGCCTCGGCGTCGGCCGGGGCGGCCGAGGCGGCCGAGACGGTCGGGGGCGGGGTCACGGCGGCGATCGCCGTGGTCACCACGCCGGCCGGCTGCTCGACCTCGTTGACGTTGGTGTGGTCGACGACCTGGCGGCGGGAGACCAGCCAGATGCCGGCGCTGGAGGCGACCAGGAAGACGGCGACGAGCGCGGTGCCCCAGTCGCCGAGGCCCGTCAGCCACTCGGCGCCCGCACCCACCAGGGCGGCGGCCGGCAGCGTCAGCGCCCAGGCGACCAGCATCCGGGTCGCCGTCGACCAGCGGACCACGCCGCCCTTGCGGCCCAGGCCCGCGCCCATGACGGAGCCGGAGACGACGTGGGTGGTGGAGAGGGAGAAGCCCAGGTGCGAGGAGGCCAGGATGGCGGTGGCCGCGCTGGTCTGGGCGGCGAAGCCCTGCTGCGGGGCGAGGTCGGTCAGGCCCTTGCCCATGGTGCGGATGATGCGCCAGCCGCCCAGGTAGGTGCCGAGCGCGATCGCCAGGCCCGCGGAGAGGATCACCCAGGTGGGAGGGTCGGAGTCGGGCGCGACGGCGCCTCCGGCGACCAGGGCGAGGGTGATCACGCCCATCGTCTTCTGCGCGTCGTTCGTGCCGTGGGCCAGGGAGACCAGGCCGGCGGAGGCGATCTGCCCGACCCGGTAGCCCTTCTCGGCGGCCTTGCCGTCGGCCCTGCGGCCGAGGACGTAGGACAGGCGGGTGCCGGCCAGTGCGGCCACGCCCGCCACCACCGGGGCGGCCACCGCCGGCAGCAGCACCTTGGTGACGAGCGCGTCGCCATGCACCGCGCCGAAGCCGGCCGAGGCGACGGTCGCGCCGATCAGACCGCCCATGAGGGCGTGCGAGGAACTGGACGGCAGTCCGACCAGCCAGGTCAGCAGGTTCCAGAGGATCGCGCCGACAAGCGCGGCGAAGATGACCTCGGGACGGATGCCGCTTTCGTCGACGAGACCCTTGGAGATCGTGTTGGCGACCTCCACGGACAGGAAGGCGCCCACCAGGTTCAGGGCGGCGGACAGGGCCACCGCGACCTTGGGCCTGAGTGCCCCGGTCGAAATGGTGGTGGCCATCGCGTTCGCGGTGTCGTGGAAACCGTTCGTGAAATCGAACGCGAGAGCGGTGACCACCACTATCGCGAGGATCAGCGAGAAGCTTTCCATTTACCCAGGCAATCGTTCGAGGTCATTGGCGCGTCGACGGTAGGTAACCCGGGTGAACGGAAGATGAACTCAGGCGGTCGTCATGGTGTCCGTGGACTCTGGATTCTCCAGGGCCGCGCGCGAAGGCCCGCAGGCGGGCCGGGGAGCCGTTGAAGAGGTTCCGGTCGCCCGGCAGGCCGCCGCCGGTGCCGTACTGCCAGAACGTCCACGTCGACCAGCCGGCCGGCAGCGTCCCCGGACCGGATCCGTGCCGGGCGATCCACAGCGCGTGGTCCGCGCCGAACGCCCGGCTGCCGCCGGTGCACGTGTCCCACCAGTGGGCGGTCGTGTACAGGACGGGACGGCGGCCGGTCAGCCGCAGCACCTCGTCGCTGAACGCGCGGATCCAGGCGACCGTGCGCGCCCCGCTCAGGCCGTAGCACCCCTGCCTCCTGTCGTACGGCCCCTGCCTCCTGTCGTACGGGTTGTCCTCGAGGTCGAGCGCGGGCGGCAGCGTCCGGCCGTCCGGCCGCCAGGCGCCGCCGTGCCGCACGAAGAACGCCGCCTGCGCGGCGCCCGAGGACAGGTCCGGCCGCGCGAAGTGGTACGCCCCGCGGAGCAGGCCCGCCCGGAGCGCGCCGCCGTACTGCCGGGCGAAGTACGGGTTGCGGTAGCCGGTGGCCTCCGTCGCCTTGACGTACACGAACGACGCGCCCCGCGCCCGGGCCGCCGCCCAGTCGACGGCGCGCTGGTGCGAGGAGACGTCGTGTCCCTGCGGCAGCGTCCCGGCGGACGCCGGCGCCGCGGTGAGCGCGGTCGCCTGGACGGCCAGGGCGGCCAAGGCGGTCAGGGCGGTCAGGGCGGTGGACGCCGCGAGAGCGCGGGTGCGCCGGCGGCGGGACGGCGACGGGGTACCGGTTCCCTCGGTTTCCCCGGTGGCACGGGCCATGCTTCCCCCGATGAGCGACGGGTGCGGTGGGCGATGGGTGCGGTGAGCGGTGGCGGGTGTGGTGAACAGTGACGCATGTGACGGGTGTGACGGACGCGGTGCATGACGGACGTAGTGGGCGGCGGGCGGGATGAGGGCGGGCGCGGCGGAGCCCGGAGTCCGGGCGGAGCCCGAAGGACGCCCCGAGGCTACTTGAGGATCATCGGGATTCAGGTGATATCCGGCTGTATGCCGTGAAGAGGGCATACACCTGCGAATCGCCTTCCGGGTGGGGTACTCCTGGCGCGAAGTGCCGCCGCCCGGCAGCGAGTCGGACGCGTCCCTGGCAGGATCGCCGCATGGCCGACCAGTTGCGGGACCAGCGGAACGGACAGGACCTCCGGCAAGGCGTACAAGGCGTACCAGGCGCACAGGGCGCACAAGGCGCGCAGGACGCCGGACAGGCGCGGGGCGGAGCCGTGCGCGAGGAGGAGGCGCGCGCCTGGGCCGACCTCGTCGCCACGGCCCGCCGGACGGTGTCCGACGGGCTGGTCGTCGGCACCTCCGGCAACGTCTCCGTACGCGTCGGCGACCTCGTGCTGGTCACACCGTCCGGCGTCCCCTACGACCGGCTGACGGCCGACGACATCACCGGCGTCACACTCGACGGCCGGCAGGTGCTCGGCACCCTGGTCCCGACGAGCGAGCTCCCGATGCACCTCGCCGTCCACCGCCACACCGACGCCCGCGCCGTCGTGCACACCCACGCCGTGCACGCCACCGCCGTCTCCACGCTCGTCGACGAGCTCCCCACGATCCACTACATGACCGCCGCCCTCGGCGGGCCCGTCCGAGTCGCCCCCTACGCGACGTACGGCACGCAGGAGCTGGCCGAGAACATGCTCCGCGCCCTCGCCGGCCGCTCCGGCTGCCTGCTGCGGAACCACGGCACCGTCACCTACGGAGCCACCCTGGACCAGGCCTACGACCGCACGGCCCAGCTCGAGTGGATGTGCCGCCTGTGGCTGACCGCCTCGTCGGTCCCCGGCCTGACTCCGACCCTGCTGACCGGCGAGCAGCTGGCGGAGGTGGCGGAGCGGCTGCGGGGGTACGGGCAGCCGCCGCGGGGCTGACGGACGCGGTCCGCGGGGCCGCCCGGCGGCGCCCCCGCCGCAAACGCCGGGATTGAGGATCCCTCCCGCTGGAACCCGCTCTGGCATGTCCGGCATGTCATCCCGAGCTCTTGCCCCGCTGGCCGGTGACCGGGCCCGCCACGAGACTGGACCCATGCGCACCGTCAGAGCGGCGGCCGCGGCCGTCACCGTGGCGCTGGCCGCGGGGGCGGCCGGCGTGGCCGCCGGCCGTCTGGCCAGCGACGCCGCGCTCAAGGCGCCCCCGGGCCGGCCCCTGCCCACCGAGCCCCGGCTCACCGTGCACGGCACCGCCGCCGGCCGGATCACCCTCACCCGCGACCTGGCCTCCCTGCGCCCCGGCACCTACGGCCTGACCGGCGCCGGCGCCCACGCCGTGGTCGGACCCGTCCTCACCACCGCCCCGCACCCGGCCGACACCGTCGTCCGCCGTCTCGAACGCGTCGACCACGGCACCCTCACGGCCGGCGACAAGGTCTGGCTCACCCCCGCCCTGCACGTCGGCGATCCGCGCACCGCCCTCGGCCTGGACCACACCGACGTCGAGATCCGCACCGAACTCGGCCCGCTGCCCGCGTGGTTCGTGCCCGGCCCGCGCCACACCTGGATCATCACGGTGCACGGCCTCGGCGCCACCCGCGAACACCCCCTCAACCTCCTGGGGTTCCTGCACGGGCGCGGCTTCCCGGTGCTCGACCTCGCCTACCGCGGCGACCCCGGCGCGCCCCGCCCGTCCGACGGCCTGAACCACCTCGGCGAGACCGAGTGGCGCGACCTGGAGGAGGCCGTCCGCCACGCCCTGCGCTCCGGCGCCCAGCGGGTCGTCCTCTACGGCTGGTCCACCGGCGCCACCATGGCCCTGCGCACCGTCACCCGGTCGGACGTGGGGGAGTACGTCTCCGGGCTGGTGCTGGACTCGCCGGTGCTCAGCTGGGAGACGACGCTGCGCGCGCTGGCCGCGGCCCGCCGCACCCCGGGCGCGCTGCTGCCGCTCGCGGTCCGCGCCGCCCGCGGCCGCACCGGGCTCTACGGCGACCGCGCCGCCGCCGACGACCTGCCCCGGCTCACCGTGCCGACCCTCGTCTTCCACGGACCCGACGACACGGTGGCCCCCTGGCACCTCTCCCGCCGCCTCGCCGAGCTCAGCCCCAATCTGGTCGCCCTGCACACCGTCCGCCGGGCCCCGCACGCCGCGATGTGGAACGCCGACCCCGAGGCGTACGAGGAGGCGCTGCGCCGCTTCCTGACCCCGTTCATGTGACGCCCGCCACACGGGGTAGGGGGCGGTGTGCGGGCCCGGCGGGGGCGGCGGCGGTCCCGGCAGGACCGGTCGCCCCCATTCCGTTTGACGTCGCGCCGTTGACCGATTCCCCCCTCTCGTCCCCTGCTCGTCCGCCGCGTCGACCCCCTCCGCAGCCCGCCGTGACGTTCCGTTTGGGTTTTCGGACGGTCAACCGGAAGACTGCACCCGTGACGTCCCGTACTCCGCGCGACTCCAGACTTCGACTCGTCCGTCCGCGCCCGCTGGCCGCCGCCCCCAGAGCGGTGAACCAGCGACGCACCCGTCGCCCGGCACCCCGCCCGCCGGAGGGCACCCCGGCCCCCGCGGAGCTGGCCGGAATGGCACGCTCCGAACTGGCCGGCGCGGTCCGCGTCGCCCGCTGGGCCGACACCGCCCTCGGCCCCGGCCGGGCCGACGCCACCGCCGACGGCAAGGCCGTCCTGTCCGACGCGGCCGTCGAACGGGCGGCCCGGGAACTGGGCCTGAGCCCCGCTCAGGTCCGCGCCGACTGGGACACCGCGCGCCTCGCCGGACTCGTCGAGGTGCACGGCGGCCGCGCCCGGCCCGGCTGGCGGCTGCGCGCCTGGGACCGCGACGACAGCGCCGTCCTGCGCGGCTGGGTCGCCCTGTTCGACGCCTGGTCGCTCGCCCACCCCGAGCCCACCGGCCAGGAGCCCGCGGCCGTCGCCGAGGTCGTCTCGGCCATGCCCCAGGTCCTCTCCTTCCTCCAGCTCTCCGCCGGTCCCGTCCCGGTCGAGCAGCTCCTGGACCTGCTGGAGCAGCGGGTCACCGAGCTGCGCACCGAACGCTGCGAGATCACGTACGCGCCCCGGCCGGAGCCGAAGCAGCCCGAGGCGCCCGACGCCCCGCTCGCCCCCCTCCTCGACTGGGCCCTGCGCGCCCTCGCCGCCGTCGGCGCCCTCACCTACGGCGACGGCCAGGCCACGCTCACCCCGCTGGGCAACTGGGCGGTCTGGGTGAAGCTGGAGCAGATCTGCGTCGCCGCCCAGAGCCCCGCCGGCAACATCGAGGCCTCCGCCGAGGAGATGCTGCGCGGCTGCGCCCAGCTGCGTCCCCACGCCGCCCGCGCCGAGTACCGCGCCTGGCTCGCCGCCCGGCCCGTCGCCGGCGCCGTCTCCGAACTCCTGCGGGCCGCCCGCGGCGACGACGCCCTGCTGCGCGGTCTCGCCTTCGAGGCGCTGCGGGTCGTCGGCGCCCCCGCCGAGCCCGACGTGCGCGCCGTCGTCGACGAGCCCGCCCTGCGGCCGTACGCCCTGCTGTGGCTCGCCGAACACGACGGCGTCGACCCCGAGGACGCCCACGAGGTGCTCACCCGCGAGGAGGCCACCTGGCTGTGGGTCGACACCGCCGCCGCCGTCGCCGACCACGGCGAGGCCTCCATGCTCGTCCGGCACCTGGAGTCCGCGGTCCAGCCCACCGTGCCCGAGCTGCTGGAGGAGGTGCGCGCCGTCGGCCACCCCCGCACCGTCCAGGTCCTCGTCGCCCTCGCCGCCGCGCACCCCGACCCCGCCCTCGCCAAGGCCGTCCGCCGCGCCGCCTTCCAGGTCCACACGGGCGGGCACTGACCGCGACCGCCCGCGCGCGCTCGCGTGAGACGGGGACGGATGCGGGTCGGCTACGGCGTCACCGGCGTGCCGCCCGCGCGCGCCCGCGCGAGGCGGACGGACGGCGCGCCCCGCGCGGAGCGGACGGACGCCGGCGCCGCCGGGCGCGCCGCCGAGGAGCGGGGGAGAGGGGACGGCGACACCCGCGGCGCGTCCCCTCCCGTCCCGGGCCGGACCGCCCGGTGCAGTCCGTCCCCGAGCCGGACCGCCCGTCGCGGCCCGTCCCGGGACGGGCCCTGCGCCCCCGCCGCCCTGCGGGCGGTCGCGCGGGGTCAGCCGCCCGTCCCGGGCGCGTAGGTGCCGAAGCTCCAGACGTTGCCCTCCAGATCGCGGGCCATGTAGTCGCGGGAGCCGTAGTCCTGGTCCGTCGGGGGCATGAGGATCTCGGCGCCGTGCTCGACGGCCCGCCGGTGGTGGGCGTCGACGTCGTCCACCACGACGTACACCCCGCTCGGACCGGCGCCCTTCATCGCCGTGTCGAAGACGCCCCCGCGGCCCTTGGAACCGAGCATCACCATGCCGTTGCCCTGGACCAGTTCGGCGTGCACCACCGAGCCGTCCTCGCCCTCGTACACCGCGTGCTCCCTGAAACCGAAGGCCTCCGTGAGCTGCCGGATCGCGGCCTTGGCGTCCGCGTACAGCAGCGTCGGGCAGATGCCGGGGCGTCCGCCGTCCGTGCCTGCCATGCCGATCACTCCTTCGTGAGTCGGTGCCCGAAAGCGCCGGAAGGTGCCGGAAAGCACCACGGTCCGGCTCGCAGCCCAGTGTTGCACCGGCCACTGACATCGATGCCGATACGCGGGTTCCGCCGGCCGTGGCTCTGCCACTGACTGACGCCCCGCCAGGAAAAACGGACGTCGGCCCTCCCCCGGACGGGTCTCCGCCGGCCCTCCCGCGCCCGGAAAAACCGCTTGCGCCCCCCGGTAGACTGGCCGCATGGCCATTCTCCTAGCGCATTAGACGGCGGGACCCCTCCCCAGTCACCCCTCCCGCCACCCCGACCGCCCAGGAGTCTGACCAGTGATCTCCGCCTCCGGCATCGAACTGCGCGCCGGTGCCCGCGTCCTGCTCGAAAACGCCACCTTCCGTGTCGCCAAGGGCGACCGTATCGGCCTGGTCGGCCGCAACGGCGCCGGCAAGACCACCCTCACCAAGGTCCTGGCCGGCGAGGCGCTGCCCGCCGCCGGCACCGTCACCCGCTCCGGCGAGGTGGGCTACCTGCCCCAGGACCCGCGCACCGGCGACCTGGACGTGCTCGCCCGCGACCGGATCCTCTCCGCGCGCGGCCTGGACGTCCTGCTGCGCAAGATGCGCGAGAACGAGGAGCGCATCGCCCACGGCAAGGGCGCCACCCGCGAGAAGGCGCTGAAGCAGTACGAGCGGCAGGAGACGGAGTTCCTCACCAAGGGCGGCTACGCCGCCGAGGCCGAGGCCGCCACCATCGCCGCCGCGCTCAACCTGCCCGACCGCGTCCTCACCCAGCCGCTGCGCACCCTCTCCGGCGGTCAGCGCCGCCGCGTCGAGCTGGCCCGGATCCTGTTCTCCGAGGCCGACACGCTGCTGCTGGACGAGCCGACCAACCACCTCGACGCGGACTCGATCGTCTGGCTGCGCGACTACCTCAAGACCTACCGCGGCGGCTTCATCGTCATCTCGCACGACGTCGACCTGGTGGAGACGGTCGTCAACAAGGTGTTCTACCTGGACGCCAACCGCTCCGTCATCGACATCTACAACATGGGCTGGAAGCTCTACCAGCAGCAGCGCGAGGCCGACGAGAAGCGCCGCAAGCGGGAGCGGGCCAACGCCGAGAAGAAGGCCGCCGCCCTCAACGCGCAGGCGGACAAGATGCGCGCCAAGGCCACCAAGACGGTCGCCGCGCAGAACATGGCCCGCCGCGCCGAGAAGCTGCTGGCCGGCCTGGAGGAGGAGCGCCGGCAGGACAAGGTGGCCAGGCTCCGCTTCCCCGAGCCCGCGCCGTGCGGCAAGACGCCGCTGATGGCCGAGGGCCTGTCGAAGTCGTACGGCTCGCTGGAGATCTTCACCGACGTCAGCCTGGCCGTCGACCGGGGCTCGCGGGTCGTCGTCCTCGGCCTCAACGGCGCCGGCAAGACCACCCTGCTGCGGCTGCTGGCGGGGGTGGAGCAGCCGGACACCGGCGCGGTCGTCCCCGGCCACGGCCTCAAGCTCGGCTACTACGCGCAGGAGCACGAGACCCTCGACCCGGACCGCACGGTCCTGGAGAACATGCGCTCCGCCGCCCCCGACCTGGACCTGGTCGAGGTGCGCAAGGTGCTCGGCTCGTTCCTGTTCTCCGGCGACGACGTCGACAAACCGGCCGGGGTCCTCTCCGGCGGCGAGAAGACCCGCCTCGCGCTCGCCACGCTCGTCGTGTCCTCCGCCAACGTGCTGCTGCTGGACGAGCCGACCAACAACCTCGACCCCGCCAGCCGCGAGGAGATCCTCGGCGCACTGCGCACCTACAAGGGCGCCGTCGTCCTGGTCACCCACGACGAGGGCGCGGTGGAGGCGCTGCAGCCGGAGCGGATCATCCTGCTGCCCGACGGCGTCGAGGACCTGTGGGGCGCCGACTACGCCGACCTCGTCGCGCTCGCCTGACACACGGCGCCTGACGCGCCGCGCGCGGCCCACCACCCGGTGCGCCGCCCGGTGTGCCGCCGTCCGGTCCGTCGCGCGGCGCGCCACGCACCGCGCGACGCGCGTCCGGCCGGACGGTGATCGCCCGGTGATGGATCATTCGGCCGATCCGTGATCCCTCATCTGTGTGAGATCTCCTCGTACCACGGTGTGTCCTACACCGATTTCGCGGCCGGACCCCCGTCTCCGGGAGCCCGGCCGTCACGCCGCTGTGACCTGGCACTTCGCGGAGGAATCCGCTCGCCGGCCCGGACGCCGACGGTCGGAATCCCCGATTCCGGATGTGGGGATGCACTCCCGTCGTCAAAACCGTGTCTCACGGACCTTGCCGAATGGGTGGCCATGAAGCCCCGGAGGGGTGATCATGAGGAGACCAGAGCGCACTTCCCATGAGGAGGCACGGGTGGCCGAGACTCTGAAGAAGGGCAGCCGGGTGACCGGCGCCGCGCGCGACAAGCTCGCGGCAGACCTGAAGAAGAAGTACGACGCCGGTGCGAGCATTCGGGCGTTGGCCGAGGAAACCGGCCGCTCGTATGGCTTCGTGCACCGCATGCTCAGCGAGTCGGGTGTCACGCTCCGCGGACGTGGTGGCGCGACCCGCGGCAAGAAGGCAGCGTCTCCGTCGTCCCCGTCGACGACGTCTTCCTGACCTTCCTGACCACGGGCGGCACCTCGGCTCTCCGATGGTGGCCACCCGGTCGGTCCGATGATCGGCCGGGTGGTTACTGTGCAGTCACTTGTCCGACCGCACCCATCGGAGGCACCCCATGGCTTCGCCCGACGCATCATCCGGGAAACGGGACCGCGCACCGCTCCTCGACCAGAACGGCGTACGGCTCGCCGTGGACGACGCCATCGCCACGGTGACGCTGACCAACCCGGCCAAGCGCAACGCCCAGAGTCCCGCCCTGTGGCGGGCGCTCGCCGAAGCCGGGCGGCTGCTGCCGGGCAGCGTCCGGGTGGTCGTGCTGCGCGCCGAGGGCAAGTCCTTCTCGGCCGGACTCGACCGGCAGGCGTTCACCCCCGAGGGCTTCGACGGCGAGCCGTCCTTCCTCGACCTGGCGCGCGGCAGCGACGCGGAACTGGACGCGACCATCGCCGAGTACCAGGAGGCGTTCACCTGGTGGCGGCGCAACGACCTGGTGTCCATCGCCGCCGTCCAGGGACACGCCATCGGAGCGGGCTTCCAGCTCGCCCTCGCCTGCGACCTGCGGGTCGTCGCGGACGACGTGCAGTTCGCCATGCGCGAGACCAGCCTCGGTCTGGTGCCCGACCTCACCGGCACCCACCCGCTGGTCGGGCTGGTCGGCTATGCCCGCGCCCTGGAGATCTGCCTCACCGGGCGTTTCGTCGGCGCCGAGGAGGCCGTCGCCACGGGCCTGGCCAACATCGCCGTGCCCCTGGACCAGCTCGACGCCGCCGCACGCGACCTCGCCTCCGCCGTCCTCGCCGCGCCGCGCGACGCCGTCGTCGAGACCAAGGCGCTGCTGCGCGGCGCCCAGCAGCGCTCCTACGAGGAGCAGCGGGCCGCCGAACGGCAGGCACAGGCACGCCGACTGCGGGACCTGGCCGGCATCGGCGAATAAAGGCGGGCGAAGGCGCACGAAAGCGACGCGCACGGGCGTGCGGCCGTACGCCCGGTCCGCCTGGGTGTCCCTGCGGGGAGCCGTCGACGGCCGGTGCCGCCGCCCCGCGCCCGGTCGGCCGGAGCCGCTCCGGCGGAGCGGGCGCCGACGGCCCGTCATCCGTGACGGACCGCCGCGTCCCGGCCGGCGATCATCGGCCGCCGACCGGGACGCAGGGTCACGCGGTCGCGGTGACCGCCGTGACCAGCACCGCCACCGTCGGCCGGTCCGCCAGGGCCTCGGTCACCGCCGCGCGGACCGCGCGGGCCACGTCCACGGCCCGGTGGTCCGCGCGCACCGCCACCTCGACCCGCACATGGCGGCGCGGCACGGTCGCCGTCCCGCCCTGCCGCGCCTCGATGTGCACCGCCCGGCCCAGCCCGCCCAGAACCCCGGTCAGCCCGTCCACGCCCGCGACGGCACCCGCCGCCTCGGCGACGCGGGCCTCGTCGTCACCGCCGGCGAGGTCCCGGCCCCCGGCCACGCGGGCCTCACGGCCGCCCGCCGGGCCTCCGCCCTCAGCGGCGGGGACCGCGCGGACGCCCGTCGGTCCCCCGCCCCTGCCCTCACCCCCGGCCTCTGCCGTCCCCGGTGCCGGGCCTCCGCCCTCGGCGGCGGGGACCTCGCGGCCGCCCTTCGATCCTCCGCCCCTGCCCTCACCCCCGGCCTCTGCCGTCCCAGGCGCCGGTTCCGCGGTCTCCAGCAGTTCCGTCACCCGCAGGTCCACGGCCGTCACCGCCAGGCCCAGCCGTTCCACGGCCGCGGTCGCGAGGGCCGTACGCAGGCGGGCGGCGGCCGTCGGCAGCGGCTCCCGCGCGCCGGCCGCGCAGTCCGCCGAGATCCGCAGCGGGCCCGGCGGCAGCGCGCTCGGCGGAGGCGGCACGACCGGCTCGCACGCCGCCCCGGGGTCGGCCGGCTCGATCCGCAGCGGCCCGAGACGCACCCCCGGCACCTCCGACACCGCCTGCCGCAGCACCGCCCCCGCCGCCCGCTCCGTGATCCAGGCGCCGTCCCGCGGCCCGCCCAGCGGCAGCAGCCTGCCGAGCGCCACCTGGCGCCGCACCGCTCCCGCCCACCCGTCCCACGTCATTACTCCAGCCTGCCGCATCTTCGGCGCACAATCGCGCAACCCCGCATACGGTGGTCCTAGGAGAACGACCGAAAGGGACGTACGGCGATGACCGACATGACGGACCCCACCCTGGCGAAGGCCCCGGGCGGCGGTCAGGAGGTCGGGGAGACCCCGACGACCCGCAAGACGCAGGCGACCCGGCGCGGCGGAGGGGACCCCGCGACCCGGGGCCGCACCACCATCGCCGACGGAGTCGTGGAGAAGATCGCGGGGCTCGCCGCGCGGGACGTACTGGGCGTGCACGCCATGGGCAGCGGGCTGTCGCGCACCTTCGGCGCCGTGCGCGACCGGGTGCCCGGCAGCACCAAGTCGGTGACGCGCGGCGTGAAGGCCGAGGTCGGGGAGGTGCAGACCGCCCTCGACCTGGAGATCGTCGTCGACTACGGCGTGGCGATCGCCGACGTGGCCCGCGCCGTGCGGGAGAACGTGATCGCGGCCGTCGAGCGGATGACCGGCCTGGAGGTGGTCGAGGTCAACATCTCCGTGACCGACGTCAAGCTGCCCGAGGAGGAGGAAGAGGAGCCGGAACCCCGGATCCAGTGACCCGGCCGGGGAGGACGGGACGGCGCGGCGACCGACAACCTAGGAGTGCGCAGCATGAACATGGCCGTGGTCGGCATGATCGCCGGCATGGCGTTGGGGTTCGCCGGGTATTTCGGCGGTTTCGGGGCTTTCCTCCTGGTGGCGGCGCTGGGCGCCATCGGGTTCGTCGTGGGCCGGTTCCTGGAGGGGGACCTGGAACCGGGCGACTTCTTCCGCTCCCGTGACGAACGGCGGCGGTGACGGCCGTGACCACGGGGGCCGGTGAGCTCCGCAGACCCGTGACCACGGGGGCCGGTGAGCTCCGCAGACCCGTGACCGCCGTCCCGCCCGGCGAGCGCGGCGCCACCCGGATCACCGACCGGGTCGTCGCCAAGATCGCGGCCCAGGCGGCGCACGAGGCGCTCGGACCGCTGCGGCCGGACGCCGCGCCCCCGCACGCCACCGTCGTCGTCCACCACGGCACCGCCCGCGTCCGCGTCCACGTCGAACTGGCCTACCCGTGCGACATCGGCGCCGCCGGCGCGGCCGTGCGCCGCCGGGTCGCCGAGCGGGTGCGCGCACTGGCCGCGATGGAGGTGCCGGAGGTCGCCGTCCAGGTCGAACGGCTGCATCCGACGGCGGTGCCCGGCGCGGCACACGGGAGGACCCGATGAACGAGCCCCGGGACGTGGAGGCCCCGGGCACCACCCGCCCCCTGCCCCCGCTCGACGAGACGGCCGACGAGACGGCCGACGAGACGGCCGACGCGGTCGGCGGGCACCCGCCCGCCGACGGCCGCACGGCACGCCCCGCCGGGCGCCTGTGGTCCGCGCGGCGGATCCCCGCCGCCCTCGTCGCCCTGCTGCTCCTCGCGGGCGCGGGCGCCTTCCTCTACGACATCGCCGCCGTGCGCGCCCACCGGCCCGGCCTGCGCTGGCGGCGCGAACTGGCCCGGCAACTCGCCACCCGACCCCTCGACGACCCCTGGGTCCTGACCGGCGCCGGCGTCGCCGCGGCCCTCGGCCTGTGGCTGGTCGTCCTGGCCGCCACGCCCGGCATGCGGCGCCTGCTGCCCATGGCCGGCACCCGCCCCGACGTGCGCGCCTGGCTGCACCGGGACGCCGCCGCGCTGGTCCTGCGGGACCGGGCCATGGAGGTCTCCGGAGTGCGGTCGGTGCGGGTGCGGATGCGGCGGGCCCGCGCCGATGTGCGGGCCGTGTCCCACTTCCGCGCCCTCGACGACGTGCGCGCCGACCTGGACGAGGTCCTCGCGGACGCGGTCCGGGGACTGGGCCTGGCACGGCCTGTCGTGCTGTCCGTGCACGTCGGGCGGCCCCGGCGGGAGGGGTGAGACCATGCGAGTCGTCAACCGCGTGCTGGTGGGCCTGGCCGGACTGGTGCTCGTCGCCCTCGGCGGCGGCGTGCTCGCTATCGGACTCGGCGTACGGCCGCCCGCCTGGTGGATCCACGACGGGCCGCACGACGTCCTGCTCAGCGACTCCGAACGGACCCGGTGGCGCGACGCCGGCTGGTGGTGGCCCACCGTCCTGGCCGCACTGGCCGTCCTGCTGCTGCTCGCCCTGTGGTGGCTGGTGGCCGCCCTGCGGCGGCGCCGGCTCGCCACGGTGCTCGTCGACACCGGCGACGGCGAGGGCGCGCTGCTGCACGGCCGGGCCCTGGAGGACGCCCTCGCCGGCGAGGCCGCCGGCGTGCCCGGTATCGCCCGCGCCCACGTCCTGCTCACCGGCCGCCGCACCGCCCCCGCCGCCCGCGTACGGCTCCTCCTCGCGGACGACGCCGACCCCGCCACCGTCCTGCACGACCTGACCACCGGCCCCCTCGCCCACGCCCGCGACTCGGCACGCCTCGCCGCCCTGCCGACGGAGGTGCGGATGAGGGCCGCCGGACACCGCGCGGAGCGGGTGAGCTGACGCCCGGACGGACCGAACGGAGAGGACGGAGAAGGCGGAGAGGGCGGGGTCCGGACGTCACGGCCGGGGGCGCAGAATCCCCGGCGCGCCCCCGGAACCCCGGCGCCCCCGAAACTCTGGCGCCCCCGGAACCCCGGCGCCCAAAAACCGGCGTGCCCCCTAAAACCGGTGTGTCCTAGAACCCCCGGCGTGCCCCGCCGTCCACCGGCAGCATCACACCCGTCAGGTACGACGCCGCCGGGGACAGGGCGAACGCGGCGACGCGGCCGAACTCCTCCGGGGTGCCGTAGCGGCGCAGCGGGATGCGGGACTCGGCGGCCGCGCGGGTGGCCTCCGGGTCGGCGGACAGGGCGTCGAGCTCGCGCACCCGGTCGGTGTCGATGCGGCCGGGCAGCAGCCCGAGGACGCGGATGCCGCGCGGGCCGAGTTCGTCGGCGAGGGACTTGGCGAAGCCGGCGAGCCCGGGCCGCAGGCCGTTGGAGACGGTCAGGCCGGGGATGGGCTCGTACACCGAGCCGGACAGGACGAAGCCGATGACGCCGCCCTCCTCCAGCGCCGCGGCGGCCGCCCGGGCCAGCCGTACGGCGCCCAGGAACACCGTCTCGAAGGCCGCCCGCCACTGCTCGTCGGTGTTGTCGGCGACGAAGCCGGGCGGCGGCCCGCCCACGCTGACGAGGACGCCGTGGAAGCCGCCGAACCGCTCCCGCGCGGTGGCGATCAGCCGCTCGGGGGCGTCGGCCTCGGCGTTGTCCACGGCCACCCCGGTGGCGTTCGGGCCCAGCGCGGCGGCGGCCTCGGCGACGGTCTTCTCGTCCCGCCCGCTCAGCACCACCTTCGCGCCCTCGGCGACGAGCTCGCGCGCGACCGCGTTGCCCAGGCCGCGCGTGGCCCCGGTGACGACGTACACCCGGTCCCTCAGTGCAAGATCCATGGCCCTATCCTGCCCGCTCGTCACCGAAGAGAGCGAGGGCGGTGCTCACCAGCCCGATGTGGCTGAACGCCTGCGGAAAGTTGCCGAGCTGCCGCCCGGTCACCGGGTCGTACTCCTCCGACAGCAGCCCCACGTCGTTGGCCAGGCCCACCAGCCGTTCGAACAGCTCCCGCGCCTCCTTGGTCCGGCCGGTCAGGTGCAGCGCGTCCGCGAGCCAGAACGAGCACACGACGAACGCGCCCTCGCTGCCCGGCAGCCCGTCGACCACCGTGCCGTCGGTGCTGTAGCGGCGCAGGAAGCCGTCCTCGCCGAGTTCGCCGCGCACCGCGTCGATGGTGCCGACGACCCGCGGGTCGTCCGGCGGCAGGAAGCCGACGCGCGGGATCAGCAGCAGCGCGGCGTCCAGCTCCCGCGAGCCGTAGAACTGGGTGAAGGTGTTGCGCTCGGGGTCGTAGCCCTTCTCGCACACCTCCCGGTGCACCGCGTCGCGCAGCGCCCGCCAGCCCTCCAGGTCCCCGTCCAGCTCCGGGTGCTCCTCCAGGGTGCGCACCGCCCGGTCCGCGGCCACCCACACCATCACCTTGGAGTGCACGAAGTGGCGCGCCCCGCCGCGTACCTCCCACAGCCCCTCGTCCGGCCGCCGCCACGCGGTGCGCAGGAACTCCATCAGCGCGCGCTGCAGCGCCCAGACGTCCGGCCGGGGCGCCAGCCCCGAGCGGCGGGCCAGCGCCAGGGTGTCCATGACCTCGCCGTACACGTCGAGCTGGAGCTGCTCGACGGCGCCGTTGCCGATGCGTACCGGCGCCGAGCCGGCGAAGCCGGGCAGCCAGGGCAGCTCCAGCTCCGGCAGCCGCCGCTCACCCGCCACGCCGTACATGATCTGCAGCTTCGCCGGGTCGCCGGCGACCGCGCGCAGCAGCCAGTCGCGCCACGCCTCGGCCTCGTCGTGGTAGCCCGCCGACAGCAGCGCGCCGAGGGTGAGGGTGGAGTCGCGCAGCCAGCAGTAGCGGTAGTCCCAGTTGCGCACCCCGCCCGTCTCCTCCGGCAGCGAGGTCGTGGCGGCGGCGACGATGCCGCCGGTCGGCTTGTACGTCAGCGCCTTCAGCGTGATCAGGGAGCGCACGACGGCGTCCCGGTACGGGCCGTCGTACGTGCAGCGCGCGGCCCAGGCCCGCCAGTCCGCCACGCTGTTCTCCAGCGCCTCGTACGGGTCGATCAGCGGCGGGCGCGGTTCGTGCGAGGGGTGCCAGGTCAGGACGAACGCCACCTTCTCGCCCGCGGCCACCGTGAACTCCGAGCAGGTGGCGCGGTCCTCGCCCCAGGTGGGCACCTCCGGCTCGCTGCGCAGCCACGCCGAGTCCGGGCCCGCCACGGCGACCCGGTGGCCGTCGACCCGGCGCACCCACGGCACGATCGAGCCGTAGTCGAAACGCAGCCGCAGCGTGCTGCGCACCGTCACCCGCCCGGCGAGGCCCTCGACGACGCGGACCAGGTCCGGGGCGCGGTCGCGCTGCGGCATCAGGTCGGTGACGCGGACGGACCCCTCGGGGGTGTCCCACTCGGTGTCGAGGACGAGGGTGTCCGGCCGGTACGCGCGCCGGGTGCACGGGCCGGCGCCCACCGGGGCGATGCGCCAGTGGCCGTGTTCCTCGGTGCCCAGCAGCCGCGCGAAGCAGGCGCCGGAGTCGAAGCGGGGCAGGCAGAGCCAGTCGACGGAGCCGTCCCGGCCGACCAGGGCGGCGGTCTGTTCGTCGCCGATGAGCGCGTAGTCCTCGATCCGCGGGTGCACGGATGACCGGATTCCCGGGGAAGGAGGAGGCAATCGGGCCGTTCCCGGGGGGATCGAGGGGTGATCGGGCCGTTCCCGGGGACCGGAGGCCGGGGGATCGGGCGGGCGATCGGGCCGGGTGCCGGGAACTCCGCGGCGTCCGTGGCATCCGCGGGGTCCATGGGGTCCGCGGGGTCCGTGGGGTCCGTGGGGTCGCCTAGACCGAGGCCGGTTCCGCCTCGTCGGTCGTCTTCCTCGCCGCCGCCTGCGCCCGCTCGCGGGCCTCCCGGCGGACCAGCAGCCACCAGCCGAGCGGAACGGCCGCCGCGAACACCCACCACTGGATCGCGTACGGCAGGTTGATGTCGCCGACCCCGATCCAGCTCCTGTCCTCCTTGGGCGACGGGATCGGCTCCGGGCTGCCGCCCCGGGGAGCGGGGGAGACCAGTTCGACGTAGCCGCCGAGGACCTGTTTGGCGTGGGGCGCGCCCTCGGCCCGCAGGAGCGCGCCGACCTGCCTGCTGTTGATCAGCATGATCTGCCGGTCCGGCAGGCCCTTGACGTTCTTGATGCCGCTCGCGGCGGTGGTCTGGTCCTGCATCAGCCGCCCGGTGATCGTGACCTCGCCGCGCGCGGGGGCCGGGATCTTCGGGAAGGCGGTCTGCGAGGCGGGGGAGGGGACCCAGCCCCGGTTGACCAGGAGGGTCTTGCCGTCGTCCAGCACGAACGGGGTCAGGACGTGGTAGCCGACCTGGCCGTCGGCGTTCGTGCGCCGGCGCACCACCAGTTCGTGCGCCGTGTCGAAGTGCCCCTTCGCCGTCACCCGGCGGTAGATGTCGTCGTGCGCCACCGTTCCGCCGACCGAGGTGAGCGACTCGGCGGGCACGGGCTTGGCCGCCAGCGAGGCGTTGATCACCCGGTTCAGCGCCTGCCGGTGGTCGTGCCGGTGCAGCTGCCAGAAACCCAGCCTGATCATCGTCGGGACGAGCAGGAGGGCCACGAGGGTGAGGATCACCCACTGGCGGGTCAACAGGAAGCGGTACACGACTCGACCGTACCGCGCGCCCGCGCCTCCCCGGCGGGAGGGTCCTTCCGCCGGGCCGTCAGGGAGCTGCCAGCCCCGCGGTGGCGGGGGCCGACGGCGCGCGGTGCCGCGGTACGGGGGCGACGGCGGACCGGTCGCCCCGTCACGTCACACCCGGTCGACGATCCCCACCTCCCCCTCCGCCCGCGCGCAGTGGGCACCGCAGTACCAGTGGCCCTCGACCTCGACGCCCTGGCCGATGATCTGGACACGGCAGTGCTCGCAGATGGGGGCCATGCGGTGGATCGCGCACGCGAAGCAGTCGAAGACGTGCACCGCGCCCTGGGCGTGGACCTCGAAGGTCATTCCGTAGTCATTGCCGCAAACTTCGCATCTCGCCATGCGCCACAGGGTGAGCCGTCCCCGCCGCCGGGGCGAGCGGCCTCCGGGCGAGTCGCGGCGCAATCACCCGTCTGACGCGGTGTCCCGGCACGTCCGGCCCTCGACCGCCCGGCCGTTCCCGCCGTCAGGGTCCACTCGGTCGCTCCCGTCGCCGGGCCCGCGCGCCGCCGTTCTCGCCGCCGGGGCCCGCCCGGCCGTTCCCGTCGCCGGGGCCCGTCAGCCGTCCGCCGGTTCCACGTCCTGCAGCAGCTGCCCGAACGCCGCCTCGTCGACGATCGGCGTGCCGTACTGCCGGGCGCGGACCGTCTTGGACGTGCCGGAGTCCGGATCGTTCGTCACCAGCAGGCTGGTCAGCCGGGAGACGCTGGTCGCGACGTGCAGCCCGGCCTCCACGGCACGGTCCTCGAGCAGCTCGCGCTCGACCGACGTGTCACCGGAGAACGCCACCCGCATGCCCTGCTTGAGCCGCTTGCCCTCCTCGTAGCGGCCGGGATTGGGGTAGGGGCACGCGGGCCGCTTGCGGGAGGGGCGCCAGCCGCCTGCGCGGTAGCCGCCGTAACCCGCCTGCCGGCCGGCGCGCGGGGCGGAGCGGTCGACCCACTCCGTCAGCGGCCGGCACTCGTGCAGCGGCAGCCGGACGCCGCTCGCGGCCGCGGCCCACAGGCTCGGCCGGAACGCCTCCGCCAGCACCCGCGCGTCGTCCAGCGCGTGGTGCGCCCGCCGCTGCACGACGCCGAAGTGCGCGGCCAGCGTCTCCAGTTTGTGGTTGGGCAGCGGCAGCCTCAGCTCCTTGGCGAGGGCGATGGTGCACAGCCGCTGCCGCACCGGGGCCTCGCGCTCCACGCGCGCGTACTCCCGGGCGATCATCTGCCAGTCGAAGACGGCGTTGTGCGCGACGAGCACCCGGCCGTCGAGACGGGCCGCGAACTCCTCGGCCACGTCCCGGAACAGGGGCGCCTCGCGCAGTACGTCGCTCGTCAGACCGTGGATCCACACGGGGCCCGGGTCGCACTCCGGGTTGACCAGCGTGTACCAGTGGTCCTCGACCTCGCCGCGGGCGTCCAGCCGGTAGACGGCCGCCGAGACGATGCGGTCGCTCCGGGACAGGCCCGTCGTCTCGACGTCGACGACCGCGTACCCCTCCGGGTACGCGGCCGGCCACGCGGGAGGCGTGGACGCTGCGGTCGTTCGGTCTTCGAGCATGGTCCATGAGGATACGGGCCGGGACTGACACTTCGGCCCCGAAGGCGCCGGCCGCCGTCCTTTCCGGTGCTCCCCGGCAAGGCCCGCCGGCCGTGCCGTCCCGCGTGCCCGGAGTCCGCGGGACGGTCCTCGGCGGCACCGCCGGACGGTCCTCGGCAGGGCAAGGGTGCGGGACCGCCCTCAACGACGCCGCCGGACGGCCCTGTTGACGCGGGAGGGCCGCGGACGCGGACCCGCCGCGGGACCGGTGCGCCCGGGGACGCCGGGGGTGGGATCCTGCCCGTGTGACGGAACCCACGACACAACCCACGCACGACGAGGCGCACGGCGGCGCGCTCGGTCAACGGCTCAACTGGCTGCGGGCGGCGGTGCTGGGCGCCAACGACGGCATCGTCTCCACCGCGGGACTCGTCGTCGGCGTGGCCGGCGCCACCCAGGACCGCGCGACCCTGCTCACCGCCGGTCTGGCCGGGCTGCTCGCCGGCTCCATGTCGATGGCGGCCGGCGAGTACGTGTCGGTGTCCACGCAGCGCGACGCGGAGAAGGCCGCCCTCGCCCAGGAGAAGCGGGAGTTGCGCGAGCAGCCGGAGGAGGAGCTGGCCGAGCTGACGCGGATGCTGCGGGAGCGGGGCATGTCGGAGGAGGTGGCCCGGGAGGCCGCCGAGCAGCTCACCGAGCGCGACGCGCTGCGGGCGCACGCGCGCGTGGAACTCGGCATCGACCCCGACGAGCTCACCAACGCCTGGCACGCCGCCTGGGCCAGCTTCCTGTCCTTCACGGTCGGCGCCCTGCTGCCCCTGCTCGCCATCGTCCTGCCCCCGGCCCGCTGGCGGCTGGGCGTCACCGTCGTCTCCGTCCTCGCCGCGCTCTGCCTCACCGGCTGGAGCAGCGCCCGCCTGGGGGCGGCGAGGGCGCGGCCGGCGGTCGTGCGCAACGTGCTGGGCGGGGCGCTGGCGATGGGGGTGACGTACGCGGCGGGGACCCTGCTGGGCGCGGCCGGAGTCTAGCCGAGGCCCAGGCGGGGCCCAAGCGGGGCCCGGGCGGGGTCCGGGCACGGCTCGGACCCGGTCCGGGCAAGGAACGTCCGTTCCGCGGGCGCTTTGGTGGAGATTGCCAAGAAGCAAGCGCTCACCGTCGGAAATACTTGTGAGTAACAACCTCTGGCGGCGACCGGACGGGCGGCTCTACCGTGCGGTGCATGCCGAACCTGCCCGATGTCGTGCTGTGGTCGATCCCCGCCTTCGTGTTGCTCACCGTCGTGGAGATGGTGAGCTACCGCCTGCACCCCGACGAGGACGCCGCCGGGTACGAGGCGAAGGACACGGCGACCAGCGTGACGATGGGGCTCGGCAGCCTCGTCTTCGACTTCCTGTGGAAGATCCCGATCGTCGCGATCTACTCGGCGGTGTACGAGCTGACGCCGCTGCGCGTGCCCGTCCTGGGCTGGACGGTGCCGCTGATGCTGCTCGCGCAGGACTTCTGCTACTACTGGTCGCACCGCGGGCACCACGTGGTCCGCATCCTGTGGGCCTGTCACGTGGTGCACCACTCCAGCAGGAGGTTCAACCTCACGACGGCGCTGCGCCAGCCGTGGACGTCGCTGACCGTGTGGCCGTTCTACCTGCCGCTGGTCGCCGCCGGCGTGCACCCGGCCGCGCTCGCCTTCTGCTCCTCGGCGAACCTCGTGTACCAGTTCTGGATCCACACCGAGCGCATCGACCGGATGCCCCGCTGGTTCGAGTTCGTCTTCAACACGCCGTCCCACCACCGCGTCCACCACGCCTCCCAGGGCGGCTACCTGGACCGCAACTTCGGTGGCATCCTCATCGTGTGGGACCGGCTGTTCGGCACGTTCGTCCCGGAGACCGAGCGGCCCGTGTACGGGCTGACGAAGAACATCGCCACCTACAACCCGCTGCGGGTCGCCACGCACGAGTACGTCGCCCTCGCCCGCGACCTGAGGGCGGCGGCCGGCTGGCGCCAGCGCGTGGGGCACCTCCTGCGCGGGCCGGGGTGGCAGCCGGCCCCCGCGGATGAGGAGACGGCCCGGGAGACCGCGACCGCGTGAGGACGCCCCGTCTGCTCCTGACCGCCTACGGCCTCGCCGGCGCCGCCGACCTGGCCTGCCTCGCGGCCGGCGCCGGCACCGGGCACGCGGTGGTCAAACCGCTGCTGATGCCCCTGCTGGCCGCCGCCGCGGCCGGCTTCCGGGCGCCGCGCCCGCTGCTGGCCGCGCTGCTGTGCGGCTGGGGCGGCGACGTGCTCCTGCTGACCGACGGCACGCCCGGCTTCCTCGCCGGCATGGCCTGCTTCGCCGCCGGGCACGTCTGCTACCTGCTGCTGTTCCGGGCCCACGGGACCGCGGCCGGCGCCCCGCATCCGCGCGGCCGCCGGCTGCTCGCGCCCGCCTACGCCGCCGCGCTCGCCGCGGCCGTCACCCTGCTGTGGCCGGACCTGCCCGTCGGCCTGCGCGTCCCGGTCGCCGCGTACGGCGTCCTGCTCACCACCATGGCCTACGGTGCCGCCGTCCGCCTCGGCGCGGTGGCGGGCGCCGGCGGGGCGCTGTTCGTGCTCTCCGACACGCTCATCGCGGCGGGCCTCGCGGACTGGCCCCGGCCGCCCCGCCCCGACTTCTGGATCATGCTCACCTACGTCGCCGCGCAGTTCCTGCTGGTGACGGGCGCGCTGAGGGGCGGTACGGCGCCGCCGGCGGCCCGCCACGAGGAGGTGGGCGAGGCCCGTGAGGTCCATGAGGTCCATGAGGCCCGTGAGGTCCCTGAGGTGGCGGAGGCCGCCGGACGTGACGGGTTCACCAGGGGAGGGGCAGCGGCAGCGCCGTCAGCAGCCCGGACACCGCGACCACCGCGCCCAGCGCGACGACCTCCACGCGCGCGGGAAGGCACGCGGTGAGCGGGTCGGCGGCCCGGTGCAGCCGGGTGCGCGCCCACAGGGCGAGCAGGGCGACACCGGCCACCAGGACCACCTTGGCCAGCAGGACGCGGCCGTAGGCGGTGCCGGTGAGCTGCTCGAGGACGGAGTGCGGGGGCATGCGGCGCAGCGAGCTGCACACCCCGGTCGCGGTCACCCCGGCGAGCAGGACGGCGGCCACGCGCGCGTAGCGGCCGAGCAGAGCGGCCGCGGCCGGGCCGCCGCGCCACCGTGCGCAGGTGCGCAGCGTGTGCAGCAGCGCGCCCGTCCACAGGGACGCGCAGGTCAGGTGCACCACCGTCAAGGCCGAGCCGACCAGCGGGCTGTGCTCGGTGGTGGGGTGCGCGCGCAGCGCCTCGGCGGCGACCACCGCGGCCAGCGGCCACGCCTGCGTCGCGGGGCGGCGGGAGGCGGCGCACAGGGCGGCCACGAGGAAGGCGTTGACCTCCAGCAGGGCCAGCGCGCCGTCCCGGGTCCGGTACAGGCCGCCCAGGTCGATCTGGGAGAGGTGGTGGGGCACGAGGTTGCCGGTCGCCACCACCAGGGCGAGCCCGAGCGCCGCGGCCAGGCCGGCGACGGCGGCGTACGCGGACCAGCCGCGCGGCATCGGCGCGGGCGCGGGCGCGCCGGGCAGCCGGCGGGCCAGCCGGTGCACCAGTAACTCGCCCGCCAGGACGGCGAGCGCGGCGAACAGCACCGTGCGCAGCAGCCCGATACCCGCCGTGCCGGGCGCCGCGGCCTCACCGGTGCCGTGCAGCGCGGCGGACGGGCCCAGGAGCGGGATCAGGGCGGCCAGCAGGGTCAGGACGAGGACTGCGGCGGCGCGGCCGGCGCCGGTGCCGCGGACGAGTCCGCGAGGGCGGGCCGCCTCGGAGGTCGGTCGTATCAGCGTCACCTCCCGATCGTCACCAGGCGGGGCGCGGTGAGGCAAACGCAGCGGAACGGATCGTGCACTGTCCGTGTGCATAGACGTGGGCCTTCCCCTTCCGTGCACGCCGGGGAGGGCCCTGCCGGTTCGCCCGGCCCGCTCACGTCCAGCGGGCGGCGTCCGTGCCCCACGGCACCGGAGGGCGCGCCCAGTCGGCGGGGCCGCCCGTGAAGGCGACCGGCGGCAGCGCGTACCGCAGCCGCCCGAGCCGGCTGTCCCGCTCCGCGAGCCACGGCCGGGGCCCCTCGCAGGCCTGTGCCGCCTTCTCCTCCGTCCGGGTGAGGCCGCCGGTCAGCCAGCCCGCCGTACGCGCCAGCGCGAGCCGTACGATCCTGCCGCCGCCCTCCTCGGCCTGCTCCGTCAGCGCCCGCAGCACCGCGGCCGCCAGCAGGTAGCCGGTGCCGTGGTCCAGGGCCTGCGCGGGCAGCGTGCCCGGCTGCCCGGCCGAGCCCTCGAGCACGGCGATGCCGGTGGCCGCCTGCACCAGGCTGTCGAAGCCGCGCCGCCCGCCCCACGGCCCGTACGCGCCCCACGCCGACAGCTGCCCCACCACCAGGCCGGGCCGCCGGGCGGCCAGCTCCGGCGCCGCGAGGCCGAACCGGTCCAGGGCGCCGGGCCGGTATCCGGTGACCACGACGTCCGCCGCGGCGAGCAGTTCCTCGAAGGTGCGTCGGTCGGCCGCGCGGGTCAGGTCCAGCACCGTGGAGCGCTTCCCGAAGCCGGTGTCCGCGTGCTGGTCGGCCAGTTCGGGCAGGTGCGGCGCGTCCACCCGCAGCACGTCCGCGCCGAGCAGGGCGAGGGTGCGGGTGGCGACCGGCCCGGCGAGGACCCGGGTCAGGTCCAGGACGCGCAGCCCGGCGGCGGGCAGCAGGGGGGAGCCGTCCAGGGGCGCCGGCGGGCGCGCGGGCGCGGTGTCCGTCCGGTCCCGTTCGACCAGCGGGCGCGCCGCCAGGGCGGCGTGCTGCGGGTGCGCCGCCCACTCCTCGGGGGTGCGCAGCGCCGCCGCGAGGCCGCCGGCCGCGTGGACGGTCTCCTCCACCTCGTGGGCGCGGCGCCCGGCCAGTACCGCCCCGACCCGGGCCGGATCGTCCGGCACGCCCAGCGCGGACAGCAGCCGGGCGCGGTGGTGCGGGTAGTTGGCGTGCGTGCGCACCCAGCCGTCGGCCGTCCGCCAGAACCGCGACAGCGGCGCGAACACGGCCGGCGCCCGCCCGTCCACCCGCAGGTGCCGCTCACTGGTGAACGCGGCCGCCACCGCGCCGTCGTCCACCCGCACCCGCGGCACCGCGGCGAGCCCGGCCCGCCGCGCTCCCCGCTCCGCCGCGGCCAGCGCGCACACCGCCACGCAGGCCCGGGCCAGCTCCCGCACCGGGAGCCGCGCCGCGAGAGCGCCCTCGCGGGGGACGGTGAGGACCCGCTCCACAAGGGCGGGGTCGCCGCCCAGTTCCGACCAGGCGAACTTGATTCCCGTCATGCCTGTCATGACTGCACTATGCGGTATTGATTCAATCAATATGAAAGCCGGGTCATACAAGCCGGGCCGGACAGGTGCTGCCCCACCTCCTGTCCGGCCCGGCCCGGTGCGCGCGCCGTGACGCGCCGCCCGCTACCTGGTCACCGCGTCCAGCGCGTCCGCGACGCCCCGGCCGTAGAAGCCGTTGCGGTTCTTCGTGCCCTCGCACACCGCGTCGACCTTGCCGTCGTGGTCGATGTCGTACGGGTCGGTGCAGGGCGTGCGGTCGGCCTCCGCGTACAGCAGGGCCTTGACCAGGGCGGCGGAGGCGTGCGGGTGGGCCGACTTGATCAGGGCCGCGACGCCGGCCACGTGCGGCGTGGCCATCGACGTGCCGGCCATGTAGCCCCATCTGCCGCCGGGCAGCGGGCCCAGGATCAGGCCGCTGGTCGCCGGGGCCTGCGGCGCCTGGTAGGCGGTGGAGTCACCGCCGGGCGCGGCGATGTCGATGACGCCGAGACCGTAGTTGGAGAACGACGACTTGACGCCCTTGGCGCCGGTCGCGGCGACCGTGACCACGCCGGGCAGCTGGGTCGGGATGTCGAAGCAGCGGCGCGGGTCGATGGTCCGCGGCGCGGGGGTGGAGCCGGAGTCGTTGGGGGAGACCGGGTCGGTGATCGAGTCGGCCGCCAGGTCGTAGCTCTCGTTGCCCGCCGCGGCGACGTTGACGGCGCCCTTGCGCTCCGCGTACCGCGAGGCCCGGGTGACGGCGTCCACCAGCGCCTTCTGGTCGGGGTCGTCGGCGCAGTTGAAGTACCACGGGTCGGTGTAATAGCTGTTGTTGGTCACGTCGACGCCGTGCTCGGCCGCCCACACGAAGCCGCACACCACGGCCTCGGTGTAGAAGAAGCCGTCCGGATTGGCCACCTTGATGCCGGCGACCTTCACGCCCGGCGCGACGCCGGTGACGCCGACGCCGTTCTTCGCGGCGGCGATCTCACCGGCCACGTGGGTGCCGTGCGGGCTCTCCGCCGCGCCGGGCCGCCAGGCCCCGTCGGTGGTGTCCGGCTTGCCCGACACGCAGTTGACGGAGGCGGCGCGGTCGAAGTTGGGCGCGATGTCGGGGTGGGTGTCGTCCACGCCCGTGTCGATCACGGCGACGGTGACCTTCGCACTGCCCAGCGTCTTCTCGTGCGCCTTGTCCGCCTTGATCGCCGGCAGGTCCCACTGCAGCGGCTCCAAGGGGTCCTGTCCGTCGGCCGCCTGAGCCTTCGCCACCTGCGCGGCGCTGAGCACCTGCGGCGTGCCCGGGTCGTCCGCCGACTGCGCGGGCAGCGGCGCGGTGCGGGTGGCGCCCGCCGACTGCACGCCGGGCACCGCGCGTATCCGTGCGGCGAAGTCCGGGGCGGACGCGTGCGCGACGACGACGCCGATCCGGTCGTAGGAGGTCACGACGGTGCCGCCGGCCGCGGTGATCGCCCGCCGCACCGCGGCGAGCGTGCGGTGGTCGGTGGCGCGGGTGTTGACGACGTAGGACAGGACGGGCGCGTCCGTAGCCTGTGCGCCGGCCGCCGCCCGGGGCGCGGCCGAGGCCGCCGGCGTCAGGAAGCCGAGCGAGGCGGTCAGCGACAGCGCCACGGGCACGGCGATCGCCAGCCGGCGTCTGGAGCCTCGGGAACGCAGAGGGGGCATGGGATCTCCTCATCATCCGGAAACGACACCCGGGAACGACACCCGGGAACGACACCCGGAAACGACACCGCCCGAGGCACGGATGGTGCTCGGGCAGGTACATCTCGGGCAGGTACATGACGGGTGGGGCAGAGTGACGCTATCCGGCCGTTCGGCCGCTCAGCAATGGCTTTCGGCGGGCGACTTGGGAAAGGCCCCGCGGCGGTTGAACCGGTCCGCGCGTGGCGCCGTGACCTCGGGCAGGAAGCCCGAGGAGGATCGGGACCCCTGCCGGATCACGTCCCGGAGCCGTACCATCGCGCCGGGTGACGTGATCCACGTCACTGTGAAGTCCTAGCCGGAGATGTCCGTACCGACCCCGAACCACCAGGGGCCCGTTCCCGGGAACGGGCCCGCCGTCACCACCGCACCCGCAACACGAGGAGACTCCGTGGCCACCGACGCACCGCCTCCCTCGAAGACAGAGCCCCACCTTCCGACCAGCGAGGAGTTCACGGAGGTGCAGCAGAGCGCGGAGTTCGGTCAACTGCGCCGCTCCTACCGCTCCTTCGCCTTCCCGCTGACCGTCGCCTTCATCGTCTGGTACCTGCTGTACGTCCTGCTGTCGAACTACGCGGGCGACTTCATGGGGACGAAGCTGTTCGGCAACGTCAACGTGGCCCTCGTCCTCGGCCTCGCCCAGTTCCTCACCACGTTCCTCATCGCCTGGTGGTACGCGCGGCACGCCGCCGAGCGGCTCGACCCGAAGGCGGAGGCCATCAAGTCCCGGATGGAGGGCGGCGCATGAGCTCCCCGCAGATCCTGCTGGCCGTCGGCGAGGCCAGTGAGCACCGGCCGCTGATCATCACCCTGTTCGCGGTCTTCGTCGCCGCCACCCTCGTCATCACCGTCTGGGCCGGCCGTCAGACCCGCGACGCCGCCGACTTCTACGCCGGCGGGCGGCAGTTCACCGGCTTCCAGAACGGCCTCGCCGTCTCCGGCGACTACATGTCCGCCGCGTCCTTCCTCGGCATCGCCGGCGCCATCGCCCTGTTCGGCTACGACGGCTTCCTGTACTCCATCGGCTTCCTCGTCGCCTGGCTCGTCGCCCTGCTCCTGGTCGCCGAGCCGCTGCGCAACTCCGGCCGCTACACCATGGGCGACGTGCTGGCCTACCGCATGCGCCAGCGCCCGGTCCGTACCGCCGCCGGCACCTCGACGATCGTCGTGTCGATCTTCTACCTGCTGGCGCAGATGGCCGGCGCCGGCGTCCTGGTCTCCCTGCTGCTCGGCATCACCAGCGACGGCGGCAAGATCGGCATCGTCGCCCTGGTCGGCGTCCTGATGATCGTCTACGTCACCATCGGCGGCATGAAGGGCACCACCTGGGTGCAGATGGTCAAGGCCGTGCTGCTCATCGCCGGCGCCGTGCTGCTGACCTTCCTGGTCCTGCTGAAGTTCCACTTCAACGTCTCCGACCTGCTCGGCAAGGCCGCCGACAACAGCGGCAAGGGCGCCGCCTTCCTGGAGCCCGGCCTGAAGTACGGCGCCACCGGCACCACCAAGCTGGACTTCCTCTCCCTCGGCATCGCCCTGGTCCTGGGCACCGCGGGCCTGCCGCACATCCTGATCCGCTTCTACACGGTGCCCACCGCCAAGGCCGCCCGGAAGTCGGTGATCTGGGCGATCGGCCTGATCGGCGCGTTCTACCTGATGACCCTCGCCCTCGGCTTCGGCGCCGCCGCGCTGATCAAGCCGGACGAGATCATCGCCTCGAACAAGGCCGGCAACACCGCCGCCCCGCTGCTCGCCCTGCACCTGGGCGGCGTCGACTCCAACGGGGGCGCCATCCTGCTCGCCACCATCTCCGCGGTCGCCTTCGCCACGATCCTCGCGGTCGTCGCGGGCCTGACCCTGGCCTCCTCCTCGTCCTTCGCGCACGACATCTACGCCAACGTCATCAAGAAGGGCACCGCCACCGAGAAGCAGGAGGTGAACGCCGCCCGCTGGGCCACCGTCGGCATCGGCGCGGTGTCGATCGTGCTGGGCGCCATGGCCCGCGACCTGAACGTCGCCGGCCTGGTGGCCCTTGCCTTCGCCGTCGCCGCCTCCGCCAACCTGCCCACGATCCTCTACAGCCTGTTCTGGAAGCGGTTCACCACCGCCGGCGCGCTGTGGTCGATCTACGGCGGCCTGGTCACCGCGGTCGGCCTGGTGCTGTTCTCGCCGGTCGTGTCCGGCAAGGAGACGTCGATGTTCCCCGACGTCGACTTCCACTGGTTCCCGCTGGAGAACCCCGGCCTCATCTCCATCCCCGTCGGCTTCCTGCTCGGCTGGGCCGGCACCCTGCTGTCCAAGGAGGAGCCCGACACCGCCAAGTACGCGGAGCTGGAGGTGCGCTCGCTGACCGGCACCGGCGCCCACTGAGACACCGGCACGCCGAGACACCGGCGCGAAGCGGCCGCGCCGCGGGGAGCCGCAGGGCTCACACCCCCTCCCGCGGCGCGGCCGTGTCCCACCTCGTGGATCGGCGCCCGTCGTTGTCGGTGGCGTCGCGTAGGCTCGCAGGAGACGGGGAACACACGTCCGCAAGGCGTCCCGGCGACCGCGACGAGGGCAGGGGGCCCAGTGCTCATCGACACCTACGGCCGAGTGGCCACCGACCTGAGGGTCTCGCTCACCGACCGGTGCAACCTGCGCTGCACCTACTGCATGCCCGAGGAGGGCCTGCAGTGGCTGGCCAAGCCCGACCTGCTCACGGACGACGAGATCGTCCGCCTGATCGGCGTCGCCGTCACCTCCCTCGGCATCAAGGAGGTCCGCTTCACCGGCGGCGAGCCCCTGCTGCGCCCCGGCCTGGTCGGCATCGTCGAGCGGGTCGCGGCCCTGACGCCCCGCCCGAAGACGTCCCTGACGACCAACGGCATCGGCCTGAAGCGCACCGCGCGGGCGCTGAAGGAGGCGGGCCTGGACCGGGTCAACGTGTCGCTGGACACCCTGCGCCCCGACGTCTTCAAGGCCCTCACCCGCCGCGACCGCCACCGGGACGTCCTGGAGGGCCTGCACGCCGCCCGCGAGGCGGGCCTGACCCCCGTCAAGGTCAACTCCGTCCTCATGCCGGGCCTCAACGCCGACGAGGCCCCCGACCTGCTGGCCTGGGCCGTCGAACACGGCTACGAGCTGCGGTTCATCGAGCAGATGCCCCTGGACGCCCAGCACGGCTGGAAGCGCGAGGGCATGGTCACCGCCGGGGACATCCTCGCCGCGCTGCGCACCCGCTTCGACCTCACCCCCGAGAGCGCCGAGGAGCGCGGCTCGGCCCCCGCCGAGCGCTGGATCGTCGACGGCGGCCCGCACCGGGTCGGCGTCATCGCCTCCGTCACCCGCCCGTTCTGCGCCGCCTGCGACCGCACCCGCCTCACCGCCGACGGCCAGATCCGCACCTGCCTGTTCGCCACCGAGGAGACCGACCTGCGCGGCGCCCTGCGCTCCGGCGCCCCGGACGAGGAGATAGCCCGCATCTGGCGACAGGCGATGTGGGGCAAGAAGGCCGGTGCGGGCCTGGACGACCCGTCGTTCGTCCAGCCGGACCGCCCGATGTCGGCGATCGGCGGCTGACCGGGACGTCCCTCGGGCCTGCGAACGGGACACCTGTCCCTCGGGCTCACGAACGGGACACCTGTCCCGGGCCTGCGGTCGGGACACCCCTCGGGCTCGCGGCGGGGACCCCTGACGGGCCGGGCCTCCCGGCGGACGCGACGGACCGGGCCTGTCCGCGGACCCCTACGGCCGGGACTCCTCCCGGGCCCGCCACTCCTCCAGCGGCACGACGTCCTTCAGGAACCCGCGCACCCCCAGGAACTGCGCCAAGTGCTCCCGGTGCTCCTCGCACGCCAGCCAGGTCTTGCGCCGCTCCGGCGCATGAATCTTCGGGTTGTTCCAGGCCAGCACCCACACGGCGGCGGCACGGCAGCCCTTGGCGGAGCAGATCGGGGTCTCGTCACTCACGACTTCGTCTCACAGGTCCACACACAAGGCGACGCCGAGCAGCCACGGGGGGAGCTGCCCGGCGTCGGTCCGTCGCTCCGACGGGGGATGCGGAGCGCGTATGCAGTATGTCACGGTCAACCGGTTGCCCGGCACCGGAACAGCACGATCGGTTTGAGCTTTTTTCAGCTTGGTCACGGGCCCGGCCACGGGCCGGGCGGACGGCCGCCGTCCGTATCCCGTCCGCATCCCCGTCCGTGCTCCAGCCGTGCCCTCGCGGGTGTCCCCGCCCGTCGCGTCCCGCCGTCGCGTCCCGCCCGTCGCGTCACGTCCGCGGCGTCGCGTCCGTCGGGCGTCACGTCCGTTCCCGGGGCTCCGGGCGCACTCCCGGCCCGGAGTCGGCCTCCGTGTTCTCCGCGCCGGACTCCGCCGGGGGCTCGTCGGCGTCCGGCGGCGCGATCATCGGCTTGAACGGGACCGCCACGAACGTCGACGGCAGCGACGGCGCCCGCTCGCGCCCCGCGTTGGCGACCACCACCGCGATGTACGGCAGCACCGCGCCGAGCACCAGCGCGACCACGGCGACGTACCGCTCGACGTTCCACAGCGAGGCCGCCAGGATCACCGACACGGTACGGATCGACATCGAGATCACGTACCGGCGCTGCCGGCCGCGCACGTCCTCCTGCAGGCCCGCCCGGGCTCCGGTGATCCGGAACACCTGGGCGCTGCCGCCGCCGCGTCGCTTCCGCATCACCATCCACCATCCGCCCGTACTCGGCCTCTCCCGCCAGGAAAACCGCTGCGCAACCGGCCGGAACACCGGCCCCGCGCTTTCTCCACGGTACGCCCCGGACCCGTCGTGTTCGAGACCGGGGCACCGTCCCACCCGGCCGGACGCACCGCGCACAACGCACGCGGCCCCGCCCGGCATGCGCCACGGGGCCGGACGGCCGACACTGGCGGTACGGGCCACGTCGGCGCACGAGGAGGCCACCATGGGCTGGTTGTGGGCGATCATTGTGGGATTCGTGCTGGGCCTGATCGCCAAGGCGGTCATTCCCGGCAAGCAGCACAGTCCGCTCTGGCTGACGACGATCTGCGGCATACTCGGCGCGATCGTCGGCAACGCGGTCGCGCGGGGTGTCGGCGTGGAGGAGACCCCCGGCATCGACTGGAGCCGTCACATCTTCCAGCTCGTCGCCGCCGTCATCATCGTCTTCCTCGCCGACATGGCGTACATGAACCTGGTCGGCAGGAAGCGGCAGCGGGTCTGACCGCGTACTGCGTACCACACACCGCGTACGACACCGCATAGCGCGTACGACGGCGAGGGCGACCCCCGAGCCGGGGCCGCCCCCCGCCGTGTGCGGCCCGGGGCCGGCGGTCTCCGCCGCCGCGGGGCGGTCAGGCGCCGGCGACCTCCACCGCCGCCAGGTTCTTCTTGCCCCGGCGCAGCACCAGCCAGCGGCCGTGGATCAGGTCCTCGCGCGCGGGCACGGCGTCCTCGGCGGTCACCTTGACGTTGTTGACGTAGGCGCCGCCCTCCTTGATCGTGCGGCGCGCGGCCGACTTGCTGGGCACCAGGCCGACCTCGGCGAACAGGTCGACCACCGGGGCCGGCTCGGCGACCCGGACGTGCGGGACCTCGGACAGGGCCGCGGCCAGGGTCCGCTCGTCCAGCTCCGCCAGGTCGCCCTGCCCGAACAGGGCCTGCGAGGCGGCGACCACGGCGGCCGTCTGCTCCGCGCCGTGCACCAGCGTCGTCAGCTCCTCGGCCAGGGCCCGCTGCGCGGCCCGGGCCTGGGGGCGCTCGGCGGTCTGCCGCTCCAGCTCCTCGATCTCCTGCCGGGACCGGAAGCTGAAGATGCGCAGGAACTTGGAGATGTCCCGGTCGTCCGTGTTCAGCCAGAACTGGTAGAACGCGTACGGCGTGGTCATCTCCGGATCGAGCCAGACCGTGCCGGACTCCGTCTTGCCGAACTTGGTGCCGTCGGCCTTGGTGATCAGCGGGGTGCCCAGCGCGTGCACCACGGCGCCGGGCTCGACCCGGTGGATGAGGTCGGTGCCCGAGGTCAGGTTGCCCCACTGGTCGCTGCCGCCGGTCTGCAGGGTGCAGCCGTAGCGGCGGTAGAGCTGCAGGAAGTCCATGCCCTGCAGGATCTGGTAGCTGAACTCCGTGTAGCTGATGCCGTGCTCGGAGTTGAGCCGCCGCGCGACGGCCTCCTTCGCGATCATCTTGTTGACCCGGAAGTGCTTGCCGATGTCGCGCAGGAACTCGATCGCGGACAGGCCCTGGGTCCAGTCCAGGTTGTTGACCATGACCGCCGCGTTCGGCCCGTCGAAGTGCAGCAGCGGCTCGATCTGGGCGCGCAGCCGCTCCACCCAGCCCGCGACGACCTCCGGGTCGTTCAGCGTGCGCTCGGAGGTCGGCTTCGGGTCGCCGATCAGGCCGGTGGCCCCGCCGACCAGCGCCAGCGGCCGGTTCCCGGCCTCCTGGATGCGGCGCATCGTGAGGATCTGCACCAGGTTGCCCAGGTGCAGGCTGGGCGCGGTCGGGTCGAAGCCGCAATAGAACGTGACGGGGCCGTCCGCGAACGCCTTGCGCAGTGCGTCCTCGTCAGTGGACAGGGCGATCAGCCCCCGCCACTTCAGCTCGTCGACGATGTCCGTCACGTCTCTCGTGTCTCCTCGGATGATCCTCGGCCGTCCGGGTGAACGGCCGGCTGCGAACGCCTACGAGGTTATACGCCCTGACTGACCGAGCTCATGTTGAAATCCGGCACCCGCAGCGGCGGCATCGCGGCCCGGGTGAACCAGTCGCCCCACTCCCTGGGCAGCGTCCGCTCCGTGCGCCCGGCCTCGGTGGCCCGGCGCAGCAGGTCCACCGGCGACTCGTTGAACCGGAAGTTGTTGACCTGCCCGGTCACCTCGCCGTTCTCGACCAGGTAGACGCCGTCCCGGGTCAGCCCGGTCAGCAGCAGCGTCGCCGGGTCGACCTCGCGGATGTACCACAGGCAGGTCAGCAGCAGGCCGCGCCGGGTGTCCGCCACCATCTCCGCCAGGGAGCGGTCCCGCCCGCCCTCCAGGACCAGATTGTCGATCGACGGCGCGACGGGCAGCCCGGTCAGGGCCGCGCTGTGCCGGGTGGTCGTCAGGTGACGCAGCTCACCGCGGGAGACCCACTCGGTGGCGCCCACCGGCAGGCCGTTGTCGAACACCGACTGGTCGCCGCCGGAGGAGTGCGCGATCACGAACGGCGCGCACTCCAGGCCCGGCTCGTGCGGGTCGCTGCGCAGGGTCAGCGGCAGCTCGGTCAGCCGCTCCCCGATCCGGGTGCCGCCGCCCGGCCGGGAGAACACCGTGCGCCCCTCGGCCGCGTCCCGGCCCGACGACGACCAGAGCTGGTAGATCAGCAGGTCGGCGACAGCGGTCGGCGGCAGCAGCGTCTCGTAGCGCCCCGCCGGCAGCTCCACGCGCCGCTCCGCCCAGCCGAGCCGCACGGCCAGCTCGGCATCCAGGGCCGCCGGGTCGACGTCCTTGAAGTCCCGCGTGGAGCGTCCCGCCCACGCCGAGCGGGACCCGTCGGGCGACTTGGCGTTCAGCTCCAGCGTGCCGGTGGGCTGGTCGTGCCGCAGCCGCAGCCCCGTCGAGGTGCCGACGTACGTCGAGACGACCCCGTGCTGCGCGAACCCGTACAGCTCGCGCCCGCCCGCCCGCGCCCGGGCGAACGCCTCCCCGAGCGCCGGCGCGAAGTCCGCGAACACCGCCGAGGAGGTCTCGGCGGGCACGTCCGTGAAGTCCGGGGCGGCGGGCACGTCCCGGACCAGCGGCTGCGCGTCCTCGGCGGGACCGGCGCCGCGGGCGGCGGCCTCGGCGGCCCGCACCAGCGGCTCCAGCTCGTCGGCGGTCACCGCCGCGCGCGACACGACCCCCGACGCCGTGCCCTGACGGCCGTCGACGGTCGCGACGACGGTGAGCGTGCGCCCGCGCGTGACCCCGTTGGTGGTGAGCGCGTTGCGCGCCCAGCGCAGGTTGGCGGTGGACTCCTCGTCGGCGATGACGACACAGCCGTCGGCGCGGGAGAGCTCCAGGGCGCGCTCGACGATCTCGTGCGGCTTGTTCGTCCGAGGGCTCATCGACCGGCCTCCTGCGTGGTGTTGAGTACGTTGACGCCCCGGAACAGGGCCGAGGGGCAGCCGTGGGAGACGGCGGCGACCTGGCCCGGCTGGGCCTTGCCGCAGTTGAAGGCGCCGCCCAGGACGTACGTCTGGGGGCCGCCGACGGCCGCCAGGGAGCCCCAGAAGTCGGTGGTGATGGCCTGGTAGGCGACGTCCCGCACCTGGCCGGTGATCCGCCCGTTCTCGATCCGGAAGAACCGCTGACCGGTAAATTGAAAATTGTAACGTTGCATATCGATTGACCACGAACGGTCACCCACGACGTAGATGCCCCGGTCCACGCTGCCGATCAGGTCCTCGGTCGACAGCCCCGCCGGGTCCGGCCGCAGCGACACGTTGGCCATGCGCTGCACCGGCACGTGCGCGGGCGAGTCGGCGAACGCGCACCCGTTGGACCGCTCGAACCCGGTGAGCCGCGCGATGCGCCGGTCGAGCTGGTAGCCGACCAGGACGCCGTCCTTCACCAGGTCCCAGGACTGCGCCTCGACGCCCTCGTCGTCGTAGCCGATCGTGGCCAGGCCGTGCTCGGCGGTGCGGTCGCCGGTGACGTTCATCAGCTCCGAGCCGTAGCGCAGCTTGCCGAGCTGGTCGAAGGTGGCGAAGGAGGTGCCGGCGTAGGCGGCCTCGTAGCCCAGGGCGCGGTCCAGCTCGGTGGCGTGCCCGATCGACTCGTGGATGGTCAGCCACAGGTTGGACGGGTCGATCACCAGGTCGTACAGGCCCGGCTCGACGCTGGGCGCGCGCATCTTCTCCGCGAGCAGCTCCGGAATCCGCTCCAGCTCCGCGTCCCAGTCCCAGCCGGTGCCGGTCAGGTACTCCCAGCCCCGGCCGACCGGCGGCGCCAGCGTCCGCATGGAGTCGAACTCGCCGCTGGAGGCGTCCACCGACACCGCGTTGAGCACCGGGTGCAGCCGGACGCGCTGCTGCGTGGTCACCGTGCCGGCCGTGTCGGCGTAGAACTTGTTCTCGTGCACGGTCAGCAGCGAGGCGTCCACGTGGTCGACCCCGTCGGCCGCCAGCAGCCGCGCGCTCCACTCGGCCAGCAGCCCGGCCTTCTCCTCGTCGGGCACGGTGAACGGGTCGATCCCGTACGACGACACCCATGTCTTCTCGGCGTGCACCGGCTCGTCGGCGAGCTCGACGCGCTCGGTGGCGCCCGCCGCCCTGAGCACCTGCGCCGACAGCTTCGCCATCGCCACGGCCTGACTCGCGACCTGTGCGGCGGCGTCCGGAGTCAGGTCCACGCCGGAGGCGAAGCCCCACGACCCGTCGTGCACCACCCGCACCGCGTACCCGAGGTCGGTGGTGTCCGACGACCCGGCGAGCCGGGCGTCCCGCAGCCGCCAGGAGGCGCTGCGCACCCGCTCGAACCGGAAGTCCGCGTGCTCGGCGCCGAGGGAGCGGGCCCGGGCCAGGGCGGCATCGGCGAGGGGGCGCAGGGGCAGTGCCAGGAACGACTGGTCGATGTCATGGGGCACGGGCGGAAATCCCTTCGTGACGACTGTTCGCGTCCGTCTGTCCGAGCCGGTGCGCGCAAGACGGCAGTGAAGCACGCCGGGCCTTCACCGCACACGCCCTTATCACTCGCGGACCGCCCGTGCCCGTCCGCGAGCGTTGCGTACGGCGCGGACTCAGCCCTGCGGAGACGAGTCCGCGGCGAGCGCCGTGAACGCCGTGAACGCCGCCCAGGCGGCCGGCGCGACGACGAGAGGGCGGATGCGCCTGTCCTTGGAGTCGCGGATGCGGACCGCCTCGGGGCGCAGAGCGACCTCGACGCAGTTGTCCCCGTCTCCGCCGCTGTAACTGCTTTTGAACCAGTTCAGCTCAGGGGTGGTGCTCATAGCGCTCCTCGCACCGCGAGCGTTGCGTACGGTGCGGACTCAGCCTTGTGGGGACGAGTCCGCGGCGAGCGCCGTGAACGCCGTGAACGCCGCCCAGGCGGCCGGCGCGACGACGAGAGGGCGGATGCGCCTGTCCTTGGAGTCGCGGATGCGGACCGCTTCGGAGCGCAGAGCGACCTCGACGCAGTTGTCGCCCTCACTGCCGCTGTAGCTGCTCTTGAACCAGCTCAGCTCGTCGGTGCTGCTCATAGCGCTCCTCGCATCTGTTCCAGCAGCTTCACGGTAGCCCGGCAGTCCAGGGCCTGTGAACGCAGCGTGCCATAACGCTGGAGCAGGACGCTCACGTCCTTGGGCGCGGAGATCAGACTGCTCGATCGCTGTCCTTCGGTGTAACCGATCCACTGGTGGGCAGGCGTCTCAGCCAGGTACATCTGGCCGTCGATCCCGCAGTGGTCCTCCTGGACGGTGGGCATGATCTGGATCTCGACGTTGCGTCGGGCGCCCACTTCGAGAAGGTGGTCGATGACCTGCCTGGTGACCTCGCGCCCGCCCATGCGCCGGGCCAGGACGCTCTGCTCGATGACGAAGCTGAACGCCGTGTTCGGCCTGGTGGCGATGAGCTGCTGGCGCTCCAGCCGAGCCGTTACCTCGCGTTCGATCTGCTCCTCGGACACCGGCGGCAGCCGCCGGTCGAAGATCGCCCGGATGTACGCCTCCGGCTGCAACAACCCCGGCACCGCCCGGCACTCGTACGCGTACAGGGAGATCGCCTCCTCCTCGATCCCCGCCCACTGCTGGAACCAGGAGGCCAGCCCCGCCCTCCTCGTCAGGCTCTTCGCCGCCGCCGTC
Source organism: Streptomyces echinoruber (assembly GCF_014651135.1). Taxonomy (GTDB): domain Bacteria; phylum Actinomycetota; class Actinomycetes; order Streptomycetales; family Streptomycetaceae; genus Streptomyces; species Streptomyces echinoruber. Next base: position 69,111 of record NZ_BMWH01000034.1, read on the forward strand.
AGGACCTTGAGCGCGACCGGCCCCAGCACCTCCGCCGCCCGCGCGGGCAGATCCGCCGGCGGGAACCGCTTGCCCTGCTCGATCTTGGCGACGTACGCGGCCGAGTACCGCACGCGCAGCGCGAACTCCTCCTGCGTCAGGCCGGATTCCTCCCGCAGCGCCTTCAGGACCGCGCCGAAGGTCCTGAGGCTGTCGGAGGGTTCCGCCTCCGCGCTGCTCGTGTGGTTCGTGCCGATGCCTCCGCCGTGGTCCGCCGCCATCGCCGCGCGCCTCCCGTGCTCCCGTTCCCGGGCGTTGCCGTACCCCGCCCAACCCGCCCATGGTCACGGGGAGTTACCTGTCCGGTCCAGAGTGTGCACCGGTACAGCGGCTTCTGTATGGGGGTCGTCCCTGTTGGCGGGGCAGAAGGGGGCGGAACGCTGGGTTCATGCACGCGCCGCACGCCGAAGAGGCGGTCACCGTAAGTGTGTTCGTCTGCTGAGCTGCGACCGTGCCGCCGGTGTCGTGCGCGTCGAGGTGTCCGACCCGCACCCCGGGCGCCCCGAACCGGCGGCCCGGGTCCCCGCCGACGCCGACGGCGGCGGGGGACTGCTCCTCGTGGGGGCCGTCGCCGCGCGGTGGGGTGTCCGCGCGCGGACGGGACCGGGCAGGACCGTGTGGGCGGAGTGCGCCGTGCGGCCGCTCCATCCGCCGCGTACGCCGTGCCCGGGTGCCGGACGGGCGGCGGCCGCGCGTCGTCCCGCGGGTGATCCTCCCTGCTTCTTCGGCGCACCCGGTTCCGGTGGCACTACGGTGCACCCATGTCCAGCAAGCGCCGTGCACCCGGCAGGAACAAGCAATCCCGCAAGCAGTCCCACCAGAAGTCCCGCACGCCCGGCCGGGTCCCCGCACCCCGCCGGTCGGCGGCCCCCGCTCCCAGCCCCGCGCAGCGGGCCGAGGAGTACGAGCGGCTGGCGGAGCGCTACCCCGAGGACCGGGAGGAACTGCTCCTGGACGCCGCCGGCGAGTGGTGCGTCGCGGGTGAGTACGACCGCGGCCTCGCCCTGTACGAGCGGCTGCTCGACCCGGAGGACGGCGGTTGCCGGCAGCCGGACCTGGTGGACGCACTCCGCATCGGCGCCCTGTGGGACGCCGGACGTGAGCAGGAGGCCCGTACGGCCGCCGCCGCGTTCCGCAAGCGGCACCCCCGGGATCCGGGCGCGTGGAACTTCGTCGGCGAGGCCTTCGAGACGCACGACGCGTACGCGGAAGCGGCCGAGTGGTACACGGCGGGGATCACGCACGTCCTGGGTGCCGCGGCCCGGGTCACGGCGGACGCCGTCGAGGCGTCCCCGGACCGCTTCGACCTGGAGATCCTGGTCATCGCCCGTCACCGGGCCCGGCGCCTGGCCGGTGCCGCGCACGACGACTGGGACGAGGTGGCCGACGAACTCCACGCGCGGCGCCAGTCGGGCCTGTCCGGTGACGCGCGCCCGCTCGACGAGGTGCACGACCCGATCCGTCTCCAGCAGATGAGGGGAGGCGACGCCAGTTTCCTGGAAGCCGAGATCGAGGAGCTCGCCGCCGAGCTGGAGGCGGACTGGGCCGCGCGCACCGGAAAGGTGAAGACCTGCGTGCTGTTCTGGCCGCCGGAGGAGTTCGCGCGGCTCCTGAAGCGGTGGCCCGAGGCCGCGAAGGCGTACGGCGACGATCACGCCAGCCACCTGCGGCAGGTCGAGCGCACGCTGCGGCAGTTGTCGGAGGAGGGCGGCGTCCACCTCGCCGTCGGCCACGCCACGCTCGCCGGGCTGGAGGCCCACGCGGAGGCGGAGGGCGGCTCCCCCGGCGCGCCGGGCACCCGTTCCTCCTACGCCGCCGAACTCGCCCGCAGGGGAGAGGCGGCCGACTGGCCGCCGCCCCGCAACGGTCCCTGCTGGTGCGGCTCGGACCGCAAGTACAAGAAGTGCTGCGGAAACCCCGCGAACGGGTGAAGGGCGAGGCGGGCCGCCGCCTGAGCGGTGTAGGTACCATGGGGGAGATGTAGGCACAATGCCGGTGGCAGCAAGGGGGCCCGCCATGAGCGCCATCTCCGTCCGTGAGTTCTCGTACAACCCCAGCGCCGTCTTCGCCCGCGTCGAGAAGGGCGAGGCGGTCCAGGTCACCCGCCACGGCAAGGTCATCGCCATACTGCTGCCCGGCTCGGGACCGGTCGCCCGCTACTCCGACCTCGTCGCCCAGGGCAAGATCCGGCTGAAAGCGGCAACCAGCGCCGACCGGGCACGGCTGCCCCACTACAAGGTGCCCGCCGACGTGTCGCCGCTCGATCTGCTCCTCGCCGAGCGCGAGGAGGACGACCGTTGATCTACCTTGATTCCTCGGCGCTGATCACCTGGGTGACCCGGCGGGACTACCACTCCCAGCTGGACGCCTTCCTGGAGGGGCGTCCGCCGGCGCCGTTCGCGACCAGCACGATCGGTTTTGTGGAGACCGTTCGGACGCTCGACCTCATGGGGGACTTCCCCACGGCGATGGACGATCTCCAGCGGGACATCACGGAGATCCTCGTGACGGAGGAGGTCCGGGACCGGGCTGCGGCGCTTCCGGGCCGGCTGCGTACGCTCGACGCTCTCCACGTGGCCAGCGCCCTGACACTCGGGGACGCCCTGCACTGCCTCGTCACGTACGACAAGCGGATGCTGGAGGCGGCACGAGCGGCGGCGCTGCCCGCGTACGCGCCCGGTAGGGCGGACTGACCTGGGCGGCCGACTGTAGAAACCCCACAGTGAGTCCCCCACGCCACTGTCGGGGACCGATTGCTCCCGGCTGCCGCCGGACCGATAGGTTTTCGGGGAAGCCGCCTGTCATCCAGCTGTTCGGGCGGGGCCACCAGACCGCTATCGAAAGGGTGATCCGTTGAGCCGCTCGGTTCTCGTCACCGGAGGCAACCGGGGCATCGGCCTCGCCATCGCCCGCGCGTTCGCCGACGCCGGGGACAAGGTCGCGATCACGTACCGCTCCGGTGAGCCGCCGGCCGCCCTGACGGACTCGGGCTGCCTCGCCGTCAAGTGCGACATCACCGACGCCGAACAGGTGGAGCAGGCCTACAAGGAGATCGAGGACAAGCACGGTCCGGTCGAGGTCCTGATCGCCAACGCCGGCATCACCAAGGACCAGCTCCTGATGCGCATGTCCGAGGAGGACTTCACCTCGGTCGTCGACACCAACCTCACCGGCACCTTCCGCGTCGTCAAGCGCGCCAACCGCGGCATGCTGCGCGCCAAGAAGGGGCGGGTCGTGCTGATCTCGTCGGTGGTGGGGCTGCTCGGCTCGGCGGGGCAGGCGAACTACGCCGCCTCCAAGGCGGCCCTGGTCGGCTTCGCGCGCTCCCTCGCCCGTGAGCTGGGCTCGCGCAACATCACCTTCAACGTCGTCGCGCCCGGCTTCGTCGACACCGACATGACCAAGGCCCTCACCGACGAGCAGCGCGCCACCATCGTGTCGCAGGTGCCGCTCGGCCGGTACGCGCAGCCGGAGGAGATCGCCGCGGCGGTGCGGTTCCTCGCCTCGGACGACGCCTCGTACATCACTGGAGCCGTCATCCCCGTTGACGGCGGACTGGGAATGGGTCACTGATCACCATGAGCGGAATTCTCGAGGGCAAGCGCGTCCTGATCACCGGTGTGCTGATGGAGTCCTCCATCGCCTTCCACGCCGCGAAGCTGGCCCAGGAGCAGGGCGCGGAGATCATCCTGACCGCGTTCCCGCGGCCCACGCTGACCGAGCGCATCGCCAAGAAGCTGCCCAAGCCCACCAAGGTCGTCGAGCTGGACGTCACCAACGACGAGCACCTCGGCCGCCTCGCCGACATCGTCGGCGAGGAGCTGGGCGGGCTCGACGGCGTTGTGCACTCCATCGGCTTCGCCCCGCAGGACGCGCTCGGCGGCAACTTCCTCAACACGCCGTTCGAGTCCGTCGCCACCGCCATGCACGTCTCGGCGTACTCCCTGAAGTCGCTGACCATGGCCTGCCTGCCGCTGATGCAGAACGGCGGCTCGGTCGTCGGCCTCACCTTCGACGCGCAGTTCGCGTGGCCGCAGTACGACTGGATGGGCCCGGCCAAGGCCGCCCTGGAGGCCGTCAACCGCTACCTCGCCCGCGACCTGGGCAAGCAGAACATCCGCTGCAACCTCATCTCCGCGGGCCCGATCGGCTCCATGGCCGCCAAGTCCATCCCGGGCTTCAGCGAACTGGCCTCGGTGTGGGACACCCGCTCCCCGCTGGAGTGGGACCTGAAGGACCCCGAGCCGGCCGGCCGCGGCGTCGTCGCCCTGCTGAGCGACTGGTTCCCGAAGACCACGGGCGAGATCATCCACGTGGACGGCGGCCTGCACGCCATCGGCGCGTAACACCCCGCCGGCCCGCAGAGCGTCCCGTCGGCGCACAGGGCGCCCCATCGGCGCGCAAGGCGCCGCGGGCGGCCCGTCCCCCGTACGGCCCCGACGCCCCGTCTCCCGCTCCGCGGGCGGCGGGGCGTCACCCGTTCGGCGCAGCCGGTCGGGCGGCCGCCGGTGCCGGGCACGCACCCTGGAGGCGGAGCCCAGCACGCACATTCCTCCCGAGCACGGCCGAGGAGGTACCCGTTGTGCGCCTGTCCCGCAGCCTCGCCCCGGCGGCCGTCGCGGTCGCCCTCGTCCTGTCCCTGCCGTACGACGCCCTCTCGCACCCGCGCTTGCGCGAGGGCACGCCCGCTCCCGAGCCGTTCGGCGCCGCCTGCCGCATCGCCGTCACCGGTTCCCGCGTGACGGCGTACTGCCACAACCCGTACCCGGCGGCCGACCGCGTGAGCCTGCACATCGAGTGCGCGCGCTGGTGGGACCTCGACAGCGACGGCTCCCCGGTGGAGGCCGGGCCCGCGCAGACCGTGCGGCTGACCGGGCGGTGCTGGAAGGAGGTCGGCCGGGTGTGGGTCAGTCACCAGCGGGAGGGGTGAACCGGCCCGGACGGCACAGCAGCGGATAGCTCGCCGCCTCCGCGGCCGCCGTGTCGGCGTCGCCCGAGCGGATGGCGTCCAGCAGCCGCGTGTGGTCCATGTACGTCTCCGGCGTCAGCTCCCGGCCGACGTCCTCGCGCAGCCAGTCCCGCAGCACCTCGCCCAGGTCCGCGTACATCGCGGTCATCACGTCGTTGTGGGAGGCGGCCACCACCGCCAGGTGGAAGGTGGCGTCGGCGGTCACGAACGCCTCCGCGTCGCCCGACTCCCACGCCTCCTCCCGGCGCCGCAGCAGGGCGTCGAGCTGCTTGACGTCCTTCTCCGTGCGCCGCTGGGCGGCCAGCCGCGCCGCACCCGACTCCAGCGTGGAGCGCAGCTCCGCGACGTGCCGCGGGTCGGCACCGGCGAAGCGGCGGTGCATCACGCCGGCCAGTTCGCTCGTCGCGGCGACGTACGTCCCCGAGCCCTGGCGGATGTCCAGCAGGCCGTTGTGCGCGAGGGCGCGGACGGCCTCCCGGACGGTGTTGCGGGCGACGCCGAGCTGCTCGACGAGCTCCGGCTCGGTGGGGATGCGCGAGCCGACCGGCCACTCGCCGGAGGTGATCTGGTTCCGCAGCGCGGCGATGACCTGCTCGGACAGGGCCGAGCGGCGGGGATGGCTCAGGGGCATGGCACACCTTCGCACGCCGGCGGCGAGGGCCGGCAACCGGACCATGGACAGCCAATCATCCCATGATTATATGATGGCCCGTATGGCAAGCGAGGACACCCGGACGACGAAACCGACGTCGACGTCACCGACCGTTCGCACGCCGGGTACGCCGGGTACCGCGCCCCGGCCGGAGCCCGGCGGGACCGCCCCGCGCACGTGGGTGACGCGTCTGGTCGTCGTCGGCATCGTGCTCTCCGCCCTCAACCTGCGGCCCGCCATCACCAGCCTGGGCGCCCTCCTGCAGGAGGTGCGCGACGGACTCGGCATGAGCGGCGGCGTCGCCGGACTGCTCACCTCCATGCCCCCGCTCTGCTTCGCCGTGTTCGGCGTGACCGCACCCCGGCTCGCCCGCCGCTTCGGCGCCGGCACGGTGGTGTGCGCCGGCATGGCCGCCGTCACCGCGGGCCTGCTGATCCGCCCGTACACCGGCGGCACGGCCGGCTTCCTGGCCGCCAGCGCCCTCGCCCTCATGGGCATGTCGGTCGGCAACGTGCTGATGCCGGTCATCGTCAAGCGCTGGTTCCCCGACCGGGTGGGGCCCATGACCGGCCTGTACTCGATGGCCATCGCCCTGGGCACCGCCGCGGCGGCCGCGGCCACCGTGCCGCTCACCGGCGCGCTGGGCGGCGACTGGCGGACCGGGCTCGCCGTGTGGGCGGGCCTCGCGGCGGCCGCCGTCCTGCCATGGGTTCCGGTCGTCCGGGACCGGGGGCCGGCGCCCGCCGCGCCGGCCCCGGGGAAGGTGCCCGCGCCGGACGCGGGTGAGGGGAAGGCGCCCGCGTCGGACGCGAGTGAGGGGAAGGCATCCGCGCCGACCGCGGGTGAGGGGCAGCGGCCGGCCCTGCGCATCACCCGCAGCCGCACCGCGTGGGCGCTCGCCGTCTTCTTCGGGCTCCAGGCCACCGGCGCCTACATCGCCATGGGCTGGATGCCGCAGATCTTCCGGGACGCGGGCGTGCCCGCCTCCACCGCCGGTGTGCTGCTCGCCGTCACCATGGTGATGGGCGTGCCGCTGGCCTTCGTCATCCCGCGCCTGGCCGCGCGGCTGCCCCACCAGGGGCCCATCGTGCTCGTGCTGGGCGTGTGCGGCCTCGCCGGTTACGCCGGCCTCTACTGCGCGCCGGCCGCGGGCGCCTGGGCCTGGGCCCTGCTGATCGGCATCTCCAACTGCGCCTTCCCGCTCGCCCTCACCATGGTCGGCATGCGGGCCCGCACGGGCGCGGGCGTGGCCCAGCTCTCCGGCTTCGCGCAGAGCACCGGCTACCTGATCTCCGTTCCCGGCCCGCTGCTGGTCGGCGTCCTCTACCAGAGCAGCGGCGGCTGGGGCCTGCCGCTCGCCCTGATGAGCGCGCTGATGCTGCCGCAGATGGCGGCGGGGCTGCTGGCGGGACGCGACCGGACCGTGGAGGACGAGGCCGGGGCGATGCCCCGGACGGCCGGGCGCTGACCCGGCCCGGGCGGGCGCCGATCCGGTGGGCGGGCGCCGACCGGCCCCGGTGTCCCGGCGCCCTGCCGGGGTCGGTGCGGCGGGTTGCGCCGACGGGTGGGAGACTGGCCGCATGCCTGTGCTCGATCCGAACCCCCGGGACGGCCAGAAGAAGATGCTGCTCGTCTTCGGCTCGTTCTTCGCCATCTTCCTGATCATCGCCGTGATTGCCACGATCGTCTCGCCCTGAGACCGCCTCGCCCGAGAGCGTCCCGCCCGAGGCGGCCTCGCCCCGAGAGCGTCCCGCCCCGGCGGCGGCAACGGCCGGGGCGGCGGCAACGGTGGGACACCCGTGTTCGGGGCCGGCCGTCCGGTCGCGGCGGATACGGTCCGAAATGTCCGCGCCCCGCGCGGCCCCGTGGTGGGGCTGGCCCCCCTGTCCCCTAGGGGGTGAGGGTCAGGGTCAAGTGGGTGGATCACCGGATGGGACGCGGCCCGGCAGGCCCGTAGCGTCGAAGCGCGACCGCACAAGACCGCACGAGGCGGTCCGCCGACCACATCCGGACACCCGCGGAGGCGATCATGTCGGCCCCAACGCACACCCGGCCCCACCCGGCGCCCCGGGACGGCGTCGACATCCGGCTGCCCTGGTGGGCCCTGGTCCTGCCCGCGCTCGCGTTCGCCGCCCTGCTGGCGCTGATACTCAACCCCGCCGACGCACACGCCGCTTCCGGCACCCCCGCGCTCACCCACGTGTTCGAGCACCTCCGTGAGCTGCTCGTCCGCTAGCGGAGCCACCGGGGCGGGGCCGGGGCCGCGCTCGGGCGGCCGGGACCAACTCCCTGCGTCGAGCGGCTTGTTTCGTGCGAAGCTGGGTGGCATGAGCGTCGCAGAACCCCGCAGGATCGTCCTCTTCCGGCACGCGAAGGCCGACTGGCCCCAGGTGAACGACCACGAGCGGCCGCTCGCCGAGCGAGGCCGCCAGGACGCCGCTCTGGCCGGACGCAAGCTGGCCGACACCGGCATCCCCTTCGACCTGACCCTGTGCTCCACCGCCACCCGGACCCGCGAGACCTGGAAGCACGCCGTCCAGGAGTTCCCGCGGCGGCCGAAGACCGTCTACGAGGAGCGGATCTACGAGGCCTCGCCCGGCGAGCTGATCGCCGTGCTCAACGAAACCCCCGACGACGTGCGCAACCTCATCCTGGTCGGGCACAACCCCGGCGTGCAGGGCCTGACGGAGGTCCTGGCGGGCTCGGCCGACGGCGACGCCCGGGAGCGGATGAGCCGGCGGGGCTTCCCCACCGCGGCCTTCGCCGTCCTGTCCTACGACGGCCCCTGGAAGGGTCTGGAGCCCGGCACGGCCCGGCTGACCGACTACTGGGCGCCCCCGCGTGAGACGCTGACCTGACCGGTGGGTCCGGCCGCGCCGGGGACGACTGCCCCGGCACGTCACGGCGAGGGGCCCGGCACCGCCGCGGTGCCGGG
>NZ_BMWH01000035.1 GCF_014651135.1 Streptomyces echinoruber
GCGTGACGCGCTTCCCTTCTCCGATGACAGCATCTGGCCCCAGATCATGGAGGAGATCGCCGCCGGTATGTGGTCGTGACCCCGAACAGAGAGGCCGACAGGTGCTCTTCAGCATTGATCATGACACCTTGACGAACACGGCCCTGGTGGAGGAAGCCGTCCGTCTGCCGGAGGCGACGGCCCGGCAGTACGGCTTCACGGGAAAGACGCCGGACTTCCTCGTCCACGTCGGGCTTCCCACCGCCGAACAGTGGGAGTTGTCGTTCGGCCTGCCCGAGGAGTTCAGGCCGGGTTTCCTCTGGGACTGTGCCGCACATGCGGAGCAGGGCTGGAGGACTCCCGACGGGGTCGAAAAGGTCGTAAAAATCGGTGTCTTTCCGATCAACGCTGTCGTGATCGATCCGGCAACGGGAGTGGTGTACCAGTACACCGAAGGCGGCCAGCAAGTCATCCCGATCCACGGGGATGTCTCGTCACTCGTGAAGACCATGATCTCCTTCCTGGACTACGTCGACTCCTACAACCCCGGCGAGGACGAGGACGACGAGGACATGGGGTACGCACGCCGCAAGCGTGAGGTCGACGCGTTGATGGCCGGCATCCGCCTCGTCGACCCGCTGCCCTTCTCCCACGAGTACAGCGAGTGGGTCGAGATCTTCGACAACCTCCAAATCCGCATCTACACCTGACGCCCCATCGGCTCTTCCGGCGGCATCGTCACCGTTCAGCCCGTGCCGAAGCAGCAGGGCCGTGCCTTCCCGCCGGGGCCGGCCGCAGCCGCTGCGGCCGGCCCGCCCTATGCTGCCGCCGTGGGACTGGACCTCAGCCTGTGCATGGCCGACTGGGGACGGCTGCGCGCCGTTCCGGTCGAGGAGCGGATCCAAGTACTGGACGAGACGATGTGGCCGTCGGACCTCGACGACGCGTACTACAGCGCGTACGGCTCGGACGGCGGATGGGTGTGGCCCCCGGGCCAGGGTGCGGCATGGTGCGCCGAGTACCGCTTCTTCAGCACCAGCGGCTCCTACCGGCCGCATGCCCGTGCCGGTACTGCCTGGGCCGACATGCGGATGCTCGCCGGCGCCTCCCTGCGCGAGGCGATGGACGACTTCTTGAAGGGCCTGATCTGGGACGAGGATCCGGCCGAGAACCCCGCGCGGACCGGAGGCGGGGGCTTTTTCCCGCCCCCCGCCGACCGCTGGCGGCCCTACCTGCTTCTCGTCTGCCCACCCGAGGCGGTCCCCGGCAAGGCCCGCGCCTGGCAGCAGGCCGCACCCTTCCTGGAGGAGCTGCGCGGGCCCTTCGCCGCGGAGTGCGAGGGCTGGGCCGGACGCCCGGACACCTTCGAGGAGTTCACCACCCTCATCCGCGAATGGGGCGACGTGGTGACAGAGGCCGCCCGCCGCGGCTGGGGCCTGGTGGGACTGCCCTAGGGACGCACTCGGCACCCCCACCGGGAGCCCTCGGAGCACGTCAGAGCGAACCGGCCGCGAAGACACGGCATGCCTGACTGTGCGCCATACCCCCATGGACATGGCTCGCGCATGTCGTGACCGCCCCGGTCCGGCTGCTCACCCTGCTCGCCCTGCTCGCCCTGGCCGTCCTGCGCACCTGGGACCGCGGGCTCTGACTGACCGCCCTCACCCCACCCGCCGACTCTCCCCCGGCCCCAGATACGTCGGCTCCAGCCCGCCCGTGTCGATCAGCAGCCGCTGGACCACCACCGTCGGGTCCACCGTCCAGAACTTCAGGCGGTGGACGCCGGCCGCGTGCACCGTGTGCCTGGTCGCCGTGAGGTTGATGTTGTCGGAGGTGTTGCGGGCCCATGCGGTGTTCATCGTGCCGTCGTCCGCGCCGGTGGCGGCGATGATGTCCACCGTCTGCACGGGGGCGTCGTCGAAGGAGATGCCGTAGCGCAGGCCGCCGCCGGTCGCCACCGCCGGGTTGCGCGGGGAGAGGTACGCCCACACCGTCACCTCGCCCGCCGACAGCAGGGTCACGTCGTACTCCAGGCGGGGCGAGGAGCCGCCGGGCGTGCGACGAGGCCCCGTCACCGGCCACGGGGTGACGCCGGCGCCGGTGCGGCCGATCCCCGGCAGGACGCGCCACTGCCCCACCGCCCGGTCGTAGTGTGCGGCGTCGATCGCCACGTAGCCGCCCGCCTCGACGAAGCCCCGCAGGCCTCGCCGGGAGGGGTGCTCGGTGACGCAGGCGACGGTCACCGACTCCCCGGCGCCGGTGACGGTCAGCGTGCCCCGCGCGCGTCCCGCCTGTGCCCGCTCCCAGTCGACGCGCACCTCCACGCGCACCTGCTGTTCGACGCGGCCCCGCGGGCGGTCCACCACCAGCCATGGCGCGGAGGTCTCGATGCGGTAGTCGAAGGGGGTGCGGCCGCGGTTGAAGATCTCCACGTACTGCTGCGGGCGCGTCTGGTACGGGCTGAACTCCGGCAGCCGCGCCGGGCGCGGGGAGCCGCCCGGCCACCACTCCCCCGCGTCCTCGGCGCCGTCCACCGACACCCCGAGTCCGGCCCCGGCGGGCACGTCGATGCGCCGTACCGCGGGGAACAGCACGTCCGGCAGGGCCACGTCGTCCTTCTCCGGCTGCTGCCAGCCGGCGTTGGGGCCGTAGCGGTCCACGTCGCCGTAGTCGATGTGCGGCTGGGTCTGGAAGCCCTGCCACTTGCCGCCCGCGACGCGGGAGTTGAAGCGGTCGGCGAGGGCGAGGTCGCGGGCCAGGCCCGCCTCGGCGGCCGCCGCGCGGTCGTTGGTGGCCGCCCGGCCCTGCGCCGCGTACAGCAGGTTGGTGAACTCCGCCTCGCGCAGCGCGTACAGGTTCGCCGTCGCCCCGACCTCGTAGCCGACCAGCTCGAACCACGCGTCCTGCAGCGCGGACGGCAGCCGCCACGCGATCCGGTCGGCCCGCCCGGCCAGCTCCTGCCACTCGGCGGTCACCCGCTCCAGCTCGCGGTGGGCGAAGTAGAACGGGGTCTGCCGGTCGTCGTAGACCACCTCGCCGTCGGCCAGGGTGATCCGCCGGTTGAGCAGTTCGGGTTTGCGGCGGGCCTGGAGGCGGCCGTAGTCGGCGAGGAGGGAGGCGATGGCCTTCGCCTGCCGCTCGCCGAAGTTCTGGCGGGCGTAGCGGCGCTCCCACTCGTCCAGGTCGTCGACGTCCCAGCGGTCGGGGTTCCAGGCGTACGTCAGGAAGAACTCCGTGGGCAGCTCGTTGCCCTTCAGGTCGCCGACGTTGGCCACCCACAGGCCGTGGTTGCCGTGGGCGTGGGCCTGGTGGAGCTGGTCCCAGGTGGTGCGGAGGTTGGCGGTGTCGACCCACTTGTAGTTGCGGCCCACGCCGACGTAGTCGAAGTGGTAGTAGAGGCCGTAGCCGCCGGAGCGCGCCGGTTCCGCGGGGTCGGGGTGCTTGCGGATGTTGCCCCAGTTGTCGTCGGTGAGGACGACCGTGACGTCGTCGGGGGCGCGCAGGCCGCGGTCCCAGTAGCGCTGCACCTCCTTGTACAGCGTCCACACCTGGGGTGTCTCGGCCGCCGGCTTGCCCGTGACCTCCTCGATGATCTGCCGCTGGGTGGCGATGATCTCCCGCATCAGCTCGATGCCGTCGCCGTCGGGCAGGCCGGTGTCGCCGTTGCCGCGCATGCCGAGGGTGACCACGCCCTCGAAACCCTGGTCCACCATGCGCTGGATGCCGGCGCGCCAATAGGCCTTGACGGCCTCGGCGTTGCGGCGGAACGACCATGCGCCGTTGCCGCCGTAGGGGTCGCGGCCGCCGGACGCGTGCCGGTTCCACTCCTCGATGCCGCGCATCATCGGCGCCTCGTGCGAGGTGCCCATGACGATGCCGTACTCGGCGGCCCGCCGGTGGTTGTCGGGGTCGTCCTCGGCGAAGGCCCGGCCCCACACCGCCGGCCACAGGTAGTTGCCCTTGAGGCGCAGCAGGAGTTCGAAAACCTTGGCGTAGAAGTCGGCGGTGAAGCCGCCGGGGTGACCGGGTGCCTTGCCGGGGCCGAAGTGGCGCGGCGCCCAGGTGCCGAGGGCCGGGTTCTCGTCGTTGATGAAGATCCCGCGGTACTTCACGGCGGGCGTGCCCTGGGTGTACCGGCCGGGCAGGATCCACACGCCGTCGCGGCGCGGCGGCGGCACGTCGTCCCACCAGTGCCAGGGCGAGACGCCGAGGCCGTACGACACGTCGTACGCGCCGAAGATCGTGCCACGCGGGTCGCTGCCCGCCACCACCAGCGCCCGCTCCACGCCCGGCATCGGGTGCTCGACCACCGTCTGCAGCGATGTCTCCCACCTGCCGCGCACCCCGGTGACGTCCAGTTTCCCGGCCTCGATCAGGCCGTCGACGAGCGGGCTGCGGCCGATGGTGCCGACCAGCACCGCCGTGCGGGCCACGGTGTCGCCGGGGCGGACGCCGGTGACCCGCTCGATGTCGGCGCGCAGGTCCCGCGCCGCCCGGACCACGCCGGGGTGGTCCCGGTCGCCGACCACGACCGGGGCGCCGGTCAGCGGGAACGCGCCGGGCGCGGGGGTGAAGGAGACGTACGCCCCCGGATCGACGACCCGGAGCGCGGCCGGTCCGCGCGCCGTCGCGTCCTGAGCCGCCTCCCGCGCCGCGTCCTGTTCCGCGCCCCGGGCCCGTGCGGCCCCGGTCAGGCCGGACAGGACCGGCGCGGCGGCGACGCCGGCGCCGAGCACGGTGCGACGGCTGACGTTCCCAGACATGGCTGAGCCCCTCCACCCGAATTTGGTCAGCGGCATGACAAATAGTGGAGGGGGTGACCGGCGGGGGGAACGGGTCGTGCGCGACGAATAGTTTCGACCCACGCGCCCAGGGCCGCAGGCCGACGGAGGCATCCTCGGCCGTACATGCGAGCCGTACATGCGAAGAGGCCCGCACGACCTCCCGGCCGTACACGCGAAGAGGCCCGCACGACCTCCCGGCCGTGCGGGCCTCCTCAGGTCAGGCGACCTCGAAGCAGGCGGACCTTACTTCAGGATCTTGGTGACCTGGCCGGCGCCCACCGTGCGGCCACCCTCGCGGATGGCGAACTTCAGGCCCTCCTCCATGGCGACGGGCTGGATCAGCTCGACGCGCATCTCGGTGTTGTCGCCCGGCATGACCATCTCGGTGCCCTCGGGGAGGTGCACGACACCGGTCACGTCAGTCGTACGGAAGTAGAACTGCGGGCGGTAGTTGTTGAAGAACGGGGTGTGGCGGCCACCCTCGTCCTTCGACAGGATGTAGGCCTGGGCCTCGAACTCGGTGTGCGGGGTGACCGAACCCGGCTTGATGACACACTGACCGCGCTCGACGTCCTCGCGCTTGATACCGCGAAGCAGCAGACCGACGTTCTCACCGGCCTGACCCTCGTCCAGCAGCTTACGGAACATCTCGATGCCCGTAACCGTGGTCTTGGTCTTCTCTTCCTTGATGCCGATGATCTCGACTTCCTCGTTCACCTTGAGGACACCGCGCTCGATACGGCCGGTGACGACCGTACCGCGACCGGTGATGGTGAAGACGTCCTCGATCGGCATGAGGAACGGCTTGTCCGTCTCGCGGGTCGGCTCCGGGATGGACTCGTCGACGGCCTTCATCAGGTCCAGAACCGACTGGGTCCACTTCTCGTCGCCCTCGAGGGCCTTCAGAGCGGAGACGCGCACGACCGGGACGTCGTCGCCCGGGAACTCGTACTCGGTCAGCAGCTCACGGACCTCGAGCTCGACGAGCTCCATGATCTCCTCGTCGTCGACCATGTCCGCCTTGTTCAGGGCGACGACGATGTAGGGAACGCCGACCTGGCGGGCCAGGAGCACGTGCTCCTTGGTCTGCGGCATCGGGCCGTCGGTCGCGGCGACCACCAGGATCGCGCCGTCCATCTGGGCGGCACCGGTGATCATGTTCTTGATGTAGTCCGCGTGGCCCGGGCAGTCGACGTGGGCGTAGTGACGCGTCTCGGTCTGGTACTCGACGTGCGCGATGGAGATGGTGATACCGCGCTGACGCTCCTCGGGCGCCTTGTCGATGTTGTCGAACGGGGTGGCCTCGTTCAGGTCCGGGTACGCGTCGTGGAGCACCTTCGTGATGGCCGCGGTAAGAGTGGTCTTACCGTGGTCGATGTGACCGATGGTGCCGATGTTGACGTGCGGCTTAGTCCGCTCGAACTTCGCCTTCGCCACTGGGGTCCTCCTGTGGAGTGGTTCTGTACGCCTTACTTCATCGGCGCCAGGTGATCTTTGCTGGATGGCCCGGATCCCCGGGGCAAACCCCGCAAAAGCGGGTGTTTGCCCCACGAGGCTCCGGAGTCAAGCCTACGGCGTATGAACGCGGAGCGTTACTCGCCCTTGGCCTTCGCGATGATCTCCTCGGCGACGTTCCGCGGAACCTCGGCGTAGGAGTCGAACTGCATCGAGTAGCTCGCGCGACCCGACGTCTTGCTGCGGAGGTCTCCGACGTAGCCGAACATCTCCGAGAGGGGCACGAGGCCCTTCACGACGCGGGCACCGGCCCGCTCCTCCATGGCCTGGATCTGGCCACGGCGGGAGTTGATGTCGCCGACGACCTCACCCATGTACTCCTCGGGCGTGGTGACCTCGACGGCCATCATCGGCTCGAGCAGCACGGGGCTGGCCTTCTTCGCGGCCTCCTTGAAGGCCTGCGAACCAGCGATCTTGAACGCGAGTTCGGAGGAGTCGACCTCGTGGTACGCACCGTCGAGCAGCTTCACGCGCACGCCGGTCATCTCGTAGCCGGCGAGGACACCGAACTGCATGGCCTCCTGGCAACCGGCGTCCACCGAGGGGATGTACTCCTTCGGGATACGGCCACCGGTGACCTGGTTGACGAACTCGTACGAGGTGTCGCCGCCCTCGATCGGCTCGATCGAGATGATCACCCTACCGAACTGACCGCTACCACCGGTCTGCTTCTTGTGGGTGTACTCGACCTTCTCGACCGCCTTGCGGATGGTCTCGCGGTACGCGACCTGCGGCTTGCCGACGTTGGCCTCGACCTTGAACTCCCGGCGCATGCGGTCGACCAGCACCTCCAGGTGCAGCTCGCCCATGCCGCCGATGATGGTCTGGCCGGTCTCCTCGTCCGCGTGGACCTGGAAGGACGGGTCCTCCTCGGCCAGGCGCTGGATCGCGACGGACAGCTTCTCCTGGTCGCCCTTGGACTTGGGCTCGATGGCGACCTGGATGACCGGCGCCGGGAAGTCCATGGACTCCAGGATCACCGGGGCCTTGTCGTCGCAGAGCGTCTCACCGGTGGTGGTGACCTTCAGGCCCATGACGGCGACGATGTCGCCGGCGCCCACCGAGTCGATCTCCTCACGCTTGTTGGCGTGCATGCGGTAGATCTTGCCGATGCGCTCCTTCTTGCCCTTGACGGAGTTCAGCACCTGGGTGCCGGACTCCAGGCGGCCGGAGTACACGCGGACGAAGGTGAGCTTGCCCAGGTGCGGGTCGCTCATGATCTTGAACGCCAGCGCGGACAGCGGCTCCTCGTCGGAGGGCTTGCGCTTGATGACCTCCTCCGGGTCACCGATGGCGTGGCCCTCGATGGCCTCGATGTCGACGGGGGAGGGCAGGTAGCGCACGACCGCGTCGAGCAGGGGCTGAACGCCCTTGTTCTTGAAGGCGGTGCCGCAGAAGACCGGGGTGACCGTGGTCCCCTGGCCCTTGCCGGAGGCGATGGTGATACGGCGGATCGCCGCGTACAGCTGCTCCTCGGTGGGCTCCTGGCCCTCCAGGTACAGCTCCATCATCTCGTCGTCGTTCTCGGCGACGGCCTCCAGCAGCTTGCCGCGCCACTCCTCGGCGGCCTCGGCGTGGGTGGCCGGGATGTCGACGACGTCGTACATCTCGCCCTTGGTCGCCTCCGGGGACCAGACCAGGGCCTTCATGCGGACCAGGTCCACGACGCCCTTGAAGTCGGCCTCGGCGCCGATGGGCAGCTGCATGACCAGCGGCTGCGCACCCAGGCGGTCGGCGATCATGTCGACGCAGCGGTGGAACTCGGCACCGGTGCGGTCGAGCTTGTTGACGAAGCAGATCCGCGGGACGCCGTAGCGGTCGGCCTGGCGCCACACGGTCTCGGACTGGGGCTCGACGCCGGCCACACCGTCGAACACCGTCACGGCACCGTCGAGGACACGCAGGGAGCGCTCCACCTCGACGGTGAAGTCCACGTGACCCGGGGTGTCGATGATGTTGATCGTGTGGTCGACGTCGTCCACCGACCAGTGACAGGTGGTGGCAGCAGAGGTGATCGTGATGCCACGCTCCTGCTCCTGCTCCATCCAGTCCATGGTGGCGGCGCCGTCGTGGACCTCACCGATCTTGTACGAGACACCGGTGTAGAACAGGATCCGCTCGGTGGTCGTCGTCTTGCCCGCGTCGATGTGGGCCATGATCCCGATGTTGCGGACCCTGGCCAGGTCAAGCGAAGTGGTAGCCATAAGGCTTTCGTCTTCTCTCGGTTCTCGATGGGGGTGCGACTACCAGCGGTAGTGCGCGAAGGCCTTGTTGGACTCGGCCATCTTGTGCGTGTCCTCGCGCTTCTTCACGGCGGCGCCGAGGCCGTTGGAGGCGTCGAGCAGCTCGTTCATCAGACGCTCGGTCATCGTCTTCTCACGGCGGGCGCGGGCGTAGCCGACCAGCCACCGCAGCGCGAGGGTGTTGGCACGGCCGGGCTTGACCTCGACCGGCACCTGGTAGGTGGCACCACCGACGCGGCGGGACTTCACCTCGAGGGTGGGCTTGATGTTCTCGAGAGCACGCTTGAGGGTGACGACCGGGTCGTTGCCGGTCTTCTCGCGCAGGCCCTCCATGGCGCCGTACACGATGCGCTCGGCGGTGGAGCGCTTGCCGTTGAGCAGCACCTTGTTGATCAGCGACGTGACCAGAGGAGAGCCGTAGACCGGGTCGACGTGAACCGGACGCTTCGGGGCGGGGCCCTTACGAGGCATTCTTACTTCTCCTTCTTGGCGCCGTAACGGCTGCGGGCCTGCTTGCGGTTCTTGACACCCTGGGTGTCGAGGGAGCCGCGGATGATCTTGTAGCGAACACCCGGCAGGTCCTTCACACGGCCGCCGCGCACGAGCACGATGGAGTGCTCCTGCAGGTTGTGTCCCTCACCCGGAATGTAGGCCGTGACCTCGATACCGCTGGTCAGACGCACACGCGCGACCTTGCGCAGGGCCGAGTTCGGCTTCTTCGGGGTGGTCGTGAACACACGCGTGCAGACGCCCCGGCGCTGGGGGCTACCGTCCAGTGCGGGCGTCTTGTTCTTCTCGACCTTGTCCTGCCGGCCCTTGCGGACCAGCTGCTGGATCGTGGGCACTACTTCTCCGGTTTCTGTGTGCCGATGGGTACAGCTAACCTGGAACGTCGCCGACCCACGCGGTCGGGCGTGTCGAATGCTGCGGATCTCTCGCCGGCAGGCGGAAATGGGCGCAGATTACGGTGGCCGGTGACGGCTCCCCCAGCGGTTGAAGGCACGCGGGAAAGCCAGGGCACACCCCAGGCACAAGGTCTGAGCGTACCTACCTCATTCGCTGCGGTCAAAACAAATGGGCCCGGCCCGCATCACGACGACCGCGCTGTCAAGCCCCTACGCGGTACATGATCTTCGAAATCGACGTCGATGCAGGTCAGCGGGTAGGTCCATGGGAATCGTGTGATCTTCCTCATCCGTGCGCGAGGGTGGCGATCAGCCCCAGCAGAAGCATCAGCGCCCACCCCGCCGTGGACAGCCAGCCCAGCGCCAGCCCGGTCAGCGCCAGCCCCTCCCCCGCCTCGCCGGTGCGCCGCATCTCGGCCCGCGCCGCGTGCCCCAGCACCACCGCCGGGATCCCGGTGAGCCCGAACGTCAGCAGGCACAGTCCCCCGCACACCGCCGACCCCACCGCCTTGCCGTTCGTCGGCCGCGGCGCCGGCAGGAACGTCCGCGGCACCGGCACGGCGGCCACCATCGGCTGCGGCACCGGCCCCTGCGGCAGATCCGCCACCAGCAGCGCCAGCTCGCCCACCGTGCGCGCCTCGTAAGCCCGCGCCGTCCGCCGCCGCAGCTCGTCCTCGGTCAGCCGTCCCTCGCTGTAGCCCGCTCTGAGCACGTCCACCGTCCGCTCCCGGTCGGCGTGCGAGGCCAGCATCGACCCCCCTGCGGCCTGCCACGACCACGGCTGGGGAGCACCGCCCGGCCCTTGCTGCCAGGGCTGCCAGGACGGATACGGCGGTTGGGACACAGGGCACCTCCGGGCACCGGGTCCCTCCATGATGCGCCCAACCACCGCGGCGGCGCACCCGTGTCCCCGTTCTCCACGCGGTGTTCGTTCCCGCCCTGTGCTCTCCGTCGGTGTTCTCCGCCCGGTGTTCTCCGCCCGGCGCCGGCCGGCTGCCGCCCCGGCCCGCCGGGGCACCGGCGTGCCACCGGGCCGCTCGCCCGCCGGTTCGCCGCGCCGCGGGACGGCGGTGGCGGTGGCGGCGGTGGCCCGCACGCCGGAGGGCGGCCACCCCCACGGGGTGACCGCCCTCCGGTGTCTCCGATGTCCCGGACGTACGCCTTACTGGTTGTACGGACCGTAGTCGTAGTCCTCCAGCGGCACGGCCTGGCCGGAGCCCGTGCCGAACGGCGAGTAGTCGATGTCGTCGTAGCCGACGGCCGAGTACATGGCGGCCTTGGCCTCCTCGGTCGGCTCGACCCGGATGTTGCGGTAGCGGGCGAGGCCCGTACCGGCCGGGATGAGCTTACCGATGATGACGTTCTCCTTGAGACCGATGAGCTGGTCGGACTTGGCGTTGATCGCCGCGTCCGTCAGAACTCGGGTGGTCTCCTGGAAGGACGCCGCCGACAGCCAGGACTCGGTGGCCAGCGAGGCCTTGGTGATACCCATCAGCTGCGGACGGCCGGAGGCCGGCTGGCCGCCCTCCTGGACCACACGACGGTTCTCCTGCTCGAAGCGGGAGCGCTCGACCAGCTCGCCGGGCAGCAGCTCGGCGTCGCCGGACTCGATGATCGTCACCCGGCGCAGCATCTGGCGGATGATGATCTCGATGTGCTTGTCGTGGATCGACACGCCCTGCGAGTTGTAGACCTTCTGGACCTCCTGGACCAGGTGGACCTGGACGGCCCGCTGGCCCAGGATGCGCAGCACGTCGTGCGGGTTGACCGCACCGACGATGAGCTTCTGGCCCACCTCGACGTGCTCGCCCTCGCTCACCAGGAGACGGGCGCGCTTGGAGATCGGGTACGCCGTCTCGTCGCTGCCGTCGTCCGGGGTGATGACGATCTTCTTGGTCTTCTCGGTCTCCTCGATGCGCACGCGGCCGGAGGCCTCGGCGATCGGGGCGACACCCTTCGGGGTACGGGCCTCGAAGAGCTCGACGACACGCGGCAGACCCTGGGTGATGTCGTCACCGGCCACACCACCGGTGTGGAAGGTGCGCATCGTCAGCTGGGTGCCGGGCTCACCGATGGACTGGGCGGCGATGATGCCGACCGCCTCACCGATGTCGACCAGCTTGCCGGTGGCCAGCGAACGGCCGTAGCACATGGCGCAGGTGCCCACGGCGGACTCGCAGGTCAGGACCGAGCGGACCTTGACCTCCTCGACGCCGCGGCCGACCAGCTCCTCGATGAGGACGTCGCCCAGGTCGGTGCCGACCGGGGCCAGCACCTGCCCGTCCACGACGATGTCCTCGGCGAGGCAGCGCGCGTACACGGACGTCTCGACGTTCTCCGCCTTGCGCAGCACGCCGTCCGCGTCTCGCTCCGCGATCCGCAGGCGCAGGCCGCGGTCGGTGCCGCAGTCCTCCTCGCGGATGATGACGTCCTGGGAGACGTCGACCAGACGACGGGTGAGGTAACCCGAGTCGGCGGTCCGCAGGGCGGTGTCCGCCAGACCCTTGCGGGCACCGTGCGTGGAGATGAAGTACTCCAGCACGGACAGGCCCTCGCGGAACGACGCCTTGATGGGCCGCGGGATCGTCTCGTTCTTCGCGTTGGACACCAGACCGCGCATACCGGCGATCTGACGCATCTGCATCATGTTTCCTCGGGCACCCGAGTTGACCATCATGAAGATCGGGTTGGTCTTCGGGAAGTTGCCCGTCATGGCCTCGGCGACCTCGTTGGTCGCGTTGGTCCAGATGCCGATGAGCTCCTGCGTCCGCTCGTCCTTGGTGATCAGACCGCGCTCGTACTGCTTCTGGACCTTCTCGTCCGCGGCCTCCCACTTCGCCACGATCTCCGGCTTGGCGTCGGGGACGACGACGTCGGAGATGGCGATGGTGACGCCGGAACGGGTGGCCCAGTAGAAGCCCGCCGCCTTCAGGTTGTCGAGCGTGGCCGCGACGACGACCTTCGGGTAGCGCTCGGCGAGGTCGTTGACGATTTCGGAGAGCTGCTTCTTGCCGACCTCGTAGTCGACGAACGGGTAGTCCTCGGGCAGCAGTTCGTTGAAGAGCGCGCGGCCCAGGGTGGTGCGCAGGGTGAACGGGTCGCCCTGCTGCCACTCCGGCTCGCCCTCCTCGCGCGCCGGCGGGGTCCAGCCGCGCGGCGGGATGGTGCCCACCGGGAAGCGGATGTCCACCGACGACTGCAGGGACAGCTCGCCCGCGTCGAACGCCATGATGGCCTCGGCGACGGAGGAGAAGGCGCGGCCCTCGCCCTTGACGTCGCGGCCCTCGGCGTCCGTGGTGAGGAAGTACAGGCCCAGCACCATGTCCTGGGTCGGCATCGTCACCGGGCGGCCGTCGGCCGGCTTGAGGATGTTGTTCGAGGACAGCATCAGGATGCGGGCCTCGGCCTGCGCCTCCGCGGACAGCGGCAGGTGGACGGCCATCTGGTCACCGTCGAAGTCCGCGTTGAACGCGGTGCACACGAGCGGGTGAATCTGGATGGCCTTGCCCTCGACGAGCTGCGGCTCGAAGGCCTGAATGCCCAGGCGGTGCAGGGTGGGCGCACGGTTCAGCAGGACCGGGTGCTCCGCGATGACCTCTTCCAGCACGTCGTACACGACCGTGCGGCCGCGCTCGACCATGCGCTTGGCGCTCTTGATGTTCTGCGCGTGGTTGAGGTCCACCAGCCGCTTCATCACGAACGGCTTGAACAGCTCCAGCGCCATCGCCTTCGGCAGACCGCACTGGTGCAGCTTGAGCTGCGGACCGACGACGATCACGGAACGCGCCGAGTAGTCGACGCGCTTGCCGAGCAGGTTCTGGCGGAAGCGGCCCTGCTTGCCCTTCAGCATGTCGCTGAGGGACTTCAGCGGGCGGTTGCCGGGGCCCGTCACCGGGCGGCCGCGGCGGCCGTTGTCGAAGAGGGCGTCGACCGCCTCCTGAAGCATGCGCTTCTCGTTGTTGACGATGATCTCGGGCGCGCCGAGGTCGAGCAGCCTCTTCAGGCGGTTGTTGCGGTTGATGACGCGGCGGTACAGGTCGTTCAGGTCACTGGTGGCGAAGCGGCCACCGTCGAGCTGCACCATCGGACGCAGGTCCGGCGGGATGACCGGCACGCAGTCCAGCACCATGCCCTTGGGGCTGTTGCTGGTGTTCAGGAACGCGGAGACGACCTTCAGCCGCTTCAGGGCACGGGTCTTCTTCTGGCCCTTGCCGGTGCGGATGATCTCGCGGAGCTTCTCCGCCTCCTCCTCCAGGTCGAAGGACTCCAGGCGCTTCTGCAGCGCCGCGGCACCCATCGAGCCCTCGAAGTAGGTGCCGAAGCGGTCCCGCAGCTCGCGGTAGAGCATCTCGTCGCCCTCGAGGTCCTGGACCTTGAGGTTCTTGAAGCGGTTCCACACCTCGTCCAGGCGGTCGATCTCGCGCTGGGCGCGGTCGCGGATCTGCTTCATCTCGCGCTCGGCGGACTCGCGCACCTTGCGGCGCGCGTCGGCCTTGGCGCCCTCGGCCTCCAGCTCGGCGAGGTCGCTCTCCAGCTTCTTGGCGCGGGCCTCCAGGTCCGCGTCCCGGCGCTGCTCGATCTGCTGCCGCTCGACGGAGACGTGGGCCTCCAGGGACGGCAGGTCGCGCTGGCGGCGCTCCTCGTCGACGTACGTGATCATGTACGCCGCGAAGTAGATGACCTTCTCCAGGTCCTTGGGCGCGAGGTCGAGCAGGTAGCCCAGGCGCGACGGCACACCCTTGAAGTACCAGATGTGCGTGACGGGGGCGGCCAGCTCGATGTGGCCCATCCGCTCACGGCGCACCTTCGCGCGCGTGACCTCGACGCCACAGCGCTCGCAGATGATGCCCTTGAAGCGGACGCGCTTGTACTTGCCGCAGTAGCACTCCCAGTCCCGGGTGGGGCCGAAGATCTTCTCGCAGAAGAGGCCGTCCTTCTCGGGCTTGAGGGTGCGGTAGTTGATGGTCTCGGGCTTCTTGACCTCGCCGTGGCTCCACTGGCGGATGTCGTCAGCGGTGGCCAGGCCGATCCGGAGCTCGTCGAAGAAGTTGACGTCGAGCACTATGCGTCAATCCCTCTCAGGGTCGTAAGTCATGTGGTCTGAAACGGGGGTCCCGCGGGATCGGCGGGCCTTCGGGGTGCTTCGGGGGTGAAGGCCCGCCGGACTCCCGTCAGACCTCTTCGACGCTGCTCGGCTCGCGCCGGGACAGGTCGATACCGAGCTCCTCCGCGGCGCGGAAGACGTCCTCGTCGGTGTCGCGCATCTCGATGGACATGCCGTCGCTGGACAGCACCTCCACGTTCAGGCAGAGCGACTGCATCTCCTTGATGAGCACCTTGAAGGACTCGGGGATGCCGGGTTCGGGGATGTTCTCGCCCTTGACGATCGCCTCGTAGACCTTCACACGGCCGGTGACGTCGTCGGACTTGATGGTCAGCAGCTCCTGGAGGGCGTAGGCGGCGCCGTAGGCCTCCAGGGCCCACACCTCCATCTCGCCGAAGCGCTGGCCACCGAACTGGGCCTTACCACCCAGCGGCTGCTGGGTGATCATCGAGTACGGACCGGTCGAGCGGGCGTGCAGCTTGTCGTCGACCAGGTGGTGCAGCTTGAGGATGTACATGTACCCGACGGAGATCGGGTCCGGGAACGGCTCGCCGGAGCGGCCGTCGAACAGCCGGGCCTTGCCGGACGGCAGCACCAGGCGGTCGCCGTCGCGGTTGGGCAGCGTGTGCTCCAGCAGGCCGGCCAGCTCGTCCTCGCGCGCACCGTCGAAGACCGGGGTCGCCACGTTGGTGCGCGGCTCGACCCGGTCGGCGCCGATGGCCTGCAGCCGCTGGGCCCACTCCTCCTGGATGCCGGAGACGTCCCAGCCCTGGCTGGCGAGCCAGCCGAGGTGGATCTCCATGACCTGTCCCGGGTTCATGCGGGAAGGCACGCCCAGCGGGTTGAGGATCACGTCGACCGGGGTGCCGTCCTCCATGAACGGCATGTCCTCGATCGGCAGGATCTTGGCGATGACACCCTTGTTGCCGTGGCGGCCGGCGAGCTTGTCACCGTCGGTGATCTTGCGCTTCTGCGCCACGTAGACGCGGACCAGCTGGTTCACGCCCGGCGGCAGCTCGTCGCCCTCCTCGCGGTCGAAGACGCGCACGCCGATGACCTTGCCGGACTCGCCGTGCGGCACCTTCAGCGAGGTGTCGCGGACCTCGCGGGCCTTCTCACCGAAGATCGCGCGCAGCAGGCGCTCCTCCGGCGTCAGCTCGGTCTCACCCTTCGGGGTGACCTTGCCGACCAGGATGTCGCCGGCGACGACCTCGGCGCCGATACGGACGATGCCGCGCTCGTCGAGGTCGGCGAGGACCTCCTCGGAGACGTTCGGGATGTCCCGGGTGATCTCCTCCGGGCCGAGCTTGGTGTCGCGGGCGTCGACCTCGTGCTCCTCGATGTGGATCGAGGACAGGACGTCGTCCTGCACCAGGCGCTGGCTGAGGATGATCGCGTCCTCGTAGTTGTGGCCCTCCCACGGCATGAACGCGACCAGCAGGTTCTTGCCGAGCGCCATCTCGCCGTTCTGGGTGGCCGGGCCGTCGGCGAGGACCTGGCCCTCGACGACGCGGTCGCCCTCGTTGACGATGACCTTCTGGTTGACCGAGGTGCCCTGGTTGGAGCGGGCGAACTTGGCCAGGCGGTAGGTGATGTACGTGCCGTCGTCGTTGGCGGTGGTGATGTAGTCCGCGGAGACCTCCTGGACCACACCGTCCTTCTCCGCCTTGATGACGTCGCCGGCGTCGACGGCGGAGCGGTACTCCATGCCGGTGCCGACGAGCGGGGCCTCCGCCTGGATCAGCGGAACGGCCTGGCGCATCATGTTCGCGCCCATCAGGGCGCGGTTGGCGTCGTCGTGCTCCAGGAACGGGATCATGGCGGTCGCGACCGACACCATCTGGCGCGGCGAGACGTCCATGTAGTCCACGTCCTCGGGGCCGACGTAGTCGACCTCGCCGCCCTTGCGGCGGACCAGCACGCGGTTCTCGGCGAAGCGCAGGTCGTCCGTCAGCGGCGCGTTGGCCTGCGCGATGACGAAGCGGTCCTCCTCGTCGGCGGTCAGGTAGTCGACCTCGTCGGTGACCTGGCCGTCGACGACCTTGCGGTACGGCGTCTCGATGAAGCCGAACGCGTTGACCCGGCCATAGGAGGCGAGCGAGCCGATCAGACCGATGTTCGGGCCTTCCGGCGTCTCGATCGGGCACATGCGGCCGTAGTGCGACGGGTGCACGTCGCGGACCTCGAAGCCGGCCCGCTCACGGGAGAGACCACCCGGGCCGAGGGCGTTGAGACGACGCTTGTGCGTCAGCCCCGACAGCGGGTTGTTCTGGTCCATGAACTGGGACAGCTGGCTGGTGCCGAAGAACTCCTTGATGGAGGCGACGACCGGCCGGATGTTGATCAGGGTCTGCGGCGTGATCGCCTCGACGTCCTGGGTGGTCATGCGCTCGCGCACGACCCGCTCCATACGGGCGAGACCGGTGCGCACCTGGTTCTGGATCAGCTCGCCGACGCTGCGGATACGGCGGTTGCCGAAGTGGTCGATGTCGTCGGTCTCGACCATGACCGTGCGGCCGGAGTCGCCGACCATCTCGGTCTCGCCGTTGTGCAGCTTCACCAGGTACTTGATCGTCGCGATGATGTCCTCGACGGTCAGGATGCCCGCGTCCAGCGGGGTGTCCGTACCCAGCTTCTTGTTGACCTTGTAGCGGCCGACCTTGGCCAGGTCGTAGCGCTTGGGGTTGAAGTACAGGTTCTCCAGCAGCGTCTGCGCGGCCTCACGCGTCGGGGGCTCGCCCGGGCGCAGCTTGCGGTAGATGTCGAGCAGCGCGTCGTCCTGGCCCTGGGTGTGGTCCTTCTCCAGGGTGGCGCGCATCGACTCGTAGTCGCCGAACTCCTCGAGGATCTGGTCGGTGGTCCAGCCGAGCGCCTTCAGCAGCACGGTGACCGACTGCTTGCGCTTGCGGTCGATGCGGACGCCGACCATGTCGCGCTTGTCGATCTCGAACTCCAGCCAGGCACCCCGGGAGGGGATGATCTTGGCGGAGAAGATGTCCTTGTCCGAGGTCTTGTCGACGCTGGAGTCGAAGTAGACGCCCGGGGAACGGACCAGCTGCGAGACCACGACACGCTCGGTGCCGTTGATGACGAAGGTGCCCTTGTTGGTCATGAGCGGGAAGTCGCCCATGAACACGGTCTGGGACTTGATCTCGCCGGTCTCGTTGTTGGTGAACTCGGCGGTGACGAAGAGGGGAGCCGCGTAGGTGAAGTCGCGCTCCTTGCACTCGTCGATCGAGTTCTTCGGCGGCTCGAAGCGGTGGTCGCGGAAGGTCAGCGACATGGACCCGCTGAAGTCCTCGATCGGGGAGATCTCCTCGAAGATCTCCTCGAGCCCGGACTTGGTGGGGACGTCCTGACCGTTGGCCAGAGCCTCCTCGACGCGAGCCTTCCACGCGTCGTTGCCGAGCAGCCAGTCGAAGCTCTCGGTTTGCAGCGCGAGGAGGTTCGGAACCTCGAGGGGCTCCTTGATCTTTGCAAAGGAGATGCGCAGCGGGGCGGTGCTGGCGCCGTTGTTCGTATTCGCGGTCGAGGCAGTGCGCGAGGCGGCCAAGAGGGGGTCCTTCCGAGGGCTCGGACTCACTACGCGCGTACCGGTCCCCCACCGGTCGCACGAAGACGGAAAGCCCAGGTCAAGGACGTCCAATCTCGGTGCTCGGGTGAGGGCATGCCCCTGGTGACGGGCAGGGGACAGCTAACAGGCAGCGCAAAGGGTCAGTGTAGCCACAAGGCCCACTGATGTCCAGCGCCGGTTATGAGAGACCCTCGTCGTACTCACCACTGCGCCCATCACCGCGGCTGAGCCGCGCCCTCAACGCGCTTTGATACTGCCCTCTTCGTCATCGATCCATGCCTCGGATTCGGATCCTTTGACGACGCGTCCTGAGAATTGCGCGCTGCGTGCGGTTCGTCAAGGCCCCCTTGGCCGAAGCGGGTGCTGCCACCGTCACGTGAGGCCCGCCCGCGGGGGCTTTCCGGTGTCCCGGAGGCGCGGCGAAGATCACCCTACCCCGCGCGCCCGTGGGTGCAAGGCGACCCCCACCCGACCCCGGGAACGACGAGGAGCGACCACCCGGATGGATGATCGCTCCTCGGTGCGCCCGCGTTACAGCCTCAGACGGCCTTTCGGCCCGACGTGACTGATGTCGCGTGCTGTCGCGTGCCGGGAGGTCTTACTTGACCTCGACGGTGGCGCCGGCGCCCTCGAGGGCCTCCTTGGCCTTGTCGGCCTGCTCCTTGTTGACCTTCTCCAGAACCGGCTTCGGCGCACCGTCGACCAGGTCCTTGGCCTCCTTCAGGCCCAGGGAGGTCAGCTCGCGCACGACCTTGATGACCTGGATCTTCTTGTCGCCGGCGCCGGCGAGGATGACGTCGAACTCGTCCTTCTCCTCCTCGGCGGCGGCCTCGGTGCCGGCGGCGCCGCCACCGGAGACGACGACCGGCGCGGCAGCGGCGGCGGTGACGTCGAACTTCTCCTCGAAGGCCTTCACGAACTCGGAGAGCTCGATGAGGGTCATCTCCTCGAACTGCGCGAGCAGCTCGTCCTGGCTCAGCTTCGCC
Source organism: Streptomyces echinoruber (assembly GCF_014651135.1). Taxonomy (GTDB): domain Bacteria; phylum Actinomycetota; class Actinomycetes; order Streptomycetales; family Streptomycetaceae; genus Streptomyces; species Streptomyces echinoruber. Next base: position 19,091 of record NZ_BMWH01000035.1, read on the forward strand.
ATGATGGCGGTCCTTCCACTAAATCGGCTGGTGCCGGATGTACATGTGTGGCGGGCGTACGTCTGGCCCGCGTCGGCCTGCCGCGTCAGGCGGCGACGGCCAGGGTGCGAGCCGAGTTACTCGGCACCGCCCTGCTCTTCCTGCTTGGCGCGCAGCGCGTCCACGGTGCGGACGAGCTTCGACGGCAGCGCCTGGAAGACGGAGGCAGCCTGGGACTGCTTCGCCTTGAAGGCACCGGCCAGCTTGGAGAGCAGAACCTCGCGGGACTCGAGGTCCGCAAGCTTCTTGATCTCGTCGGCGGACAGCGCCTTGCCGTCAAGGACACCGCCCTTGATGACGAGATTCGGGTTTTCCTTGGCGAAGTCGCGCAGACCCTTCGCCGACTCCACCGGGTCACCGGTGACGAAGGCGACCGCCGTCGGACCGTTGAACAGGTCGTCCAGCGTGGTGATTCCGGCCTCGTTGGCCGCAATCTTGGTCAGCGTGTTCTTCACCACGGCGTACTGGGCGTTCTCACCGAGAGAACGGCGCAGCTGCTTGAGCTGGGCCACGGTGAGACCGCGGTACTCGGTCAGCACGGCGGCGTTGGAGCTGCGGAACTGCTCCGCGAGCTCGGCAACCGCGGCTGCCTTGTCGGGCCTCGCCATAGAGCCTCGGCCTCCTTCCGGGTGATTCGGACCGCGCGGACCCGAAGGAGGACTGGGGAAAACGAAACGCCCCTGCGCAGATGCACGGGGGCGGACTCGACCGGTCGCACGGGGACACGCACACGTGCCCGTACTCCGGGAGATCTTCCTCATGTCACCTGCGCGGGCCGCCCGCAGTTCAGCGGATCCTTCGGCCACCGCACCTCATTCGAGCGCACGGCAACGACCAGCGGTCTTTGGCTTCGGACAAGGAGGGTACGCGAACGGGCCGCTGTCAAGCAAATCGGTCCAGGAGGGTCCTACGAGGGCCGGGACGACCTGCGGCCGCTGCCGGCTGCCGGGCCGACGAGTCGAGGACCCGAAAGGCTTCCCCAGGGCTTCCTCGGGGCCACCGGCGCCCGCTCCGGCCCGCCGCAGGCACCCGCCTGCCGTAGGGCCGACACCCGCTGCAGAGCCACCCTCCGCCTCCCCGGCCCTCGTGGGCGCCTTGGCGCCCCCGGCCCGCGCAGGACTGGACTCCTCCCGCCTCCCTGCACGGGACGAGCCCCGCACCGGAAGAAGGTGCGGGGCTCGCTGCCGACGCGAGGGTCAGGCGACCGCGGCCGGGTCCTCCTCGACGAGGAGGTTGCGGGTGCGGTTCGGGTCGACCGGGATGCCCGGGCCCATGGTGGTGGTGATGGCGGCCTTCTTGATGTAGCGGCCCTTGGCGGCGGACGGCTTCAGACGCAGGATCTCCTCCAGCGCGGCGCCGTAGTTCTCCACCAGCTGCTGGTCCGAGAAGGACGTCTTGCCGATGATGAAGTGCAGGTTCGCGTGCTTGTCGACACGGAACTCGATCTTGCCGCCCTTGATGTCGGTGACGGCCTTGGCGACGTCCATGGTGACGGTGCCGGTCTTCGGGTTCGGCATCAGACCACGCGGACCGAGCACGCGGCCGAGGCGGCCGACCTTGCCCATGAGGTCCGGGGTGGCGACGACGGCGTCGAAGTCCAGGCGGCCGCCGGCCACCTCGTCGATCAGCTCGTCGGCACCGACGATGTCGGCGCCCGCGGCACGCGCGGCCTCGGCACGCTCACCGGTCGCGAAGACCAGGACCCGGGCAGTCTTGCCGGTGCCGTGCGGAAGGTTGACGGTGCCGCGGACCATCTGGTCGGCCTTGCGCGGGTCGACGCCCAGGCGGAAGGCGACCTCGACGGTGCCGTCGAACTTGGTCGTGGAGGTCTCCTTGGCGAGACGCACGGCCTCGAGCGGCGCGTACAGCTTCGCCCGGTCGACCTTGGCGTCCGCAGCGCGGAGAGCCTTGCTGCGCTTGCTCACAACTAGCTCCTGTGATGTTCGGTGAGGAGTCGTGGTACGGGCCGAGCAGGCCCTTCCACGTGCGGCGGCCGCACCGCCGCAAAAGGGTCTACGGGGTTCAGCCCTCGATCGTGACGCCGATGGACCGGGCGGTACCGGCGATGATCTTCTCGGCGGCGTCCAGGTCGTTGGCGTTCAGGTCGGGCATCTTGGTCTGGGCGATCTCGCGGACCTGGTCGCGGGTGATCTTGCCGACCTTGGTCTTGTGCGGCTCGCCGGAGCCCTTGTCCAGACCCGCGGCCTTGAGGATCATCTTGGCGGCCGGCGGAGTCTTGGTGATGAAGGTGAAGGACCGGTCCTCGTAGACCGTGATCTCCACCGGGATGACCCACCCGCGCTGCGACTCGGTCGCGGCGTTGTAGGCCTTGCAGAACTCCATGATGTTGACGCCGTGCTGACCCAGCGCCGGACCGACCGGCGGAGCCGGGTTGGCGGCACCGGCCTGGATCTGGAGCTTGATGAGCCCCGTGACCTTCTTCTTCTTGGGAGGCATTGCTCTCTCCGGGTCCTTAGTGAGAGGGGTCCGCCGTCCGACCGGACGTCATCCGGGCGGAGGCATACCGCACAACGATAACGGGTACAACTGCGCGGCCAAAAACCGAGCAGGTCAGACCGACGCGCGAGCGCCCGCCCGACCTGCTGGAAGCCGTGCCGGAGGCCGAAGCCCGGCGGGGTCAGTTCTTCTGGATCTGGTCGAAGGAGAGCTCGACCGGCGTTTCGCGGCCGAAGATCTCCACCAGGCCCTTGACCTTCTTCGAGTCGGGGTTGATCTCGTTGATGGTCGCCTGGAGCGTGGCGAACGGACCGTCGGTGACGGTGACGGAGTCGCCGACCTCGAAGTCCAGCACCTGGACCTCGACCTTGCGCTGCGGCACCGGCTTGCCCTCGGCCTCAGCGGCCTCGCGGGCGGCCTTGGCCTCCGCCTCCGGGGCGAGCATCTTGACGACCTCGTCCAGGGAGAGCGGGTAGGGGTCGTAGGCGTTGCCGACGAAGCCGGTGACACCGGGGGTGTTGCGCACGACGCCCCAGGACTCGTTGGTCAGGTCCATGCGGACGAGCACGTAACCGGGCAGCTTGTTCTGCTTGACGGTCTTCCGCTCGCCGTTCTTGATCTGGACGATCTCTTCCTCGGGGACCTCGGCCTGGTAGATGTAGTCCTCGACGTTGAGCGTGACCGCGCGCTGCTCCAGGTTGGCCTTCACGCGCTTCTCGTAGCCGGCGTAGGTGTGGATCACGTACCACTCGCCGGGCAGCGAACGCAGCTCCTCGCGCAGCTTCTCGACCGGGTCGAGCTCCTCGGCCTCCGGCTCGCCCGCGTCGGCCTCGGCGCCCTCGGCGGAGTCCTCGCCGCCTTCGGCGGAGTCCCCGGCGTCCTCGGTGTGCACGGCGGCCCGCTCGGCCGGCTCCCCCGCGGCGGCGTCGGCAGCCTCGGCCTCGTCGCCCTCGTCCGCGCCCTCGACGATGTCGAGCTCGTCATCCACGGACTCGGTCGGCTCGATGGCGTCGTTCAGGTTCGGGTCAGACACGGTGGCTGCTTCTTCCTGGTTACTGAGGGGTGGAACATGCGAAAGGGGCGCCGGGTACCTCGGCGCCCTATCGCTTCTGGCTCAGCCGAAGACGTACTTGGCGGCGTGAGTGAGCCCATAGTCAATCACGGTCACCAGGGCGATCATGATGGCGACGAAGAAGATCACCACGGTGGTGTACGACGTCAGCTGGTTGCGCGTGGGCCAGACGACCTTGCGGAGCTCGGCGATGATCTGCCGGTAGAAGAGGGCAAGGCGCTTCAGCGGACCCTTCTTGGCGCGCTTGCCACCCTTGCGGGCCCTCTTCTTCGACTCCTGAAGCCGGTCCTGGGCATCAGGCGTGTCGATGGAGGAGCCCACGGCGTCCGTCATTCGTCCTCACCTGATCCCGGGTCGTGGCCGTGCCGCGCCCGGTCTGAGCCGCACGGCGGTGCAATGCTGTACGTACATGCGCACACATCCTGGCGGTGTGTGGAGCAGGGCCGGAGGGACTCGAACCCCCAACCGCTGGTTTTGGAGACCAGTGCTCTACCAATTGAGCTACGACCCTTTGCCTGTCCCCCAACGTACCGCATCCGACCGGCTGCTCGGTGTGCAGCACGGGCGGTTGTGGGAGCCGGAGGCCAACGAGGTCAGAGTGTACGTGCTCCGGCGCCGGTCGTCGAACGGAAAGCGCTCCGAAGAGCCCGCGCGGGTGCGCCGCGGGCACCGGAGGGACCGAAGATCGCCTGCGCAGGCGCCGCGCCGCGGTCCGGATACGCACGGGTGTTCCCTCTTTTGTCCAGTGCGGTTCAGTGGGTGAAACCCGCGTGCCCGGCCCGTTTCCGGTCTGAAACGATGGGCGCATGAGCGCTGCAACCCCACCCACCGAGCGCCGGGTCTCCGCCCGAGTCGGCGCGATCTCCGAGTCCGCCACCCTCGCCGTGGACGCCAAGGCCAAGGCCCTGAAGGCCGCCGGGCGTCCGGTGATCGGCTTCGGCGCCGGCGAGCCCGACTTCCCGACCCCGGACTACATCGTCGAAGCGGCCGTCGAGGCCTGCAGGAACCCCAAGTACCACCGCTACACGCCGGCCGGCGGCCTGCCCGAGCTCAAGGCCGCGATCGCCGCGAAGACGCTGCGCGACTCCGGCTACGCGGTCGACCCGTCCCAGGTCCTGGTCACCAACGGCGGCAAGCAGGCCATCTACGAGGCCTTCGCCGCGATCCTCGACCCGGGCGACGAGGTCATCGTCCCCGCGCCGTACTGGACGACGTACCCGGAGTCGATCCGCCTGGCCGGCGGTGTCCCGGTGGAGGTCGTGGCCGACGAGACCACCGGCTACCGCGTGAGCGTGGAGCAACTGGAGGCGGCCCGCACGGAGCGGACCAAGGTCGTCCTGTTCGTCTCCCCGTCCAACCCGACCGGCGCGGTCTACCGCCGCGAGGAGGCCGAGGCGATCGGCCGCTGGGCCGTCGAGCACGGCCTGTGGGTGCTGACCGACGAGATCTACGAGCACCTGGTCTACGGCGACGCGGCGTTCACCTCGCTGCCGGCGCTCCTGCCGGAGCTGCGCGACAAGTGCATCGTCGTCAACGGCGTGGCCAAGACGTACGCCATGACGGGCTGGCGGGTGGGCTGGGTCATCGGCCCGAAGGACGTGGTCAAGGCCGCGACCAACCTGCAGTCGCACGCCACCTCGAACGTCTCCAACGTCGCCCAGGTCGCCGCGCTCGCGGCCGTCTCCGGCGACCTGGCGGCCGTGGAGAGGATGCGCGAGGCCTTCGACCGGCGCCGCAGGACCATCGTGCGGATGCTCAACGAGATCGACGGCGTGGTCTGCCCGGAGCCGGAGGGCGCCTTCTACGCCTACCCGTCGGTGAAGGCGCTGCTCGGCAAGGAGATCCGCGGCAGGCGGCCGAAGGACACCGTGGAGCTGGCCGCGCTGATCCTGGAGGAGGCCGAGGTCGCGGTCGTGCCGGGCGAGGCCTTCGGCACGCCGGGCTACCTGCGGCTGTCGTACGCCCTGGGGGACGAGGACCTGGTGGAGGGCGTGAGCCGGATGCAGAAGCTGCTGGCGGAGGCGCGGGACTGACGCCGCGCCCGCCCGGGGCCCGTCCGCCGGTGCCGGCGGGCGGGCCCCTTCGTCTGCGCGAGTCGTCTGCGCGAGTCGTCTGCGCGGGTTCGTCTGTGCGAGTTCGTCTGTGCGGGTTCGTCTGTGCGGGTTCGTCTGTGCGAGCAAGACCACGTTCGGGGAATGCGCTACCGGGGCGGCGGTGGCTTACGGCAGCATCTTGGAATGGAGCGCGTACGTGATCTCTCTCAGCTGCCGAAGGCCCACCTGCACCTGCACTTCACCGGTTCCATGCGGCCGGCCACCCTGCTGGAGCTGGCCGACAAGTACGGCGTCCGGCTGCCCGACGCGCTGACGGACGCGCTGGTCAGCGGGGAGCCGCCGCGGCTGCGGGCGACGGACGAGCGGGGCTGGTTCCGCTTCCAGCGGCTGTACGACGCGGCGCGCTCCTGCCTGCAGCGGCCGGAGGACATCCGGCGGCTGGTGCGGGAGGCCGCGGAGGAGGACCTCAGGGACGGTTCGGGCTGGCTGGAGATCCAGGTGGATCCGACGTCGTACGCGCCGCGGCTGGGCGGGCTGATCCCGGCGCTGGAGATCATCCTCGACGCCGTGGAGACGACCATGCGGGAGACCGGGCTCGGGATGCGTGTCCTGGTCGCCGCGAACCGCATGAAGCACCCGCTGGACGCGCGCACCCTGGCCCGGCTGGCGGTGCGCTACCGGGACCGGGGTGTGGTGGGCTTCGGCCTGTCGAACGACGAACGGCGCGGCCTGGCACGCGACTTCGACCGCGCCTTCGCCATCGCCCGGGACGGCGGCCTGCTGTCGGCCCCGCACGGCGGAGAGCTGACCGGGCCGGCGTCGGTGCGGGACTGTCTCGACGACCTGGGCGCCCACCGCATCGGCCACGGCGTGCGGGCGGCGGAGGACCCGCGGCTGCTGAAGCGGCTGGCCGACCGGCAGGTGGCCTGCGAGGTGTGCCCGGCGTCGAACGTGGCGCTGGGGGTGTACGACAAGCCGGAGGACGTGCCCCTGCGCACGCTGTTCGAGGCGGGCGTGCCCGTCGCACTCGGCGCCGACGACCCCCTCCTGTTCGGCTCCCGCCTGGCCGCCCAGTACGAGATCGCCCGCCGCCACCACGGCTTCACCGACGCCGAACTGGCCGAGCTGGCCCGCCAGTCCATCCGTGCCTCGGCGGCCCCGCAGGATGTGAAGAAGCGGCTGCTGGAGGGGGTGGACGACTGGTTGGCGCAGGAGGCCCGGTAGGCCCAGTGGGCGCCAGTAGGCGCCGGGCTTCTCCGCGCCTTGGCCGGCCGTCCGTTCACGCGCCGATGCCGCCCGCCAGCGTCCGCGCCAGCCGGGCGGCGAACTCCTCGACCGCCGGCCGCTCCCCCGTCTCCGTCGCGTCGTACGCGAACGCCCGCTGCGCGCACGCCCCCAGCAGCAGCGAGGCCGCCGCGAACGTGTCCGCGTCCGCCCGGACCCGCCCCCGCGCCTGTTCGGCCTGCAGGTAGGCGTCCAGGCTCTCGATGGGCCGGTGCGGCCCGGAGCCGATCTCCCGCATCGCCGCGTCGTGCCGCCGCTTGAGCTGCGTCTCGGCGTACAGCGACGCGGCTATGGGGAAGCTCTGCTCGTAGAAGAGCGCGGCCTGCCGGGCGATCTCGGTGAGGTTGTCCTCCAGCGGGCGCTGCTCCGGCTCGGCGGCGAGGCGGTGCAGCAGCGGGGTGAGCGGCGGCAGCCGTTCGGCCAGGACGCGGATGAACAGCTCCTCCTTGCCCGCGAAGTGCTTGTAGAGCGCGGCCTCGGAGCAGCCGGCCGCGCGGGCGATCTCCTTGGTGGTGGCGCGGGCCAGCCCGACGGTGAGCATCAGCTCATGGGCCGCGTCGAGGATCCGCTCCCGCGTCGGCCGTGGCTCCGCGCCGTTCCGCATGTCTGCTCCAACTGTCCTTGACGGGTGGGTGAGTGCTTACTCACTCTAGGGTAAGCAGGAGTGAGTGAGTACTCACCCACACTGTCCCGGAAGGTTGGGAGCACACCATGAACCTCACTGTTTTCGGCGCCACCGGAGGCATCGGCCAAGAGATCGTCCGGCAGGCGCTCGACGCCGGCCACCGGGTCACCGCCGTGGTCCGCGACCCGGCCCGGCTCCCCGTCACCGGGGAGCGCCTGGAGGTGGTCCGCTCCGACCTGTCCGACCCGGAGGCCCTGCGTCCGGCGGTGGCGGGCCGGGACGCGGTGCTCTCGGGCCTGGGCGCGCGCCGCCGCGCCGACGCGGGGGTGGCCACCCGGCTGACCCGCACGGTGCTGCGGGCGCTGGAGGCCGAGGGCGTACGGCGCCTGCTGGTGGTGAGCGCCGCGCCGGTGGGCCCGCGGCCGCAGGACGACCCGGCCCTGGACCGCGCGGTGCGGCGGATCGTCTCCGCGATCCTGAAGGACGTCTACGCCGACCTGCGCGCGATGGAGGCCGAACTGGAGCGCAGCGCGACGGACTGGACGATCGTGCGGCCGCCGCGGCTGCTGGACAAGCCGGTCACCGGCTCCTACCGCCGGGTGGTGGGCGGCTTCCCGCGCAGCGGGCGCTTCATCGGCCGGGCGGACGTGGCGCACGCCATGCTGGAGATGGTCGAGGACCCGGCGACGGTGAAGCAGGGCGTGGGGGTGGCGTACTGAGCCGCCGCCCCGGCGCGGCGGGAGCGCGGCCCAGTGCGGCGAGCCTGCGCTCCGGTGCGCGGCGGGAGCGCGACCCGGCGCGGTGAGGGACGGGCCGGCACGGCGGGGTGGGGCGGCGGTGGTCCAGTGGGGCGGCTGCTGCCCGGCGGGGCGGCTGCTGCCCGGTGGTGCCGCTACAGCTCGACGCCCACCATCACCGGCTCGTTGACCAGCGTGATCCCGAAGGCCTCGCGCACGCCGGCGACGACCTCGCGGGCGAGGGAGAGCAGGTCCTCGGTGGTGGCGCCGCCGCGGTTGGTGAGTGCCAGGGTGTGCTTGGTGGAGATGCGCGCGGGCCCGGTGCCGTAGCCCTTGGTGAAGCCCGCCCTGTCGATCAGCCAGGCCGCGGAGGTCTTGGTACGGCCCTCCCCCGCCGGGTAGGCGGGCGGTTCGACGTCGTCGCCGAGCCGCTCCCGCACGCGCGCGCGGAACGCGGCGAACTCGGCGTCGGTGAGGATCGGGTTGGTGAAGAAGGACCCGGCCGACCAGGTGTCGTGGTCCTCGGGGTCGAGGACCATGCCCTTGCCGACGCGCAGCTTCAGGACGGTGTCGCGGGCGTCGGCGAGGGGGACGCGGTCGCCGGGTTCGACGCCGAGGGCGCGGGCCGTCTCGGCGTACCGGATGGGCCCGGACAGACCGCCGGCGTCCTCCAGGCGGAAGCGGACGCGCAGGACGACGTAGCGGTCGGGGTCGGCCTTGAAGCGGCTGTGGCGGTAGGAGAAGCCGCACTCGTCGTTGGTGAGGGTGACGGTCTCGCCGATCCGGCGGTCGTAGGCGACGACCTCGGTGATCGTGGAGGAGACCTCCTGGCCGTAGGCGCCGACGTTCTGGATCGGCGTGGCGCCCGCGGAGCCGGGGATGCCGGAGAGGCACTCGATGCCGGCCAGTCCCGCCTCGACGGTGCGGGCGACGGCGTCGGTCCACACCTCGCCGGCGGCCAGTTCGAGCGCGGTGCCGTCGAGGGTGAAGCCGCGGGTGGCGATGCGCAGGGCCGTGCCGGGGAACCCCTTGTCGCCGACGACCAGGTTGGATCCGCCGCCGATGAGCAGCAGCGGCGTACCGGTCTCGTCGGCCTCGCGGACGGCCGCGATCACCTCGTCGTCGGTGGTCGCGGTGAGCAGCCGGGCGGCGGGGCCGCCCAGCCGGAAGGTGGTCAGCGGGGCGAGGGGGGCGTCGTGGAGTTCCTGCACGGGCTCAAGACTACGAGACCCCGCCGACCGCTCCGCCGCGCGGCGGGGCGGGGCGGTCGGCGGAGCGGTCGGCGGGGCGGGGCTTACGGAGACACCGCGCCGATCACGCGAGGAGCGCTCGCGCCGGCCGGCGCCCCTCGCCGCCCGGCCCCGCCCCGGGGGCGGGGGGGTTCAGGCCAGCCGTACGACCGCTCGGGCCATGCCCAGCACCTTCTGGCCGCCGCTGGTGGCGACGAGGTCGACGCGCACGGTGTTGCCGTCGAGCTTCTCGGCGACCTTGCCGGCGACCTCGACCGTGGCGCCCTTGTCGTCGTCGGGCACGACGACGGGCTTGGTGAAGCGCACGCCGTACTCGACGACCGCGCCCGGGTCGCCGGTCCAGTCGGTGACCACGCGGATCGCCTCGGCCATGGTGAACATGCCGTGCGCGATCACGTCCGGCAGCCCGACCGCCTTGGCGAACCGCTCGTTCCAGTGGATCGGGTTGAAGTCCCCGGAGGCGCCCGCGTACCGCACGAGGGTGTCGCGGGTCACGGTGAAGGTCTGCGCCGGCAGCTCGGTGCCGACCTCGACGTCGTCGTACGCGATCTTCGCCGTCATCTGCTCACGCCTCCCCGGCCGCGCGGGCCACCAGCTTCATCCACGTGGTCACGACGTGCTCGCCGGCCTCGTCGTGCACCTCGCCACGGATCACCAGGACGTCATTGCCGGCCAGCGACTTGATCGACTCGATGGTCTGCGCGACGGCGAGCCGGTCCCCGGCGCGCACCGGCCGGGTGTAGGCGAACTTCTGGTCGCCGTGCACCACGCGGCTGAAGTCCAGGCCGAGCTGCGGATCGCCGACGACCTCCGCCGCGGCCCGGTAGGTGATCACGAACGGGAAGGTCGGCGGGGCGATCACGTCGGGGTGGCCGAGCGCCTTCGCGGCCTCCGGGTCGGTGTACGCCGGGTTGGGGTCCCCCACCGCCTCCGCGAACTCGCGGATCTTCTCCCGGCCCACCTCGTAGGGGGCGGTGGGCGGATAGGTCCGCCCCACGAAGGACTGGTCGAGCGCCATGGCTCGGCACCTCCTGGTGTCTGCTGTCGTTGTCCGGTGCACGACCGCCCCTCGGGATCCGGGCCCGCTCCGGGTCCGGTGCACGACCGCCCTCCGGTCCCGGGAGGGCCGGCAGCCGACGGGGCGGCCCGCTCACGAGCGCGCGGCATCCGCGGCATCACCGTACAGCGGGCGACGCCCGGTGGAACGACACGTGGAACGACACGAGGCCGCCCCCTGACGGCGGGGCGGCCTCGTGTACGACTGTCCTGTGGACTCCTGTGGACCGTATGACGTACGCGGCCCGTGTCAGGGTCCGGGTACGCCGGGGACGAGCCTGGGTCAGCGGGTCTCGCGGTGCGCGGTGTGGCGGTTGCAGCGCGGGCAGTGCTTCTTCAGCTCGAGCCGGTCCGGGTTGTTCCGGCGGTTCTTCTTGGTGATGTAGTTCCGCTCCTTGCACTCCACGCAGGCCAGCGTGATCTTCGGGCGGACGTCGGTGGCAGCCACGTGAGTGCTCCTTGACGAACGGGTGGACTGGTTTAACGCACAAGAAGAGTAGCCGATCGACGGACCGACCCGGCAATCGGCTACTGAAAGTAGCGGTGACCGGACTTGAACCGGTGACACAGCGATTATGAGCCGCTTGCTCTACCGACTGAGCTACACCGCTGCGATGCGATCCGGTTCCGCACGGCGGCGGAACCGCTCACATCAGAGCCCCAAAACGGAATCGAACCGTTGACCTTCTCCTTACCATGGAGACGCTCTGCCGACTGAGCTATTGGGGCGAGCGATGAAGACATTACACGGTCGGCCGCCGTTCGCCCAAATCCGTTCCGCGCCGACCGCCCGGAACCGGTCGGCGGCGCCTCCCGCGCGCCCCGGAGGACCGCGGCACCACGGCAGTCACACGCGCGCGTGCGTGAGTCGCACGCGCGCGTGCGTGCGTGTGCGGACATGACCGTGACCGTGGCCACGGACCTGTGGCCGTAGGACCGTAGAGCCGTAGAGCCGCCCCGGTGGCCGATGCCCCCGTCGACGTCCCACCGGTACGACTATTGCGCTCCTCCCCACCCGCCGCGGAGCGCGACCCTAGGCTCGACTCACTCTGTGTGATCAGCACCCCTCCCAGCCCGCACGCAGTGCCCGAGCCCGTTGAGTGCCCCCGAGTGTCCGGAGTGCCTGGAGCGCGATGCCCGACAGTCAGCCGCCGCCGTCCCACCCGTTCCCACCCGCGCCCGCGCCTGCGCCCGCGGGCACCGGTCCCCTGCTGCTGTGCGGGGCACACCTGAGCGACGGGCGGGTGGTGGACGTACGGCTGAGCGGCGGCCGCATCGAGGCGGTCGGCACGGCCGGCAGCCTCGCGGTGAGCGGCCGGGACGACGGCACGCGCGTGGACCTCGGCGGCTACCTGCTGCTGCCGGCGCCGGCCGAGCCCCACGCCCACGGCGACGCCGCCCTGTCCGCCGCCGCCGGCGGCGGCCCGGCCTGCGACGACCCCGAGGACGTGCAGCGCCGGGCGACCGAGGCGGTGCTGCTGCAGCTCGGCCACGGCGCGACCGCGCTGCGGGCGCACGTGCGCGTGGGCGACGTGCAGGGGCTGGAGTCCCTGGCCGCCGTCCTGCGGGCGGGCCGGGCGCTGCGCGGGCTGGCCGAGCTGACGGCGGTGGCCGTGCCGCGCGTACTGACCGGGGCAGCCGGGGCCGACGGGCTGGCGATGCTGCGAGACGCGGTGAAGATGGGCGCCGGTGTGGTGGGCGGCTGCCCCGACCTGGACCCCGATCCGGCCGGTTACGTCGAGGCGGTCCTGGAGGTCGCCTCCGAGCACGGCTGCCCGGTGGACCTGCACACCGACGGCACCGATCCGGCCCGCCTGGCCCGCATCGCCGCCATGGCGGGCGGACTGCGCCCCGGCGTCACCCTCGGCCCGTGCGGCGGCCTGGGCCGGGTGCCCGCCGAGGTGGCCGCGCGCACCGCCGACCAGCTCGCCGCGGCCGGCGTGGCGGTCGTCTGCCTGCCCCAGGGCGGCTGCACGGGCGCGGAGCGGCGCGCCACGGCCCCGGTGCGGCTGCTGCGGGCGGCCGGCGTGCGCATCGCCGCCGGCAGCGGCGCCCTGCGCGACCTGTCCAACCCCGTGGGCCGCGGCGACCCCCTGGAGGCGGCCTACCTCCTCGCCTCCCGGCACGGCCTGCGCCCCGAGGACGCCTACGACGCCGTGAGCTCGTCGGCCCGCGCCGTCCTCGGCCTGCCCGAGGTGCGCGTGGAGGCCGGTTTCCCGGCCGAGCTGCTCGCGGTGCGCGCGGACGGGCTGGCGGGGGCCCTGTCGCTGGCGTACAGCCGCATCGTGGTGCACCGGGGGCGCGTGGTGACGCGCACGAGCGCGGTCCGGGAGTTCTGCGCCGCCGCGGCGTCGGCGGCGTCAGGGCTGCCTCGGCAGGGGCGGGGCGGGGCGCCGTAGGGGCGGGGCGCCGTAGGGCCGGGGCGCCGTAGGGCCGGGCGCCGTAGGGCCAGGCGCCGTAGGGGCCGGGAAGGGTCGCCGGGGGCCTTCGCCACCGTCTACAGGAGCCGTCTACAGGAGGATCGACCGCGGGGCTTTCACCGCCGTCCACGGGAGCGACCGCACCACGACCGGACACGACCGAACTCGGGCGGCGGATACAGCCATCCGGGCGTACGGTCGGAATCATGCGCATTGTCATCGCTGGTGGTCATGGTCAGATCGCGCTGCGGCTGGAACGGCTGCTCGCGGCGCGCGGGGACGAGGTGGCGGGCATCATCCGCCGCGCCGAGCAGAGCGACGACCTGCGGGCGGCGGGCACCGAACCGATCGTCCTGGACCTGGAGTCGGCGTCGGTCGAGGAACTCGCCGAGCGGCTGCGGGGCGCCGACGCGCTGGTCTTCGCGGCGGGCGCGGGCCCGGGCAGCGGCGCGGCCCGCAAGGAGACGGTGGACCGCGCGGCCGCCGTCCTGTGCGCCGACGCGGCGGTACGGGCGGGCGTACGCCGGTTCCTGGTCGTGTCGTCGATGGGCGCGGACCCCGACCACCAGGGCGACGAGGTCTTCGACGCCTACCTGCGGGCCAAGGGCGCGGCCGACGCGTACGTGCGCGCCCAGGACGCCCTGGACTGGACGATCCTGCGCCCCGGCCGGCTCACCGACGACCCCGGAACCGGCCTGGTCCGCCTCGAGGCCCACACCGGCCGCGGCCCGATCCCGCGCGACGACGTGGCGGCCGTCCTGGCCGAACTGATCGACACCCCGGCCACGGCGGGCCTCACCCTGGAGCTGATCAGCGGCTCCACACCGGTGTCCGTGGCGGTCAAGTCGGTGGCGGGCAACTGACGATGGCGACGCAGGGGGTACCGGCCGAGCAGGAGTCGCTGCTGCGCCGCATGTACGAGGTCTTCTCCACCGACGAGCGGGACACGCACCTCTCCGGGTGCCTGGCACCCGACGTGGACTGGCCGAACGTGCTGGACGGCACCCGCCTGCACGGCCACGACGAGGTACGGGCGTACTGGGACCGGCAGTTCGCCACCGGCCACCCCCTCGTCCGCCTGGAGGGCCTGCGCCCCGACACCGACGGGGCAGCCGTGGTGGCGACCGTCCGGCAGGGCCACCGGGACGACTCGGGCGACCACTGGGCGGGGCTGGTGGAGCACGTGTACCGCTTCGCGGAGGACGGGCGGGTGGCACGGATGGACGTACGGGCGGCGGCACGACACCAGGGCCGGGAGACGTCCTGAGACCCGCTTCACGAGTTCACGAGCGAGCCCGTACGCGGGCCTGGAACAAGCCCCCGTACGCGGGCCTGGAACAAGCCCCCGTACGCGGGCGCCTGGAACGGGCCCGTACGCGGAATCAGAACAGCCGCAACTGCCCCGGGAACTCCGGCACGACGTACCCGTCCAGCCCCGGCTGCACGGCCCCCGTCTGCACCGGCCGCCGCGATCCGGGACACGACACCAGCCGCCCGCTCCTTCGCGCCCCCGGCGGATCGTGCCGCGCCAGCCTCCCCGCCACGACGGCGATCTCACGACGACACTCGGGACAGCGCCTGCGCGGAGAGGACATGGCACCAGTGTGCCCGCCCCCACCGACAACGCCCCGCCGCACACCACCGCAACACCGCAACACCGCAACACCGAGAGGGGCCTTCCTCAACGTCTCCGCTGAGGAAGGCCCCTCTTCGTCGCGTGGCGGCGCCAGGATTCGAACCTGGGTAGGCATAGCCGACAGATTTACAGGCCGCGCAGCCATCCCCCTGTGACCTGGGCCGTTCCAATAGTGGATGCCCAGCGCCCCACAGATGCCCCACGAAGCACTCAGCGGGAAGTATCGAGGCGGGCAGTAACAGCCCATCCCACTCTGCGGCAACGACTGTTGCTACGCTGGTACGCACCACCTCAGAACGGAGAGTGGTCCGCGGATGGGACCGAAGACGACCAAGGTCTACGAGACGCTGCGACAGCGGCTTGCCGATGGCGAGTACGGCGGTCCCGGCGAAAAGATCCCCTCTGAACGCACACTGGCCGAGGAGCTCGCCATCGGGCGGACGGCGCTCCGGCAGGTTCTCGCCCGTCTCGTGTCGGAGGGTGCCCTGGAAGTCCGGGGTCGGAGCTCCTACCGGGTCCCGGGCAAGGTGAGCGTAAAACCGCCGGAAGGGTTGAAGCCGTGGCGTATCCACGGCGAGCGTGACCTCTACGACAACCGTTGGGTCAAGCTACAACTGTGGGACGTGGAACCGCCCGGTGTGGAGAGGTTCGAACACCATGTGGTCAAGCTTCACCGCGTCGCTGTCACAGCCGTGGTTGACGATCAAGACCGCGTGCTCATGATGTGGCGCTACCGGTTCGTGCCACAGCGCTTCGGCTGGGAGCTGCCCGGCGGCATCGTCGATAAGGGAGAGGAGCCGGCGGACACCGCTCTGCGGGAAGTCATCGAGGAGACGGGGTGGCGTCCGAAGAATCTTGAGCACGTCGTGAGCTACCAGCCCATGGTCGGCATGGTCGACTCTCCCCACGAGATCTTCGTAGCTCACGGAGCGGAGAAGGTGGGAGAGCCGACCGACCTGGAAGAAGCCGGTCACATCGAGTGGGTACCCCTCGCCGACATCCCCGGACTCATGGCCCGCGGTGAGCTACTGGGTTCCGGCACCCTGGTCGCGCTGCTTCACATCCTGGCGACCAAGGGCAAACAGAACGTCACAGCCGTTCACTGAGCCGATCGACGCGACGGCGCTGCCGCACCGAACCGGTGCGGCTCGCCAGCAGGCGAGCCTGCTGCAGGTGGGTCCGAGCATCGTCGTATTCGGTCCGGGTCAGGTGCGCGTGCGCCAAGTCGGCGTGCAGACCGGCCCGGGCCCGGACGAACGTCGGGTCCATCGCTTCCAACGCGTCATAGAGGCTAGTGACCGCTTCCTCGTCTCCGAGTAGAGCGAGCACGTTGCCCTGCCATCGGGTGAGGTGAGCACCGTTCAGGAAGATGCTCACCATGTCCGGGTCTCGATCCTCGGGCCCTGGGGGGATCTCGCCCATGGCCGCGTCGAGAGCGCGGCGGCAGTCATCCGGCATGCCGGCATGGGCGCACAACTCTGCCTCTGCCGCGTGGAGCCATGCCCGGAGTCGGGGCGAGCCGGACTGTCCCAAAGTGCGCTGAGCGTCGCGCACCAGCTCGACACCGAGCGCCGGCCGACCTGCCTCGCACAAGACGTACGCCTGCTCACCCATCGCGTGCGCGAGGTACATCGGTGCTTCAGCGTCGCGTGCTGCCCGCTTCGCAAGCTCGTAGTGCCGCCACGCTCGTTCGATCGCCCCTGAGTCGATCGCCTGCCACGCTGCGAGGGTTGATGCGCCGGCCAGCGCGAGGGCGACCGGTCGGCGAGCGGAGGGCAGGACGGCGAAGCTCAACGCCTCTTCCAGCGCTGCGAGGTGGCCGGTCATCTGGTCAACAAGGCTCGCGGCGCCCATCTGGCGGTCCATCGTGCGCAGGAGTTCGGTCTGGTCGTTGAACGCCTTCACCATGGACGCGCTGACGCTGCTGGCGGAGTCGATCCTGCTGAGCAGTTCGTCGTAGCCGTCTGCCGACGGCGCGGTGGGAGCGGGACCGGCGTCTCTCAACTCTGCGTCCGTGACTCCAAGGAGCCGCCGCAGAATGGCCGCGTAGTGGTTCGAGATGACCCGCCTGCCGTTCTCCCACTCGGAGACGTACACGCGCAGGCTGGCTTTCGAGGCCACATCGACCAGGTTCCGTCGGGCGTATTGCTCGATCTCGCGAACCAGTCGTTCCTGGGACCACCCTCGCGCCGTACGCGCGTTCCGAAGTCCTGCGCTCACAGGCCACCGCCCGGCGTTCGTTCCTATCGCTGACCCACCCAGGATGCACGACGTTGCCGCAGGTCAACAGGGGTTAACACGCCGAACGTTAAGGGGTGTTGGCTACCGGCGTCCCTGTCTCGAACGGTCTCCTGGGAGTGCACCGCGGCGGGTGGTCGCCACCTGAATCGGTGAACCAGCCTTGACTCTGGTGCGCACCAGATGCACTCTACTGGTGCGCACCAGTTATCGAGGTCGTCCTCGGTTCGCGGTGTGTGCAAGGAGTGGCCGCGCTGCGGCCGTTCCAGGGCGGACACGCTGCAAGACCGCCCGACAAGGCCAGGGGACAGGGCTTCGGCCCGACTGGCGAGGTGGCCCGGTGACCGCGAGCAACGGCCGGAGGGTGGGGACGCAGGTCCCCCTTGCAGCAGTCCTTGTCCGCTTCGAGTGAGGAGAGATCCGGTGAATCGACGACATCGACAGGCGCCGCCGTGAGGGACCGGCCGGCGGCGCCCGCACACCCCCTTCGGTCCCTTCCCGGCCTCGCAGCGCAGGGCGCTGCGGCCGGCTGCCTCTTCCGCCCGTCCGGCCCGCGCACTGCGGGTCTTACGGGCGGAAGCGCGGGGAGTCGGATCGGCCGACTTCAACGGCGCGCGGCTCCGGTGCTGGCACACCGGAGCCGCTTTCGGGCCGTTGCCACCTGCAAGGGAGAACACGACCCAATGGACGTCATCGTGACTGTTCAGGACGCTGTTACGGCGTTCGCCGACTTCATGGAGCCGACGGGCGCGGAGCTGGACGCAATCGAGCAGGAACTGCCCGCGATCCTGGCGGAGGTCGACCTGCTGGACGCGCAGATCATCACCCTGGACCGCACCCCGAGCGAGATCGACCGGCAGCGCATCCGCCGGGCGCTGCGCCGGGTGCTGGCCGAGCGGGCGGCGCTGGCCACCGGCACGGCCGGCGTGAGCCTGCCGGGCGGTGCGGCATGAACGACGTGGTGACCGCGCTTGCCGCGGCGGTGCCGCTGGCCTCGGGGTGGGTCTGGCACGGGGTGGTGCTGCGGCGCCGGCTGGCCGCGGCGCGGCGGGACCCGTTGTCGGGTCTGCCGACGCGGGCGGTGTTCGAGCACCGGGCGGCGCGGGCGCTGGCCCGTGGCCCGCACGCCGTGCTGCTGCTGGACCTGGACGGGTTCAAGCAGCTCAACGACACCTTCGGGCACGCGGCCGGGGATGAGGCGATCCGCACCGTGGCGGCGAGGCTGGGCGACGCGCTCAGCGACCGGCGCGGCGGCGTGGCGGCCCGGCTGGGCGGGGATGAGTTCGCCGCCGTGGTGCCGCTGCCGGATGCGGCGGTGCTGCCGTGGCTGCTGGGCGGTCTGCACGGCGAGGTGACCGCCCCGTTCGCCTACCGGGGGATGACGCTGGCCGTGGGCGCCTCGATCGGCGCGTGCGTGACCGCGGAGCTGCCGGCGCCGTCGCTGCCGCTGGCGCTGCGGCGGGCGGATGAGGCCATGTACGCGGCCAAGCGCGCCGGGGGCGGCTGGCGCATCGCCGGCGGCCCCGCCCCCACCTGCACCACCACGGCCGGCCGCCGCACCGGGCGCCCCGGCACCCACACCCCGCACCGCAGGGAGGCGGCGTGAGGGCCAAGACGGTGCTGCCCGCCGTGGCGATGACGGCGGTGTCGATGGTGCTCGCCCTGGCGGTGGTGGTGATGTGGCTGGGTGCGGCGGTGCCGTGGCCGGTCGCCCTGGTGGTCGGGCTGGGCATCGACGGCGGGTGGCTGGCCACCCTCGCCTACGAGCGGCGCCTGGCGGCGCAGGGCGACCACCGCCGGGCGGTGACCGCGGTCGGCTGGTGCTTCGGCCTCATCGCCACCGGCGTGCTGGTCGCGCATGCGCTCACCGCCGGCGGCGCGGTCGCCGCGTGGCTGGCGGTGGCCTGGCTGCCGGTGGCGGCCAAGGCTTTGTGGCTGGTGCACGGGCTGTGGGAGCAGACGGCGCTCACCCCGGCGGCGCTGGACGCCATCCGCGGCATCCGGCAGGAGGCGCGGGATGAGGCGGCGGTGGCCCGGGCCCGGCTGCGCGCGGAGGCGGCCACCGAGGAGACGAGGCTGGTGGCCGTGACGCAGGCCGGGGCCCGCGTCGCCCGCACCCAGGCCCGGACCGCGAAGACCCTCGCGCGGGCGTGGGCGACGCTGGAGACGGCCCGCTCCGGTGAGGACACCGGCAGGGCGCTGACCTGCGTGACGAGCCGCGTCACACCCGGCGTCACACCCCGCTGGGAGCTGCCGGTGTGGGGGCCCAGCGAGGCGGTGGCGGCGCTGGAGACGGCAGGGCCCGCGCTCACTGATGCGGCGCTGGACGGGCTGGTCGACGAGATCCGGCACAGCCAGAGCCCGGCGCTGTCGTACCGGGAGACGGCGGCCCGCTTCCGCGCGGCCGGCCACTCCGCCTCCGAGGTGCGGCTGCGGGCGGCGTGGAAGCGCGTGGCCGCCGCCGACCGGGGCCCGCTCGGGCGGGAGGAGCAGTCGTGACCCGCTGCTCTGCTGCCCACCCGGATGACCCCACCGCCTGCGGGGGGCCGGTCGCCGTCACGGTCCTGGACGCCAAAGGGGCCGGCGTGTCCGGCTGCGAGCACCACGCCGCGCGGCTGCTCGCCTCCCTGGACGGCGGCAGGGTCTACCCCCTGCCCGACGCCCCGGCCGGCGCCGCGCTGCGCGTCTTCACCGCGGCCGATGCCCTCCGGCCGTTCTGCTGGGACACCACCACGCCCCGCACCCGGCCGGAACAGCTCAGCCGGGCCGAGGCCCGCGCGGCACGGGACGCCTGATGCCGACCGCGTTCGGCAAGTACTTCGATCCGTCCGGCGCCCGCTACGTCATCCCCACGTCGCTCGGCACCTGCGTGCCGTGCAATTCCCCTTCTACCAGTCCTAGGAGTGTGTGATGGGCAACCCCGACCTGCGCCGTCTGGACCGTGAGATCCGGGCGACGGAGAAGAAGCTGGAAGCGGTCCGCCGGGGCGAGTGGTGGCCGCTGAACGGCCGCGAGCGCCGCGCGATGGCCCGTGCCCTGGCCGGCGGCGCCTACCGCATCACCCGGGGCCGCAGCGCCGACCGTGCCGAGGAGCGGATGGACGCCGCGGGCAACGCCGCCGAGATGCGGCTGACCGCGGAGCTGACCGCCCTGCACGGCGAGCGCCAGCGGCTGCTCACCGAGGCCGCCCGCGCCAAGGCCGCCAAGAAGTCGTCAGGGTGGTGGTGAGCATGGCCCGGCAGGAGACGCCTCCGGGCGAGTGCCCGCAGTGCTGGCAGCACGCCCACGACCGCAGCATTCACCGCAAGCTCCGCCCGCGCGAGGACTGCCCGCAGTGCGTGGACCACATGATCAACGGCTGCCCCTACCTGGTGCCCAAGAAGGAATCTCGCTGGTGGTGAGCACATCCCGCACCGGTTGACCCGCACGCCTGCCGGGCGGCTCCGCTGCCGCCCGGCCCTGCCCATGCCTTTTCTTTCCCGCCCCCTCGTCTTGGGGAGTTGAGGAGATCTCCGCATGTCCGAGAACATCGTCCGTCTCGTCAAGGACGCGCCCACGCCCGCCGCCGGCACGCCGACGGTGCTGACCGTGGTGCCCGAGGTCCCGCCGGCGCCCCCGGTGCCGCTGTGGGTGCGCTCCGGCCGCGCGGTGAAGCGCGCCGTCATGCACGAGCGCACCCAGGCGAGCGCGCGGGCGGTGGCCCGGCACAGCCTCTACACCCTCAACGGCGCCCGGATCGTGGCCCGCCGCACCTGGGACGGCCGTACCGGCGCCCGCTACGAGCGCATGCTGCGCGCCGCGGAGGCCGCCGGCAACTACGAGGCGGCCACCGAGTGGGAGGAGCGCCTGCAGCGCTTCCGCGCCGCCCGCCACCACCGCCGCATGGACCTGCTGCACTCCCCCGTGGAGGTGGCCCGGGGGGCCGCCGTCGGCGCCGGGATGAGCATCGGCACCCTGGTCGCCCTCGGGGTGGTGCTGGCCATCAACACCGGCAACGTCGGCGACGTCCTCACCCCGCTGGACGCCACGATCGACTTCATCGCCCTGCTGATCCGCATCGTGCAGATCGTGTGGGGCCCGGCGGTCACGATCGGCCCGTTCCTCGCCCTGCTCGCCCTGTGGTCGGTCGGCCGCAAGCAGCAGGCCGCACCCGCCTGGGCCCTGCCCGCCAACACCCGCTCCGCCGAAGGGGAGCCCATCACCCCGTCCATCGTGGTCAAGGCGCTGCGGGACCTGGGCATCCCGGCGCTGCGCAACGCCATCAAGGAGATGGGCGATGCCGGCGCCTCCATGCTCGGGCCCATCCGGATCGCCGGCTGCGGCGTCGAGGTGGATGTGACCCTGCCGTCGGGGGTGTCGACAGTGGAGGTGCAAAACCGGCGGCGCAAGCTCGCCGAGAACCTCACCCGCCACGAACACGAGGTGTTCATCACCATCCCCCAGGCCGCCCGCACGGTGCGGCTGTGGATCGCCGACTCCGGCGCCCTGGACGAACCGATCGGCCCCTCCCCGCTGGTCACCGACGCGACCCTGACCGCCAACTACAAGACCGGCAAGGCACCGTGGGGCCAGGACCTGCGCGGCGACGCCGCGGCGCTGAGCCTGTATCAGCGCCACCTGCTCATCACGGGCCTGTCCAACCAGGGCAAGACCGCCTCGCTGCGCGCGCTCGCCCTGTGGGCGGCGCTGGACAAGACCGTGGATTTCCGCATCGCCGACCTGAAGGGCGTGGGCGACTGGGCCATGTTCGACGGCCTGGCTACGGTGCTCATCCAGGGCCCGACCGACGAACACGTCATCGAGGCCACCGAAATGGTCGAAGACGTGGTGGCGGAGATGAACCGCCGCATGGAGGCTCGCCGCACCGACCCCAAGGCCGTGTTCCGCCCGCTGATCTGCATCGTTGACGAAGCCCAGGTGGCGTTCATGTGCCCCGCGGTGGATGAGGACAAGCGGCCCTACGGCGGCGCCAAGGCCACCTCCCGGTACTTCATGGCGGTGCGCAAGGTCCACAACCAGGGCCGGGCGGTGGACGTGCTGATGTGGGAGGGCACCCAGGACCCCACCGACCAGAACCTGCCCAAGCTGGTGCGCGAGGGCGCCCACACCCGCGCCGCCCTCGCCCTGGGCACCGAGGCCCAGGCCCGCATGGCGCTGGGCGACAAGGCCGTCGACGGCGGTGCCGCCCCGCACCTGCTGCGCCAGGGCCTGGACAAGGGCACCCTCGTGGTCGCCTCCGACGGCATCGCCATCCCGGCCGGCCAGGCGTCCATCACCGTGCGCACCCACTACATCGACGACGACCAGGCCACCGCGATCGCCGAACGCGCCAAGGCACTGCGCGACGGCGTGACCACCCTGCACGCCATCGACCGCGGCGACGAGGAACGCGATCCGCTGGCCGACATCGCCACCGTCATCGGCGACGCCCCGCGCGTGTTCACCCAGGACGTCCTCAAGCGGCTCTCCGCCCTCAACCCGGACGCCTACGGCAAGTGGTCCTTCCTGGACCTCAAGCGGGTGCTGGAGGGCACCGGCGCCGAGCCCTACAAGTCCGACGGCCGCATGGTCGTCGCCCGCGACCGCCTCGCCCGCGCCCTGGAG
Organism: Streptomyces echinoruber; assembly: GCF_014651135.1. Lineage (GTDB taxonomy): Bacteria > Actinomycetota > Actinomycetes > Streptomycetales > Streptomycetaceae > Streptomyces > Streptomyces echinoruber. The sequence continues at coordinate 41,563 of NZ_BMWH01000035.1, forward strand.
ACCCGCGCCGGAACGGATTCCGCTTCCACCGCCGGCTGACAGGGAGCCACCCCTCGCGCGGGCCAGGGAGGCAGGGAGAACTCCCTGACCCCCTCCCTGGCCCGCCTCCCTCCCCTTGAGCTGCACAAATGATCCACCAGGGAGGCAGGGAGGCCCGCAGGCCACAGCCCCGAAACTCCCCTCCCACGCGCCCCCGAAGGGGGTGCCCCCGCCTCCCTGAACCACTCCGCGAAGGGATTCCGCATGCTGCCCGACCACACCCCGCGCCCGCCCGCCGGACGGCCCACCGCCGTCCACCACCCCACCCCGATCCCGCCCGCCCCGGCGGCGGCACCGCTGGTGCCCGCACAGCCGGCCGCCGTGCCGAGCGTGGCCAGCATCGTCCTGCCCGACGGCAGGGTCGTCACCGGCTACGCCCTGCCCACCGCCCACCCCGAGCCCGCCGCCAAGCCGGCCGTCTCCCGCACCGCCGTGAACGTCGCCCTCGGGGGCGTCGGGTTCGCCGCGGCCTGCGGCGGCCTGCTGCTGCTCACCTCGTTCCTCACCGCCCTCGCGGCACTCGTGCAGCAGCTCATCATCCTCGCCGCCGTCGTCTTCGGCGGCTTCATCGCCATCCAGCTCTTCGGCCACCGCCACGGCGGCGGGGCCGGGACCACGGTCCACATCCGCAAGGCCGTCATCAAGCGCAGCCACTTCCGCGGCTGAGAACAGGAGCGCACCGCATGACCCGCAAGACCCTGCCCCGCTTGCGCCTTTACCGCACGACCTGGCCGCGCCACGCCCTGGTCCTGGCCGACACCCCCCGCCCCACCTGCCCGCAGTGCGCGGGCGACGGCGGCACGGCCCGCGACTACGGCCACCCCGACACCGGCGAGTACGACGGCACGGCGTGGGAGCCGTGCCCCTGCTGGAACGAGAACCGCCGCTGGGTCCTGCTGCCGCTGCCCCGCCCGCGGTGGTGGCGTGGCCGCAACGACTACCGCAACGAACCGCCCTTCTAGCCACGCCAGGGGCGGCCCCCACCGTCTCGCCAAAGATCGCGGGGCCGCCCTTGCCCAACCAGTCCGCAACAGACCCGTTGGAGGCATCCAGCATGACCCATGACCCCGCCGCCCGGCCGGAGGGCGGCAACGTCAGCCTGTGCACCGGGTCCGGTGCGCTGGACCTGGCCGTGGAGGCCGTCACCGGCCTTTCCACGGTCCTGGTCGGCGAGAGGGACCCGGCCGCCTCCCGGCTGCTGGCCGCCCGCCTGCCCGGCGCCCGCAACCTGGGCGACATCACGAAGGTGGACTGGGCGGCGCTGGCCGCCGCGCTGCCGCGCCCGGCGGCGCTGACCGCCGGCTTTCCCTGCCAGGACATCTCCAACGCCGGACCTCGGGGAGGGATCGCCGGTGACCGCTCGGGACTGTGGAAAACCGTCGCAGAAGCCATTCGCCACCTTCGACCCCGCCTCGTCTTCCTGGAAAATGTCGCCGCCATCCGCAGCCGGGGACTCGACGTCGTCACCGCCGACCTGGCCGCGTGCGGGTATGACGCGCGGTGGATGTGCCTACGCGCTTCCGATCCCGAAGTCGGCGCCTGCCACCGCCGGGACCGCTGGTTCGCCCTCGCCCATCCCGCTGCTGAAGACCCCCACCTCCCAGCTCGGGCGCAACGGCGGACCCCAGCACCCGGACAAACGGCGGGCGGGCGGGCACGGGCCCACGCTGGAGGACGAAGTGGTCTTCTTGCTGCCCCCGACGGACACCTGAGGCTGCTGCCCACCCCGGCCGCCGCCGACGGCACCGGCGGCCCCGGCACCTCACCGAAGCGCCGGGGCGGCATGAACCTGCGCACCGCCGTCACCCTGCTGCCCACCCCCGCCGCCCGCGACTGGAAGTCCGGCGCCTCCAACCTGCTGGGCACCAACTCCCGCCCGCTCAACGAGGTCGTGGTCAACCTGCTGCCCACGCCGAAGGCCTCCGACGGGCCGCACGGCGGCCCCAACCAGCGCGACAAGGCCGGCCACTACTACCTGCCCGGCCAGGCCGTGCGCCTGGATGACCGGTGGGTGGCCACCAACGGCACCGACTACGGGCCCGCCATCCGCCGCTGGGAGGCCGTGCTGGGCCGCCCCGCCCCGGAGCCGACCGAACCCGGCACCAGGGGCAACCGCCGCCTGTCCCCCGTCTTCGTGGAGTGGATGATGGGCGCCGACCCCGGCTGGGTGACCGGCGCGGACCTGGGCCTGTCCCGCTCCGACCAGCTCAAGATCCTCGGCAACGGCGTCGTCATCCACCAGGCCGTCCACGCCTACCGCACACTGCTCGCCACCCTCACCCCTGCGGCCGCGGACCCCGCCCCCACCCAGCTCGCCCTGGACATCGCCTAACAACGCCAGGGGCGGCCCCCACCGTCTCGCCAAAGATCGCGGGGCCGCCCCTGCCCAACCAGTCCGCAACAGACCCGTTGGAGGCATCCAGCATGACCCATGACCCCCAATCCGCGCTGCTGCGCGCCGCACTGGACGCCGCGGAGCGCGGGTGGCGCGTCTTCCCGCTGCGGCCGGGCACCAAGCGGCCCGCCCTGCACGGGCAGGCCGCCTGCCCCCGCACCGGCGTGTGCGCGGGCGGGCACCGCAAGTGGGAGCAGCGCGCCACCACCGACCCCGACCGCATCCGCGCCACCTGGGCGCGCGCCCCGTACAACGTCGGCATCGCCACCGGCCCGTCGGGGCTGCTGGTCGTTGACCTGGACACCCCCGAGCACAAGGGCAGTTCGGACGCGCCTGACGGCGCGGCGACCTTCAAGGCGCTCTGCGAGCGCGCCGGGCACGCCGTCCCCGCCACCTACCGCACCCGGACCCCGAGCGGCGGCACGCACCTGTACTTCACCGCCCCGCCCGGGGCACGGCTGGGCAACACGGCGGGAACCATCGCCGAGTTGGTCGACACCCGCGCGTGGGGCGGCTACGTCGTCGCCGCCGGCAGCATCACGCCTGCCGGACGGTACGAGGCGTCCTGTGGCCGTCTCCCGGCTCCTCTGCCCGCATGGCTGCTGAGCATCCTGCAACCGGCCCCCGCGCCGTCTGCGGGGCCGCTGCGGCTGCCCGCGGTGGACGGCAGCCGCGCGGCCCTGGCCGCACTGGAGGCCGAATGCGCCGTGGTCGCCGCCGCTCCGGACGGGGAGCGCAACGTCACGCTGAACCGGTGCGCCTTCAAGGTGGGGCGCTTCGTGGCGTGGGGCGACCTCCCCCGGCACGTGGCAGAGGAGGCCTTCCAAGCGGCCGGCGAGGCGACCGGACTGACCGCGGCCGAGTGCCGCGCCACCATCCGCAGCGCCCTGGACAGCTCCCTCCGCAAAGCCCGCCCCCGGGAGGCGGCATGAGCGTCCCCCACCGCCCCCGCCTGGAAGGCCAACCCCCACCGGCCACCGGCCCCCGCGCCGCCCGGCCGGCCGCACCCGAGACGGCCGTGGGCGACCCGAAGGACGCCGCCCGCAAGGGCGTCCTTTCTGCCCTTCGCCCCGACCCGCACCGGTTCCGCGAGCGGTGCCGTCCCGGTGAGGACCCGACGCCGGAGCGACCCGGTATCCGGATCTACGCCCCGCCGGTCTACCGCCATCACTGGGACGGTGCCCGCTGGTCCACACGGCCGGGCGACACCCCTACCGCCGCCTACGCCTGCGCCTGCGGACACACCGACACCGCGCGCGGTCAGGACGCCGTGGCCGCCCTGGTCACCGAGTACGCCGCCCATCAGCACTTCTGCACCGGAACACCCGCCGTACCCACCGAAGGGAGGGCGGCCGCATGACCGAGCCGGAGGAACTGCCCGCACCGTCCAACCCGCTCGCCGTCGCCCGGCGGCTCCTGCCCGACTGGCAGACCGAAGGCGGGCGCCTGACCGTGCGGCGCTGGCGCGGCTCGTGGATGCGCTGGACCGGCACCTGCTGGCGGGAGCTGGACGAAGCCCAGATGCGCGCCCGCATGTACGAACGGCTGGAGTACGCCGTCTACAGTACCCCGGGCAAGGACGGGCAGCCCGAGCCGCGCGACTGGGCCCCCACGAAGCAGAAGATCAGCAACCTTCTCGACGCCCTGGGCGCCGTCACCCTGCTGCCCACCGAGGTAGACGCCCCCGCGTGGATCGACGGTGCCGGCGGGGGCGAGCAGGACCGCAGCCCCATCGTGGCGTGCGAGAACGGACTGCTGCGCATCCGCGACCGCGCGCTGCTGCCGCACGGGCCGGAGTTCTTCAACCTGGTCTCCGTCCCCTTCGCCTACGACCCCGAGGCGACCGCGCCGACCTGGGAACGCTTCCTGGGACAGATCTGGCCCAACGATCCCGACGCCATCCAGTCCCTCCAGGAATGGTTCGGCTACGTCCTGTCCGGCCGCACGGACCAGCAGAAGATCCTGCTGATGGTCGGCCCGTCCCGCTCGGGCAAGGGCACCATCGCCCGAGTGCTGAAGGCGCTGGTCGGCAAGGAGAACCTTGCCGGGCCGACCCTCGCCGGACTGGGCACGAATTTCGGCCTGTCCACCCTGATCGGCAAACCCCTCGCCGTCATCTCCGACGCCCGGCTGTCGGGCAACGACAACAGCCAGGTGGTTGAGCGGCTGCTGACCATCTCCGGTGAGGACACCATCGACATCGACCGCAAGTACCGCGAGCCGTGGACCGGCAAGCTGCCCACGCGGCTGATGATTCTGTCCAATGAGCTGCCCTACTTCGGCGACGCCTCCGGGGTCATCGCCCGCCGCTTCGTGGTGCTCAACATGACCGTGTCCTGGCTGGGCAAGGAAGACCCCACCCTGTTCGACCGGCTCGTTGTCGAGATGCCCGGCATCCTCAACTGGGCCCTGGACGGACTTGCCCGGCTGGAGACCAAGGGGCGGCTCACCGAACCGGTGTGCAGCCGGGAGGCGGTCACCACCATGCAGGACACCGCCTCCCCCACGTCGGCGTTCATCCGGGAGCGCTGCCTGACCGGCCCGACGTGCAGCGTGCCCGTGGACACGCTGTGGGCCGTCTGGCGCGAGTGGGCCGAGGACAACGGCGTGAAGGCCGTCGGCACGAAGCAGATGTTCGGCCGCAACCTGCTCTCCGTCGTGCCTCAGCTCCACCGCACCCGACCCCGCGACGCCTACGGCCGGCAGGTGGCCACCTACAACGGGATCACCCTCAAGCCGTCCGGTCCACATCAGCCTGAGTCGTGACTCATCGCGACTCAAGCCCCCCGCCAACCCGCTCTGAGTCGCGATGAGTCACGACTCAGAGCAATGTCACTTCAACTCCCCCGCACCTTGAAGGAGTCTCGGCAGTGGCAGACGCTCAGAAGCTCAAGCTCTGCGAAGTGCTGGAAGAGATCGGGATGAGCCGCGCGGCCTTCTACCGCATGCGCGCCCGCGGCAAGGCGCCCCGGATCACCTATCTCCCCAACGGCCAGATCCGCATCTCCCGGCGGGACCTGGACGAGTGGTGGGAGAGCCTCGAACGCCCCTCCTACTGATCATCGCTTGACCGCGGGCCCGCCGATCCGGCGGGCCCGCTCCCGTGAAAGGACGCTTGTGGGCAAGACGTACGATGTTCGAATCTGGGCGGTCCGGCAGCGCAAGGACCGGGGGCAGTCCTCAGCCGAGTTGCGATGGAGGGTCGGCAACACCCCGCACTCGCAGACGTTCAGCACCAAGACCCTCGCCGACGGCCGCCGCGCGGAGCTGCTCACCGCGGTGAACAACGGCGAGCCGTTCGACGAGGCGACCGGCCTGCCCCTGCGGGAGCTCCGGGAGCGCAACGACGTGTCCTGGTACCGGCATGCTCGCGACTACATCGAGATGAAGTGGCCGACCTCCCCGGCCAAGACTCGTACGACCCTCGCCGACGCCATGGCGACGGCGACACCGGCCCTGGTGAGCACCCGCCGGGGCATGCCCGACACCATGGAGCTTCGCCACGCGCTCTACGGGTGGGCCTTCAACTGCAACCGCTGGACGGAGGAACCGCCGGCCGCCGTGGCCCGCACCCTCGCGTGGGTGGAGCGAAACACCCTGCCCGTGAGCGCTCTGGACGATCCCTTGGTGATCCGGAAGGTGCTGACCGCCTTCACCCTCCGTCTGGACGGCGCCAAGGCGGCCCCTTCCACCTTCAAGCGGAAGCGGGCGATCTTCCACAACGCGCTTGGCTTCGCCGTAGAGGCACGGCGCCTGCCCCACAACCCGCTGACTCAGGTGCAGTGGGCCGTCCCTCCGGCGGTCGATGAAGTGGACCCCGGCTGTGTGGTCAACCCCCGGCAGGCGCGGGCCCTGCTGGAGGCCGTCGCCGAACAGGGGGCCCGGGGGCAGCACCTGAAAGCGTTCTTCGGGTGCCTGTACCACGCCGGCATGCGCCCGGCCGAAGCCGTGTGGCTGCGGCGCGAGAACTGTGATCTCCCCCTGTCCGGGTGGGGCACGCTGCACTTGGACGGCTCACGCCCGCGCGTCGGGCGCGGCTGGACGGATTCCGGCGCTCCGCACGACACCCGCGGTCTGAAGTGGCGGCCGGAGAAGGAGATACGGCACGTGCCCATCCCTCCCGAGTTCACGGCCATGCTCCGGGAGCACCTCGACACGTACGGGACCGCGTCCGACGGCCGGCTCTTCCGGACGCTGCGGGGCGGCATCGTGCAGGAGAGCGGCTACGGCGAGGTGTGGGCCCGCGCCCGCAAGCAGGCGCTCACGCCGCAGCAGTACGCCTCACCCCTCGCCGCCCGCCCCTATGATCTTCGCCACGCGTGCGTGTCCCTCTGGTTGAACTCCGGGGTCGATCCCGTGGAAGTCGCCCGCCGCGCCGGCCACTCCGTGGCCGTCCTGCTGAAGGTCTACGCGAAGTGCCTGGACGGGGCCACGGCCATGGCGAACGCCCGGATCGATGAGGCACTGAGCCGCTGGTCATGATCCACTCTGCCCCACGGATGCCCCGCAAGCGCTGGTCAGCACGCGAGTCAGGGTGAGACAGAGTGGGATGAACCACGCATAGCGGCACCACCGTCACCTACAGCGTTCGAAGGGCCCGCGTCCAGCGTTTTCGCTGGTCACGGGCCCTTCGTCGCGTGTGGCGGCGCCAGGATTCGAACCTGGGTAGGCATAGCCGACACACCGCCGGGGTCGCTGCCTGTGGGACCGCCTTTCGGCGGTGCTCCCTGGCAACGACGTAAACAATACCTGATGCACAGGGGTGCTTCGCCACCCGGTTGATCGACGGGCACAGGGACGCGGGGTGGCTAGGCTGGTGCGGATGCGGCCCGGGACCCGTGGCGGGCTCGGTGGCCGCCCACGTACGCCGGTCTCACCCGATACAAGGAGCCACAGGACATGGCCGACTCCAGTTTCGACATCGTCTCGAAGGTCGAGCGGCAGGAGGTCGACAACGCCCTCAACCAGGCCGCCAAGGAGATCTCGCAGCGCTACGACTTCAAGGGCGTCGGCGCCTCGATCTCGTGGTCGGGCGACAAGATCCTCATGGTGGCGAACTCCGAGGACCGGGTGAAGGCCGTCCTCGACGTCTTCCAGTCCAAGCTGATCAAGCGCGGGATCTCGCTGAAGGCGCTGGACGCGGGCGAGCCGCAGCTGTCCGGCAAGGAGTACAAGATCTTCGCGTCCATCAAGGAGGGCATCTCCCAGGAGAACGCCAAGAAGGTGGCGAAGATCATCCGGGATGAGGGCCCCAAGGGCGTGAAGGCCCAGGTGCAGGGCGACGAGCTGCGGGTCAGCTCCAAGAGCCGGGACGACCTGCAGGCCGTCATCGCGCTGCTGAAGGGCAAGGACTTCGACTTCGCGATGCAGTTCACGAACTACCGGTGACCGGCCGGACGGTGCGCGGGGCGAGGGCGGGCGGGTACGGGTGCCCGCCCTCGCCCGTGCCGGCGTACCGGCCATGCCGGCCGCTTCGGCCGTACCGGGCACGTCGGCCGTACCGGGCACGTCGGCCGTACCGGGCGCGTCAGTCGCGCGAGTTGCCGAACAGCAGGCGGTAGGCCACCAGCAGGACCAGGGAGCCGCCGATGGCGGCGAGCCAGGTGGCGCCGTCGTAGAAGTGCTTGCTGACGGGGTGGTGCAGCCAGCGGGCGGAGATCCAGCCGCCGATGAAGGCGCCCGCGATGCCGATGAGGGTGGTGCCGACGAACCCGCCCGGGTCGCGGCCCGGCAGCAGGAACTTGGCGATGGCGCCGGCCAACAGCCCCAGGATGATCCAGCTGACGATGCTCATGCCCCGATCCTGCCCTTCCCGCCTGCGCCCGCGCCGTCCCGGCGCGGTGGTCTTCACCGGTGCCCGCCGGCCTCACCGGTCCCACTGGTCCTACCGGTCCCAGCAGCTCCACTGACCCCGTCGGTCCTCGCCGATCTTTATGCCCTTCACCGGTATTCACCGGCGTTCACCGGTCTTCACCCGGCGAACGGGTGGATCCGGCTCGGGAGCGGGTCGGCGGGCGTTCGTGCCGTGTCGGTGGCAAGGACGACGCGGGGGCACCGGGCGGTTGCGCCGGTCAGTAGGGTGCCGGACATGACACGGACGGACACGGGAGCCGGAGCGGAGGCCGGACTGCGGCGTTCCCTCGGGCTCGGGGACGCCGTGGTGGTCGGGCTCGGCTCGATGATCGGGGCGGGCGTCTTCGCCGCGCCGGCGCCCGCGGCGCGCGCGGCCGGCTCGGGGCTGCTGCCGGGGCTGGCGGTCGCGGCCGTGGTGGCCTACTGCAACGCCTCGTCCTCGGCACGGCTGGCGGCCCGGTATCCGGCCTCCGGCGGCACGTACGTGTACGGGCGGGAGCGGCTCGGGGCGTTCTGGGGGTACCTCGCCGGCTGGTCGTTCGTGGTGGGCAAGACGGCCTCGTGCGCGGCGATGGCGCTCACCGTGGGGGCGTACGTCTGGCCCGCGCAGGCGCACGCGGTGGCCGTGGCCGCGGTGGTGGCGCTGACCGCGGTGAACTACGGCGGCGTCCAGAAGTCCGCCTGGCTGACCCGCGCCGTCGTGGCGGTGGTCCTGGCGGTGCTGGCCGCCGTGGTGGCCGGGTGCCTGGGCTCCGGCGGTTTCGACGGCGGCCGGCTCGCGAGCGGGGATGCGGCGGGCGCGGGCGGGGTGCTGCAGGCCGCCGGGCTGCTGTTCTTCGCGTTCGCCGGTTACGCCCGGATCGCCACCCTCGGGGAGGAGGTGCGCGACCCGGCGCGCACCATCCCGCGTGCGATCCCGCTCGCGCTCGGCATCGCACTCGCCGTGTACGCGTGCGTGGCCGTCGCCGCACTGGGAGTCCTGGGCGCGGACGGGCTCGCCCGCGCGGACGCTCCCCTGGCCGACGCGGTGCGGGCGGCCGGGGTGCCGGGGCTGGTGCCGGTGGTGCGGGCGGGGGCCGCGGTGGCCGCCCTCGGTTCGCTGCTCGCGCTGATCCTGGGCGTGTCGCGTACGACGCTGGCCATGGCGCGGGACCGGCACCTGCCGGGGGCCCTGGCCGCCGTGCATCCGCGGTTCCACGTGCCGCACCGCGCGGAGCTCGCCGTGGGCGCCGTCGTGGCCGTCCTGGCCGCCACCGTGGACGTCCGCGGCGCGATCGGTTTCTCCTCCTTCGGGGTGCTCGCCTACTACGCCCTCGCCAACGCCTCCGCCTGGACGCTGGACGCCGCGCCGAGGGCCCGGGCGGTGCCGCTGGTGGGGCTCGTCGGGTGTGCCGCGCTCGCCTTCGCCCTGCCGTGGACGTCGGTCGCCACGGGCGCGGGGGTGCTGGCGGTGGGGGTGGCGGCGTACGGCGCACGGCGGTGGGCCGCCGGGCGCTGAAACCCGGCCACTGGCCTCGCAGCTCATGGCTTGAGGCTCGTGGCTCATGGCTTGAGGCTCGTGGCTCGGGTTTCGGGGCTCGGTCCGGGCCCGGTTCTACGACGTCACCGCGTCGCGAACGGCTGGTCCGTCGGGACGATCTCCCGTCCCAGCGGGAACAGCGACACCGGTATCAGCTTGAAGTTGGCCACGCCGAACGGGATGCCGATGAGCGTGAGACACAGGGCGAGGCCGGTGACGATGTGCCCGAGCGCCAGCCACCAGCCGGCGAGGAGGAGCCACAGGACGTTGCCGATGCAGGAGGGGGCACCCGCGTCGCGGCGCTCGACCGTGGTGTACCCGAAGGGCCACAGGGCGTAGACGCCGATGCGGAAGGCGGCTATCCCGAAGGGGATGCCGATGATCGTGAGGCAGAGCAGGACGCCCGCGGCGAGGTAGGCGAGGAACAGCCAGATGCCGCTGAGCACCAGCCACAGGATGTTGAGGATCGTCTTCATCGGTAACGACCTGCCATCTGCTCGAGTCTGGCGATGCGCTCGGCCATGGGCGGGTGGGTGGAGAAGAGCTTGGAGACCTGGTCCGGGCGGAACGGGTTGGCGATCATCATGTGGCTCGTGGTCTCCAGGCGGGGCTCGGGAGGCAGCGGCAGCTGCCGGGTGCCGGTCTCGAGCTTGCGCAGGGCGCTGGCGAGGGCCAGGGGGTCGCCGGTGAGCTGGGCACCGGAGGCGTCGGCCTCGTACTCCCGGGAGCGGCTGACGGCGAGCTGGATGAGGGTGGCGGCGAGCGGGCCGAGCAGCATGATCAGGAGCATGCCGACCAGGCCGGGGCCGTCGTCGTCGTCCGAGCGGCCGACCGGGATCAGCCAGGCGAAGTTCACCAGGAACATGATCACGGAGGCGAGGGCGCCGGCAACCGAGGAGATGAGGATGTCGCGGTTGTAGACGTGGCTGAGTTCGTGGCCGATGACGCCGCGCAGCTCGCGCTCGTCGAGGAGGCGCAGGATGCCCTCGGTGCAGCACACGGCCGCGTGGCGCGGGTTGCGGCCGGTGGCGAAGGCGTTGGGCGCCTCGGTCGGGGAGATGTACAGGCGGGGCATGGGCTGGCGGGCCTGGGTGGAGAGCTCGCGGACCATGCGGTAGAGGCCGGGGGCCTCGAACTCGCTGACCGGGCGGGCCCGCATGGCGCGCAGGGCCAGCTTGTCGCTGTTCCAGTACGCGTACGCGTTCGTGCCGAGCGCCACCAGGACGGCCACGACCAGCCCTGCTCGGCCGAAGAAGCTGCCGATGAGGATGATGATCGCGGACAGCACTCCGAGGAGTGCCGCGGTCCTGAGCCCGTTGTGCCGGCGGTGCACGGTACGCCCTCCAAGTGTGCGGCAGGGGAACCCTGTGGCCCTTGCTTGCTGGTCCGGCCTCCTGGCGCTGGGGTGCCAGCGGTGTCGGCCGGGAGGCCCTCCTGCCTGGTCAACGCCGGGCAGGGGTTACTAGTTCCCTTGTGCGGGTGGGGGCACGCGGGGGCGGGAGGGGGCGTCCGGGTGGGCGGTGGGCGTCCGGGGGCGGGGCCCCACCGCCCCCCGGCAGGCGGCCGCCGTCTCGAACGGACCGCTGCTCGGAACAGGCCGGTGCCGGCCTCGGAACAGACCGGTGCCGGCCTCAGAACAGACCGGCTCCGGCGAACCGCAGGACCAGCTGGGGGACGCCGGACAGGGCGATGCCGACGACCGCGGTGGCGGCGAGCGCGGTGGTGAGCGGGGCCGGGACGCGGTGCCGTGGCGGTGTGCCCTCGGGGGCGCGGAAGAGCAGGGCCGTCCACTGCAGGTAGTAGTACAGCGCGACGACGACGTTGACGGCCATGACGACGGCGAGCCAGCCGAGGCCCGCGTCGACGGCCGCGGAGAAGACGGTGACCTTGGCGAACAGGCCGATGACGCCGGGCGGGAGCCCGGCCAGGCACAGCAGGAAGAAGGCCAGCAGGAGCGCGGTGAGCGGGTTCGTGGCGTACAGGCCGCGGTAGTCGGCGACGCGGTTGCGGGCCCGGGTGCGGCCCACGAGCGCGGCCACCGCGAAGGCGCCGAGGTTCACGGCGGCGTACATCAGGGCGTAGGCGACGGTGGAGCCGATGGCCTTCTGGGGGTGCTCGGCGTATCCGGCGGCGGCGATCGGCACCAGGAGGTAGCCGGCCTGCCCGACGGACGACCAGGCCAGCAGCCGTACCGCGCTGTGGGCGCGGGTGGCCTGCTGGCGCAGGGCGCCGACGTTGCCGACGGTCATGGTGAGGGCGGCCAGGACGGCGAGGGCGGGGCCCCAGGCGCCGGCGTACGAGGGGAAGGCGACGACGGTGACGAGGATGAGGCCGGAGAAGCCGACGGCCTTGCCGACGACCGACAGGTAGGCGGCGATCGGCAGGGGCGCGCCGACGTAGGTGTCGGGGACCCAGAAGTGGAAGGGGACGGCGGCCGTCTTGAAGGCGAAGCCGACGAGGGTGAGGACGACGCCGGTCTGGGCGAGGGTGCGCAGCTGTCCGTCGACGTGCTGGATGCGGGCGGCGACCTGGGTGAGGTGGAGGGTGCCGGTGGTGGCGTAGACGAAGCTGACGCCCAGGAGGCTGACGGCGGTGGCGGTGACCGACGACAGGAAGAACTTCAGGGCCGCTTCGGAGGACCTCCGGTCGCCCTGGCGGAGGCCGACGAGGGCGAAGGCGGGCAGGGAGGCGACCTCCAGGGCGACGATCAGGGTCGCCAGGTCCCGGGAGGCGGGCAGCAGCGCGGCGCCGGCCGCGGAGGACAGCAGCAGGAACCAGTACTCCCCTTCGGGGAGCGTCCGGCGGGCGTCCTGCAGCATGGTCACCGACAGCAGGGCCGCGAGGAGGGCGCCGGCCAGGACCAGGAGCTGGATGACGAGGGTGAAGCGGTCGGCGGTGTAGCTGCACACGCGCGGGTCGCCGGTGAGGCAGAAGGTGCTGCGGTCGCCGTCGAGGAGGGGCAGGAGCAGCAGCGCGGAGGCGGCGAGCCCGGCGACCGACAGCCACCCGAGGAGGGTCTTGCGCGCGTCGGGCACGAACAGGTCGGCGACGAGGACGGTGAGCGCGACGGCCGCGGTGAGGGTGGGCGGCGCGATCGCGAGCCAGTCGACGGACTGGACCGCCGAGACGGCCAGGTCGACGGAGTGGACCGCGGGGGCGGCCGGCGGGTGGGCCAGAGAGCTCATCGGGTGCCTCCTGCGAGGAGCTGCTGCACGGCCGGGTCGGTCAGGCCGAGCAGGACTTTGGGCCACAGCCCGGCGACGACGGTGAGGGCGACGAGCGGGGTCCAGGCCGCGAACTCGTAGGGGCGCACGTCGGGCAGCGCCGGGGCGTCCTGCGGTACGGCGCCCATGCAGACGCGGCGGACCACGACGAGCAGGTAGGCGGCCGTGAGCAGGGTGCCGAACGCGGCGATCGACAGGAAGGTGAGGAAGGCGGGGCGGCTGAGGCCGGCGGCGGGCCGGAACGCGCCGAACATCGACAGCATCTCGCCCCAGAACCCGCCCAGGCCGGGCAGGCCGAGCGAGGCGACGGCGCCGAAGGCGAGCAGGCCGCCCAGGCGCGGGGCGCGGCCGTACAGGGCGGCGCCGGTCTCCTCGGCGAGGGTGTCGAGGTCGGTGGTGCCGGTGCGGTCCTTCAGCGCGCCGACGAGGAAGAACAGCAGGCCGGTGATGAGGCCGTGGGCGATGTTGGCGAACAGGGCGCCGTTGACGCCGGTGGGGGTGGCCGTGGCGATGCCGAGGAGAACGAAGCCCATGTGGCCGACGGAGGAGTAGGCGACGAGCCGCTTGAGGTCGCCCCTGGCGCCCGCCCGGGCCAGGGACAGGCAGGCCAGGGAGCCGTAGACGATCCCGACGACGGCGAAGGCCGCGAGGTAGGGCGCGAAGGTGTGGAAGCCGTGGGGCGTGATCGGCAGCAGGATCCGGACGAATCCGTACGTGCCCATCTTCAGCAGGACGCCGGCCAGCAGGACCGAGCCGACGGTGGGCGCGGCGGTGTGGGCGTCGGGCAGCCAGCTGTGCAGCGGCCACATCGGTGTCTTGACCGCGAGTCCGATCCCGATCGCCAGTACGGCGACGACCTGCACGGACGCGGTGAGCGACCGGCCGTTGTCAGTGGCGAGTGCCACCATGTCGAAGGTGCCCGCCCTGAGACCGATCAGGAGCAGGCCGAGCAGCATGACGACCGAGCCGAGCAGCGTGTAGAGGATGAACCGCCAGGCGGCGGCCTGGCGGCCCGCGCCGCCCCAGCGGGCGATGAGGAAGTACATCGGGACGAGCACCGTCTCGAACGCGAGGAAGAACAGCAGCAGGTCGAGGACGGCGAAGGTCGCCAGGGTGCCGGACTCCAGGACGAGCAGCAGGGCGACGAAGGCCTTCGGGCCGGGGCCGGCCGGCATGTGGAAGTACGCGTAGAGCGCGCTGAGGAAGGTCAGCAGCGCGGTGAGGACCACGAGGGGGAGGGAGATGCCGTCGATGCCGAGGTGGATGCGCACGTCGAGTGCGGGGATCCAGCTGATGTCGGTGGTGGCCTGCATCCTCGACGGGTGGTCGTGGTCGAAGCCGAGCGCCAGGGCGATCGCGGCGATGAGGACCGCGCCGGTGACGGTGACGCCGTGCCGCAGCACGGCCTGCTCCGGGGACTTCCCCTTCAGCCCGGGCGGGGCGGGCAGGAGGGCGGCGAGCGCGCCCAGGAGCGGGCCGACGACGACGAATGCCAGAAGGAACTGCATCACGGACTCGCTGATATCGATCACGCCTGCTCACGCTCCTGTGGCGACGAGGACGGCGGCGACCGCCAGGACGACGGTGCCGGCGAGCAGCGCGCTCACATAGGTCTGCACGTTGCCGGTCTGGGCGCGCCGCACCGCGGCCCCGAGCAGGCGGGGCACGGCGCCCGCGCCGCGTACGTAGGTGTCGACGACCTCGCGGTCGAGGAACCGGACGAGGGACGCGCCGGCCCGGACCGGGCGGACGAAGAGGGCCGTGTACACGGCGTCGAGGTGGAAGCCGAGGGCCGCGTGCCGGTGCAGCGGGCCGAGCAGCAGCCGTCCGGGGTCGGCCGGGTCGGGTGCGGCGGCGAGCGTGCCGTAGGCCGGCCTGTGACTGGCGATGGCCTCGGCCTCGACCTGTGCGGCGTCCGCCTGCGGGTGGGCGGCGACCGCGCCGAGCGGCGGGCGGGCGGCGAGCGCGGTGGTGTGCCGCCAGGCGCCGTAGGTGACGATCCCGCCGGCCAGGGCCAGGCCGGTACCGAGGACGGAGGTGGTGAGGGCCGGGGCGAGGGAGGTGCCGTCGAACCAGTCGGGCAGCAGGCGGAACGCGAACCCGCCCAGGGCGAGGGACGGCACGGCCAGCACCCACAGCACCACGGTCATGCTCAGCGGCTGGCGGCCGTGGTCGGGGGCCTCGACGCCCCGGCCGCGGAAGGCCAGCAGCCACAGCCGCGTCGCGTACGCGGCGGTGAGCAGGGCGGTGAGCAGACCGGCGACGAGGACGATCCAGCCCGCGGCGCCGGGGGCGTGCCCGGTGTGGCCGGCGGTGACGTGCTCGGCGGCGCCGAGGACCGTCTCCTTGGAGAAGAAGCCGCTGAACGGCGGGATCGCGGCGAGCGCGAGCAGCGCCACGGTCATCGTCCAGTAGGCGTCGGGGACGCGGTCGCGCAGGCCGCTCATGCGGGACATGGCGGCCAGCGAGTTGGTGCCGGCGGCGTGGATGACCGCGCCGGCGGCGAGGAACAGCAGCGCCTTGAAGGCGCCGTGGGTGAGGAGGTGGAAGACGGCGGCGGAGCGGTCGCCGACGGCGAGGGCGCCGCTCATGTAGCCGAGCTGGCCGATCGTCGAGTAGGCCAGGACGCGTTTGATGTCGTCCTGGGCGAGGGCGGCCAGCGCCGAGCCGGCCATCGTGACGGCGGCCATGACGGCGAGGACGACCATCGCGGCCCTGGAGGCCTCGAACAGCGGGAGGAGACGGGCGGTGAAGTAGACGCCGGCGGCGACCATCGTCGCCGCGTGGATCAGCGCGGAGACGGGCGTCGGGCCCGCCATCGCGTCCGGGAGCCAGGTGTGCAGCGGGAACTGCGCCGACTTGCCCGCCACGCCCGCGAGCAGCAGCAGGGCGATGAGGGTGGGGTGGGCGAGCCCGCCGTGCGCGACGGCGGCCAGGACGCGGGTGATGCGGAAGGAGCCCGCGTCGGCGGCCAGCGCGAACAGGCCGATGAGGAACGGCACGTCGCCGAGCTTGGTGACGAGGAACGCCTTGAGCGAGGCGGCGCGGGCCTCGGGGGTCTCCCAGTAGTGGCCGACGAGGAAGTAGGAGCAGATGCCCATCACTTCCCAGCCGACCAGCAGCACCATCAGGTCGCCGGAGTAGACGACGAGCAGCATCGCGGAGGTGAACAGGGAGACGAGCGCGGCGTAGGAGGGGTAGCGCGGGTCCTCGCGCAGGTAGCCCGTGGAGTAGATCTGCACGCAGGTGGCGACGGTGCCGACCAGGACGGCGACGAGCGCGGCGAAGCCGTCGATGTGCAGGGCGAGCTCGACGGGGACCGAGCCGGTGGGCGTGAGTTCGGTGGCGGCGTCGACGGCCGCACCGCCGCCCTGGCGCGCGGCCACCAGCACGGCCAGCACCAGTGAGGCGAGCGTCGGCAGGACGGCGACCGGGCGGACGAAGCCGGGCGCGGTGCGGCCCAGCAGCAGTCCCGCGGCGGCGCCGAGGAACGGCAGGAGGGGGACGAGGACGGCGAGGGTGGTCGTGGTCACGCGGTGGCCTCAGCCTTCTCGGTCTCTTCGGCCGTGAGGGCGGTGCGGTCGGTGCTGTCGGGGCCGTCGGGGCCGTCGGGGGCGCGGCCCTCGGCGGTGTCGCGGAGCTTGTCGATGTCCGAGGTGCCGCGGTTGCGGTACACGGCGAGGACGATCGCCAGGCCGATGCCGATCTCGGCGGCGGCGATGGTGATGGTGAACAGGGTCAGGGCCTGGCCGGAGTGCAGGGTCTCCCGGGCGGCCTTGGACAGCCAGACGTCGAACGCGACGAGGTTGAGGTTGACGGCGTTGAGCATCAGCTCGACCGACATCAGCACCAGGATCGCGTTGCGGCGGGCCAGGACGCCGTACAGGCCGGTGCAGAACAGGAGAGCGGAGAGGACGGCGGGATAGGCGAGGTGCATCAGCGGGCGCCTTCCTTCGCTCCGGGGGTGCCGTCGGCGGCCGGGGCCGCCGGGGACGGTGAGGTCGCCGGGGTCTCCGGGGTCGCCGCGGCGGCGGCCGGTGCCGTCGTCGTCGCCTTCGCCTTGCGGGACAGGACGATCGCGCCGACCAGGGCGGCGAGGAGGAGGACGGAGAGGGCCTCGAAGGGCAGCACCCAGTTCCGGAACAGGCTCGCGCCGGTGACGCGGGTGCTGCCGGCGGCGGCGCCGTCCAGGTCGATCCAGGTGGTGCGGAAGGCGTCGACGACGACCCAGACCAGGGCGGCCGCGGCGGCGACGGCCACCGTGAGGGCGGCCCAGCGGTTGCCGGAGTCGGCGTCCGGGGAGCGGCCGATGGGGGCCTTGGTGAGCATCAGGCCGAACAGGAGGAGGACGACGACGGAACCGACGTAGATCAGCACCTGCACCCAGGCGATGAACTCGGCCGTGAGCAGCAGGTACTCCACGGCGAGGCCGCCCAGGGCCACCACCAGCCACAGGGCCGCGTGCACCAGCTGCCGGGTGGTGACGGTGACCAGCGCGGCGCCGAGGGTGACCAGGCCGACGAGGAGAAAGGCGATCTCGACGCCGCTCGGGGAGAGGAAGCCGTGGCCGTCGGCGGCCGTGGGGGTCGCGGCGGCGGTGGCCGCGGCCGTGGTGAGGGCGGGGGTCATGCCTGTCCCTCCTGACCGTTCCGGGGGACGCCGTCCTGGGGTGCGCCGTCCCGGGGTGCGCCGTTCCGGGGGGTCCGGTTGCCCCGGGGTGCCCGGTTGTCCCGGGGGGTGCCGTCCTCGGGGGTGCCGTCCCCGGGCCGCGGTCGGGGCTGCTCGCTCTGCTGGGGAGAGTCCCCCGCCGGGCGGGTGGGGCCCTCGGCGGCACGGGCCTGCTCCTCGGCGTGGGCCACGGTGGGCGACACGGACCGGGGGGCGGTGGCCGACCGAGGAGCGGTGGCCGGGGCGGCCGTGGGCGGCTCGGCGGCCACAGGCGGCTCGGCGGGCGTGGGCGGCTGCTGGGCGGCGAGCTTCTCGGCGGCCTTGCGGGCGGCGGCGACCTCCTTCGGCTCCTCCGCGCCGGGGTCGAGGGCGGGCGGGGCCGGGACGGTCCACATCCACTCGCGGAGCTTGTCGCGCTCGTGGGTGAGGTCGCGGATGTCGGTCTCGGCGTACTCGAACTCCGGGGACCAGAACAGCGCGTCGAAAGGACACACCTCGATGCAGATGCCGCAGTACATGCACAGGGAGAAGTCGATCGCGAAGCGGTCCAGGACGTTGCGGCTGCGTTCGCGGCCGCCGGGGGTCGCCGCCGGGATCGTCTCCTTGTGGGAGTCGATGTAGATGCACCAGTCCGGGCACTCGCGGGCGCACAGCATGCAGACCGTGCAGTTCTCCTCGAACAGGCCGATCACGCCGCGGGTGCGGGGCGGGAGTTCGGGCTGGACGTCCGGGTACTGCTCGGTGACGGTCTTCCTCGTCATCGTGCGCAGGGTGACGGCCAGGCCCTTGGCGAGGCCGCTTCCGGGGATCGGCCGGCGGGGCCGCCCGGAGGGCGTCGTCGGGGGGCGGTGGTCGGGCGACGGGCGGGACACGGCTACTGGATCACCACCTTGACGACGCCGGTGAGGGCGATCTGGGCGAGGGAGAGGGGCACGAGGAGCGTCCAGGACAGTTTCTGCAGCTGGTCCTCGCGCAGGCGGGGGTAGGTGACGCGCAGCCAGATGACGACGAAGGCGAGGACCGCGGTCTTCAGCAGGGTCCACAGCCAGCCCAGGCCGTCCGCGCCCCACGGGCCGTGCCAGCCGCCCAGGAAGAGGACGGTGGTCAGGCCGCACAGGACGACGATCCCGGCGTACTCGGCGAGGAGGAACAGGGCGAAGCGCAGGCCGGTGTACTCGGTGTACGCGCCGAAGATGATCTCCGAGTCGGCGACCGGCATGTCGAACGGCGGCCGCTGCAGCTCCGCGAGGCCGGCGACGAAGAAGACGAACGCGCCGGTGATCTGCCAGGGCACCCACCACCAGTGGAAGGAGTCGAGGATGCCGGGGAGGGAGACCGTGCCGGCCGCCATCGCCACCGAGGCGGCGGCGAGCAGCATGGGCAGCTCGTAGGCGAGGAGCTGGGCGGCGGTGCGCAGGCCGCCGAGGAGGGAGAACTTGTTGGCGGAGGCCCACCCGGCCATGAGCGAGCCGAGCACGCCGACGCCCATCACCGCGAGCACGAAGAACACGCCCGCGTCCAGGACCTGGCCGACGGCTCCGTCACCGGGACCGATCGGGACGGCGAGCAGGACCAGCAGGTACGGCAGCAGCGCCACGGCCGGCGCGAGCTGGAAGACCCGGCGGTCCGCGCCCGCCGGAACGACGTCCTCCTTCTGCGCGAACTTCACGCCGTCCGCGACGAGCTGGGCCCAGCCGTGGAAGCCGCCGGCGTACATCGGGCCCAGGCGGCCCTGCATGTGCGCCATCACCTTGTGCTCGGTCTGGCCGACGAGCAGCGGCAGGAGGAGGAAGGCGACGAAGACGGCCAGGAGCCGCAGGGCGACGTCGAGCGCGTCGTTCACTGCGGGCCTCCTGCGGGGTCGTCGGGGTTGTTGAGGCTATTGGGGCTGTTGGGGCTGTTGGGTTTGTCAGAGCTGTCAGGGCTGTCGTGGCCGTCGTCGGCCGGGGCGGCCGGGGCGGGGCCGGGCTGCTTGCCGGGGGTGTCGCTGTCGTCCGGTGTGCCGGGCCCGGTCGCGGGCGTCCGCGTGCCTTCCGGTGCCGCGTCGGCCTCGGGCCGCGGCTCGGCTTCGTCGAACGCCGGGCGGGCGTGGTGCCAGGGCGCGTCGGAGCTGCGCGGGGCGGCGGGGGGCCTGCGGGCCGGAGCGGGAGCCCCGGTCGCGGTACCGTCCGCCGGCTGCGCCCCGGTGTCGTCGGCGCGCCGGGCGTCCGGGTCCGCCGTCCGCTGCGACGCGGATCCCTCGCTCGCGCTGCGCATGCGGCGCGGCCGGCCGGTGCCGGCGGGCCCGGTGGCCCCGGTTTCCGGCGCCGCGGCATCCGCGGCCGCCTCGCCCCCCGTCCCGGGAGCGGCCTGGCTCGCCGACCCCTGCGCCGCCGTACGGGCACGCCGTACCGGCCGTTCACCGGCTCCCCGGCCGGCGGCGCCGGCTGCGGCGGCCCGCCCCGCTCCCCGGGCCGGACGGGCCGGGGCCGGCGGGAGCTGGCCCTTCAGCGGCCCCCACTCGTTGGGGTCGGGCACGCCGGGCGGCAGCATCTGGCGGCGTTTGGGGCCGCCGTGGTCGGATTCGCCGGGCTCCTTGGCCCCCGGCCACGCCTTGGCGACCCGCGCGGCGAGGACGAAGTCCTTGCGCAGTGGGTGGCCCTCGAAGCCGTCGGGCAGCAGGAGGTGCTCCAGGGCGGGGTGGCCCTCGAAGGTGACGCCGAACATCTCGTGGGTCTCGCGTTCGTGCCAGGCGGCACCGGCGTAGACGTCGACGGCGCTGGCGAGCACCGGCGTCTCGTGCGGGACCGTGGTGCGCAGCAGCAGCCGGCGGACCGGGGCCAGGGCGACGACGTGGGCGACGACGCGGAAGCCGGTGCCGGGTTCGTCGACCGCGCTGAGCCAGTCGAAGTAGGTGCAGCCGAGTTCGTCGCGGGCGACCTGGAGCGCCGCGCGCCAGGCGGAGGCCGGCACGTCGACGGTCAGGACGTCGTACGCCTCCTCGGCCGTGGCGTCCGTGCCGAACAGTTCCTCGGCGGGGGCGGGCAGCCAGCCGACGGCGGTCACCGGACCTCCCCTGCGTCCTGCGGCGCCGTGGCCTTCGGTGCCGTGGTCTCCGACACCGTGGTCTCCGGTGCCGTGGCCTTCGGCGGCGCGACCAGGCCGCTCTGCAGCGCCGCCGCCGACGGGCGGGCCGCACCGGTGCCGTACCGCTCGCCCAGCGACTCGCGGGCGATCTTCTCCTGGAGCTTGAGGATGCCCTGCAGCAGCGCCTCCGGGCGGGGCGGGCAGCCGGGGACGTAGACGTCGACCGGGATGATCTGGTCGACGCCCTTGGTGACGGAGTAGGAGTCCCAGTAGGGGCCGCCGCAGTTGGAGCAGGCGCCGAAGGAGATGACGTACTTCGGCTCGGGCATCTGCTCGTACAGCCGCTTGACGGCCGGGGCCATCTTGTCGGTCACCGTGCCGGACACCACCATCAGGTCGGCCTGGCGCGGTCCGGGCGCGAAGGGGATCACGCCGAGGCGGATGAAGTCGTGGCGGGACATCGACGCGGCGATGAACTCGATGGCGCAGCAGGCCAGGCCGAAGTTGAAGACCCACAGCGAGTAGCGGCGGCCCCAGTTGAGCACCACCTTCATCGGCTCGGGCGCCAGCCGGGCGAGCGCGCCCAGCCGCCGGGGCTCCGGCAGCCGCACGGGTTCGGAAGGAGAGGGGGTCACGTCCATGCCAGGACGCCCTTCTTGTACGCGTAGAGCAGGCCCACGGCCAGGAAGCCGAGGAAGACGAACATCTCCACCAGCGTCGTGGCGCCGTAGCCGGGCGCGGCGAAGACCGTCGCCCACGGGAAGAGGAAGATCGAGTCGACGGCGAAGATCACGTAGAGGAAGGCGTAGACGTAGTAGCGGACCTGGGTGTGCGCCCAGCCCTCGCCGACGGGGTCGACGCCGCACTCGTAGGTCAGGAGTTTCTCGGGCGTGGGCACGACGGGTCGCAGCAGTCGGCCGGCGGCGAAGGCCACGGCGACGAAGAGCACGCCCACCGCGGCGAGCAGTCCGACGACCGCATAGGACTGGAAGTAGCCCTGGAAGTAGTCCGCCGCGACCACGACGGTCGGTTCCCGCACGTCCGTCCCTCGCTCCCTACCGATCACGACCGGGTCCGGGCCCGGTGGCCGCAGTGGCCGCCGCGACTTCTGCGAAGACGTGCGGGCCACTGTTCGACGATCTGTACGCACGCGAGTCTAGGCCCTGCTAAAGAGACGGTAAGCAAGCCCTCCGCACCGCGTCCCGGCCTGTGAGACCGCATGAGACCTCCATGGCCCCCGTGAGCCCCCGTGAGACCACCTGAGACGCGGGATGAGACGAGGAATGAGACGAGGGATGAGACACGGAAGGGGAGGCGGGGTGAGATGCGGAAGGGAACGCCCGGGGTGGGGTCGGTGGGGTTTTCCCCCGCAGGCCCCGGCGGCCGACCTCATGGCGCCCGGCCGCGCGGCACGGCACGCTGGCCGGCATGACCGCACGCATCCCCTCCGGCCCGTCGCCCGCCGGCCGGGCCGCCGATCCGCGCACCGGCAGAACGGGCGCGCCCACCACGTCCGGTACGCCCGCCACATCCGGCCCGCCCGGCACGCTCGGTACACCCGGCACATCCGGTACGCCCGGCACGCCCGGCACGCCCGGCACGCCCGGCACCGAGGACCGCCTGCCGCCGCCCCGTCTCGCCTACGACGCGCACACCTGGAAGGAGATCGCCCACCTCCTGCTGAACCTGCCGGTGTCCCTGGTCGGCTTCGTCTACGTGTTCACGGTGCTGTTCACCGGTGCCACGCTGACCCTCACCGTCGTGGGGTTCCCGCTGCTGGCGCTGGGGCTGCTGGGGGCGCGGCTGATGGGCCGCATGGAGCGGGCCCGGGCCCGGGCGCTGCTCGGGGTGCGGGTGGACGAGCCGACCCCGCTGCCGCTGCGCCGGCAGCGCCGCGACGGCGGGCTGTTCGCCCAGCTCTGGCTGATACTGAAGGACCCGGTGGCCTGGCGCACGGTGCTGTACGACGCCATCCGCCTGCCGTGGGGCATCCTCACCCACACCGTCGTCCTGGTCTCGCTGTTCGTGCTGTGGCCGGTGCTGCCGTTCCTCGCCCGCGGGCTGGCCAACGCCGACCGGGCGATGGTGCGGGCCCTGCTGTCGCCCTCCGACGAGCTGGAGCGCCGGATCGCCGAGCTGGAGTCGGATCGGGGGGTGGTGGTGGACACGGCCGCCGCGGACCTGCGGCGCATCGAACGC
>NZ_BMWH01000036.1 GCF_014651135.1 Streptomyces echinoruber
CGCCGACGTGCACGCCGAGACCAGTGGGGTGTGCCACTTCGCCTACGACGACGAGGAGACCTGCCTCGCCGAGGTGCGCTACCTGCTGTCGCTGCTGCCGCAGAACAACCGCGAGACCCCGCCGCGGGTGCACTGCGCCGACCCGGCCGACCGCCGCTGCGAGGGACTGCTGGACCTGGTGCCGGCGGACGGCAACCGCCCCTACGACATGGCCAAGGTCATCGAGGAGATCGTCGACGACGGCGAGTACCTCGAGGTGCACGAGCGCTGGGCCCGCAACATCATCTGCGCGCTGGCCCGCCTGGACGGCCAGGTGGTCGGCATCGTCGCCAACCAGCCGCAGGTGCTGGCCGGCGTGCTGGACATCGAGGCGAGCGAGAAGGCCGCCCGCTTCGTGCAGATGTGCGACGCCTTCAACATCCCGATCGTGACCTTCCTGGACGTGCCCGGCTTCCTGCCCGGCGTCGACCAGGAGCACGGCGGCATCATCCGGCACGGCGCCAAGCTGCTGTACGCGTACTGCAACGCCACCGTGCCGCGCATCTCGCTGATCCTGCGCAAGGCCTACGGCGGCGCCTACATCGTCATGGACTCCCAGTCCATCGGCGCCGACCTCACCTACGCCTGGCCCACCAACGAGATCGCGGTGATGGGCGCCGAGGGCGCGGCCAACGTCATCTTCCGCCGGCAGATCGCCGAGGCCGAGGACCCCGAGGCGATGCGGCAGAAGATGGTCAAGGAGTACAAGGCCGAGCTGATGCACCCCTACTACGCGGCCGAGCGCGGCCTGGTCGACGACGTGATCGACCCCGCCGAGACCCGCGAGGTGCTCGTCCGCTCCCTCGCCATGCTCCAGACCAAGCACGCCGACCTGCCCTCCCGCAAGCACGGCAACCCCCCGCAGTAACCCGGCGGACCCGCCGCGGCCACCCCGCGGACCCCTCTGTGACGGAGACCGACTGCCATGAGCCCCAGCACCCTGGACATCCGCGTCGAGAAGGGCCACGCCGAGCCCGAGGAGGTCGCCGCCCTGACGGCCGTCCTCCTGGCCCGCGCGGCCGCCCGCCCGGCCGCCCCCACCCGCCCCCACCGCGGCAAGGCGCCCTGGCGCCGCCTGGAGCGCGAAAACGGCTTCCGCGCGCCGCACAGCTGGCACGCGTAACCGCGGACGCCCAGGCCAGCCCAAGACGAGCGCATAACGCCAGGCCAGGGCATTCTGGTCCGGGGGTGGTCCCCCGGCGACGTCGAGCGTCACACCGGTCGGCAAGTGGTCCCCGCCCGCACGGAGGTGGTCCGGTGCGGGCGTGACCGTCCTCGTCCTCCAGCGTGCGGTCCCCGCCTACGCAGGATGGCCCGCCGTGACCAAGGAGGAAGCTCTGCGAGGCAAAGGCTGGTGGCCCGGAGGGTCCTGTTCGCTTGGCCGCGTGTGCACGCCGGAGGGCATGCGTCCGACCCCTGGGGGCGGCGGTGCCGGGCGTGTTGCGTCGGGAGGGACGAGAGCCGCCGGCTTCCCCCGGCCATGTGAGACCCCGTGAGACATGAGAGGGTCTGGGGCGTGAGTGAGACACCACCGAACACCCTGCAATACCGCTTCGACGGGCCGGAAGAGGCCCCCGTCCTGATCCTGGGTCCCTCACTCGGTACCACCTGGCACATGTGGGACCGTCAAGTCCCCGAACTGGCGCGGCAGTGGCGTGTCCTGCGGTTCGACCTGCCCGGTCACGGCGGGGCGCCGGCCCATCCGGCCGGCTCGGTCGCGGAGCTGGCGGCGCGGCTGCTGGCCACGCTCGACGGGCTCGGTGTGCAGCGCTTCGGGTACGCGGGCTGTGCGCTGGGCGGCGCGGTCGGTGTGGAACTGGCGCTGCGGCACCCGGAGCGGCTGGCCTCGCTCGCGCTGATCGCGGCCTCGCCCCGGTTCGGTACGGCCGACGAGTTCCGCCAGCGCGGGGTGGTCGTGCGCACCAACGGCCTGGACCCCATCGCCCGTACGGCACCCGACCGCTGGTTCACCGCGGGCTTCGCCGCCGCCCAGCCGGCCATCACCGACTGGGCCGTGCAGATGGTGCGCACCACCGACCCCGGCTGCTACATCGCCGCCTGCGAGGCGCTGGCCTCGTTCGACGTGCGGGCCGAACTCGGCCGGGTCGGCGTGCCCACCCTCGTCCTGGTCGGTTCCGACGACCGGGTCACCGGGCCCGCGGAGGCGCGCACCCTGGTCGCCGGCATCCCCGACGCCCGGCTCGCCGTCGTACCCGGCGCCTCCCACCTGGTGCCGGTGGAGCAGCCCGCCGCGGTCACCGACCTGCTGGTGCGGCACTTCTCCACCGCCTGGCAGCCCGCGTACGACTCCGCCACCGGCCAGGTCGCGCTCGCCGCGCCGCCCGCCGCCCGGCCGGTGGCGGCGCCGCAGCAGACCGCGCCGGTCGCGCCGGTCGCCGAGATCCCCCCGCCTCCCGCGGAGCCGCAGCCGGCCGGAGGGACCGACCCGTACGACACGGGGCTGAAGGTGCGGCGCGAGGTGCTGGGAGACGCGCACGTGGACGGGACGCTGGAGCAGGCCGACGACTTCTCGGCGGACTTCCAGGAGCTGCTCACCCGCTACGTCTGGGGCGAGATCTGGTCCCGGCCCGGTCTGGACCGGCGCACCCGCGCCTGCGTCGCCCTGACCGCCCTGGTCGCGGGCGGGCACGGGGAGGAGCTCGGCCCGCACGTGCGGGCCGCCCTGCGCACCGGCCTCACGCCGGACGAGATCAAGGAGGTACTGCTGCAGACGGCCGTCTACTGCGGCGTCCCCGCGGCCGACCGGGCCTTCCGGGTGGCGCAGCAGGTGATCCGCGAGGAGACCACGCCCCAGGAGTGATCAAGTGATCAAGTGACCACAAGAGTGGGCACAGGAGTGGGCACGGGAGTGGTCACAGAAGGGGCATGGGAGCGATCGTCAGCCCGGTGGTGGGAGCACCGGGCTCCCCGCCGCTCCGGGCCCGTGCCGCGGGGCAGGATGGGAACCATGAAGTTCACCAAGAAGTCGCACGCCTGCGTCCGTCTGGAGAAGGACGGGCGTGTCCTCGTCATCGACCCCGGCGTCTTCAGCGAGCAGGACGCCGCCGTCGGCGCGGACGCGATCCTCGTCACGCACGAGCACCCCGACCACTTCGACGAGGGGCGGCTGCGCGCCGCGATGGAGGCCAACCCGGCCGCGGAGATCTGGACCCTGAAGTCGGTCGCGGAGCAGATCTCCGCGGCCTTCCCGGGCCGTGTCCACACCGTCGGCCACGGCGACACCTTCACCGCCGCGGGCTTCGACGTGCAGGTCCACGGCGAGCTGCACGCCGTCATCCATCCGGACATCCCGCGCATCACCAACGTCGGCTACCTCGTCGACGGCGGCCGGGTCTTCCACCCCGGCGACGCGCTGACCGTCCCGGGTCGGCCGGTGGAGACGCTGATGCTGCCGGTCATGGCCCCCTGGAACAAGATCTCCGAGGTCATCGACTACGTCCGCGAGGTCAAGCCGCAGCGCGCCTACGACATCCACGACGCCCTCCTCACCGACCTGGCCCGCCCGATCTACGACCGCCAGATCGGCGCCCTGGGCGGTGCCGAGCACCTGCGGCTGGCGCCGGGCGACTCCGCCGACGTGTAAGGACGCACGAGGACGGGGGAGGACGCACGAGGACGGGGGAGCCGGGCACCGGGCGGGGCCGCGCTGTCGGTCCCGCCCGGTAGGTTGGGGACCATGCGCATCGCCACCTGGAACGTGAACTCGATCACCGCCCGCCTGCCGCGGCTGCTGGCCTGGCTGGAGAGCAGCGGCACCGATGTGCTGTGCCTGCAGGAGGCCAAGGTCGCCGAGGAGCGGTTCCCGTTCGACGAGCTGCGCGAACTGGGCTACGAGGCGGCGGTGCACGCCACCGGCCGGTGGAACGGCGTGGCGGTGCTCTCCCGCGTCGGCATCGAGGACGTGGTCAAGGGCCTGCCCGGCGACCCGGGCTACGAGGGCGTGCGCGAGCCGCGGGCGGTCTCGGCGACCTGCGGCCCGGTGCGAGTGTGGTCGGTGTACGTACCCAACGGCCGCGAGGTGGACCACCCGCACTACGCCTACAAGCTGCGGTGGTTCGAGGCGCTCAGGGCCGCCGTGGCCGGCGACGCGGCCGGCAGCCGGCCGTTCGCCGTCCTCGGCGACTACAACGTCGCGCCGACCGACGACGACGTCTACGACCGGGCCGCCTTCGAGGGCTCCACCCACGTCACCCCGGCCGAGCGGGCCGCCCTGGCCGCGCTGCGCGAGGCGGGCCTGACGGACGTGGTGCCGCGGCCCCTGAAGTACGAGCACCCCTTCACGTACTGGGACTACCGCCAGCTCTGCTTTCCCAAGAACCGCGGCATGCGCATCGACCTGGTCTACGCCAACGAGCCGTTCGCGAAGGCCGTGACCGACGCCTACGTCGACCGCGAGGAGCGCAAGGGCAAGGGCGCCTCGGACCACGCGCCGGTCGTGGTCGACCTGGACGTCTGAGCGGCCGCACCCGGACACCCGGGGGCGGCACCCGGCGGCCGCGCCCGCGACACCGCCGTGTGCGCGACAACCGCCGCCCCCGTGCACCATCGCCCCCCGCGCACCGCCGCCTCCGCGCACCACCGTGCCCGCGCATCACCGCGCCCACGACACCCCGTAGCCACGACACCGCCGCAGGCACCCGTGCGCCCGGGCGGTGCGGGTGCCACGCTGGGGGCATGAACATCCCTTTCCTGGGCGGCCGGCGCAAGAAGCACGGGGCGGCGTTCGGCGTGGCGGTGCTGCCCGGCGGGGGCGGCCCGCCCGACCACGAGGGCATCGCCGGCCTCCTCGCCGAGTGCGACCTGCTGCGCTCCCTGGCGGCCCGGGAGGGCGTCCGGCTGGACGACTCGGCGGCCTCCCTGGAGGCGCTGGACCAGGTGCTGCCGCGCTGGCGGGACGACGAGGAGGTCCTGTCCTGGCTCGGCAACGACGCCGGTCTCTACCTCGGCACGGTGATCGTGCGGACCGTGCCGGGCGCGGTCTGGGAGATCTGGCCGAACGGGCAGCCCGTCGTCCGCCTCGCCTCCGGCCGGGAGTTCGACGTCGTCGCCTCCGGCCAGGAGTGGGCCGCGAGCGGCGTCCCCGAACTGTCCCAGCTGTACGCGGAGGTCGCGGAGGCGTGAGGGTGCCGACCGCGAAGATGCCCGCCGCGAGGGTGCCGGCCGCAGGCGGCTGGGGACGGAGACCTCCCGCACCGCCGGGGTAATTCGCGGTAAATACGGCTAATGTCCGAAAAGTGCGTGTCGGGCGTCCACTTCGCGCCCGCCTGAATAGGTTGGTCGGCGAGGAAGAGCAGGGGAGTAGCATGCCGTCCCCCACGGCCCCTCGACCGCGGGGGGCGGCGGTTCATGGAGCCAGGCCCGTCCGGTGCCGGCCGGAGATCACTGCTCGCGCAGCGGAACCGACACGTACGACGGGTCGTCCGCGGGCGAGGAGAAGGTCAGCCGCGCACCGGACGGGTTGTGCTCCAGGTAGAGCGGGTCGATCGTGTCCACGACGAGTGCGAGCCGGTGCCCGGTCGGCACGTCGTAGGCCGTGGAGTACAGCTCCAGGTCCACGCCGAACGGCCGGCCGGGCTCCCGCCCGCGCCAGCTGAACGGCGCGTGGGTGACCAGCCGCCCCACTCCCAGCGGCCCCACGTCGTACAGGTAGGCCACCAGGGTGCCGCGCTCCGCGCTCGGCGTGAGGGTGGTGTGCACCAGCGCCGTGCCGCGCAGGTGCCGGGCGGTGGCGTACGGCTCCGACTGCCACACGGCGGCCCAGCGGCGCGGCAGCAGCGGCAGCCAGGCCAGGGGCGGCACCCGCGTGAGCTGGTCGAGGGCGCCGGAGAGGAAGACGATGCCGCCGTCGGCGCCGGAGTCGACGCCGGCGTGCACGGTGGTGGTGCCGGCCAGGGGGATCCGCTGCCGGGCCGCCGTCACCGACTTCCAGTCCGGGTAGCCCTCGTACCCGCCGCCGGAGCGGGACTTGAGCTCGACGGGCGGCTCGCGGTCGATGCCGTTGTCGACGCCGCGCAGGTAGTGGTCGAACCAGCGCACGGTGTCGGTCCACACGTCGTTGGGCAGCCCGAACAGGCCGGTGATCTCGGCGGTGGCGTGGTCGCCGGGGCGCATCTCCAGTCTCTTGGGGACCGTCAGTTTCTCGTAGAAGTCCGCGTACTGGTTGGGCGAGAAGACCGTCTCGCCCCAGGCGCCGGTGAGCAGCACCGCCGGGCGGTTGGCGTTGAGGCGGTCGAGACAGGCCGCGGGGGAGCGCTTCCAGCCCCAGGCGGTCAGCCGGTCCTCGTTCGCCGGGTCGGCGGCGTAGAAGTCCTTGAACACCTGCCGCGTCTCGGCGCTCTCCCGGCCGGTGAGGCGGGCGGCGCCGTCCAGTACGGCGGTGGCTTGGACGTGCTCGGTGCGGCCGGAGTAGAGGGAGCCGATCAGGTCGCCCCAGCCGCTGAGCGAGGCGACCGCCCGGATGCGCCGGTCGTGCGCGGCGGCGAGCAGGCTGATGCCGGCGCCGTAGGAGACGCCCCCGAAGCCGATGCGGTCGGGGTCGGCGGGGGTGTGGGCCAGCGCCCAGTCGATCACCTTCGAGGCGTCGGCGACGTCGGCCGGGCCGGCGACCTCCACCTCGCCGCCGGACTGCCAGAACCCGCGCACGTTGTACGTCAGCACCACGTACCCGGCCTCGGCCAGCCGCCGCGCCTGCACCAGGTACTCGGCCTGCGGGAAGCCCCAGCTGGTCGGGAACACCACCAGCGGATACGGGCCCGGGCCGTCGGCCGGCGCGACGACGTTCGCCTTGAGGACCGTGCCGCCGTCGCCGGCGATGTCGACGAAGCGGACGGAGGGGGTGGCGGCCTCGGCGGCGGGCGCCAGGCCCGTCAGCGTGCCGGCGAGCAGGGCGGCCGAGACGGCGCCGACGGCGGACGCGCGCAGAGTGCTGCGGCGGAGTCCCATGGGTCACCTTCCTTGAAGTCGGCACAAAGTGACCCGACGGTAACCTTGTCACTCGTTGAAAGGTAACCCGTCGGTAAGTTACGCGTCGGCAAAGGAAGTTGGGTCCGGCTCCGGCAGCGGGGTGCGCGCCGCGCGGGTCACGTCGGCGACCAGCTCCACCACATCCGGCCCGTACGCCTGCGAGTTGACCACCTTCAGCAGCAGCACGAACGAGCCGGAGCCGTACCGGCGGGCCAGCCGCTCGTGGTTGCGGGCGAGGTAGCGGGTGGCGGCCTGGTTGGTGATGGAGCGCTGGCCGCAGAAGAGGAACACCGGCCGCGCGTCACGGCGTTCGCCCGCGGTGAGCCGGGCGAGCAGCACGTACTCGGTGCGCCCCGGATCCATCCGGTAGGTCTCGCCGCCGATGCGGAACGCGCCGCGCTCGGGCCCCGGTTCGGCGTCGGTGTTCACGCGCACGCCCGGCAGCAGGGACTCCAGGTGGGCGGCCATGCGGCGGTTGGAGGCGGGCCCGCCGACGCAGAACTCGGTGCGTTCGCCGAAGCCCTGCCGGGCGGCGTCGTGCGCGACGACCTGCGCGTGCGCCCGGCAGTCCTTGATGAGCGCGGACAGCTCCAGCAGCGCGAAGACGTCGTAACGCGTCACCGTCAGGTCGGTGCCGCCCGCGTCCCGGTTGACCACGAGCAGCGACTCGGAGTGGTCCGGCAGTCCGAAGAAGCCCTGCACGCGCCGCAGCCGGCGCCGCCACAGGAAGGTGCGGGCCAGCCAGCCGAGCGCGGCGCTGACGCCGGCGGCCACCACGCCCAGGACGATGTTGCGCACGTCGTCGTTCATGGCCGCGCATCGTAGCGGCCGCGCACGCACCCGTGTTCGAGACGGACACGCCCGCAACCGTGTGGGCCTGACGGGACCATGACGATGGATTAGGCTGCCCGGACGGCCTTTACTGGAGGTGCGGATGCGTCGTTCCCCGCGTGCTGTCCCCCGCAAACTGACCGTCCTGGCGGTCTCGGCCGCCGTGGTCTCGGCCGCCGCGGCCCCCGCCGCCCCGGCCCCGCAGCCGAGAACCCCCGTCAAGACCCCGGTCGCCGCCGGCTACGGCGGCGCGGTCGCCAGCGTCGACGCGGACGCCACCGCCGCCGGCATCGA
This sequence comes from Streptomyces echinoruber, assembly GCF_014651135.1. Lineage (GTDB taxonomy): Bacteria > Actinomycetota > Actinomycetes > Streptomycetales > Streptomycetaceae > Streptomyces > Streptomyces echinoruber. The sequence goes on from NZ_BMWH01000036.1 coordinate 8,149, forward strand.
GGTGCTGCGCAAGGGCGGCAACGCCGTCGACGCCGCCGTCGCCACGGCCGCCGCGCTCGGCGTCACCGAGCCCTACTCCGCGGGCATCGGCGGAGGCGGCTACTTCGTCTACTACGACGCCAAGTCCCGTACGGTGCACACGATCGACGGCCGCGAGACCGCCCCGCTCACCGCCGACGCGCACCTGTTCACCGAGAACGGCAGACCTCTCGCCTTCGCCGACGCCGTCAGCAGCGGCCTGAGCGTCGGCACCCCCGGCACGCCCGCCACCTGGCAGACCGCCCTGGACCGGTGGGGCACCAGGAAGCTCGCCGGTGTGCTGAAACCGGCCGAGCGGATCGCCCGCGACGGCTTCACCGTCGACGACACCTTCCGCTCCCAGACCGCCGCCAACGAGACCCGGTTCCGCTACTTCCCGGACACCGCCCGCCTGTTCCTGCCGGGCGGGCGGCTGCCGGAGGTCGGCTCCACCTTCAAGAACCCCGACCTCGCCCGCACCTACGAGGAACTGGCGCGCAAAGGCGTCGGCGCCCTCTACCGCGGCGACCTCGGCAAGGACGTCGTCAACACCGTCAACCACCCGCCCGTCGACCCGGCCTCGGGCTGGAACGCCCGGCCCGGCGACCTGTCGCTGCGCGACCTCGCCGCCTACCGCGCCAAACTCCAGGCGCCGACCAGGACTTCGTACCGCGGGCTGAACGTGTACTCCATCGCGCCCTCCTCCTCTGGCGGCACCACGGTCGGCGAGGCGCTCAACATCCTGGAGAACACCGACCTGTCGAAGGCGAGCGAGGCGCGGTACCTGCACCGCTTCATCGAGGCGAGCCGGATCGCCTTCGCCGACCGCGGGCGCTGGGTGGGCGACCCCGCCTTCGAGGACGTGCCCACCCAGGGGCTGCTGTCCCAGCGGTTCGCCGACTCGCGGGCCTGCCTGATCAAGGACGACGCCGTGCTCACCAGCCCGGTCGCGCCCGGCGACCCGCGCCACCCGGCGGCCTGCGCGAGCGGCGGCACGGCCGCCCCGACGACGTACGAGGGTGAGAACACCACGCACCTGACGGTCGCCGACAAGTGGGGCAACGTCGTCGCCTACACGCTCACCATCGAGCAGACCGGCGGCAGCGGCATCACCGTGCCCGGCCGCGGCTTCCTGCTCAACAACGAGCTGACGGACTTCTCCTTCGCTCCCGCCAACCCGGCGGTGCACGACCCGAACCTGCCGGGCCCGGGCAAGCGGCCGCGCTCCTCGATCTCCCCGACGATCGTCCTGGACCGGCACAACAGGCCGGTGGTGGCGCTCGGTTCACCGGGCGGGGCGACCATCATCACCACCGTGCTGCAGACCCTCACCGAGTTCCTCGACCGGCGCCTGCCGCTGGTCGACGCGATCGCCGCCCCGCGCGCCAGCCAGCGCAACGCGGCCCAGACGGAACTCGAACCCGCGCTCTACGACAGCCCGTTGCGCACGCGGCTGGAGGCCATCGGGCACTCCTTCAAGCTCAACCCGGAGATCGGCGCGGCCACCGGCGTGCAGCGGCTGCCGGACGGGCGGTGGCTCGCCGCCGCGGAGAAGGTGCGGCGCGGCGGCGGCTCGGCGATGGTCGTGCGCCCGGCACCGTAGCGGCTCACGACTTCACGCCGCACAGCGGCTCACGACTCGTGGTGGCTCACAACTCGGGGGCGGGCGGCGGCTGCCGCTCCGTGCGGAAGGCCAGCCGCCCGCCCTCCACGTCGACCGTGAGCCGGTCGCCGTCGCGCACCCGGCCGTCGAGGATGAGCCGGGACAGCTCGTTGTCCACCTCGCGCTGGATGGTGCGGCGCAGCGGCCGGGCGCCGTACTCGGGCTGGTAGCCGCGCTCGGCCAGCCAGTCCACGGCCGCACCGGTGAACTCCACCGTGATCCCCTGCCCCTTGAGCAGCCGCCGGGTGTCGTCCAGCAGCAGGTCGGTGATCTGCCGCAACTGCTCGGCGGTGAGCTGGCGGAAGACGACGATCTCGTCGATGCGGTTGAGGAACTCCGGCCGGAAGTGCTCGCGCAGCGGCCGCAGCACCTGTTCGCGCCGCGCCTCCTCGTCCGCGTCCGCGCCGCCCGGGCCGAAGCCGATGGCGGTGCCGCGCCGGGTGATCACGTCGGAGCCGAGGTTGCTGGTCATCACCACCACGGTGTTGGTGAAGTCGACCGTGCGGCCCTGGGAGTCGGTGAGCCGGCCGTCGTCGAGGACCTGCAGCAGGATGTTGAAGACGTCCGGGTGCGCCTTCTCCACCTCGTCGAGCAGCAGCAGCGAGTACGGGTGCCGGCGCACCACCTCGGTGAGCTGCCCGGCCTCCTCGTGGCCCACGTAACCGGGCGGGGCCCCGACGAGCCGGGAGACGGTGTGCCGCTCCTGGTACTCGCTCATGTCGAGCCGCACCATGCGGTCGTCGCTGCCGAACAGCGCCTCCGCCAGCGCCCGCGCCAGCTCGGTCTTGCCGACGCCCGTCGGGCCCAGGAACAGGAAGCTGCCGATCGGCCGGTTCGGGCTGGCCAGCCCGGCGCGGGAGCGCAGCACGGCGTCGGCGACGACCCGCACGGCCTCCTCCTGCCCGACGACCCGCCGCTGCAGGTGCTCCTGCAGGCCGAGCAGCCGGTCCTTCTCCTCCTGGGTGAGGCGGCTGACCGGGATGCCGGTCTGCCGCGACACCACCTCGGCGATCGCCTCCGCGTCGACGACCAGGTTGCGGCCCTCGTCGGCCCCTTCGTCGCCGCTGGCCTCCGCGATGCGCTGCTTCAGCTCCGCGATCCGGTCGCGCAGCCGCGTGGCCTGCTCGTACTGCTCGTCCGCGACCGCCTGGTCCTTGTCCCGGGTGAGCTGCTCGACCTCGCGCTCCAGGGCGCGCACGTCCGTGCCCTTGGTGCGGGCGCGCAGCCGCACCCGGGCGCCGGCCTGGTCGATCAGGTCGATCGCCTTGTCGGGCAGGCGCCGGTCGGTGAGGTAGCGGTCGGACAGCTCCACGGCCGCCGCCAGCGCCTCGTCGGTGTAGCGGACCTGGTGGTGGGCCTCGTAGCGGTCGCGCAGGCCGCGCAGGATCTCCACGGCGTCCGCGGTGGTCGGCTCCGGCACCAGGATCGGCTGGAAGCGGCGGGCCAGCGCCGCGTCCTTCTCGATGCGCCGGTACTCCTCCAGCGTGGTGGCGCCGACGATGTGCAGCTCACCGCGGGCCAGGGCCGGCTTGAGGATGTTCCCGGCGTCCATCGAACCGCTCTCGCCGCTGCCGCCGGCGCCGACCACGGTGTGCAGCTCGTCGATGAAGACGATCAGCCGGTCGGAGTGGGTGCGGATCTCGGTGACGATGGTGTTCAGGCGCTCCTCGAAGTCGCCCCGGTAGCGGGTGCCCGCCACCACCCCGGTCAGGTCCAGGGCGACCACCCGGCGGTCGGCGAGAGTGTCCGGCACGTCGCCGTCGGCGATCCGCTGCGCCAGGCCCTCCACGATCGCGGTCTTGCCGACGCCCGCGTCGCCGATCAGCACCGGGTTGTTCTTGCCGCGCCGGGAGAGCACCTCGATGGTCTGCTCGATCTCCTCGTCCCGCCCGATCACCGGGTCGATGCGGCCCTGCCGGGCCAGCTCGGTCAGGTCGCGGCCGTACTTGTCCAGCGTCGGCGTCTGCGGGGCGGCCCGGTTCGGGTACGGCCCCTCGGGACGGCCCTGCGCGGCCGCCTCCGGGGCCTCCGGCGGCAGGCCGGCGCCGGAGAAGCGGGCCGCGTTCAGGATGTGCCCGGCCGCGGAGTCCGGGTTCGCGGCCAGCGCGCTGAGCACGTGCTCCGGGCCGATGTACCCGGCGCCGCTCGCCCGCGCCAGTTCGTGCGCGTCCAGCAGGGCGCGCTTGACGGCCGGCGTCAGCGACAGCGAGGTCGGCGCCGACGCGTCCGCCGGCGGCTGCTGCGCCGGGCCCGAGCGCGCGTCGATCTCCGCGGCGAGCGCGTCCGGGTCCGCGCCGGCCCGGCTGAGCAGCGTCCGGGTCGGCTCGACGGCGAGCGCCGCGCGCAGCAGGTGCTCGGTGTCCAGGTCCCGGCTGCCGTGCTCGGCGGCGTACTGCGCCGCCCCCCGCACCAGGTCCCGGGCGGGCCGGCTGAGCAGCCGGCCGATGTCGATCTGCCGGGGACCCGGCCGTGGCCCGCCGAAGAAGCGTGCGAAGAACTCTGCGAAGGGGTCCGAGCCGTAGCCTTGCGGACCTCCGGTGAAACCGCTGGTCATGGGGCGCGAGTGCCCACAGGCCATACGGTTTAACGGCTGGGGCGCCTTCCGGCCCGGATACCGCGCCCGGCTTGCGCCGCGGGCTGCGGGCCACCGGGCGCGCCCGCGCGCCGGAGCCCCAGGTCGGGCGGGCCCGGCCGCTTCCCGTGTCCGCCGCGCCGACCGCGTCCGGCGGCCGACCGCGTCCGCCGCGCCGACCGTGTCCGCCGCGCCGACCGCGTCCGCCGCGCCGACCAAGGCCGACGTGCCGACCGCGGACGAGCGGGAGACGGACGGGCGAGAGACGGACGGGTGGAAGACGGACGGGCGGCGGATGCCGCGGCAGGGCGGGGCACGGCCCGCCGAGGAGACCGGCCGGTCCGTGCCCGTGCCGGCCGGGCGGCGGGCGCGCCCGCGAGGCGGCGGCGCTGCTCGACGCCCGTGTCCGCGGCCGGGCCCCTCAGGAAGCCGCCCGCGCCGCCCCCGGCCCGGCGGCGCCCGGGGCCGCTGCCGCGGGCCGCCCGGGGGCCTCCGAGGAGCGCCACCGGGGCCCGGCGCGCGCCCTGCGGGCCGCCGGTCTCGCCGTCCGGGCGGCCGGTGCGGCCCCGTCCGCTCCTCCGGAAGAGTGCGAAACACGATCGACTTCGGCTGTTGACGGCGATGGTCTTGGCAAGGGCACCGGACGGGCTTACGTTCGTCCCTCTACGGCCCGTTCTACGGGTGTAGAGGCTCGGACGTCCCTCGAAGGAGCTCCCATGGAGGAACGCGCGGCCGTGAACGACCTGTACCGGCGGCACCGGGCCGTCCTGCCCGACTGGCTCGCCCTCTACTACGACGACCCGATCGAGATCACGCACGGCGAGGGCCGGCACGTCTGGGACGCCGACGGCAACAAGTACCTGGACTTCTTCGGCGGCATCCTCACCACCATGACCGCGCACGCCCTGCCCGAGGTCACCAAGGCGGTGAGCGAGCAGGCCGGGCGCATCCTCCACTCCTCCACGCTCTACCTCAACCGGCCGATGGTCGAACTGGCCGAGCGCATCGCCCAGTTGAGCGGCATCCCGGACGCCCGGGTGTTCTTCACCACCTCCGGAACCGAGGCCAACGACACCGCGCTGCTGCTGGCGACGACGTACCGCCGCAGCAACACCATCCTCGCGATGCGCAACAGCTACCACGGCCGCTCCTTCAGCACCGTCGGCATCACCGGCAACGCCTCCTGGTCCCCGACCTCGCTGTCCCCGCTGCAGACGCTCTACGTGCACGGCGGCGTCCGCACCCGCGGCCCCTACGCGCACCTCGACGACGACGCCTTCGTCGCGGCCTGCGTCGACGACCTGAAGGACCTCCTCGGCCACACCCGCCCGCCCGCCGCGCTGATCGCCGAGCCGGTCCAGGGCGTCGGCGGCTTCACCTCCCCGCCGGACGGCCTGTACGCGGCCTTCCGCGAGGTGCTGCACGAGCACGGCATCCTGTGGATCGCCGACGAGGTGCAGACCGGCTGGGGCCGCACCGGCGACCACTTCTGGGGCTGGCAGGCGCACGACCGCAACGGGCCGCCGGACATCGTCACCTTCGCCAAGGGACTGGGCAACGGCATGTCCGTCGGCGGCGTCGTCGCCCGCGCCGAGATCATGAACTGCCTGGACGCCAACAGCATCTCCACCTTCGGCGGCACCCAGGTCACCATGGCGGCCGCCCTGGCCAACCTCACGTACCTGCTGGAGCACGACCTGCAGGGCAACGCCCGGCGCGTCGGCGGGCTGCTCCTCGAACGGCTGCGCTCCGTCGCCGCGCAGGTCCCGGCCGTACGGGAGGTGCGCGGGCGCGGCCTGATGATCGGCGTGGAGCTGGTGCGGCCCGGCACCGACCGGGCCGATCCGCAGGCGGCCGCCGCCGTGCTGGAGGCGGCCCGCGAGGGCGGCCTGCTCATCGGCAAGGGCGGCGGGCACCACACCAGCGCCCTGCGCATCGCCCCGCCGCTCAGCCTGACCGTCGCGGAGGCCGAGGAGGGCGCCGCGATCCTCGAACACGCTCTGCGGAGCCTCGCCTAGCAGCACGCACAGCAAGGGAAGACCGGCATGAGCACCACCGTGGAACTCCCCGAGCCCGTCCTTTCCGTCCGCCAGGTCCTCGGCCTGGAGCGGGTGCTCGCCGGAGAGCCCGAGGTGGTGGCCGGCGCCGATCACCTCGACCGGCCCGTGCGCTGGGTGCACGTGGCCGAGGCGGCCGACGTCGGGGTGATGCTCAGCGGCGGCGAGATGGTGCTCACCACCGGCGTGCTGCTCGCCGGCGACCCGCACAAGCAGGCCGAGTACATCCGCTCCCTGTACCGCGCGGAGGCCGCGGCGGTCGTCCTCGGGCTCGGCCGCGCCTTCCGCACCCCGCCGGAGGTGATGCGCCGGGCCGCCGAGCGGTGCGGGCTGCCCCTGGTCGTCCTGCACCGGCCGTTCCCCTTCGCCCAGTTGACGGAGGAGGTGCAGTGCCGCCTGGTGCGGCGCAAGTTCGCCGCCGTCAGCCTCTCGGAGGCCGTGCGCACCGCGCTGACCGGGCTGATCACCGCCGGCGCCCCGCTGCAGCGGCTGCTCGACGAGGTGGCCCAGCACAGTGGCTGCCCCGTCGTCGTCACCAACCTCGCCCACCGGGTGCTGGCCACGGCGGGGGAGCGGGCCGCCGTCGACGACGTGCTGCGCGACTGGGAACGCATCGCCCGGCAGGCATGGGGGCACCACCCAGGCCGTTCAGGCACTGGGGGAGGCAGCGAGGGCGACGGCTGGATCCGCGCCGAGCTGGGCGGGCGCGGCGAGCACTGGGGGCGGCTGCTGCTGTGCGGGTACCGCGGCGGCACCGCCACCGGGCGGCTGCTGGCCGATCGCGCCGCCGAGGCCCTCGTGCTGCACCGCATGCTCGGCGGCACCGTGCACAGCTGGGAGGAGCAGTCCGCGCAGAGCCTGCTGACCGACCTGGTCGCCGGCGCCGTACCGGCCGGACGGCTGCTGCCCCGGGCCCGCGCGGCCGGCCTGCCCGTCAACCGGCGCACCTTCGTGCCGCTCGTGGTGCACGGTGCGACGCCCGCGCGGCTGGAGCGGCTGCTGCGGCTGCTCGGCCTGCCCGGACTCGCCGCGGAACTCGCCGACGGCGCCACCGCCGTGCTGCTCAGCCTCGCCCGTGACCAGGACGCGGACGTGCTCACCGGGCGCTTCGCGGCCCGGTTGCGCACCGAGACCGGCGTGCCGGACGCCGTGGTCGCCGCCGCCGACGCCCGCACCGCGTGGGAGGAGGTGCCGGCCGGCCTGCGCGAGGCGCAGCACGTCGCCGACGCCGTCGCCGGCTCCGCGCCCGCCCTCGACCTGCCGCCCGTCGTGCGCCTGCGGGACGTCCACCTGCGCGGGCTGATCCGGCTGCTGCGCGACGACCCGCACGTGCAGGCCTTCGCCGAGCGCGAGCTGAACGGGCTGCTGTGCGCGGCCGACGACGACCTGCTGTCCGTGCTGCGCACCTACCTGGCGACCGGCCGCAACAAGTCCCGCACCGCCCAGCTGCACCACGTCTCCCGTCCCGCCCTCTACCGCCGCCTGGAGGCGATACAGGCCCGCCTCGGCGTCGACCTCGACGACTTCGAGCAGGCCGCCTCGGTGCACATCGCGCTCCTCGCGCACGACGCGCAGCAGCGCTGAACCGGCCGGCCGCCGACGCCGCGCGGCGGCATCGGACCCCACGGCAGCACCGGGCCGCACGGCAGCACCGGGCCGTGCGGCAGTACCGGGCCGTGCGGCGGCACCGGGCCGCGCGGCAGCATCGGGCCACGCGGTGGCACCAGGCCGCGCGGCGCACGAGGCGGCGCGACACCGCCGGGTGCGCGCGTGCAGCCACCGACGCCCGCCGCGGGTGCGGCCACCGACGCCCCGCAACCCCCGCGAACCACGGCACCACCTGGGAAAACGCCGCTGAAACACGGTCCCGCGGCAGGGTGACACGCTGGCACGCGCACCGCCCGCAGACGTGACACGCTGTACCTCAAAGCGGGCTTTTCCGCTCCCTAGGCTCGCCGCACACCGAGCGAGTGGAGGTCCCGATGAGCAGAGTGATCCGTGCCGCCCTCTTCCAGACCGCCTGGACGGGCGACAAGGAATCCATGATCCAGGTCCACGAGCAGGCGGTGCGCGACGCGGCCGCGCAGGGCGCCCAGGTGCTGTGCTTCCAGGAGCTGTTCTACGGGCCGTACTTCTGCCAGGTGCAGGACGCGGCGTACTACGAGTACGCCGAGCGGGTCCCCGACGGCCCCACCGTCCGGCGCTTCCAGGCCCTCGCCGAGGAGCTCGGCATCGTCCTCGTCCTGCCGATGTACGAGGAGGAGCAGCCCGGCGTCCTGTACAACACGGCCGCCGTGATCGACGCCGACGGCTCCTACCTCGGCAAGTACCGCAAGACCCACATCCCGCAGGTGAAGGGCTTCTGGGAGAAGTTCTACTTCCGGCCCGGCAACACCGGCTGGCCGGTCTTCGACACCGCCGCCGGCCGGATCGGCGTCTACATCTGCTACGACCGCCACTTCCCGGAGGGCTGGCGGGCCCTGGGCCTGGCCGGCGCGGAGATCGTCTTCAACCCGTCGGCGACCTCCCGCAGCCTCTCCTCCTACCTGTGGCAGCTGGAGCAGCCGGCCGCCGCGGTCGCCAACGAGTACTTCGTCGGCGCGATCAACCGGGTCGGCGTCGAGCCGCTCGGCGACAACGACTTCTACGGAACGTCGTACTTCGTCGACCCGGAGGCCCAGTTCGTCGGCGAGGTCGCCGGCGACAAGGAGCCCGAACTCGTCGTGCGCGACCTGGACATGGGCAAGCTGCGCGAGGTCCGCGACCGCTGGCAGTTCTACCGCGACCGCGCGCCGGCCGCGTACGGGCCGCTGACCGCTCCCTGACAGCCACCCCGGCCCCGCGGGCCCGGCCGCGCACCGGGACCGGGCCCGCGGGGCCCACCGACCGTCCGCACGCCAGCACCGACCACGGCAGGGAGCAGGGAGCATGAGCAGCCGTACCGTCATCCGCGGTGGCCTCGTCGTCACCGCGTCCGACGAGATCCACGCCGACGTCCTGATCGAGGACGGCCGTATCGCGGCCCTCGCCGCGTCCGGCACCCCGGCGGCCGAGGCCTTCACGGCCGAGCGGACCATCGACGCCACCGGCAAGTACGTCATCCCGGGCGGGGTCGACGCCCACACCCACATGGAGATGCCGTTCGGCGGCACCTTCGCCTCCGACACCTTCGAGACCGGCACCCGGGCCGCGGCCTGGGGAGGCACCACCACGATCGTGGACTTCGCGGTGCAGACCGTCGGCCAGAGCCTGCGCGAGGGCCTGGACGCCTGGCACGCCAAGGCCGAGGGCAACTGCGCGATCGACTACGCCTTCCACATGATCGTCTCCGACGTCACCGAGGAGACGCTGAAGGAGATGGATCTCCTCGTGGAGGAGGGCGTGACCTCGTTCAAGCAGTTCATGGCCTATCCGGGGGTGTTCTACTCCGACGACGGCCAGATCCTGCGCGCCATGCAGCGCGCCGCCGACAACGGCGGCCTGATCATGATGCACGCCGAGAACGGCATCGCCATCGACGTGCTGGTGGAGCAGGCCCTCGCCCGGGGCGAGACCGACCCGCGCTACCACGGCGAGGTCCGCAAGGCGCTGCTGGAGGCCGAGGCCACCCACCGCGCCATCCGGCTCGCCCAGGTCGCCGGCGCGCCGCTGTACGTCGTGCACGTCTCGGCGATGGAGGCGGTCGCGGAGCTGGCGCGGGCACGCGACGAGGGGCTGAACGTCTTCGGCGAGACCTGCCCGCAGTACCTGTTCCTGTCCACCGACAACCTCGCCGAGCCGGACTTCGAGGGCGCCAAGTACGTGTGCTCCACGCCGCTGCGGCCCCGGGAGCACCAGGCGCAGCTGTGGAAGGGCCTGCGCACCAACGATCTGCAGGTGGTCTCCACCGACCACTGCCCGTTCTGCTTCAAGGGCCAGAAGGAGCTGGGCCGCGGCGACTTCTCGAAGATCCCCAACGGGCTGCCGGGTGTGGAGAACCGCATGGACCTGCTCCACCAGGCCGTCGTCGACGGGCACATCTCGCGCCGCCGCTGGATCGAGATCGCCTGCGCCACCCCGGCCCGCATGTTCGGCCTCTACCCGCAGAAGGGCACCATCGCGCCGGGCGCCGACGCGGACGTGGTGATCTACGACCCGCACGCCGAGCAGGTCATCTCCGCCGCCACGCACCACATGAACGTCGACTACTCGGCGTACGAGGGCAGGCGCGTCACCGGCCGCGTCGAGACCGTGCTCTCGCGCGGCGAAACGGTCATCACCGAGCGGGAGTACACCGGGCGCGCGGGACACGGCGTCTACACCCCGCGCTCGACCTGCCAGTACCTCAACTAGGAGCGGTGCCCATGGACTTCGGACTCGTCCTGCAGACCGACCCGCCGGCCTCCCGCGTCGTCGGCCTGATGCAGCGCGCCGAGCGCAACGGCTTCACCCACGGCTGGACCTTCGACTCCTGTGTGCTGTGGCAGGAACCCTTCGTGATCTACAGCCAGATCCTGGCCCACACCACGAGGCTGAAGGTCGGCCCCATGGTCACCAACCCGGGCACCCGCACCTGGGAGGTGACCGCCTCCACCTTCGCCACCCTCAACGACATGTTCGGCAACCGCACCGTCTGCGGCATCGGCCGCGGCGACTCCGCGATGCGGGTGGCCGGCCGCAAGCCCACCACGCTCGCCCGCATCAGCGAGGCCATGAAGGTCATCCGGGCGCTCGGAAGCGGCCGGGAGGCCGACCTCGGCGGCACGGTGGTGAAGTTCCCGTGGATCAAGCCGGACGCCGAACTCCCGGTGTGGATGGCCGCCTACGGCCCCAAGGCGCTGCGGATGGCCGGCGAGGAGGCCGACGGCTTCATCCTCCAGCTCGCCGACCCCTACCTCACCGAGTACATGGTCAAAACGGTGCGGGAGGCCGCCGCGGCCGCCGGACGCGACCCGTCCGAGGTCACCGTCTGCGTCGCCGCCCCCGCCTACGTCACCGAGGACGACTCGCCCGAGGCGCTCGCCCACGCCCGCGAGCAGTGCCGCTGGTTCGGCGGCATGGTCGGCAACCACGTCGCCGACCTGGTGGCCAAGTACGGCGCCGACGGCAGCGTCGTCCCGCACGAGCTCACCGACTACATCAAGGCCCGCGAGGGCTACGACTACGCCCACCACGGACGCAGCGGCAACCCCGACACGCGGTTCGTGCCCGACGAGATCGTCGACCGGTTCTGCCTGATCGGCCCGGCCGACCGGCACGTCGAGAAACTCCGCGCGCTGCGCGGGCTCGGCGTCGACCAGTTCGCCGTCTACGACATGCACGACGCGCAGGAGGCCGTCATCGACGCCTACGGGGAGCACGTCATCCCCGCCGTCAACGGCGCCTGAACCCCGGCCTCCCCCCTCCGCGGGGCCGCCGGCCCCGCCGCCCCCCGGTCGTCCCTTCCCGCTCCCCCGGGAAGGGACCAGGGCGCATCCCGCGCACCCCCCACGGAGCAGCCCGCACGGCCTTTCGGCCGACCCACCCCCTTCGATTGGCCTGCCCATGACCGACACCGCTCCCACGGCCATACCGCCGTCCGCCCAAGTCACCCTGCCCGACGGGCGCGTGGAGATCGCGCCCGGCGCCCCGCAGCCGAGCGGTGCGTACGCCAACGAGGACCTGCTGCCGGTCCCCGCCGCCAAGCGCACCTGGACCACGTACAACTTCTGCGCGCTGTGGGTCGGCATGGCCCACAACACCGCCTCCTGGACCCTGGCCTCCGGCCTGATCGCCGTCGGCATGGACTGGAGACAGGCGGTGTTCACCATCGCCCTGGCCAATGTGATCGTGCTGATCCCGATGCTGCTCACCGGCCACGCCGGACCCAAGTACGGCATCCCGTTCCCGGTCTTCGCCCGCGCCTCCTTCGGCGTGCGCGGCGCCAACCTGCCCGCCGTCGTACGGGCGTTGGTGGCGTGCGGCTGGTTCGGCATCCAGACCTGGATCGGCGGCGAGGCGATCTACTTCCTCGCCGGCAAGCTCATCGGCGACGGCTGGGCGAACGCCGCCGGGATCGGCGGCCACCCCTGGACCATGTGGCTGTCGTTCGCGCTCTTCTGGGTGCTGCAGATCGCCATCATCTACCGGGGCATGGAGACCATCCGCCGCTTCGAGAACTGGGCGGCGCCGTTCGTGCTGGTCGGCGCGTTCGCGATGCTGTGGTGGATGAGCAGCCGGGCCGGCGGGGTCGGCCCGCTCTTCGACCAGCCGTCCAAGCTGGGCTGGGGCGCGGACTTCTGGAAGCTGTTCGCGCCGTCGCTGATGGGCATGATCGGCTTCTGGGGTAATGAGACAGTACCCCAATAGGGAAGCCATCGACAACGTGCATACTGAACATATGCTCGAAAGCTCAACCCGCGCGGGTCATCATGACGTGCCAGACACCTTCCTGGGGGTCCCCCCGGAAGACCTGGTGGACCTGTACGTCCGCAAGTCCGTCAAGGTCTCCGGGCACCGTCGTGACCTGTCCACAGACGCCCAGGAGGCCCTTGGTCGACGGTGGGCGGCGCGGGAGGGGAAGACCGTACGCTGGGTCTGGAAGGACATTCTGTCCGGGTATAAGGACATCAAGCGGCCCGACTATGACAAGGCCTTGGCGTCCGTGGTCAAGGGGGAGGTGGGGACGCTCTGGTGTTACCGCGTGGACCGGTGGAGCCGGAAGGGTGCCCGGTCCGTCCTGGACATCCTGGAACCGGCCGACGGTTCCCCGCCGCGTCGGTTGGTCTTTCATGATGACTACCTGGACAGCAGCAACCCCCGGGACCGTCGCCAGATCATCAACCGGGCGGAGGATGCGCGGGAGGAGTCCGAACGGATCTCCCACCGGGTGAAGGACACCAAGAACTATCAGCGTGATCAGGGCATGTGGGTTGCCGGGAAGACGCCCTATGGCCTGGCCATGGACCCCAAGACGCGGAAGCTGATCAGGGACCTGGCGTGGGCCATCCCGCGCGGGGAGGACGACGAACCCCCGGCCGGCATTCCGGAGGAGCTGGCGAACCTGACCAAGGCAGATGTGGCGGAGCGCATCCACAGGGAGGCCCGGACCGGCAAGCGGTCGTCCAGGGACATTTCCAACGGCCTGAATGACGACGGTATCCCGTCGGCGTCCGGCGGCCGGTGGAGCCCGGGCGTGGTGTACCACATCGTCCAGAACCCGGTGTATGCCGGTTGGCAGATTACGCACACACAGCCGAACGGCCGGGGGAAGCGCATCCGGTACCGCAACGAACGCGGGGAGCTGGTCCGCGTGGGTGTAGACCTGGTGACCGATGCGCAGTTGCGGGAGGCCCAGGCAGCCCTTGCGGGCCTGAAGCTGCCCCAGACGGAGGGCAAGGTCCGGGACGGCCTGGCCAAGCATCTACTGACCGACATCCTGACGTGTGCCGGGTGCGACGGTGCTATGTGCTGGGACGGCCGGTCCTACCAGTGCAACAAGGACAAGGTGACCCCGTGCCCCGAACCGGCGTCGGCCATGGGCACGTCCCTGGAGGCGTACGTGGTCAAGCGCTGGAAAGACCAGCTCACGAACGCGGACCTGGACGACCCGCTATTGGTCGCCGTGGCCCAGCGATGGGCGTCCCATGAGGCTCCGAAGGAGACGGAGGACATCCAGGCGGCCAGGGTGGCGCTTGCCCAGGCGGACGCCAGCCTGAAGCGGCTGATGGAGGACCGGCAGGCGGGCCACTACGACGGTCCGGCGTCCCGCTACTTCCCCCAGCTCCTGGCGGACGCCAACAAGGCCGTGACGGACGCCCAGGAGACGATGAACAAGCTGGGCGGCGGACTGAAGGTGGACATCTCGTTCCTGCTGGAGCCGGAGTCTTTGGATGCGGCATGGGCGGACGCGGACCTGGCGTTCCGCCGGGATCTCCTCCGGCTGGCTATTGACGATGTGCGCGTGACCAAGCTCCCGGAGGGGGCCCAGAAGCGGTTCAAGGGTGACGACCGGGTGACCGTCACGTGGGCCACGCCGGAGGTGTGGGTGGCGGCGACGCCCCAGGATGAAGCCGTTGAGGCGGAGTTGGCGGCTTGATGGGGCAGTGATCACCCCCGGACACGCTTGTCCGTAAGGGGTGATGCGTGACACATGGAGGAGGGCCGCCCCGCCAAGGGACCGACCCTCTTTCGCGTTGCGTGATGGCCAGGTGACCTCTCCGTCACGGAACGGAGGCACAGGGGGGCAAGAAAAGTGCCCTGGGACCCTTCTTTCTACATACGCATATAGAGAAGAAGGAGCGCAGGGCACTTTTCTTGCCCCCTGGCCTCACCCAAGGACGGAGGGCGACCCCGGCGGGTGTCACGGCCCCCAGTGAATGGAGACAGACGGACCGCAGACCGTCCCGTGCGCTTGGCCCCCGTTTCGCGGGTGGTGCCTCCCTGGGTTCTGCGGCCGGGTGAGTGCGCCTCTGTGACGGGGGCCTTTTTGCTTGGTGCATCGCGCCCCGGACGGTTCTCTCCTCCCGTCCTGGCGTCCAGGCCACGGCGGTGCACCAATACACGCGGGCGGCCACGGGCCGTCCGTTCTCCTGATGAGTCGCCAGCTCCACGGAGGGGCCCCGGCCGGATGCTCTCCCAGCGTCCCGCCGGGGCCGACTGGCGGCCGTTCACGCACCGGGCAGGGTGCCAATCGAGAACGCAGACTCCCGGCGGTGGGCCGGGCCGCCTCCAGGCAAACCAACCCACCCCCGATAGGGCTCGTTCGGACCCGTTGCTCCCAGGGCTGCCCCCTTGGTTGAGCACGGAGCCGGACGGGCCCTTTTCGCGTTCCGGGACCAAGTCGGTCCTGGAGATACCGACTTGGAGTGATCCGTGAGCACGATCAACCCCCATGACGCCTTGGACGACCGCGCACGGACGACCGTGTACAACTGGCCGGTGGTGACCATCGCGTGGCATGAGCCGACGGCCCCCACGCGGGTCCACGACGCCTATGCGGCCCTCCGGGAGGGCCTGGACGTGGTGAGCCGTCTCCGGGAGGAGTTCCGGGAGCTGCGGACGGCCGACGAACGCCAGGAGCGGGAGCGGCGGGAGGCTCACGCGGCCCACCTGGCCGGCGGCCCGGCCCCCAAGGCGTACAAGCGCGTGGACTACCTGGCCCAGCGGGAGGACAAGCTCCTGGCCCTCCAGGCGGCCCAGAACCGGGCCCGGGAGCTGAGGGCCCAGTACGACGCCATGGAGACGGACCCGGCGGTCATGGCGGAGGAGCGGGACGCCCTGGTGAGGGCCCTAGAGGGCGAACACGCCCGCATGGCGGAGCTGGCCGTGGAGGCCGAACGCGCATACCAGCGGTTCGCGGCCGTTAGGGCCCGCGCGGAGTACCTGTCCCTGGAGCTGGGCGACGTGGAGGCCCCGGCGGGACTGAAGCACGCCAACGACGACGTGACCGACGGGACGGAGTGGGGCGCGATCCTCCGCGTGGCGCAGTCCACGGACCCCAAGGTGACCGGGGAGTGGCTGGTCTCCGCCCTCCAGGACGCCCACTCCAAGGCGTGAGCGCCCATCTGGGGGCCTGGCGGCGTGGCCGGGCCCCGTTCCCCCATCAGGGCCCTGGCGGGCCCCAGAGAGACCCTGGAGGCTGATGTGAACTTTGTTGCCTGGCTCCAGGAGCAGACAGGCCGGGAGGACGCCACGGGCCGTGTCGCCCTGGCCGTCACCAACCACCTGGCAGAGGGCTGGACGCCCCGGTCCGGCTCCGTGGATGAAGTCCGCAAGCTGGGCTTGGCCCTGGCCGACGTGGACGCGGCGGACGCCCGGTACCGGGCGGGCCACATGGAGAACCCGTTCCTCCCGGAGGAGCTGGAGATGGGGGCCGCCAGATGACATACCGATCACCGGCCAACACCCGCCGTGAAGTGCTGAGTTGGCTACAGGCTCACCGGGACCCGTCGGTCACGACCCTGACGCACCGGGCCCGCATCCTGGCGGCCCTGGCCGTGGAGCGGCCGGAGCTGGTGGCCGCCATCACCAGCACGGAGTTCCGGGGCCTGTGTGCCCACGTCTTCAAGGACCCGCATGGAGCCCACGTTCCCGGGTTCGTCCGCCACGGCCGGGAGACGGCCGCCCCCCATGGAGTAGCCGCGTGAGTCATCAGAGAACCAACGCCCGGGTGGCCGCCGTGGCCGCTGAAGTCGTGGCCCGGCTGGGTGCCACGCATACCGACGGCACGGACCCCGCCACGGCGTCCATGTCCACGGCTGTCCGTGTGGGCCGTGGCGGACTGGACCCGACGGCCCGGCCGGAGAGCCAGGACCCGGCCGACCTGGCCAGCCGTGTCCCGCGTGACGTGCGGACCGGAGGCACCATCCGGCCGAGTGAGGCCGTGGCCTGGCTCGCATGAGCCGGACGCCCCCGTGGGACCTGGGGGGTACCCCCCTCCAGGGCGGCCGGGACATCGAAGCGTGATAGCGGATCTGCCTCTGTACGGGTTCCAAGGTCTGTGAGCGGCCCGAACGGCCGCCACACACGGCTCCTGGCCTGGGCGGACGCCGCTCAGGGACGCACGCCGGAGTGGGCCGTAACAGGCGTTTCACTAAGTCCGCCCCAAGGGCCCCGACCATTCCCCGCGTGGGACCGGTCGGGGCCCTTTGGCGTACCGGGAGCCGATTACGGAGCGCTCAGCCGGCCGTCACCCGAGAGTGAACATGCGCGCCAACTCCCTGGCGCTAGACGCCCTTGACGGCATCGGTCTGTGGGGTGATGGTCGTGGAACGTCATAGAACCTACAGGAGGGCGGAGCCAGTCATGGCGCTACGGTTCATCGCTAAGGACCCGAACACCAACGGGACGCAGTGCCCCACGGCTTGGGTGGACGACGAAGCGAAGGAGATCGTCATTCAGGGCTGGCAGGCCGGGGAAGAACTCTTGGCCCAGTGCCGGGAGACGGGCCCGATCCCGGAGACGGAGGGAGTGGTACGGCTGCCCATCCGTATGGTGTCTGTACTGAGGGAGGCGTGTGATGTCGCAGACCGACTTGGCGTTCACTGACCTACTCGCCACCACCCACCACTCAGCCGTCCACCTGGAGATGCGCGACTCCTACGGCATCGGAGAGGAGGCAGCGGAGTTCGAACGGTGGCGTTCCGGCTGGCGGCCCGACCCGGACCCGGCAACGTGGTGGAACGACTTCCACACGTGGGTCCGTGACGCGACCGCACGAGGGGTGGTGTTCCGCCGGGCCCGAATCGTGTCCGAGCCGGTAAGCGAGTACATCCGCTACGAACACGCCTGCACCTACCAGAACCTGGCGGCCGGGGAACTGGTTCGGTGGCTCCCCCGCCGGAAGGCGTCGGACATTGCTCTCCCCGGGAATGACTTCTGGCTCTTTGACGGCCGCGTGATCATGTGGAACCACTTCACAGGTGAGGGCGGATCGGCCGGGCCGGAGCTGGACGAGCGTTCCGAGGTGGCGAAGCTGTGCGCGTCGGCATTCGATGCCGTCTGGGAGCGCGCGACGCCGCACAAGGACTACAAGATCCGATAGACCTATCAGCACATGCCCGCGTCCCCGTCATCAAGCGTCCAGGCTGCCCGCAAGGCGGTTGCCGACCGGCTCCGGGAACTCCGGAGGGACGCGGGCCTGACCGGCCACGCCCTGGCCAAGAGGGCCGGTTGGTACAAGTCCAAGGTGTCCCGGCTGGAGAACGCCGTGACCCCGCCATCGGACGACGACATACGCCGATGGTGCGCAGCGTGCCAGGCAGAGGACCAGGCCGCCGACCTGATCGCGGCGGCCCGGTCCGCCGACAACATGTATGTGGAGTGGCGGCGGGTCCAGCGCACCGGTCTGCGCAGGCTTCAGGAGTCGTACGTCTCCCTCTACGAGCGCACGCGGGTGTTCCGGACCTACTGCGCCAACGTCGTCCCCGGCGTCCTTCAGACGCACGAATACGCTACGGCCCTACTGCGGTCCATCAGCCAGTTTCACGAGACGCCGGACGATGTGGCGGACGCCGTGGAAGCCCGGTTGGCCCGGTCGGCGCGCGTCGTCCGGGAGGGAGACCACCGGTTCGCCCTGCTCCTGGAGGAGTCGGTCCTTCGGCACCGTGTGGGCGACGCGGAGACGATGGCCGGCCAGTTGGGTTACCTGCTGTCCGCTATGGCGTTCCCGTCCGTGTCCCTGGGCGTGATCCCGTTCTCCGCCGAGCGTCGCATGTGGATGATCGAGACGTTCACCGTCTACGACGACGAACAGGCAGAAGCGGAGCTATTAACTGCCCGCGTGAACGTGACCGCGCCCACTGACGTGCGGCAGTACCTGAAGGCATTCGGAGAGTTCTCTCGGCTGGCGGTCCACGGTGCCGAAGCGCGGGCCCTGATCACAGCAGCTATCGACGCCTTGGAGTGAACCGCGTGGAACTCCGTGGAACTTTCTTGGAGTTGCTCATTTCGCGTCTCTAGCGTGCTGGGCATGGCAACTACCGAGAGAGCCCAGGCAACGACGGCCGGTAGCAAAGTGCCGGAAGTCGGTCAGGTGGTCCACGACACCCGCCGTCACAAGGACGGTCGCGTCATGGGCCATGAAGGCCCGTACGTCCAGCTCCGCCCGCTTGGCGGTGGTCGGGAGTGGGACGCGGACCCCGGAGCCCTGGAGCCGGTGGAGAGGACGCGCCCGTGATGGTGTTCCTCGGCCGGTACGCGGGGCCCGTGTTGATCGCGGCTGTGGCTGGCGTCTGCGGGTTCGTTCTCGGTATGGCCCTGGGCGGCTGATCAATGATTACCGGTCAGGCCACCGTTCCGGTTCCGCAGGCGGAGCCCCCGCCCATTCCCCGCTGTGCCATCTGCCGCGCGGCAGCCACCACCCGCGAGCGGGCCCGCCAGATCGGCAGCCCGTTGAGTGTCCGCGCGGCAAGCGACACGATCCGCGAGCATCCCCACCGGAGGGTCCAGTGACCGTCAGAACCGTCTCCCGCACGCCGGTACCCCCTCGGCCCCCGGTCATCCGGCCCCGGGCGGGGACGGGTTACCCCGGCCCGGAGGCGGTGCCCGTGGGCGGGATCGTCGTGGACAAGGACCGGGACATGGTGGCCAGGGTCGATGAGATCGACGGCCGATGGGTGGAGGTGTCCCGGCCCACGGGCCTGTCATGGCGGGTCAACTGGATGAGGCTCCGTCCCGCCACTGAACGGGAACACCACCAGCTCCGGGCGCTGGGCAGGCTTCACCAGCAGCAGCGTCGGGGCATGCCCTGACCCGCGTCCCGGCACCAACTCAGACTCCGGCCCGGTGGGACCACGGACAGCAGACCACCGGGCCGGTCCGGCACCATTCATCGAGATGAAGGAGAGACGACGGTGAAGGCACGCATCGGCATCCTGTATGACGCGCCGGACGACGACGACAACACGCCGGGCCAGCCCTGGCAGCCCCCGCAGGACCCGCCGAGCCCCGACGGGTCCAGCCCGGAGGGGGACGGGAAGCACCGCAAGTGACACCCGACGTACGTACGGACCGCCCCAGCCGCAAAGAGCTGGGGCGCGTCCTCATGGAGTCCGGCGCACTGTCCTCTGACTGGGCGCCGACATTCGCGGCCGTGGACCGGGCCGCGTTCCTGCCGGATCTCATGTGGCCCTACGACATGACCGCCCGCGCGAGCGTGGCCGTGGACAGGCGGGAAGACCCGGACGCCTGGTACGCGGCGGCGGACAGCAACGTCCCCATCGTGACCCAGTGGGACGACGGGGCACACTTGGGCCCCGGCCCGGGGGAACTGTCCACCAGCTCATCGTCCATGCCGTCCGTCGTTTACTCCCTGCTCCAGGACCTGGGCGTGGATGAGGGTATGCGGGTGCTGGACGTGGGGACGGGCACCGGGGAAACGGCCGGCGCGCTGTTCCACCGCCTGGGGCCGGGCAACGTCACGACCATTGAAGTGGACGGGTTCGTGTCCGGGGCGGCCCGTGAGCGGCTGTGCCGACACGGCCTGTACCCGGAGGTGGTCGTGGGTGACGGATTCGGGGGACATCCGGATGCGGCCCCCTATGACCGCATCCTGGCAACGGTCGGCATCCGCAGCGTGCCCCCGGCGTGGATCAAACAGGCCCGGCCTGGCGGGGTGATCCTCGCACCGTGGGGGACGCTGTTCACCAACGCGGACGCCATGGTCCGGCTGAAGGTCACGGGGGAGGTGGCCATGGGCCCCTTCACCCGCTCCGTGGAGTTCATGAAGCTCCGCGCCCAGCGGGGCCCCACGGTCACCCACGATGCCTACCTGTCGGCCGGGCCCCTGGAGGGTGCGGAGCGGAGCACCACGGATATCACGGAAGCCGAGTTCGTCACGGGCCGGTTCACGGACCTGCCGTTCGTGCTGGGCCTCCGGGTGTTCCAGTGCCGCCAGGCCGTGGCGGCCAAGCGTGACGGTGCACGGCCCGTCTGGTTCTACGGCCTGACGGACAGGTCATGGGCGTGCGTGATGTTCCGGGACGGGGAGCGGCACGCCTCCGTCTGGCAGTCCGGACCCCGGCGTCTGTGGGACGAAGTGGCCGACGCCTACCAGTGGTGGAAGGACCGGGGATCTCCAGAGCTGACCCGGTTCGGACTCACCGCCGACACAGACGGCCAACGCGCCTGGCTGGACGACCCGGCCAATGAGTCCTGGCCTGTCTCCCATCCAGCTTGACCACCCCGCATGACCGGCCCCGGCCGTCCGTCTCCCCCGTGGCGGATGGCCGGGGCCTTTGCGTAGTCACCCCTGGAAGACAGTCGGACCTTGCGCTGGGCGTGCGTGCCCCTCTACGCGGCCAGGGCCTGGAGGTCACGGCGGGCCGTCCGGGCGGACACACCCACCAGGGCCGCGTACGTGGTCCCGTTGACCGGCTGGCCGGTGGCCTTCAGCTCCTCCACGGCCGCCCGGATCTCCTCCACCGTGCGGCCACCCTTGGCCGGGGACGGCACCTTGGCCACCGGCTCCAGCTCCTCCAGGGGGAGGGTGTCCGGCTCACCGGCTCCGCCCCTGATCACGGACAGTCCAGCCGGCCGTGACCCATCGTGCACCGGCTCCGCGTCCACCAGCTCCTCCACGGCCTCCGGCTCCGGGGTGGAATCCGCGGTGGCCTCCGGCTCCTCCACAGCGTCCGCCTGGGCGGCCCGGACGGCCCCGTGGGCGCGGGCAACCATGTGCATGATGTGCGCCACCACGACCGGGGGTACGGCCGACACGGCGGCCACCAGCCACGCGGAGGACTGGGCGTACCCGGCGGAAATCAGATGGGCCGTCACCTGGGCGGCCAGGGCCAGGGCCAGGGCCCCGGCGGCCCCCAGGATGGCCGTTCCCCGCCCGGGGGCACCCTTGGGCCGGGAGTCCACGAACATCGCGGCTACGGCCGCGTACACGGACACGCACACGGGCATGAGCCACGCCACCCACGGGGACCACCCGGCCAGGACGGCCAGGGAGTATTCACCCGGGGCGGACATCACCAGGGCGGCCCCCAGGACCGTGAAGGCGGACGGCCGGGCGTACCAAGGAAGGGTGTTCTGGGTGTTCACTTGCGGCCCCCGTCGTTCAGGTCCTTCAGTCCATCGAGAATCGCCAGGGCCTCCGCCTGGCAGCGTTCGCAGAGGTACGTGTGACGCCAGACGTGGACGAACGGGCCGTCCGTGTCGCCACAGTCCCAGCACTCAATGCCGGTGATCACGCGGCCACCCCCTGGCGGCGGGCCCGGAGGATGCTCCGCAGGCCATCGGCGTGGGCCCGCACGTCCGGGGCCGTGTAGTCGGACGACGCTTCCAGCTCCTGGAGGGCCTGGGCGGCCAGCTCCTGGACGAACGGGGCCGGAGTGGTCCCCACGCACACGCCGCACTGACCGGAGTCCTGACCGGCCGGGAGCAGACGCCCGCAACCGTCGGAGCACTCCGCGAACGTCCGCCACTTCCGGCGGGGCGCGGGCAACTTGCGGGTGAGCCGGTCTGCCACCAGCTTGGCGGGGGCGTAGACCTTGCCGGGGAGGCCCTGGACCACGGCGTCCGTGATCTCCGGGGCGGAGTAGCCACGGGCCAGCCACTGGGCGGCCAAGGGGGCCAGCTCCTGGAGCTGTCGGTCGGTGAGCCGGAGGCGTCGGTCCGCGTCCTCCAGGGCGGCCAGGACGCGCATGGCGGCCGGGTCGGCCGGGATCTCCTGGTTCGTCTTGTTGCTGCCCTCCCTGGCGGCGGGAGCGGCCGGGGTCTGCACCGGAGAGACGGAGGGAAGGGAGGGTTCTTTCCCAAGTTCCTTAGAGACAAGATCCTTTACTCCCGTAGGGAGCGTTCCCGTCTCCGCGCTTCCCGGCCGACCGGTTCCCGGCATCGCGGGAAGCGGGGAGTCCTGGGTCTGGGGCATGTCGTAGATGGAGGTTTCCGTCCACACCTTGCCGGTCTCCGGATCACGGATGGTGAAGCGGAGGTAGTAACCGGCGGCCACCAGTTCGTCCAGCGCGTTGGCGACGCCCTTACGGCCGACACCCGGGTTCCGGTCGGCCAGGGTGCGAACGTCTTCCCGGGCCCCGTCGGGCAGGCTGATGAGGTGGAGCCACAGACCACGCGCCGTGAAGGACAGGGAGCGGTTCCGGGCCATGGAGTTGGGCACGACGGTGAAGTCACGTTCGTGCCGGGTACGATGAATACGCACTGGGAGGCTTCAGCTCCTGGTGTCGGGAAAGACTCCGGCGAAGCTGTCCAGGCGGGCCGGGGTCTTTCTGTTTTTGCAGGTCAACCCCTATCCGAGCCCTATTGCGGGGGTGTCCGGGTATCCTGGTCGACGCTGTCGCTGAACATCCCCGACTTCACCCGCTACGGCCGCAGCCAGCGCGCCCAGACCTGGGGCCAGAGCCTCGGCCTGCCCACCACGATGACCCTGTTCGCGTTCCTGTCCGTGCTGGTCACCTCCGGCTCGCAGGCCGTCTACGGCAAGCCGGTGTGGGACCCGGTGCAACTGGCGGCGAAGACGGACAACGTGGTCGGCCTGCTCTACGCCCTGGTCACGGTGCTGGTGGCGACCCTGTCGGTCAACATCGCGGCCAACCTGGTCTCTCCGGCGTTCGACTTCTCCAACATCGCGCCGCGCAGGGTCAGTTTCCGCACCGGCGCGCTGGTCACCGCCGTGCTCGCCGTGGCCATCTGCCCGTGGAAGCTGTACGCCGACCCGCAGGGCTACATCTTCACCTGGCTCGGCCTGGTCGGCGGCCTGCTCGGCACCGTGGCGGGCATCCTCGTCGCCGACTACTGGATCGTGCGCCGCACCCGCCTGGACCTGGCCGGCCTCTACCGCACCGGCGGCCGCTACTGGTACGCCGCCGGCTGGAACTGGCGGGCGGTCGTCGCCTTCGCGGCCGGCGGCGTCCTCGCCATCGGCGGCGCCGACTTCCACCCCCTGATCGACGGCCGCCCCGTCCCGGCCCTGAAACCCCTCGCCGACTACGGCTGGGCGGTCGGCCTGGGCACCTCGCTGGTCCTGTACCTGGTGCTGATGCTGCCGCGGGCGAGGACGGCCAGGGCGTGAGCCCTGCGCGCGAAGGACGGCCCGCCGCGGCCCCGGGTCAGCCGGCGCGGCCGTCCCGCAGCGCGGCCACCGCCTCCTTGGCGGCCTTGATGGCGCCCTTGTTGATCTCGTCCGTGCCCGGCGCCTTCTTCGTCTCGAAGTCGCTGCCGTTGTACGTGACGACCACCAGCGCGTTGGCGATTCGGACCACGACCTCGCCCTCGCGGGTCTGCTGCTTGTCCTCGGTGGTGAGGTTGACGACGGAGTAGGCGGCGTCGCCGAGGCCCGGAACCGTGCCCCCGCCGCTGTCCTTGGACAGCCGCTCCTGGTACGACTTCTGCGCCTGCTGGTCCGAGTCCATGATCTCGAAGGAGACGTCCAGCCAGCGGTAGTCGTAGCCCTTGAGCGCGTTCCAGGAGCAGGTGCGGCGCACGGTGCGGTCGGTGGAGGGAATCTCCTTCCCGGCCGTTTTGGCGCCCGGCACCAGGGACGTGATCGTCTTCGCGGCCAGGCTGGTGCACGGCGCCGGGGAGGTGGTGTACGTCCTGGACGCCTGCGTCGCCGACGGGACGGTCACCGTCCGCGTCCGCGGCTTGTCGCCGCCGGCGGCGCTCTTGTGCTCCGCGGCCTGTGGCGCGGCCTGCGGGCCCGACGACAGCACCCAGCCCGCCGTGGCCAGCACGGCGATCGGAGTCAGACGCGCGGTCAGAGCAAGCGGCAGGGGAAGATCACGCACGGCGCACTTCTCGTGGGGGGTGGTGTGCAGGGCGTCCGCGATGCGGACGGGACGACAGTGTCACACGACTCCCCGTGCGACGGAAGGCCGAACTCGCTCCGTGGCGGCGCGGTGACGCTCCCGTGGCGGCGTGGTCACGCTTCCGTGGTGGCGCGGTCACGCTTCCGCGGTGGCGTGGTGCGCGGACCGGGCCGCGTAGCATCGGCGGAGCGCACGCCGCGCCGCGAGGCGGAACGCACGCCGCGTCCCAAGGAGGCACCGTGTTCGCCGAGTTCACCACCCGCCCCACCCTCCAGGGCACCTTCGGCATGGTGTCCGCCACGCACTGGCTGGCGGCGCAGTCGGCGATGGCGGTGCTGGAGGACGGCGGCAACGCCTTCGACGCCGCCGTGGCGGGCGCGTTCGTGCTGCACGTGGTGGAGCCGCACCTCAACGGGCCGGCCGGCGAGGTGCCGATCCTGCTCGCCCCGGCCGGCGGCCAGGTGCGGGTGCTGTGCGGGCAGGGCGTCGCCCCGGCCGGGGCGACCGTCGCGCACTACCGGGGACTCGGCCTGGACCTCGTGCCCGGCACCGGACCGCTCGCCGCCGCCGTGCCCGGCGCGTTCGACGCCTGGATGCTGCTGCTGCGCGACCACGGCACCAAGTCCCTCCCCGACGTGCTGCGGTACGCCATCGGCTACGCCGAGCACGGGCACCCGCCGGTGGAGAACCTCGGCGCCGCTGTCGAGACGGTACGGCGGCTGTTCGAGACGGAGTGGACCTCGTCGGCCGAGGTGTACCTGCCCGGCGGCCGGGCGCCCCGCCCCGGCGAGCCGTTCCGCACCCCCGCCCTGGCGGCCACCTGGAAGCGGCTGCTCGTCGAGACGGCCGGGGCGGGGGACCGGGAGGCCCGGATCGAGGCCGCCCGCGCGGTCTGGCGCTCCGGCTTCGTCGCCGAGGCCCTGGTACGGCAGGCCCGGCGCCCCACCCTGGACACCAGCGGGCGGCGCCACGCCGGCACCCTCACCCTCGACGACCTCGCCGGCTGGTCGGCGACCTACGAGACACCGGCGACGTACGACTGGAACGGCTGGACCGTGTGCAAGGCCGGCCCCTGGAGCCAGGGCCCCGTCCTGCTGCAGCAGCTCGCCCTGCTGCCGCCCGAACTGCCGCCGTACGGCTCCGCCGACTACGTCCACCTGCTGATCGAGGGCTGCAAGCTGGCCATGGCCGACCGCGAGGCCTGGTACGGCGACGCGGCCGAGGTGCCCCTCGACGACCTGCTGTCGCAGGAGTACAACACGGCCCGGCGGACCCTGATCGGCGACCGGGCCTGCCACGAGCTGCGGCCCGGCAGCCCCGGCGGACGCACCCCGCGGCTGTGCGCCCACGCGCGCGGGGCGGCCACCGGCGACCCCGGTCCCCCCGGTCCCACCCCCATGGGCGCCGGTGAACCCACCGTCGCCCGGTACCCGGCGCCCCCCGTGCCCGGGGAGCCGGGGCCGTCCCCGATGCCCGGGGAGCCGGGGCCGTCTCCGGCGCCTGGGGAGCCGGGGCCGTCCCCCGCGCCCGGGGAGCCCGGCGTGGCCGCCGACGGCGCCACCCGCGGCGACACCTGCCACCTCGACGTCGTCGACCGCTGGGGCAACATGGTCGCCGCCACGCCCAGCGGCGGCTGGCTGCAGTCCAACCCCGTCGTACCGGAACTCGGCTTCCCGCTCGGCACCCGGCTGCAGATGACCTGGCTGGAGGAGGGCCTGCCCAACTCCCTCACCCCCGGCCGCCGCCCCCGCACCACCCTCACGCCCTCGATCGCCCTGCGCGACGGCGTGCCGGTCCTCGCCTTCGGCACGCCGGGAGGCGACCAGCAGGACCAGTGGCAGCTCCACTTCTTCCTCGCCGTCGCGCTGCGCCCATCGGTGCGCGGCGGCCCGGACCTGCAGGGCGCGATCGACGCCCCGAACTGGCACAACGACAGCTTCCCCGGCTCCTTCCACCCGCGCGGCATGCGCCCCGGCAGCGTCACCGTCGAGGCGCGCACGGACCCGCGCGTCGTCGAGGAGCTGCGTCGCCGCGGCCACGACGTCACCGTCGGCGACCCCTGGTCCGAGGGCCGCCTGTGCGCGGTCGCCCGCGACCCGGAGACCGGCGTCGTGTCGGCGGCCGCCAATCCGCGGGGGATGCAGGGGTACGCGGTGGGGCGGTGAGGGGATGCAGGGATACGCGGCGGGGCGGTGACCGGGCGGCCGCCGGCGCCCCGGAGCGCCGGCCGCGTCGTGCGCCCGCGGTGTTCACGCCGCATCCGCCCGGTGTGCACCGGGCGGAGGGGGATTGTCAGGGGCGCGTGCTGTCATGGAGGCATGATCGACGAGACGGAGACCTTCGAGTCGTTCCTGGAGCGGCACGCGGAGGATGTGGAGGAGGCGGTCCGGAAGGCGGCCGCGGCCGAGATCACGCCCCGGTTCCGCCGGCTGGCCGCGCACGAGGTCGACCGGAAGACGGGCCCGCACGACCTGGTGACGGACGCCGACCGCCTGGCCGAGCAGTACCTGACCCAGACCCTGGGCGCCCTGCTGCCCGGCTCGGTCGTGGTCGGCGAGGAGGCCGTGCACGCCAATCCGGTCACGTACGAGGCGCTGCACGGCGACGCACCCGTCTGGATCGTCGACCCCGTCGACGGCACCCGGCAGTTCGTGCACGGCGACCCCGGCTTCTGCACCCTGGTCGCCCTCGCCCACCGCGGCGTGGTGCACGCGTCCTGGACCTACGCGCCCGCTCTCGACCGGCTGGCCACCGCCGTGCGCGGCCGCGGCGCCTTCCTGGACGGCGAGCGGCTGCGGGCCGGATCCCCGGCGCCCGGCCGGGACCTGCGGGTGGCCACCTCCCACCCCGACTTCACCACCGACGAGCAGAAGCGGGCCCTGCTCGGCCTGTGGACGGACGGCGTCGCACCGCGCGCCTGCGGCTCGGCCGGCCTGGAGTACCTCGCCGTGGCCCGGGGCGAGTCGGACGCCGTCGCGTTCTCGTGGGAGGCGGCCTGGGACCACGCGGCGGGCCTGCTGCTGGTCGAGGAGGCGGGCGGCGCCCACCTGACCCGCGCGGGCGAGCCCTTCCGCATCACGGGCGGCAACGCCCTGCCGTTCACCGCGGCCCGCGACGCGGCCACGGCCCGCCGGGTGGCGGACCTGCTGCGGGCGGAATAGGTGCACAAACCGCACAAACTGTGCGCACCGCGCACGCGGGCCGGCGCCCGTCACGCCGCTCGGCGCCCACCCCGCTGCTCGGCGCCCACTACGCCGCTCGGCGTTCACCCGTCGGCCTGCGCCCGCCACGCCCGCGTGCCACCCTTGCCGGACTGCCGCCCCCGCCGTCCGTCCCGCCGCCCCCGCCGTCCTGCCGCCCCGCTGCCTTCCGCCGGACCGCCGCCCGCCCCGCCGTTGCCGCCGGTGCCCCGGCATATGCTGAACTTCCAGTGGCCGTCGGCTGACGAAGGAGTCCGAAGGTGCCGTCGATGCTCGATGCCGTCGTCGTGGGAGCGGGGCCGAACGGACTGACCGCCGCCGTGGAACTCGCCCGCCGCGGCTTCTCCGTCGCCGTGTTCGAGGCCGCCGGCACCGTGGGCGGCGGCGCGCGCACCGAGGAACTCACCCTGCCCGGCTTCCGCCACGACCCCTGCGCGGCGGCGCACCCCCTCGCCGTCAACTCCCCGGCGTTCCGCGCCCTGCCCCTGGAGCGCCACGGCCTGCAGTGGCTGCACCCCGAGCTGCCCATGGCGCACCCGTTCCCCGACGGCACCGCGGCCGTGCTGGCGCGGTCGGTCGCCGAGACGGCCGCCTCCTTCGGCCCGCGCGACGCGGGCACCTACCGCCGGCTGGTCGCGCCGTTCCTCACCAGGTGGGACACCCTCGTCCGGGACTTCATGTCCCTGCCGCTGACCGCGCTGCCCCGCGATCCGGTCACGCTGGCCCGCTTCGGCCTGGCCGGCCTGCCCCCCTCCACCTGGCTGATGCGCCGCTTCCGGGACGAGCGGGCCAGGACCCTCTTCGCCGGGCTCGTCGCCCACGTCATGGCCCCGCTGAACGGCTTCGCCACGAGCGCGATCGGCCTCGTCTTCGCGCTGGCCGCGCATGCCCGCGGCTGGCCCGTCGCCCGCGGCGGCTCGCAGGCGATCTCCGACAGCCTCGCCGCCTACCTGACGGACCTCGGCGGCAGCATCCACACCGACTTCGAGGTCAAGCGCCTCGACGACCTGCCGCCCGCCCGCGCGTACGTCTTCGACACCTCGCCCACCGCGCTGGCCCGCATCGCCGGCTTCGGCCGCCACTACGACGGCTACCGGTACGGCCCCGGCGTCTTCAAGATCGACTACGCGCTGGACGGGCCGGTGCCGTGGACCGCCAAGGAGGCGCGCGCCGCCGGCACCGTGCAGATCGGCGCGGACAGCGGCGAGATCGGCGCCGCGCTGCGGGCCGCCTCCCGCGAGGGCCGCGCCCCCGAGGCACCGTTCCTGATCACGGTGCAGCCCAGCGTCGTCGACCCGACGCGGGCCCCGGCCGGCCGGCACGTCTTCTGGGCGTACGGCCACGTCCCCAACGGCTGGCGCGGCGACCTCACCGACGCCGTGGAACGCCAACTGGAGCGCTTCGCCCCGGGTTTCCGCGACCGCGTGCTGGCCCGCGCCACCGCGGGACCGCCCGAGCTCGCCGCCCGCAACGCCAACTACGTCGGCGGCGACATCGCCTCCGGCGCGGTCTCCGGCCTGCAGGTCCTGCTGCGTCCCCGGCCGACCCTGTTCCCGTACCGCACCCCCCACCCGGCGGTGTTCCTGTGCTCCTCGGCCACCCCGCCGGGCCCCGGCGTGCACGGCATGTCCGGGCACAACGCGGCGAAGGCGGTGTGGAGGAGGCTGCGACAGGCATGACCACGCTCATCGCGGTACGGGGCGACATCACCCGGCAGCGCGCCGACGCCCTCGTCAACGCCGCCAACTCCTCCCTGCTCGGCGGCGGAGGCGTGGACGGCGCCCTCCACCGGCGCGGCGGTCCCGCGATCCTCGAGGAGTGCCGCAGACTGCGCGCCACCGCCTACCCCGAGGGCCTGCCCACCGGCCGGGCGGTCGCCACCACCGCCGGACGCCTCGACGCCCGCTGGGTCATCCACACCGTCGGCCCCGTGCACAGCACCACCGAGGACCGCTCCGCCCTCCTCGCCTCCTGCTACCGCGAGTCCCTGCGCGTCGCCGACGAACTCGGCGCGCGCACGGTCGCGTTCCCCGCGATCTCCACCGGCGCCTACGGCTGGCCGGTCGACGACGCCGCCCGCATCGCCGTCGCCGCCGTCCGCGCCGTGCCCACCGCCGTGGAGGAGGTCAGGTTCGTCCTCTTCGACGACCGGGCGTACGAGACGTTCGCGGCGCGGCTGCGCTGATCCCCGCCGGCGCCGCCCCCGCCGGCCCCGCTCCGGCGCGGAGTCCTGGCATCCCCGGATGCGGGCCAGGGGGCGGTCCCCGGCCACTCGCCGGTTCCCCGGCGCACGCCCGTACGTCGGCGCTCATTCGGCGATCCTCGATCTGCCGCAGGCGTCGTACCGCCGGTAGGCTGGCCGTCCATGCCGGAAGTCCGCCAACCTTCCCCCGCGTCCTCGCCGTTGCAGGCGGCGCCCTCTCGCGGTGGAGGCCGGCTCCCGCACGGCTTCCACCGCGCTCCCCACTCCCACCCCCACGGCCAGCTGGTGTACGCGGCTGCCGGCGCCCTGGCCACCACGACCGAGCGCGGGACCTGGGTCGCGCCGTTCAACCGGGTGACGTGGACGCCGCCGGGATTCGACCATTCCCATCGCTTCTACGGCAGCACCGACGTCCGCATCCTCGCCGTCCCGGTCGAACTGTGCGGCGAACTCGCGGAGCATCCCAGCGTGTTCGCGGTGAGCCCCCTTCTGCGAGAGGTTCTCCTGGCGCTGACCGATCGGCGGGAGTTCCGCCCCGGCGCCTGCGAACGGCTGCTCGCGGTGGCGATCGACGAGCTCGCCGAGACTCCCGAGCAGTCCCTGCACCTGCCCGAACCCCGCGACGACCGCCTGCGCGCCGTCACCGATCTCCTGCACGCCGATCCCGGCCGGAGCGCAACCCTGGCCGAGCTGGGACGAACCGCGGGAGCGAGCGAGCGCACCCTGAGCCGGCTCTTCCACACCGAGCTGGGCATGAGCTTCCACCGCTGGCGCACCATCCTGCGCATCCACCACGCCCTGGCCCATCTCACCAACGGCCTGTCCGTCACCGAGACCGCGGCGGAGTGCGGGTGGTCCAACCCCTCGAGCTTCATCGACGCCTTCACCGAGGTCGTCGGCCAGACCCCGGGCCGCTACCAGGCGGACCTGCGCGGCACCACGAACTAGCCATGCAGCCCCAGGCGTTCGGGGGACGCACCCGCGGTGGACCGGGCAGCGCCAAGTCGGCGGCTTTTCGGTATCCGGTGTCCATTCACCGGTTGGTGGCGCCCGCTGCGGGATCCACAGTGGTGGTCGGCGCGCCGCACCATCCGGGCGGCGCAGCCGTTCACGCTCAGGCGTGTCCGGTCACCGCTTTCTTCGAGGAGTTCTGGAAACACATGGTTGAAACAGGCGAGGACACCACCGTCGTCATCGTGGGGGCGGGGGTCGCAGGACTCGCGCTCGGCGCCTTCCTGCTGCGCAACGGCATCGGCTGCATCATTCTGGAGAAGCACAGCCGCGCCTACGTCGAGAAGCGGCAACGGGCCGGGACCATCGACAGCTTCGGGGTGCGCATGTTCCGCGCGTGGGGGCTCGAAGAGGTGCTGGAGGGCGACCCCATCCCGCAGGCCGGGGGCGGCTTCTTCATCGACGGGGAAGAGCTGCCGGTCGATTGGGAGGACGACGACAGCGAGAGTCTTTTCTGCCCCCAGCAGGTCCTCGTCCGGAACCTCACGGACGTCTTCCTGCGCGACGGAGGAGACCTCCGCTTCGAGGCCGCCGACGTCTCTCTGGAAGACATCGACGGCGAGCGCCCCCTCGTGCGCTATCGGGACACCAACGGCTCGGTGGAGGTCCTCAGGTGCGACTTCGTCGCCGGCTGCGACGGCGACCGCGGCGTCAGCAGGGCGGCCATCCCCGCCGCCGCTCTCACCCGTTACTCCTACGAGTACGGATATGCCTGGCTGAGCGTCCTGGCCGAAGTGCCGGCGCATCCCTCGGGCATGGCGATCCACTCCCGCGGCCTTGCCGGAGTGATCCCCCGCGGCGCGAACGCCAGTCGTCTCTATCTCCAGTGCCCGATCGACGACACGCTTGCGCAGTGGCCGGACGAGCGCATCTGGAACGAGCTGGAAGCTCGTTTCGGCACACCCGTGGCGACCGGCCCGATCGCCGACAAGCGGCTCGTGCCCCTGCGGAGCGTGGTGTACAGCCCGATGAACCACGGCAGGCTGTACCTCCTCGGGGACGCGGCACACATCGTTCCCCCGATGAGCGCGAAAGGAATACATCTCGCCCTCCACGACGCCGAGGTGTTCGCCCGCGCCGTCATCCACCGCGTCCGGAAGGGCGATTCGAGCCTGCTCGACGACTACTCCTCGACCTGTCTGCGCCATGTCTGGAACTACCAGGCGTTCGCCGCATGGATCACCGAGATCATGCACAATGTCGGCGACGCCTCCTACGCGGGGGAGTTCCGCAAGCAGATCGCCCGGGCGGAACTGGAGCGCCTGTTCACCTCGCCCACGGCGAACCGCCTCTTCAGCGAATTCAGCGCCGGGGTGAACTAGGTAGAGGTCTTGCGGGACATGGCATCGGCGGCCCAGGCCGCTCCCGGCGCAACCGAGATGCCTCGACAGGTGCCGGCCGGGCAGCGTGCGGGCCATGTCGAGTCCCGAGTCGGACAGGGTGGGGGCTTTCGGTCACGCCGTCAGCCCCCTGAACCGCTGAACTCGTAGCCCTGTCGTCGTGCCGCTCCAGGATCCGGATCAGCGGTTGGTGGTCTTCCGTGCCGCGGACGAGGAGAGCCGGTCGGCGCTGGACCGGTTGTGCGCACGGTGACGCCGAACCGCCCGTTCGCGCACCGAACCGAACCGTCGTTCCGGCTCTTCGGGGATCGCGAACCCGGAAACCGGTCCCGGCCCGCAGCGAGGTCAGGGCGGGATGCCGGGGACCTCCACGGTGAGAGAGCGGCGGAAGCGGGGTTTCGCCCCGGGTACGGATCACGGTCCACGACCGTGCGGGCCTCCCGCAGGGGCCCGCGGGAACGGACGGTGGGCGACGGACGCACCGGTCCGGGGCCGCCGAGGGCGGCGGTGGTGAAGCCGGGGCCTCCCGGTGGTCCGGCGCGCCTCCGGTGCGATCGTGCGCCGGGACCCGGGTGGACGCACCCCGGGCGGCGTGCTGTTCGCGGTGCGCTTCAGAGGTCGAGGACGAGCCGGGGGGACAGCGCCCGGGACACGCAGGCGTACATCCGGCCCTCGGGAGCGCCGATGTCGTCCCGGTGCTCGGGTGCACCGTCCAGGACGGCGACTTCGCAGCTGCCGCAGACGCCTTCGCGGCACCCGGAGGGAAGCGGGTGCCCGGCGTGGGCGAGGGCGTCCAGCAGCGACTCGTCGGCCGGCACGGCGACGGTGTCCCCGGACCGGGCGCAGACCGCCTCGAACGCCGTGTCGGGGCCGAAGGTCCGGGCCGCCGGCTGGAACCGCTCGGTGTGCAGCCGCCCGGCGGGGAACGCCGCCTCGGCCGCCGCCAGCATGGACGCGGGACCGCAGCAGTAGACCAGGGCGTCGGCTTCCAGCGTGGCCGCGAGGGCGCCGAGGTCCGGCCTGCCCTGCCGCTTGGTCTCCACGAGGTGCACCCGGTCGCCGTGGGAGCGGCGCAGCTCGCCGGCGAAGGGCATGCGGTCCATCGACGGCCCCACGTACAGCAGGGTCGCGGGAAGCCCGGCGGCCGCCACCGCGCGCAGCATCGGCAGCAGGGGAGTGATCCCGATCCCGCCGGCGAGGAACAGATACCGCGGTGCGGGGACGAGCGGGAAGTGGTTGCGGGGCAGGGAGACGCCGAGGGCGCGGCCCGGGCGCAGGAACCGGTGGACGTACTCGGAGCCGCCCCGGCTGAGCGGGTCGTACCGAACGGCGACGCGGTAGGCGTTCCGGTCGGCCGGGTCCCCGCACAACGAGTACTGCCGGGTCAGCCAGTTGGGCAGGGACAGGTCGATGTGGGCGCCGGGGTCCCAGGGCGCCAGCTCCCCGGCGGCGGCGCGCAGGGTGAGGGCGACGACGTCCTCGGCGATCCGGTCGATGTGCTCGACGACGGTCTGTTGCATCGGTGACTCCTCCGTCGGCCGGTACGGCCCGGTCAGTAGAGCTTGCGGTAGCCGTCCTCCAGGACCTGTTCGAGCAGCCCCGGGTCCACGTCGACACCGAACTGCGCGGCCGCGATCTCCCCGAGCGACGGCATCCCCTCGGCGAGCGCCTGGCTGGCGGGGTCCCACAGCCGGGAACGGATCAGCGCCCGCCCGCAGTGGAAGTACGCCTCGGCCACCTCGACGACGATCGCCAGCTCCGGCTGCTTGGCCTCGGTGCGCATCCGGACCAGCACATCGGGTTCGTCGGTGACGTAGCCGCTGCCGTTGACGCGCAGGACCTCCCGCACGCCGGGGACCAGGAAGCACAGCCCGACGCCGTCGTTCTCGGCGAGGTTGCGGAAGGAGTCGGCGATCTTGTTGCCGGGGCGGTCGGGGAGGGCGAGGGTGTGTTCGTCGAGGACCTTGACGAAGCCCGGGTAGTCGCCGCGGGGCGAGCAGTCGGCGCGTCCGGCCGCGTCCGCCGTGGCCATCATCAGGAACGGCGAGTGGGCGATGAAATGGCGGAAGTAGCCGTCGATGCGGTCCTTCACCTTCGCTCTGATCATGGGCTCGGGCTGCCCGAGCCGTGCCAGCACCTCCTTTGGCGAGACCCGTCGAGGGCGCGTGGGGGCGTGCGTCATGGCGGACTTCCTCACGTGGGCGACGGCACACGGCTGCGGGCACTCGGCTCCGCATCGCCGCATTTCAGGGCACTATTGTGAGCAATTACTCAGGTCGTGCGCTACTCGCTTTCACAGCCCCCCGCAGGAGGTGTCATGACGTCCGGCCACCGCGGACTTCAACCACGTAAACGGCCCCGTCAGGTCCGGGCCGAGCTGACCCGGCAGCGCATCCTCGACGCCGCTGCTCGCGTTTTCGCCGAGTACGGGTATGCGGCGGGGACCACCAACCGGATCGCGGAGCGGGCCCGGGTGTCGATCGGGTCGCTGTACCAGTACTACCCGAACAAGGATGCGATCCTGGTCGAGCTGCTGACCCGGCATTTCGACGCCGGGATGGCCGCCGCCCCGCTGGACCGGGACGACCTGCAGGCGGAGTCCGTCGAGGGCATCATGCGCTTCTACGTGCGAAGCGCGATCGAGAACCACCGCGAGGACCCGCAGTTGCTCCGCGTGATGATGGAACAGGGGCCCCGCGCCCCGGAGTTGCTGGAGCGGATCGCGCACCACGAGTCCAGGCGGATCGCCCAGGCCCGCAGGCTGCTCCGGAACCATCCGGACGTGCGGGTCGCGGACGTCGACGTCGCCGCCCGGCTCGTCGTCTCCACGGTGGAGATGGTGGTGCACAGGATGATGGCGGGGCCCGGCCAGGTCGACGTCGCGCGCTTCGAGGACGAACTCGTCACCATGCTCACCCGCTACCTGACGGGCGACCCGGTCGCGGCGCCCGGGGACTGACACCCGCTCCCCTCCCCGTACGGGGCTGCCGCGCATGCCGGTCGCGGAGGATCCGCCGCCCGGGCGGGTGTCCGGCCCGACGGGATCGTCGGGTCCTGTTCCGGTACCCGGCAGGACGGCACGGCCGGTCGGGGCGCCGGTTTCTCCCCGGGCGGGCCGGTGGGCCGCCGCCCGGCGGTCCGGGCGGTGGTCCCGGCGAGCCGGCCGGCGTTGAGGGCACGGCGGCGGCGCGGCCGGTTCTCAGCCGACGGCCGCGGCCAGTTCGTCCAGGTACGCCGCCACCGGCCCCAGGACCCCCACCTCGACCCGCACGTCCGCCACCCGTCCCTCCGCGTCGCTGCTCATCCGCTGCTCATCCACCGCCACCAGCATCGTGGGCGGCTCCCGGCCCCGCAGCGGCACACCCCGTTCGCGAGCCGGGAGGCCGCCCCCGAACCGGACGGCATCCCCCGTACGAAGGGGACACCCCGCCACAGTCACGCACCTGGCCTGCCTCGACGTCCTGCCGACCGCGGACATGTGGGAGGTCATGCACGGCGTGACCGCCGCCGTCGGCTTCCACCTGTACCTGATGGCGCAGCCGCCTGGTCTGCCCGAGCGCCTGATCGCCGCCGATCCGGACGCCTTCTTCGGCCCTTTCCTGGACCTGTGGGTGAACGACCCGGACGCCGTCCCGGCGGACGTGCGCGCCGCCTACCTGGCGGCCTGCCGCGGCCGTGCCGTCGATCGTGGCCGACTACCGGGCCTCCGTCGGCGTCGACCTGGAGCACGATCTGGTCGACCGGGCCGCCGGGCGGCGGCTGCGGATGCCGGTCACCGTGCTCCAGCAGGACTGGGGCGCCGCCCTCGGCTTCGACGCGGCGGCCCGCTGGCGCGCCTGGGCGCCCGACCTGCACCACGCCACGGTCTCCTGGGGCCACTTCATGGCCGAGGAGGCCCCCGGCGGCGTCGCCGCGGCCCTGCGCGACCTCCTCACCCGCCGGCCCCGCCACGGACCCCGCCCCGCCTCCCGCTTGACGCTCCAACAGGAACCCACATCTTCCGACGGGGTCATTGCTTCGGTTGTGTTCGGGTCCTAGGGTGTGCGTGCCTCAGTAGCCGCAGTGTCACCGTCAGTCGCCCCTGCCCGTCCCGAGGAACGTCCCCAGGAAGGCCACGGTCATGCCGCACTCGCACGTGCCCGCCACCGACCACCCCGACGGCCGTCCGGACCGCCCGCCGCGGGCGGTGGTCAGCCGCCGCCGGCTGCTGGAGTCGGGGGCCGCCGTCCTCGGGGCGCTGGCCCTGTCCGGCCCGGGCCCCGCGGCCCGCGCGGCGGACGGGAGCCCGGCGGCGGACGGGAGCCCGGCGGCCGGGACGCCGGAGTGGAACGGCCGCATCGACCTGTTCCAGGTGGGCACCGAGCCGCCGCACACCACCCTCATGCCGTACGCCGGCGTCGAGCAGGCCCTGGCCGGCGACCGCACCCGCTCGCCCTACCGGCTCGACCTGGACGGCACCTGGCGGTTCGCGCACGCCGACCGCCCCGAGGACCGCGACCCCGACTTCCACCGCCCCGACCTCGACGACCGCGACTGGGCCACGATCCCGGTGCCGTCCGTGTGGCAGGCGCACGGCCACGACCGGCCGATCTACACCAACATCACCTACCCGTGGTGGGGCCCCAACGGCCTGGGCGAGGAGGCGCGGCCGCCCGCCGCGCCCACCCGGTTCAACCCCGTCGGCCAGTACCGGCGCACCTTCACCGTGCCCCGCTCCTGGACCGGGCGGCGGGTCTTCCTGCACTTCGAGGGCGTCAAGTCGGCCCACTACGTGTGGATCAACGGCACGCTGGTGGGCTACCACGAGGATTCGTACACACCGGCCGAGTACGACATCACCCCGCACCTGAGACCCGGCACCAACCGGATCGCCGTCGAGGTCTACCGCTTCTCGGACGGCGACTGGCTGGAGGACCAGGACATGATCCGGCTGAGCGGCATCTTCCGCTCGGTGTACCTGTACTCCACCCCGCCCGTGCACCTGCGCGACTTCAAGCTGGAGACCCCGCTCGGCGACGACTTCACCACCGCGCGGCTGGCGGTCACCGCGAGCGTGCGCGCCTACGAGAACGGCCACGCCGGCCGCTACACCGTCGAGACGCAGCTCTACGACGCCCAGGGGCACCCCGTGTGGTCCCGCCCCCTGCGGCAGACCGCCGACCTCGCCTCCGCGCCGGTGGGGCAGGACGTCACCGTCGAGGCGGCCCGGTCCGTGCCCGACCCGCACCTGTGGTCGGCGGAACACCCCTACCTCTACACCGCCGTGCTGCGGCTGCGCGACCCGGGCGGCAGGGTGACCGAGACGCTCTCCCACCGGGTCGGACTGCGGGAGTTCGCGCTCCGGGACGGGCTGATGCGCATCAACGGCCGGCCCGTCTCGCTGCGCGGCACCAACCGCCACGAGATGCACCCCGACCGCGGCACCGCCCTCACTCGCGAGGACATGGTCCGGGACATCGGGATCATCAAGCGGATGAACATGAACTCCGTCCGCACCTCGCACTACCCGAACAACCCGCTGTGGCTCGAACTCGCCGACGAGTACGGCCTGTACCTCGTCGACGAGACCAACCTGGAGACCCACGGCATCCGCGGCGACTACCCCGGTGACCACGACGACTGGAGCGCGGCCTGCGTGGCCCGCGCCCGCGCCATGGTCCACCGGGACAAGAACCATGCCTCGGTGGTCATCTGGTCGCTGGGCAACGAGGCGGGCGGCGGCAGCACGTTCGTCCGCATGCACGACTGGATCCGCTCCTACGACCCCACCCGCGTCATCCAGTACGAGGGCGACGACCGCCCGGACGTCAGCGACATCCGCTCGGCGATGTACGAGAGCCCGGCCCGCGTCGAGGCCCGCGCGAAGGACACGAGCGACACCCGGCCGTACGTCATGATCGAGTACTGCCACGCGATGGGGAACTCCAACGGCAACTTCAAGGAGTACTGGGACCTCGTCCGCCGCCACGACGTCCTGCAGGGCGGCTGGATCTGGGACTTCGTCGACCAGGCCCTGACCTGGCCCACCCCCGCGCGCACCCTGCTGACCGAGCGGGGACCCGGCCGACTGCGCGGCGAACTCCTCGCCCCCGGCGGCTCGTTCGACCGCGCCAAGGGCGTCTTCGGCGCCACCGTCTTCGCCCGCGACCCGCGCCTGGACCTCACCGGCTCCCTCACGCTGGAGGCCTGGATCACCCCGCACGTGACGGGCTACCACCAGCCCGTCCTGGCCAAGGGCGACACCCAGTACGCCCTCAAGCAGACCGACGGCACCCTGGAGTTCTTCGTCCACAACTCGGGCCGGTGGTACACCGCGAGCTGGCCCCTGCCGGACGACTGGACCGGCACCGAGCACCACGTCGCGGGCGTCCACGACGCCGACGCCGGCACCCTGACCCTCTACGTCGACGGCGCCGTGAAGGCCACCCGCGAAGGCGTCAGGCCGCCCGCGAGCAACACCGCGCCCCTCGCCCTGGCCACCGACGCCGACAACCCCACCCGCGAGTTCAGCGGCACCGTCCGCCGCGCCCGCGTCTACGCCCGCGCCCTCACCGCCGCCGAACTCGCCTCCGGCGACCGCGGCCCCGGCGACGAGGGCGTACGGTTCTGGTTCGACGCGGCCACCGCCGGCG
This sequence comes from Streptomyces echinoruber, assembly GCF_014651135.1. Lineage (GTDB taxonomy): Bacteria > Actinomycetota > Actinomycetes > Streptomycetales > Streptomycetaceae > Streptomyces > Streptomyces echinoruber. The sequence goes on from NZ_BMWH01000036.1 coordinate 47,075, forward strand.
TCACCCGGCGACGGCCGCGCGAGAAGACGTTCCTCGCCTACGGCGGCGACTGGCGCGACAACCCCAACGACGGCAACTTCTGCGCCGACGGCATCGTCACCGCCGACCGCGGCCACACCGGCAAGGCCGCCGAGATCAAACGCGTCTACCAGGCCGTCAACGCCGCCCCGGCATCCGGCGGCGACACCCTCGCCCCCGGCGGCGGGATCATCCTCACCAACGAGTACCTCTTCACCAACGTCCGCGAGTTCGACGGCCGTTGGTCCCTCGTCGCGGACGGCATGGTGGTCGGGAGCGGCCGCCTCACCCGCGACCAGCTCGACGTACCCCCGCTGAGCAGCAAGCGGATCACCGTGCCGTTCCGGCTGCCCGACCGGCCGGCACCGGGCACGGAGTTCTTCCTGCGGCTGTCGTTCACCACGAGGCAGGCCGCGCCCTGGGCGGACGCCGGTTTCGAGATCGCCGCGGCGCAGCTCCCCGTCGACGCCGGCAGCCCCGCCGTCACGCCCGTCCCCCTGGCCGCCGTCCCCGCCCTGCGGTACCGCGACACCGGCACGTCCGTCACCGTCACCGGCCGGGACTTCTCCGCCACCGTCGACCGGCGCAGCGGCCTGCTCACCTCCTACGAGGCCGCCGGCACCCGCCTGATCACCTCCGGTCCCGTGCCCAACTTCTGGCGCGCCCCCACCGACAACGACCGCGGCAACGGCCAGCATGTGCGCAACCAAACCTGGCGCGACGCCGGCGCCCGCCGCAGGGTCACGGACGTCACCGTGCGCGCCCTGCGCGACCGCGCCGTCGAGATCAGGGTCACCGGCACGCTGCCCACCACGGTGGAGTCGGCGTACTCCACGACGTACACCGTCTTCGGCAACGGCGAGATCAGAGTCGACCACACCCTGCGCCCGGGCGCGGCCGGCCTGCCGTACATCCCGGAGGTCGGCTCGATCCTCTTCCTGCCGTCCCGCCTGGAGCACCTGCACTACTACGGCCGCGGCCCGGAGGAGAACCACTGGGACCGCAACGACGGCACCGACGTCGGCCGGTACTCCGGCACCGTCTCCGGCCAGTGGACCCCCTACGTCCGCCCCCAGGAGAACGGCAACAAGACCGACGTGCGCTGGGCCGCCCTGACCGATGCCCGCGGCACCGGCCTGCTCGTCTCCGGGGAGCCCCTGGTGGAGATCAACGCTTCCCACTTCACCCCGGAGGACCTCTCCCTGGGCGCCCGCCACGCCTACCAGCTCACCCCGCGCGAGGAGGTCGTCCTGCGCGTGAACCACCGTCAGATGGGCGTGGGCGGCGACAACAGCTGGGGCGCGCAGACCCACGACGCCTACAAGCTGTTCGCCGACCGGGACTACGCGTACACCTACCGGCTGCGACCGCTGACGGACCTCGGGGAAGCGACCAGGCTGCACCGGCGGCCGACGGCGACGGACTGACCCGGCGGGCGCCGGGGCGTTTCCCACCGGGCGCCGGGGTTCCCCGCCGGGCCGGCACGGCGGGGCCGGCAAGGAACGTCCCGTCCCCGGGGCACGGGACGTTGCCCCGTGACAGCACCCCGTGCCCCGGGCCGCCCGTCACCGGGCCGGCGGTCCAGGGCCTGCCTCCCTGTCGGATTTCCGCCAGCCTCCGCGCCGGCCGTCGTCGATGCTGGACGCATGCACAACGGGATGCACACCGACCGCGAGCGGTGCCTGCGCGCCGTGCAGTCCAAGGACGCACGGTTCGACGGGTGGTTCTTCACCGCCGTCCTGACCACCGGCATCTACTGCCGGCCCAGCTGCCCGGTGGTTCCGCCCAAGCCCGAGAACATGACCTTCCACCCGAGCGCGGCCGCCTGCCAGCAGGCCGGCTTCCGCGCCTGCAAACGCTGCCGCCCCGACACCAGCCCCGGCTCCCCGGAGTGGAACCACCGCGCCGACCTCGTCGCCCGCGCCATGCGGCTGATCGCCGACGGCGTCGTCGACCGCGAGGGCGTCCCCGGGCTGGCCGCCCGCCTCGGCTACAGCACCCGCCAGATCGAACGCCAGCTCCTCGCCGAACTCGGCGCCGGCCCCCTGGCGCTGGCCCGCGCCCAGCGCGCCCAGACCGCCCGGCTGCTGATCGAGACGACCGCGCTGCCCATGGCGCGGATCGCCTTCGCCGCCGGCTTCTCCTCCCTGCGCGCCTTCAACGACACCGTGCGCGAGGTCTACGCCCTCACCCCGACCGGCCTGCGCACCCGCGCCGGCGGCGGCGCCCCGCGCCACGGCACCGGCGGCACCCCGGGCGCGCTGACCCTCCGCCTGCCCTTCCGCGCCCCGCTCCACCCCGACAACCTCTTCGGCCACCTCGTCGCGACCGCCGTGCCCGGCGTGGAGGAGTGGCGCGCGGGCTGGTACCGCCGCACACTGCGCCTCCCCCACGGCCACGGCATCGCCGCCCTCGCCCCCCGCCCCGACCACGTCGCCTGCCGCCTGAACCTCACCGACCTGCGCGACCTGCCCGCCGCGATCAGCCGCTGCCGCCGCCTGCTGGACCTGGACGCCGACCCGGTCGCCGTCGACGAACAACTCCGCGCGGACCCGGTCCTGGCCCCGCTGGTGGACAAGGCGCCCGGCCGGCGGGTCCCGCGCACGGTCGACGAGGCCGAGTTCGCCGTGCGGGCCGTCCTCGGCCAGCAGGTCTCCACGGCCGCCGCCCGCACCCACGCCGCCCGCCTGGTCACCGCGCACGGCGAGGCGGTGGACGATCCCGAGGGCGGACTCACCCACCTCTTCCCGGCGCCGGAGGCGCTCGCGGCGGCCGACCCGGAGTCCCTGGCGATGCCCCGCGCCCGCCGCACCACCCTCACCACCCTCGCCCGCCACCTCGCCGACGGCACCCTGCGCCTCGGCGTCGACAGCGACTGGCCCGCGGCCCGCGCCCGCCTCCTGGCCCTGCCGGGCCTGGGCCCCTGGACGGCCGACGTCGTCGCCCTGCGCGCCCTCGGCGACCCCGACGCCTTCCTCCCCACCGACCTCGGCGTCCGCCGCGCCGCCCGCGACCTGGGCCTGCCGTCCACGCCCGCCGCGCTCACGGCCCGCGCGGCACCCTGGCGGCCGTGGCGGGCGTACGCCGTCCAGTACCTGTGGGCGACGGACGGCCACCCGATCAACACCCTGCCCCTCTGAAGTCCCCGCAGAGTTTCGAGAACCCGGAAGTCCTCATGAAACAGCACACGGTCATCGACAGCCCCTACGGGCCCCTCACCCTGGTCGCGACGGACGGCGTCCTGTCCGGCCTCTACATGGACGGCCAGCGCCACCGTCCCCCGCAGGAGACGTTCGGCGTGCGCGACGACCGGCCCTTCACCGAGGCCGTCGAGCAGCTCGAGGCGTACTTCGCGGGCGAGCTGAAGGAGTTCACCGTCCCGCTCCGCCTGGAGGGCACCCCGTTCCAGCGCCGCGTGTGGGACCAGCTGCGCCGCATCCCCTACGGCGAGACGCGCAGCTACGGCGACCTCGCCGCCGCCCTCGGCAGCCCCGGCGCCTCCCGCGCCGTCGGCCTCGCCAACGGCCGCAACCCCGTCGGCATCATCGTCCCCTGCCACCGTGTCATCGGCGCGAGCGGCAGCCTGACCGGATACGGCGGCGGACTGGACCGCAAGCGGCGACTGCTGGAGTTCGAGCGGGCGGCGGCGCTGTTCTAAAGAGAGAGCGCCGCTCTGGCGGGGGAGCGCTGCTCTGATGGAGGGGGCGCTGCTCTGACAGGGGAGCGCCGTCCTGGCGGGGAGAGCGCTGTTCCGGCGGGGAGGTGGAAGGGAGGCGGAGGGGGAAGGGGGCGCGGGGCCGGAAGTGGCGGAAACGAACCGTTGCGGCTCCGCCCCGGGTCGCGCAGCCTGGGAGAGGTGATGGGAGCGCTCCCATCACCTCTCAGGACTTCCCCCCACGGAAAGAGGAAGACCATGCGCTGGCACGGCAAGGCTTGTCATGATCATGCTTACCTTGGCCGGTCGTCCGCCCTCCTGCTGAGCCTCCTGGCGGCCGTCCTGCTCTGCCTCGTCCCCGGCAGCGGAACGGCGAGCGCCCACGGCTCGGTCGTCAACCCCGCGTCCCGCAACTACGGCTGCTGGCAGCGCTGGGGCAGCGACTTCCAGAACCCGGCGATGGCGACACAGGACCCCATGTGCTGGCAGGCGTGGCAGGACAACCCCAACGCCATGTGGAACTGGAACGGCCTCTACCGCAACGGCTCCGCCGGCAACTTCCAGGCCGTCATCCCCGACGGCCAGCTCTGCAGCGGCGGCCGGACCGAGGCCGGCCGCTACCGCTCGCTGGACACGCCCGGCCCCTGGAAGACCACCGACGTCGGCGGCACCTTCACCGTCCAGCTCTACGACCAGGCCAGCCACGGCGCCGACTACTTCCTCGTCTACGTCACCCGTCAGGGCTACGACCCCACCACCCAGCCCCTGAAGTGGAGCGACCTCCAACTCGTCGCCCGCACCGGCAAGTACGCCCCCAGCCAGAACTACTCGATCCCCGTGACCACGTCCGGCTACACCGGCCGCCACGTCGTCTACACCATCTGGCAGGCCTCCCACATGGACCAGACGTACTTCCTGTGCAGCGACGTGAACTTCGGCTGACCCCGGCACGGCCCTGACCGCCGCCCGCCACCCCGCACCACCGTCCGCCACCCCCCACCGCCCCCGCCGGACAGAGCCGCGTCCGGCGGGGGCCCGGCCGTCGGCCGCCACCCCGCCGCGCACCCGGAGGGCGATCAGGCGGCCGCCTCCCGCAGCCGGTCCAGCAGGGCCGGCAGGGCCGTGCCGATCGGCTCGCGGACGATCTCGTCGGCGCGGTCGTCGTACGGGGTCGGCTCGGCGTTGACGATGACGAGGCGGGCGCCGTGGTCGGCGGCGAGACCGGCGAGGCCCGCGGCGGGCTGGACCTGGAGGCTGGTGCCGACGGCGAGGAAGACGTCGCAGGCCCGGGTGACGGCCACCGCCTCGCCGAGGACGGCGGGATCCAGGTGCTCGCCGAACATCACCGTCGCCGGCTTCAGGATGCCGCCGCACTCCCGGCACGGCGGATCCTCCTCGCCGGCCTCGACCCGGGCCAGCGCCTCCTGCAGGGGGCCGCGGGCACCGCACCGCGTGCACACCACGCTCCGGGCGCTGCCGTGCAGTTCGAGCACCTTGCGGGCGGGCATTCCGGCGAGCTGGTGCAGGCCGTCGACGTTCTGGGTGATGACCCGCACCGGCACCCCGGACCGCTCCAGCTCGGCGATGGCCCGGTGGGCGGCGTTCGGCCGCGCCCGCAGCGTCCCGCTCTGCCGCCGCATCCGCCAGGAGCGGCGCCGGATCTCCGGGTCGCTCATGTAGTACTCGTACGTCACGAGTTTCTCGGCCTCGGGATCCCGCCGCCACAGCCCGTTGGGCCCGCGGTAGTCCGGGATGCCGGAGTCGGTGGAGATGCCGGCGCCGCTGAGGACGGCGACGAGGGGCTTGGTCATGCGACCGAGCGTAGGCCGGGGCCCGGCCGGGCCGCGAACCGGTTTGTCACCGGTCCACGCGGCGGCCGTTCTCCAGCTCCGCGGTGCCCGAGCCGTCGGCGAGGACGTCGAGGGCGGCCAGGACGCGGCCGTGCAGGGCGCCGAGGAGATGGGCGGAGAGGTCCTCGCGGGAGACCAGGCGCCAGGACAGCAGCTCCTCCTCCTGCAGGCGGATGGCCTTGAGGTCCTCCTCGGCCAGGACGCCGCCGTCGTACAGGTACGCGACCAGCGGCGGGCGGCCCGGGCCCCGCACCCAGTCCACGGCGAGCAGCCGCCCGGGCTCCCGGTCCAGTCCGATCTCCTCCAGCGTCTCGCGCCGGGCTCCCTGGCGCGGGGTCTCGCCGTCGTCGGACTCGATCGTGCCGCCCGGCAGCGCCCAGCCCTCGCGGTAGTTGGGCTCCACGAGCAGGACCCGCCCCTCGGCGTCGCGGAAGAGGACGGCGGCCCCGGCCAGGACGCGGGGCAGACCGGCGATGTACGTGGCGAAGTCTGGAGTCGTGGTCATCCAGGAAGGGTAACCAGCCCGCGCGCCCTCAGATCTCCGCCTCCGACTTCCCGGCCTCCGCCTCCGACTTCCCGATCTCCGCCCGCACGGCCTCTTCCTCCGCCTTCGCCCTTGCCGCCGCCTCCTGCTGCGCCCGCGCCAACCGCACCGTGCGTTCGGCGAGTTCGCTGATCCGCACTCCGTCGAAGCCGAACACCGCGCTGCGGACCGTGTCCTGCAGGGGGTCCTTCCAGTGCGCCGGGATGGCCCGCGCGCCGTTGAGGACGCCGGCGACGGAACCGGCCGTGGCGCCGTTGGAGTCGGTGTCGAGGCCGCCGCGGACGGTCAGGGTGATGGTGCGGGTGAAGTCGCCGTCGCCGTAGAGCAGCCCGGCGGTGAGGACGGCGGCGTTGGGCACGGTGTGGATCCAGCCCAGGCCGGAGGTCTCCTCGGTGACCGTGGCCAGCGTGTCCTCCCAGGTCATCCGGGCGTCGTGGAGGGAGAGCACCCGGCGCACGGCGCGGGCCAGGCGGCTGCCGGCCGGGACGACGGAGAGCGCCGTGTCCAGGGCGGAGCGGACGGTGGGCGCCGTGAACGCCGCCGCGATCAGCGCGGCCGCCCACATGGCGCCGTAGACGCCGTTGCCGGTGTGCGACAGCACCGCGTCACGGCGGGCCAGGGCGGCGGCGCGGCGCGGCTCGCCGGGGCAGGTCCAGCCGTGGATGTCGGCGCGGATCAGGGCGCCGATCCACTCCTGGTAGGGGTTGTCGTACGTGGCGGTCAGCGGCGGCTTCAGGCCGTTGGCGAGGTTGCGGTACGCGGCCCGCTCCGCGGTGAACGTCTGCAGGTACGGCAGCCGCAGCAGCCACAGGTCGCCGACCTGCTCGGTGCTGAAACCGAAGCCGTGGGTCTCCAGCAGGTCCAGGCCGAGGATGGCGTAGTCGATGTCGTCGTCGCGGCAGCTGCCGTGGATGCGGCCGCGCACGCACTGGCGCCACTCCGGGCGCAGCTGCGCGCCGGTGCTCTCGTCGAGGGGCTCGGGCAGGTAGTCGGTGAGCGGCAGCGCCGAGGCCCGCCGCAGGTAGCGGTCGATGCGCTCCCGCGTCCACACCTCGCCCTGTTCCACCGGCTTGCCGAGCATGTTGCCCGCGATCCGGCCGAGCCAGCCTCCCAGGACGCGGTCGGCCAGATCCGGTTCGGTGCCCACTGGAGTCATGGTTCCGGTGTACCCGTTCGGCGGGCCGGCCGCGCGGACACGATCGGCTGAATCCGCGCCGGTGTGCGCGAGCCGTCCCCGCGCCGGCACGCGCGAGCCGTTCCCGGGCCGGTGCGCGCGAGTCGTTCCCGGGTCGGCACGCGCGGGTCGTTCCCGGGCCGGTGGTGCGGCAGTGTCCGCGGTGCGGGCGGGGCATGCGGTGCGGGCGGGGCATGACGGGGCGGGTGCCCCGCGGTTAGGGTCACAGCGGCGCGACCGCCCCGGCGTGCCCGGCGCGCGGGGCCCGGAGAGCAAGGGGACCGACAGAGTGGCTGACGCTGCAGCGGGCGGGACCCGCCGGACGGGGCGGGTGCTCGTCGCCGCGGACAAGTTCAAGGGGTCGCTGACGGCCGTGCAGGTCGCGCGGTGCGTGACGGAGGGCCTGCGCCGGGTGGTGCCGGACGTGGAGGTCGAGGCGCTGCCCGTGGCCGACGGCGGCGACGGGACGGTGGCCGCGGCGGTCGCGGCCGGATTCGAACGCCGTAAGGTGCGGGTCGCCGGACCCCTCGGCCGGGAGGTGACCGCCGCCTTCGCGCTGCGCGGCGGCACCGCCGTCGTGGAGATGGCGGAGGCCGGCGGTCTGCGGCGGCTGCCGGCGGGAGTGTTCGCGCCGCTGACGGCGTCCACGTACGGCGCCGGGGAACTGCTGCGGGCCGCCCTGGACGCGGGGGCGCGCACGATCGTGTTCGGGGTCGGCGGCAGCGCCACCACCGACGGCGGCGCCGGGATGCTGACCGCGCTCGGCGCGCGGTTCCTCGACGCGGACGGCGAGCCGGTCACGCCGGGCGGCGGGGGACTGGCCGACCTGGCCTTCGCCGACCTCTCCGGCCTCGACACGCGCCTCCGCGACGTGGAGCTGATCCTCGCCGGCGACGTCGACAACCCGCTGACCGGACCGAAAGGCGCGCCCGCCGTGTACGGGCCGCAGAAGGGCGCCTCCCCGGACGACGTGGAAGCACTGGACGCGGCGCTCACGCACTACGTCGAGGTGCTCCGGGCGGCGATCGGACCCCGGGCGGCGGAATGCGCCGAGGCCCCGGGGGCCGGGGCGGCCGGCGGCATCGGGTACGGAGCGATGCTGCTCGGCGCGCGGTTCCGGCCCGGCATCGAGGTCATGCTGGACGTGCTCGGGTTCGCGCCGGCCCTGGAGCGGGCCGGACTGGTCATCACCGGCGAGGGGTCCCTGGACGAGCAGACCCTGCACGGCAAGGCCCCGGCGGGCGTCGCGGCGGCGGCCCGGGCGGCGGGCAAGGAGGTCGTCGCGGTGTGCGGGCGTCTCGCCCTGTCCCCGGAGGCGCTGGAGCGGGCCGGGATCCGGCGGGCGTACCCGCTCACCGGGGTCGAACCGGACGTGGCCAGGTGCATCGCGGAGGCGGGCCCGATCCTGGAGCGGGTGGCGGAGCGGATCGGGCGGGACTTCCTCGTCTGACGGAGCGGGAGGGATTGCCTGGCCCGACGATCAGGCCGGACTTCCTGGCGCGACGGCCGGCCGGGCCGGTGTCCACTCCCGGGCCTGGGCCGTCCGGGTCGTCGTCGGCCGCCGGTCCGGGCGGT
>NZ_BMWH01000037.1:0-35891 GCF_014651135.1 Streptomyces echinoruber
GCCTCGATGCAAATCGAGGCGCCCCGCTGGAGGTTGGTGCCGCTACGCCCCGGGAGCGGGGCGTCGGCGGGTGCTCAGACCTCCACGACGACCGGGAGGATCATGGGCCGGCGGCGGTAGGTGTCCGAGACCCACTTGCCCAGCGTGCGGCGGATGATCTGCTGCAGCTGGTGGGGGTCGGAGATGCCGCCCTGGGCGGACCTCTCCAGGGACTCGGTGATCTTCGGGATGATCTCGCCGAAGGCCGAGTCGTCGATGCCGGACCCGCGCGCCTGGATGTGCGGGCCACCGGTGATCTTGCCGGTGGTGGCATCGATCACGACGAACGCCGAGATGATGCCCTCGTCGCCGAGGATCTTGCGGTCCTTGAGCGCCGGCTCGCCGACGTCGCCGACGGAGAGACCGTCGACGTAGACGTATCCCGCCTGGACCTTGCCGGAGATCTTGGCCTTGCCCTCGACGAGGTCGACGGTGACGCCGTCCTCGGCGATGACGATGCGGTCGTGCGGGACGCCGGTGAGGGCGCCCAGCTCGGCGTTGGCGCGCAGGTGGCGCCACTCGCCGTGCACCGGCATCAGGTTCTTGGGGCGGCAGATGTTGTAGAAGTACAGCAGCTCGCCCGCGGAGGCGTGGCCGGAGACGTGGACCTTGGCGTTGCCCTTGTGGACGACGTTGGCGCCCCAGCGGGTCAGGCCGTTGATCACCCGGTACACGGCGTTCTCGTTGCCCGGGATCAGCGACGACGCCAGGATCACCGTGTCGCCCTCGACGATGCGGATCTGGTGGTCGCGGTTGGCCATGCGGGACAGGGCCGCCATCGGCTCGCCCTGGGAGCCGGTGCAGACCAGGACCACCTGCTCGTCGGGCAGGTCGTCCAGCGCCTTGACGTCCACCACCAGGCCCGGCGGGACCTTCAGGTAGCCGAGGTCCCGGGCGATGCCCATGTTGCGGACCATCGAGCGGCCGACGAAGGCGACCCGGCGGCCGTACTCGTGGGCGGCGTCGAGGATCTGCTGGATGCGGTGGACGTGGCTGGCGAAGCTGGCCACGATGATCCGCCGGCGGGCGCCCGCGAAGACCTGGCGCAGGACGTTGGAGATGTCCCGCTCGTGCGGGGTGAACCCGGGGACCTCGGCGTTGGTGGAGTCGGAGAGCAACAGGTCGATGCCCTCCTCGCTCAGCCGGGCGAACGCGTGGAGGTCGGTGAGGCGGTTGTCCAGCGGCAGCTGGTCCATCTTGAAGTCGCCGGTGTGGACCACCATGCCCGCGGGGGTGCGGATGGCGACCGCGAGGGCGTCCGGGATGGAGTGGTTGACCGCGACGAACTCGCAGTCGAAGGGCCCGATGCGCTCGCGGTGGCCCTCGGCGACCTCCAGGACGTAGGGGCGGATGCGGTGCTCCTGGAGCTTCGCCTCGATGAGGGCGAGGGTCAGCTTGGAGCCGATGAGCGGGATGTCCTCCTTCTCCTTGAGGAGGAAGGGGACGCCGCCGATGTGGTCCTCGTGCCCGTGGGTGAGGACGATGCCCTCGATGTCGTCGAGGCGGTCCCGGATGCAGGAGAAGTCCGGCAGGATCAGGTCGATGCCGGGCTGCTCCTCCTCCGGGAAGAGCACGCCGCAGTCGACGATCAGCAGGCGGCCGCCGTACTCGAAGACCGTCATGTTCCGGCCGATCTCGCCGAGGCCGCCGAGCGGGGTGACCCGCAGGCCGCCCTCGGGAAGGGGCGGCGGCGGGCCGAGTTCGGGATGCGGATGACTCAAAAGACTCTCCTCACCACGCGCGCCACGTACCGGTGAGGCACGTGGCGCGCATGACGTTCGTGCAGAAGCAGTTGTCGTGGTGGATGCAGGCACCGGTGGCCTGCCTGTTCATTTGTGAAATTGTGAAGCGTGCTCGTGCGAAGGGCTCCTTCGCGAAGTCTGTTGTCAGAGCTGTACCCCGCCGGCGGCAAGATCGATCTTGAGTTGCTCGATCTCCTCGGCGGTCAGCTCGACCATCGGCGGGCGCAGCGGGCCGCCGGGCAGGCCCTGCAGGGCGAGCGCGGCCTTGGTGGTCATGACGCCCTGGGTGCGGAACATGCCCGTGTACACCGGCAGCAGCTTCTGGTGGATCTCCGTGGCCTTCTGGACGTCGCCGCTGGTGTACGCCTCGACGAGGGCCCGCAGGTCGGGGGTGACCAGGTGGCCGACGACGGAGACGAAGCCGACCGCGCCGACCGAGAGCAGGGGCAGATTGAGCATGTCGTCGCCGGAGTACCAGGCGAGGCCGGAGCGGGCGATGGCCCAGCTGGCGCGGCCGAGGTCGCCCTTGGCGTCCTTGTTGGCGACGATCCGCGGGTGCTCGGCGAGGCGGACGATGGTCTCCGTGTTGATCGGCACGCCGCTGCGGCCGGGGATGTCGTAGAGCATCACCGGCAGTCCGGTGGCGTCGGCGACGGCTTTGAAGTGCCGGTACAGGCCCTCCTGCGGGGGCTTGTTGTAGTACGGCGTGACGACCAGGAGCCCGTGGGCGCCGGCCTGCTCGGCGGCGCGGGCCAGCTCGATGCTGTGGTGGGTGTCGTTGGTGCCGACGCCGGCGACGACGTGGGCGCGGTCGCCGACGGCCTCCAGGACGGCTCGTACCAGGTCCGATTTCTCCGCGTCGCTGGTGGTGGGGGACTCGCCGGTGGTGCCATTGACGACCAGGCCGTCGTTGCCTGCGTCCACCAGGTGGGCGGCGAGCCGCTGTGCGCCGTCGAGGTCGAGTGCGCCGTCCGCCGTGAAGGGCGTGACCATGGCGGTGAGGACCCGCCCGAAGGGGGTCTGCGGAGTGGAGGTCGGAGCCATGCTTACACGCTACTCGTTGCGCACGGTGTGGTCTTCCCTCGGGGGGCCGGATACGTCAGGACAAAGGCGGAGCCCGGTACTGCCTGCTCGGGGGTTCAGGCAGTACCGGGTCCGTTCGATCAGGCTAGATGAACCTCACCAAATGCCGCAATACGGACACTTCGCACGGCTGGCCCGTACTTGTGTTCCCTGCCTTGTGCTCGCTGCGCGGAGCCGGACGGCCCACTACGGCGCCACACGGCCGTTGGCGTTGAAGGCGGCGTGGGTGAGCGGCATCAGTTTGGCCCACTCGGCCTCCATCTTCTCCGCGACCATCTCGATCTCCCGCTGCGGGAAGGACGGCACCTTGGCCAGCTCGTGGCGGGTGCGCAGGCCCAGGAAGTGCATGAGCGAACGGGCGTTGCAGGTGGCGTACATCGAGGAGTACAGGCCGACGGGCAGCACCGAGCGGGCCACCTCGCGGGCCACGCCGGCGGCGAGCATCTCCCGGTAGGCCTCGTACGCCTGCCGGTAGGAGTCCTCCATGGCGCGGGTGACCAGCTCGTGCTGCTCCGGGGTGCCCTCGACGAACCGGTACTTGCCCGGACGGCCCTCCTGGACGAGCTTGCGCGAGGTGTCGGGGACGTAGAAGACGGGCTGCAGCTCGCGGTAGCGGCCGCTCTCCTCGTTGTACGACCAGCCCACGCGGTGGCGCATGAACTCGCGGAAGACGAAGATCGGCGCGCTGACGAAGAAGGTCATCGAGTTGTGCTCGAAGGGGCTGCCGTGCCGGTCCCGCATCAGGAAGTTGATCAGGCCCTTGGAGCGCTCGGGGTCCTTCTTCAGCTCGTCCAGGGACTGCTCGCCGGCGGTGGAGACACGCGCGGCGAAGAGCACGTCGGCGTCGGAGGCGGTGTGCTTGACCAACTCGACGGTGACGTCGCTGCGGAAGCTGGGCTTCAGGTCGTCGGCGGGGGTGTCGGTCACGGTCGGGGGACTTCCTTCCATCGCATGTCTCGGGCTTCCGTCGCCTCTCTCGGGGCGGCGCCCACTCTACGGCCCGGCACCGACAAGGGGGCGTTCGGTGCCGGGCCGCGACATCTTCGGTGAAGATCTGCTATTTCGGCGAAACAGGGCACCATCCGGGACACTCGTTCGTCTCTCTCCATGACACGGTCGGACACGGTCGCGGGATCCGGGACTGCGGCGGTCAGGACCGCACCGGCCGTGTCGGTGACAGCAGTTCGCATGAAGCCCCGAGGAGGAAGCACTCGCCATGACCCCTCCGCGCGAACCCGTGCCGTTCGCCTTTCTGGCAGAGGCCGACCGGTTCCGCAGCAATGTCGCTCCCCCGCCCCGCGAGCGCGCGTCGGCCGGTCGGATAGCCGCGCACTGCCTGCTGGGCCTGACCATCGTCGCCGGGCTCGTGGGTTCCCTGATCCTCGGCATACCGGCGCTGTCGATCGACCACACCGCCTCGCAGACACAGCAGTCCCAGGCGTCCCACCGGCCCTGACGGGTCCGGCCGGGGCCATGGCCGGCGCCGGGGCCGTCCCGCCGCCCCGCCGTGCGGGGCGCGGGAGGCACCTCCATGGCCCCGCAAGGCTGGTGGGCCAGGGCACCGGCGGATAGCCTCACCGGGCACAGCCCGCGCATGGATCGAGTGAGGACCCGCCGTGCCCCTGCCCTTCCTGACGGCCGACCACCGGTTCGAGGCGGCGGAGGACGCCGCGCTGCCGTACGACGACCGCGACCGCTGGCGGCGCCCCTACCGGCCCGGCCCCTGGCGGGTGGGCACCGCCGCGGTCCTGCTGCTGCTCGCCTCCTGCGTGCTGTGCGCGTCGTTCGTCATCGCCCTCACCGGCCCGCTGTCCGACGCCGGGTTCGCCCTGGGCACCGGCCTCGCCGTCATCGCCGTGGCCCTGCGGCTGCTGCGCATGGGCGTGTGGGTGAGCGCCCGCGGGCTGCGCCAGGTGACGTTCCTCGTGACGCGGACGGTGCCGTGGCGGCGGGTGGTCAGCGTGCGCACGGTGCAACAGCCGGTGCGCTGGCTCGGGCTGCCGCGCACCGTGCAGGGCCAGGCCCTCGTCCTGGTCCGCGCCGACCGTGCCGCGGAGGACGTGCCACCCCTCCTGACCACCCACAACGCCGACTTCCTGACCCGTCCGGGCGCGTTCGACCGCGCGGCGGACTCGGTGGAGGCGTGGGCGGAGGAGTACCGGCGGAGGTGACCACGCCGGGGCGGGGCAGGCGCCGCGCGGCCGGGACACCGGCGGTGCGGCGGAGCCGGCGGACGGCGAGCCGTGAGCGGCGAGCGGGCGGCCCGGCGGGCGCCGACGTGCCCGGCGCCGGACGCCGTACCCGCCGTGGCGCGGATGCCGCGGTGTACGGGGCGTCGCGCCGTACGCGGACGTCGTACCGTGCTCGGGCGTCGCGCCGTACGCAGGCGTCGCACCGTACGCCCGCCTCGGCCACCCCTGTGCGCCGTGCCCCGCTGCCTGCTCCGTCCTCGCCCTCCCCCGTCTGCGGGCGGCATCGGCCCGGCTCGGGCGTCGTCAGCCCGCCTCGGGCGGGCGCCTGCCGTCGTGGAGGGCGATGGCGCGCTGCATGGCCTTGCGGGCCCGGGCGGTGTCGCGGGCGTCGTGGTAGGCGACGGCGAGGCGGAACCAGGTGCGCCAGTCGTCGGGGGCGGCCTCGGTCTCGGCCTTGCGTTTGGCGAAGACCTCGTCGGCGGAGTCGCGGTCGATGCGGCCGCTCGGGGTGCGCCTGAGTTCGTCGACGGGCAGACCGCCCTCGGCGTCGAGCTCGGCGGCGAGCCGGTTGGCCTTGCGGACGAACTGGGTGTTCTTCCACAGGAACCACAGGCCGATCGCCGGCAGGACCAGCACCGCGACGCCGAAGGTGACGGTGACCGGGGTGCCGGACTGGATGAGCAGCACGCCGCGGCTGCCGACCAGCGCGAAGTAGAAGAGCAGGACGGCGGCCGTGACGAAGTAGGTGATCTTGGCGCGCATGGCGGGCGTCCGGGTTCAGCTCAGGTCGAGGAAGTGTTCGAGGCCGAAGGTCAGGCCCGGCGTGGTCACCACGCGGCGCACGCCGAGCAGGATGCCCGGCATGAAGCTGCTGTGGTGCAGGGAGTCGTGCCTGATGGTGAGGGTCTCGCCCTCGCCGCCGAGCAGGACCTCCTGGTGGGCCAGCAGGCCGCGCAGGCGGACCGCGTGCACCGGGATGCCGTCGACGTTCGCGCCGCGGGCCCCGTCCAGGGCGGTGGCCGTGGCGTCGGGCGCGGGGGCCGAGCCCGCCCTGGCCCGGGCCTCGGCGACGAGCTGGGCGGTGCGGGTGGCCGTGCCCGAGGGGGCGTCGACCTTGTTCGGGTGGTGCAGCTCGACGATCTCGACGGACTCGAAGTACGGCGCGGCGATCTGCGCGAACTTCATCGTCAGCACCGCGCCGATGGAGAAGTTCGGCGCGATGAGGACGCCCGTCTCCGGCGACCGGGAGAGCCGGTCCCTGAGCTGCGCGAGGCGCTCCTCGGTCCAGCCCGTGGTGCCGACGACGGCGTGGATGCCGTGCCGGACGCAGAAGTCGAGGTTGTCCATGACCGAGGCCGGGGTGGTCAGCTCGACGGCGACCTGGACACCGGCCTCGACGAGCGTCTCCAGCTTGTCGCCCCGGGTCAGGGCGGCGACGAGTTCCATGTCCTCGGCGGCCTCGACGGCCCGGACCGCCTCGGAACCGATCCGGCCCTTCGCGCCGAGGACCGCCACGCGCAGCTTGCTCATGTCTCTTTGTTTCCTTGTCGACGACGGGTCGGGAGCGGGCCGGAGCCGGGCCGCAGCCGGACCGGGCCGGTTCGACGACGGGCGTCGTCGAGTGGGCCACGGGCCGGCGACGGGCGTCAGGCGACGATGTCCTGCAGCCGGGCGGCCTGCTTGTCCTTGAGCGGGCCGATGACCGACAGCGACGGCCGCCGTCCCAGGATCTCGCGGGCGACCTCCCGGACGTCGTCCGGGGTCACCGCCGCCATCCGGGCCAGCATGTCGTCGACCGACATCTGCTCGCCCCAGCACAGCTCGCTCTTGCCGATACGGTTCATCAGCGCGCCGGTGTCCTCCAGGCCGAGGACCGTGGAGCCCTGGAGCTGGCCGATGGCGCGGCCGATCTCCTCGTCGGACAGGCCGTGCTCGGCGACGTGGTCGAGCTCGTCGCGGCAGATCTTCAGCACGTCCTGCACCAGGCTGGGCCGGCAGCCGGCGTACACCCCGAACAGGCCGCAGTCGGCGAAGCCGGAGGTGTACGAGTACACGCTGTAGGCCAGGCCGCGCTTCTCCCGCACCTCCTGGAACAGCCGCGACGACATGCCGCCGCCGAGCGCGGTGTTGAGCACGCCCAGGGCCCAGCGGCGGTCGTCGGTGCGGGACAGGCCGGGCACGCCGAGGACGATGTGGGCCTGCTCGGTCTTGCGGCCGACCAGCTCCACGCGGCCGGCGGTGCGCAGCGTGCGGTGGCCGGTGCGCGGGCCGAGGGGCTCGGCGTCGTGGTCCTTGAAGGCGCCGGCCCGCTCGAAGGCGGCGCGGACCTGCCGTACGACCTTGTTGTGGTCGATGTTGCCGGCGCAGGCGACGACCAGGTGGGTGGGGTCGTAGTGCTTCTTGTAGAAGCGGCGGATGCGGTCGGCGGTGAGGGCGTTGACGGTGTCGACGGTGCCGAGGACGGGGCGGCCGAGCGGGGTGTCGCCGAACATGGTGTGCGCGAACAGGTCGTGCACGCAGTCGCCCGGGTCGTCCTCGGTCATCGCGATCTCCTCGAGGATGGCGCCGCGCTCGACGTCGACGTCCTCCTCCTGGATGAGCGAGCCGGTGAGCATGTCGCAGACGACGTCGATGGCGAGCGGCAGGTCGGCGTCGAGCACGCGCGCGTAGTAGCACGTGTACTCCTTGGCCGTGAACGCGTTCATCTCGCCGCCGACGGCGTCGATCGCGGAGGAGATGTCCAGGGCGCTGCGCCGGCTGGTGCCCTTGAAGAGCAGGTGCTCCAGGTAGTGCGTCGCGCCGTTGAGCGCCGGGGTCTCGTCGCGGGAGCCGACGTGCGCCCAGATGCCGAAGGTGGCGGAGCGGACGGAGGGCAGGGTCTCGGTGACAATGCGCAGACCGCCGGGCAGGACGGTCTTGCGGACGGTGCCGATGCCGTTCACGCCCTTGATGAGGGTTTGGGTACGGGCGACGGCCCGCGCCTCCGAAGAGGTGCGGGCCGTCGCCTGGGAGGTCCGGGACGTCACTTCTCGGCGTCGTCCTTCTCGTCGTTCTCGCCCTCGATCACCGGAACGAGGGACAGCTTGCCGCGGGAGTCGATCTCGGCGATCTCGACCTGGACCTTCTGGCCCACGCCGAGGACGTCCTCGACGTTCTCCACGCGCTTGCCGCCGGCCAGCTTGCGGATCTGCGAGATGTGCAGCAGGCCGTCCTTGCCGGGCAGCAGGGAGACGAACGCGCCGAAGGTGGTGGTCTTCACGACCGTACCCAGGTAGCGCTCGCCGACCTCCGGCATGGTCGGGTTGGCGATGGCGTTGATCGCGGTGCGGGCGGCCTCGGCGGACGGGCCGTCGGAGGCGCCGATGTAGATCGTGCCGTCGTCCTCGATGGTGATCTCGGCGCCCGTGTCCTCCTGGATCTGGTTGATCATCTTGCCCTTGGGGCCGATGACCTCGCCGATCTTGTCGACCGGGATCTTGACGGTGATGATCCGCGGGGCGTGCGGGGACATCTCGTCGGGCCGGTCGATGGCCTCCATCATCACGTCGAGGATGTGCAGGCGGGCGTCGCGGGCCTGCTTGAGGGCCGCGGCCAGGACGGAGGCCGGGATGCCGTCCAGCTTGGTGTCGAGCTGGAGGGCGGTGACGAAGTCACGCGTACCGGCGACCTTGAAGTCCATGTCGCCGAAGGCGTCCTCGGCGCCGAGGATGTCGGTCAGCGTGACGTAGTGCGTCTCGCCGTTGATCGTCTCGGAGATCAGGCCCATGGCGATGCCGGCGACCGGGGCCTTCAGCGGCACACCGGCGTTGAGCAGCGACATCGTGGAGGCACAGACCGAGCCCATCGAGGTCGAGCCGTTGGAGCCGAGGGCCTCGGAGACCTGGCGGATGGCGTACGGGAACTCCTCGCGCGAGGGCAGCACCGGGACGAGGGCGCGCTCGGCGAGGGCGCCGTGGCCGATCTCGCGGCGCTTGGGGGAGCCGACGCGGCCGGTCTCGCCGGTGGAGTACGGCGGGAAGTTGTAGTTGTGCATGTAGCGCTTGCGCGTCACCGGCGACAGCGTGTCGAGCTGCTGCTCCATGCGGAGCATGTTCAGCGTGGTGACGCCCAGGATCTGGGTCTCGCCGCGCTCGAACAGCGCCGAGCCGTGGACCCGCGGGATCGCCTCGACCTCGGCGGCCAGGGTGCGGATGTCGGTGACACCGCGGCCGTCGATGCGCTTCTTCTCCTTGATCACGCGCTCGCGGACCAGCTGCTTGGTCAGCGCGCGGTAGGCGGCGGAGATCTCCTTCTCGCGGCCCTCGAACTGCGGCAGCAGCTTCTCGGCCGCGAGCGCCTTGACGCGGTCGAGCTCGGCCTCGCGGTCCTGCTTGCCGGCGATGGTGAGGGCCTGGGCGAGCTCGTCGCGCACGGCCTCGGTCAGCGCCTGCAGCACGTCGTCCTGGTAGTCCAGGAAGATCGGGAACTCGGCGACCGGCTTGGCGGCCTTGGCGGCGAGGTCGGACTGGGCGCGGCAGAGCACCTTGATGAAGGGCTTCGCGGCCTCCAGACCGGCGGCGACGACCTCCTCGGTGGGCGCCTCGGCGCCGCCCTCGATGAGCTTGATGGTCTTCTCGGTGGCCTCGGCCTCGACCATCATGATCGCCACGTCGCCGTCCTCCAGGACGCGGCCGGCGACCACCATGTCGAAGACGGCCTCCTCCAGCTCGCTGTGGGTGGGGAAGGCCACCCACTGGCCGCGGATCAGGGCGACGCGGACGCCGCCGATCGGGCCGGAGAAGGGCAGGCCGGCCAGCTGCGTGGACGCGGACGCGGCGTTGATCGCGACGACGTCGTACAGGTGGTCGGGGTTGAGCGCCATGACGGTGCAGACGACCTGCACCTCGTTGCGCAGGCCCTTCTTGAAGGAGGGGCGCAGCGGGCGGTCGATGAGGCGGCAGGTGAGGATCGCGTCCTCACTGGGCCGGCCCTCGCGGCGGAAGAAGCTGCCGGGGATCTTGCCGGCGGCGTACATCCGCTCCTCGACGTCGACCGTCAGCGGGAAGAAGTCGAGCTGTTCCTTGGGCTGCTTGGAGGCGGTGGTGGCCGACAGCACCATGGTGTCGTCGTCCAGGTACGCCACGGCGGAGCCGGCGGCCTGCCTGGCCAGGCGGCCCGTCTCGAAACGGATGGTGCGGGTGCCGAAGGAGCCGTTGTCGATGACGGCTTCGGCGTAGTGGGTCTCGTTCTCCACCAGGTTCTTCTCCTCGTCTTCGTCCCGCCCGCCCGTGTGGCGGAGGGACGGTGGCGGAGAAGCGCTCCGTGCGGTGCGGGCCGGTCTTCGATCGAAGCACCCGGGGACTCCTGCCCCGGGGGCCACTACCGAGGACCGGCGGCGGCGAGGTGCGCTTCTCCTTCGTACGTCTCGTGAGGGGACGTACCCGCGTCGGGCAGTCCCTATCACGTTGTGTCATGCAAAGTGCGTCGTGCCACCACACTACAAAGGGGCGGTGACACTCCGCACGCCCTGTCCGCACGGCCGGCCTGCCCGGCGCGTGCGTCCCGCCCCGCGTCCGTGCGCGGCGCGCGGGCCTCGTACGTCATCCGTACGCTCGTACGCCCATCCCGTACGCCCCTGCGTACAGTCGCATACAGCAAAGGGAGCGGCCCCCTTCGTCCCGGGAACCGCTCCCTGCACGGCGTCTTACTTGGCGCCCGCCGCACCCCGGCGGATGCCGAGGCGGTCGACCAGCGTACGGAAGCGCTGGATGTCCTTCTTGGCGAGGTACTGCAGCAGGCGGCGGCGCTGACCGACCAGGATCAGCAGGCCGCGGCGGGAGTGGTGGTCGTGCTTGTGGGTCTTGAGGTGCTCGGTCAGGTCGGAGATCCGACGCGACAGCAGGGCGACCTGGACCTCGGGGGAGCCGGTGTCACCCTCCTTGGTCGCGAACTCGGCGATGATCTGCTTCTTCGTGGCGGCGTCGAGCGACACGCGTACTCCTCGAAATGTTCCGTGAATGGCCACCGAGTGCCCCCGGTCTTCTTCTCGGGGGACTTCCGCAACTCGGAAGGCGGGGATCCGCTGGGCGCGACCTCCAGATCCCGGGCGACGAATCCCGGGCGACTGCCTCGGGGAGCGCCCTTGGACGGGGTCCGGGGGTGCGTACGCATACGGCCGTCAGCCAGGGTACCAGGGTCAGGAGTGGGATTTTGCAAGCGTACGCGGGCAGAGGTCACCCGGTCAGAGACCGGACCGTGGTCAGGACGCCCAGGGCTGCGAGGCACAGCGGGACCAGCGTGAGCAGTACGGTCGCCTCGGCGAGATCCAGGGCGCGGCCCCAGAAGGGCGACAGCCCCTTGCGGGGAACGATCAGACCGATCGCGGTGACGAGTGCGGCACCGGCGGCGACGGCCGCCGTCAGCCAGATCGTCCGCAGGTCGAGCGCTCCCCTGTCCCCGTGCAGGAGGAGCTCGGCCCTGGCGGCCGCGGGCGGGTTCAGCGACAGTCCGAGCAGCAGCAGGGCGATGGACGCGATGCCCGCCACCAGAGCGCAGGCCACCTGGGAGGTGTAGCGGAAGAGCCGGGCGCGGATCAGCATGGCCAGGCCGGCGGCCAGCGCGAGTAGGTGCGCCCACACGTTGTCCGAGAAACCGAGGACCGCCGCGGAGACGACGACGAGTGCCGCCGTCCCACCTACCAGCCCCAGCAGCATCTCGTGCCCGCGCCGGACCTGCGCGGCGATGCGCTCGGCGTTCAGCGGCTCACCGGACGCGCCCTGGGCGGGATCCGGGACGAACTCCTCGTATCCGGCCGAGTGCGGAGCGGCGTATCCGATGGGCAGCCGGGCGAAACGCGCCGACAGCCCCGGCAGAAAGGCCACCAGACCGATCGCCAGCGGAGCGCACACCGACGCGGCGGCGGTGGCCGACGCGTCGGCCAGGATCGCCACGAAGGTGGCGAGCGTGCCGACCACGGCCAGGAAAGTGGTGGCTACGAAGGGAGCGTCCGCACTGGGTGTGAGCGCGACGAGGACGACCGACGCCACCAGAACGGTCACGCAGCCGGTCAGGAACTGCAGCTTGCCGGGCCCCTGGCCGGCTGGGGCGCCGAAGATCCCCGAACCCGCGATCAGCAGCAGCGGCAGCGCCCCCAGTCCCATCGCCACAGCTGCACCCCGGTCGCTGTACACACGTGCGCGTACACCGGCGAAGGCCGCCAGGAAGAGGCCGAGCCCCGCGGCGATCACTCCGGGAAGGCCGTGCATGTCGTGGCGGAGCGGATCGGCACACCACAGGACGAATCCCGCCAGCAGCGCCAGCAGGGTCCCTCCCGCCAGGCCCGCGATGCGCAGCAGGTCGGTGCTCCACAGATGCCGGTCCCGGACGACCGCGGAGGCGACCGCATCGGAGACGTCGTCGTAGACGGTGGGCGGCAGCGACTCGGCGAACGGCCTGAGGCTGAGCACCTCGCCGTCGAGCACCCGCTCGTCGGCCAGGGTCCGGGCGCTGTCCAGGACAGTGCCGTCGCGACGCACCAGGTGGTACCCCGTCGGGCTGCCCACCGTCTGGGTCTGCCCCGTGAGGCGCAGGATCTCCGGATAGACGTCGGCCACGGGCATGTCCACCGGGAGCGCCACGTCGATACGGCTGTCGGGCGCCACGACAGTGACGCGGCAGAATCCGGTCGCCGTGGTCGTACTCACCTTTTACTGTCCCCCTGCTTCACGGATGCGTACGCTGCGGGCGCCACCCTACCGACAGTTGGCGTCGGTGACGGCAAGTAGGATCACGCGGAACGGAGGACGGCCGTCACCACGGGGGTGCCGGTGCGCAACCGATCGTCCGGACAAGGGGATTGCTGCTCCGGTGAGCCACATCGTCATCAAGCGTCCGCCGCGTGCACTGCCATCCGAAGTACCCACGGAAGAGCTGCTTTTGGAAGCTCCTCCCGAACTGCCGCGCGGGCAGCAAGAGGGCATGCTGATGCAGGTCCTGCCGACGCTTGGCATGGGTTCGTCGGTGGTCTTCTACTTCGCGTCCCCCAACGCCCACCCCTTCATGCGGATCATGGGCGTGGTGATGCTGGTGTCCACCGCCGCGATGGTGGTGTCCCAGATCGTCCGCTATCGCCGTGGCACACAGGGGCAGATGGCCGACGTGCGCCGTGACTACCTCCGCTACCTGGCGCAGACGCGGCGAGCGGTGCGCAGGACGGCCCAGCGCCAGCGTGACGCACAGCTGTACCTGCATCCCGCACCGGACCAACTGTGGGCGGTCGTCGCCGAGGGCAGCCGCGTGTGGGAACGCCGCATCGGCGACAGTGACTTCGGCCAGGTACGCATCGGTCTGGGCCCGCAGCAGCTGGCCACTCCCCTGGTGGCACCGCACACCGCACCCGTCGACGAGCTGGAGCCGCTGTGCGCCGGGGCCATGCAGCGCTTCCTCGCCGTGCACGGGCAGCTGGACGACCTGCCGGTGGCGGTGTCACTGCGCGCCTTCTACCACGTGACGGTGTCGGGAGACGCGGACAGCGCCCGGTCGGCCGCGCGCGCTCTGGTGGCGCAGGCGACCACCCTGCACTCCCCCGACGACCTCGTCGTCGCGGTCGTGACGGCCCCGGGTGCGGTTGACGGATGGGACTGGACGAAGTGGCTGCCGCACTGCCAACTGCCAGGCCAGTTCGACGGATCCGGCACTCGTCGGCTCTTCAGCGACGACTTGGGTGAGCTGGAGCAGCTGCTGACGGCCCGTCTGGACGGTCGTCCGCGTTTCAGCCGCGACGGCCGGCCCCTGCTGGACCAGCCGCACATCCTCGTGGTGCTCGACGGTGGCATGGTACCGCCGACGTCGGCCTTCGCGGCGGCCGAGGGGCTGCAGGGAGTGACGATCATCGAGGTGATTCCCGGTGAGCTCGAACAGCCCCGGGGCGACCTCTCGGTCGTCGTACATCCGGACACGCTGTGGCTCGACTCCGGAAGCGGAGTCGCCTACGAGGGCGTGCCCGACCAGCTGTCCCTGCCCGCCGCGGAAGCACTTGCCCGCCAGTTGGCGCCGCTGCGCCTGGGCGGCGGGGACGATGACGAACCTCTGCTGGCCAACCTGGACTTCACCGAGCTGCTGAACCTGGGCGATGCCGCTTCGGTCGACGTGTCACGCACCTGGCGGCCGCGGTCGACGCCGGAGCGGCTGCGCGTTCCGATCGGCGTCGGGGAGAACGGCCAGCCGGTGATGCTGGACCTGAAGGAGGCCGCCCAGGACGGCATGGGCCCGCACGGGCTGTGCGTGGGCGCGACCGGCTCCGGCAAGTCCGAACTGCTGCGCACCCTCGTGCTGGGCCTGGCGGTCACGCACTCCTCCGAGACACTGAACTTCGTCCTCGCCGACTTCAAGGGCGGTGCCACCTTCGCCGGCATGGCACAACTGCCGCACGTCGCCGCCGTGATCACCAACCTCGCGGACGACCTGACGCTCGTCGACCGGATGGGGGACGCGATCCGAGGCGAGCTGCAGCGGCGCCAGGAGCTGCTGCGTGCGGCGGGAAACTACGCCAACATCCACGACTACGAGAAGGCCCGGGCCGCGGGTGCCCCGCTGGAACCACTGGCATCGCTCGTCCTGGTGATCGACGAGTTCAGTGAACTCCTCACCGCAAAGCCCGACTTCATCGACATGTTCATCCAGATCGGCCGCATCGGCCGCTCTCTGGGTGTGCATCTCCTGCTCGCCTCGCAGCGCCTGGAGGAGGGCCGGCTGCGTGGCCTCGACACCTACCTGTCGTACCGGATCGGTCTGCGGACGTTCTCGGCCGCCGAGTCCCGCGCGGCGCTGGGCGTGCCGGACGCGTACCACCTGCCGTCCGTTCCCGGCTCCGGGTATCTGAAGTACGGCACGGACGAGATGGTCCGCTTCAAGGCGGCGTACGTGTCCGGGCCGTACCGGACGGGGAGCGCGGAGGCGAACCAGAACCGCATGCCCATCGAGCGCCGGCCTGTCGTGTTCACCGCGACCCCCGTACCTGTGATCCACACGGCTCCGGATCCGGTCCAGGTACAGGCTTCCGCACGGCGGAAGGAGGACGACGCGCTCGCCGACACCGTGCTGGACGTCATTGTGCAGCGGCTGGAGGGACAGGGCGTTCCCGCCCACCAGGTGTGGCTGCCGCCGCTGGACCAGGCGCCCACGCTGGATCAACTGCTGCCGGCTCTGGCGGTCACCGCCGAACGTGGTGTCCATGCAGCGGAGTACACCCGGCTGGGCGGTCTGACGGTCCCCCTCGGGCTGGTCGACAAGCCGTTCGAGCAGAAGCGCGAAATCCTCTACCAGGACTTCTCCGGCGCGGCGGGCCACATGATGGTGGTCGGCGGGCCCCAGTCGGGCAAGTCGACGTTGCTGCGCACACTGATCGCTTCCTTCGCACTCACGCACACACCGCACGAAGTGCAGTTCTACTGCCTGGACTTCGGTGGCGGCGGCCTCGCCGCGATCGGCGACCTGCCGCACGTGGGCGGCGTGGCCTCCCGGCTGGACCCGGAGCGCGTCCGGCGCACGGTAGCCGAGGTGGCGGGCATCCTCAGTCGCCGCGAGCAGTTCTTCCGCAGCCACGGCATCGACTCCATCGCCACCTACCGCCGTCGGCGCGCGGCGGGCGACCTGCCCGGTGAACCGTGGGGCGACGTCTTCCTGGTCATCGACGGCTGGGGCGCTTTCCGCAACGAATACGAGGGCCTGGACGGCGTCGTCAACGACATCGCGGGCCAGGGCCTGGGGTACGGCATCCACGTCGTGCTGTCGGCCTCGCGCTACATGGAGGTACGCGCCGCGCTCAAGGACCAGATCCTCGGCCGGCTGGAACTCCGCCTGGGCGACGTCATGGACTCGGAGTTCGACCGCAAGGTCGCCGCGAACGTACCGACGGGCGTTCCGGGTCGCGGACAAGTACCGGAGAAACTCCACTTCATGACGGCCATGCCGCGCATCGACTCGTCCTGCGACCCGGACACCCTCGCCGACGCCACGGCGCAGTTCGTGCAGACGGTGAAGGACAACTGGCCTGGCCCGTCCGCTCCGACCGTACGCCTCCTGCCGCGCAGGCTGCCCGTCGACCAACTGCCCAAGGGCTTCGAGTTCCCGCAGTACGGCATCGCGATCGGTATCGACGAAGCGAACTTGGAACCCGTCTTCGTCGACCTCGACACGGACCCGTTCTTCCTCGTCTTCGGCGAGAGCGAGTCCGGCAAGACGAACCTGCTGCGCCTGATCGCCCAGCAGATCGCCGAACGGTACACACCGGCCGAGGCGAGAATCGTCGTCGGCGACTACCGGCGCACCATGCTCGAGGCGGTCTCCGAGGAGCACCTGCTGGAGTACGCGCCCATGGCGTCCGCCATGGAGGTGCACATGGACGCGGTACGCCAGTTCATGGAGCTTCGTGCGCCCAAGCCCGACATCACCCCGCAGCAGCTGCGCGACCGCAGCTGGTGGAGCGGCCCGCAGCTGTTCGTCATCGTCGACGACTACGAACTGGTCGCCACCAATTCCGGCAATCCGCTCGCGCAGCTGGTGGAGCACCTGCCCTTCGCGCGGGATGTGGGTGTCAAGTTCATCATCGCCCGCAGCGCCGCTGGTGCTTCCCGGGCGATGTACGAGCCATTTCTGCAGCGCGTCAAGGAGCTCGGCGCCCAGGGCATCGTCCTGTCGGGTGATCCGAGCGAGGGCGACATCCTCGGCAATGTCAGGGCGCGCCCCATGCCTCCCGGCCGTGGCGTGTTCGTGTCCCGGAAGCGCGGAACGTCTCTTATGCAGGTGGGCCTGCTCCCGCAGCACCACTAGAGTGATCGCACGAGTCTTGACTGAACGGGGACAACGGGGAGGCGGCTGAGGTGAGTGCGAACGGGGGCAGTGATGGTGGCGCGCCGGACACCGGCAGGTCCTTCGACACCCTCCACGGTGTGAACCCTCAGATGGCGCTGGACATCCAGCACAGCGCCATGAAGAGATTCAAAAAACGCGTCGACGAACTGCTGCGGGAGCTCGACGAGTCGGAAGCCGCTCCCGGCAAGGTGGGCAGGGACCGGCTTTCCCGGGCCCACTTGGGTTCCGCCGACTTCAAGGAAGCACAGTTCCTCTACGAGTCGTACACCATCGTCCACGACGAGTTGGAGAACCTCTCCAGGGCCCTCAGCGCGCAGATCGAGGGAATGGGGCTCGCGGTGCACGCCTCCCAAGTGGGCTACGAGAACCTCGACCACGACATCCGGGCACGGATGAAGGAGGTCAACGCGGAGGCGGAAAGGTATTACGTGCCGCAGCGGGATCCGTATGCGCGCCAGGGGGACGGCACGAACGCAACGCCAGAGACCGGGACACCCGACACCGGGGCGAATGGGGGGAAGGCCTACTGATGGGCGAGCAGCCGAAGCCGGCGCGCACTGACTTCGAGTCCATGACGCACGAGCAACTGGCAGCGTTGATCGAGTCTGCCACCTCCGAGAGTGCGTCTCACCTCGCCACCAAGCTGTCCAAGGCGGCGTCGACGATCACCAAGATCGGCGACGATCTCATGCAGCACGTCAAGGGACTTGAGTGGCAGGGCGACGGCGGAGATGCCTTCCGTGATTGGGGCGGTCAGACGGCCGGCGCCACACTCCGCCTGGGCCAGTACGCCGAGGCCGCGTCGCGCTGGATGGCCACGGTGTCACAGGCCATCGCCGAGGCGAAGGCGGCCATGCCGGACCCGTCGGAGACCGCGCAGGCACAGGCGGATCTCCGTGACGCGCACAAGACCATTGCGGCCGCCCAGGAGCCGGGGGCACGCAACGATCCCGACGCGCGCAAGCTGGCACAGACCGCCAAGACCGACGCCGCGGCGGCGCAGACCCGCATTGAGGCCGCCCATGCCGAGGCGGTCCAGCAGCTGCGCAAGCTGGCGCAGACGTACGAATACTCGGCGCAGCAAGTGAACAGCGTGGAGCCACCTACGTTTTCACCACCGGCGGACCACACGGGTACCGACCAATGGTGGGGCAGGGATGCCACACAACAGTACGTTCCGACCGGTTCCTCCATCAGCAGCACCAGCCCGAGTGTGACGCCCAACTCCGAGAGCACAGTAAGCAGCAAGGGAACATTCGCCACCACTCATCCCCACAGGGAGACACTGCCCACAGTCGCACCTGGAGCTACCGACACTGACGCGGTCCGTTCGAGCCCCGTCAGCATGGGCATCGACGGTTTGGCAGCACTGCCTCACATGTCCGCACCAGCCACACCCACGCCTCCACCGGCGACTGGGGGCACCCCTGTTTCGCACCTTGATGTGCCGCTGGCGCGGCCTTCCATCTTTCCGCCGACTTTTCAGAACAGCGGAAGTAGCGGTGCGAGCAGCGCCACTCCCGGACGGGTACCTCCTGCCTTCCGGACTCCGGCCCTGCCCGGGTCTCAGAGCACAGGGCCGGGTGGTGCCGGCATCCGCATGCCGCGTGAGAGTGGAATCATCGGGGGACGTGCAGTGTCTCCCAGCGCGGGCCGCCCTACAGGGGGGATCCCGCGAGGAACCGTCATCGGCGGGCAGGGAGTCCAAGGCCGCACTCCCGTGACGCGTGGTTCGGCTTCAGGTGTCGCGGAGGCCAACAGAGGCAGCACCGGTGGCATGCCCGGCGGCCGTCGCCTTGCCTCGCAGCCCGGCGGGATGATCGGTAAACCGGCCAACCAAAGCGGTCGCGTTACGGCTCGGCCTTTCACATCGGATGGGGCCGGTTTGCAGCGCCAGAACAGACCAGCCGAGCCCTCAAGCACATCGGCACACGGCCGTCCGAGTATCCCAGGGCAGGCAGGTAAGGCCCAGACCTCGCAGCAAGACCGTAAGCAAGGCGAGCGGCCTGAATATCTCGCAGAAGACGAAGAAACCTGGCAGCGCAGCGACCGCCGCGTGGTGCCGCCAGTAGTGGACTGACATCCAGGGTCGGCTTCGCCCTCGGGAAGGCATATGCGTATCAGCGACAAGCAAACATGGCATCCCAAGTCGGGGGTCGCGGCGGTCCTAGGCCTTCTCTTGATGGGCCTTGCCGCCACACCCGCACATGCGGAGTCCGTTCGCGCCAGGCAATGGCATCTCGACGCCATGCACGCCGACGAGATGTGGAAGGTCAGCACAGGCCGCGGGATCACGGTTGCCGTCATCGACTCGGGAGTGGATGATTCCCTGGCCGACCTCAAAGGCCAGGTCCTTGACGGAAAGGATTATTCTTCCCAGTCCGGAGACGAGCACACTGACCTTGACGGCCACGGCACCGGCATAGCCGCGCTTATTGCAGCCACTGGCGCACGTGGTTCGCTGGACGGCTCCTACGGACTCGCTCCAGGCGCCAAGATCCTTCCCATCCGTGTGCGTTCTGCCACCGAGGACTTCGGGAAGGTGGACGAATTGGCCGAGTACTCCCGGACGCTGTCCAAGGCGATCCGTTTCGCAGCCGACTCGAAAGCACAGATCATCAACGTCTCCCTGGGGGCTTCCGACGCGCCAGGTAGGAAAAATGTCGGCACTCCCGAACTCGCGTCTGCGGTCAGATATGCCATCAACAAAGGAAAGTTGATCTTTGCGGCGGTCGGGAACACTGGCGAAAAGGCCAATAAGCCGGAGTATCCGGCGTCGACGCCCGGCGTTGTGGGTGTAGCAGCAGGCAGCAAAACTGTCAAAGCCCTCTCCTTCTCCCAGCATGGCCCGGAAGTCGACTTCATGGCCCCCGGAGAAGACATGATCCACGCTTGCCTCGGACGAACGGGAGTCTGCGAGAGCAGTGGCACCAGTGACGCTACGGCCATCGCGTCAGCCTCCGCCGCACTCATCTGGGCTAAGCATCCGACTTGGACCAACAATCAGGTCCTTCGGGTCATGCTGAACACGGCCGGCCGTGCCACGAACGGCGCCAAGCGCACCGACTACATCGGCTACGGAGTCGTACGCCCTCGCATTGCGCTGAAAAGCCCAGGAGATCCGGGCCCTGCCGACGTGTACCCTCTGCCAGACCTGAAGGCGGCTTCGAAAGATCCCACGCCTCAGGCGTCCCACTCAGCAGCTGCTGGCAAGGACCAACAGGGCAAGGCCTCAACGCCTGAGGCATCCGACGCAAGCAACGCCGACAACACCTCTCAGTGGATCGCTCTGGGCGTAAGTGCCGCCGCGCTCCTTGGTGCCGCAGTCACTGTCCCCGTCGTTCGGGCGAGGCGCCGACGCAGCGAACCGGTACCCACTGCCCCGGCCCTTCCGCCTCCGTATCCGCCGTACGCCCCCCACCAGTCCTATCCATCCTTCGGTCCGCCTCAGAACCAGGTCACTGGCTCGCCTACCCAAGGGGCACCCGGCCCGGAACAACACCCCTGAGTCAGGGCGCACACAACCGTCAGTTGTCAGTGACAGTACGAAGGAATCAACGTGTCATTCGATGAACTCTGGGGCCAGGCCCGCAGCAACGCCGTCGCACGCCAACACAGCAACATGCGGCTGAACCAGCTGCCAGCAGACGTCGGTGGCAGCGCACCAGGAAAGAAACTCGTTGCCGACTCCGGGTTTCTGATGAATAGGGCGACCAAAGCGGACACGGTCCGCGATGACTTTGTGAAGGTGGACGACTCCGCCACCAAGGAGACCAGCCAAGTCGGTGCCAGCTTGAAGGGGTTCAAGTCAGGGCCGGCGTTCTCCACATTCTTGACCAGGTGGCGCGAGCAGGTGAAGTACGTGGAAAACCTACTGAAGAATGACATCGCAGGCACATTGCGTTCCAGCGCGAACGAATATGCCGCACGCGAGGAAAAGGAGAAGTCCCGCCACAGCAAAGAAAAGCTCAAGTAGCTTCGCGGAACAGGAAACAACATGCTGAATTATCAAACCCTCCTTCAGGCCGACTTCGATACATTGATTGAAGCTGTAGCAAAATGGCGCAAGCTTCCTGAAGAATACAGAAAAGTCCACAAGAAATACGAAAACACCGTCGAAAAGGATCTGGAGGGGTCCGACTGGAAGGGTGAGGCCGCTACCGCCGCCCTCGACAAGGTCAAACTTGTTGGTAAACAGATCGACGCGGCGGCGGACGAGGCGCAGGATGTGTACAAGCTCCTGGATGACGCTCGCGAAATCTTTACCAGCTCCCAGTCCAAGCTAAAGAGCCTGAAGCAGGATATTGAGTCGGACAAGTATCTCTCGATCAAGCCTGATGGAGAAGTCTATTTCGATCCGCCCGAAGATACCCCCAGCGAAAACATCGCGGCACTGAACAAGGGGTATCAGGAAACGCTGCAGGCCTACCGCAACAGCATTCGATCGATCATCGATGCCGCCCAGGAAGCAGATGATACTCTTTTTTGGGCCTTGAGTCAGGACCACAACGGCCGCAGCAAGGGGTTCAATTCCAATACTTACCACAGCATTGCCGATGCCAAGAAGGGACGCGAGCAGGCCGACAAGGACCTGAAGGAGCTTGAGAAGCTGACTGGTAAAAAGAGCGAGCTAGCACTGGCTGGCGCAAACGACTCCTTGGACCCCGCCGTGCTTCGCCGCATCAACACTCTCTTGGCTCGCCATGAAGGCGACCCGTATTTCGCGGAGAAATTCGCGACCCATCTGGGCGGGAAAAGAACGCTCGAACTGTGGACCAGAATCGCCGACCGAGTCCAGACCGGGGGGGAACAGACCAAGGCTTCCGCGGCGATTCAGAAGTCATTGAGCTTCACCCTGGCGACAGCGTCGCATTCCGACAGCAAAGCGATGGAACGCTGGAAGGACGACGTGATCTCCTTGGGCGGCAAGCAGATCGACTACCTGGACATGGAGAGAGGGATTACACAGAAGGGCCCCTATGGATTCCAGGTGATGAGTAGCCTGATGCGCTACGGCACTTATGACACTGATTTCCTCGATGACTACGGCAAGAAGCTGATCAGTTTCGAAAAGGCGCACAAGGAGGAGAAGCCCAATGACCTGTGGCGGGCCGACGGTGATGCCGCTCCTTACTTGAACTTCGGGTCAGGCGACGACCACGGGTTCGACCCCATGGCCGGCTACATGGAAGCACTCGGCCATAACCCGGATGCCGCCAAGGATCTCTTCTACTCAAAGGACTGGGAGAGCGACGAAAGACTTGATCCCGATCTCAAGTACCTGCTGAAGGATCGTGAATGGCCGAATGCCAATCCTTTTGCTAAGGACAGCAGGGGCTACGGCTACGACGAGCTAGGACATGCGCTCGAGGCTGCAACGCTGGGTGTTCCGTACGACTCGTCCGACGGAGTGCTGCAGCGGGACGACCGAACTGCAAACATCATGGAGCAGGTAGCCGTCACTGTTTCAAAGGACATCGGCTTCGTCGACAACAAGCCTGGTATCGGTGACAGTCTTGCCCGGATGGGGGCAGGGTACATGGACGACTTGAACTGGTCCACGATCGACGAAGGCGGGCGTGGGTCAATCGAGGGTCGCGACAGCATGTACAACCATGAAGGCAAGGGACATATCAATCTCAAGCAGTCGACGGCGGCCCAGTTTCTCTATAACGTCGCTCAGCATGACAGCGGCTACAAAATTCTGTCGTCGGCACAGCAGGCATTCACTCTGGGCGCTTTGGAGGCACACGGAGACTCCCCAGAGGCCGCACGCAAAATCCTCAACAACGGAGGATATGTGCATGGCGTTCTGGATGAGGCACGTATCTCCTACCTCGACAAGCAGTACGGGGACGCCACCGACAAGATCAATGACAAGCTCGGTGAGTCAGCCGAATGGAAA
The DNA here is from genome assembly GCF_014651135.1 of Streptomyces echinoruber. Lineage (GTDB taxonomy): Bacteria > Actinomycetota > Actinomycetes > Streptomycetales > Streptomycetaceae > Streptomyces > Streptomyces echinoruber. The sequence continues at coordinate 22,812 of NZ_BMWH01000037.1, forward strand.
AAGTTCGGCATCAGTCAAGGAATCGGTATGGCGACCGGCCTTGTGCTCCTGCCAGTAGGCGGGCCAGCCGTTTCTGCAGCAGCAGCATTCGTGGTTCCCACCTTGGTCGAGGGAGCTGCTGGTGCTGCAGAAACACAATGGGGAATCGAGATCGACAGGGAGACCAAAGAAAAAGAGGCAGACCTTTCCGACAAGAACCGCATGACCGTAACTCGTTTCAGCGATCTCGGTCAACTGCGGGCGACTACTCCAGCACTTCTGTATATGAAGGAACACTCGGGGCGTGACTACACGGAAAGTGTCCTGAACGCATACGATCGCGGCGCGAACACAACTGACCGCACGGACGGAGGCCGCCGGTGAATCGCTACGGCATTGCTACCCTGGGGGCTGCTCTTCTACTGCTCTCCTGTACAGGTTGTGTAGACCAAAAGCCACCTCATGGCACCGCAGCGCTGAAAAAGGCGTGCGGCGGAATTTTGGATCCAACGGCAATCAAGGAAGCGCAGGAGAGCGACAATTTCAGCCGCGCGTATGACAAGTCCACCGCAAGTGATTCATATACCGCAGCTGCCAAAACGCTGCTGGCGGAAGATCACGCTGCTTACGTGTGTCGGATCGCTATCGATGACGCCCCACCTTCCGGAGCCGACGGCCTATGGATCAAATTCACCCCGGGGCAGGGAAGTCTTTTCTCCGAGGGACAGAACCGAAGCTATAGTTCTTACAAGGCTTACAACCTGGGTTCGGGAATGCAGGCAACAAGCGAGTCAGGGAGCGGAGACGTACTCTTCCTGTGCAAGCTCAAAGATCGGAACACCCCGCTTTCCGTGACAGGCAGTCTGTACAATAACCTGGACCTATCCGTGAGAACGCGATTCAGGGTTCTCTTCCGTTCGTCTCTCAAGATGGTGAAACTCCTCAAGTGTAAGAACGAAATTAATTTTCCCTCCCCTGAAAGCATGAAGCCTCTCCCGCTTGAGCAGAGCTGAGTTCGCCATGGCGGTGACCCATCACATTACGGCGACGAGTGAAAACGGACAGACGCACACCGTCAACCTAGAGCGCAACTTCGTCCTTGACACCGGACGAGGAACTCTCGTCTGTAACAGTTGCGGCTGGAGAGACTCACCACTGAGTGTGCGGAAAACTTATATGGAGTTCGCAGGTGAGCATCTGGCTCAGGCGCATGGTGCGAATCTCGACTTGGCGTACTCCGCCAGTGCCTCGTTCCGCCGACTCCAGTTGGTCGCTCCGCTGCTCGCAGTAGGAGTGGTCCTTCTAGGAATGATGTTTCTGCGATGACTTTTGGGGTCGCTGAGGCGTGCGCTCCTGAATATCAAAAAGAGGGAGACGACACGCTTGCCGTCTCCCTCCTCACCGGGTGCTGCGCCCCGTAACCGACCTTCCGGCCGTTCAGCCCATCAGCATCCGGAAACGTGCCGCGTTGCCCTTGTCGGTGTCCTGGTAGCCGATGACCGACTCGTCCAGGAGGGTGGCGATGCGGCCCAGCTTCTCGGTGAGGCCGGCCATCTCTGTCGTGTTGCTGCGCTCAATCTCACTGAAGGCCGTCTTGGCCTCGCCCTCCCAGTGGGCGGCATGGCGCTTCACTGCCCGCATCAGTGCATCGAGGTGATCGCTCAGGTTCTTGGCCGTGTTACGGACGTCGGTCGCAGCCTGGGTGACGGTGTCGTAGTTGACCGCTGTCCGGTCGAAGTTCTCTGCCATGTTCTCCGTTCCTTCCTAGCGGTTTCAGCTGTAGTTGACGCCGACCTGGCCGAGGATCCTGCTCTGGATCTCTCCCGAGTTGTCCACCTTCCTGATCTCCGAGATGCGCTCCTGCTCGTGGGAGTGGAACGTGCCGGCGCTCAGCCGGACCACCTCGTGCAGATCTGCGAGATTGTCCTGGAGCTTCCTCAGGTGCTGGTTCACCCCTCGCTGCATGGAGTCGAACTCCTTGCCTGCGGCGCCCTGCCAGCCGGCCTGGACCATGTCCACGACCTGGTTGAGCGAACCGATGCGCTTGCTCAGTTCGATGGTGAATTCGTCGATGTGCTTGGCCAGTTCAGTGAGGCTGTCGTTGCTGTAATCGAAGACGCTCATGGCCTCTTGCCCTCCTCTTGTCCTGACAGTGGCGACAACCACCGTGCCGACGCCTGCGGATGGATCTCCGGTTCCAGGCCTCCGGTGGGCAAGAGATGTCACTGCCCCGCTTCCGCCCGCGCGAGACGCAACACCGCGCCGCCCCCGTGCCGTACCACTCACGTGATACCTGGGGCCACTCTAGTCACTTGATGTGGCACTTCCAACTGCAAAGGGCCGGTGTGGCCGCTCAGTTGGCGTGTGGTTGACGGCTGCCTCGGGCGAGCGGGCACAGTGCGCGGTCCTGCCCAGTAGGGTGGCGAGTGGATCGTTGGTACGTCACGTGAAAGGACCGCTCCGCCATGGCCGATACGCCGGATGAGGAACTCAGGGCGCGCAAGGAGCGGGAGCGGGACGAGCTCTACGCTCTCGACATCTCCGGGGTCGAGTGGCACTGCGCGCCGGGGACGGAGGACCACGAGGAACGGGTTGAGATCGCCTATCTGCCGGGCGGGGCCGTGGCCATGCGGTCGTCACTCGACCCGGACACGGTGCTGCGGTACACGGAGGCCGAGTGGCGGGCTTTTGTGCTCGGTGCACGGGACGGGGAGTTCGATCTGGAGCCGGAGCCCCAGAACGGAGGCGCCGCCGCCGAATGAGCGGATGCCGGCAGGCAAAGGGGGTGGCACGGACGCGTGCCACCCCCTTTGCGCGCGGATGCCCGGGTCAGTGCTTCAAGCCGACGCTTCCGAAGCCGATGGCCGAATGCACGGCATCGTCGGGATGCGCGATGTTGCGGGCCAGTTCTCTTCTGCCGAAGAAGATCCTGCCCTTCTCGACGATGATGTCCGTCTGCTCCGGGTCGCCGAGCTTGGTGTCCTCGTCATCCGGGAGGTCGAAGAACAGCAGAGGGGTCTGCTTGCCGGTGTGCGGGTTCCAGCTCACCAGGGCCGCCAGCGCGTAAGGGTAGAGGCCCTGTCGGTAGATCAGGAGTTCGTCACCGCTCATGCGCAGCGGGTAGACCGTCTGTATGTCACGGCCCTCGAACTTGCCCGCGGTCCTACCGGTCCGCAGATCGAACGCGGTGATCCAGTCCGACGCCTGGTTGGGTTCTATGCTCTCCTTGCTCACGACGTAGACCTGGCTGCGTCCCACGACCACACCGTCGCAGTTCTCCGTCACCCCGAAGAACGACATGTCGGAGTAGCGATCGCCGCACTTGGGGTCGTAGTCGTCGAGAGAGATCGTGGCGAGGTGCCTTCCCTGAGCGTCGAGGGTGATCAGATCGGTCACCAGCGTGTCGCCGGCCGCGATGGCGAGGACGGGCGGGTCGGAGGAGGGAAGGTAGACGGCCTGGATTCCCTTCGGCACCTTGTACGTCCACTGCGGCTTGCCGGTGCGCGGATCGAGCTTCTGCACCTTGTAGAGGGTGTTTTCGCCCTGCTTACAGGCGACGAGGGCGAGCAGCGCGCGTCCGCCCGCGTATCCCTGGTCCTGGCAGGTGGCGGTGGTGGTGCTGTTCCACAGTTGCTTGCCGCGACGCATGTCGTACGCCACCGAACCGTGCCCCCAGGCGATGGCGACGACACCGTCGGTGAGAGTCAGGTTGGTGTTCGTGACGTAGGCGAAATCCGCTGCGGGCATCTTGTGCTGCCACAGCTTCTTGCCGGTGTTCAGGTCGAAGAACACCACCTCGTCACAAACGCCCTTGGTCGTCGAGTTTTCGGGTTTGGCCGGTTGGACGACGACCGCCGTACGGCCGTTGGCCGTGACGTGGCGGCTGGTGGCGCACAGGTGGCCGTCCAGTTTGAGGGTCCAAGCCTTCTCGTCGTACTCGGGTTTTATTTTGTAGCCCTCGATCCGGTCGGCGACGCCCCTGGCGAGGATCTTGTCGGTGGCCCAGGTGCCGGGGGCGTAGCGCGACTTGTTGGTGCCCTTGGGAAGGTCCTTCACCACGTGGTCGATCATCCTCTGCCCCTCGGGCGAGGTCGGCGGCTTCTCGACCGTCTCCCGGATCGCGTAGGGGTCCTGTCTGATGGCTGTTTTGCCGGCGGGCGCGCTGTCGTCCCCCGCGGACGACACGAACCAGCCGGACACGCCCAGGGTGAGGATGCCGAAGAGAGCGAGGCCCCCCAGGAGTCGGTTGCGGCGGCGTCTGCGGTTCTGTTCCGCGGTCAGTGCGGATTGGGTGTAGGGAGAGGGAGGTGGGCCGAAGCTCACGCCGAGAGATCCTTTCGAGGTCGTCGACGCAGGTCGCGTATGACAATGGCGGTTCCGGCCACCACGGAGACCAGGAGGGCGGCGGCGCCCAGGGTGTAGACGGCGTAACGTCGGCTGCGTTCCTGGGGTGTTTCGGCGAGCGAGAACGGCGGAACGTCGGGGGCTGCTGCCTTGGTGGGGCCGGGGTCGGGCGTCGGGGTGGAGGCTGGATCCGCGATGTCGGATTCCTGAACTGCCCGGACGGGGTCGATCACGCCCCAACCGATGAAGTTGTCGTGGCCGTTGATGGGGCGTTCGGCGGTCTGTTCGATCTGGGTGACGATCTGGGCGGTGGTCCAGTCGGGATGCTTTTCCTTGAGCAGGGCCGCCACGCCGGCGACGAACGGCGCCGAGAAACTCGTACCGCTGTCGGTGCACTGGCCGCCGCCGGGGACCGTGGAGACGATGTCGACGCCGGGTGCCGCCACGCCCACGAAGCTGCCGGCCTGGGAGAAGGGAGCCCGTTCGTTGTTGCGGTCGGAGGCGGCGACGGCGAGTACACCGGGGAAAGCCGCCGGATAGGTGTTCTTGACCTCGCCATCCAGACCGTCATTGCCGGCGGAAGCGACTACCACGACGTTTGCGGAGATCGCCTTGCGGATCGATTCGGCGAGCGCGGAGGTGGCCGACAGGGGTTTGGTGGTGTCCTGGGAGATGTTGACGACCTGGGCGCCCCGGGAGACCGCGTAGGTGATGGCTTGGGCCATCGTGTCGGAGTCGCCGCTGTTGTCGGCGTCGTTCTGACGGATGGGGATGATGGTGGCGTTGGGGGCGAGGCCCACGAAGCCGGTGCCCTTGTGCGGTCGGGCGGCGATGATGCCGGCCACTTTGGTGCCGTGCCCCACCTCGTCATTGGTGGGGTCCCCGGCCTTGCCTTTGGTGAGGTAGTCACGGCCGGCCGCCTTGTCGACCGCGTCCGCGAGTTGCGGATTCTTGTCGTCGACACCGGTGTCGATGACCGCGACCCGGACGCCCTTGCCCTTGTCGGTGCCTTGCCAGAGCTGATCCAACATGACGCGCTGCAGCGGCCAGGGGGTGTCCTTGATCTGCCGGGCGGGGAAGGTGCATTCGCCGCTGCCGTCCAGTCGCTGGTCCGTGTCAGGCGCACTTCCCGGCAGGGGCGGGCACAGGCCCAGCAGGGCCAGCATTGCTACGGCGGTCGGCAGGGCGGCCTTCGTCGGCGGCACCGGTCGTTGCTCCTGTCCTCGTCCGTCAGTCCATGTCGTCGCCGTGTCGCGGGTCCGGGTCACGAGCCCTGGGGCTGCCGCGCGCTGTTGGTGTCCAGGCGCGGGCCCTTCGCCAAAAGCTCCGACCAGACCAGCGGTACGCGCTGCGGCCTGACGTTCTCGTAGCCCAGTTTGACCTGGGCCTCGCTGGGCTCGGGGGTACCGTCGGAGGTCTTCTTCTCGTCCCCGGTGCCGATGCCGGACTTCTTGGCGTCACTGTCGCCGTTCGCCTGGACGGCGTACCTGAGGCCGGTGTCGGTCACCAGAAAGAGGGATCCCGCATCGGTCGCGGTTCCCTGGATCTGCGTATAAAGCAGGCCGGTTCCGGGGGTTACATAGGTACTCGTACCGCCCGGTGTGATTTCCGCCGGGTAGTCGGTGTCGGCCCAGGTGCTGAGCGTCGTGCTGTTGTCCCGGCCCACCCTGCGCAGCACGGTGCAGATGGTGTCACGGCCACCGGGGCCGGCGGAGTTGACCTGGCGGGGCTGCTCTCGAGGCCAGTCGGCCGGCTGGCCACTGAAGGGTTCGGAATCGGCGGTGAAGTCCTGCAGGCCGACGGTACGTGCCTCACCGTTCATGTTGAGCTTGGCGGTCTGCGGCGAGGTGATCAGCAGCCAGGCCGTGAAAGGGGTGACCGGCTGCACCTTGCCCCGCAGCACGACGTAGTACGTGGTGCCCTCGCCGGTCTCGGTCTTCAGGACCGTGCCGATTTTGTTCTCCTCCGCCGACAGTTGACCGGGCACCCCGGCCGGAGCGCCCACGTCGGCGGGCAGCCGGGGGAAGCGGATGGGGGTGCCCCGGTGCAGGGTCGCCAGCCACTTCTTGGTGACGAGCTGCGGCTTGCGGGAGCCCACGAGCGCGGTGGTCAGCGCGTCGGACTCCGTGCCGGTGACGGCGTACGAGGTGCCTCTCGCGTCAACCAGGTAGCGCTCTCCGGTGCGGGTCTTGACGTACAGCACGTCTCCGCCGGAAAGACGTCGACGGCCGTCGGTCGCCTTCGCGTCCCGGGCAGCGAGGACGAACGCCGCCTCCTGCACCGTGTCGCCCTTGCCGCCGGGCTGTTCACACACCGCCCAGCGCTTGGCCGTGCCCGCGTCCTGGGGCGACGGCAGGCGATCCGGTGCGTAGGGGATGCCGAGGATGGGGCCGCGCGGCAGCCTGCCCGAGTCCAGGATCTTGTCGCTGACCTGGATGACCTGGTAGTTGGCGTCCTTCATCAGCAGGCGGGCGGAAGCCAGGTTCAGCACCGGATGCAGCCTTTTGACCTTGCCGGTCTTCAGCACCACATAGCGCGTCGTCGACTGCTTGCCCACGATCACCCGCGTGCCCGGCTCGTCCCACCCCGCGGGCGCGGTGGGCTGGAACATGCCCCAGGCGCCGAAGACCGCCAGGACCACGGCACCCGCGATCATGCTCGGCACGACGGCCCGCAACGGCTTGGGAGCTCCTTCTTCCGAGCCGTACGGGGAGGGCTGGAGAAAGGCCGCGATCGTACGCCGCTTCGCGAAGGTGTAGGCGTTGAGCTCGTCCCGCCTTGATGCCATGAGTGTCGGTGTCTCCCCGTCGTGTCCCCGTACCCGACCGGGGGCGGCAGTCCCCCGCCCGCCGTTGCCGGACTGGCTCCCTACTATGCCTGTTGAACGAGCGGGTGTGTGGGGCGGGGTAGGGTGCTCTGCGCGTCGAACCCCACCGACTGGTGGGGCGTTTGAGGTGACTACGGGGGGTTTGCAGTGATGGCTTCCGCAAGCCGGACACGGGCACGCGGGCGAGCCGACGAAACCGCGCCCGCGGACGCCACCGCGGGGTCGGCCGTATCCCCCGCGCTGCACCTCAGGATCTCCTCCAGGCGTTCCGGCACCTCCAGCCTCCAGCAACTGCTGCTGCTGGAGGTTGCCATGGCAGCGCTGCTCACCGCCTGGGGCATCGCTCCCCTGGCGCTGGTACCGGCCGCCGTGGCCGCTGTTGCCCTGCTCCTGCTGGCCTTCGTCCGCCGTCGCGGTCGTTCGCTGCCCGAATGGCTCATGACGGCGCGGGCCCTGCGGGCCCGGCAGAAGCGGGCCGCGGGGCTGCGGATACCGCCGGGCACGGAGCCGGGGCTGGCGCCGGCCGTGGAGTGCGATCCGAGTCTGCGGACGTGTTCCTACGGCGGCGGGGACCGGCGTCCGGTGGGGTTGATCGGGGACGGGACGTTCCTGACCGCCGTCGTGCAGGTCGAGGCGGACGTGACCGCGCTGCGGGCGGAGCGCAGCCGCCGGCCGCTGCCGCTGGGGCTGGTGCGGGACGCCCTCGACGTGGACGGCATCCGGCTGGAGTCGGCGCAGGTCGTGCTGCACACCCAGCCGGCCCCGGCCCTGCACCTGCCGCCGCACTCGGTGGCCGTGACCAACTACGCGCCGCTGCAGGCCCAGACGGGTGCGCCGGCGGTGCGCATCACCTGGATCGCGCTGAAGCTGGACCCGGAGCTGTGCCGGGAGGCGGTGGCCGCGCGGGGTGGCGGGCTCGTGGGGGCGCAGAAGTGCGTCGTGCGCGTCGCGGACCACCTGGCGAGCCGGCTGACGGGCGCGGGTTTCCGTACGACGGTGCTCGACGAGGAGGAGCTGATCGCGGCCGTCGCCACGTCCGCGTGCGCCAACCCGCTGGTGACCGCGGAGGCGGGACGGAGCGACGCACGGGAGCGGCGGACGGAGGAGTCGAGCCGCAGCTGGCGGTGCGACAACCGCCGGCACACCACGTACTGGATCCACCGCTGGCCCCAACTGGGCGGTTCCGGGCCGTCGTTGCCGCAGCTGGTGGGGCATCTCACCGCGACACCGGCACTGGCCACGACCTTCAGCATCACCCTCGCGCGCGGAGCGCGGCAGGACGTCTCGGTCTGCGGCCACCTGCGGGTGACCGGGCGCAGCGACGACGAACTGGTCGCCGCGCGGCGCGCGTTGCAGGACGCCGCCCGGCAGATCGGCGTGGGGCTGACCCGGCTCGACCGCGAGCAACTGCCCGGGGTGCTCGCCACGCTGCCCCTCGGAGGTGCCCGATGACGGCCAGGACAACCCCCGCGGCACCGGCCGCCGACGCCCCGGAACGGCCGCGGCCCTCCGCCGCGCGGGCGGCGCGCGCCCTGCTCCGCACCGGTTTCGGACTGATCGGCCCGCGCACCGGACGGCACACGCTGCCCGCGGCGCAGCTCGACGCGCTCGCGCTGCCCATCGGCGACGACGGCGTCGTGGTCGGTGTGGACGCCGAAGGACAGCCCGCCGTGCTGGGCCTCAACCGGCCGACCCCGTACGACGTCGTCCTCATCGGCGGCCTGTGGACGGCGCAGGTCATCGCGTTGCGGGCGGCGGCGACCGGGGCGCGCGTCGCGGTGGAGACCGGACGCCCGCAGCACTGGATGCAGATGGTGCACGCCATGGGCGGCGGGCAGAACGGTCTGTCCGTGTACGACGTCGGCCGCGTGCCCCCGCAGGGTGCCTCCGCCGGCACGCCGGTGCTCGTGGTGCGGGACTGCGGCATGCGGCCGCCGCGCGGCCGGGTGGTGTCGGGTCCGTGGCAGTCGGTGCTGACGCTGCTGCCGTACCTGAGTCCCGTCGCTCCCCGGCTCATACGGCAGGCGCGGCTCGTCGGTGTCCAGCGGATCTCGCCGGACGAAGCCGCGGTCCTGCGGCGCACGTTGGCCTTGTCCGGTACCGACGTGGAAACGCTCCCCACCCTTCCCGACGGCGTCACCCTGTGGTGCGCGGACCGTGACCGGCAGTACGTCGTGACCCAGCCCACGGACGCCGAGATCGGATTGTTGGGTAATCCGCGGCGCATGGATTGAATGGATCGAGCCGATGCTTCCGCGGACCGCGGCGGATGGTTGAGTCCGTTTCACCCGCTATGACGCCTCTCGTGTGCGGCTGTTGCCCGGTTTGTTCGCCGAGGCGGCGGGATCCTTCCGGCGCCCCGAGGAGAGTGGGGCGCCCGGAGCGGGCACGGAGGACTGGACAGCCCTGCCGTGCCGAGGCTCATGGTGATTAGGCTGGGACCGGGCGCGGCGTCGCAGACCGATGGGGTGGACGTGACGCGCCTCGGGGGGAGAGCCGGCAGATCGGACGACTTCGTACGGCTGACGGCCTCGCACGACCTCGACCGGCCTCGACCGACTTCGGACGACAAGCACGACAGGCACGGGTCGCCCCGGCACGGCGTGACGGTGCTCGATCACACCAGGAGGAACAGTGAACAGCGATCGGGACGGGAACCGCGGGGGCTGGGCCACACCCGGCGATGACCAGCCCGACGCGGAGTCCGACATCGAGGTGACGGGCGAGTTCACCATCGACTACGCCCCACCCGCCTGGTACACGCAGAACGCTTCGGGCTCCTCCGGTTCCTCGGGTGCGTCGGGTGCGCCGACGCCGGATTCCTGGGGCGGTTCGGCGGGGGACTCCTCCGCGGGCGCCGCGCCGGACGCCGCGGAGCAGGGCGGTGCCGGGGGCGGTGCCGCCGGGCCGGCGGCCGCTGCTCCTTCGGCCGCTGCTTCTTCGGCCGCTGCTCCTTCGGCTCCGGTTCCGCCCGTCCCGTCTCCGCCGGCCCCGCCGACGCCTCCCGCGGCGCCCGGGCCGTATCCGTCGGCCCCCGCGCCGGGTGTGCCGGCCGGGCCCTTCGTGCCGCCCGCGCCGAGTGCGCCGTTCGCCCCTCCCCCGCCGCCCGCCGAGAGCCGGGTCGCGGTGCCGGGGCTGCCGGCCGGCTTCGAGCCCCAGCCGCAGTGGACTCCCCCTGCCTCCGGCGGCGGCGAAAAGGCCGCGGAGGAGCAGGTGGGGCCGGGGCGGCAGGAGCATGCGGCCGGGTCCGGGCCCGAGCACGAGAACGAGCCCGGGTCCGGGTCCGGGAACCAGTCCGGGGCGGTGCCGCAGGCACGGGCCGATGCCGGTGCCGAGCCGGTGACCTCCTCCAACGGCGATCTCGAGAGCGGCGCCACCATGCGTTTCTCCGCCGTCTCGCTGAAGCGTCACCTCGCGGAGGAGGGGGCCGGCCAGGAGGACGCCGCGGCTCCGGCGACGCCGGGTGGCGAGGTCTCTTCCTCCGGCGACACCGACGGCATCGACGGCGCCGAGGACGCCGGTGAGCCCGGTGACGCCGCCGCGGTGCAGGGCGCGGCGGCCGAGGACGCCGACGGCACGGGCGGTGACTCCGCGGAGGCCGGAGCCGACGACGCGCAGGCGTCCGCGCCCGCCGAGCCCGCTCCGCCGGCCGACACGGACGCGGACGCGGGTGCGGGTGCAGATACGGACGCCGACGCAGCGGCGGATGCGGGTGCGGGTGCGGACGCGCCGGAGGCTCCGGCTGCCCCGGTTCCCGCGTCCGCTGCCGAGTCCGAGTCCGGGAACGCCGATGCCGCGAACGCCCAGCCGGCCGACGGGGCACCCGTAGCCGGGCAGCAGCCCGCCGGGCCGCCCCCGCCGGCGCCGCAGGGTGCCGTGCCGCCGCTGCCGCCGTCCTACCAGCCCGCGGCGCCCGCCGGTGCCCCCCAGTGGCCCGCCCAGCCCCCGGCCGCCGCGCAGCCGCAGCAGCAGCCGCCCGCCGAGCCGCAGGCACAGCCGCAGGCGCCTCAGGCCGTGCCTGCGCCCGCCGCCTGGCAGCCGCCCGCCGCCGGGCCGCAGCCGGGCTACGGTTTCCCGCACCCCGGCGCGCCCGCCCCGGTTCCTGCCCCCGCTCCTGCGGCGCAGGGCGGTTACGGCTTCCCGCAGCCGCCCACCCAGCAGGGTCAGCCGGACCAGCCGGGCCCGTCGGCCCCGACCGCTGCTCCCGCCCCTGCCCCGCACGGCGCATACGGCTTCCCGCACCCCGGCGCGCCCGCCCCGGCCCCTGGTTCCGCCCCCGCTCCTGCCGCGCAGGGCGGTTACGGCTTCCCGCAGCCGCCCGCCCAGCAGGGCCAGCCAGGCCAGCAGGGCCAGCCGGCGCACCAGCCCCATCCGTCCCAGCAGGAGCAGCAGGGGACCCAGCCCCCTGCCGGTGCCCCCAACGCGCCCCTTCCCCCGCAGCAACCGCCCGTCGACCCCCGGCTCGGTGCCGCATGGCCGCAGCCCGTGCAGCACGACCAGCGGCAGCCGACCAACCCCGGTGCGGCACCGCTGGGTTACACGGCGGCCGTGGAGTTGTCGTCGGACCGGCTGCTCAACAACAAGAAGCAGAAGGCGAAGAGCAGCCGGCCGGTCGGAGGCGGGCGGTTCAAGCTCGGCGGGAAGAAGGAAGAGGCCGAGCGGCAGCGCAAGCTCGACCTGATCCGCACGCCGGTGCTGTCCTGCTACCGCATCGCCGTGATCAGCCTCAAGGGCGGTGTCGGCAAGACGACCACGACGACCGCCCTCGGCGCCACCCTCGCCACCGAGCGGCAGGACAAGATCCTCGCGATCGACGCCAACCCGGACGCCGGTACGCTCGGTCGCCGCGTGCGGCGCGAGACCGGGGCGACCATCCGGGACCTCGTCCAGGCGATCCCGTACCTGAACTCGTACATGGACATCCGGCGGTTCACGTCGCAGGCGCCCTCCGGTCTGGAGATCATCGCCAACGACGTCGACCCGGCCGTGTCCACGACGTTCAACGACGAGGACTACCGGCGCGCGATCGACGTGCTGGGCAAGCAGTACCCGATCATCCTCACCGACTCGGGCACCGGCCTGCTCTACAGCGCCATGCGCGGTGTCCTCGACCTCGCCGACCAGCTCATCATCATCTCCACGCCGTCCGTGGACGGTGCGAGCAGCGCCAGCACGACGCTGGACTGGCTGTCGGCGCACGGCTACCAGGACCTCGTCGCCCGCTCCCTCACCGTGATCTCCGGGGTCCGCGAGACCGGAAAGATGATCAAGGTGGAGGACATCGTCGCGCACTTCGAGACCCGCACCCGAGGGGTCGTGGTCGTGCCGTTCGACGAGCACCTCGCCGCCGGTGCGGAGGTCGACCTCGACATGATGCGGCCCAAGACGCGCGAGGCGTACTTCAATCTCGCCGCGATGGTCGCCGAGGACTTCGTGCGCCACCAGCGGGCGCAGGGCCTGTGGACGAGCGACGGCAACCCGCCGCCGGTGGCCGCCCCGCCGCTCCCGGGTCAGCCCGTGCCCGGGCAGATTCCGGGCCAGCCCGTGCCCGGTCATCCGATGCCGGGGCAGCCCATGCCTCCCGGTCAGCCCCTCCCGCACGCCCAGCCCCCCGGTGTCGGCCACCCCGTCCCCGGTGTGCCACCGCAGGGTTACGGCTACCCGCAGCCGCCCCAGCCCCACCAGCCCCAGCCCCAGCCGTACGTCCCCGGCCAGCCGACGAGCCGTCCGCAGCCGCCGGAGCAGGCAGGGCAGGCAGGGCAGGCAGGGCAGCAGCCGTACCCCCAGGCCGGGCCGCCGCAGCCTCAGCCTCAGCCTCAGCCTCAGCCTCAGCCGCAACCCCAGCCGCACGCACCGGGATACGGCTACCCCCAACCTCCGCAGCAGCAGTAAGTAGCAGTAGCAGTAACAACAGTCGTGGCACCGGTCCC
>NZ_BMWH01000037.1:35919-52222 GCF_014651135.1 Streptomyces echinoruber
CGCGGGCACCGGCCGCCCTTCGTCGTCGTGCGAGCGCGCCGCTCGGCGGAGTGCTCGCCGCTCAGCCGTCCGCCGTCCGCCGGTCCTGCTCGATCAGTTCCCGGCAGCGCTGCACGTCCCGCGCCATCTGCTCCAGCAGCGCGTCGACGGTGTCGAACCTGGCCTGCCCGCGCACGAACGCCAGGAAGTCGACGGCGACGTGCAGCCCGTACAGGTCGAGGTCGACGCGGTCGATGGCGTACGCCTCCACCGTGCGCTCGGTGCCGTCGAACTGCGGGTTGGTGCCGACGGAGACGGCGGCCGGCATGACCTCGCCCTGGGCGTGCAGGTAGCCGGCGTAGACGCCGTCGGCGGGGACGGCGGTGTGCGGGAGGGTCTCGACGTTGGCCGTGGGGTAGCCGAGTTCGCGGCCGCGCTGGGCGCCGCGTACGACGACGCCCTCGACGCGGTGCGGGCGGCCGAGGATCTCGCGGACGCCCGTGACGTCGCCCTCGGCGACCAGGCGCCGGGTGAGGGTGGAGGAGAAGGGTTCGCCGCCGCCCGCCTCGCCGGTGACGTACAGGTCGACGACGTCGACCTCGAAGTCGTAGACCTTGCCCTGCTCGGCGAGGAACTCCACGTTGCCGGCGGCCTTGTGGCCGAAGCGGAAGTTGGGGCCCTCGACGACGACCCGCGCGTGCAGCTTGTCGACCAGGACCTTGACGACGAAGTCGGCCGGCGACAGCTTCGAGAACTCCGTGGTGAAGGGGAGGATGAGGACCGCGTCGACGCCGAGTTCGGCCATGAGTTCGGCGCGGCGGTGGTGGGGGGCGAGCAGCGGCGGGTGGCTGCCGGGGCGGACGACCTCGCTGGGGTGCGGGTCGAAGGTGACCACGACACTGGGGATGCCGAGCTCGCGGGCACGGTCCACGGCGTGCCTAATGATCAGCTGGTGTCCGCGGTGGACTCCGTCGTAGGAGCCGATGGTGACGACGCTGCGCCCCCAGTCCTGGGGGATGTCCTCCAAGCCACGCCAGCGCTGCACTGTGACCGCTCCTCGTCGAACCCGTGTCCGGTGGGTGTCTGGTTACGTCTGGTTGCGTCTCGTTTCCTGTTACGCAGGTCTAAGGGTGCCATGCCGGGTCCGCACGGCCCGCATCGGCATGGTCGCTGTGACGGGCCGCACGTGACCGGACACGCCCCGGACATGCCCCGGACACGCCCTGGACAGAGCTTCACACGGGGATTGCGGCCCCGGCCGACCGTTCGCCCGTGCGGCGAGTGCCGGGCCGGCCGGCGCCTCCCACTCCCGCGGAGTGCCCGCCGACCGGCGACGTCGTCGGAGTGGCAAGGCGCGGCAGTGTCGTGCGGGGCGTCGTCGGCGAGGACGAGGATGTGCAGCAGGGCCAGGTGCCCGGCGTGCGGCAGCGGCAGCGCGGTCCAGAAGGCGGGGGCGAACTCCCCCGGTAAGGGGCGCCGTTGGCGGCGGCGGGCGACGATGTGGTCGGCGAGTCGTTCCAGCACGGTGGTGTACGGCGTCGCGTCCGGCACGCCGAGCGGGACCTCCGCGAGCAGCCGGGCGGCCCACCGGGAGGGCGGGCCGGCGTCCAGCGCGTCCACCAACTCGCCCAGTCCGGCGGCGAATCGGTGCCCACCGTGCCGGCGCCCCAGGAGCAGCAGCGCCTGGACGACTGGACGACCGGGCCGATGCGGTGCCGCGGGACGGGCGGCGGAGGTGCCTTTCCGGCGGGGCGGGAGTGGCGCACCAGGACCCGCAGGGCCTCGTCCAGGCGGGCCCCGTTCCGCCATCGTGGTCCTCCCCCGCCGTCCGCCGTGTGCTTCGTCCGCCCCCTGTCCTTCCTCGTCTGTCCTTCCCCGTCCCTGCCACGGAGACGGGCGATGATCGGCGGGACGGAGCGCGGGGCGAACGCGCCCCCTTCCACAACCCCGGTTCACTCCGAGCGCCTGCCCGGTCGGGTGAATGGGCGGTGGCGGCTGGATACACACAGGGTGGGGGAACCGAGGGGGGACCGTGGAGCGGCGGCGAGAACACCCGTGGCCGCCGCTCCACGGGCGAACCGCGAAACCACAACCCGCGAAACCGGACAGCCCGTGGAGCCGGAGCGGAAGGACGGGCTGGGAGAGCGGACGCCGGGAAGACGGACACCGAGGGGACGGACGCCGGGAAGCGTCAGGCGAAGACCGCGAGGCTCTTGCTCCTGCCCCGCTGGTTCTCCACCAGCGCCAGGAACCTCCCGTCGGGGTCGAAGACGGCGACGGGGCCGGCGCCCGCGTACTCCCCGGGCATCTCCAGCAGGACGCCGTTGGCGAGCAGCCGGGCCCGCTTGGCGTCCACGTCCCAGCGCGGGAACGCGGCCGCGGCGGCCTCGGCGATCGGCATGACCGCCAGCTCCTTCTGGAGCTGGTCCAGGGTGCGCGCCTGGTCCAGGCCGTACGGGCCGACCCGGGTGCGGCGCAGGGCGGTCAGGTGGCCGCCGACGCCGAGGTCCGCGCCCAGGTCGCGGGCGAGGGCGCGGATGTAGGTGCCGGAGGAGCACACCACCGACACCACCAGGTCCAGCACCGGGGTGCCGTCGGCGGCGACGGCCGCGCGGACGTCGTGCACGGTGAAGGAGGAGACCGTCACGGGCCGGGCGGGGAGGTCGAAGTCCTCGCCCTCCCGGGCCCGTTTGTACGAGCGCACGCCGTTGATCTTGATGGCGCTGACCTTGGACGGCACCTGCATGATGTCGCCGGTCAGCTTGGCGATCCCGGTGTCGATCGCCTCCCGGGTGATCCGCGAGGCGTCGGTGGAGGCGGTGACCTCTCCCTCGGCGTCGTCGGTGAGCGTCGTCTGGCCGAGGCGGATGGTGCCCAGGTACTCCTTCTCCGTCAGCGCCAGGTGGCCGAGGAGCTTGGTGGCCCGCCCCACGCCGAGGACGAGGACGCCGGTCGCCATCGGGTCCAGGGTGCCGGCGTGCCCGACGCGGCGGGTCCTGGCGATGCCGCGCATCTTGGCGACGACGTCGTGCGAGGTGAAGCCCGACGGCTTGTCGACGACGACGAGGCCGTCGGGCGGCGGGGTGCGCCCCTCGGGCCGCCGCGAGGTGCCGGGCGAGGCGCCGGCGGGGGTGTGGGTGCTGGTGGTGTCGGAGGTCATGCGGTGGTGTCGTCCGTCTCGTCGGCGGCGGGCTTCTTGTACGGGTCCGCGTCGCCGGCGTACGTGGCGCCCGTCGCCGCCTCGCGCACCTTGGCGTCGGAGGCCTTGGCCTTGTCGAGGAGATCCTCGATGGTGCGGGCGGTCTCCGGGAGGGCGTCGGGGACGAAGGTGAGCGTCGGCGTGAACTTCACGCCGGCCGCCTTGCCGACCTCCGAGCGCAGCAGGCCCTTGGCGCTCTCCAGCCCGGCCGCGGCGGCCTTACGCTCCTCCTCGTCGCCGTAGACGGTGTAGAAGACGGTCGCCTCCCGCAGGTCGCCCGTGACCCGGGTGTCGGTGATGGTGACGTGCGAGCCGAGCCGCGGGTCCTTGATCCCGCGCTGCAGCTTCTGGGCCACCACCTCCCGGATGAGGTCCGCCAGCTTCTTAGCCCGCGCGTTGTCGGCCACTGGTCCGTCTCCCGTTCTTTCTGTTCTGTGGTGTGCGTGGTCCTGGTCGTGGGCTTCAGTCGTCGTCGCCGTGGAAGCGCCGTCGGACGGACAGCAGCTCCACTTCGGGGCGGGCGGCGACCAGCCGTTCGCAGCGGTCCAGCAGGTCGGTCAGGTGACCCGCGTCGCCGGAGACCGCGGCGAGACCGATGCCTGCCCTGCGGTAGAGGTCCGTGTGGTCGACCTCGGCCGCGCTCACCGCGAACTTCCGCTGGAGTTCGGCGACGATCGGGCGGACGACGGAGCGCTTCTCCTTCAGCGACCGGACGTCGCCGAGGAGGAGGTCGAAGGACAGAGTCCCCACGTACATGGTGTGATGCCGGTTCACCCGCCGGTACGGGATCGAGGTCCTGCCGCCGGTGTGGGTGGGCAGGGACATCATGAACGGTACCGCGTCCCTGCCGGGAGCTCGACGGGGTTTCCCGGGCCGGGAACGCAGGGGCGCCCCCTGTGCTTCCGAGGGGTTCGCCCGCCCACTCGCCCGACTCGGCCGGTCAAGGGGTGACCGTCGCCCCGGGACTCCGCCCCGGGCCCCGGCGGGGGCTCCGTCCCCTGCCCCTCTGGTGAGGAGCCGTCCACAGCCTTGCGGAGGCCCGCCCGGAGGCTACGGAAACATCAGGGGACTCCGAGGCCCTGGAGGTTCCAGGAGGATTCGGAGGCTCCTGCGGCCTCGGAGGGCTCGGGGATCCGGCTCGAACCTCTGAGAAAGCCCGGTCCGGTACCCCTGTGACTGTGGTAGCTGCGACGGAAGGCTCCGACCGCGTCTTCGAGCCCATCGGTCCCATTGAGCCCAGCAGTCCCATTGAGCCCGGCGAACCCATCAAACCCATCGGGCCCGCGGCAGGGCAGGCCCTGCCCGGGTCCGGAAGCGTGCGTCCCGGTCCCGGGGCCGGGCGTCACCGCTCCGGGACGATGGCGTCCTCGAGTCCGGCCCGAAGGCGTCACCACCCCGGGCCGGAGACACCCGCGGGCCCGTCCACACGGCCACCGGCCGGCGGGAGGTCCCGCCGGCCGGTGGTGTGCCGGGGTGTCACACCCGCGGCTTCTCGCGCATCTCGAAGGTCTGGATGATGTCGTCGACCTTGATGTCGTTGAAGTTTCCGAGGTTGATACCGCCCTCGAAGCCTTCGCGGATCTCGGTGACATCGTCCTTGAAGCGGCGCAGGCCCTCGATGGTGAGGTTGTCCGCCACGACCTTGCCGTCGCGGATGACGCGGGCCTTGGCGTTCCGCCGGACCTCGCCGGAGCGGATGATGACACCCGCGATGTTGCCGAGCTTGGACGACTTGAAGATCTCGCGGATCTCGGCCGTACCGAGCTCGACCTCCTCGTACTCCGGCTTGAGCATGCCCTTGAGGGCCGCCTCGATCTCCTCGATCGCCTGGTAGATGACCGAGTAGTAGCGGACGTCCACGCCCTCGCGCTCGGCCATCTGCTGCGCACGGCCCGCCGCGCGCACGTTGAAGCCGATCACGATGGCGTCCGAGCCCATCGCCAGGTCGATGTCGGACTCCGTGACCGCACCGACGCCGCGGTGCAGGACCCGGATGTCGACGTCCTCGCCGACGTCGAGCTGGAGCAGCGAGGACTCCAGCGCCTCGACGGAACCGGACGCGTCGCCCTTGATGATGAGGTTGAGCTGCTTGACCTCGCTCGCCTTGAGCACCTTGTCGAGGTCCTCGAGGGACACCCGGCGGGTGCGGCGGGCGAACGCGGCGTTGCGCTCGCGGGCGGCGCGCTTCTCGGCGATCTGGCGGGCCGTGCGGTCCTCGTCGACGACGATGAAGCTGTCGCCGGCGTTGGGCACGTTGGTCAGGCCGAGGACCTGGACCGGCGTGGACGGCGGGGCCTCCTCGACGTTGTTGCCGCTGTCGTCGAGCATGGCGCGCACGCGGCCGTAGGCGTCGCCCACCACCATCGTGTCGCCCACGCGCAGGGTGCCGCGCTGGACGAGGACCGTCGCCACGGCACCGCGGCCGCGGTCGAGGCGGGCCTCGATGGCGATGCCCTGCGCGTCCTGGTGCGGGTTGGCCCGCAGGTCCAGGGTGGCGTCGGCGGTGAGGATGACCGCCTCGAGCAGCTCGTCGATGTGCAGCCCCTGCTTGGCGGAGATGTCGACGAACATCGTGTCGCCGCCGTACTCCTCCGCCACCAGGCCGTACTCGGTGAGCTGGCCGCGCACCTTGGTCGGGTCCGCGCCCTCGACGTCGATCTTGTTGACCGCGACCACGATCGGCACGTCGGCCGCCTTGGCGTGGTTGAGCGCCTCGACCGTCTGCGGCATGACGCCGTCGTTGGCCGCGACGACCAGGATCGCGATGTCCGTCGACTTGGCACCGCGGGCACGCATGGCGGTGAACGCCTCGTGACCCGGGGTGTCGATGAAGGTGATCTTGCGGTCCTCGCCGTTGACCTCGGTGGTGACCTGGTAGGCACCGATGTGCTGGGTGATGCCGCCGGCCTCGCCCGCGACGACGTTGGTCTTGCGGATCGCGTCGAGCAGGCGGGTCTTGCCGTGGTCGACGTGACCCATGACGGTGACCACCGGCGGACGCGCGACCAGGCTCTCCTCGTCGCCCTCGTCCTCGCCGAACTCGATGTCGAAGGACTCGAGGAGCTCGCGGTCCTCCTCCTCCGGGCTGACGATCTGGACCTTGTAGTTCATCTCGTCGCCGAGGAGCTGCAGCGCCTCGTCGGAGACGGACTGGGTCGCGGTGACCATCTCGCCCAGGTTCATCATGACCGCGACGAGGGACGCCGGGTTGGCGTTGATCTTCTCCGCGAAGTCGGTGAGCGACGCACCGCGCGACAGCCGGACGGTCTCGCCGTTGCCGCGAGGCAGCATCACACCGCCGACGGACGGGGCCTGCATGGCCTCGTACTCCTGGCGGCGCTGCCGCTTCGACTTGCGGCCGCGGCGCGCCGGACCACCGGGACGGCCGAAGGCGCCCTGCGTGCCGCCGCGGCCACCGGGACCGCCGGGACGACCGCCGAAGCCGGGGCGGCCACCGCCGCCACCGCCGAAGCCGCCACCGCCGCCGGGACGGCCGGCGAAGCCGCCGCCACCGCCGCCCGGACGACCGCCGCCGGGACGGCCGGCGAAGCCGCCGGGGCTGGGACGGCCGCCGCCGGGACGGCCGGCACCGGCCGGGCCGCGACCGCCGGCGGGGCCGGGACGCGGGCCCGCCGCGGGACGCGGCGGCATCATGCCGGGGTTGGGACGCGGGCCGCCGGGACGCGGCGCCTGCGGGCGCGGCATGTTGCCCGGGGTCGGGCGGGAGCCGCCCGGGGCCTGCGGACGCGGACCGCCCTGCGCGGCCGGGGCCTGCGGGCGCGGGCCGGCGCCGGGCGCGCCGGGACGCGGGGCCTGCGGCCGGGGCGCCTGCGGGCGGGCCATGCCGGTGGAACCGCCGGAGGTGAAGGGGTTGTTGCCCGGGCGCGGACCGGCCGGACGCGCGGACGGGCGGGGCGCCGGGGCACCGGGGCGCGGGGACTGCGCGGCCGGGCGGCTCTGGCCGCCCTGGCCCTGACCGCCCTGCTGGCCCTGGCCGGACGCGGCGGGACGGGCACCGGGCTTGGGCGCACCCGGACGCGCGCCGGGCTTGGGCGCGGCGGGAGCCGGGGACGGCGCGGTGAACTCCGGGGAGCCGGGCGCCGCGGGGCGCGGGCCGGGCTTGGGGCCCGGCACCGGGCGCGGGCCGGAGGCCGGCGACGGCGCCGCCGGGGACGACGGGGCGGCCGGAGAGGCGGCCTGCTGCTGGCCCGCGGAGGGCCTGGGCACCGGCTTCGGGGCAGCCGGACGGTCCCCCGCCGGCTTGACGCCGGGGGAGGTGCCGCCGGCCTGCGCCGGGGTCGGCGCGGCGGGCCTGGGGGCGGCCTTCTTCGGTGCCGCGGGCTTCGCGGCGGACTTGCCGTTGCCTCCGCCTCCCTGCTGGAAGGCGTCGGTCAGCTTGCGTACTACGGGCGCCTCGATCGTCGAGGACGCCGAACGGACGAATTCACCGAGCTCCTGGAGCTTGGCCATGACGACCTTGCTCTCGACTCCGAACTCCTTGGCGAGTTCGTAAACCCGGACCTTAGCCACTTCGCTCCTTTGAGGTCCGGGAGTGAACTCCGGACCGTCGCTAGTTCATGGGCGTACTCATCGCGTACTCATCGAGTGCTCATCGCAATCTCGACCTGCTTTCACTCGCGAGGTACCAGACCGCACGGGGTGTCCGTGCGGTCACGTCTTACCGTGTGTCTGCTCGACGTGCCGGCGCAACGCCTTTACGTCGAGCGGCCCCGGGACGCGCAGCGCCCGCGGGAACGCCCGGCGGCGTACCGCCTGGTCGAGACAGACCAGTGCGGGGTGTACATAGGCACCCCGGCCGGGCAGCGTACCGCGAAGATCGGGGACGCACTCGCCCTCGATCACCACGGTCCGCAGCAGTTCGGCCTTGGCCGCGCGCTCCCGGCACCCCACACAGGTGCGCTCAGGGCATGCGCGGGTACGCGTCCGGCCAGACACCCTTAAGTCTACCTCCCCGCACCGACCTCACCCCTTTGGGGCAAGAGTCGAACAGTTGCCGTGCGCAAGACTGTCGTGATCCGAACGACCTGCGGCACAGATCTATTCCCCCGTTCGGGGGCTTCCTATTCGGACGCCTGCTCAGACGGCCACCCGGACGCGCCGGGACGTCCCGGACGCGCCCCCGGCAGGACTGCCCGGTTGCGCCCGGCACGACCGTCCGGCCGGGCCGCGACGGCCGCGCGGAGCGGGCTCGTACGGCGACCGGGGGCCGGTCGACACCGTACGGGCTGGACGGGTTCTCCCGACGCCGTCGGACACCGCGTCGTGCGCCGCAGGACACCGCTGTGCGCCACCGGACGCCGTCGTACGCCTCCGTGCGCCCCGTCGACGCCCCTGGAGGCGCCCGGGGCGGCTCATCCCTCCGTCGGCGGCGCCTGCTCGGTGTCCGGGCGGATGTCGATGCGCCAGCCGGTCAGGCGGGCGGCGAGGCGGGCGTTCTGGCCCTCCTTGCCGATCGCCAGCGACAGCTGGTAGTCGGGCACGGTGACCCGGGCCGACCGGGACGCCATGTCGACGATGTCCACCTTGGAGACGCGGGCCGGGGAGAGGGCGTTGGCCACCATCTGGGCCGGGTCGTCCGACCAGTCGACGATGTCGATCTTCTCACCGTTCAGCTCGGCCATGACATTGCGCACACGGCCGCCCATGGGGCCGATGCAGGCGCCCTTGGCGTTGAGCCCGGGCCGCGTGGACCGGACGGCGATCTTGGTGCGGTGGCCGGCCTCGCGGGCGATCGCGGCGATCTCCACCGAGCCGTCGGCGATCTCCGGCACCTCCAGGGCGAAGAGCTTCTTCACCAGGTTCGGGTGGGTGCGCGAGAGCGTCACGGACGGGCCGCGCACGCCCTTGGCGACCCGCACGACGTAGGAGCGCAGGCGCTTGCCGTGCTCGTAGGTCTCGCCGGGGGCCTGCTCCTGCGCGGGCAGGATGGCCTCCAGCTTGCCGATGTCGACCAGCACGTTCTTCGGGTCGCGGCCCTGCTGCACCACACCGGTGACGATGTCGCCCTCGCGGCCGGCGTACTCGCCGAGCGTCTGCTCGTCCTCCGCGTCGCGCAGCCGCTGCAGGATCACCTGCTTGGCGGTGGTCGCCGCGATCCGGCCGAAACCCGACGGTGTGTCGTCGAACTCGCGGGGCTCCTGGCCGGGTTCGAGGTCCTCGGGGTCCTCCTTGGCCCACACGGTGACGTGGCCGGTGTTCCGGTCGAGCTCCACGCGTGCGTGGCGGCGGCTTCCCTCGGTGCGGTGGTAGGCGATGAGGAGAGCGGCCTCGATCGCCTCGACCAGCCGGTCGAAGGAGATCTCCTTCTCCCGTACCAAACCCCGCAGGGCACTCATGTCGATGTCCACGGCTTCGCCTCCTCTTCCTTACGTGTCCTTGCGGTTGAACTCGACCTGGACTCGCGCCCTGGCGATGTCCGCGAAGGGGAGCCTGCGCGCCGTGGGCTTGCGGCCCTTCACTCCGGGTACCTCGAGATCGAGTCCCTCGTCGTCGACCTTCAGGATCCTGGCGACCAGCTCGCCGCCCTCGGTCAACTGGAATCTGACCAGCCGGCCGGTGGCTCTGACGTAGTGCCGGTGCTCCTTGAGGAGGCGCTCCGCGCCCGGGGTGCCGACTTCGAGGGTGTACTCGCCCTCGCCCATCACGTCCGTCTCGTCCAGCTTCGCCGAGAGCGCGCGGCTCACCTCGGCGATCCGGTCGAGGTCCGCCCCGGTGTCGGAGTCGACGACGACGCGGAGCACACGCTTGCGGCCGACCGAGTCCACGGTGATCTCTTCGAGATCCAGGCCCTGGGAGCTGACGAGCGGTTCCAGGAGCTCTCGCAGCCTCTCGCTCTGGGTGGTGCTCATCCGGGTGACTCCTCGGCCGCGTGTGCTGTTGTGGGAAGGTCGCGTCTCAGGTCACAGCGTATCCGGTCCCGGAGGGTGTTGCCGTCCACCCGGGCGTCGTGCGGGCCGCGGGCGGTGCCGGTGGGTGGCGTCGTACAGGTGCGCGGGTACGGTGATCACGGGCGTGTCGCCCCCAGCTCCTGTTCCGTACGATCCCCGAGGACGTCCGCCGTGCCGCTCCCCCCACCGCCGCGCGCCCGTACGGGGCCGCGCAGAAGAACCGTGCTCGCCTCCGCCGCCGGGGGCCTGTTGCTGGCCGGCTGCTCGGCCGGGTCCGGGGAGACGGGCGGCGGCCGGCCGGCCGCGGAGCGCCTTCGCGCGCGGGCGGCCCGGGACAGCGAGCGGCTGGCCGCGCACTACGACGCCGTGGTCGCGGCGCACCCGGGGCTGGCGGAGCGGCTGCGGCCGCTGCGGGCGGAGGTCGTGCGGCACGCGCGCGCGTTCGGCGGCGGCTCCGCAGCCGCCTCCCCGTCGGCGTCGGCGTCCGCGTCGGCGTCCGCGTCGGCGTCCGCGTCGGTGTCCGCGTCGGCGTCCGCGTCGGTGTCGCCCGCCGCCGTGCCGGCCGACGAGAAGCAGGCCCTGGCCTCCCTGGCCGCCGCCGAGCGGGCGCTGGCCGACCGGCGTACCGCCGCGCTGCTGGACGCGCCGGGCGAACTGGCGCGGCTGCTGGCCTCGGTGGCGGCGGCGGGCGCCGCGCACGTCTACCTGCTGACGGCACAGGAGGCCGCCCGATGAGCGGGACCGGGGAGGCCGGGAGGCGGGAACTGGCGGCGCTGCAGGCGGCGCTGGCCGCGGAGCACGCGGCGGTGTACGGGTACGGCGTGGTGGGCGGCCGCATCGGCGAGGCGCGGCGCGAGCAGGCGCGATCGGCCTGGGACGCGCACCGGGCGCGCCGGGACGCGCTGGCGCGGCGGATACGGGACCTGGGCGGGCGGCCGGTGGCCGCGGCGGCGGCGTACGCGCTGCCGTTCCCGGTGCCGGACGCGGAGGCGGCGGCGCGGCTCGCCGCGGAACTGGAGGACCGGGTGGCCGGGGTGTACGCGGACGCGGTGCGGGCCACGACGGGCGAGCGGCGGCGGGAGGCCGCCGGGGCGCTGGCGGAGGCGGCGGTGCGGGCGGTGCGCTGGCGCGGCGGGAGCGTAGCCTTCCCTGGTCTCGCCGAGCGGGCGGCGGCCGCCCCGGCGCCCTCGGCGACACCGACGGGATGAGACGTACGGCGCTCGTGGAAAGGGAACGACTCGCGCATGGCTTTCGAACCGCCGCAGCGTCTGGTGCGGGCACTCGCCGAGACCGCGCCGGACGGTGACGACTGGCTCGCGCTGCTGCCCGGCCTGGTGCAGCGGGCCGCCGCGGAGCGCGGGTTGACCGTGGAGCGGGTGCAGGTGCCCGGGGGGCGCAGCAGCCTGGTGCTGCTGGTGCGGCGCGCGGACGGCACTCCGGCGGTGCTGAAACTGGCGCCGCCCCGGGCCCGCCCGGAGAGCGAGCGAGCCGCGCTCGCCCACTGGGCCGGGCGGGGTGCCGTGCGGCTCCTGGACGCCGATCCGGCCGAGGGGGTGCTGCTGCTGGAGCGGCTGCACCCGGAGGTGTCGGTGCGCACCCTGCCGGAGGCGAGGGCGCTGCTGGAGGCGGCGGACACGCTGCGGCGGCTGTGGGTGGAGCCGCCCGCCGGCCACTCCTTCGAGACGGTGGCCGAGCGCACCGGCCGGCAGGCGGCGGCCATGCGGGCCGGCGCCCGGTCCCGGCCGGAGGTCGCGCCCCTGGTCGACGCGGCCCTGGCGGCGCGTGAGGCGCTGCTGGCCGCCCCGCCCGAGGAGCGGCTGCTGCACGGCACCCTGCGCCAGAGCAAGATCCTCGCCGGGGACCGCATGCCCTGGCTGGCGGTCGGCCCCGATCCGGTGGTCGGCGAGTGCGCCTTCGACCTGGCCCGCCTGGTGCGCGACCGGGTGGAGGACCTGATCGCGGCGCCGTCCGGGGCCGCGATCACCCGTCGCCGGGTCAAGCGGCTCGCGGAGTCCCTGGAGGTGGACCAGGAGCGGCTGCGCGGCTGGACGCTGTTCCGCGCCGTGGAGTCGGGTGTGCGGGCGCACCGGGTCGGGCGGGGGCGGGACGCCGAGCTGCTGCTGGAGTTCGCGAGCTGGCTGTGACCGGTGGGACCGGGCCTCGGGGCCCGGTCCCGCGCCGTGCGGGAGGCGGTCAGGCCGAGGTCAGGCGGGCGAGGGCGTCCTCGATCGGGAGTTCCTCGCGCTCGCCGGTGCGGCGGTCCCGGAGTTCGACGACGCCCTCGCCGGCGCGCCGCCCGACGACCAGGATGGCCGGTACGCCGATGAGTTCGGCGTCGGTGAACTTCACGCCCGGGGAGACACCGGCCCGGTCGTCGACGAGGACCCGGACGCCGGCGGCGGCGAGCCGGCCGGAGACGTCGAGGGCGACCTCGGTCTGCTGGGCCTTGCCGGCGGCGACGACGTGCACGTCGGCCGGGGCGACCTCCTTGGGCCAGATCAGGCCCTTGTCGTCGGCGTGCTGCTCGGCGAGGGCGGCGACGGCGCGGGAGACGCCGATGCCGTAGGAGCCCATGGTGACGCGGACGGGCTTGCCGTTCTGGCCGAGGACGTCGAGCTTGAGGGCGTCGGTGTACTTGCGGCCGAGCTGGAAGATGTGGCCGATCTCGATGGCGCGGTCCAGCTTCAGGCCGGTGCCGCACTTCGGGCAGGGGTCGCCCTCCTGCACGACGACGACGTCGACGTACTCGTCGACCTGGAAGTCGCGGCCGGCGACGACGTTCCTGGCGTGCGTGTCGGGCTTGTTGGCGCCGGTGATCCACGCGGTGCCGGGGGCCACGCGCGGGTCGGCGATGTACTTCACCTTGTCCAGCCCCTGCGGGCCGACGTAGCCGCGGACCAGGTCCGGCCGGTTGGCGAAGTCCCCCTCGGTGACCATCTCGACGACGGCCGGGGCGAAGTGCGCCTCGACCTTGTCCAGGTCGACCTCGCGGTCGCCGGGCACGCCGACGGCGACGATCTCGCCGTCGACCTTGACCAGAAGGTTCTTCAGGGTCGCGGAGGCGGGGACGCCGAGCGAGGCGGCGAGGGTCTCGATCGTCGGGGTGTCGGGGGTGGGGATCTCCTCGGCGGCCGGGACGTCGGAGGCGTCCACCGGCTTCAGCTCGTAGGTGATCGCCTCGGTGTTGGCGGCGAAGTCGCAGTTCGGGCAGTCGGCGAAGGTGTCCTCGCCGGCGGCGGCCGGGGCGAGGAACTCCTCCGACTTGGAGCCGCCCATCGCGCCGGCGGTCGCCGCGCAGATGCGGTAGTCGAGGCCGAGGCGGTCGAAGATGCGCTGGTAGGCCTGGCGGTGCAGGGCGTAGGAGCGGGCGAGGCCCTCGTCGTCGAGGTCGAAGGAGTAGGAGTCCTTCATCTGGAACTCGCGGCCGCGCAGGATGCCGGCGCGGGGCCGGGCCTCGTCCCGGTACTTGGTCTGGATCTGGTAGAGGATGACCGGCAGGTCCTTGTAGGAGGTCGCCTGGTCCTTCACCAGCAGGGTGAAGATCTCCTCGTGGGTGGGGCCGAGGAGGTAGTCGCCGCCCTTGCGGTCCTTCAGGCGGAACAGTTCGGCGCCGTACTCGTCCCAGCGGCCGGTCGCCTCGTACGGCTCGCGCGGCAGCAGCGCGGGCAGCAGCACCTCCTGCGCGCCGATGGCGTCCATCTCCTCGCGGACGATGCGCTCCACGTTGGCGAGGACCTTGCGGCCGAGCGGCAGCCAGGACCAGACGCCGGCGGCGGTGCGGCGTACGTAGCCGGCGCGGACCAGGAGTTTGTGGCTGAGCACCTCGGCGTCCGCCGGGTCGTCGCGCAGGGTCTTGGCCATCAACTGGGACATGCGCTGGACCGGTGCGTTCGCCATGGTTCTCGTACTCCTGCTGCTGGGGTTCCCTGGCCCTGGCGAAGCCGGGAGCCGGGGAGGGGTGATGGGCAGGAGGGTAGCCGGGCGGTCCGCCGCGGCGGAAATCGGTTATGCGTCGCCGGCCCGTTCCCCGGCCGCCGTCCCGCCCTTGCGGCGCAGCGGCAGGTGGGCGCCCATCACGGCGTACGGCTTGGGGGCGCTGGGGAAGAGGACCTGCCGGGCGAGGTCGGCGTAGCCCAGGGAGCGGTACAGCGCCCGCGCGGGGCTGTCGGTGTCGATCGCGGAGAGGATCGAGCGGGGCTCGGCGGCGGCGTCGGTGAGGGTGGTGATGAGGGCGCGGCCGACGCCGCGGTTCTGGTGGTGCGGGTGGACGTGCAGCTCGGTGATGACGAACGAGTCGTCCAGCCAGTCCTCGTGGCCGCGCACGCGCAGGTAGGGCTCGACGACCGTGGACCACCAGTGGGTGCGGTCGTTGGGCATGCCGTAGACGAACCCGACCAGTTCGCCGCGGGCGGTGGTGGCGCCGAGGGCCCTGGCCCCCGGGTAGGTCATGTGCCGCTGCACGATCTGGCGGCGGACGGCGACCTCGTCGGCGCTGAGCCCGAAGGCCACCGCCTGGACGGCCAGGGCCTCGTCGACGCGGGCGGCGAGGTCGAGCGGGCCGATCACGATGTCGTCGGAGCGGCGGGGGCCGTGACCGGGGATGCGCAGCATGTGGGGAGCCTACAGGGGGGTGCGGGTGGCGGTGTGCGGGCAGGTGGTCCGTGACAAGGTGCGGTGCACAGCGGCGCGCTCGTGCGTCGGAACGGCGGGCTCGTCAAGCGGAACGGCGGGCTCGTCAAGCGGGACGGCGTCATCCATCGGAACGGCGCGCTCGCGCGTCAGAACAGCACGCTCATGAACTCGCCGACCTCGCGGAAGCCCACCCTGCGGTAGGTCCGGCGCGCCGGGGTGTTGAAGTCGTTCACGTACAGGCTCACCACCGGCGCCACCTCGGTCAGCGCGTAGCGCAGGACGGCGGCCATGCCCGGCGCGGCCAGACCGCGGCCCCGGTACTCGGGGGCCACCCACACGCCCTGGATCTGGCAGGCCTGGGGGGTGGCCGCGCCGATCTCGGCCTTGAACACCACCTTGCCGTCGTCGTCGAGGCGGGCGAAGGAGCGTCCGGAGCCGACGAGTTCGGCGACGCGGGCCTGGTAGAGGAGGCCGCCGTCGCCGGCGAGCGGGGAGACGCCGACCTCCTCGGTGAACATCGCCACGCACGCCGGGAGGATGGTCTCCATCTCGTCCTTGCGGATGCGGCGGACGTACGGGTCGGGCGCGACGTCGGCAGGCATGCGGTCGGCGATCATCAGGGGCTGGTGGGCGCGGACTTCGCGGGCCGGGCCCCAGCTGGGTTCGAGCAGCCGCCACAGTTCGGCGGTGGCGTCGGCGGGGCCGACGATGGAGGAGCAGCGGCGCCCGGCCCGCCGGGCGCGCTCGGCGAAGGCGCGGACGGCGCGGGGGGTGGCGCAGATGGGGACGAGGTTGGCGCCGGCGTAGCACAGGGAGGTGAGCACGCCGTCCTCGTACCAGCCCCACATCTCGCCGCCGAGCCGCCACGGGTCCAGGCCCGCCACCTGCACGCGCGAGGTCACGAAGGCGTTCGCGACGGGTTCGCGGTCCAGGACGGCGAGCGCGGCCTCCAGGTCGTCCGGTCCGAGAACCCGGGAAGTGGTCTGGGTCAACACGTGCGGGGCCTCACCCTAAGGTCTGCGGATCTCCGCACTGTACCTGCCGTGGTCGTGCCGCGCCGAGCCCCCGGGGGCCGGGACGGGCTCAGCCGGCGACGGACACCTGCGGTTCGCCGGAGGCGGCGCCGTCGGCCTGCATCTGCTCGGCGAGTTTCATCGCCTCCTCGATGAGGGTCTCGACGATCTTCGACTCGGGGACGGTCTTGATGACCTCGCCCTTGACGAAGATCTGCCCCTTGCCGTTGCCGGAGGCGACGCCGAGGTCGGCCTCGCGGGCCTCGCCGGGGCCGTTGACCACGCAGCCCATCACCGCCACCCGCAGCGGCACCTCCATGCCCTGAAGGCCCGCGGTGACCTCCTCCGCCAGCTTGTACACGTCCACCTGCGCCCGCCCGCACGACGGGCACGAGACGATCTCCAGCCGCCGCTGCCGCAGCCCCAGCGCCTCCAGGATCGCGATGCCGACCTTGACCTCCTCCGCCGGCGGCGCGCTCAGCGACACCCGGATGGTGTCCCCGATGCCCTGGGAGAGCAGCGCCCCGAACGCCACCGCCGACTTGATCGTGCCCTGGAAGGCCGGGCCCGCC
>NZ_BMWH01000038.1 GCF_014651135.1 Streptomyces echinoruber
ATCTCCTCCACCGCCCTCGAGGCCGGCACCGCCCACCCCGACCTGAAACTCATCGCCACCAACTGAGCGACCGGGCCTGCCGTGCTGACGATTCACGCCGACTCCCGGGACCACGCGGTCGCCGTCGAGGGGGAGTGGATCGCGGACGCCGGCCCCCTGCGGGAGCTGGTCGCCGCGCATCCGCACGCCCGCGTGCGCACCTGGCCCGGCATCCTCACGCCCGGATTCGTCAACCTCCACGGCGACGAGCTGCTGGAGCAGACGTACCACCCGGACCCGCGCGAGGCCGACGAGCTGGGCACCGAGCCGCTGACCGGCGACGCGCTCACCGCGCTCGCGCTCGACGACGCCCGCTGGGGCGCGAGCGCCCGGCGCGGGGTGCAGCGCATGCTGGCGCACGGCACGGTCGCCGTGGCCTGCGAACGGCTGCGCAACCGCGCGGTACAGGACGCCGTGCGCCGCAGCGGGCTGGAGATCGTGGGCCGGCTGGGGCACCCCGGCGGTGTCCCGTCCCTCGACCCCCTCGCCTCCGGCCTGCCGCCCGAGGTCCCGCCCGCCCGGGAGCGCGGCTGCGCCGCCCGCTTCGCGGTGTTCGACGTCCGCGACGAGGCGGAGCTGGCCGAACGGGGAGCCGGAACGTGCGTGGCGACGGTGGTGGCGGGACGACTGGTGCACCGGCGCCGCTGAACACCCGTACGCGGGCCGCGCGTACGACCCGCGTACGGACCCGGCCCGTATACGTACGGCCCGCGTACGTACAACCCGCTTATGTACGGCCTGCGTACGTGCACGGTCCGCGTACGTGTACGGCCAGCGCGCTCACGGCCGCGCGTCGGCCGTCAGCCGGAGAACGCCTTCGCGAACGCCCCCGGACTCTGCTTCACGCCGCTGCAGTTGGTCAGCGCGTCGCTTTGGTCCGGTGTGCCGGGCCGACACGGCCGGTCGCGGAAGGTGGACCACATCGACACCCACCCGATGTGCCGGTCCTCGGCGAACGACCGCACCTGCGCCGCGTCCGCCAGTGAGAAGGTCTCCCCGTCGACGTCGTTGACGCCGATCATCGAGGTGAGCGCCATGCCCTCCCAGGCGGCCGCGTCCGACAGTGCGAACACCTTCTTCACCTGGGTGTGCGCGGCCTTGGCGGACGTCTCGGCGTAGTCGCCCATGTCGCCGGTGTAGGACTCGCCGTAGTTCATCGTCATGATGTTGACGCTGGAGACCTGCACGTCGTGGGTGTTGGCGGACTCCAGCAGCCTCAGACCGTCGGAGTCCAGACCGGACGGCATCACCGGCAGCGTGAACGTCACCTTCAGCCGCGGCCGTTGCCGCTGCAGCAGCGCGATCGCCCGCGAACGCAGCGCGACGGAGGCGGAGTCGGTCAGCTCGTCGCCCTCGATGTCGAAGTCGGCCTGGTCGGTGCCGGCCGCGTCCAGGGCCTCCCCGTAGGCCCGGGCGAGCGCGGAGGCGCCGGTGCAGGTGGCGGCCAGCTCCTTGCCGGACTCGCCGCCGAAGGAGACGCGCACCGAGCCGCCCGGCTTCTTCAACCGCGCGATGCGCGAGGCGACGGCCGGATCGTCGACGGCGTGGGTGCCGTCCCAGGCGGGGGTGCAGGCGGAGCCTTTGGCGATGACGAAGGCGAGGTTGTACGTCGTGGGGGAGCCCGCCGTGTCGGTGCCGACGGCCTCGGTGGCGCTGACGTAGGGGGCGTAGGAGGTGCCGCCGGACGCCACGGCCCGGGACGACGAGGACGCGGGCGCCGCGTCGGAGCCGCCGCCGGAGCCGCCGCCGGAGCCCGCGGAGCACCCGCTGACGGTCAGGGCGAACCCGCAGGCCAGCCCGGCCACCGCAGCCAGGGGTCTCCTCATCCGCACGCACCCGCTCTCTTGTCGCTCTTCTGTCGCCCCTGCCGATCCCGCGCTTTCCGCCTGGGGGTCGGAACGGAATCCGTGCCCGGTGGGGAAATCTCTCGCCTCACCCTAGGCACGGACCGCGCGGTCGGTGCACAACAACGCCCGGAAAGTCGAGGGCAACCGCGGGCAAGCGGCCGCAGCGGGCGCCGAACCGGGACGAACGCGACGGGGACCGCTGCCGTGGCGTCGTGCCGCTGCTGCCACAATGAGCCCGTGACCCGCGCATCCCTGGACAAGCAGCCGCACGAAGTCGCCTCGATGTTCGACGGCGTGGCGGAACGGTACGACCTCACCAACGACGTGCTGTCGCTCGGCCAGACCCGGCTGTGGCGCCGGGAGGTCGCCAGGGCGGTCGACGCGCGCCCCGCGCAAAAGGTCCTGGACCTCGCCGCGGGGACGGCGACCTCCTCGCTGCCCTTCACCCGCACCGGCGCCTACGTCGTCCCCTGCGACTTCTCCCTCGGCATGCTCCGGGTCGGCAAGCGCCGGCACGCCTGGCTGCCGTTCACCGCGGGCGACGCCACCCGGCTGCCGTTCCGGGACGGCGTGTTCGACGCCGTCACCATCTCCTTCGGGCTGCGCAACGTGCAGGACACCGACGCGGCCCTGCGCGAGATGCACCGGGTGACCCGGCCCGGCGGGCGGGTGGTGATCTGCGAGTTCTCCCAGCCGACGTGGGCGCCCTTCCGCACCGTCTACACCGAGTACCTGATGCGCGCCCTGCCGCCGGTCGCCCGCGCGGTGTCCTCCAACCCGGACGCGTACGTCTACCTCGCCGAGTCCATCCGCGCCTGGCCCGACCAGCCCGCCCTCGCCGAGCGGCTGCGCGCGGCCGGCTGGTCGCGGGTGGCGTGGCGGAACCTGACGGGCGGCGTGGTGGCGCTGCACCGGGGCTTCAAGGAGGGCTGAGCCCGCCTTCGGAGAGGGAGGAACAGCCCGCCTGCGGAGCAGGGAAGAACAACCCGCCTGCGGAGCAGGAGCAGGAAGGAGCAGGGGGGACAGAGGCGCGGCCGGCCCCAGCCTGTGCCGACCGGGGCCTGTTGCGGGCCAGGTCCTGTTGCCGCTCGGAGCCTGCGGCGCCCGCAGCCGATACCGGCCGTGCCTTGATCAGCCGGCCACCCCCACCGCGTCGTCCGGTTCGCCGAGCTCGCGCCGCATCCCGCCCGGCGGCGGAATCGGCCGGCGCGGCTCGCGCACGCCCGCGCCGCCCTCGCCCTCTCCCTCGCCGAAGTCGAACCACACGTAGACCACGGAGGACTGCGGCACCTCGGCGCCGGGCTGCGGGTACTGCCGGACGACGTAGTCGACGAGGGGCCGGCGGTGGAGGTCGGGCCGGTCGGGCGCGTTGAGGAACAGACCGCGCGCCTCGGCCTCCTGGCGGGCGTCCATGCCCATCAGGCCCACCAGGCGGGGCACACGGACTTCGGGTGTTTCGGGTGGTATACGCACAGATGTCACCCCCAGCGGTACAGGAAGGGTAACTCCCGTGCCGTGCCGCCCGGAAGCATCAGCTGTCTGTCTGTGACAGTCGATTACGCAGCGTGACGACCCTCGGTGAGGTGCAGCCGGTAGCAGTGCCCCTCGCGTCGCGACACCGGTGTCGTGTAGGTCTCGGCGAGGTGCATGCCCAGCCGCCGGGTCACCGCGATGGACCGCTCGTTGCGGGCGTCGACCATCGCCACCACGCCCGGCACGCCCGCCGCCCGCAGCCGCTCCAGCGTCAGCCGCGCCGCCGCCGTGACGTACCCCCTGCCCCAGTGCGCGCGGCCCAGCCGCCAGCCGATCTCGATCTCGCCCCGCGGTCCCCAGTCCCGCTCCCACGGCTGGGCGCCGGTGAAGCCGAGCACCTCGCCCGAGGCGTCCAGCACCGTCCACAGGCAGAAGCCGAGCTCGGCGTCGTGCCGGCGCTGCCGGGCGGTGAGCTCCTCGTAGACCGACAGCTCCGCGGGCCGGCCGCCGTGGAACTCCATGACCTCCGGGTCGGCGAAGACCCGGTGCCAGGCGACGGCGTCCTCGTGGGTGGGAACGCGCAGGCTCACGTCGGGGAGAACTCGGTTCACGGAGGCAGCCCTTCAGCCGGTGATCGTCTGGGCGATCGTCTGGGTGGTCGGTGGGTGGTCGTCTGGGTGGTCGTCTGGGTGGTCGGTGGATGATCGGTGGGGGATCGGTTGGCGATCAATGGTGCTGAATAGACTGCCCATGTCCAGTGCCGGTCGGCACACAGATTTCGAACTTGGGGAGATCCCGCCGTGACCGTCGTGACCGAGCCCCTCTCCGAGAACACCGCCGACGTGATCGTCGTGGGCGCGGGGCCGGCCGGCTCCACCACCGCGTACCACCTGGCCCGGGCCGGGCTCGACGTCCTGCTGCTGGAGAAGACCGCGTTCCCGCGCGAGAAGGTGTGCGGCGACGGCCTCACCCCGCGCGCCGTCAAGCAGCTCGTGGCCATGGGCATCGACATCTCGGAGGAGGCCGGCTGGCTGCGCAACAAGGGGCTGCGCATCATCGGCGGCGGCGTCCGCCTCCAACTGGACTGGCCCGACCTCGCCTCCTTCCCCGACTACGGCCTGGTGCGCAAGCGCGACGACTTCGACGAGCAGCTCGCCCGCCAGGCGCAGAAGGCCGGCGCCCGCCTGCTGGAGCGCTGCAACGTCGGCGCCCCGATCGTCGACGACCGCACCGGCCGTATCACCGGCGTCCACGCCAAGCTCGGCGAGGACAAGCGCGCGGTCACCTTCCACGCCCCGCTGGTCGTGGCCGCCGACGGCAACTCCAGCCGCCTGTCCCTCGCCATGGGCCTGCACCGCCGCGAGGACCGCCCGATGGGCGTCGCCGTGCGCACGTACTTCACCTCGCCGCGGCACGACGACGACTACCTGGAGTCCTGGCTGGAACTCTGGGACCGCCGCGGCCCCCAGGACCGCCTCCTGCCCGGCTACGGCTGGATCTTCGGCATGGGCGACGGCACGTCCAACGTCGGCCTCGGCGTCCTCAACACCTCCGCGTCCTTCAAGGAGCTGGACTGGCGCGAGGTGCTGAAGGCCTGGTGCGCCTCCATGCCGGAGGACTGGGGCTACACCCCGGAGAACATGACCGGCCCCATCCGCGGCGCCGCCCTGCCGATGGCGTTCAACCGCCAGCCCCACTACACGCGCGGCCTGCTCCTGGTCGGCGACGCCGGCGGCCTGGTGAACCCCTTCAACGGCGAGGGCATCGCCTACGCCATGGAGTCCGGCCAGCTCGCCGCCGACGTCATCGTCCAGGCCCACGCCCGCGCCACGCGGAGCCAGCGCGAACTCGCCCTGCAGCGCTACCCGCGCGTCCTGAAGGACACCTACGGCGGCTACTACACCCTCGGCCGCGCCTTCGTGAAGCTCATCAGCAACCCGAAGGTCATGCAGATCGCCACCCAGCGCGGCCTGACCCACCCCCTGCTGATGAAGTTCACCCTCAAGCTCCTGGCCAACCTCACCGACCCCACGGGCGGCGACGCCATGGACCGCATCATCAACGGCCTGAGCAAGGTGGCGCCGAAGGCGTGAGGACCGGGGGTGCCCGGCCGCCGGGGGTACCCGACCCCCGGCGGCCGGGGCCGCGAACGCCGAAAAGGCCGCCGCCGCGAACGCCTGAAGGGCCGCTGCCCCCGAGCGGCTGCGGCCCTTCCATACGGCTGAGGGTGCGCTGAAGGTGCGCTGAAGGTGCGCTGAGGGTGCTCAGAGCACGCGCACCGCGCCGGTCGGCGGGTCGTAGGACAGCGGCCGCTCCACGACGCCCGTGGAGGGGTTCTGCGCGCCGACGAACATGCCGTCGCCGACGTACACCGCCACGTGGTAGGCGCTGCCCGCGCTGCCCCAGTAGAGGATGTCGCCGGGCTGCAGGTTGCTCAGGGAGACCTGGGTGCCCGCGGTCGACTGGTCCTGGGAGACGCGCGGCAGGCTGATGCCCACCTGCTTGAAGGCGGTCTGCACCAGGCCCGAGCAGTCGTAGGCGGACGGGCCGGTGGCGCCGGAGACGTACGCCTTGCCGACCTGCGCCTTGACGAAGGAGACCACCGCGGCGGCCGAACCCGTCGCCGTGGAGGTGCTCGTGGAGGTGTCGGCGGAGGCGGTCGCCGCGGCGGCGAGGGTGGTGCGCTCGGTGCTGCGCGAGGCACGCTCCGCGGCGGCCCGGCGGGCGTCCTCCGCCGCCTTCTTCCTGGCCTCGGCGGCCTTCTTCTTCGCCTCGGCCAGGTCCGCCTTGGCCTGCTGTGCGGCCTTGGCGGCAGCCGCATCACGCTCCGCCTGCAGCTCGTAGTCCACGGCGGCCAGCTGGGTGGCCTGCGCGGACTGGGCGACCTGAGCGGCCAGGTCGGCCGTCAGGGTGGGCAGTTCGATGGTCTGCGTCACCGGCTCCGCGGCGTTGGCCGAGGAAGCCGAGGCGCCGGCCACTGCCAGAGTGCTGAGGACACCACCGGCGACACCGGCCCGCATCGCGATCTTGGAGGTGCTGCGGCGGGGTTTCCGGTGGCTGCGTATGTGAGCGGTGTGGGACATGGGAACAACCGGTACCAGGGGCTCCTTCATATCTTCAAGGAACGTGTGGTGCGCCACAGTTGCTCAATCGAAGCCCCGAAAGTTGTTTGGGCGGCTCCACATTGACGTCGTAACGGACATTGCGGACGTCGCTCACCAGGGCTGTGATCATGGGTTTTCGTGATTACGCCCGAATTGCCCGCCACCTACCACGAGTTGGCTTGATTGGCCAAGCCCGCTTCTCGCGCGCCTGTTGCGCATGTGGCGGAGGTCACGAAAAAGTCACCGTGTGGATCTTCTCCGGCCGCTCGTGAACGCGTGCACGCGTCCACACCCCTCCCCGGTTTCCCTTCGAGGTGTGAATGGAGCCCACTATCAGGTGATCGCGTCCACCGCCAATTTGCCTGCGATCGGGATCGCCTGGTATCGGACGGCGCCCTCGAAACGGCCGTGACGAGCGGAAACATCACTTCTCGTGATCACTCGGACGCTTCGCGTGTGAAGATCGCCGCTCATCCGACTTCATGATCCTTCGTCAGGTGGTAGAGATCACAAAGCTTGTGCAATACCCCGTGTCGCAGATCACAGAGTCGCGGGCATAAGATGCGAGGCAGTTGGGCTTGTGACCTGCTTCACATGTCCGCGATCTCCCGTGGGACGAGCGGGTTCGTGCGACAGGTGGGGTGGCTGCGGGTCCTGATGCAACCGCCAGCAGTCAGTGCCGACTGAGAGGAGCGAGGAGCGGTGAACGCGTATGCGCCCATCCTCGTACTGGGAGCCCTCGGGGCAGGCTTTGCGATCTTCTCCGTGGTCATGGCCACGTTGATCGGCCCGAAGCGGTACAACCGGGCCAAGCTCGAAGCCTACGAGTGCGGCATCGAGCCGACCCCCACGCCGGCCGGAGGCGGGCGCTTCCCCATCAAGTACTACCTGACGGCGATGCTCTTCATCGTCTTCGACATCGAGATCGTCTTCCTCTACCCGTGGGCCGTGACCTTCGACGCCCTGGGTGTTTTCGGGCTCGTGGAGATGCTGCTCTTCGTGCTCACCGTCTTCGTCGCGTACGCGTACGTCTGGCGGCGCGGCGGCCTGGAATGGGACTGAGGGGCCTTTAACGACATGGGACTCGAAGAAAAACTGCCGAGCGGCTTCCTGCTGACCACCGTCGAGCAGGCCGCGGGCTGGGTGCGCAAGGCGTCCGTCTTCCCCGCCACGTTCGGTCTCGCCTGCTGCGCCATCGAGATGATGACCACCGGCGCCGGCCGCTACGACCTGGCCCGCTTCGGCATGGAGGTCTTCCGCGGCTCACCGCGCCAGGCCGACCTGATGATCGTCGCCGGCCGGGTCAGCCAGAAGATGGCGCCCGTCCTGCGGCAGGTCTACGACCAGATGCCCAACCCCAAGTGGGTGATCTCGATGGGCGTGTGCGCCTCCTCGGGCGGCATGTTCAACAACTACGCGATCGTCCAGGGCGTCGACCACATCGTCCCGGTCGACATCTACCTGCCCGGCTGCCCGCCCCGCCCCGAGATGCTGATGGACGCGATCCTCAAGCTCCACGACAAGATCCAGCACTCCAAGCTCGGCGTGCACGCCGAGGAGGCCGCCCGCGAGGCGGAGGAGGCGGCGCTCAAGGCCCTGCCCACGATCGAGATGAAGGGGCTGCTGCGGTGAGCGACGCGAACGGCACCCACGGCGCGGGCGGTCCCGCGAACGGGGTCAACCCCGAAAAGGACCTCTCCGCCGCCAACCTCCCCGGCCGGCGCGGCGACGCGGGCGAGGAGATCCGCGTCCAGCGCGGCATGTTCGGCGCCCACAACGGCGGCGACACCTCCGGCTACGGCGGCCTGGTCCGCTCGGTCCGGCTCCCGGGACCGGCGAGCAGGCCGTACGGCGGCTGGTTCGACGAGGTCGCCGACGAACTCGAGGGCGCCCTGGAGGAGCAGGGCCTGCCGCCCGGCCACGCGATCGAGAAGACGGTCGTCGACCGCGGCGAGATCACCTTCCACATCGCGCGCGACCACCTCGTCCAGGTCGCCCGCACCCTGCGCGACGACCCCGCCCTGCGCTTCGAGCTGTGCACCGGCGTCAGCGGCGTCCACTATCCGCACGACAAGGGCCGCGAGCTGCACGCCGTGTACCACCTGCGCTCGATCACCCACAACCGGCTGATCCGCCTGGAGGTCAGCTGCCCCGACGCCGACCCGCACATCCCGTCGCTCTTCGCGGTCTACCCGACCAACGACTGGCACGAGCGCGAGACGTACGACTTCTTCGGCATCGTCTTCGACGGCCACCCGGCGCTGACGCGGATCATGATGCCGGACGACTGGCAGGGCCATCCGCAGCGCAAGGACTACCCCCTCGGCGGCATCCCCGTCGAGTACAAGGGCGCCCAGATCCCGGCTCCCGACCAGCGGAGGTCGTACTCATGAGCACGCAGACCCCCTCTTCCGCGTCCGCGCGCGAGACCACCGAGGGCACCGTCTACACGGTCACCGGGGGCGACTGGGACGAGGTCGTCCAGTCCGCGGCCCGCGCCGACGACGAGCGCATCGTCGTCAACATGGGCCCCCAGCACCCCTCCACACACGGCGTGCTGCGCCTGATCCTGGAGATCGAGGGGGAGACGGTCACCGAGGCCCGCTGCGGCATCGGCTACCTGCACACCGGCATCGAGAAGAACCTCGAATACCGCACGTGGACGCAGGGCACCACCTTCGTGACGCGCATGGACTACCTCACGTCCTTCTTCAACGAGACCGCCTACTGCCTCGCCGTCGAAAAACTGCTCGGCATCGAGGACCAGGTGCCCGAGCGCGCCCAGATCATCCGGGTGCTCCTGATGGAGCTGAACCGGCTCTCCTCCCACCTGGTGTGCATCGCCACCGGCGGCATGGAACTCGGCGCCACCACGATCATGATCTACGGGTTCCGCGACCGGGAGATGATCCTCGACCTCTACGAGCTCATCACGGGCCTGCGGATGAACCACGCCTACATCCGCCCCGGCGGACTCGCCCAGGACCTGCCGCCCGGCGCGGTCGACCAGATCCGCGAGTTCGTCAAGAAGATGAAGAAGAACCTCCCGGAGTACGACAAGCTCGCCACCGGGAACCCCATCTTCAAGGGCCGCATGCAAAACGTCGGCTACCTCGACCTGGCCGGCTGCATGGCCCTCGGCGCCACCGGCCCGATCCTGCGCTCCACCGGCCTGCCGCACGACCTGCGCAAGGCCCAGCCCTACTGCGGCTACGAGACGTACGACTTCGACATCCCGACCGCCGACACCTGCGACGCCTACGGCCGCTTCCTCATCCGGCTGGAGGAGATGCACCAGTCGCTGCGGATCGTCGAGCAGTGCCTGGACCGGCTGAAGCCCGGCCCGGTCATGGTCGCCGACAAGAAGATCGCCTGGCCCGCCCAGCTCGCCCTGGGACCGGACGGCCTGGGCAACTCCCTCGACCACATCAAGAAGATCATGGGCACCTCCATGGAGGCCCTGATCCACCACTTCAAGCTGGTCACCGAGGGCTTCCGGGTCCCACCGGGACAGGCCTACGTGGCAGTCGAGTCCCCCAAGGGCGAACTCGGCGCGCATGTCGTCTCCGACGGCGGCACCCGCCCCTACCGGGTCCACTTCCGCGACCCGTCCTTCACCAACCTGCAGGCCATGGCGGCGATGTGCGAGGGCGGCCAGGTCGCCGACGTCATCGTCGCCGTCGCGTCCATCGACCCCGTGATGGGAGGCGTCGACCGGTGACCACCAGTTCCTCGGAGCGGGGTGTCAGCCTGGGCATGCCCCAACCGCCCGCTCCCGACTACCCGGCCGACGTCCGCCGCCGCCTGGAACGGGACGCGCGCGAGATCATCGCCCGCTACCCCGACTCCCGCTCCGCCCTGCTGCCGCTGCTGCACCTGGTGCAGTCGGAGGAGGGCTACGTCTCCCGCACCGGCATGCGGTTCTGCGCCGAGATGCTCGGCCTGACCACGGCCGAGGTGACCGCGGTCGCCACCTTCTACACCATGTACCGGCGCCGGCCCGGCGGCGACTACCAGGTGGGCGTGTGCACCAACACCCTGTGCGCGGTGATGGGCGGCGACGCCATCTTCGAGGCGCTCCAGGAGCACCTCGGCGTCGGCAACGGCGAGACCACCGACGACGGCAAGGTCACCCTGGAGCACATCGAGTGCAACGCGGCCTGCGACTACGCGCCGGTCGTGATGGTCAACTGGGAGTTCTTCGACAACCAGACCCCCGCCGACGCCAAGCGCCTCGTCGACGACCTGCGCGCGGGACGCCCGGTCACACCCACGCGCGGGGCGCCGCTGTGCACCTTCCGCGAGACCGCGCGGATCCTGGCCGGCTTCCCCGACGAGCGGCCCGGGGCCGTCGAGGCGGGCGGCAGCGCGGGACCCGCGTCGCTGGTGGGCCTGCGCCTGGCGAAGGGAGAGGCCGCGCCCGCGCGCGTGGTCCACCCGCGGGAGGGCGGTCCGCACGGCGAACCCCACGACGGCCCCGTGCACCAGCCGTCGCCGACGGAGCACCTGAGCTCGCACGACGCGCCCCAGGACACATCGGCCTCCGACCCCGCCCACCCGGCCGGGCCTGTCGCAGAGGAGGGGGAGTGATGACCGTGACGACCGAGCTGAACGAGACCAGCCCCGAGAAGCTGCTCGCACCCGTGCTGTCGGCCTTCTGGGACCAGGACCGGTCCTGGACCCTGGACGTCTACGAACGGCACGAGGGGTACGAGGGACTGCGCAAGGCGCTCGCCATGTCGCCGGACGAGGTGATCGCCTACGTCAAGGACTCCGGTCTGCGCGGGCGCGGCGGCGCGGGATTCCCCACCGGAATGAAGTGGCAGTTCATTCCCCAGGGGGACGGAAAACCGCACTACCTGGTGGTCAACGCCGACGAGTCGGAGCCCGGGACGTGCAAGGACATCCCGCTCCTCTTCG
The DNA here is from genome assembly GCF_014651135.1 of Streptomyces echinoruber. Classification (GTDB taxonomy): domain Bacteria; phylum Actinomycetota; class Actinomycetes; order Streptomycetales; family Streptomycetaceae; genus Streptomyces; species Streptomyces echinoruber. The sequence continues at coordinate 11,384 of NZ_BMWH01000038.1, forward strand.
CCAACCCGCACAGCCTCATCGAGGGCATCGTGATCGCCTGCTACGCGATCAGGTCCTCGCACGCCTTCATCTACCTGCGCGGTGAAGTCGTCCCCGTCCTGCGGCGGTTGCAGTCGGCCGTGGCCGAGGCACACGCGGCCGGCTACCTCGGCGAGAACATCCTCGGCAGCGGCCTGGACGTCACCGTCACCGTGCACGCCGGCGCCGGCGCGTACATCTGCGGCGAGGAGACCGCACTGCTCGACTCGCTCGAAGGCCGCCGTGGCCAACCGCGACTGCGTCCCCCCTTCCCCGCCGTGGCGGGCCTCTACGCGTGCCCGACTGTCGTGAACAACGTCGAGTCCATCGCGTCGGTTCCCGCCATCCTGAAGAACGGCAAGGAATGGTTCCGGTCGATGGGCAGCGAGAAGTCCCCGGGCTTCACGCTCTACTCGCTCTCCGGCCACGTCGCCAACCCCGGCCAGTACGAGGCCCCGCTCGGCATCACCCTGCGCCAACTGCTCGACATGAGCGGCGGGATGCGGCCGGGCCACCGGCTGAAGTTCTGGACGCCGGGCGGCTCCTCGACGCCCATGTTCACCGACGAGCACCTCGACGTCCCCCTCGACTACGAAGGGGTGGGCGCCGCCGGCTCCATGCTCGGCACCAAGGCCCTGCAGTGCTTCGACGAGACGACCTGCGTGGTGCGGGCCGTCACCCGGTGGACCGAGTTCTACGCCCACGAGTCCTGCGGCAAGTGCACGCCCTGCCGCGAGGGCACGTACTGGCTGGTGCAGCTGCTGCGCGACATCGAGGCCGGCAAGGGCGCGATGAGCGACCTCGACAAGCTCGCCGACATCGCCGACAACATCAACGGCAAGTCGTTCTGCGCCCTCGGTGACGGCGCGGCCTCGCCGATCTTCTCCTCCCTGAAGTACTTCCGCGAGGAGTACGAGCAGCACATCACGGGGCGGGGCTGCCCCTTCGACCCGGCCAAGTCCACGGCCTGGGCCGACCGACCGGAGGTGAACGCATGACCGTGACCACCAACGCTCCCTCGGGCGGGGGAGAGGCGGCGGTCCCGCCGGAGGATCTCGTCACGCTGACGATCGACGGCATCGAGACCAGCGTGCCCAAGGGCACCCTCGTCATCCGCGCCGCCGAGCAGCTCGGCATCGAGATCCCCCGGTTCTGCGACCACCCTCTGCTCGACCCGGCCGGCGCCTGCCGCCAGTGCATCGTCGAGGTCGAGGGCCAGCGCAAGCCCATGGCCTCGTGCACCATCACCTGCACCGACGGGATGGTCGTCAAGACCCACCTCACCTCGCCGGTCGCGGAGAAGGCCCAGAAGGGTGTGATGGAGCTGCTGCTCATCAACCACCCGCTGGACTGCCCGGTGTGCGACAAGGGCGGCGAGTGCCCGCTGCAGAACCAGGCGCTGTCGCACGGCAACGCCGAGTCCCGCTTCGAGGGCAGGAAGCGCACCTACGAGAAGCCGGTGCCGATCTCCGCGCAGGTGCTGCTCGACCGCGAGCGGTGCGTGCTGTGCGCGCGCTGCACCCGCTTCTCGAACCAGATCGCCGGCGACCCGATGATCGAGCTGGTCGAGCGCGGGGCGCTGCAGCAGGTCGGCACCGGAGAAGGCGACCCGTTCGAGTCGTACTTCTCCGGCAACACCATCCAGATCTGCCCGGTCGGCGCCCTCACCTCGGCCGCCTACCGCTTCCGCTCCCGCCCCTTCGACCTGGTCTCCTCCCCGTCGGTGTGCGAGCACTGCGCCGGCGGCTGCGCCACCCGCACCGACCACCGGCGCGGCAAGGTCATGCGGCGCCTGGCCGGCTACGACCCCGAGGTCAACGAGGAGTGGATCTGCGACAAGGGACGCTTCGCGTTCCGCTACGCGCAGCTCAAGGACCGCCTCGACAAGCCGCTGGTGCGCAACGCCGACGGCGTGCTGGAGCCGGTGTCCTGGCCGGACGCGCTGCAGGCCGCCGCCGAGGGCCTGCTCGCCGCCCGCGGCCGGGCCGGCGTCCTCACCGGCGGCCGTCTCACCATCGAGGACGCCTACGCCTACAGCAAGTTCGCGCGTGTGGCGCTGGGCACCAACGACATCGATTTCCGCGCGCGCGTGCACAGCGGCGAGGAGGCCGACTTCCTCGCCTCGCACGTCGCCGGCCGCGGCCGTGACCTCGACGGTACGGGCGTGACGTACACTCTGCTGGAGCAGGCGCCCGCCGTCCTGCTCGTCGGCTTCGAGTCCGAGGAGGAGGCGCCCGGCGTCTTCCTGCGGCTGCGCAAGGCCTGGCGCAAGCGCGGACAGCGGGTGTTCGCCCTGGCCACGCACGCCACCCGGGGTCTGGAGAAGGCGGGCGGCACGCTGCTGCCGGCCGCGCCCGGCACCGAGCCCGAGTGGCTCGACGCCCTCGCGGGCGGCGTCGGCCTGGAGGGCGACGGCACGGCGGCCGCCGAGGCGCTGCGCACCGAGGGCGCCGTGATCGTCGTCGGGGAGCGGCTGGCCGGTGTCGCCGGCGGGTTCACCGCCGCCGTGCGGGCCGCGTCCGCCACCGGGGCGCACCTGGTGTGGATCCCCCGCCGGGCCGGTGAGCGCGGCGCGGTCGAGGCCGGCGCGCTGCCCTCGCTGCTGCCGGGCGGCCGCCCGGCCACCGACCCCCGCGCGCGGGAGGAGGTCGCCGCCCTGTGGGGCGTCGCCGACCTGCCGCACCGCTACGGACGGGACACCGGCCAGATCCTTGAGGCCGCCGCGGGCGGCGACCTGCGCGCCCTGCTCGTGGCCGGGGTCGAGATCGCCGACCTGCCGGACCCGGCCCGCGCGCGCGAGGCGCTCGCCGCGGCCGGCTTCGTCGTCTCGCTGGAGCTGCGGCCCAGCGAGGTCACCGAGCACGCCGACGTCGTCCTGCCGGTGGCGGCCGTCGCCGAGAAGGCCGGCGCCTTCCTCAACTGGGAGGGCCGGGTGCGGTTCTTCGAGGCCGCGCTCAAACCGGACCAGATGACCCGCCCGGTGATGCCCACCGACGCGCGCGTGCTGCACCTGCTCGCCGACGCCATGGACGTCCACCTGGGCCTGCCGGACCTGCGCACCGTGCACGCGGAGATCGACCGGCTCGGCACCTGGGACGGCCCCCGGGCCGGCCGGCCGCGGCAGGACGCGGGCGCGACGCCCCGGCCCGCCGCCGGGGAGGCCGTGCTCGCCGGGCACCGGCTGCTGCTCGACCAGGGCGTGCTGCAGGAGGGCGACGAGGCGCTCGCCGCCACCCGGCACGCGGCCCGCGTGCGCCTGTCGGCCGCCACGGCCGCCGAGGCCGGCGTCGGCGACGGCGGCCTCCTCGCCGTCACCGGACCCCGGGGCACGGTCGAACTCCCGCTCCAGATCACCGAGATGCCCGACCGGGTGGTGTGGCTGCCGCTGAACTCCGTGGGCGGGGGCGTCGCCTCCGACACGGGCGCCCTGCCCGGTTCCCTCGTCCGCATCGGCCCGGCGGCCGCCACCGCCGGCGCCCCCGAGGAGGTGGAGGCATGAGCCCGTCCCTCGCCGCCGAGAACCTGTCGGTGTTCGGCCACGACCCCTGGTGGCTGGTCGTCCTCAAGGCGGTGTTCTGCTTCGCCTTCCTGATGGTGACCGTGCTGTTCTCCATCGTCTGGGAGCGCAAGGTCGTCGCCTGGATGCAGCTGCGCATCGGCCCCAACCGGCACGGCCCCTGGGGCATGCTGCAGTCCCTCGCCGACGGCGTGAAGCTGATGCTGAAGGAGGACATCGTCGTCCGCCGCGCGGACAAGGTGGTCTACGTCCTCGCGCCGATCGTCTCCGCCGTCCCCGCCTTCATGGCGATCGCGGTGATCCCCTTCGGCCCGGCCGGGAACGAGGTCTCGGTCTTCGGCCACCGCACCGCCCTGCAGCTCACCGACCTGCCCATCGCGATGCTGTACATCCTCGCGGTGGCCTCGGTCGGCATCTACGGCATCGTCCTGGCCGGCTGGAGCTCGGGGTCGACGTACCCGCTCCTGGGCGGCCTGCGCTCCTGCGCGCAGATGATCTCGTACGAGATCGCCATGGGCGCCGCGTTCGCCTCGGTGTTCCTCTACTCCGGGTCGATGTCGACGTCGACGATCGTCGAGCAGCAGCACGACCGCTGGTACATCCTTCTGCTGCCGGTCTCCTTCATCCTCTACATCGTCACGATGGTCGGCGAGACCAACCGCGCCCCCTTCGACATGCCGGAGTCCGAGGGCGACCTGGTGGGCGGCTTCAACACCGAGTACTCGTCCATCAAGTTCGCGATGTTCATGCTCGCCGAGTACGTCAACATGGTGACCGTCTCGGCGGTGGCGACCACCCTCTTCCTGGGCGGCTGGCGCGCCCCCTGGCCGGTCAGCGCCTTCTGGGAGGGCGCCAACCACGGCTGGTGGCCGCTGCTGTGGTTCGTCGTCAAGGTCCAGCTGCTGCTGTTCTTCTTCATCTGGCTGCGCGGCACGCTCCCGCGGGTGCGCTACGACCAGCTCATGAAGCTCGGCTGGAAGGTCCTCATCCCGGTGTCGGTGACGTGGCTGATGCTCGTGGCCACCGTCAGGGCCCTGCGCAACGAGAACTACGACTTCGGCGACATCCTCCTCTACGTCGGCGGCGGCGTCCTCGCCGTCCTGCTGCTGTCCTTCATCGCCGACATGTTCCGCGAGAAGGCCAGGCGGGCCGAGGCGCCGGCCGCGGCATCGGCCGAGGCGCCGGCCGCGTTCGACCCGATGGCTGGCGGCTTCCCCGTACCGCCGCTGCCGGGACAGCAGCTTCCCCCGGTGCCGCGGCGCCGCCCGCGGCGGGAACGGGAGCTCATTGCCAGTGGCGGACCGGGCGGTGCCGATTCCGGGGAACACCCCCGAACCCCCGGCGCCAGTGACGGATCTCTGGAGGGAAAGGAGGCGTCCGATGGCTGAGGAGCCCAAGGAGGCCGGGCAGACGAAGCCCGGCTTCCTGAACCCGGTGGCCGGCTTCGGCGTGACCTTCAAGGCCATGTTCAAGAAGCGGCTCACGGAGCAGTACCCGGAGCAGAAGAAGCCCACGGCGCCGCGCTTCCACGGACGGCACCAGCTCAACCGCCATCCGGACGGCCTGGAGAAGTGCGTCGGCTGCGAACTGTGCGCCTGGGCCTGCCCCGCCGACGCGATCTACGTCGAGGGCGCGGACAACACCGACGAGGAACGCTACTCGCCGGGCGAGCGCTACGGCCGCGTCTACCAGATCAACTACGCCCGCTGCATCCTGTGCGGCCTGTGCATCGAGGCGTGCCCCACGCGCGCGCTGACGATGACCAACGAGTACGAGCTGGCCGACTCCAGCCGCGCCAACCTCATCTACACCAAGGAACAGCTCCTGGCCGGCCTGGAGGAGGGCATGGTGGAGCCGCCGCACGTCATGTACCCGGGGACGACCGAGGAGGACTACTACCGGGGCCTGGTCACCGAGGCCGCCCCCGGCACGGTCCGGCAGCCGGCCCGTTCCCGGGGCGAGGGCGTGCAGGAGGCCGCCTCCACCTTCGGCGAGCAGGAGCCGGCGTCCAAGAAGGTGATCGGCCGATGACCGCACAGCACCTCGCCGCCTACTCCACCTCCACCGGAGAGGCCGTCCAGTTCTGGATCCTCGCCACGGTCGCTGTGCTCGGCGCCCTGGGCACCGTCTTCCTCAAAAGGGCCGTGCACAGCGCGCTGTGCCTGGCCGGCACCATGATCGTCCTGGCGGTGTTCTACCTCGCCAACGGCGCCTACTTCCTCGGCATCGTGCAGATCGTCGTCTACACCGGCGCGATCATGATGCTGTTCCTGTTCGTGGTGATGCTCGTCGGCGTCACCGCGGCGGACTCCCTGAAGGAGACCATCAAGGGCCAGCGTTGGCTGGCCCTGCTGTGCGGGCTCGGCTTCGGCGTCCTGCTGCTGGGGGGCATCGGCAACGCCTCCCTCAAGGAGTTCGACGGCCTCGCCCAGGCCAATGCGGGCGGGAACGTGGAGGGCCTGGCGTCCCTCCTCTTCACCCGGTACGTCTTCGCCTTCGAGGTCACCGGCGCGCTGCTGATCACGGCGGCCGTCGGCGCCATGGTGCTCACCCACCGCGAGCGCACCGAACGCGCCCGCACCCAGCGCGAGCTCGCCGAGCAGCGCATCCGGGAGGGGACGTACATCCCGCCGCTGCCGGCGCCCGGCGTGTACGCGCGGCACAACGCCGTCGACATCGCCGCCCTGCTGCCCGACGGCACCCCGTCCGAGCTGTCGGTCAGCAAGACGCTGCGCCGGCGGGGCCAGATCCGGGACGTCTCCCGCGAGGCCCTCAACGACCTGCGCGCGCTGGAGCAGCGGGCGGTGGAGCGGCTGGAGCGCAAGGCGATCGAACCGCCGCACTTCAAGCGGGCCGGCTTCAAACGGGCCGACTTCAAGCGGGCCGAGGAGGCGTCGAAGTGAACCCGGTCAACTACCTGTATCTCGCCGCCTTGCTGTTCACGATCGGCGCCACCGGCGTACTGGTCCGGCGCAACGCCATCGTGGTCTTCATGTGCATCGAGCTGATGCTGAACGCCTGCAACCTCGCGTTCGTCGCCTTCTCCCGGATGCACGGCAACCTCGACGGCCAGATCATCGCCTTCTTCACGATGGTCGTCGCCGCCGCGGAGGTGGTGGTCGGGCTCGCGATCATCGTGTCGCTGTTCCGCACCCGCCACTCGGCCTCGGTCGACGACGCCAGCCTGATGAAGCTGTAAGGGGTCGGAAGAATCGTGGAGAACCTCATCGCGCTGCTGATCGCGGCGCCCCTGCTCGGAGCGGCCGTCCTCCTCGTCGGCGGCCGGCGCCTGGACGCCGTGGGCCACTGGATCGGCACCCTCCTCGCGGCCGCCTCCTTCGTGGTCGGCCTGGTCCTCTTCGCCGGCCTGCTCGGCAGGGGCACCGAGGACCGGACCCTGACCCAGCACCTGTTCAGCTGGATCCCGGTGGCCGGCTTCCAGGCGGACGTCACCTTCCGCCTCGACCAGCTGTCCATGACCTTCGTCCTGCTGATCACCGGCGTCGGCTCGCTGATCCACCTCTACTCCGTCGGGTACATGGAGCACGACGAACGGCGCCGCCGCTTCTTCGGCTACCTGAACCTGTTCCTCGCGGCGATGCTGCTGCTCGTCCTCGCCGACAACTACCTGCTGCTGTACGTCGGCTGGGAGGGCGTCGGCCTCGCCTCCTACCTGCTGATCGGCTTCTGGCAGCACAAGCCGAGCGCGGCGACGGCCGCGAAAAAGGCGTTCCTGGTCAACCGCGTCGGCGACATGGGCCTGTCCATTGCGATCATGCTGATGTTCACGACGTTCGGCACCTTCGCCTTCGGCCCGGTCCTCGGCCACGTCGGCGACACGAGCGAGGGCAGACTCACCGCGATCGGCCTGATGCTGCTGCTCGCCGCGTGCGGCAAGTCCGCCCAGGTGCCGCTGCAGTCCTGGCTCGGGGACGCCATGGAGGGCCCGACCCCGGTCTCCGCCCTCATCCACGCGGCCACCATGGTGACCGCCGGCGTGTACCTGATCGTCCGCTCCGGCGCCCTCTTCAACGCCGCGCCGGACGCACAGCTCGCGGTCACCGTCGTCGGCGCGGTCACGCTCCTGTTCGGTGCGATCGTCGGTTGCGCCAAGGACGACATCAAGAAGGCGCTGGCCGGCTCGACCATGTCGCAGATCGGCTACATGGTGCTCGCCGCGGGCCTCGGCCCCGTCGGCTACGTCTTCGCGATCATGCACCTGGTCACGCACGGCTTCTTCAAGGCCGGGCTGTTCCTGGGCGCCGGCTCGGTCATGCACGCCATGAACGACGAGGTCGACATGCGCAAGTACGGCGGCCTGCGGAAGTACATGCCGGTCACCTTCGTCACCTTCGGCCTCGGCTACCTCGCCATCATCGGCTTCCCGGGCCTGTCCGGCTTCTTCTCCAAGGACAAGATCATCGAGGCGGCGTTCGCCAAGGGCGGCACCGAGGGCTGGATCCTCGGCGGCGCGGCCCTGTTGGGCGCGGCCATCACCGCGTTCTACATGACCCGCGTGATGCTGATGACGTTCTTCGGCGAGGAGCGCTGGCGCAACCGGCCCACCCCCTCCCCGGCCGAGCCCAGCGTGGAACCGGCCGCCGAGGAGCGCGGCGAGCACGCCGAGCCGCACCCGCACGAGTCGCCCAAGGTCATGACGATCCCCATGATCGTGCTGGCCGTCGGGTCGGTGTTCGGCGGCGCGTTCTTCAGCCTCGGCGACCGCTTCCTGCACTGGCTGGAGCCGGTCACCGGGCACCAGGAGGGCCACCCGCCGGTCAGCGCCTGGACGGTCACCGCGGCCACCCTGGTGTGCCTGGTCCTCGGCGCCGGTCTCGCCTGGGCGCAGTACGGCCGCCGCCCGGTCCCGGCCGTCGCCCCGCGCGGATCGCTGCTCACCCGCGCCGCCCGGCGCGACCTGCTGCAGGACGACTTCAACCACGTCGTCCTGGTCCGCGGCGGCGAGCACCTCACGCGCACCCTGGTCTACCTCGACCACAGCCTGGTCGACGGCGTCGTCAACGGCACGGCGGCCTCGGTCGGCGGCCTGTCCGGACGGCTGCGCCGGCTGCAGAACGGCTTCGCGCGGTCGTACGCGGTCTCGATGTTCGGCGGTGCGGCGGTCCTGGTCGCCGCGACCCTGCTGATGAGGGCGGTCTGATACCGATGTCCTTTCCCCTGCTGACAGCGACGGCGGCGCTCCCGGCCGTCGGGGCGATCGCCACGGCCGCCGTACCGGCCGCGCGGCGCACCGCCGCCAAGTGGCTGGCGCTGCTGTTCTCCCTCGCCACGCTGGCCCTGGCCGTCACGGTCGCGATCCGCTTCGACCCGGGCGGCGCTCGCTACCAGCTCACCGAGTCCCACGCCTGGATCAAGGACTTCGGGGTCCGCTACGAACTCGGCGTGGACGGCATCGCCGTGGCGCTGATCGCGCTGACCGCCGTCCTGATCCCGTTCATCGTCCTCGCCGGCTGGCACGACGCCGATCCCCTGGAGACCGGCAACCGCCGCTGGCGGCCCACGCAGGGCTTCTTCGCCCTGATCCTGGCCGTCGAGGCGATGGTGATCCTCTCCTTCGAGGCCACCGACGTCTTCCTCTTCTACATCTTCTTCGAAGCCATGCTGATCCCGATGTACTTCCTCATCGGCGGCTTCGGGGACCGCGCCCACGCGCACGGCGAGGAGACGGCGTCCACGCAGCGGTCGTACGCGGCGGTGAAGTTCCTGCTCTACAACCTGGTCGGCGGCCTGATCATGCTGGCCGCGGTGATCGGCCTGTACGTGGTGGCCGGGAACTTCTCCCTGCAGGAGATCGCGCAGGCCCGGGCCGACGGCTCGCTGCACATGGCCACCGGCACCGAACGCTGGCTGTTCCTCGGCTTCTTCTTCGCCTTCGCGGTGAAGGCGCCGCTGTGGCCGCTGCACACCTGGCTGCCCAACGCCATGGGGGAGGCCACCGCGCCGGTCGCCGTGCTCATCACGGCGGTCGTCGACAAGGTGGGCACCTTCGCGATGCTCCGCTTCTGCCTCCAGCTCTTCCCCGGGGCCAGCAAGTGGGCCACGCCCGTCATCCTGGTCCTGGCCCTGATCAGCATCCTGTACGGGGCGCTGCTCGCGGTCGGCCAGCGCGACATCAAACGGCTGGTGGCGTACGCGTCGATCTCCCACTTCGGCTTCATCATCATGGGCATCTTCGCGATGACCAGCCAGGGCCAGTCCGGCGCGACGCTGTACATGGTCAACCACGGCATCTCCACCGCCGCGCTGATGCTGGTGGCCGGCTTCCTGATCTCCCGGCGCGGCTCGCGGCTCATCGCCGACTACGGCGGCGTGCAGAAGGTCGCCCCGGTGCTCGCCGGCACCTTCCTGATCGGCGGCCTGGCGACCCTGTCGCTGCCGGGACTGGCGCCGTTCGTCAGCGAGTTCCTCGTCCTGGTCGGCACGTTCACGCGCCACCCGGCGATCGGCGTCGTCGCCACCTTCGGCATCGTGCTCGCCGCGCTGTACACCCTCGTCCTCTACCAGAGGACGATGACGGGCCCGGTGAAGCCGGAGGTCGCCGCGATGCCCGACCTCAGGGTGCGGGAGGTGGCGGTCGTCGCCCCGCTGATCGTGCTGCTGGTCTTCCTGGGCGTCTACCCCAAGCCGGTGGCGGACATCGTCAACCCGGCGGTGCAGCAGACCCTGTCCGACGTACACAAGAAGGACCCCCGGCCCGAGGTGGAGGCGGCCAAGTGAGCGCAACAGCCGTCCACAGCCTGTGGACAACCGCGGCCGATCCGATCTCGAAGATCGACGCGCCGAAGATCGAGTACGGACAGCTCTCGCCGACCCTCATCGTCATCGGCGCCGCCCTCGTCGGGGTGCTGATCGAGGCGTTCGTCCCGCGCAGGTTCCGCTACTACACCCAGGTGTTCGTGTCGTTCGTGGCGCTCGCCGCCGCCTTCGCCGCGGTCGTCGCGCTCGCCGCCGACGGCTACGGCACCACCCGGGCGCGCATCGCGGCCATGGGCGCGATCGCCGTCGACGGGCCCGCCCTCTTCCTGCAGGGCACCATCCTGCTGGGCGCGCTGGCCGCCCTGTTCACCTTCGCCGAGCGGCGCCTGGACCCGGCGGCGCACGGCAACCGCGTGGACTCCTTCGCCGCGCAGGCCGCGTCCGTGCCGGGCAGCGACAGCGAGAAGGCCGCCGTGCGCGCCGGGTTCACCACCACCGAGGTGTTCCCGCTGCTGCTCTTCGCGGTCGGCGGCATGCTGGTCTTCCCCTCCGCGAACGACCTGCTGACGCTGTTCGTCGCCCTGGAGGTGTTCTCCCTCCCGCTGTACCTGCTGTGCGCGCTGGCCCGCCGCAAGCGGCTGATGTCGCAGGAGGCGGCGGTCAAGTACTTCCTGCTCGGCGCGTTCGCCTCCGCCTTCACCCTGTTCGGCATCGCCCTGCTGTACGGCTACGCCGGCTCGGTGTCGTACGGCACGATCGCACAGGTCGTCGACGGCACGGTCACCGACATCGACCCGGCGCTGGCCAACACCATGGGCAACGACGCGCTGCTGCTCATCGGCGCCGCGATGCTCGTCATGGGCCTGTTGTTCAAGGTGGCCGCGGTGCCGTTCCACATGTGGACGCCGGACGTCTACCAGGGCGCGCCCACCCCGGTCACCGGGTTCATGGCGGCGGCGACCAAGGTGGCCGCGTTTGGCGCGCTGCTGCGGGTGCTGTACGTGGTCCTGCCCGGCATGCGCTGGGACTGGCGGCCGGTGATGTGGGCGGTCGCGATCGTCACCATGCTGGGCGGCGCGATCGTCGCGATCACCCAGACCGACATCAAGCGCCTGCTGGCCTACTCGTCGATCGCGCACGCCGGCTTTATCCTCGCCGGTGTCATCGCCACCACGCCGTCCGGCGTCTCCTCGGTGCTGTTCTACCTGGCCGCGTACTCGTTCGTGACGATCGGCGCGTTCGCCGTGGTCACCCTGGTGCGGGACGCGGGCGGCGAGGCCACGCACCTGTCCAAGTGGGCCGGGCTGGGCCGCCGTTCGCCGCTGGTGGCGGCCGTGTTCGCGGTGTTCCTGCTGGCCTTCGCCGGCATCCCGCTGACGTCCGGCTTCGCCGGGAAGTTCGCGGTGTTCAAGGCGGCCGCGGAGGGCGGCGCCGTGCCGCTGGTCGTCATCGGCGTGATCTCCTCGGCCGTCGCCGCGTTCTTCTACATCCGCGTGATCGTCCTGATGTTCTTCAGCGAGCCGCGGCCCGAGGGCCCGACGGTGGCCGTGCCGTCCCCGCTGACCATGGCGGCCATCGGGATCGGCGTGGCGGTCACGCTGGTGCTGGGCGTGGCACCGCAGTACTTCCTCGACCTGGCGAGCCAGGCGGGGGTCTTCGTCCGCTGAACCACTGAGCCACCCGGCCGCGCACGACGAGCGGCCCGGTCCCGGGAACGGGGGCCGGGCCGCTGTGCTGCGGTCCCGGGAACGGGGGCCGGGCCGCTGTGCTGCGGTCCCGCTGTGCCGCTGCCTTTGTGCCCCGCGCCACTCGCGTGCACGCTCAAACCGCTCCGATCGGCAATGGCATCGACAATCCGCCGTCCACTATGTGCGCGGACGTGACCTTCCGCGGGCGGCCTTGACGGCCGGGTCCCATCTGGCAGCGCCCCCCGGTGGGCGTGAGACCCTACGGTCGGGCGTCATCCGCAGGGAAGCACTGGATGGGGGGAAGCATGAGACCTGACACTCCCGTGGGTGTGGGGCTGGCTCCAGTGGAAGCCGCCGGCCGCCTCCTGGAGAAGGTACGGCACGGCAAGGAATACGCCCGGAGGAAGAAGAGGCGTTTCCGCAGGGCCTCTTCGATTGTCAGGCTGCTGACGCTCTCGCTGTCCGCCGCCTCGACGATCATTCTCGGTCTGCAAAACCTGAACGCATGGGCGGGGCTGGCCTTCGCTCTGATGGCACTGGTCACTTTGGCGGGGGCCGTCGAGCCGTTCTTCAACTGGCGATCACGCTGGGTCCTCATGGAAGAGGCGCAGTACCGCTTCGAGCGTCTCGCGGACGAACTCGAGTACCTTCTGGCATCGACTCCCGCCAGTGAGCTGACCCATGACCAGCTCCAGCCGGTCTTTGACGGCTACCAGACAGTGTGGGATCACCTGAGCGAACGCTGGCTCGAACAACGGCACACACCTGTGGCACCCGAGCACCGATAGCGTCGTCGGCGAAGCCGCCTTCTCCTGGTCCGACCCGGCATCCCGTGATCAAGGACCGATTCCGGGATGAGGCGTTGGGAGAAAACGGCCTCGGGGCACCGGCCGTCGCCCGCGCGGACGGACCTGTGGACAACTCCGGCGCTGTCGGTGCGGACCCCTATCGTGGAGCCAGTGGTCGAGGGACGGCGTACGGGGGACGGGACGATGGGTGCGATGGGTGCGATGGGTGTGACGGGTGGTGTCGCCGAGATGCCGGTGACCGAGAACGAGACGCTTCAGACGCTGCGGCGGGTGTTCGGATACGACGCCTTCCGCGGCGAGCAGGAAGCGGTCATCGAGCACGTGGTGGCGGGCGGCGACGCCGTCGTCCTCATGCCCACCGGCGGCGGCAAGTCACTGTGCTACCAGATCCCGTCCCTGGTCAGACCCGGTACGGGCATTGTGATCTCGCCGCTGATCGCACTCATGCAGGACCAGGTGGACGCCCTGCGCGCGCTGGGCGTGCGGGCCGGGTTCGTCAACTCCACGCAGGACTTCGACGAGCGGCGCACGGTGGAGGCGGAGTTCCTCGCCGGCGAGCTGGACCTGCTCTACCTGGCGCCGGAGCGGCTGCGCCTGGAGTCCACCCTGGACCTGCTCTCCCGCGGCAAGATCGCGCTGTTCGCGATCGACGAGGCGCACTGCGTCTCCCAGTGGGGCCACGACTTCCGCCCCGACTACCTCGCCCTGTCCCTGCTCGGCGAGCGCTGGCCGGACGTGCCGCGCGTCGCCCTGACGGCGACGGCGACGCGCGCCACCCACCAGGAGATCACCCAGCGGCTGAACCTGCCCCGGGCCCGCCACTTCGTGGCCGGTTTCGACCGGCCCAACATCCAGTACCGGATCGTGCCGAAGACGGACCCGAAGAACCAGCTGCTGCGCTTCCTGCGCGAGGAACACCCCGGCGACGCGGGCATCGTGTACTGCCTCTCCCGCAACTCCGTGGAGAAGACCGCCGAGTTCCTCACCCGCAACGGCATCGAGGCCGTGCCGTACCACGCGGGCCTGGACGCGGGCACGCGCGCGGCGCACCAGGCCCGGTTCCTGCGGGAGGACGGCCTGGTCGTCGTCGCCACCATCGCCTTCGGCATGGGCATCGACAAGCCGGACGTCCGCTTCGTCGCCCACTTGGACCTGCCCAAGTCGGTCGAGGGCTACTACCAGGAGACCGGCCGCGCCGGCCGCGACGGCCTGCCCTCCACGGCGTGGATGGCGTACGGCCTGAACGACGTCGTGCAGCAGCGCAAGCTCATCCAGTCCGGCGAGGGCGACGAGGCCCACCGGCGCCGGGCCCAGGCCCACCTGGACGCGATGCTCGCCCTGTGCGAGACGGTCCAGTGCCGGCGCGCTCACCTGCTGGCCTACTTCGGCCAGGAGGCCGACCCGGCGGGCTGCGGCAACTGCGACACCTGCCTCGCCCCGCCCGAGACGTGGGACGGCACGGTCGCCGCCCAGAAGGTGCTGTCGACGGTGGTGCGGTTGCAGCGCGAGCGGGGGCAGAAGTTCGGCGCGGGGCAGATCATCGACATCCTGCTCGGCAGGCGCACCGCCAAGGTGATCCAGTTCGACCACGACCAGCTCTCCGTCTTCGGCGTCGGACAGGAGCTCACCGAGGGCGAATGGCGGGGTGTGGTACGGCAGTTGCTCGCCCAGGGACTGCTCGCGGTCGAGGGCGAGTACGGCACGCTGGTGCTGACGGAGACCAGCGCCTCGGTGCTGCGGCGCGAACGGGAGGTGCCGCTGCGCAAGGAGCCGAGGAAGCCGGCCGCCGCGCGGGTGTCGGCCGGCGCCCGCGGCGAGAGCAAGCCGAAGGCCGCGGCGGCCGAACTCCCCGAGTCGCTGCTGCCCGCCTTCGAGGCCCTGCGCGCCTGGCGCGCCGAACAGGCCCGGGAACAGGGCGTCCCGGCGTACGTCGTCTTCCACGACGCCACCCTGCGGGAGATCGTGACGCGCCGGCCCCGGACGGTGGCGGAACTGGGCACCGTCAGCGGTGTCGGCGAGAAGAAGCTGGCGACGTACGGGGAGGGCGTCCTCGAGGTCCTGGCCTCCCTGGACGGGAACGGCAGCACGCCGGGTGACACGGATGACGCGGACGCCACGGCCTCTGAGGCGGCTTCCGGCGCGGACGGCACGGCTTCCGGCGCGCACGCCACGGCCTCTGACGCGGACGGCAGGGCTGCGCCGGCGTCCGGTTCGGCGGCGGCCTTCGGCCCGGACTCGGTGGTCGGCCCGGACTCGGTGGTCGGCCCGGACCCGGCGGCCGGTCCGAACCGGCCCACGCAGCCGGAGGACCGGACCGGGCCGGAGGCGGAACCGGAGCCCGACGACGCCTGGACGTGACACCGGCCGTCGAGCAGCGGGTGCGGGCCGTCGCGCGGGGCGCGCAGAGGCGTCGCGCCCGTCCCGCGGGACGGACCCGGCCGCCCTCCGCCCGGCGGTCGGCGGTGCGCGTCCCTACAGCGCCGTCAGACCCGGTCCGAACGTGATCAGCAGCGGCACCAGCGGTACCAGCGCCGCCGCCGTCGTGGTCAGCGCCCGCTGCCGGAAGTCCAGCCGGGGCGGCGGCTCCAGCAGCCGGTCGACCCGCTCGCCCAGAAGGCGGCGGCTGGAGTCGCAGGACAGGACACCGCGGTGCTGGTTGAGCTCGATCAGGGCGAGGGCCGTCGTCACGTGGCCGTACCGCCGCGAGGCGGTGTCGTCGGCGGCGAGTTCCACCAGACGGTGGGTCTGGTCACGGAAGTGGGTGAACAGCGGTACGCGGGGGAAGCCGGCGGCCAGCGCGGCCGACAGGTGCAGCAGCCAGTCGTGCCGGGCGCGGGCGTGCCCCCGCTCGTGGGCGAGGACGGCGTCGAGCTGGCTGCCGGTGAGCCGGTGCAGGGCGCCGGTGGTGACAATCAGCTGGGGCGGGTGGCCGGGCATCCACCAGGCGTCGGGGTACTCGTCCTCCAGCACCAGCAGCGGGCCACGCGCGGCCGGCAGGCCGACCGGCAGGTCGGGGGCGCGTTCCCGCAGGTGGGCCCGGGCCCGGCAGCGGCACCGGCGCACCTCGGCGAACTCGCGGGCGAGCATCGCCGTGGTCCAGGCGGCGCCGCAGGCCAGCAGCACGGTGAGGGCCGCGGCCCAGGGCGGCGCGGCCGACAGGTCGTAGGCGGCGGTGACCGAGGGCGGGGCGGGCGCGAAGACCTGGTCGCGGACGGTGTGGAAGACGGCCGCCGCACCCAGCAGCAGGGCGGCCAGGCAGCACAGCAGCACGGTGGCGACCAGGCACTGCCACACCCACAGCGCGACCACGGGTTCCCGCTCGGGCCACGCGGCCCGGGTCAGCGCGCGCGGCACGGGCACCGCGGCCGTCAGGGCGACGGCGCTCAGCAGGAGCAGGCAGACGGTCATGCCACGGACTCCCCAATCCTGGTCAGGGGGAAGAGAGGGGCGGGTGCGGGGTCGTGTCGACGTGTCAAGGGGGACGGCGGGCGGGTGGACGCACGCCGCCTGCCGCCAGTATGCCGCCGCCGGGCCCGCTCGGTCAGCGTCCGGACGCGATGCGGCGGTCCGTGCGGATGTGCGGGCCCGGTGCCGCGGCCGGTCCGAGGTGGGCGGGGTCGGGGGCGATGCTGGTCCGAGGCGGGCGGGTCGGGGTCGCCGCCGGTCCGTCGAGGTGGCCGGGGGCCGGGGCCGCGGCCGGGTCCGTCGAGGTGGGCGGGGCCGGAGCCGGACGGGACCCGGGTGGGCGGGGCCGCCGCCGGTCCGTCGGGGCGGCCGAGAGCCGAGGTCGCGGCCGGTCCCCTCACCCCGCCACGATCCGCCCGGACACCTCCCCCAGCCCCACCCGGGTCCCGTCCGGTCCCGGAGCCCAGGCCGACAGCGTCACCACGTCGCCGTCCTCCAGGAACGCCCGCTTGCCGTCCGGGAGTTCCAGGGGGTCGCGCCCGTTCCAGGTCAGCTCCAGCAGGGACCCGCGCTCCCGCTCGCCCGGCCCGCTGACCGTGCCGGAGCCGTACAGGTCGCCGGTGCGCAGACCGGCGCCGTTGACGGTCATGTGGGCGAGCTGCTGCGCGGCCGTCCAGTACATGGTGGAGAACGGCGGCTCGGAGATGACGTGACCGTTGAGGGCGACGGAGATGCGCAGGTCGTAGCCGCCGGGCTCCTCGCCGGAGTCGTCGAGGTAGGGCAGCAGCGGGTGGGTGCGCTCGGGCGGCGCCACCCGGGCCGCCTCCAGCGCCTCCAGCGGGGTGATCCACGCCGACACGGACGTGGCGAACGACTTGCCGAGGAACGGGCCGAGGGGGACGTACTCCCAGGCCTGGATGTCGCGCGCGGACCAGTCGTTGAGCAGGCACAGCCCGAAGACGTGCTCGCGGAACTCGCTCAGCGGCACCGGCCGGCCCATCGGCGAGGGCACCCCGACGACGAAGCCGACCTCGGCCTCGATGTCGAGCCGGACGGACGGCCCGAAGACGGGCGCCTGGTCACCCGGCGGCTTGCGCTGGCCCGAGGGCCGGACGATGTCCGTGCCGGAGACGACGACGGTGCCGGCGCGGCCGTGGTAGCCGATCGGCAGATGCTTCCAGTTGGGGGTGAGGGAGTCGGCGGCGTCGGGGCGGAAGATGCTGCCGACGTTCCGGGCGTGGTGCTCGGAGGAGTAGAAGTCGACGTAGTCGGCGACCTCGAACGGCAGGTGCAGGGTCACCGACGACAGGGGGTGGAACAGGGGCTCGATGACCTCCTGGTGGGAGGGGACCGTGACCCACGCGGTCAGCGCGCGGCGCACGTCCGACCAGGCGGTGCGGCCGGCCGCGAGCAGCGGGTTGAGGGTGGGCTGCGCGAGCAGGGAGGCGTACGGGGAGCCGAGGGCCAGGGCCGCCGCGCCCGCGTCGAGCACCTGGTCGCCGAGCCGGACGCCGACCCTGCGCTCGCTCGGGTCGGCCCCGGCGGGAGTGAAGACGCCGTAGGGGAGGTTGTGCGGGCCGAAGGGGTCGCCCTCGGGGACGTCGAAGGGGGGCATGGGGTGGCCTGCCTCACTTTCCTGCACGTCGTTGTGATCGGACCATACGTGGTCGCGCCACACGTTACGGCCGAGTCGCCCGCGACGGCAGTGGCCACACGGTGAGCGGCGGTTCTTGTCCGACGGGTATGGCGGTGACCGCGGTGGTGCCCGCCGCGAGACCGGGACGGTGACCACCGTGATGACCGCCGTGGGACCGCGGCGGTGCCCGCCCGGCGGGCGCGCCGAACGGTCGGCCGGCGACCGCCGCCGGGCCCGAAGGGTTGCCGCAACCATGCCTAAAGAGTTGGCAATGTCCGCTTTGGTCTTGTCGGAGGCTTCCCTTCCGGCTTAGCGTCCTTCGCGGGACACGGACGGGGTGGGTCCGGTCCGTTCCGTTGGGGGGACACGTGGGGGGACCCGTGGCCGGCAGGGCGTCCGGTGTGCCTTTCGAGGCCGACCGCGACGTACCGGGCTTGATCGTGAAGTTCGGCGACTACCCGCTGCACCACGGCGGGGTGGGCGCCATCCGCAGTCTGGGCCGCCTCGGCGTGCCCATGTACGCGATCACCGAGGACCCGTACACGCCGGCCGCCGCATCCCGGTACCTGACCCGCGCCTTCGTCTGGCCGACGACGGGCACGGAGGACCCGGGCCGCCTGGTGGAGGGGCTGCTGCGGATCGGCCGGCGCATCGGCCGCCCGACCGTGCTGATCCCCACCGACGAGGAGGCCGCGGTCCTGATCGCCGAGCACCCGGACGAACTCGGGAAGCACTTCCTCTTCCCCCGCGTCGCCCCCGGGCTCCCGCGCCGCCTGGCCAGCAAGCAGGGCCTGCACGAACTGTGCGCGGAGCACGGCGTCCCGAGTCCCACGGCCGCCTTCCCGCGGTCCTACGACGACATCGTCGCGTTCGCCGAGAAGGCGCGCTTCCCGGTGGTGGTCAAGAACCGGGAGGCGTTCGTGCGGCGCAGCCGTCCGGCCGTGGGCGGCACCACCCGCGTCGCCACGCCCGAGGGCCTGCTCGCCCTCGCCCGCGGCTGGGGCGACGACCCCGGGGTGATCCTGCAGGAGTACCTGCCGCGGGAGGAGGCCGAGGACTGGATCGTGCACGCCTACTTCGACGCGGACTCGGTGCCGCGCGCGATGTTCACCGGCGTCAAGGTCCGCTCCTGGCCGCCGCACGCGGGCATGACGGCCAACGCCTACGTCGTGGACAACCCGGAACTCGCCGACCTCGCCGCGCGTTTCATCAAGCAGATCGGCTTCACCGGGATCATCGACCTCGACCTGCGCTTCGACCGGCGCGACGGACAGTACAAGCTCCTCGACTTCAACCCGCGCATGGGCGCCCAGTTCCGGCTCTTCGAGAACGACGCCGGGGTGGACGTCGTACGCGCCCTGCACCTCGACCTGACCGGCCGTCCCGTTCCGGAGGGGGAACAGCGGTCCGGCCACCGCTACATCGTGGAGAACATCGACCTGCCCGCCCTCCTCGCCTACCGCCGCAGCGGCTACACCACCCCGCACGCGCCGCGGCGGGCGAACGGGACGGAGCTGGCCTGGTTCGCGGGTGACGACCCGCTGCCGTTCCTCACGATGCTCGCGCGCTTCGTGCGGCCCGGGGCGAAGCACCTCGTCCAGCTGTGGCGCATCCACCGCCGCGGCACCGGCACCGGCATCCGCCCGAAGCGGACCCGTACCTCCAGCACCCGTACCTCCAGCACCCGCACCTCCAGCACCCACACGAAGTAGGCAAGGCCGCCGCGGAGGCGGCACATCGCGTCCTGGGGAGGGACTTCGTGATCCAACCGGTAGCAGTCATCGGAGCCGGGCCGTTCGGCCTGTCGACGGCGGCCCATCTGCGGGCGCGCGGCCTCCCGGTCCGCGTCTTCGGCGAGCCCATGGTCAGCTGGCGCGACCACATGCCCGCCGGGATGCTCCTGAAGTCGACCCCGGCCGCCTCCAGCATCGACGCGCCGCAGCGCGGCCACACCCTCGCCGACTACTGCGACGCGGCGGGGATACCGCGGCTGGTGACGGACGAGGACATCATTCCGGTGGAGACCTTCATCGCCTACGGCGAGTGGTTCCAGCGGCAGTTGGTGCCCGGCCTGGAGCGGGTGCGGGTGGTCTCCGTCGACCGGCGGCGGGGCGGCGGATTCGAGCTGAAGCTGGACTCCGGCGAGCAGTTCGCGGCACGGGCGGTGGTCGTGGCGACGGGCCTGGCCGGCCTCGCGCACCTGCCGCGCGAGCTGGCCGCGGCCGCCGAGGGCGGGCCCGCGCCCACCGCGCCCGTCTCGCACAGCTCCCAGCACCACGACCTGACCCGGTTCGCGGGGCAGGAGCTGATCGTCGTCGGCGCGGGCCAGTCCGCGCTGGAGACGGCGGTGCTGGCGGCGGAGGCCGGCGCCCGGGTCCGGGTCGTCTCCCGGGGCCGGGGCAAGGTCGACTTCGGCGCGCCGCCCTGGCGGCAGCCGCGGCTGCGCCCCGAGTCGCCGTTCGGACGGGCCTGGTCGCTGTGGGCGTTCAGCTACTACCCGCACCCCTACCGCTACCTGCCGGCCCCGGCGCGGCACTACCTGGTGCGCCGCGTCCTCGGCCCGCTGGGCGCGTGGTGGCTGCGCGAGCGCTTCGAGGGCACGGTGCCGGTGCACGAGGTCGAGCGCGTCGTGCGCGCCGAGGCCGCCGGCAATCGCCCCGTCCTCACCGTGCGCACCCTCGACGGCCGCACCCGGCAGCTCACCGCCGACCACGTCATCGCCGCGACCGGCTACCGCGTCGACGTCGCGGCGATGGACTTCCTCGGCCCCGCCCTGCGCACCGAACTCGCCGTCAGCCGCGGCGCCCCGAAGCTCGGCGCGGGCTACGTCTCCTCCGTACCCGGCCTCTACTTCACCGGCCTGCCCGCCGCCGCCTCCTACGGTCCGGTGATGCGCTTCGTGTGCGGCACGGAGTTCGCCTCACCGCGGCTGGCGAAGCACCTGGTGGCGGCACACGGGTAGCCGCCGGCGGGCCCGGCGGGCGACCGCTACTGAACTCCGGCGGGCGGCCGCCGCCGGACTCCGGCGGGCGGTCACTGCCGGACTCCGGCGGGCGGTCGCTGCCGGACTCCGGCGGGCGGTCGCCGCCGGGCGCGCGGTCGAGGGGGGGGCGTGGTGCGGGTGCACGACTTCAGGCCATTGCCGAAGGCCGCCCGCGCCGCCCGCCAGGAGGCGCCCCGCGGCTGCCGGCTGCCTCACGGCCGGCGTCACCACCGCGGGACACCGCCCCAACAGAGTTGTCACGACGCTCACATGTCCTAGGTGAAGCCGAAACCTTCCGGTGGGAAAGGGAGTTGAGAAAGCGGACGCCGCGGCCGGAAGGGACGGCCGGGGTGGCCGGGGTCGTCCGGTTCAGGTCGGGGCGGTGGGGCGCACGGTCCGTATTCTCTGATCATGGCCGTTCCCACCGCATATTCACTCGTCGCCACTGACCTGGACGGAACCCTCCTGCGAGGCGACGACACCCTCTCCGACCGCTCCCTGGCCGCACTCGCGCGGGCCGCCGAGGCCGGCGCCCGCCATCTGGTGGTGACGGGACGGCCGGCCCCGCGGGTGCGGCCGCTCCTGGACGACCTGGGCGGCACGGGGCTCGCGGTGTGCGGTCAGGGCGCGCAGGTCTACGACGCCGCCGCCGGACGCCTGTTGTTCTCGGTCACCCTCGACCGCGAACTCGCCGAGACCGCGCTCGGCAAGATCGAGGCCGAGGTCGGGCAGGTGTACGCGGCGGTGGACCAGGACGGCGTGGACGGGCTGACGCTCGTCGAGCCGGGGTACGTGATGCCGCACCCCACGCTTCCCGCGGTGCGCGTCGACCGGCGCGACGACCTGTGGTGCGCGCCGATCAGCAAGGTGCTGCTGCGCCATCCCACCCTGTGCGACGACGAGTTGGCGGCGGTGGCGCGGTCGGTGGTCGGCTCGCTGGCGACGGTGACGATGTCGGGCCCGGGGACGGTGGAACTGCAGCCCCACGGCGTCACCAAGGCCACCGGGCTGGCGCTGGCCGCCGGGTACCTGGGCCTGGGGCCCCGGGACGCCATCGCCTTCGGGGACATGCCCAACGACATTCCGATGTTCGACTGGGCGGCCCACGGCGTGGCCATGGCCAACGCCCATCCCGAACTCAAGGCGGTGGCCGACGAGATCACGCTGTCGAACGAGGAGGACGGCATCGCCGTCGTCCTCGAGCGGCTGTTTCCCTGACCGGGTCCTTCCGGCCGGTTCTTCCTAATTGGGGCCTTCTGGGGGACTTCCTGGTCGGTCTTCCTTGACCGGGTTTCCTCGACCGGTGCTCCGTCGCCCGGGCTCCGTCGCCCGGGTCTCCCCGGCCGGTCGGCAGCCGGCCGGGGAGACCCGGACCCGCGGCTCAGTACGGGCCGTTGACGTTGTCGATCGAACCGTAGCGGGCGGCGGCGTAGTTGCAGGCCGCCGTGATGTTCGCCACCGGGTCGAAGGGGTCCCAGGAGGTGCCGGGCACGTGGTAGGCCCTGAAGGTCGGGTCGATCACCTGCAGCAGGCCCTTGGACGGGGTGCCGGCGGCGGCGTTGGCGTCCCAGTTGTTGATGGCGGCGGGGTTGCCCGAGGACTCGCGCATCACGTTGCGGTAGATGCCGTTGTAGGTGCCCGGGATGCCGTGCCGCGCCATGACGACCAGGGAGGCCCGGATCCAGCCGTCGAGGTTGTCGGGGTAGCCCAGGGAGGTGGCGGTGAGCGGCGGCGTCGAGGCCGTGGTGGCGGCCGAGGCGCTGGGCGCGCCGATCAGCGGGAGGGCGATCACGGCGGCGCCGGCGCCGGCGACGGCGAGCGTGCGGCGGAGGCGGTGCGTGCGGGCACGGCGGTGCTGACCCTTGGCAGGCATGGCGAAGTCCTCTCCTGACGCCTGCGAGGTGAGCTGTCGGGTTCGGGCGGGAGGTGCCCGGCCGCGCCGGGGGACGGCGCGGCTTCACCCCGAGCCGGTGCGGTGCGGCGTACGGCGTACGGCCGGGTGGCGTACGCGGTGCGGCATCGGTCCGGCGGCTTGCCTGGGTCCCCCGCTCCTGCCGTGTGCGGATGAATACGTCGATGGATTTCCGGGCGGCGGCAGGATTAGGCGTCCGCCCGACGGCCGGGAAGGTATGCGAGAGCACATGTCCGGAACAAGGGCCGGATTCACTCATCGGACTAGTTGACCTTGTTCGGGGTGATCTGAGGTGCTTGATCCTTTGCAGGTGCCAAGGCTCAACTGGCGCTTCTGGCAAGGGGAACGGGCCGGCGGGCGGCGAGGGGCGACAATCGGCCAGCGTGACCGAATTCACTGAATACCTGGCCGGAGGGCATTTATGGCGAAGAGGGAATTGATGCATTAAGAGGAGTAAAACGGGCGTAAAGGGGGTCGGAATGAAAGGAGTGGGTGGTTCTGTCGGCGAGGTCCGGCGGGGCAAGTCGTCGCAAATCCCTTGGTACCGTGTGATTGACGACATACCCGGTGTCATCCGGTATGGACCGGCCCGTGCCCCCGGGCTCTGTCGGTGATCGAAAGGTGACCGGATACGCTGACTTGAGTGATGGCGGCGACCTATCGACAAACCGTGTAATCGCCAGCAGACACAGCAGACAGGAGACCCCTCGTGACCGTCGTCGGGCCGTTCGGGCTGAGCGTGCGGGGCCAGGCTCTCGAAGCCGATGTCCAGGCCGGGTTGGCGGCTGTCGAGGAAGGGCTGCTCGAGGCCACCAAGAGCGAGGTTCCCTTCATCACGCAGGCCGCGCAGCACCTGGTGCGGGCGGGCGGCAAGCGCTTCCGGCCGCTGCTCGTGATGCTCGCCGCGCAGTTCGGCGACCCGTACGCGCCCGGGGTCGTGCCGTCGGCCGTCGTCGTGGAGCTGACCCACCTGGCCACGCTCTACCACGACGACGTCATGGACGAGGCCGGCGTGCGCCGCGGGGTGCCCAGCGCCAACGCCCGCTGGGGCAACTCGGTCGCCGTCCTCACCGGTGACTTCCTCTTCGCCCGCGCCTCGCAGATCCTCGCCGACCTCGGCCCGGAGGCGGTGCGGGTGCAGGCGCTGGCCTTCGAGCGGCTGGTCACCGGCCAGATCCTGGAGACGGCCGGGCCGCAGGACGGGCGCGACCCGGTCGAGCACTACCTGGACGTGCTCGGCGGCAAGACCGGGTCGCTGGTGGCGGTCTCCTGCCGGTTCGGGGCGATGATGTCCGGCGCCGACGAGTCGGTCGTCGACGTGCTCACGCAGTACGGCGAGCGCCTCGGCGTCGCCTTCCAGCTCGCGGACGACGTACTCGACATCGCCTCCGACTCCCGCGAGTCCGGCAAGACCCCGGGAACCGACCTGCGGGAGGGCATCCCCACCCTGCCCGTGCTGCGGCTGCGCGAGCGGGCCAGGAAGCTGGGGCTCGCCGAGGACGTCGCGCTGTGCGAGCTGCTGGAGTCCGACCTCAGCGACGACTCCCGGCACGCCGAGGCGCTGGCCGCCCTGCGCGCCCACCCCGCGCTGGAGCAGGCACGCCGCGACACCGTGCGCTACGCCCAGGAGGCCCGGGCGACGCTGGCCCCCCTGCCGGAGTGCGACGCCAAGGTCGCGCTGACGGAACTGTGCGACGCGGTGGTGCACCGGGCGGGCTGACCGCGGTGGTGCACCGGGCGGGCTGACCGCGGTGGTGCACCGGGCGGGCCGACCGCGGTGGTGCACCGGGCGGGCCGACCGCGGTGGTGCACCGGGCGGGCCGACCCGCCCGCGGCGGCGGCCCGCCGGCCCGCGTCCGTGGGTGGCCCGCCGACCCGCGCCCGTGCCCCGCACCCCGTACCCTGGGCTGTGTGGCGCGTGTCACGCCCGTCCCCTACGGGTAGGGGGCCGAACTCCCCCGCCGTGTCATACCGCAGCGGTACGCGGGGTTGGTCCCGGGGGCTGACGCTTCGGCGTGGCCGATTTGGTCAGATGGATTCTGCGGACATCACCACTTCTCACCGGTTCGGGTGAGAATGGCGGCCCGAGGGTGGGCCGCCGCAGCCGCCGTCGACCAACGGAGGTAGGGCACGACATGGCACCGTACGAATCCGACGACAGCACGACCGCCGCGGAGGCCGGCGAGCGGGACGCGGGACGGCGCGGAATCGCGCGGTACGGCGTTCCGGTCGCCGTGATGGGGGTGGCGGCGGCGACCATCGGGCTCGTCCCGGCACTCGCCGACTCCGGCGACCCCGACCTGCCGAAGATCAGCGCGCAGCAACTCCTGGAGAAGATGGCCCAGTCGGACGTGCAGCAACTGTCCGGCACCGTGCGGATCAGCACCGACCTGGGCCTGCCCGACCTCGGCGGGCTGGAGAACAGCCTCGCCTCCGGCGCTCTGGCCTCGGGCGCGCCGGACGGCCACGGCTCCTCCGCCGACCCCTCCGCCAAACTCACCGAACTCGCCACCGGCACGCACACCCTGCGCGTCGCGGCCGACGGCCCCGACCGGCAGAAGCTGTCCCTGCTGGAGAACGCCGCCGAGTACAGCCTCATCCACAACGGCACGGACGTCTGGGGCTACGACAGCAAGGCGAACGAGGTCTACCACGCCACCGCGCCCGCCAACGCCCGGCAGAAGGACCGGAAGGACGGGAAAGACAGGGGCGGCGACGAGCCGCCGGTGACGCCCCGGCAACTCACCGACCAGGCCCTGAAGTCCGTGGACGACACCACGTCCGTGACCGTCGACGGCACCGCGCAGGTGGCCGGCCGGGACGCCTACAAGCTGCTCATCAAGCCCAGGCAGTCCGGCACCACCACCGTGGGGTCGATCAGCGTGGACGTGGACGCCCGGACGTGGCTGCCGCTGAAGTTCACCCTGACCCCGGCGAGCGGCGGCGCCGCCGTCGTGGACGTGGGCTTCACGCGGATCAGCTACGCCAAGCCCGCCGCGTCGACCTTCGACTTCACCCCGCCCAAGGGCGCCAAGGTCACCGAGGACCACGCCCACGCGGACGGCTCCGCGGGCGCGCGGGAGCAGAAGTCCGAGCAGGACCTGGCCAAGGGCTTCGACGGGCTGAAGGTGCTGGGCGAGGGCTGGAACTCCGTGGCCGCCTTCGACACCGGCAGCCGGGACGGGGCCTCCGCCTCCGGCGGCGGTGACCTCGGCGGGCTGCTCGGCTCGTTCGGCGACCGGGTGCGCGGCGGGTTCGGCTCGGGCACGGTGTTCTCCACCCGCCTGGTCAACGCCCTGGTCACCGACGACGGCAAGGTGTACGTGGGCGCGGTCACCAAGAAGGCGCTGATGGAGGCGGCCGACCGGGGACGGTGACGCGGTGGGTCCCGTGCGGGCGGCGCCCGTACGGCCGCGGTGAAGCGAGGAGACCATGGAGGAACTGTCCGCTGCGGAACCGGACCCGGACCCGCGACCGGCTCGGCAGCCGGAGCGGGGACGGGAACGGGGACGGGTGCAGGAGCGAGGGCCGGACCGGACGCCGGAGCCGGGCCGGGCAGCGGAGGCGGACCGAAGGCCGAAGGCGGATCGGACCCCCGAGGCCGACCGGACACCCGAGGCGGACCCCCGGCCGGCGGCCACGGTGGCGGCGGACGAGCCGGTGATCGCCACCCGTGCCCTGACCAAGCGCTACCGCGGCGGACAGCTCGCCGTGGACGGCCTCGACCTGACCGTCCCGGCGGGCAGCGTCTTCGGCTTCCTCGGCCCCAACGGCTCCGGCAAGACCACCACCATCCGCATGCTGATGGGTCTGATCGAGCCGACCTCGGGCACCGCCCGCGTCCTCGGCCGGCCCATGCCGCGCGCCGCCCGCACCGTCCTGCCCGAGGTGGGCGCGCTCATCGAGGGACCCGCGCTGTACGGCTTCCTCAGCGGACGCGACAACCTGATGCGCTACGACGCCGCCGACCCGACCGCCGACCCGCGCACCCGGCGCGCCCGCGTCGCCGCCGCCCTGGACCGGGTCGGGCTCACGGCCGCCGCGGGCAAGAAGGCCAGGGCCTACTCGCTGGGCATGAAGCAGCGGCTGGGTCTGGCGGCGGCGCTGCTGCGGCCGCGCCGACTGCTCGTCCTGGACGAGCCGACCAACGGACTGGACCCGCAGGGCATGCGGGAGATCCGCGCCCTGGTCCGGGAACTGGCCCGCGACGGCACCACCGTCTTCCTCTCCTCCCACCTCCTGGACGAGATCGAGCAGGTGTGCACGCACGCGGCCGTGATGGCGCGCGGCCGGCTCATCACGCAGGGCCCGGTCGCCGACCTCGCGGCCGGCCTGCGGGGACGGCTCGTGGTGACCACCCCGGACGCGGGGGAGGCGGCCCGGGTGCTGAAGGAGCAGGGCGTCGGGGACGTCGTCGTCACCGGGGACCGGGTGACCGGCGAGCCGCCGGAGCCGGACCGACGCGACCTGGCCGACCTCAACGCCGCGCTGGTCGCGGCCGGGGTGCGGGTGCGCGGCTTCGGGGTGGAACGCGCCTCGCTGGAGGAGGCGTTCGTGGCGCTGACGGGGGAGGGTTTCGATGTCGCGGGCTGAGCCGGCCGCCGTGCCGCACACCGGGCCGGCCGTGCGGCCGCCGCGCCGCCGGTGGACGTTCGGTCTGCTGCGCAACGAACTGACCACCACGTTCCGGCGCTGGCGCACGCTCGCGCTGCTCGGGGTGCTGGCCGCCGTGCCCGTCCTGGTCGGGGTGGCCGTGCGCGTCGAGACGCGCGACGGCTCCCCGGCCGGCGGCGGGGGCGGCGGAGAGGGCGGCCCGGCGTTCATCGCGCAGGTCACCAACAATGGCCTGTTCCTGGTGTTCACGGCGCTGGCCGCGACCCTGCCGTTCTTCCTGCCCATGGCGGTCGGCGTCGTCGCGGGCGACGCGGTCGCCGGGGAGGCGAACGCCGGCACGCTGCGCTACCTGCTGGTCGCCCCGGCCGGCCGCACCCGCCTGCTGCTCACCAAGTACGCCACCACGCTGGCCTTCTGCCTGGTCGCCACCCTCGTCGTGGCCGTCTCCGCGCTGGCCGTGGGCGCCCTGCTCTTCCCGCTGGGCGACCTGACGACCATCTCCGGCACGCGCATCACCTTCGCCGACGGCCTCGGCCGCGCGCTGCTGATCGCGCTCGTCGTCGCCGCGTCCCTGATCGGCGTCGCGGCCCTCGGGCTGTTCGTGTCGACCCTGACCAACAGCGGCATCGCCGCCATGGCGACCACGGTGGGCCTGGTCATCACCGTGCAGATCCTCGACCAGATCCCCCAGCTGCACGCCGTGCGGCCGTACTTCTTCCCGCACTACTGGCTGTCCTTCGCCGACCTGATGCGCGACCCCGTCTACTGGGACGACCTGCTGAGGAACCTCGGCCTGCAGGCGTTGTACGCGGCGGTGTTCGGCTCGGCGGCCTGGGCCCGGTTCACGACGAAGGACATCACCGCCTGAGGGGCAGCGTCGCCTGAAGGACCTTCACCGTCCGGCGATATGGACCGGATCGGCCGTGCGGACCGGATCGGCCGTGCGGACCGGATCGGCCGGGCGGGCCGCCACCGCCCGGCCGACCCGGCCCGCACGGCGGTCACGCGGCCGCCGTCTCGTACGGGAAGCGGGCCAGGGGCGCCTCTCGGGCGAAGAACGTCTTCGCGCGGGCGAGCGCCGCCTCGTCGTTCAGGACGTCACCGGGCCCGCTGCCGTTGCCGAGCAGGACGCCGCCGAAACGCATGCCCAGGTAGGCGGCCGAGTTGTTGAGGGTGCCGATCAGCGGGTCGGCGACCACGGTCTCGGTGTGCGCGAGGGCGGTGACGCCCCACAGGGTGCGCCCGGCCAGGGTCGCCTTGAAGTCCAGGCCCGGGGTGCGCAGCCAGGCCGACCAGTGGTCGAGGTAGCGCTTGGTGTGGGCGGACACCGAGTACCAGTACAGCGGCGTCGCCAGCACGATGTCCGTCGCCGCGAGCGTGGCGTCGAGCAGCAGTGCCGCGTTGCCCTCGGTGGGCCGGACGTGGTCGCCGTCGTGCCGCAGGTCCACGAAGTCCGGCAGCGGGTGCTCGGCGAGGCTGATCCAGCGCTGCTCCACATCCGCGGGGAGCTGCTCGGCGGCCCTGCGGGCGAGCAGCTCGGTGTTGCCTCCGCTGCGGCTGCTGCCCAGCAGGAACAGGAAACGGCGGGTCATTCGGTCCCCCTGACGGTGGGCGTACGACTTCTGCGTGCACATGCATCATATGCGCGCGCATGGAAAATCCCCACACCGGCCCGGTGCCCGCCGCCCGCCTCAGCGGCCCCGCACCGACGCTCCCGTCAGCCGCGCCAGCGCCTCCGTCTCCCGGGGCGGCGGGCCGGTCAGGTCACCCAGGCGCCAGGCCGCGACCCAGGGCACGCGGTAGACGTCGATCACCGCCTCGATCCGCTTCACCTGCTGGGCGAGCGGCCGCGGCAGCCGTCCCGGCGCGTCCGCCACCAGCACCACGGCGTCCAGGTCCAGCCCCGCCGGCGCGTCACCCCGCCGGAACGCCTCCAGGGCGCGCAGCGCCGCGGCCAGGCCCGCGGCATGGGTGCGGGCCACGAGCAGCACCGACGGCGGCGCGCCGGCGCCGGGCCAGTCGCGTCCGCAGTCGTGGCCGCCGTAGACCGCGGCGAGGGTGCTGGCACCGGCCCCGCCGTGGGCGGCCACCCAGGAGAAGCGGCGGCGGGTCACGGACGGCGGGTGGCCGGGTCCCCCGGATGCCGGCGCGTCGGTGCCGACCGGTGCGCCGGTGCCGACCGGCCCGCGGAGCCAGATCTCCGGCCCCTGTCGCACACCTGTCCGCATGCCTGTGCTCCTTCCTCGCCGTGCGCCGGTCCCCGACGATGGTTCCGACACCGGCCCGGTTCCGTAACGGCGCCCCGGGCTCCTGGTGCGAGGCTGTGACGTCGCGGTGACCCGGCCGGGGCGGCGGGGCGGGGACACTCGATCGTACGGGTACGGCCGCCACCCGCCGCCGGGAGAACAGGGCACCGGCGGCGGGAAGGAGTGAGGAAGCACCGATGTCTCGACTCAGCCGCGACAGGAAGCGGGACCGCGAGCGCGCCGCGCACGTGCCGGCACCCGCGGTCACGCCGATCGACGTCCGGGTGCCGGCGGACGGCTCCGGCACCGCGTCGGTCGGCGGCGTGCCCGTCGTGGCGGCGCCCGGCGAAGAGGTCCAGCACGCCGTCCTGAACCACCTCCACCGCATCGCCCTCGCCACCGGCCACCCCGTCCTGGCCACCGTGCGCGACGAGCGCATCGGCTACGTCGTCCCGCTCCAGGTACGCGAGGACGGCTCCAGCGGCTTCACCGGCGAACCGGTGCCGCTGAACACGCCGGAGGCGCCGGGTCGGCCGGGCCTGCCGGACGGGCCGGGCCGTCCGGACGTGCCGGGCGGACCGGAGACGACGGGCGTGTCGGAAACGGTGAGCGGGCCGGAGTCTCCGGACGTGCCGGAGGCCCTGGGGCGGCCGGAGGCGCCGGGCCGGCCGGGCGAGGCGGGCGCGCCGGAGGCGGTCGGCCCCGCTCCGGAAGCGGGCGTTCCCACGCCGGAGGCGGGCGTCCCCGCGCCGGAGACCGCTCAGCCGCCGCGGACCGGAGGCGCCGACCCGTCCGACCCGTCCGGCCCGTCTGGCCCGTCCGGCCCGCCGGTCGGCGACACGCCCACGCAGGTCCTGCGGCACCCGCCTACACCGGACGCCGCCCCGACGTTCCGCATGCGGACCCTGCCGCAGCCGCCCGCCGAGACGCCGACGTTCATCCTGCGCCCGCTGCCCGGCCCCGGACCGGACGCACCCGCCGAGGCCCCCCGCGACCACGCACCGGGCACGGTGGCCCCGCCCACCGGAGCCTTCGGCCCCCCGCCCGTCATGGACACCCCGCCCACCCCCGCCTCCGCGCCCGCCCCCCTTCCGCTCCCCACCCCTCCCGCCCCGGCGCCGGCCCCCGAGCCGTCGGAGCCGTCGGAGCCCGCGTTCACCGACCCGCCCGAGCCCGACCCCAAACCCACTCCGCCCCGCGGTTTCGACGCCGTCGCCGAGGCCGTGCTCGGGGACGAGCCGCCGGCCGGGGCCGGCGAGGACGCGGCGGCCTTCGCGGAACCGGTGGCGCGGATCAACGAGGCCGTGAAGACGGGCGGGATCGACACGGCGGCGCAGCTTGCGGAGCGGACCCTGGCGGAGGCGTCCGGCGCGCTCGGCCCGGATCACCCCGAGGTGCTGCGGCTGGGCGAACTCACCGCGTACGTGGCCTACCTGGCGGGCGACCCGGTGCGGGCCTTCCGCCTCTCCCTCGACCTCGCCCGGGCCCGCCGCGGCACGGGGGACGCCGAGGCGGCGTACGGCAACGTGCAGAGCGCGGCCACCGCCTGGCGCGCGGTGCGCGACCCGGAGCAGGGGCTGCGGCTGGGCCACGACCTGATCGGCCTGTGGTCCGACCTCGCCGCCGAGGAGGGGCCCGCGGCCGAGGACGTGGAGCAGCTGCACTCCGCTCGCGCCCGCATGGACCGCCTGGCCGCCCGCGCCCGCGCGGCGGGCCCCCGGCCCACCGCCTGAACCCGGAACCCGGCCGATCGCCCGGACCCGGAACCCGGCCCCTCGCCTGAGCCCGGAACCCGGCCGATCGCCCGGACCCGGCCCGTCCGGGCCGCCGCCGCGCTCCGTCGCGCCCTACTGCACGCAGAACTCGTTGCCCTCCGGATCCGCCATCACCACCCACTCCCCGGCGGGCTCCCGCACGTGCCGCAGCACGCTCGCCCCGAGCCGCTTCAGTCGCTCCACCTCCTCCTCGCGCCGGCCGGCACCGGTGTGCAGGTCGAGGTGGAGCCGGTTCTTGCCGGACTTCGCCTCCGGCACGCGCTGGAACAGCAGGCGCCGGCCGAGCCCGGTGCCGCTGTGCTCGTCGTAGGGGTCGTCCGGGTGCCGCACGGCGATCAGGTCCCGGAAGGCGGGGCGGCCGTGGAACTCGACGGCGGCCTCGGCGGGCAGTGCGCCGTGTTGGAGGAGCTGCTCGACGAGGGCGCTGTTGTCCTCGACCGCGTAGCCGAGCGCGGCGGCCCAGAAGTCGGCCTGCGCGTGCGGGTCGGCGGCGTCGATGACGAGCTTCCAGTGCAGCGGCGGGTGCGGGGACGCGGAGTGCTGTGTCGTCGTCATGCGACCACTGTGCCCGACACCACTGACAACGGCCGCGCACCGCCCGCGGTCCGCGGAAGGATCGCCTGCGGATCGCCTGCGGACCGCCTGCGGGCCGCCCGCGCACCGGCCCGCGGGAGGGCCCCGCGTCGCCCGCGGCGGTCCTACGCGGTCCTACGCGGTCCTATGCCTCCACCCGCTCGACCGCCCCCGGCTCGCGCCGCGCCGCCTCCGCGGCCAGCGCCGCCGCGCGTTCCCGGGTGCGCCGTGCCGAGCGCCACGCGTCGGCCGTCAGCACGGTCAGGGCCAGCCACACCAGGGCGAACCCGGCCCAGCGCTCCGGCGGCATGGCCTCGTGGAAGTACAGCACGCCGAGCAGGAACTGGAAGACGGGCGCGAGGTACTGCAGCAGGCCCAGCGTGGACAGCGGGACGCGGATCGCGGCGGCGCCGAAGCAGACCAGGGGCAGGGCGGTGACGACGCCGGTGGAGGCGAGCAGGGCCGCGTGTCCGGGGCCCTCGGCGGTGAAGCTGGAGTCGCCGTGGGCGGTGAGCCACAGCAGGTAGGCGAGGGCCGGCAGGAACTGGATGGCGGTCTCCGCGGCGAGCGACTCGATGCCGCCGAGGTCGACCTTCTTCTTCACCAGGCCGTAGGTGGCGAAGGAGAAGGCGAGGGTGAGGGAGATCCACGGCGGGCGGCCGTAGCCGACGGTCAGTACGACGACCGCGGCGGCGCCGACGCCGACGGCGACCCACTGCACGGGCCGCAGCCGCTCCTTCAGGACCAGCACGCCGAGCGCGATGGTGACGAGCGGGTTGATGAAGTAGCCGAGCGAGGCCTCGACGACGTGCCCGGAGTTCACCGCCCAGATGTAGACGCCCCAGTTGACGGTGATGACCGTGGCCGCGGCGGCCACGAGGGCCAGCCGGCGCGGCCGGCGCAGCAGCTCGCCGGCCCACGCCCAGCGCCGTACGACGAGCAGCGCGGCGGAGACCAGGACGAGGGACCACACCATCCGGTGGGCGAGGATCTCCACGGCGCCGGCGGGCTTGAGCAGCGGCCAGAAGAGGGGGACCAGGCCCCACATGCCATAGGCGGCGAAACCGTTCAGCAGTCCGGTGCGCTGCTCTCTCCTGGAGTCCGCGGCCACGGCCCCTCCCTCTCACGTCGTGCTCGTCGCACGACGGTAGCGCCGCCACCCCCGGTCTGTCATGTCCGTATCGCCATACGGTCATGACAGACCGGAAGGCGGGACCACGGGGGCTCACTCCACGACGAGCGCTCACTCCACGAGCGCCTGCTCCACGAGCGCGGCGGCGATCCCGCCGGACATACGACGAGATCCGCCGGACACACGCCGGGACCCGCCGGACACACGACGAGGCCCGGACCGTGTCGGCCCGGGCCTCGTAGCGCAGTGCGCGGCGCGCGGCGCCGGTGTCAGCCGACGACCGTCCAGGTGTCGCCGCCCGCGAGGAGCGCGGCCAGGTCGCCCTTGCCCTTCTGCTCGATCGCCGTGTCCAGCTGGTCGGCCATCTGCGTGTCGTACACCGGCCGCTCCACCGAGCGGAACACGCCGATCGGGGTGTGGTGCAGCGTGTCCGGGTCGGCCAGGCGGGAGAGCGCGAACGCCGTGGTCGGGGAGGCGGCGTGGGCGTCGTGGACCAGGACGTCGGCCTCGTTCTCCGGCGTGACCGTGACGACCCGCAGGTCGCCGGTCAGCGGATCCCGGACCACCCCGCGGGAGCCGTCGCGGCCGAAGCGGATCGGCCGGCCGTGCTCCAGGCGGATCACGGCCTCCTCGGCCTGCTGCTTGTCCTTCAGGACGTCGAAGGCGCCGTCGTTGAAGATGTTGCAGTTCTGGTAGATCTCGATCAGCGCCGTGCCCGGGTGGCGGGCGGCGGCCCGCAGCACCTCGGTGAGGTGCTTGCGGTCGGAGTCGATCGTGCGGGCCACGAACGACGCCTCCGCGCCCAGCGCCAGCGAGACCGGGTTGAACGGCGCGTCCAGCGAGCCCATCGGCGTCGACTTGGTGATCTTGCCGATCTCGGAGGTCGGGCTGTACTGGCCCTTGGTCAGGCCGTAGATCCGGTTGTTGAACAGCAGGATCTTCAGGTTGACGTTGCGGCGCAGGGCGTGGATGAGGTGGTTGCCGCCGATCGACAGCGCGTCGCCGTCACCGGTGACCACCCACACGCTCAAATCGCGCCGGGAGGTCGCCAGGCCGGTGGCGATGGCGGGGGCGCGGCCGTGGATGGAGTGCATCCCGTAGGTGTTCATGTAGTACGGGAAGCGTGAGGAGCAGCCGATGCCGGAGACGAAGACGATGTTCTCCCGCGCCAGGCCCAGCTCCGGCATGAAGCCCTGCACGGCCGCCAGGATCGCGTAGTCGCCGCAGCCGGGGCACCAGCGCACCTCCTGGTCGGACTTGAAGTCCTTCATGGACTGCTTGGCCTCGGCCTTGGGCACCAGGGAGAGCGCGTCGACGGTCCCGGCGCCCTCCGTGGCCGTGGTCGTCTCAGGCATCGATGGCCTCCTTGAGGGCCGTGGCGAGCTGCTCGGCCTTGAACGGCAGCCCGCGCACCTGGGTGAGGGACTGCGCGTCGATCAGGTACTTGGCACGGATCAGGGTGGCGAGCTGGCCGAGGTTCATCTCGGGGATCACCACCTTGGGGTAACGCTTCAGCACGGCACCGAGATTCCGCGGGAACGGGTTGAGGTGGCGCAGGTGGGCCTGGGCCACCTGCTCGCCCGCCGTCCGCAGCCGCCGCACCGCCGCGGTGATCGGCCCGTACGTCGACCCCCAGCCCAGCACCAGCAGCCGTGCCTCGCCGCTCGGGTCGTCGACCTCCACGTCCGGCACCTCGATGCCGTCCACCTTGGCCTGCCGGGTGCGGACCATGAAGTCGTGGTTCTCGGGGTCGTAGGAGATATTGCCGGAGCCGTCCTGCTTCTCGATGCCGCCGATGCGGTGCTCCAGGCCCGGCGTGCCCGGCACCGCCCACGGGCGGGCCAGGGTCTCGGGGTCGCGCTTGTAGGGCCAGAACACCTCGGTGCCGTCGTCCAGGGTGTGGTTGGGGCCCTGCGCGAACCGCACCCTGAGGTCCGGCAGCTCGTCCAGGTCCGGGATGCGCCACGGCTCGGAGCCGTTGGCCAGGTAGCCGTCGGACAGCAGCATCACCGGGGTGCGGTAGGTCAGCGCGATCCGGGCCGCCTCCAGGGCGGCGTCGAAGCAGTCGGCCGGGGTGCGCGGCGCGACCACCGGCACCGGTGCCTCGCCGTTGCGGCCGTACATCGCCTGCAGCAGGTCCGCCTGCTCGGTCTTGGTGGGCAGGCCGGTCGACGGGCCGCCGCGCTGGATGTCCACCACCAGCAGCGGCAGCTCCAGGGAGACCGCCAGGCCGATCGTCTCGCTCTTCAGCGCGATGCCGGGCCCGGAGGTCGTGGTCACCGCCAGCGAGCCGCCGAACGCGGCGCCCAGGGCGGCGCCGATGCCCGCGATCTCGTCCTCCGCCTGGAAGGTGCGCACCCCGAAGTTCTTGTGCCGGCTCAGCTCGTGCAGGATGTCGGAGGCCGGGGTGATCGGGTACGAGCCGAGGAACAGCGGCAGGTCCGCCTGGTGGGAGGCGGCGATCAGGCCGTAGGCCAGGGCCAGGTTGCCGGAGATGTTGCGGTAGGTGCCCGGCGGGAACGCCTTCGCGGCCGGCGCGATCTCGTAGGAGACCGCGAAGTCCTCCGTGGTCTCGCCGAAGTTCCAGCCCGCCCGGAAGGCGGCGATGTTCGCCTCGGCGATCTGCGGTCTGCGCGCGAACTTCTTGCGCAGGAACGCCTCGGTGCCCTCGGTGGGCCGGTGGTACATCCAGCTCAGCAGGCCCAGCGCGAACATGTTCTTGCTGCGCTCGGCCTCCTTGCGGGTCAGCTCGAAGTCCTTCAGCGCCTCCACCGTCAGCGTGGTCAGCGGCACCGGGTGGACGCGGTAGCCGTCCAGCGAGCCGTCCTCGAGCGGGTTGGCGGCGTAGCCGACCTTCTGCAGCGCCCGCTTGCCGAACTCGTCCGTGTTGACGATGATCTCCGCGCCCCGCGGCAGGTCGCCGAGGTTCGCCTTCAGCGCCGCCGGGTTCATCGCCACCAGCACGTTGGGCCGGTCGCCCGGGGTGAGGATGTCGTGGTCGGCGAAGTGGAGCTGGAAGGACGACACGCCCGGCAGGGTGCCTGCGGGGGCCCGGATCTCGGCGGGGAAGTTCGGCAGCGTCGACAGGTCGTTGCCGAAGGAGGCCGTCTCCGAGGTGAACCGGTCACCGGTGAGCTGCATGCCGTCACCCGAGTCCCCCGCGAACCGGATGACCACCCGGTCCAGGCGGCGCACGTCCTTCGTTCCGGCCGCCCTGCGCTGCTCTCCGACGGCGGCTCCGCCGGTCTGCTCGGTGGGGCTACTGACCTGGCTGGTCACTGAACTGGACCTCCTTCGAGGCGGCTGGGTGAGGTCGGCCCTCCCGCAGACCTTCCTTCTTCAACCCTACGTCGGTAAGGGTCGCCTTCCTTGTGCCGTTCGCATGGTGGACGTGCCGGTGAGACGTGGGACGGCTGTGTCTGCTGCATCCTCACGGTGCCTCTCCCCCCTCGGCTCGCGCTGGTGCCCGGCTCGGCGATCGTGGTCCAGTGTCACGCGTTCAGGAGTTGAGGTAGGTCAGAACCGCGAGAACACGCCGGTGATCCCCTTCGCTCGGCGACAGGCCGAGCTTGAGGAAGATGTTGCTGACGTGCTTCTCCACCGCGCCGTCGCTGACCACGAGCTGCCGGGCGATCGCCGAGTTCGTGCGGCCCTCCGCCATCAGGGCGAGCACCTCGCGCTCGCGGGGGGTGAGACCGGCCAGCACGTCCTGCTTGCGGCTGCGGCCGAGGAGCTGCGCGACCACCTCCGGGTCCAGGGCCGTCCCGCCCCCGGCCACCCGCACCACCGCGTCCACGAACTCCCGCACCTCGGCGACCCGGTCCTTGAGCAGGTAGCCCACGCCGCGGCTGGAGCCGGCCAGCAGCTCGGTGGCGTACCGCTCCTCCACGTACTGCGACAGCACCAGCACCCCCAGGTCCGGGTGGGCCCGGCGCAGCCGCACCGCCGCCCGCACCCCCTCGTCGGTGTGCGTCGGCGGCATGCGCACGTCGGCGACCACGACGTCCGGCAGCGCGTCCCGGCCGGCCAGCTCGGTGAT
Organism: Streptomyces echinoruber; assembly: GCF_014651135.1. GTDB lineage: Bacteria > Actinomycetota > Actinomycetes > Streptomycetales > Streptomycetaceae > Streptomyces > Streptomyces echinoruber. Next base: position 48,448 of record NZ_BMWH01000038.1, read on the forward strand.
CGTCTCGACCAGCGCGTCCCCGTCGCCGACCCCGGCGACCACCTCGTGCCCCCGGTCGGTCAACAGCCGGGTCAGGCCCTCCCGGAGCAGCACCGAGTCCTCGGCGATGACCACCCGCACCCTGTCCTTCACGTCCTCCACGCTTCCGGCCCCCACACCCCGTACGTCCGTCCACCGGACCCGCCGCCCGGCTGTGCCCTGCGCAACAGGTCCAGCATTCCAGTATTCGGAGGGGGGTGGGGGGAGGGCGCCGGGAATACTGGGGAGTTCACGGGGGCGCGCACGGCCCCGCGGTACGGCCGGCGGGCCGTACGCCGGCATTGTCGGCGGGGCGTGCGCCGGCACCGTCGGCGGGCCGGTCGTCAGTCCCGTGCCGTCCGCTCCCGCCAGGGCAGCTCGGCCGTCACGCGGGTCGGGCCGCCGGCCGGGGAGTCCACCACCAGGACGCCGTCGACGGCGTCGAGGCGTTCGGCGAGGCCGCGCAGGCCGGT
>NZ_BMWH01000039.1 GCF_014651135.1 Streptomyces echinoruber
GAGTAGCACGAGGAGTGAGACAGCGTGAGCGGAGCCACGGGCGCCGGGTCCCCCGGTACCTCGACGGGTACCCCGACGGAGGACGGCGGCCGTGGCTCCGCCGCGTCCGCTCCCTCGCCCGACACGCATGGACCCCAGGGGGGAACTGTGACGGACACCCGAGGCCCGCAGACCCGGCAGCAGGCGGCGGAGGCGGGCCCGGCCGCGCAGCCGGCCGCCGCTCCGGTCGCCGAGGGCGCCCAGCCGCAGCAGCAGACGCCGCCGCCGGCCGAGGCCCCGCAGACGCCGCTGCCGCTGCCCGGTGAGCGCAAGCCCGAACAGCCCGCCGGGCCCTACCGCCCGCCGCAGGCCTACCCCTCGCCGGCTCCCGCCGACGCCGTGCGCCGCCCGCGCACCGGCGCCCGCACCACGCCCCGCACCCGCAAGGCCCGCCTGCGCGTCGCCCGGACCGACCCCTGGTCGGTGATGAAGGTCAGCTTCCTGCTCTCCCTCGCGCTCGGCATCTGCACCGTCGTCGCCGCCGCCCTGCTGTGGATGGTGCTGGACGCCATGGGCGTCTTCTCCACCGTCGGCGGCACCGTCTCCGAGGCCACCGGCTCCAACGAGTCCAACGGCTTCGACCTGCAGGCCTTCCTCTCCCTCCCCCACGTCCTGATCTTCACGTCGGTCATCGCCGTCATCGACGTGATCCTCCTGACCGCCCTGGCCACCCTCGGCTCCTTCATCTACAACCTCTCCGCCGGCTTCGTCGGCGGCATCGAGGTGACCCTCGCCGAGGACGAGTGAGGACCGGCGAGGACGGGTGAGAGCGAGTGGGGACAGGCGAGGACGGGTGAGGAGAACGGCCGAGAGAACGGCCGAGGCCGTGCGGGCCCCGCTGCGGACAACCGATTTTGGGACTGCGCACGCAGTGCGCTAATCTTCAGGAGTCAGCGCGCGGGACACCCCCCGCAGAGCGCGGCGGGGCTATAGCTCAGTTGGTTAGAGCGCATCCCTGATAAGGATGAGGTCACAGGTTCAAATCCTGTTAGCCCCACCAGCGAAAAGACCACCTACTCATGTGAGTAGGTGGTCTTTGACATCTACGGCTGACATCAGCCGATGAGTGGATCTTCCAGCAGTTCGGCGAGCATCGCCACGGCTTCCCGCTCGTCTTCGCCGACCACGTGCGTGTACACGTCCATGGTCATGCTGATCTGGCTGTGCCGGAGGATCGCCTGTGCCACCTTGGGGTGCACCTTCAGGAAGGCGAGCAGGGTGCCGCAGGTGTGCCGGGCGAGCCGGACCGTGATGCGGCGGACGCCGGCGCGCTTGACGAGGCGGTCGAAGGTGCGGGAGAAGCCCACCGGGTCGATCATGCCGCCGTGCTCGGAGGAGAAGATCAGGTCCTGATCCGGTTCCTGGTGCCAGTGGTCACCGGCGATCTTCCGTTCCAGCTCTTGCAGCTCCCGACGCTCCTCCAAGGCGCGGGCGCAGAACTCCGGCAGTGGCAACGTGGCCTGTGAGGACTCGGTCTTGAGGTCCTTCAGCACCAGGCCGGCGCCCTTCACCCGCTGCACCTGCTTGACCGGAGTGAACTGTCGAGCCTCGAAGTCGATGTCCTGCCAGCGCAGACCCAGGACCTCACTGCGACGCAGGCCGAGGACGAGGACGAGCACGCAGGCCGCGTAGAGGCGGTGCGCACGAGCCGCCCGCAGGAACGTGATCGCCTCCCGCGCGTTCCAGGCTTTGCCCTTGTCCTTGGAGACCTTGGGCATGTCGACCAGGAGGGCGACGTTGCGGGTCACCAGTTCCTCACGGATGGCTCGGTTGAGAGCGTTCCGGAGGACACGCAGCACCTCGAAGCGGGTGGCCGCGCCGACGTTCTCCCGCTTCAGAGTGGCCATGAAGGCCCGGATCTGCGCCGGAGTCAGCTTGACCAGCGGCTTCCTGCCGAGATGCGGCAGGAGGTAGAGCCGCACCTTGGATTCGTACTTGACGTACGTGTTGTGCTCGCGCTCCGGCTCCACGATGTGCTCAAGCCAGTAGGCGAGCCACTCGCCGACCGTCCACGAGCGGGACGGCACCGGGATGCCGTTGCGTTCCTGGTCCTGAAGCTTGCCGAGCTTTTCGTTCACTTCATCCCAGGTCGAGCCGTACACGTACTTCCGGACGCGGTTGCCGTCGGTATCGGTGACGTACGCGGCGCCCTGGTAGCGACCGTCCTTGCGCTTGGTGATCGTGCCACCGCCGTTGGGCCGACGCTTGGCCATCAGGCAGCCTCCCCCATCTGGCGGCGGATGAAGGACCGTACAGCCTCCTCCGGGATGCGCCGGCAGCCGTCCACCTTGATGGAGACCAGGCGGTGCGTGCGGATCAGGTCGTAGACCTTCGTCCGGCCGACCTTGAGCCGCGCCATGACCTCCGGCACGGTCAGGAGTTCGGCGGGGGCGGTGGTCATGCTGCGGCTCCTTCCAGGGCGAGCAAGGTGGGCAGTTCTTCGCGGGCGAGTTCGCGGCTTTGCTGGAGGTCGCGGCGGATGGTGGCGGCGAGCCAGGATTCGCCGGGGGTGTGGCCGTGGCCGGCGTAGGACCAGTGGGCGAGGGTGAGGGTGGTGGCTTCCTCGTCGTCGGGGTCGGGCAGGCCGAGGGCGGCGCGTTGCTGGGCGGCGCGGTAGTCGGCGCGGGCCTGGCGCAGGGCGCCGAGGGTGGTGGAGAAGCGGCGGGACTTGGTGGAGAAGTGGCCGCGGAAGCCGAGCATGTGGGCCCAGTCGCGCAGCTTGCGATCCGGGTAGAGCGGGTGCAGGTCCAAGCACGCCTCGATCAGCCGCCGCGGGTGGTCGGGCACGCCGAGCAGGATCAGGGCTTCCTTGTTGCCGATGCGGCGGTCCACGGTGCCGGTGGTCTCGGCGGCCTTGGTGGCGTACTTGGCGACGTAGGAGGCGACGGCCTGTTCGGTGATCTCCTGGCCGTCGCCGAAGGCCCGGATGGGGCGGATATCGAGCTGTGTGCCCCACCGCAGGGTGCGGGCCGGTTGGTCGCCGGCCGGGTCGACGTCGACGGCGACGCGGGCCGCGGCGGCGCGGATGGCGTCGGTGAGCAGACCGGTGGTGGCCCAGGGCGGGGGCGGGGTGTCGGGCCCGTCGGGTCCGTCGAGGCGGATCACGGCGTGGAAGTGGACGGCGCCGCGCTTTTGGTACTCGGCGACCTTGCCGAAGGAGACCCGGCACTGCTCGCGGGCCGCCTTTTGGGTCAGGCCGGCGCGCTTGGCGATCTGGCGGCGCAGGTAGATCGTGAAGTAGCGCCACAGCTCGGAGGCGTGGTTGTTCCACAGCACCGCACCGGCGTAGTCGTAGGACTCCGGGTCGAGCGGGGTGCCCAGCTCGGGCGCGTCCTCACGGTGGAGGGTGCCGCAGGCGCAGGGCCGGGTGCCGGGCCGGTTGTGCACCGGGCCGAAGGAGGGGGCGGTGAGGGTGGCGAAGACCCGCGGGTGATCCCGGATGGTCTCCGGGGTGCCCTTGGCGGGGTCGCCGACGAGGCCGGCGCGGATGAGGTGGTAGGTGTCACCGGCGTAGGTCCAGGCGCAGGCCGGGCAGCGCGAGGCGCGCCGGTTGCCGCAGGCCACCCGCAGGACGCCGCCCGGTTCGGTGTCGGTGGAGTACGCATGCAGGATGTGCCCGGTCGCGGCGTCGCGGACAACGGTGGAACCGTGCAGACGGATCGGGTCGGCGCAGCCGCCGGTGCGGCGGATCTGTTCCTGGATGCGGTCGAAGCCGGGGGACCCGGCCAGCCTCAGCAGGTCGGCGAGGGTGGCCGGGTCCAGGCCCGCCGCGGTTGCGGTGTCGGTCACGCGTCACCGTCCGCGGCGCTGTCGGCGATCCGGTCGAGGGCGGAGGCGGCTTCGTCGGCGGCACGAGCCAGGGCGCGCAGGGCGCTGGCGGTGCCCGGTCGGGCGATGAGCGCGAGGTCGACCAGTTGGCCGCCGATGCGGAGGCTGACGAAGGGCCCGCTGTCCTCGGTCGCGTCGAAGACGCTGACGCGGCTGGTGCTGTCGGGTTCCAGGTGGGCGGAGGCGGTGAAGGACTTCACGCGGCCACCTCCGGCGCGGCCTGGAGGACGGGGGCGAGGACGGCGGTGGCCAGGAGGGGCGGAACGGCGTTGCCGATCTGCAGCGAGCGCTGGCCCTTGCTGCCCTGGAAGGGGTAGCCGTCGCGGAATGACTGGAGGCGGGCGCCTTCTTCGGGTTCAAGGTTGAGGTGGCTGGCGGCTGCCTGCTTGCCGCCGACGTGGCCGATGGTGCCGGAGACCGTGTAGGCGGGGCGCTTCCATGCCCAGTGGTCGGGGTTGTCCATGGCCGCGCGCATGGCTTTGCGGGAGGTGTTGCCGAAGGGTTCGGCGCCGCCGGACCGGGTTCCGCCGCCCGTGACCGTGGGGGCGGGGCGGCGGGTGTAGCCCCAGCCGAGGGCATCGGCCATGGTGACCCACGGTTTCCGGGCGGGACCGAACAGGGTGTCCGGGCCGGGGTCCTTGGCATGGGTCGGCTCGGGAGGTGCCACCTGGACGGAGCGGGAGGCCAGGAGGAAGGCCCGGCGGCGGCTCTGCGGGACACCGTAGTCTGCGGCGTTCAGAACGCCCGTCCAGGCGGAGTAGCCGACGCTGCGGAGGACGCCGGCGATGTGCGCGAACAGCGGGGCGGCCGCGGGCACCTGCTCCAGGGCGATCCAGCCGGGGCGCAGGTCCAGGGCGTAGCGCAGGGGCTCGACAACGAGCACCGACCGCGGGTCAGCGCAGGCCGTCCGGAGGATGGCACGGGTGTCGCGCCCGCGGGCGAGGTCATCAAGGCCCTGGTGGCACAGGTCCATGTCACTGTGTCCGGCACGGCGGCCGGCGTTGCTGAACGGCTGGCAGGGTGCCGAGCCGATCAGCCCGTCGGCCTTCCCGCGAAGCGGGGCGGTGGGGTAGGCGGCAACATCAGCACGGATCGTGAGATGCCCGGCGGCGGCACGCGTGGCGCAGGCCACCGGGTCGATCTCGATACCGACATCCCGCAGCCCGAAGGGCCGCAGTCCCTCGGACCAGCCGCCGGGACCGGCGAACAGGTCAAGGACGCGAGGTGAGGACGTGGCGGTCACTTCTGGTCCTCCTCCTTCGGGTGGGCGTCGATCCACTGCTCCGCGCACACCTTGTGGACGGGCCTGCCGCGGTCGGAGCGCAGCGGGGTGGGCTTGGTGCAGATCACGCACGGCTTGTCGCCGGTGGGGTCGTAGTGCTCGGGCGAGCGCCAGTCGAGGAGCGCCACGACGGTCACCTCCCGGCGCGGGCGAGGCCGGCGGTGGCGGGGGCGTGGCCGGTGCCCCGGCAGGCGGGGCAGGCGACGCGGAGGGTGGCGCCGGTGCCGTCGCGGTGGCGGGTGCCGGTGGTGACGGCGACGGTGGCGAAGCCGTCGCAGTCGCGGCAGACGCGCTCCGTCGAGGTGGTTTCGGGCATCATGGGGCTTCCCTTTCGGGTCCGTTGGATTTGGAAGGTGGGAAGGCCGCCCGGAGCGGTGGAAACTTGGCGGTTGAGGCCGCTCCGGGGGCCGCTTAGCGGGTGTTGCGCCGGCCGTGGCCCTTGGCCCGGTACATCGCCACATCCGCGGCGGACAGGGCGTCGGTGAGGGTCGGGGCGGGCAGGTGCGCGGGGCGGCAGTGGCCGACCGAGGCGGAGACCGGCAGGAGGCGGCCGTCGTGCGGGACGGGCCGGTCCAAGGCGGCCTGGAGTGCGGGCAGGCCGGTGGTGTGGGCGGGGTCGGTGACGATGGCGGCGAACTCGTCCCCGCCGAGGCGGGCGGCGATGCCGTGGCGCCCGCACCAGTCGGCGAGGCGGCGGGCGGTGGCGGTGAGTACGGCGTCGCCGGCCGGGTGGCCGTGGGTGTCGTTGATGGCCTTGAAGTCGTCCAGGTCGACCAGGACCACCAGCGCACTCGGGTGCTTGGCCAGCAGGTGCTGGGCGCGGGTGGTCCAGCCGGCGCGGGTGTGCAGGCCGGTGAGCGGGTCGCGGCGGGCGGTGGAGAGGCGGCGCAGCAGCAGCCCGCCGTGCAGGGCCCAGCCCAGGGCCGGTAATCCGGCGGCGATCAGGTGGGTGTCCATGCCGCTCACCGCCCCTTGTGCAGGTCGTTGACGAGCAGGCGCAGCACGACGGCGACCACGGCGACGGAGACGGCGGTGATGGCGACCGCCAGCAGCATGGAGACCAGGACCGCGCCGACGACGAGGACGACGGCGCCGCCGCCGGCGGCGAGGGCGAGCGCGCTGCCGGGGGTGAGCTGCACGGTCGGCCGGTGCGACACCGGCGCCGGGACGACCGGGGCCGGAGTCGGCGCGGTGGCCGGGGCGGTGTCGGCCGCGGGTGCCGGGGTGGTGGGGGCAGTGTCCGGGGACGGGTACTTCGGGGTGAACACGGGCTCGTTCTCCTTGTGTCAGGCGGTGCAGCGGTGGGTGCGGGCGGAGAGTTCGGCGGCCGAGCGGTCGCGGTGGTCGGTGGAGAAGCCGCAGCCGGGGGCGGTGCAGGCGGCGGTGTGCCGGGTCTGGCCGCGGCCGTTGTTGTAGGTGCCGACCTTCACCGGCCCGATCTTGATCACGTGGTAGAAGCGGTTCGGGCGCACGGGGGTTCACCTCCCTTCGCGGTCAGGCGAGTTGGAGTTGGGCGACGATGGCTTGGCAGGTCGGGGCGGGCAGGCCGAGCCGGGCCGTCAGCGCGTCGGCGGTGATCTGCTCGCCGGTGGCGGTGCGGTGGGCGTCGGCGATCGAGCGGGCGTGGTCGAGCAGGGCCGGCGGAACCGTCGGGACGGCGGCGGGCGGCTTGGCCGGGGCCAGTTCCGGCGTCGGGGCCGCGGCCGGGTTGGGAGTGTCGGTGCGGTGCACCTCGACTTCCGGCGCCGCCGGTTCCTCGCCCGGCTCCCGCTCCGGGGCCGGGGTGGCCGCGGCGGGGGCGTGGACGAGGAGGGTGCCGCCGAGGAAGGCCAGCGCGGGCCAGCCAGCGACGAGGATGCGCAGCCAGGCGGGCACGTGGTGCAGGTCGAGCAGACCCGCGGTGGCGACGTTGGCGCCCAGCGACGCGGCCAGCGCGATGGCGAACCAGGTCCAGGACGACCGGTCCCGGCCGGCGCGGAGCCGACGCCAGGCGGCGACCAACAGCAGGTCGACCGAGACCGGATAGGCCCACGCCTTCCACCCGGACTGCCCGGCCGCCGCGGCCAGGTCGTGCAGGTGCGCGAAGGACAGCGCACCGGCGATCACGGCTTGCACCAGCACGGCATCCGGGCGGATCGAGCGCGGCATGATCACTCGTCCTCGTCTTCGTCATCCTCGGCGGCCACGCCGTACCAAGGGCAGTCGCGCTCGTCGTGGTCGACGCCGGTCTCGGCGCCGTCGAGGTCGCCGCAGTGCTCGCAGAACATTTCGGGCTTCCTTCCTGTGATCAGGCATGGGTCGGGCAGGGATATGGCGCGAAGCGGTCGCGCCGACCGTGGAACAGCGAGGGGTCAGACCGTGGCCGGGGCGGACTCGACTGGCGGGGCGTCGGCCGGAGCCGGGAGGCCGAGGGAGGGCCGGTACGGGTCGAGGGCGGGGAGGTCGGGGACCAGGTGGGCGAACCGCCGGCACACCGCCACGACCTCATCCCGCGAGGTGTGCGGGGTGCGGATCTTCGCCCAGCCCCCGGAGGAGTCCGCGGCGACCGCCGTACCGGGACGCTCCGCCGGGATCAGGGAGGCGACCACGACCGCATCCGGGGCCACGTCCGCGAGACCCATTTCCGCGGTCTGCTTGTCGTTGACCCGGTGCACCACCCGGCCGGTGAGCTGTGCGCGCAGCATGGTCGCGCCCTTGCCCAGCTCGGAGCCGAAGCGCTGCCCGCAGATCTCCAGATGGATGCCGACCGCGCGGGCCATCTGCGCCAGCCGGATCAACGCGGTGACGATCCGCTCGCGGCGCTCCTCGTCCTTCCGGGAGGAGATCAGGAACAGCTCCGCCACCTCGTCGACCAGGACGACGATGGGCACCGGCCGCACCGTTTCGGGCAGCTCCCACACGTCCGAGACCCGGTGCGCGCTCAGCAGGTCGAAGCGGTCTTCCATCTCGCCGACCAGCACCTCCAGCAGCGAGGCCGCGTCGTCCGGGGTGGTGGCCAGGGCCGACAGCCGCGGCGCGTACGCGGATTGCTCCACACCGCGCTTGCAGTCGATGCCGACCAGCGCCACCGGCAGCCGCGCCAGGCCCTTGATCAGGTTGCGCTGATAGACGGACTTGCCCGAGTTGTTCGCCCCCAGCGTCAGCGCCATGGGCACCTTGCGGTAGTCGCGGACGAACGCGGTCCCGTCCTCCCGCAGCGCCACCGGCACCGCCAGGCCCTCCGGGCGAGCCCCGCGCGGGAGCCGGACCCGGCGCAGCACGTCATAGCCGGTCATGCGCAACTCGACGTATCCCGGCTTGGTCTCGGCGACGGTCACCGCGTGCACACCCCAGGCGTGCCGCAGCCGCTCCGAGGCGGCCACCAGGTCGGCCGGTTCCAGGCCGGCGGGAAGCCGCAGCGTCACCCGCAGCCCCGTCGACGTCCCCCGCACCCGGCGCACCTTCGGCGGCACCGGCAGCACCTCACGTCGGGTCAGGTTCCGGGTAACGAAGGCCCGCAGACGGGAGGGCTGCACCGTCAGCCCGCACACGTCCATCGTGGAGCGGTAGGAGAGGGCGAACCGGCCCCAGGTGACCGGCAGTCCGACCAGCGACCAGTACACGCGCGGCGCGCGGACCTTCGCATACCCCAGACCGCCGGCCCCCGCGAGGGCGCCCGTGGCCTCCAGCACCATGGACAGATCCGTCATGGTCAGGCCGCCGGGGTGATCGCGACCGCGCGGAACGAGATGCCGTGCCGCTTCTGGCCGTTGAACTCGTTCTCCCAGTCCCGCGCCTTGAGCCCGACGACCTTGACCGGCATGCCCGGCGCCAGGCCCTCCGGGTAGCCCGTCTCGGGGATGGTGACCTGGTAGAGGTTGCCCTCTCCCTCGTCGGAGACCAGCAGGCCCACCGTCGACAGCGGCGCCCCGGTCTCCCGGTCCATCGCCCGCTCCCCCGTCTTGGCGTTCGCCAGCTTCGGCACCGGCGCGGTCGCCACGAACACCACCGCGGTCGACAGGTCGATCTTGAAGGACGGCATGCAGACATCCCCTCGTTCGCGAGGCCGCCCCCCTTGGGCTGCCTCTCTAGAGATGCCTCCATGGAACATCTCTAGAGAGGCACTGTCAAGACGTCTCTAGAGATGTTTCAGGTCGGTCACCGCGGCCCACCGGAAGTTGGGGTTAGGGAGATCAGCGCATAAGGTGTCTAGAGAAGAGAGGAGGGATCACATGGCCAGCCAGGGCGGAGATCGCCAGCCGAAGTACCAGCGCATCGCCGACGCGCTGAGGAATGCGATCCAGGCGGGCGAGTACGGCCCGGGTGATCGGCTACCAGGAGAGAACGACCTGATGGCCACGTACAACGTGGCTCGGATGACGGCACGCCAGGCCCTCAGCGTGTTGCAGAACGAGGGGTTGGCCGAGTCCCGCAAGGGCGCCGGCGTCTTTGTCAGGGACTTCAAGCCTCTACGGCGGCGGGGCATTCAGCGCCTGTCGCAGCAGCAGTGGGGTTCCGGCCGCTCGATCTGGTCCGCCGACATCGGCGACCGTGCCCTGACCGTCGACCAGGTACAGGTCACGGAGGAAGCAGCCCCGGAACGCATTGCCCAAGTGCTCGACATCGAGCCCGGCGCGGCCACCTGCGTCCGCAGCCGTCGATTCGTGCTGGACGACAAGCCGGTTCTGCTGTCGACCTCGTACCTTCCTGCCGACCTGGTGGCGGGCTCGGCGATCACTCAGGATGACACCGGTCCGGGCGGCACGTACGCCCGTCTGGCCGAGCTGGGGTACAAGCCCGTCCACTTCCGCGAGGAGATCCGCTGCCGGATGCCGTCGCAGGAGGAGGCAGCCCGTCTCAACCTGGCGATGGGCACGCCAGTGATCCTCATCTGCCGCACGGCGTTCGCCGAGGAGGGACGCCCGGTCGAGCTGAACGAGATGACCCTCGACTCGGCGTCGTACATCCTGGAGTACGACTTCGACGCGTGAGCGTCAGACCCAGGTCCGGGAATCGCGCGCCACCTCGTAGATGCGCGCGATCTGGTTTGCCGACAGGGTGGGCGTCAAGCCGGAGAGCACCCTGTCCAGGTCCTCAACCGCCAGGACCAGGACGGGAGGGGCCGCGGTCTTGACCGTGAGCCGTGCGGCGTGCACCACGGAGATCACGGGACGGACCGGGACGCCGGTGCCGCAGCGGCGAGACAGGGCTCTCGACACCCGGCGGGCTTCGCTCTGGCTGATCGTTATGTGACTCTTAGGAACACCGTTGACGGTGATCGCGAAGTCGCCGTACCAGACTGTTTTCCCCTTGTGCCGCTTGGAGTTGATGGAGAAGACGCCGGCCGGGCCGATGGCGAGGTGATCGATGTCGGCGCCGCTCGGCCAGGGCACGGCGTGAAGGACGAACCAGCCATGGCGCTTGAGCCTGCTCAGCCGTCGTCCGGTGACGCGTTCACCCACAAGACCGTCCGCCCAACTTCGGATCTCCGAGTTGCCGACGTAGCGACCGACGAGCCGCCGAAGGGGGTTCGGCTCAAGGTCCCGGATCTTCCTCCGCACCGCATCGCCCGGACGGTTCAGCGCTAAGTCTCGCGGTACCGGCTGCATCCCACTCCTCCCTAGCGGCAACGGCCCGTTGCCAGGCCACCACGGAGGCACAACCGACGCCAAGGCCCGTATTGGCCATGAGCTGTTACAGGTTTCTCTACCTCATCAAGGCTCGCTTCGCTCGCTGGTCCTGCGGCCAACAGCACTCTTGGATCGTCGCCAACCCGGCCGCCGCACCCTCCGCCCAAGCGCATCAATGGCCGCTGCCGGCCAGCTTGCCACCGCCACCACGATCCGGCCTCAGGAAGGGAAAGACGCAACAGCAGCTCGCCCCAACGCCCGCTACCGGGGCCACCGCGCACCCCTTTCCACCCGGTTGCCTACTTCCGGTAGGTCGGGATCAGGACCCGAGGGCCGCGCCAAGCGCGGCGGCGCCGGCCGGTCGCCGCCGCGCCGCCTCACTGTCTTCGCCACCGGCCGCACGTCGCCGCCCGTCCGTCGCCGCACGCAGCGGCCACATTCCAACACGGGCACGGGAACGAACGGTGATCCCCAACGGTGCAGGTCAAAGACGCTTTGTGTTACCGCAAGAGGCCGGATCGTGGTGGCGGCGGCATGCGGGCCAGCGCTGCCAGATGCGCGGGCGTTCGTACGGCCCGCTGATCCCGCACCAGGCCACCGGACGGACGCCAGGCGCGGCCATGAGGGGGAACCCAGCCATGGCTGCACCGCATAGGGCGGCCTTCGGTTCAAGCAGTGCCTCCGGCGGGGGATCGGCCGGCACCGGGATGGAGGGGGCGCCGTCGCCGACCGCGGGTTCGTCGTGGCGGATGCCGGGGGCTCCCATCCCGCACACCATCGACCCAGGCAGAGCCGAGCAGACGCGGCCCAGGGGCGTCAAGGTCGTTCGTACAGTGGCGCGCTCCACCTTGACGCCCCTGAACCACGCCCGCTCCACGGTGTGTGGGTCGACGGCGTACGGGATGGGAGCTGGGGAGGGTGGTGGGTGCTGGGGGTGTGCATCGAGATCGAGGGCGACATGGTCACCCTGGCACCGCAGACCGGATCTTCGTTGATCAGCCATCATCAGGTTTAGTGACGTTCATCACTCGCCAAATCGGGGCAAATGTCGTGTAGCTACACGCATCTATGGATGCGTTAGGGTGGGGATGGCCGCGCTTGTCAGTGCGGTGTGATATGGCGACGCAAAGCTGCAGGTCAAGCGGTCGCTGCCTCGTAGCTAGAGATAGCTCAAGTTGACCCTAGTTGGCCTGAGTTGGCACGCGGAGACCGCCATGCCAAGAACTCGGGCTTTGCCTTGGCGGAAACGTAGTGTCGCGGTCGTGCCCTACCGTTGGAGCACCAACACCGAAGGGCGCGCCCGCCTTTGGGAAGAGGAACCGGGCGCGCCCTTCTGACAACCAAGGAGGACGTATGCCCATCCTGGGCTTCGGTGGACTGTCGATGCTTGACACCCACCTGCTTGACACTGTCGCACGCGGGCGTCGCAGTATCAAGAAGATCATGATCCCGCTGACCGTGGTCATGGCGTGCGTGATCAACGCTGACGCGATGACCGCTCTCGTTCGCCAGGCTACGTGGCTGGTGGTCGCAGTGATCGTTCTGATCGTCGTGCAGGCGATCGCCGCGCGTCTCCCGCAGCCGCGTGTCAAGCCCGTCGTCGTTGCCTGACACCACCGGCTGACACCAACAGCGGCGGACACGACCGGACGAGAGCGGCCCCCAGCGGTCGGTAGGCCGTCGTAGGGCTGGGGTACCTGCAGTCCCCAGGCGGCCCGTGATCGACCTGATAAGGATGAGGTCACAGGTTCAAATCCTGTTAGCCCCACAGTGGCGAAGCGCCAAGTCAGAAGGCCGGTAGATCTCCAGGATCTACCGGCCTTCTACGTGTGCCGATCTTGTTACCCCGCTACTACCCCATGAACCCCACGTCCGAGCGGCCGTCCCCGACGGGGAACGGGGACGGCCGCCCTTGGCCCGCCGCCGGCCGGGATCCGGCGGGCGGCCGGCGGCGGGGGCTTGGGTGGCGGGCGCCGTACCGCACAGGCGGCGCCTGCCGTCCCGCCACGATCCGGTTCGCCGTCTGGGGCGTGGCGGGAGTCGGGTGGTCAGGGCCGCGACTGGTGGTGGCGGCGCATCCGCACGTTGCAGTCGCTGACGCGCGAGTAGTCACCGACGGTCTGCGCCTCGGCACGCTGCCGGGCCAGGTCGGCGCACCGTGCGCAGCCGGGCTGCGGCTTCGGCGCCTGAAGCGGGAACCCCAGGCGCGGCTCCGGGGACATGGTGGTCACCGCTGTCCCTCCCGCACGAGTCGGCACAGGGCGCGGTGGACGGCGCACCCGCCCCGGACGGTCTCGCACCCCGCGCAGCGTGGCACGTGGTGGTCGTAGAGCGCCTGCTGTGCGGCGCGGGCGAGGCAGCGGCGGTCAGCGCGTGGGAACCACTGGAACGGCTGCCCGAGCCGTCGGCCGGTGCGCGGCCCGAGGTCGACGGCCGTCGCGGTGCTCAGGGGCTCGCCTCCCCATACACAGCACCCGCCGCGGACCTGCTCCTCGGTGAGCCTGTCGAGCGACGGCAGGGTGAGCACAGCCAGAACGTCGGGCGGCGGGGTCTCGGTGACCGCCGGGACCGCTGTACTTTGTCGCATGTCGGCGCACCTCGCAGCGTCGGCCAAGCCTCGGGAGGTGACGGCCTCGCCGGGGTTTCTTCTTCTCCCGACGCTAGGAATGTGATGTGCAGCATGGCCAGCAATGTTCACGAATGTTCGCAATAATCATGTATTCCTGGTCACCGACATGTTCGCGCCCTTACCCTCATCATCCATGTGGACGAGTGTGTGTACATACGCGCACACACAGAGCGCTGGAGGGCACCGTGTCACTACGGTTCATCGGGATCGACCCGAACACCGGGCAAGGTGAGAGCCCGACCGTGTGGGTCGACGAGAACAGGGGAGAACTCGTCATCCAGGGATGGAAGCCGGACGCGGCAACGGAGGCGGAGTGCGCCCGCTTCGAGGTGCCCGGCCACGCCGTCGGTATCCCCGACCATGAGCAGGTTGTCCGGGTGCCGGCCCGCATGGTGCCGATTCTGAGGAAGGCATGCGATGTCGCAGAACGTGCCCAGCTTCGCTGAGCTGTTGGACGGCGCACGCGAGTCCGCCGTCCACCTGGAAATGCGCGACACGTACAGCGTCGCCTCCGAAGCTGACGCCTTCGCCCGCTGGCGTGAGACCGGTGAGGTCGACACCGACCCCGAGTCGCCGTACTGGGCGCCATGGACCCAGCTCATCCGCCGTACCGTCGCCCGCGGTGTGACCGTGCGCCGGGCCCGGATCGTGTCCGAGCCGGTGAGCGACTACATCCGGTACGAGCACGCGGGCACCGCCGTGAACGTCGCCGCCGGCGAGCAGGTGCGATGGCTGCCCCGCCGTCAGGCGTCCGACATCGCGCTGCCCGGCAACGACTTCTGGCTGATCGACGGACGCCTCATCCGCTGGAACCACTTCACCGGCGACGGCGTCAGCGCGCCCGGCGAGATCAGCGAAGACCCGGCCGCCGCCCGCCTGTGCGCCACTGCCTTCGAGACGGTGTGGGCCCGGGCGATCCCGCACGACGACTACAAGATCAACTAGCTCGAGGGGCCCAGTTGCATCACATGGCCACCTCCCCGTTCTCGTCAGCCCAGGAAGCACGCGAGCGTGTTGCACGGCGCCTGCGCGACCTCCGGGCCGACGCCGGCCTGACCGGGACCGAGCTGGCCCAGCGGTGCGGCTGGACCCATCCCAAGACCTCCCGCCTGGAGAATGCCCGCACGCCGCCCACACCCGACGACATCCGCCGCTGGTGCGCGGCCTGCGGCGCCGACGACCAGGCCGACGACATCATCGCCCAGTCCCGGGACGCCGAGTCCGCCCACATGGAATGGCGCCGGCAGGTGCGCGCCGGACTGAAGCGCCTGCAGGACAGCTACGTCGACCTCTACCAGGCCACCGAATTGTTCCGGGTCTACTCGCCCACTCTCGTTCCGGGCCTGCTCCAGACCGAGGGCTACGCGGCCGCCGTGCTGTCCAGCGTCGCAGAGTTGTTCGACATCCCCAACGACGCCGAGCAGGCCGCGGGCGCCCGGGTGCAGCGCAACCAAATCATTCACCAGCCCGGGCACCGCTTCGTCATGGTCATCGAGGAGGGCGTGCTCTACCACCAGATGGGCGACGCCGACGCGATGGCCGCCCAGCTCGGCTACCTGCTCACCGCCGGCGCCCTGCCCTCGGTCTCGCTCGGCATCATCCCCAGAACCGTACAGCGGACGCTGTGGCCGCAGGAGGTCTTCCACGTCTACGACGACCGACTGGTGTCGGTGGAGCTGCTGTCCGCCCGTGTCCGCGTCACCCAGCCGTCCGAAGTCGCCCTGTATCTCCGGGCCTTCGAGCAACTGCGCTCGATGGCCGTCTACGGCGCCGACGCCCGCACGCTGATCCTCCGGGCGATCGAAGCCCTGAACTGAGCCGGGCACGGCGAAGTGCTCCTCCCGCCATGCCCATGCGTGGTGCGGTGGAAGTTTCCCTGCATCATCAAGGCCCGCGCACGGCGCGGGCGCGCGCCGTCTCTGCGGCGCGGCTTGCCTCTTGTCTGTGCCCGTTGTGCGGTTGTCAGTGCGTCAGGCGGTGTGCCCGACGCGGCCACGGCATCGCATCCCTCAGACGCCGCCACCAACGCACTACCACCGGCGCGTCCACGGTGTAGTCGACGCTTGGCACGTGCTGCCAGTCCGACAGCGGGGCGAGCGGTGTTCCTTCGGGGGAGTACTTCCGGGGCACGTCGGGCATGGCTCCTCCCAACCGGACGATCAGCCGAGGACTCCGACAGGTTGACCGATGTCGCCGACTCCCCATGACCGACTTGATAGGGATGAGGCTACGCTTCAAACCCTGTTGGCCCCACAGCGGGAAGACCCCCGGCCGGTTCCGGTCGGGGGTCTTCGGGGTTCAGGTCGGTGTCGGCCGCCAGGGCCGGTTCGTGGAGGTGTCGTTGCCCGCACCCGCCGGTGCTTCCGGGCCGACTGTCGTTTGCCGCAGGTTTCCGCAGGGCCGTGAGGTCGCGTCGGCGATTCGTCAAGGTGCCGGTGAGGGAGGGCATGGAAGTGCCCGGTCGCTGACGACGGGGGAGACACCAGCGACCGGGCTCATGGCCAAGGGTAACAAGGTCAGTCGTCGCACGGGGGGTCGTAGGAGAGGCGGGGCAGGTACTCGTGCCAGGTCGCCCTGGTCAGGACGTTGCGGGTGGTGGAGCAGATGCGGTGGACCGCCCGGTCGGTGTCGAGGTCCCACAGGCGGATGGTGTCGGCGCCGCTGGAGACGCCGAGCATGCGGCCGCGCGGGCTGAAGGCGAGGAAGTTGCCGGTGCGGGCGTTGGGGCTCATGGACGGGCCGAGGGGCGTCGCGGCGAAGGGGCGGGCGACGTTCCACAGGCGGACGGTGTTGTCGTTGCCGCCGCTGGCCAGGGTGCGGCCGTCGCGGCTGAAGGTGACGGAGACGACCGCCTCGGTGTGGCCGGTGAGCGGGTGGCCGAGCCGGGCGGGACGCCGGGGGTCGGCGATGTTCCACAGCCGTACGGTGTCGTCGTCGCTGCCGCTGGCCAGGGTGCGGCCGTCGGGGCTGACGGCGAGGGCGTTGACCGGGCCCGTGTGGCCGTTCAGCGGCGTGCCGAGCAGGGTGGCGTGGCGGCGGTCGGTGATGTCCCACAGGCGGATGGTGTGGTCGGCGCTGCCGCTGATGAGGGTGCGGCCGTCCGGGCCGAACGTGAGGGCGTTGACGTAGCCCCGGTGGCCGGTGAGCGGGCGGCCGAGGCGGACGACGTGGGCGGGGTCGCCGACGTCCCACAGCTGGATGGTGCGGTCGTCGTAGGCGGTGGCCAGGGTGCGGCCGTCGGGGCCGAAGGCCAGCGCGCGGGGGCCCATGAACCGGGTCCGCAGGGTGAGGGGCGGTCCGTGGCGGACGGGCCGGGCGGGATCGGTGACGTCCCACAGGTACACCGCCCGGTTCGCCGTCAGCACCGCGAGGGTATGGCCGTCGGAGGAGAACGCCAGTGAGCGTTCGCTGCCGTCGCCGGGCATGAACGGGGCGCTCAGCGCCACGGGCCGGCCCGGCGTCCGCACGTTCCACAGCCGGACCCGGCCGTCGCGCGCGGCCGTGGCGAGCACCCGCCCGTCCGGGCGGAACGCGCCGGTGCGGCCGGTCATGTCGGAGGCCGGCACCGACCACAGGCGCACCTTGCTGTCGCCGCTGCCGGTGGCGAGGGTGCGGCCGTCGGGGCTGAAGCCGACGGCGTACATCTCGCCGCTGCTGCCCGCGAGTGGTTCGCCGATCTGCGAGGGGTGCGCCGGGTCGGCGACGTGCCACAGGCTCGCCGTGCTGTCCGCGCTGCCGGCCGCGAGCAGGCGCCCGTCCGGGCTGAACGCCACCGACCACACGGGCCCGGTGTGCCCGGTCAGCGGTGTGCCGAGCCGGGCGGGGCGGCGCGGGTCGGCCACGTTCCACAGCCGGATGGTGTCGTCCGCGCTGCCGGTGGCCAGGGTGCGCCCGTCCGGGCTGAACGCCACGGAGTGCACGGTGTCCGTGTGCCCGGTCAGCGGTGTGCCGAGCCGGGCGGGGCGGCGCGGGTCGGCCACGTTCCACAGCCGTACGGTGTTGTCGTCGCCGCCGGTGGCCAGGGTGCGCCCGTCCGGGCTGAACGCGACCGAGCGCACGGCGGCGGTGTGCCCGGTCAGGACGCCGAGCGGCACCGGCCGGCGCGGGTCGCGCACGTCCCACAGCCGCACGGTGCGGTTCTCGCCGGCGGAGGCCAGGATGCGGCCGTCCGGACGGAAGGCGAGCAGGTAGAGGGTGCCGTCGTGGCCGGTCAGGGGCGCGCCCAGCGGCCGCGGCCGGTCGGGGCGCCGGACGTCCCACAGCCGGATCGTGCCGTCGTCGGAGGCGCTGGCGAGGGTGTGGCCGTCGGGGCTGAACAGGGCGGTGCTGACCCAGCTGGTGTGGCCGGTGAGGGGGCGGCCCAGGGGGCGCGGGCGCGTGGGGTCGGCGACGTTCCACAGGCGGACGGTGCGGTCGTAGCTGGCGGTGGCCAGCAGCCGCCCGCCGGGGCTGAAGGAGGTGAGGTAGACGGCGCCGGTGTGGCCGGACAGGGGGGTGGCCAGCGGCGCGTTCACGATGGACAGCAGGCGGCTGCGCGCGCCCGCGTCACCGGGACGCAGCCGGTGCGCCACCAGGTCCAGCTGCGCGGACAGCGACGGGTCGGTGTACTGGACGCGGTCGGCCTCGGCGACCACCTGCTCGAAGACCGCGTCGTCCCGCTGCCGCCACGCCACCACCGCCGCCCCGGCCGCCACCAGCGCCAGCACCACCAGCGCCGCCACCGCGGCCCGGCTGAGCCACACCGTGCGCCGCCGCAGCCGGAGCGACGCGGCCAGGAAGTCCACGGCGCCGCGGGTGAGGAAGGCGTGCCCGGCGGACCGCGCCCAGGCGTGGGCCTGCTCCAGTCGCGACCCCCGGTACAGCAGCGAACTGTCGCGGCCCGAGGTCTGCCAGGCCCGGCTGTCCTCCTCCAGCCGCTGGCGCAGCAGGTTGCCGGCCCGGTCCTCCTCGATCCACTCCCGCAGCCGCGGCCAGGCTGTCAGCAGCGCCTCGTGGGTGATCTCCACGGTGTCCGCGTCCAGTGTGACCAACCGGGCGCGCACCAGCGCCTCCAGCGACTCCTCCGTCTTGTCCGGGTCGGCCGACTCCCGCGCCAGCTGCCGCCGCGTCGCCCGCCGGCGTGTGGCCTGCGTGTCCTCGGCGACCCGCACCAGCCGCAGCAGCAGGACGCGCGCGGCCCGGCGCGCCGCCGGGTCCAGCTCGGACCAGGCCCGCTCGGCGCTCGCCGCCACCGCGCCCTGGATGCCGCCCGCCGCGCGGTAGCCGGCCAGCGTCAGCCGGCCGCCCTTGCGGCGCTGCCAGGTGGCGAGCAGCGCGTGCGAGAGCAGCGGCAGGACGCCGGCGTCGTGCGCTCCGCGCGGACCGTCGGCGCCGACCTCCTTGACGATCAGCTCCGCGAGCCCCGGCTCCAGCTCCAGCCCCACGGCCTTGGCCGGTCCGGTCACCGCCTCGCGCAGTTCCGCGGTGGTCAGCGGGCCGAGCACCATGTGCCGGTGCTGCAGCGCGTCGGCCAGTTCGGGGTGGGTGAGGCACTGGTCGTAGAAGTCGGCGCGCACGCCGAGGACCACCAGGGCGGGCGGCTCCTCGCCGGGGGCGGCGGGCGAGCAGGCGGCGTGCAGGATCCGGACGAAGGTGCGGCGGGCCGCCTCGTCGGGGCAGAGAGTGAAGGTTTCTTCGAACTGGTCGACGATGAGGATAGGGCGGGTGGGAGGGCTGGGCTCTGATGGGAGGGTGGGAGCAGTGGGCCGTGTGGGATCGGCGGTGTGTGCGGGATCGAGAGGCTTGGCGGTGGGTTCCGCGGGCCGGGTGGGTTCTAAGGGGTGGGCGGGCCGGGCGTCCCGGTCCCGATGGCGGGCCCAGGCCGCCAGGGCCTCGCGTACGACGGTGGCGGCCTCGTCCTCCGCGGCGGTCAGGGCGGCCGCGAGGCCGGGGATGCGGGCGGTCAGCGCGGCGAGCGGGTCGGCGCCCGGGACGAGCTGGAGGACGGCGCGTGCCGGCCGTCCGTCCCGGTCGCCGGGCGCGCCGTCCTGCAGGGCGGGGACGAGGCCGGCGTTCAGCAGGGACGACTTCCCCGCGCCCGAGGCGCCGACGAGCATCACCAGCCCGCCGCCGCGCTCGGCCGCGCGCAGTTGGGCGAGGAGGGCCCGGGTGCTGCGTTCGCGGCCGAAGAACCAGCGGGCGTCCTGCTGCCGGTAGGGCGCCAGACCCCGGTAGGGGCACACGCCGCCGGGCAGCGGCGGGGCCGTGTCCGCGTCCGGCGCCGGGCCGCCGGGCGGGGGCCGTTCCTCCTGTGCGGGCGGCGCGTTCCGGGCGCCGGCCGGGTCGGCCGGGTCGGCCAGGGCCTGCTCCCACAGGCGCTGCCACCGCGCGAGGTCGTACAGGCCCGTGACCACCGGTGCGGGCCGCGCGCGCCGGGCCGGGGGGATCAGGACGTGCAGCACCGCGGCGAGCGCGGAGAACTGTGCCGGTACGTTCCTGCCGCGCCGCCAGTCGCTGATCCGCTGGGCCGACACGCGCACCGGCCGCCCGCGTTCGTCGAGCCGCTGCAACCGCACGACCGCCTCGGCGACGCGCCGCAGGGGAGGATCGCCGGCCTCCTTGTACAGCAGTGCGAGTCGTTCCGCGAAGGCCGTGCGCGCCCCTGAGCCGGAACCCAAGGCTTCCACCCTCCCTCCGCCCCCGTCTGGACGTCCGGACCGGAAAATTCACCTTATACGTCTGACCTGCGGGAACGCGGCGGCCTCGGGGGTGGGGATCTCGTCGGCGGGGGGGTCCGACTGGCAGGATCCCGACGCAGTGACGGAACAAACGCGCAGCGTCCCGGACCGGGGTCCAGCTCAGCGCGGAGACACGTCCGGTGACGCCGTACGTTCTCGGACAACTTCCCGGGGCGGGACCGGGACGGCGGCGGACGGGCTTGTCGAACGCGACGGAGAGCCGCCGAGGGCCCGCGGGTCCGGGGCCCGAGACCCGAGGCCCGAGGTCCGGGGTTCGGCACCGGTCTCCACGAGGGGAGAGACCGGTGCCGGACGTGTTTGTACGGGGGCTCTACGGGGGCTGTACGGGGGCGCGGTCCGGACGGGCGCCGGCCGGCTTCCGGCGACCGGCGCCGGGTGGCTGCCGCTAGCCTCCGGCGACTGATGCCGGACGGCCGCCGGTGACCGGCGCCGGGTGGCGCCAGCCGACGCGGGCCAGGGCGCGCGCCCTCGCCTCGACCACGGCCATCCGCACCGCCCGCTCGGCCGGGTCGACGTGCGCGGCCTGACCGGTCGCCTGCCCCTGCCACTTCCGGTACAGCAACCCCACCTCGCGCGTGAACCAGCCACGGCTCACGGCGCTGAGCGCGAGCAACAGCCCCGTGTCCTCCGAGGCCGGCAGCGCCATCCAGCCGCCCAGGGACAGCAGCAGCTCCCGGCGGACGAAGAGGGTGGCCGGGTGGACCGGGAGGCGGAAGCCGTTCGCCTTCCAGAAACGCAGGACGGCACCGCGCTCCAGGGGGCCGTGGGCGGGGTCGCCGGGGAAGCCGGCCGTCGAGCCGTCGGGCAGCAGGTCCAGGACCCGGGAGGTGGCCCAGCCGAGGCCGGGATCGGCCTCAAGGGCGGCCAGGTCGCGGGCGAGCGCACCCGGGGTGAGCCGGTCGTCGGCGTCGAGGACCTTGACGTAGGCGCCGTCGGCGTGGGCCAGGGCGAGGGTGCGGGCGACCCCGGGGCCGCCGGGCCGGCCCTGGCGGAAGGTGACGCGCTCGTCGTCGGGGACGTACGGGCGCACCTGGTCCGTGCGGCCGTCCTCCTGGATCACCCAGTGCCACTCCCAGCCGTCCGGCAGCTCCTGCGCGCACAGCGACGCGTGGGCCTGAGGCAGGAACCGGGCCGAGGGCGCGTGAACCGCGGTGACGACGATGACGCGCCGGCGCACGGCGGCACTCACCACCTTTCGGGGGGCGACCAACGGCAAGCAAGCCTACGGCCCCAACTGCCCCCGGCGTGACGGCCGGTGGCGCGGTGGTCGGCTCGTCGAGGGAGGAAACGGTCGGCACGCCGGGAGGAGCGGTCGGCGCGCCGGGGACGCAACGGCCGAAGGCCCGGCGGTCCCTCGGCGGGAGGGGCGGCCGGGCCTTCGGTGGCGTGCTGGGCGGGGAGACGACGCGGAGACAGGGGGGCGGGAGACAGGGGGCGGGAGCGGAAGGGAAGGAAGGGAGTGGACGGGGGCGGGGTACGCAAACTCGCCGCTACGTCATGTTCCGGGGAGGGACGGCAGGGTGTACCGGAGTACCGACGTACCGGTGTACCGGTGTACCGGTGTACCGGTGCACCGGCGTGCCGGCGCGCTGATCAGCGCAGCAGGCGGGTGGTGTCGTGCTCGGAACAGGTGGGGAGGTCCGGTGCGGCGCGGTCGGGAAGCGCGGCCGGGGCGGCGGCGGTCTCCGGGCCGACGGAGGACGTCGACGGGGCGCTCGCGCTCTCGACGTCGGTGAGCGGACGGTGCCGGCAGGTGGGGGTCTTGCCGTGGGCCTCGGCGTGGATGCGCTGCTTCATCGTGGGGGGCAGGGTCCTGGCATGGACCCGGGACCAGGGGAAGGTCACCGGCGCCGGTGGATGGGCGCCGCTGTTGCGTGGCGCGGCGGTCTGCGGTACGGCCGCGGCGGCGGTCGTCGTGACGAGTCCGAGCGCCGTGCAGAGTGCGAGGAAGGCGGTGACGATGGCGGACCACAACTTCGTGACCTTGTTCTGGTGCATGTCCCCTCACTTTCGGGTTGGGCGATTTGCGTACTTTGCTCATGATGTGTATGGGGGCCGCGAAGTGGTGGACCGACGCCCGTGGCGCGTCGATGTTCAGATGAACACCACCCGGACGGCCGAAGAGGGACCGAGCAGTCGCACAAGGCGGAGAGGAGGCTGCCGGACCGCCGGGCGGGGTCGCCCACTGCCCCGCCGGAAGGCGGAAGTTGGGCTGCGACGCAGGTCACCGGCCGATATCGGTCGGTGTGTATAGTCGGGCGCCAGAGGACATCGACGTCAAGGAAAGACGAGGTCGCGCGGTGAAGAAGCTTCTCCTGGTCGCACTGGCCGCCATCGGCGGGCTCCTCGTGTACCGCCAGATCCAGGCGGATCGCGCCGAGCAGGACCTGTGGACGGAGGCGACCGACTCCGTGCCCACCGGTTCCTGAGACCACCCGGAACAGCAGGCCCCGGCCGCCCCGCGGTCGGGGTTTTGTGCTGTCCGGAGCGGTACGGAACGGGATCGCGCGGGGCGCACGTGGTGGGCGGGCGCACGTGGTGGGCGGGGCGCGCGTGGTGGGTGTGGTGCCGCGCCGGGTGGTTTCGTGCGTTTCGCGCGTTTCGATCCCGTGCGTTTCGGCCGTCTGCGGAACGGGGACGGGTGGCGCGCGGCCGGGCGGGGCAGGATGGGCGGCGTCCTGCGTTCGGCGTTCTGCGTCTGGTGTCCGGTGCCCGGCATCGGGTGCCCGGCATCCGAAGGAGTGGGACCGACGGCCGTACGACGGGCGGGACGGCCGTACGAGAGATGCACGAGGGGCGGGTGGCACGGAATGCGGTGGGGTGGGCGTCGTACGACCGCCGGGTACGGGCCGTTGCGGCGCGGTGCCGCACTCGGTGCCGTTTTGGGCGTCCTGGCCGCCAGCCCGCTCCCGGCTGCGGCGGCCGCCGACGGCCCGCCCGCGTCGTACGCCCTCGCCGCCGACGGCACCCCGGCGCCGTATGCCTTCACCGCCGGGGCCCTGCCGGTCGCGGGCGGGGCGGGGCCCGCGGACGCCGTGCGGCTGGTGCCCGGCCGCACCTACCGCGGCTCCCTGCCGCACGACGGCAAGCAGTACTACCGCCTCGACCTGGACGCCGGCTCCACGGCGTACATCTCCGCCACCGCCGTGCCCCCGTCCGGCGCCGTGGTCTCCGCCGGCGACGGCGTACGGGTCTCGGTGCGGGACGCCGACGGCACCTCCTGCTCCTTCCGCGCCACGCGTTTCGGCGCCGGCCGCAGCCCGCACCCGATCACGGCGTGGGGCGTGCGCGAGAGCACGCCGGGCGCCCGGCTGTGCCAGGGCGCGGGCGCCTACTACGTTGTCGTCGAGCGCCTCGACGCCAACGGCTCCTCCCCCGGCGCCTGGGACCTGGAACTGACCACCGCCACCGAACCCCGGCTGCGGCACACCACCCCCACCGAGGCACCCGAGGCCACGGACACCCCCTCCCCGGCACCCATGACGGGGACGCCGGTACGGCGCGCGGGCGGCGCGGGCTTCGCGGGCGCGGCCGCCGTCGGACAGGGCGTGTGGACGACCGGCATTCGCCCTGGACAGACCCTCTTCTACAAGGTGCCGGTCGACTGGGGCCGCCGTCTCGGCGCCACTGCCGAACTGGCCGCCGCCGGCGGGACCGGCAGCGGCTATGTGACCGGCGCGCTGTCCCTGTCCCTCTACAACCCCGTACGCGGCTACGTCACCCAGGCCGCCACCGGTTACCGCGGCGTCCGCGAGTCGGCCGCCCTGGAGCCGCTGCCCCCGGTGGCGTACGCCAACCGGTACGCCATCCCCGACCAGGTCGCCGCGACGCGCTTCGCCGGGTGGTACTACCTCGTCGTCCACCTCGCCGCGCAGACGGCCGACCGGTTCGGGCCCGGCCCCTACGGACTCACCCTGCGGGTGCGGCTCTCCGGCACCGCGCGGCCCGGGCCCGGGTACGCGGGTGCGTCCGTGCCGCGGAGCCTCTTCGAGGTGACGGACGAGGACCGGGGCGAGGCGGCAGCCGCGGGCGCGGGCGGGGCCGCGAGCGCAGGCGGTGACGGTGGCGGTGACGGGGACGGCCGGCGGCTGCTGATGACGGTGCTCGCGGCGGGCGGGATCGGCGGGGGAACGGCGCTGCTCACCGTCCTGGGGGTGTGGACGGTGTCCGCGCGGCGGCGGGCGGGGGCCCGGTAGGCGGGATACGGGACGGGGGAGGCGGGACCGGACGGCCGTAGGGGGCCGACAGACGCAGAGGGCCGGTGGACGCAGAGAAAGGGGAGGGCGGCTACAGCTGCGTGAGCGCCCAGAACCCCACGGCGTAGCAGGCCAGGGCCAGGAGGAGGAGCGGGAGCGCGACCGAGACGGGCGGGCCGGGGCGGCGCCGCGCATGCCCGGCGGGAACGGTTTCCGGGGGACGGGCGGTGGGGGGAACGAGGGGGACCTGGGCGGTGTACGACGCGGTCGAGGTGTGGGTGGGGAGAGGGGCGAGGCCGGGAGTCGGAGGGGGCGTGGGCGCGGGGGCGGGCCGGTGCCTGACCGGGGTGAGGGGCTGGGTGGGGTGGTCGCCGGTGGCGTAGGGCTGGGGCGGGGGGAGGTGGAAGCTGCCGGTGTCCGACATGGTGGACGGGGCGGACGAGGTGGATGGGGTGGACGAGGTGGATGGGGTGGACGAGGTGGATGGGGTGGACGAGGTGGGGGTCGGCGTGGGCTCCGGGGTTCCCGCGGATTCCCGGCCTCCTGTGGTTCCCGTGGCCGGGGTGCGCGGGGAGGAACCGTTCGTCCCGGCCCCGTTTGTCACGCCTCCGCCTGTCGCGTTTCCACCGGACACGGCCGCGGATCTGGTTGCAGGCCCGGCCGCAAATCCAGTCGCAGGTCCGGCCGCGGATCTGGTTGCAGGCCCGGCCGCAGATCCAGTCGCAGGCCCGGCTGCGGATCCGGTTGCAGGCCCAGTGGCAGGCCCGGCTGCGGAACCCGGACCGGTGAGCTCGCTCCCCGGTGTGGACCGGGCACCCCAAACCGCCTGAGCCGAAGCCTCCGCTCCCGCCTCCGACTCCGCCCCCTCCGGTGTGGCCCCGGCGTCCGGCGCCTCCACTCCCGTACTCGGCCGCAGCGGCCCGTCGGGCCCGAACCCCGGTGGGAGCGGCCCGAGTTGGTCGAAGACCTCGATCAGTTCGTCGTCGGGCCCCGGTTCCGGGAGGAGTTCGGCGGCCGCGGCGAGGGCCTTGCGGGCGCCGGTGGCGGTGCGGAAGCGGGCGTCGGGGTCGGGCTGCAGCAGCGTGGCGACGACCTCCCACAGCGGTTCCGGAACACCCCGGGGCGCACCGGGCGTGCCGTGCTCGGCGAAGTACTCGACGAGGGCTCTGCTGTCGGGCTTGGCGCCCTGGAGGAGGTAGAGGGCGACGAGGCCGACGGCGAACAGGTCGGCGGGGAAGTCGGGTTCGGCGCCCAGCATCTGCTCCGGGGCGAGGTAACCGGGCGTTCCCACCACGAGGTTGGTGTCCGTCAGCCGGGGTTCGCCCAGTCGCATGGCGATGCCGAAGTCGGACAGGCGCAGGTGGGGGCGGGCGGTGCCGGTGGCCTCCAGCAGGATGTTGGCGGGCTTGATGTCGCGGTGGACGACGCCTTCCGCGTGCACCGCGGCGAGCCCGGACAGCAGCTGGTCGAGGAGGGTGCAGACGTAGGCCGGGGGAAGCGGGCCGTAGTCGTTGACCAGGTGGACCAGTGAGCCGCCGGCGACCAGGTCCATGGTGAACAGCACCTTGTCGTCGTCGGCGGCCCAGCTGGCCGGGGCCAGCACGTGCGGGTGGTCGATGCGCAGCGCCTGTTCGCGCACGAAGCGGAGCAGGGAGTGCGCGTCGCGCTGCTGCAGCACCTTGGCGGCGACGTAGCGCCGGCGGCGGTGGTCCCAGGCGCGCCACACCGCGCCGGCGCCGCCGCGCCCGATCGGGTCGGCCAGTTCGTACCGGCCGGCGAAGACCTCACCCATGGCTGCGCGCCGCTCCTCCCCCTTCGGCCACCCCCCTGTGCTCCCCCGCGCTCTAGCTCTGGTGGGCCTGGTAGTGCGCGACGGCGTCCGCGGTGCGGCCGGCGCCGTAGACGCGGAGGAACTCGGCGAGTTCGGGATGGGTCGGGGCGAGGGTGTCGGCCGCGTCGATGATGTCGCCGGCGGCGGCCACCGAGCGCAGCAGCGACTGGATTTCGCGGACCACCCGCTTGACCGTCGGCGCGCCCGAACTGTTCGTCGTCTGCGTGGTGTTGCTGAGCACCGAGCCCCCCTGCGACTTCCTGATCTCCTCCATGCGCTCGGTCGCCTCGGCCGCGCTGACACTGCCGTCCGCGACCTGCGCCGCCAGCTCCTGCAGCAACTGGACCCGCTGGACGACCGCCGGATTGCCGATCTTCGCCCGCTGGCCGCTCATCAGCTGCGACAGCATCGGCGCCGACAGTCCCAGCACCCCCGCCAGACGGGCCTGGTTGAGCCCCAGGTCGTCGATCAGCCTGCGGAAGAGCGCCCCCAGCGGCTCCCCGTACCAGTTCCGCTGCAGCTCCCGCGCTCTGGCGGTGGCTTCCTGCTGTGCGGCGTCCATTGCGTCTCCCCATCGCTTCCCCGAGAACCGCGGTTCGCTGTAGCGAACCACGTCCGAGCATCTTACGGAGAGTGGTCGGCCACGGGGACCCCCCATCTCTTTGCGGGAACCCCGGCGGGACCCGGTACCCTGGTGGTCGTTCGCGGGGCCTTAGCTCAGTTGGTAGAGCGCTGTCTTTGCATGGCAGATGTCAGGGGTTCGACTCCCCTAGGCTCCACGGCCTCGAAGCCCCTCTGACCTGCGGAAACGTGGGTCGGAGGGGCTTTTGCGCTGCTTCGGATGGGCACGGAGTGGGCACATCGGTTCGGTTACGGTCCTGACCGTGGCGTACATCGAGATCAAGCAAAGGAAGGACGGGCAGGTCTGCTACGTCGTCCGCTGGCGCGCGAACGGGTCCCGCACCGGCAAGCGGGAGTCGGAGATCTTCGACGACAGGAAGGCCGCCGAGCGGTTCCGGGACTTGGTGAAGGGGCACGGTGAGCAGTGGCCGCCGGGCTGGATCCGTGGCCAGGGCTTCGTCGCGGACCTGTGCGGCCCGGAGGAGATGTTCGAGCCGTTTGCCATGAAGCAGATCGAGCTGCTGACCGGTGTGCAGGGGGACACCAGGGCGAAGTACCGGCGGCTGGTGGAGCAGAACATGTCGCCGTGGTTCAAGAGCTACTCGGTGCGCGACGGCGAGGGCGGCATCACGCGCGAGATGGTTCAGCGGTGGGTCAACGACCTGGCGGCCGGCAGGCCGGCTCCGCACGATCCGAAGGACCGCAGGCCGCGGACGAAGTACAAGCCGAAGACCATCGCCAACCAGCACGGTCTGCTGCACGCCATCCTGCAGGCGGCCGTGGACGCCGAGCCGCCGTTGCGCTCGACCAATCCGTGTGACTTCACGCGTCTGCCGCGTCTGGACGGTGAGCAGGTCGAGGAGGAGATGGTCTTCCTCGAGCGGGAGGAGTTCGCCTGGGTCCACCGGTGCCTGGCGGAGGACGCACGGGATCTGGCCGAGGCCCTGGCGGAGACCGGCGCCCGCTGGGGCGAGGTCACCGCGCTGCAGCCCCGCGACCTCTGCCGTCGTAACGGCCTGCCCGCGATCCGCATCCAGCGGGCCTGGAAGCGGGACGAGGACGGCAGGCCGTACCTGGGTGCGCCGAAGACGAAGAAGAGCCGCCGCACCATCGTGATCACGAGCAGGCTGGAGCGGATGCTGCGGCGCAGGGCGAAGGGCAAGGCGCCGGACGATCTGCTGTTCACCGGCCCGGAGGGCGGCCGGTGGGATGCCGGAACGTTCCGGCGCCTGCGGTGGGTGCCGGCGATCGAGCGGGCGGCGCAGGAGTTCGGTCTGACGAAGCGGCCTCGCATCCACGATCTTCGTCACTCGCACGCTTCGTGGCTGATCGCGGCGAAGGTGCCGCTGCCGGCGATCCAGGCCCGGCTGGGCCACGAGTCGATCACCACCACCGTGGACCGGTACGGCCATCTGCTCGACGCCCTGGACGGCGAGGTACTGGCCGCGGTCGAGTGGGCCATGGATCCTGCGGCGCCGCTGCCCGGATTCCTCCTGCACTCCGGACTGGCGGACGCCATGAAGGGAATGCCTCAGCTTCCGCACCAAAGCCCCGGTGCGATGCCGAACGGCTGGACAGGCGCAGCAGACGTAACCTGGCCGGGACCGGTACACGGCATCGGGCCCGTCTTCGTGGTCACCCTTGCGGGACGCGAGGTGCCGTTCGCCGACCGGGACCTTGCGCAGCAGGTCGTCGACCAGTGGAACGACGACCACGCCGAGGAGATGGACGCCTTGCGGGCCTGCGGCTGGCCGGAGGACAAGGTCACCCTTCGCGGCGCCACCGGTCCGGAGGAGCGTGAGCGCTGGACGGGGGGCGGGCCGGTGTGGAGGCGGATGCCAAGCCGGCAGTTGGTCCATTCCGCCACTGTCGCTTACCGCGCGGACGGGACGCTCGCCCACGAGCCGCTGCCGGTGACGAGCCGGTGGACGTGGGAGTTCGAACAGGAGACCTTCACTCTCAGCGCGGCCGAGCATCGCACGGCGCTCCGGCCCGACGGGACCATGGAGACACACATCCGTGGGATCAACAAGGCAGCCGTGCGAGAGGTCTTCGACAGGGTGTGCGGCGGAACCGCGAAGGCCTGTGCTCAGCGCTCGCACTCCATCGTGGAGCGTACGCACAGCTGACCCGTGGCGTATCAGGCCGGCTTACAGCTCAACCCGCTCGCGCTTTGGAGGACGCCTGCTGTCCAACGCGACGGGTGTCGCCATTGCTGACCGAAAGTCATCACATGACCCTGCTTCTTCCAGTTGGCGAACCTCGCGATCAAGGCACGGACGCGATGCAGTAGCTCTCGCCCGGGCTGGCGGCCGCCGACTGAATGAGCGTTTTCAGCGTTGACGCTCCAGGGTGAGGA
Organism: Streptomyces echinoruber; assembly: GCF_014651135.1. Lineage (GTDB taxonomy): Bacteria > Actinomycetota > Actinomycetes > Streptomycetales > Streptomycetaceae > Streptomyces > Streptomyces echinoruber. The sequence continues at coordinate 29,132 of NZ_BMWH01000039.1, forward strand.
TAGCGGCGGTGATGGATGACAGGCGGTTCGGGCTGCAGCGGGCTCTGCGGAAGATCTGCCAGGACTGCAGTCGTGCGACATCCCGTTCGACCAGTGCTCGTGCCGCTGACAGCGCCCGGTTTGTCGTGCACTGGGGCGGTGTGATTCTCGGCGGAACGGGCGTCGGATCGGTGTGGTCACCCAAGGCCCGGCGCCCAGGTGGGTCCGATCGGCGAGGACGGGGCGCCTGGGCGCTCGCGGATGCGGATGATCCGGTGGGTGCGGCCGGGCGGCGCGGGTGAGATCCACGGCAGTCGCCCGCTCAGATCGGTCATGACCTGTACGTTCACGCCGTGGCGGCGGTGCTTGAGGGAGCGGCCGACCCGGCTGTCGCCGACCTGGTCGCACGCGGCGGGCGTGCCGTCGAGCAGGACGTATTCATGATCACTCTCCCATCGCACCCGCGGCAGTCCGGGCGCTCGCTTGGACAGGTGAGGGTCAGAGCGAGGTCCTGGCCGCCCTCGCCCCGACCCTCGCCGAAGCGGCCCGGACGGCATGACGAAGGCATTCGTGCTGCTGGATAGGACCCTGCTGCCGATCGACCGGATTGCGGCGGACCGGCCCTTCTACTCGGGAAAGCACATAAAGCACGGGATGAACGTGCAGCTCCTGGCCTATCCCTTCGGCCGGCTGCTGTGGGCCTCACCGGCTCTGCCCGGTGCCGTCTACGACGTCCGGGCTGCCCGTGAGCACGGCATCATCGACGCTCCCGCGGACGCTGACGCCACATGCTGGGCGGACAAGGGGTATCGAGGCGCCGGAGGAACGGTTCGTGTCCCGTGCTGGGGCCGCTGGGAGGCACTCTCCGCGGGCCAGCAGGCGGTCAACCGGTCCCACGCGAAGAACCTCGCCCTTGTCGAGCAGGCCGTCGCCACCCTCAAGTCCTGGCGGCTCCTCCGCAAACTGCGGTGCTCGACCACCCGCATCACGAGCGTTGTCCAAGCCGTCCTCTGCTTGCATCTGGCCAGCTCAGACTGAGGATGAAAAACCCTCAATTGCCGCTACTCGTCTGGACAGCCAGCTTGATGCTGAAGGGCGGCAGCTGACTGGCTCGACGCTGTACAGCCGTCTGCATCGGATCACAGCACCCCGACCTACATGTCCCTCTTTGGAGTAGTAGCAATTGCAAGTCCGCCAGGCATGTCTGAAGCTGTCATTGTCTGCACGTCACAACACTGGAGAGGCGATGGAAGAGCAGTCTCCGCAGGGAAACGGGTCTCCTGATGGTCGGCGAGAGCCACAGGTAGAGCTCAGAAAGCCACCTAACGGCGATGGCGGCGGAGGGGATGGCGTAGTCCCTGTCACACCGAAGCCGCCGCCACTCCCTCCACCTTTTCAAGCCGCGAACTACATGTTCAGGCTCGACGGGTTCACCATCTCCGAGACCCGGTCACCTCGACATGACACAGTGCACGTCAGCTTCGGCCTTCAAGTAGGAGACAAGAAGTACCCGCCGCAAATCAAGAAGATGGGCGACCTCGGCGAGGGAAATTACCCTGTCGACCTAGAGTTCGGCCCCGTCCCTGTAACGGACGCCGGGGAACGTGTGATTTTCAACTACACAATCCTCAATAATGGGCATGACAGTGACGCGAACATCGCTAAAACGCTCATCGACGCCACGACAGCCCTGTTGAGCAAGAAGTTCGGTGCAGGGACTTTCTGGACGGTGGTTCTCACTATCCTCGTCGACTTTATCGGCGGCATCTTCTTCGCCAACTGCGATGGCGTGGTTGCTGTGGACCAAGTGGAGCTCTCAGGGGAAGAGCTCTGGGCGAGGACCGTTGGTCGGGGTTCGGCTCATGAAACTCGCTATTATCCGGGAACTGATTCACCGGTGGGCTGCGGGAGTAATTCAGCCTATTGGGTTTCTTGGTCCATCCTTGGTGCAGGCGTGATCCCTCCGGAAATCAACCCTGTGGTCTCAGTCCCGGCCAAGGCTAGAATTTCCGTTTAAGGTCATCATGGAGGATCAGTCATCCGCGCAGCCTGCCTTGGTCTACCTGCTCGCCGTTATTGGAGCTTGGCCAAAGAGGGGCCGCCCTTGACCTCCTCCACTCGGAACGGACGCTCGCTGATCCCCAAAACGAGGAGTGGATCTGTAGCTTGATACCATAAGGGGGGCGTCAGGACTCCGGATGCGTGCTGCGGGGTTAGGTGGGAGCTTGGTCCCGTAGCTCGTTTTTGGGCATAGCGACATGACTGCTTCTACCGTCACTTAACAGAGGGCGCGGATCGACGCCCCTATCGTCTCGCCGCTCGGAACGAGCCGTCCACACCCTCTTGACCTTCGGTTACAGAGGATGAAAGAGGCGCAGTGAGGGTTTTCCATCTTCGTGGCTTCGGGGCAAGCTATTTTGGAGGGTTGCACGAGCCTTTGCTACGCCGGGATCTTGTTCGGCGGCCGGTAACCCATGCATCCGCCGTGGCGGCGCCCAGCGCAGACTTCGGCGGCTGACCGGCCACCCAGTGCCGCGTCAGTCCTGGCTCACACCGTGTCGAGGCCCAACGGATTGATCGTGTGGAGCAGCGCTCAGATGGCAGAACGCACTTGAACGGTTTCCACTCGTGTGGAATCAACACGTCTCATGTCGCAGCCGGTATGTAGCGCGAAGCTATCACCAGAGGCTGAGAGGTCGCCCTGCTGACACGGCAGTCTCGATGCGACGGGCGATCTGTTCTTCTGACTCACCGAGTGCCCGGCCAGCACGGATGGCCGCCGCGATGGCGCGTGAGCGGCCGGCGGGCCCGCGCACGTCGGCGAGCGGGCCGGTGGGATCGCGGCGACGTGCCAGCCACTCCGCGCGGTTCTCCGCCGGGGTGCCCAGCCGCAGGTGTCGGGGTTGCTGGCAGGAGTGGTTGTCGCAGGTGTGGCAGATGGTCGGGTGGTCGTCGCCCCAGCCGAGACGCGGGATGACGCCGTGGGCCAGCTGGTAGCCGTACAGGTGGCCCGGGACGGTGCCCCGTCGCGTGCGGCCGGGCAGGGACGCGGCGCGGAAGCTGGCGTGGCCGGTGCTGGATATGGCACCGAAGAAGAACCAGCAGTCCGAGTCCGATGAAGTGCGGTGGACCTTGGCCCAGTACCGGGACCGCACCGACTCGTCCGCCAGCCAGGTGGCCCACTCCGCGGCCGGGATGCGCACCGGCGCCGGTTCTCCGATCAGCGCGAGCTGCTGCGGGTGAGGCCCAGGCGGCAGGGAGGGGGAGTGCCCTATCGCGGAAAGCGGGAACAGCCCGGGCTCGACGTGCGTGTCACCCGGCATCGGCAGGTGTGTGGTCCGAGACGGCGGACGGGGAAGGAGCGGCGGTGTTCGGTGCGGAAGCCGCCGGAGGGACGGGGAGCCCCGGGCGGCGGGGGCGTCGACGTTCCGCCCGGGTCTGCAGTGTTTCGATGACCTCTTTCGCCCGGGCGGCGGTAACAGGCTTCGCCTCCCGCTCCAGCTCCTCCGCCGGCACCCCGAGCAGGTTGGCCACCAACTCGGCGTCGTTGTCGTACAACCGCAGGACGGCTGCGACCGCTTCTCTCGCCGCCCGGTCGGCCCGCTCCTTCTCCTTCGCCGCGTCCTGCGCGGCTTTCCGCTTGGCCAGGGCGTCGGCTGCGGCCAACTCTCGCGTCTTGGCCTGGAACGCTGCGATCGCCCGTACTCTGCGGCGCAGTTCTGAAGCGCTGACTCCGCTCGTCGACGTCGTGCTCACCGGTGCTCTCCAGCAAGATCGATGCCTTCGGTCCGCACCGTAGGCGGGGGCCCGGGAAGAACTCGAACCAGACGGCGACGCCGGCGCGAGGAGTTCTGCCTCCGGCGGGTCCTCCCTCGGAGGGGGAGGGGCGCGTTCGGCTGCGGTTGGAGCTTCGCAGTGGTTGAGGTGGAGGCGGCGGGGTTCCCTCCTCGGTCGGACGACCCAGCATCGCGCGTCGCACCGCAGGGGTGCGCGGTCGTACGTCCGGGTCCGGGGCCTTTCCTCGTGCCTCGGAAGGCCCCGGCTTCCGGGCGCTCCACCGCGCACCCCTGCGCCACGCCGCGCAGGGCGGTGCCGTCCGACCGAGGAGGGAACCCCGCCCGAGCCGCCCGCCGTGCCCGGGGGCGGGCCGCACATCGGAGTAAAACCCCAGGTCAGGTTGCACGTCCACCAAAAACATGGTTTAATTAATGGTGTCGAGAGGGGGAGGGCAACCCCCCGACCGGCACCGTTCGGCCGACCGGCGAACGGACGCTCTCACCGGAGGAACCCACATGACCAACGCGAAGGAGCATCCGAAGCTCGCACAGATCCGGGCCCTGCTGGCGAAGGCGGAGGCGACCAACTACCCCGAGGAAGCGGAGGCGCTCACGGCGAAGGCCGCCGAGCTCATGGCCAAGTACGGCATCGAGCAGGCTCTGCTCGACGACGGACGCGCGGGCGGCGACGCTCCGATCGACCGCAAGATCACGATCGCCAACCCGTGGGCGATGGAGCGGGTCATGCTGATCAACCGCATCGCTCTCGCCATGGGGTGTGAACTCATCCACCTGGGCCGGATCGGCAACGGGCCGTCCCGCCTCGTCCACGTCTTCGGCTTCGAGTCCGACGTCCAGCGCGTCGAGCTGCTGTACACCTCCCTGCTTCTGCAGATGCACAGCAGCCTGGCCGCGCAGAGGGTCCCGGTCGGCGAACGTGCCCGCGCCTGGCGCCGGTCGTGGCTGCTCGGTTACATCAGCCGCGTGGGCGACCGGATCGAGGACGCCGAGCGCAGGGCACGCCAGGAGGCGAGCGGCCAGGTCACAGCCACCGGCCGCAGCGCCGCCCTGGTCCTGGCCGACCGGAAGGCCGTCGTCACGCGCCGCTACCGCGCCGCCTACCCGCGCACGCGCAAGGCCAGGGCCACCACCTTCACCGGCACCGGATACGGAGCCGGCTGGGCGGCCGGAGGCCGCGCCGACATCGGCGGGCACCGCATCGGCCGCACGGCCGCCGCGGCCCTCATCTCCTGACCGCACCGCCGGGGGCGGCGCGAAGCCGCCGCCCCCGGCCCGTCGAACGGCGCTCGTCGGGAGCCGGACCACTCCGGTTCGCCGACAACCGGGTGTCCGGTTCGGCCACGGCACCCGGCGAGGAGTGCCGTAACGAGGAGTGCCGGAAGGGGAGGGCAACCCCCTTCGGCACTCGCCCCAGTGCCTGTCCCGAGTCGGCCGCAGCGGAGGGCGACCCGCGCGGCCGAGACCGCAACCTCTCACCAGCAGGAGCACCACCATGCAGAGCGCTGTGATGCGCTTCGACGTCCCGGCCGTCGAGGCCGGCCGTGTCCGCCGACTCGTCGAGGCGACCAACGCCCGCGCCGCCGTACACGGCCTGACGGCCTACTCTCTCGACGTCTCCGAGCCCTTCCTCACGGACTACCGCGACCCGATCGACGGCCGCATTGTCGGCAAGCGGCGCATGGTCACCGTGACGATCTTCGGGGAGATCCCCCGCCACGACGGCTGGACCGTCGTGGCCCGGCTGGACCACGACGACGAGGGCGAAACCATCCTCAGCCTGTTCCCCGGTCTCCCCGACCACCTCGCCGACGCCGTCCGCGGGCAGCGCGTGCTCGACAACTTCTGTCACGGCTGCCGGGCGGCCCGCCACCGCACCGCCACCTACCTGGTACGGCACGACGACGGAGAGTTCCGCCAGCTGGGCAGCACGTGCGTCGAGCCGTACACCGGACTGCCGATCAAGGGACTCCAGGCGCTGTGGCGGTTCCACCAGATCAAAGACTCCGACTGGGACGGCGACGCCGAAGGCGGGTACCCCGCCGACCTCCGTCTGCCCGTCTCCGACGTCCTGCGGGTGACCGCCGCGGTCGTGGCCCAGGACGGCCGGTTCTACAGCCGGTCGGAGGAGTGGAGGCACGTGCAGCCGACCGCCGACGCCGTCTCCGCGTACTTCTTCGACCGTCGCGCTCCGATGGAGTGGCGTGCGGCGATCGACGCCGACACCGACGCGCCCGCGACGGCCGCCGCCGTACGGGAGTGGGCCGTCCAGGGCTACGGCAGCTTGAACGACTACCGGCACAAGGTGGCGCAGTTGGCCAAGGGGGAGACCGTCGACCCCCGCCACCTGCCGACGCTGGTCTCCGCCATCGCGGGATGGCACCGCGACCGGGAGAAGGCCGCCGCCGAGCGCGCCGCGCGGCGCTCGAAACCGCAGGGCGAAGTCGGCCGGCGCCTTACGTTCGCAGCCACGGTGACAGCCGTGATCGAGCTGGAGGAGCGGTACTTCGGTCGCCGCGTCCAGCGCCGCCGCCTGGTGAAGTTCCAGGACCGCGAGGGCAACGTCTACGTGTGGTTCAGCAGTGCCGCCGCCGTGCCGGACCCGGGAGACGAGGTCGAGGTCACCGGCACGGTCAAGGAGCACGGCAAGTACGGCGAGGTCGCCCAGACCGTGCTCACCCGGTGCCGAGTCGTCGAACGTCAGCCGGTCGCAGCCTGACCGACTCCGGCCGGGCGGATCCGCCACCGCCCGGCCGGCCTCGTACAGCGTTTGCCCGAAACGGCAAAACATGGTTTAATTAATTGTGTCGGAGTGGGGAGAGCAACCCCCGGCCGACATTCGTCCCACCCCTCTCACCAGGAGGACTCCCATGGCTCGCAAGCCGAAGATGACCCTGGAGGAGCGCCGCGCCTATGGCGCGAAGATGCGCGCCGAGCTGGAAGCCGTCATGAGAAGGGCCTACGGCGCCCTGGAAACCGATCCGCAGTTCTGGGTCGCCGTCGTGCGTACCGCGGCGAGACTCCAGGACCGCAGCCCGGTCAACGTCGTCGCCATCACGGCCCAGTTCCCGGCCGCCACCTGTGTGATGAGCGCCGGCGACTGGAAGAAGGTCGGCCGCCGCCCCGTCAGGGGTTCCTCGGCGATCCGTGTCTGGACGCCGATCAAACGCCGCTCCGCCGTGGAAGACGGCGAGGACATCGACGGCGAGCCGACGCCTTCCGCGCGCGTCCAGGGCGGGGTCTCCGGATACAAGGCGGGGCCCGTCTTCGACATCACGCAGACGGAGGGCGAGGCGTACGACCCGCCGCTCGCGCTCACGCCGCCCCCGGCCGAAGTGGTGCGGGACGTCCTGGCCGGCCAGTACCTGGAGTATTACGAAGAAGAGCCGCCGGGAGCCGACGACTTCGGCTCTGCCGAGGATGTGCCGGACGGCGCGGTCCGCGCCCTTCTGTTCGCCCACGCGTGGCGCCGGATCGACCAGAGCGACGCCCCGCTGCCGAGGCAGCGCGAAGCGGAGGCGGCCTCGGCCGCGCACCTCGCCGCACTCCTGCTCGGCGTCGCTCCGGGACCGGTCGCCGTACCCCCGGTCGCGGGCGTCCTCGCCCCGGGCGACAAGCCGCTGATCCGCGAATCCGTCATACGCGTCATCGAGACGGGTCGTGCCATCGCCGACGCGGTCCAGGTGGACGCCAACGCCCCCGACATCGTGGGTGACTACGGCGCCGCAGAGCCGGTCTCCGGTTGATCACGACATTAAACATGGCTTAATTAACGTTGCCGGGGGGAGAGGGCAACCTCCCTCCCGGCGCCTCTCACCGGACAGGACAGGACGTGATCTCCATGAAGCCCTCGTCTCCGACCGCGGAGGACTTCCCCACGGCCACGCTCGTTCTGGCAGGCCCCTGGTCCCGCGGCCGCCGACTCGAATCCCGACCCGGTGTCGTCGTCGGCCCCTTCGGTGTCGCGGAAGAAGCCGTCTGCGTACTCGTCTGGTACTTCACGCTCGGCGCGCCGGAACCCGGCACGACCGTGCAGGCGATGCTCCCGGACGAACTCACGCCGCTGGACGACACGCTGACCACGATGCACGAGGACGTGTTCCGTGACCTCGTGCGCAGCCTCCGTCGAGGACGCATCGCCCACGACGACGGCGAAGCCCTGTGCGCGGCGGTACGTCAGGCCTGGCTCCGGCGCATCGGCCTGGCCGACGCAGCCTCCGGCGACCGCCGCACGTCCCCTCACGACTGACCCGCTGCACGCCGGCCCGGAGGAGGGCGACACCTCCGGACCGGCGGCCGGGCGGATGAGCGTCCAGGAGATGCGGCAGAAGCTCACGATCGCCGAGTGATTCCGGACCTCACCGACGGGCTCAGGGCGACTCAGGCCCCGGGCCTGCCGTCGTACGTGCGCCACCACCGACAGACAGAGACCACGGTTCCATGCAGCACACGAAGGAAGCCACCGAGACCCACAGCTCGCCTCGCCGGCGCGGCGCCGCCCAGCCCAGCAAGGGCGACGGGGTCTTCCGCGTCGCCGTCCCCCTCCGCCCCCGGCTCAGCGCCTCCGAGCTCACCCGCGCTCTCCTCGCCGCCCGGAAATCAGAAGACCTGGACATGCTGAGGCCGGTCCAGATCCGCGCGCTCATCGCCGAGGTACTGACCCGGCACGGCTACGACCTCCTCGACCGCTCGGCGTACGACCCGCACGACCCGCGGCATCAGGCCGCCCGCCGAGCCGTCCGACGCGCCTACGGCTCACGCTTCGTCGGAGCCCCCGACGAGATGCGCTTCCTCGCCGAACCGCTGACCGAGGTCTTCCGCGACGGCTTCGGGCACGGCCGGGCATGACGACGGCCCCCGACCCTCACCTCGTCCGCCAGGAGACCACGACGACCAGGAAGGTGGTTTAATTCCTCTGTCGGAGTCCGACGGAGGAACGTGATCAGCTACGACGTCCAGACTTCAACAGAGACGGCCGGCGCACAAGGGCAACGGGCGCCGGCCGTCGGTGTTCTCTCACCAGAAAGAACCCCACCATGCTAAGCGACCACCGCTCCGACCGTCCGCGCATCGACGGCCGCACCCGGCTCAGGCCAGGTGACAGCATCGGCGCAGACCGGCGCGGCACCTTCGTCGCGGAAGGTCCCCATACCCGGGAGCCGCACCCGCACCCGGAGGGCGGCGCATGACCGCGCCGGCCACGGTCAGACCCCGGCACGAACAGGAGAACACCGTGCACCGCGAGAACGGCCGCACGCTCTATTCGCGCGCCGACCTGCAACAGGTCCACGGCCTGAGCGAGTCCACTCTGCAGAACCTCTGGACGAACCGGGCGGACAACGCCCACCCCGACGCCGTGATCGTCGACGGCGTCATGCACTGGTACGACGACGAGTGGACCCCCTGGTACCGGGAATTGCAGCGCCGACGGGCCGCGGCCGCCACCAAGAACGCCCCGAACCTGGCGGGCGACCCGGAGGAGGAGGTCGGTCCGGCCGAGGCCGCGCGCATCTGCGGTTTCGCGGACACCACCACCGTCTCCCACTACGTCAAGAGCCCCCCGGCCGGATGGCCGGAGCCGGACAGCTACGACCTGCTGCCCAGCGGGCGCCGACGTCCGAAGTGGAAGCGGTGGAAGCTGTGGCGGTACGTCGCCGAGCGGAAGGGCCGCGGCCACGCCGGAGGCCGGCCCAAGGGCCGTCGAGGACTCGCCTACCCCTACCAGGGCGACGAGCGCCTCGCCCTCGCCCGCCGGCTCCTCGCCGCCAACCCGGATGCGACGAACGCCGAGCTGATACCCCGGCTCCAGGAGATGAGCGAGAAGCCCTACTCGCGGCCCACCTGGAACCTGATCCTGAAGACGGCACGGGAGCATCCGGAGGACTGACCGTGACCGACGACCGTCGCCCACGACACGGCGGACGACCGGGTGAGCGCCCCGCCCGCTCGCGGCCGGCCGTCGACTGTGACGTCATGATCTGCACGACGTGCGGAACCGACGAAGCCGTGCGCGAGATCCGGTGGCAGTCACCGGCGTCGTTCGGCGAGTGGCCGACGGGCGGTCGGCGCTGAGGAGGGGTGACCGGCGCCCCCAGTCACCAGGAGCCTCGCCGCCGTGCGAGCCCCTACGGACAGCCCTGCCGCCCGGATCACCTGCCGCAGTCGGCGGATGAATCGCTGCACCCCTTCAATGCCGGGTGACAGCACGCAGGCCTGACCGTCTCCGCCTGGAACGCGGACGAGCGCACAGCCGATCACCGAGTCGCCTCTGCAGCCGGAGGACCAAGGTATCGTCGCTACGCGACGATACAATCAGCCAAGGTGTCCGAAACTGGCCGTAGTTGAAACGGAGGGGTACCGGGCCGGTGGGGTGGGTGACGATGATCGGCCCGTCCGACGGGCAGATCGAGTACCGCCTGACCGGCGGCCACGGCTGCGGCAGGGGCACCATGGTGGACGCCGCCCCGCTCGTCGCCGCGATCGAGGTCAAGGCCGCCGAGACCGGCACCCCGGTCGCCGCGCTCCTGGGCTCGGCCGAGGCGAAGCGTGCCTTCTACCGCGCCCGCACGCAGCTCCGCAAGACTCCAGGCACCGCCCGGATCAGCGGCTTCGATGCCGTGGAGGTCGCGGCCGCCGCGGGGTTGGACGCCCGGGACCTGTACGGGGAAGCCGTTCTCCCCGCTCCGGTCGGCGACGGCCAGGTCGACTACCACTTGGACGCGACGGAGCGCCCCCTGGTGTGGATCGGCAACGGCCTCACCGAGTTCGGCATCACCCCCGGCAGCACGCTGACGCCCGAGCAGTTTCCGTGGGCCCGCCGTCTCATGCGCGGTGAGGACCCGCGTACCGGACGGACCCTCGTAGAGCCCAAACTGGCCGTCGCGCCCGCCGCGAAGCTGCCCGCCGCACCGCTCGTGCGAGCCGTCCGTCGCACTGCCGCCGAGCGGGGTGTGCAGCCGGCCGAACTCCTCGACTCCCGGCGGAAGAAGGCGGCCTTCGGACGGATGGAGCGGCAGCTCACCCGGCACGGGGAGTCCCACCGTGTGCCGGTCTCCGTCCTGCTGAACCTGGCCGAGGGGGCGGGTGTCGACGCCGTCGCGCTGTACGGGGAGGAGGCGCTGGAGAAGGCGCTCGCGGCGGAGGAGGGCGGGCGGCTGGACGCCCGTCCGCTGCTGCACGCCGTGGCGCGGAAGGCCGACGAGACGAACCGTCGGCCGGAGGAGCTGTTCACGGCCGCCTCCCTGAAGCGCCGCTTCCTGCAGACGGCCGCCGAGGGCGAACGACGACTGCGCGACCTGCCGATGGCGGCGCGCGAGGCCGTCGCCCTGGCGAAGGCGGCCGGCCTGGACCCCGAGCAGATCTGGGACACGGAAGAGATCAAGGCTGCTCTGCGCGAAGGCCGCGTCGAGGTCGGCAACCGCGGCGCCGACCTCACACTCGATCTGCCCAAGTCGAAATCGGTGTTCCTCGCGTACGCTCCGGACGAGCTCGCCCGGGAGGTGGAGGCCGTCTACACCGGCGCGGGCCGCGAGGCGGTCGAGGCCCTGGAGCGCTGGACGGCGTACGCGATGCGCGGTCGGCACGGCGACGGGCGGAGCGCCGAGACGATCCCGACCAGCGGGTTCTGCGGATGGATGATGGTGCACCGCGCGGCCCGCCCGGTCGGCGGCGCGCCGTACGGCGATCCGCACTTCCACCTCCACTTCACCCTGGCCAACATGGTCAAGGCCGCCGACGGCCGCTGGTCCACGACGGCCGCCGGAGGACGCGACCTGCACCGCCACGCCCGGGCGGCGCAGGCCCTGATGAACGCCCGCATCCGCCGGGAGCTCACCGACCGCTACGGCATAGGCTTCCGCCGCGACGAGCGCACGGGCGCATGGGAGATCGCGGCGATCCCCGAGGCCACGATCAGGCTGTTCAGCAAGCGGGACGACCAGGTCCGCGAACTGCTGAACTGGCTGGGCATCGACTACGACAGCGCCACCCTGCGCGAGCGCACCGCCGCCTCGGTCGCCTCGAAGGCGGCCAAGAACGGCGAGGCGGCGGCCGCCGCGGACGACGTGCTGCGCGGGTACTGGCAGGCCGAGGGACGTGCCGCCGGCGACGACCCGGAGGCCATCACCGCGGCGGCGATCCACAGCGCTCCGCAGGACCGGAACCCGGACCTGGACGAGCTGTGCCGCATCGTCTTCGACCCGAAGACCGGCCTGACCAGCCACTCCAAGGAGTTCACGCACGCCGCCGCCATCGCCGCCGTCCTGGAGGCCCTCCCGTACGGCGTCGGCGACGCGGAAGAAGCCGAGCAACTCACCGAAGCCGTACTGCGACACGCCGGGCATGCGGTCAAACTGAACCCGAAGGGCCCGCAGCACTTCTCCCACGCCGACCGGTACACCACCGCGGACATCGTCGCCGCCGAGACCCTGATCGTCACCGAGACCCGGCGGCGCCTCGACGAAGGGGCCGCCGTCGTCGGCCGCGACACGGTCGAGATGACCCTGTCCGCCGTCGAGGCCCAGCACGGCCCCGGCTTCCGGTTCTCCGACGAACAGCGCGCCGTCCTGGAGCGCCTGCTGACCGCCGGGCACGGCATCGACGCCGTCATCGGCGTGGCCGGCGCCGGCAAGACCACGATCATGGACGCGGCCCGGCAGGCATGGGAGGCGCAAGGGCTCGTCGTCGCGGGCGCGAGCACGGCCGCCGTCGCCGCCGCCAATCTCAAGGCCGAGGCCGGCATCCCCTCCCGCACCGTCGCCTCCTGGCTCACCGGCATCCGCACCGGCGGGCCCGGCCTGACCGGCGTGGACGTCCTGGTCCTGGACGAGGCGGCCATGTGCGACGACCGCGATGTCGCCGAGCTCCTCGCCCACGCCGCCGAAACGGGCACCAAGGTCGTCGGCATCGGCGACCCCGAACAGCTGCACTCGCCCGGTGTCGGCGGCCACTTCGCGGCCGTCCACCGCCTCGTCGGCGGCCTGGTGCTCACCGAGAACCACCGGCAGAAGGACGCCGTCGAGCGACGCGCACTGCAGCTCTGGCGCGACGACCGACGCGCCGAGGCACTTCGCACCTTCGCCGCCACCGGCCGTGTGCACGCCTTCGCCGACAAGGACGCGACGCTCGCCGCGATGCTCGCCGTGTGGGCCGAGAAGCGCGCCGCCTACACCGACGACCACGACGCCGTGGAGCAGCTGCTCATGCTGGCGGCCACGAACGAGATCGTCGAAGAACTCAACCTCGGCGCACGCGCCCTGCGCAAGGCCGACGGCTTCCTCACGGGCCCGGAGCACACGTACGCGCTCGCCGGCGGCCGCGAGCTCGTCCTCTCCGTCGGGGACCAGGTCCTCCTGCGCACCAACGACTACCGGTCCCGGCGCACCCGCGGCGAGCACGAGGACGTACTGAACGGCTGCCGCGGCATCGTGCGCGCCGTCGACGACCGGCGCCGCGTCCTGGTCGAGTGGCGGGAGAGGACCGCCGACGGCCACCGCACGGTCGCCGAGTGGGTCGACGCCGACTACATCGCCCGGGGTGGACTCAGCCTCGGATACGCGATCACCGGCCACAAGTCGCAGGGCCTGAGCGTGCAGGAGGCGCTCGTCTACGGCCCCGGCGCACAGGCCAACGCGCTCTACACCATGCTCAGCCGCGACAAGAGGGAGTCACACCTCTTCCTGCCGCTGTCCGTCTACGAGACCGACGCTGACCGGGCCGCCGCCGGCGAACCGGGCACCGAGCAGGAGCAGCTCGACCGTGCCGTCGCCGGCCTCATACGGGAGATCGAGACCGGCACCGAGGAACGCATGATCCTCACCGAGCTCCCGCTGCACGCCGTTCCCGCGCCGGCCCGCGGAATCGTGTCCGACCTGTCCGTTCGCAAGACCTCCGGCACCCGGTCGGTGAGCGGGCAGGGGTACGGGACGGGCCGCGCCTCAGAGGGGCAGCCGGCGGGACCCGGCCCGTCCGAAGGCGACCGCGCACGCGTGCGTCCCTACCGGCACCTCAGCACGGACGCGCTGCGCGACGCCCTCAGGAAGGCGGCGGTCGCGGCCCGTGCGACCCGGCGGGCGGCCGAGGAGGCCGAAGCGAACGCGGACCGGGCGGAGCAGCAGGTCGCGTCGGACACAGGCCCGAACGTCCTCGCCCTCAAGCGGCGCCATGAGGAGCTTGCCGCCCGAGCGGAGGCGATCCGAGAAGTCAGAAGCCTCGACCGGGTGCTCGGTGAGACAGCCGAGGCACGGCGCCGCACGCGGGCGCGCGTCCGGCAACTCGAACGGGAACTGAACGAGACCTCCCGCTTCGGACGTCTCGTGCTGCGCGGGCCGGACCGTGCCCGCGCGGAGCGGGAACACGGCGCTCTTCGCCGACTCCTGGCCGAACAGGACCGCCGGCTCGACGAGGTGCGCACGCGTCTTCGTCATCTTTCCGCGGTGGCCGGACCGTTCCCGGAACACGAGGACGTGCTCGTCGAGGCGGAAACCTCTCGACGAGACCGCGGCAGCCTGCTTCAGCACGCCCGGCAACAGGATGCCCGGCGAGCCGGACACCTCCGCGCGGAAGCCGTCCGGGCGCGAAGCGCTGCTCTCGGAGCCGCGCACCGGGAGAGAAGCCTCGCAGCGGAGCTGGCTCACCGCATGTCGCGAACGTCCGGTGAAGCCGAATCGCCAGGTGAGGCCGCACGAGGCGCGGAGAGGAGGCCGTACGCCAACCCCTTCCGCGCGCAGGACGCTGCCGCTCGGCAGCCCCGGTGGGCTTCACCCGAGCAACCATTCGCGACACCGTCGGCCCGGGACGTCGACGCGCCGCCCGACCGATGAGCGCGCGTGGCGGTCATGGCTGCATGCGGCGAGAGCCATACGCCTGAATCGAAGGTGAGTTGGGGTCTTTCTGGAATCAACTCCCTTTCAGCCAAGCTCAGTTAAACCATGACCTCTGTCATATGCGCAGCACACGGCGTCTGCTGGACTCGCTTCGAACATGCGTACGTTCGAGGAGGAGCGAGCTTGAGACGCTTACACCCACTGTCGGCGTTGCGCCGTCTGGCCGCCGGTGCCGCACTGGCCCTGCTGGTCGGAGCCGGAACGTCGTACGCCGCCGACTTCCACCCGAGTCCGGGAATCGGTACCGCACCCTCGGCGCGGCCGGCGGCCGGGCCCGAGAACACGGCGGCTGCCGGGGGCCGCCCGGTGTCGGGCAAGAATCCGTCGGCCGGCCCGCAGTTCACCAAGAAGGACGGCGTGTGGAGCGTGGTCACCTCGCGGGTGGTGCTGCGCAACACGGTCACCGATCCCGACGGCGACAAGGCCGACCTGACGTTCGAGGTGTGGACGACCGACGCGAACGGGAATCCGAAGGACCAGGTCAAGCTCACCGACGCCAACTCGTACGGCGTCCTGGTCTCCGACTTCGTGGCGTCGGGCAAGACCGCTCAGGTCACCGTCGACTACGGCAAGCTGAAGCCCGGTGTGACGTACACGTTCCGGACCTCCGCCTACGACGGCGGCCTGTACGAGACGTCCTGGTCGCCGTGGGCCGACTTCCGCATCGATCCCTACGTGACCTTCCCCGCCCCGCAGGCGTCTTCCACGATCGACTCGACGAAGCAGGACGTCATCCCGATCACGCGCACCGATCCCGGTAACGTCGCCGCCGGCCTCCGGGCAGGACCGAAGCGGAACTGTTCCACGGCCGACACCGAGGGCCGCAGGCTGTGCATCGAGATCAACCCGCCGTCCGAGGACAGCGACCGGTCCTCCCCGTCCCTGCGCGCGCCCCTCGGCGACGACCTGGTTTCCTGGTGCGGCGCCAAGGACAGCGGCAAGGACTACATGAACCGCACCGAGGCCTGCCTGAAGAACATCGGCAGTGCCACGCTGATCTTCCTGGACTCCGATCCGGAGCTGCCCTCCCTCGGCACGGCCACCTTCGACCTGCAGCAACAGATGAAGCTGTACACCAAGAAGGGCGACAGCGGCAGCGACCTCGGCGAGTTCGATCAGCAGCTCGTCGTGATCCCCACGCACATCGACGAGGCTCTCGAGGGCGTCAACCTGAACTGGTACGCCACCAACAACTGCGACGCCTGCTCCACCTCCCCCATCAAGTGGCGGGACATCAACCAGAACGAGACCACCGCGCACTGGACGCCGGATCAGGCGAACCCATTCGGTGAGCGCTGGGGCACCATCCAGACGGCCTGGAGCGGCACTGGCAAGGAGATCATCGACCTCGGCTGGTCCATCCGGGCCACGGTGGACGCCAGCGCCACCGTGTCGGCGACCGCCGACTTCGGCACCAGCGGTGACACCCGTGTCAGGGAACTCGCACCGCGCTGCGACAACATCCTCAAGGGAGTCGCCCCCGGCTGCGCGTTCCCGTACTTCAAGCCGATCTACACCGTCGACACCAACCTCTACCCTGCCGCCGGCGCCTACTACTGGCTGATGCAGGAGAAGATGACCTCCCACCCCGGCTCGAAGAAGTGGGACTCCCTGCTGCACCGTCTGGGCCCGGACACCACCGTGAAGCGGCCGAGCGACGGGCAGCCATGGACCACGAATGACAGTCGCGACAAGATATGTCCGAGCAGTTGGAGCCCGCATCCGGCCGACGCCTCCCTGGGTGCCTTGTCCTGTGACGAGTACGCCATGGCCTCCACGCACGAGAGCGGCGGCTTCCCCGGCGGCCCGAACCAGGTGGGCTCCGGCAACGACTGCGCGCAGCTGACGGCCGACAAGATGGGCACAGGCACGTCGTTCGGACTGCTGGCCGACACCCGTGTCGCGACGGCCGGACCCTCGTGGGAGAAATGCGGGCGCGCCTCGATTCCGACCGCCCAGAACACGGGGGCGTTCAAGAATCTCAACCCGGCTCCGTGGCGGCTGCTCGACGACGACGGGTTCTTCGTCAGGACCCCGGGCTTCGAGCACTGCGCGAACGCCAACACCACCTGCGCCTGGAAGAAGATCGGGTAGCAGTCCGTGGACCCGTGCTGCGCGGGCGGGAACGGTCGTGGCCGTTCCCGCCCGTCGTTCAGCCGGTGAACGGCTCCCAGCCGTCCCCGGACTCGCCGGTGGGCCCCCAGCGCAGGGCGCCGCGGATCAACCCCGGTGTTGGAGGTCCGGCAAGGTCCGGCACGTCGAGGGCGTCCGCCATCTCCTCCAGGTAGGTGGTCAGCGATTCGAATTCGGGATGGCGATCTCCGTACCGGTCCCAGTACCACAGCTGTCCGCTGTCGGTGTCCAGGCAGAGCCCGATGGCCTGGTCGTGGGCGTTGAACGCGCACACCGGAATCCAGCCCTGCTGCCAGGCGTCCTTTCCCATCCGGACGTAGCGGCCGTGCAGTTCGATCGCGTCGTCGAGGGTCATGAGCGCCCAGTTGCCGAGCATGAACTCGGCGCCCCGCTGGTCGCGTACGCCCGCGCACAGGCTCCACAGGGCCTTCAGCCCTCCCCGCAGCCGGACGCCGAAGGCTTCCTCG
>NZ_BMWH01000040.1 GCF_014651135.1 Streptomyces echinoruber
GGGCCGCGTGGTCAAAGCCACGCGGCCCGCCCGTCGCCGTTTGATCTACCCGCCGGTAGCATCCAGGTCATGGCAGAAACCAAGCAGGTTGACGAGACCGCCGCCGACGCCGGGCAGACCGCCAGGGCCGAGCGCACGGCGGCCCGCCTCGCCAAGCGGATCAGCGCCTTCGCCCGGGCGCACGGCGGCGCCGAGGGCCAGGTGTCCTACCTCGGCCGGCGCGGCGCGCGCATCGTGCTCGTCGGTGAGGACGGCGGTTGGGGCGACGTGGTGGCGCCCTCGTACAGCGTCGCCGAGCGGGCGGTCGCGAAGGCGGGCATCACCGTGCACGAGAGCTTCGACGGCGAGTTCGCGGCGAAGGTGAAGACCGGCCCGTACGAGTGGAAGCGCATGGCCGGCATCCAGCTGGGCGGGGCCGGCGACCGCTGACGGCGCCCTTCGTGCCGTCCGTGCCGTCCGTGCCGTTCTTCGGCCGCCGTCCGTCGGATCGTCGTACGGGATGCGCCGCGGCGACACCCCGGCGTCCGGGCCGCCCGTCAGGACCGTGAGGGGCCGGCCGAGGCCGCGGGAGGGCACGGGCCTGCCGCACGGGCCTGCCCGGCGGCCTCACCGCGCCGGCCGAGCCGCCGGAGCCCGGAACCCGCAGAGGTGCGCGGCGCCGCCGGGAGGTGACCGGCGGCGCGCACGGTCCGGCCGGAGCCGCACGTGGGCGCGGCCTGTTTCTTCTCTTCCGAAAAGCCCGGGGGCCGGGCACCCGTGCCGTCGAGGGCCGCGTGGTTCCGCGTGGTCCCTCGCGGGCGCGCGGCGGGGCGCGCCCCGGTGTCAGCCGGTAGCCGACTCGAGTCGCTCCGCGGCAGCCGGGGCGGGAACGGCCGGGGCGCCGTCGGGGCGCTCGCGCAGGGACAACAGGACCCGGAGCACCCAGATCCACGTCACGGCGGCGCCGAGCATGTGGAGGCCGACCAGGGTCTCGGGCAGGTGCGTGAAGTACTGGACGTAGCCCAGGACGCCCTGGGCCAGCAGCACCAGGAACAGCTCCCGGGTCCGGTCCAGCGGTCCCTTCGGCGCGTCCACCGCCCTCAGCACGAACCACAGCGCGAACGTCAGCGTCACCACGATCCACGCGAGCACGGCGTGCAGCTTGCTGACCGTCTCCCAGTCCACCGGCATGCGCTCCACCTCGCGGGAGTCGCCCGCGTGCGGGCCCGCGCCGGTGACGACGGTGCCCACCACCTGCAGCAGACCACCGGCCGCGACCAGGCACCACACCAGCTGCTGGACCGCCTTGCCGACCAGCGGCCGGGGCGCCCCGGCGCCCTCGCGGGTGCGCTGCCACATCACCGTGGCGACGGCGATGAGGGCGGAGGAGAGCAGGAAGTGCGCGGCGACCGTGTAGGGGTTGAGGCCGACCAGGACGACGATGCCGCCGATGATCGCGTTGCCCATCACGATCCAGAACTGCGCCCAGCCGAGCCGGGTGAGGTCGCGCCGCCACGGCTTGCGCGCCCGCGCCGCGACGATCGCCCAGCCCACGGCGGCGCACAGCACGTACGTCAGCAGGCGGTTGCCGAACTCGATGACGCCGTGGACGCCCATCGCGCGGGTGGTGGTGAGGGAGTCGCCGGTGCAGGTGGGCCAGGTCGGGCAGCCCAGGCCCGAACCGGTGAGCCGTACGGCGCCGCCGGTGACCACGATGATCACCGACATGACGAGCGCGGAGAGGGCCGCCCGCTGAACCGTCCGGGGGGCCGGGGTCCAGCGCGCGGCGACGAGGGCGAGCGGGTTGCGCAACGCGGAGACGACGTCGGCGCGGGTCAGCTTTGGCACGCCCCCATGGTAGGCAGGGGGCTTGTGCACGCGTTCACGAGGGTCCGCCCAGCGGCCTGGGGGCCGCTCCCGGCTCACTCCCAGCGGAAGAACCGGCCCGCGGCCGCCAGGCCCACGACCGCCCACACCGCCAGGATCCCCAGGTCGCCCCACGGCACCCCGGCCCCGTGCCGCAGCACGTCCCGCAGGCCGTCCGACAGCGCGGAGAGGGGCAGCAGCCCCAGCACGGTCTGCGCGGCGCCGGGGAACTTCTCCAGCGGCACGATCACCCCGCCGCCCACGAGCAGCAGCAGGAAGACCAGGTTGGCGGCGGCCAGCGTCGCCTCCGCCTTGAGCGTGCCGGCCATGAGCAGGCCGAGCCCGGAGAAGGCGGCCGTGCCCAGGAGCAGCAGGAGCAGCACGGCGAGCGGGTTGCCGTGCGGCGACCAGCCCAGCGCGAGGGCGACGACGGTGAGCAGGATCACCTGGAGCACCTCGGTGACCAGCACGGACGCCGTCTTGGCGGTCATCAGGCCCCAGCGGGGCAGCGGCGAGGACGCCAGCCGCTTGAGCACGCCGTAGCGACGCTCGAAGCCGGTGGCGATGGCCTGCCCGGTGAACGCCGTCGACATCACCGCGAGGGCGAGGACGCCGGGGGCGAGGAAGTCGACGGCCCGGCCGGCACCGGTGTCGACGATGTCGACCGAGCTGAACAGCACCAGCAGCAGCGTGGGGATGACCACCGTCAGCAGCAGCTGCTCGCCGTTGCGCAGCAGCATCTTCGTCTCCAGCACCGCCTGCGCCGCGATCATGCGGGGGAGCGGGGCCGCACCGGGGCGGGGGGTGTACAGGCCGGTGGCGGTCACGAACGCAGCTCCTTACCCGTCAACTCCAAGAAGACGTCTTCGAGGGTGTGCCGCTCGACGGAGATCCTGTCCGGCATCACGCCGTGCTGGGCGCACCAGGACGTCACGGTGGCGAGCAGCTGGGGGTCGACCTTGGCGGCGACGACGCGGTAGGCGCCCGGGGTGAGCTCGGCGGCCGTGCAGTCGGCGGGCAGAGCCTTGAGCAGGGAGCCCACGTCGAGGCCGGGGCGCCCGGTGAAGCGCAGCGTGTTCTCGGCGCCGCCGCGGCACAGCTCCTCGGGGGAGCCCTGGGCGATGACGCGGCCCTCGTCGATGACGGCGACGTCGTCGGCGAGTTCCTCGGCCTCGTCCATGTAGTGGGTGGTGAGGATCACGGAGACGCCGTCCGCGCGCAGGTCCCGCACGAGGTCCCAGGTGGCGCGGCGGGCCTGCGGGTCGAGGCCGGCGGTCGGCTCGTCGAGGAAGACCAGTTCGGGCCGGCCGACGACGGCCATGGCGAGCGCGAGCCGCTGCTGCTGGCCGCCGGACAGGCGCCGGTAGGGGGTGCGGCCGCAGCTGCCCAGGCCGAGGCGTTCGATCAGCGCGTCGACGTCGAGCGGGTGCGCGTGGAGTCCGGCCACGTGGCGCAGCATCTCCTCGGCGCGGGCGCCGGAGTAGACGCCGCCGGACTGGAGCATGACGCCGATGCGGGGCCGCAGTTCGGCGGACTGGCGGACCGGGTCGAGGCCGAGCACGCGCACCGTGCCGGAGTCGGGGGTGCGGTATCCCTCGCAGGTCTCGACCGTGGTGGTCTTGCCCGCGCCGTTGGGGCCGAGGACGGCGGTCACGCCCGGGCGGGCCACCAGGTCGAGGCCGTTCACCGCGGTCTTCGCGCCGTACCGCTTCACCAGGGCCTGGACCTGGACCACGGGCTCACTTCGCATGACTCCCGAGTCTAGGTGCGCGCCCGTGCGGTCAGGCGGGCGGGTGCGGGAACTCCTCCTCGCGGGGCCGGTGCACCGCGAGCCACCGCTCGGCGTAGGCCACCGCGTCCGCGACGGGGAACAGCCGCGCCTCGGCCGCGCCCACCGTGCCGCGTACGACGGGACGGTCCCGTTCGAAGTCGTGGCCCAGTTCGTCGAACCGGTCGGCGGTGATGGACACCTCGGTCACCACCTCCCAGCCGTCGGGTCCGGGGCGGCCCACCCGGACCAGCGGGGCGGGTATGCGGTACTCGGCGAGGTGGAAGCTCGTGCAGGAGGCGTAGCCGACGCCGAGCAGCAGCACGCGGGCGCCGAGCCGCTCCAGTCGGGCCAGCGGACTGCGCTCGCCGAGGCGGCAGTTGTGGGCGTGCCCGTCGGTGATCTCCGCGGCGCGCGGGCCGAGGGCGGCGAAAGAGGGTGGGGGTCCCCCCTGCTCGAGCGAAGCCGAGAGCTTGGGGGAGGGTGGGCGCTGCGCAGGGCGCCGGGCCAGGTGCGGACGGTCTCGGGGATCACGCCGACGCCGTGGCTGGGGGTGATGCGCGGGTCGTAGGCGGGCATGGCGGCCCGGATCGCCGGCCACCACTCCTCGGGCACCGGCGGGTTGTTCCACAGCGCCGGGTCGGACAGGTCGCCGGTCTGGGTGGGGACGACGAGGGTGCCGCCGGGGCCGAGGGCGTCGAGCAGGCCCTGGACGACGGCGACGGCGCCGCCGCAGACCCAGCCGAGGGAGCTGAGCGAGGAGTGGACGAGGAGGGTCTCGCCGGACTCGACGCCGAGGGCGCCCAGCTCGGCGGCGAGCGAGTCGCGGGTGACGAGCGGGCCGGTCGGGAGGGGAGCGGGCGGTGCGGGCATGGGCGGAGTGTCGCGGAGCCGGGCGGGGACGCGCCACCGGATGGAGGCCGGGGACGCGCCACCGGATTGGGCGGCCGGAACCGGCCGGAGATCGTTCCCGCAGGTCGCCTTAGGCATGCCTAAGTGACGCAGGGCACCGGTGGGCCGTCCGGACGGCGCTTGTCTTGCTCTCGGGAATTACGCAACAATGGCGTTGTGAAAAACGTCGGCGAGGCTCGGGAGACCCCCGCGGGGGCCCCGCAGGAGGAACTCGCGACCGGGGAGCGCTCCACGCGCAACCGGGTCGCGCGGTCCATCCTGGACCACGGCCCCTCAACCGTCGCCGAACTCGCCGGCCGGCTGGGCCTGACCCAGGCGGCCGTGCGGCGCCACCTGGATGCCCTGGTCGCCGACGGCGTGGTGGAGGCCCGCGAGCGCCGTGTCTATGGCGCGCGTACGCGCGGGCGCCCCGCCAAGGTCTTCGCCCTGACGGACTGCGGACGCGACGCCTTCTACCAGTCGTACGACCAGCTCGCCGTGGACGCGCTGCGCTGGATCGCGCAGCGGGAGGGCGGCAGCGAGGCCGTCGCCGCCTTCGCGCGCGCCCGCATCGCCGCGCAGGCCCGGACGTACCGCAAGGCGGTCGAGGCCGCCGCCCCCGAAGAGCGGACCGAAGCGCTGGCCAAGGCCCTGAGCGCGGACGGGTACGCTGCCACCGCGCGCAGCGCGCCGGTCGGCGAGCAGTTGTGCCAGCACCACTGCCCGGTCGCCCATGTCGCCGAGCAGTTCCCGCAGCTGTGCGAGGCGGAGACGGAATTTTTCGCCGAGCTGCTCGGTACGCATGTGCAGCGCCTGGCCACCATCGCCCACGGCGACGGTGTCTGCACCACCTTCATCCCGAAGGCGGCCGGGCTCGGGATTTCCAAGAACACGACTTCCCAGAACACTCAGAACGCATCTGCAAGCACGGCCGGGAGGAACCCCGCATGACGCTCCCCACGGAGACTGCCCACCCCGAACTCGAGGGCCTGGGCAAGTACGAGTACGGCTGGGCCGACCGGGATGTGGCCGGTGCGTCGGCGCGGCGCGGCCTGGACGAGGACGTCGTCCGGGACATCTCCGCGAAGAAGAACGAGCCGGAGTGGATGACCAAGCTGCGCCTGAAGGGCCTGCGGCTGTTCGAGAAGAAGCCGCTGCCCAACTGGGGCTCGGACCTCTCGGGCATCGACTTCGACAACATCAAGTACTTCGTGCGCTCCACGGAGAAGCAGGCGGAGTCCTGGGAGGACCTGCCCGAGGACATCAGGAACACCTACGACAAGCTCGGCATCCCGGAGGCGGAGAAGAAGCGCCTGGTCGCCGGTGTCGCCGCGCAGTACGAGTCGGAGGTCGTCTACCACCAGATCCGCGAGGACCTGGAGCAGCAGGGCGTCATCTTCCTGGACACCGACACGGCGCTGAAGGAGCACCCGGACCTCTTCAAGGAGTACTTCGGCACCGTCATCCCCGCCGGTGACAACAAGTTCGCCGCGCTGAACACCGCGGTGTGGTCCGGCGGCTCCTTCATCTACGTCCCGCCGGGCGTGCACGTGGAGATTCCGCTCCAGGCCTACTTCCGCATCAACACGGAGAACATGGGCCAGTTCGAGCGGACCCTGATCATCGTCGACGAGGGCGCCTACGTGCACTACGTCGAGGGCTGCACCGCGCCGATCTACAAGTCGGACTCGCTGCACTCCGCGGTCGTCGAGATCATCGTCAAGAAGAACGCCCGCTGCCGCTACACGACCATCCAGAACTGGTCGAACAACGTCTACAACCTGGTCACCAAGCGCGCCGTCGCCTACGAGGGCGCCACCATGGAGTGGATCGACGGCAACATCGGCTCCAAGGTGACGATGAAGTACCCGGCCGTCTACCTGATGGGCGAGCACGCCAAGGGCGAGACCCTGTCCATCGCCTTCGCCGGCGAGGGCCAGCACCAGGACGCGGGCGCCAAGATGGTCCACATGGCGCCGAACACGTCGTCCAACATCGTCTCCAAGTCGGTGGCGCGCGGCGGCGGCCGGACCTCCTACCGCGGTCTGATCGAGATCGGCGAGGGCGCCCACGGCTCGAAGTCCAACGTGCTGTGCGACGCGCTGCTGGTCGACACCGTCTCCCGGTCGGACACCTACCCGTACGTCGACGTCCGCGAGGACGACGTGTCCATGGGCCACGAGGCGACCGTCTCCAAGGTCTCCGAGGACCAGCTCTTCTACCTGATGAGCCGGGGCCTGGCGGAGGACGAGGCGATGGCGATGATCGTGCGCGGCTTCGTCGAGCCGATCGCCAAGGAGCTGCCCATGGAGTACGCCCTCGAGCTCAACCGGCTGATCGAGCTGCAGATGGAGGGCGCGGTCGGCTGACCCGCCGCCGCAGCAGCAACGGCCCGCCACCCCGGCGGGCCGACGATCGCACCATGCGACGATCGCATACGTCAGAAAGCGAGCATCACGACAGCCATGGCTGAGAACATCCCCGTGGGGTCGACGACCTCCGGCGCGATCGCGGTGGCGGCGGAGGCCAAGTCCACCGTCGCCACGCGCATGAGCGCGCCGCCCTCCTTCGACGTGGCGGACTTCCCCGTTCCGCACGGCCGGGAGGAGGAGTGGCGGTTCACCCCGCTGGAGCGCCTGCGCGGCCTGCACGACGGCACCGCGGTCGCCACCGGTGAGGGCGTCAAGGTCACCGTCGAGGCCCCCGAGGGCGCCGTCGTCGAGACCGTCGGCCGCGACGACGCGCGGCTCGGCCGGGCCGGCACCCCGGTGGACCGGGTCGCCGCCCAGGCGTACTCGTCCTTCGAGAAGGCCTCGGTCGTCACCGTCCCGAAGGAGACGGTGCTGAGCGAGCCGATCCGCATCGCCGTGCACGGCCAGGGCGGGGTCGCCTTCGGCCACCAGGTGATCGAGCTGGGCGACTTCGCCGAGGCCGTCGTCGTCATCGACCACACCGGTGACGCGGTGCTCGCCGCCAACGTCGACTACATTCTGGGCGACGGCGCCAAGCTGACCGTCGTCTCCGTGCAGGACTGGGACGACCAGGCCGTCCACGCCGCCCAGCACAACGCGCTCGTCGGCCGCGACGCCTCCTTCAAGTCCGTCGTCGTCACCTTCGGCGGCGACCTGGTCCGCCTCCACCCGCGCGTGACCTACACCGGCCCCGGCGGCGAGGCCGAACTGATCGGCCTGTACTTCACCGACGCCGGCCAGCACCAGGAGCACCGCCTCTTCGTCGACCACAACGTCCCGCACTGCAAGTCCAACGTCGTCTACAAGGGCGCCCTGCAGGGCGACGAGGCGCACGCGGTGTGGATCGGCGACGTGCTCATCGAGGCCAGGGCCGAGGGCACCGACACCTACGAGATGAACCGCAACCTGGTGCTCACCGACGGCGCCCGCGTCGACTCGGTCCCCAACCTGGAGATCGAGACCGGCGAGATCGTCGGCGCCGGGCACGCCTCCGCCACCGGCCGCTTCGACGACGAGCAGCTCTTCTACCTGATGGCCCGCGGCATCCCGGAGCACGAGGCGCGCCGCCTGGTCGTGCGCGGCTTCTTCGCCGAGCTGGTCCAGCAGATCGGCGTCGAGGACATCGAGGAGCGCCTGATCGCCAAGATCGAGCAGGAGCTGGAGGCGTCGGTCGCATGACCTACGTACGCGCCTGTCGGCTGAGCGAGCTGGAGGAGGACACCCCGAAGCGGGTGGAGCTCGACGGCACGCCCGTCTCGATCGTGCAGACCGAGGGCGAGGTGTTCGCGATCCACGACATCTGCTCGCACGCGAACGTCTCGCTGTCGGAGGGCGAGGTCGACGACTGCCACATCGAGTGCTGGCTGCACGGCTCGCGCTTCGACCTCCGTTCCGGGAAGCCCGACGCCCTTCCGGCGACGCGCCCCGTCCCCGTGTACCCCGTAAAGATCGAAGGGGACGACGTGCTCGTCTCCCTCACCCAGGAGTCCTGAGGCACCCATGGCAACGCTTGAAATCCGAGACCTGCACGTCACCGTCGAGGCCGACAACGCCACGAAGGAGATCCTCAAGGGCGTCGACCTCACCGTGAAGCAGGGCGAGACGCACGCCATCATGGGCCCCAACGGCTCGGGCAAGTCGACCCTCGCCTACTCCCTCGCGGGCCACCCGAAGTACACGGTCACCGGGGGCACCGTCACCCTGGACGGCGAGGACGTCCTGGCGATGTCCGTCGACGAGCGCGCCCGCGCGGGCCTGTTCCTGGCGATGCAGTACCCGGTCGAGGTCCCCGGCGTCTCCGTCTCCAACTTCCTGCGCACCGCCGCCACCGCCGTGCGCGGCGAGGCCCCCAAACTGCGCACCTGGGTCAAGGAGGTCCGCGAGGCCATGGAGCGCCTCCACATGGACCCCTCCTTCGCCGAGCGCAACGTCAACGAGGGCTTCTCCGGCGGTGAGAAGAAGCGGCACGAGATCCTCCAGCTCGAGCTGCTCAAGCCGAGGATCGCGATCCTCGACGAGACCGACTCCGGCCTCGACGTCGACGCGCTGCGGGTCGTGTCCGAGGGCGTCAACCGGGTCCGCGAGACCGGTGAGGTCGGCACCCTGCTGATCACCCACTACACCCGCATCCTCCGTTACATCAAGCCCGACCACGTCCACGTCTTCGCCGGCGGCCGCATCGTCGAGTCCGGCGGCCCGGAACTCGCGGACAAGCTGGAGAACGAGGGCTACGAGGCATATGTGAAGGGTGGCGCATCCGCGTGACACAGCTGCCGGGCCTCCTCGACACCGAGGCGATCCGCAAGGACTTCCCGATCCTGGACCGCCTGGTCCACGACGGGAAGCGACTCGTCTACCTCGACAACGCGGCGACCTCGCAGACTCCGCGCCAGGTGATCGACGTCCTGGACGAGTACTACGAGCAGCACAACGCCAATGTCCACCGCGGTGTGCACGTGCTCGCCGAGGAGGCCACGGCGCTGTACGAGGGCGCACGCGACAAGGTCGCCGCGTTCATCAACGCGCCCAGCCGCGACGAGGTGATCTTCACCAAGAACGCCTCCGAGTCGCTCAACCTCGTGGCCAACATGCTCGGCTGGGCCGACGAGCCCTACCGGGTGGACGCCGAGACCGAGATCGTCATCACGGAGATGGAGCACCACTCCAACATCGTGCCGTGGCAGCTGCTCGCGCAGCGCACGGGCGCGAAGCTGAAGTGGTTCGGCCTCACCGACGACGGCCGCCTCGACCTGTCCACTATCGACGAGGTCATCACCGAGAAGACGAAGATCGTCTCCTTCGTGCTGGTCTCCAACATCCTCGGCACGGTCAACCCGGTCGAGGCGATCGTCCGCCGCGCCCAGGAGGTCGGCGCCCTCGTCTGCGTCGACGCCTCCCAGGCCGCGCCGCACATGCCGCTGGACGTGCAGGCCCTGCAGGCCGACTTCGTGGCCTTCACCGGCCACAAGATGTGCGGCCCGACCGGCATCGGCGTGCTGTGGGGCCGCCAGGAACTGCTGGAGGACCTGCCCCCGTTCCTCGGCGGCGGCGAGATGATCGAGACGGTGTCGATGCACTCCTCGACGTACGCCCCCGCCCCGCACAAGTTCGAGGCGGGCACCCCGCCGATCGCCCAGGCGGTCGGCCTCGGCGCGGCGATCGACTACCTCAGCGCGATCGGCATGGACCGCGTCCAGGCCCACGAGCACGCGCTCACCGAGTACGCGGTCAAGAGGCTCAGCGAGGTACCCGACCTGCGGATCATCGGCCCCGCCACGGCCGAGGACCGGGGTGCGGCGATCTCCTTCACCCTCGGCGACATCCACCCGCACGACGTGGGCCAGGTCCTCGACGAGCAGGGCATCGCGGTCCGCGTCGGCCACCACTGCGCCCGACCCGTCTGCCTGCGGTACGGAATTCCTGCGACCACGCGAGCGTCGTTCTATCTGTATTCCACGCCGGCCGATATCGACGCCCTGGTGGACGGCCTGGAGCACGTACGGAACTTCTTCGGCTGATGGGACGAGCGACCGCATGAAGCTGGACTCCATGTACCAGGAAGTCATCCTGGACCACTACAAGAACCCGCACGGGCGGGGCTTGCGGGACGGCGACGCCGAGGTCCACCACGTGAACCCCACGTGCGGCGACGAGATCACGCTGCGCGTGAAGTACGACGGCACGACCATCAGGGACGTCTCCTACGAGGGCCAGGGCTGCTCCATCAGCCAGGCCAGCGCCTCCGTCCTCAACGAGCTGCTGGTCGGCAAGGACCTCGCCGAGGCGCAGAAGATCCAGGAGACCTTCCTGGAGCTGATGCAGTCCAAGGGACAGGTCGAGCCCGACGACGCGATGGAGGACATCCTGCAGGACGCGGTCGCGTTCGCCGGGGTGTCCAAGTACCCGGCCCGGGTGAAGTGCGCCCTGCTGAGCTGGATGGCCTGGAAGGACGCGACGGCCCAGGCGCTGGGCGGAGCCGACGCCGAAAGGAAGACGGCATGACCGAAACGACTGAGACGAAGCCGGTCTCGGAGGACGAACTCCGCGAGGCCCTGATGGACGTGGTCGACCCCGAGCTGGGCATCGACGTCGTCAACCTCGGCCTGATCTACGGCATCCACATCGACGAGGAGGCGAACATCGCCACCGTCGACATGACCCTCACGTCGGCGGCCTGCCCCCTCACCGACGTCATCGAGGACCAGGCCCGCGCCGCCACCGACGGCCTCGTCAAGGAGCTGCGCATCAACTGGGTCTGGATGCCGCCGTGGGGCCCCGACAAGATCACCGACGAGGGGCGCGAGCAGCTGCGGGCGCTCGGGTTCAACGTCTGAGTTCAACGTCGGAGTTCAACGTCTGAGGGTCCGCGGGACGACCGCGTACGACCGAGGGGCGGCCCCGGCCGACTGCCGGGGCCGCTTCCCCTTTCTGCGCCCGCCACCGGCCCGCCCTCCGGCTGGAAGACCGTGCCCGCCCGGCCCGCCCGGCCCGCCCGGCCCGCCCGGCCCGCCCGGCCCGACCGGCCCGTTGGGCACGATGCGTACGCTCGTACGCATGGGATACCTGCTGCTGACCGGGGCCATCGCCGCCGAGGTGACCGCGACGACCGCGATGAAGTACAGCGACGGGTTCAGCAGGCCGGTGCCGGCGCTGGTGACCGCCCTCGGATACCTGGTGTCCTTCGCGCTGCTCGCGCAGACCCTGAAGACGGTGCCGGTCGGTACGGCGTACGCCATCTGGTCCGGCGTCGGCACCGCCGCGATCGCCACCATCGGCATCCTGTTCCTGGGTGAGGGCATGACCACCCTGAAGGCCCTCGGCATCGCGCTGATCATCCTCGGGGTGGTGGTGCTGAACCTCGGCGGCGCACACTGACGCACCCACCGCTGCCGGCGCCGGATCCGGCGCGGGGACCCCGCCGCGCCGCCCGCGGACTCGGAGCCGCCCGCGGACCGGTCGTCGCCGCGGCCGCGCCCGGTACCTGAGACGCCCCGGGACCGGTTCGCCCGCGCGGGCCCGGCCACGTTAGGTTTCCCTCATGAGCGACACGACTGCACCCCGCACCACCGGCGCCGTGGCCGCCGGTCTCGCCACGATCGCCGCCGACGGCACCGTTCTCGACACCTGGTTCCCCGCGCCCGCGCTCAGCGACGAGCCCGGCCCCGCCGGCACCGAGCGGCTGTCCGCCGAACGTGCCGTGGAGTTGCTGGGTGAGGACGCCGCCGGGGCGCTGCGCCGGGACGAGGTGCGCGACGTGGAGGTCGTCGCCGTCCGCACGGTCATCGGCTCGCTGGACGACAAGCCGCTCGACACGCACGACGCCTACCTGCGCCTGCACCTGCTCTCGCACCGCCTGGTGAAGCCGAACGAGCAGAACCTGGACGGCATCTTCGGCCTGCTCGCCAACGTCGCCTGGACCTCCCTGGGCCCGGTCGCCGTCGACACCCTGGAGGCGGTACGGCTGCGCGCCCGCGCCCGCGGGCTGCACCTGTCCGTCTTCGGCGTGGACAAGTTCCCGCGCATGACCGACTACGTCGCCCCGGCGGGCGTGCGCATCGCCGACGCCGACCGGGTGCGCCTGGGCGCCCACCTCGCCGCGGGCACCACCGTGATGCACGAGGGCTTCGTCAACTTCAACGCCGGCACGCTCGGCACGTCCATGGTCGAGGGCCGCATCTCCCAGGGCGTCGTCGTCGGCGACGGCTCCGACATCGGCGGCGGCGCCTCCACCATGGGCACGCTGTCCGGCGGCGGCAAGGAGCGCGTCTCCATCGGCAGGCGCTCCCTGGTCGGCGCGGAGGCCGGCATCGGCATCGCCCTCGGCGACGACTGCGTGGTCGAGGCCGGCCTCTACCTCACCGCCGGCACCCGCGTCACCATGCCCGACGGCCAGGTCGTCAAGGCCCGCGAACTCTCCGGCGCCTCCCACATCCTCTTCCGCCGCAACTCGGTCACCGGCACGGTCGAGGCCCGCCCGAACAACGCGGAGTGGGGCGGCCTGAACGACATCCTGCACAGCCACAACTGACCGCCGGCAGCCGCGACGTGCGGCCGCCTCCTCGACGGCATGACAACGGGCTTACTCGCGTCACTCCAAGTGACGTGGGCAAGCCCGTTGTTCCGCTCAGAAGTCCTGGCCTGTGCTCTTCGCCGCGAGTGCCACGAGTGCCGCCCACTCGTTCCGGCGGATCCGTAGTACCGGTCCGTCGCCGGCTGCCTTGGAGTCCCGGACGTACACGGTGTCCCGGCCGGCGGCCACCTCCAGGCAGTCGCCGCCGTCCGACCCGCTGTAGCTGCTCTTGAACCAGTGCAGTCCGTCCCCGTTCCCGGTCGCCTGCTCCATGCTCACGCCCCTCCCACATGACAACGGGCTTACGCGCGTCACCTCAAGCGACGTGCGCAAGCCCGTTGTTCCGCTCAGAAGTCCTGGCCTCTTCAGAAGTCCTGGTCTGTGCTCTTCGCCGCGAGTGCCACGAGCGCTGTCCACCCGTCCCGGCGGATCCGTAGTACCGGTCCGTCGCCGGCTGCCTTGGAGTCCCGGACGTACACGGTGTCTCGGCCGACGGCCACCTCCAGGCAGTCGCCGCCGTCCGAACCGCTGTAGCTGCTCTTGAACCAGTGCAGTCCGTCCCCGTTCCCGGTCACCTGCTCCACGTTCATGCCCCTCCCACCAGCCGTTCGATGAGCCGCGCGGACTCCTCGACGTTCAGTGCCTGCGATCGCAGCTTGCCATAGCGCAGGGCGAACGCGCTGACATCGGCGGGATCCTGGACGACGCACCCGACGCCTTGGGACTCGAAGTATCCGAGGAGCCGATGCTCCTTCGACTCCACCACCACGAACGGACCGTTCTTGCCGGGGTGAAATCCACGCCCGGCAGGCATGATCTGAACTTCGACGTTCCGCAACGCGCTGACTTCAAGCAGCCGTTGCCACTGCTCGCGCATCACCTCCGGGCCGCCCATCGGATCGCGCAGCGCCTCCTCCCCGATGATGAACGACAGCTCCGCCATCGGCACCCGCGTCAGCAGCTTCTGCCGGTTCAGCCGGGCCTCCGTGTGCTGGTCGGCGATCTCCTCGCTCAGCGGTGGGCAGTGCCCGGCGAACACGGCCCGTGCGTACGCCTCGGTCTGCAACAGGCCCGGCACCAGCAGCGGGTCGTAGGAGAAGCGGCTCACCACCTCGGACTCGATGAGCGCGAAGTTGCGGAAGAAGCGTGGGAGTTTGGCCCGGTCCACCTCGTCCTGGAGGACTTCGAGGACGCCTCGCGCCTCCAGCACCCGGTCCGCCGCCGTCGTGAACGCCGCCTTCGCCGGCCGTCGGCCCTGTTCCACCGAGGCGACCTGTTCCATCGAGTAGCCGATGGCGTCGCCGAGCTGCTGCTGGTTGAGCCCGGCCCGCTTGCGCAGGTGCTGCAGCAGCCTGCCGTAGGCCGTCCAGGCGCCGGGCAGGTCGACCTCCTCCCTGTCCTTCCTGTCTTTCGCCGTACGAGCGATCCGCTTGTCCCGCACCTCACTCATGTCCTCACGCCCTCCCGTCCCGACGCCATGAACCCGCCTGCGCCCACGGCGGCCGCGGCCACCCCGCACGCCGCCGGGACCATGACCAACACCGCGGCGCGCGGACGGGATACGGACCCGGACCCGTATAACTCCCGTACAGGACCGAGTCGCAGCGGCACGTCGTCGTACCTGCCGCCGGTGGGTGGGAGGACGCGCGGGGCCGCTCAGGAGTGCGCCAAGAGGCGTTCGTACTCCGTCAGCAAGGTGCGGACGGTCCCGGGGCCGGCCGGGCGCAGGGGCGGGCGGACCGGGCCGGCGGGCAGGGCGAGGGCGGTCAGGAGGGCCTTGGCGGTGACCGTGCCGGGCAGGCCGGAGGCCATCATCGCCTCGATGAGCGGGGTCAGGCGCTGCTGGGCGCGGGCGGCCCCCGCGGTGTCGCCCGCGTCGAAGGCGTCCAGGACGGCGCGGACGTGGCGGGGCGCGGCGTTCGCGACCGTGCTGACGCAGCCGGCGCCGCCGACCGCGTACAGGGCGAGGTTGTGCTCGTCGCAGCCCGCGTAGTACGCGAGGCCGGTGCGGGCGAGGACCTGCTGTGCGCCGAGGAAGTCGTGGGAGCAGTCCTTGACGCCGACGATCCGCGGGTGCCCGGCGAGGCGGAGCACGGTCTCCGGCTCGATGCGGACGCCGGTGCGGGCGGGGATGTCGTAGAGGAGCAGGGGCAGTCCGCAGCCGTCGGCGACCTGACGGAAGTGCGCCTCGATCGCGTCCTGCGGGGGCCTGCTGTAGTACGGCGCGACCACCAGCAGGCCGTCCGCGCCCGCCTTCTCGGCCGCGCGGGCCAGTTGCACGGTGTGCGGGGTGTCGAAGGTGCCGACGCCCGCCAGCAGCGCGGCCCGGTCGCCGACCGCCTCGCGGACGGCCTCGACGAGCGCGGACTTCTCCGCGTCCGA
The DNA here is from genome assembly GCF_014651135.1 of Streptomyces echinoruber. Taxonomy (GTDB): domain Bacteria; phylum Actinomycetota; class Actinomycetes; order Streptomycetales; family Streptomycetaceae; genus Streptomyces; species Streptomyces echinoruber. The sequence continues at coordinate 15,428 of NZ_BMWH01000040.1, forward strand.
CGTGGTGGGCGCCTCGCCCGTGGTGCCGGACAGGACCAGGCCCTCGCAGCCCTCGGCGACCAGGTGGGCGGCGAGCCGCCGGGCGCCGTCCAGGTCCAGCGCGCCGGAGGCGGTGAACGGGGTGACCATCGCGCACAGCACGCGGCCGAAGGGCGGGGAGGCGGCGGGTGTCGTCGTCATGGAGGGCAGTTTCGGATGTGATGAGATGGAAGGTCTACTTAAATATTCTGCGGATTACTGTTCAGCGTTGCTGATGGTTTCGTGGAGGGGCGGCGGCAAGGCGGTCGAGGCGCTGATGCCAAATCCCCCCTCGGTGGGTCACCATGGCAGAACGGTCACCGAACCGCCCCGAGGGAGGCGCCATGAAGCTCGGCAAGGCACTGGCCACCGGAGTCGCTGAGGAGCAGCCGCGGGCGTACGAGGAGGAGGGCGACCAGCCCGTCGAGGCGCGCGAGCCCGAGGTGGCCGTGCCCGAAGAGGTCCCGGCCGCACGATGAGGCTGCGGCTGCCGGCGGAACGCCCGGCGCAGCCGCCGACCGGTTACAAGATCGCCCACCCGGTGCTGTCCCAGGACGGCACCCGGGCCGGGTTCGTCGGCGTGTCGCTGGGCGGCACGCTGCCGTACGGCGTGCTCGCCGAGGCGTCCTGCGTCTACGGCCGGCGCCACCGGCCGCCCGCCCGCCTGTGCGACTGCGGCTTCCACAGCGTGCACGACCGGGCGGCGGCCGAGGCGCTGCTCACCACGGCCGAGCACCGGTACGCCGTCCTGCTGGAGGTGTCCGTCCTCGGCGCCTACCTGCGCTTCGAACGCGGCTTCCGCTCCGCCCGTCAGCGGGTGCGCACCGCCGTCGTCGGCCCCTGCGCCTGCGGTGCCCCCGCCGCGGCCCTCGCCGACGCGGGCTGGGGCCGACCCGGCTGGCTCGCCCTGTCCGCCGCGTGCGCGGGCTGCGTGCGCGGCCGCAGGTCCGTCACGCTCGCCGGTTTCGCCCGGCTGGCCGGTGAGGGGCTGCGGGTGGTGGCCCGCGAGGGCACGGCACCGGGAGCCGCCGCGGGTCCGGGTCTGCCCGAGGGGCTCGGGGTGCCCGAACTCGTCGCGGAGGCCGCGCTGCTGCAGGCCCGCCTCGACTGGTTGCAGAGTCAGTTGGCCCGGCTCGGCCGACGCGGCCAGGGGCCCGGCGCGGCGGCCGGGGAGCAGGGGCGGCGCGCGGAGCGGGAGGAGCCCGGAGAGCAGGGATAGCGGGCGGCCGGTGCGGGGTACCCGGGTGTTTCCGTGGACGAGAGGAGGCGGGACACCGTGACCGGGACCCTGGATGCGAAACCGGTGCACGACGAGCACCGCTCGGTGGGTGAGCTCGTCGGACGGGCCACCGAACAGCTCTCCCGGCTGGTGCGGCAGGAAGTGGCCCTGGCCAAGGAGGAGCTGACCGAGAAGGGACGGCGCGCGGGACGCGGCGGCGGGCTGCTCGGCGCGGCCGGCGCGATCGCCTACATCGGTCTCTTCGGCCTGTCCGCCGCGGCGGCCGCCGCCCTCTCGCTGGCGCTGCCCGTGTGGGCCGCGGTGCTGATCGTGACGGCCGTGCTGTTCGTGATCGCGGCCATTCTGGCCGCCGCCGGCCGGGCTCAGCTGCGCCGCGCGACGCCACCCAAGCCCGAGCGGACGCTCGGCAGCGTCAAGGCCGATGTCGAAGAGATCAGGGAAAGGGCTCACCACCGATGACGGACGCGACGAGCGGGGGCACGCCCCCCGAGGCCGGCGGGGCCAAGGCCGGCGGGGCCAAGGGCCCCGACGAACTGCGCCGCCAGATCGAGCAGACCAGGCACCAGCTCGGCGACACCGTCGAGCAACTGGCGGCCAAGGCCGATGTGAAGGGCCGGGCCCGGGCCCGGGCCGCGGATCTGCGGGACAAGGCCGGCGCCATGACGGTGCAACTGCGCAGCAGCGCCGTCCACGCCGGGCAGGCCGTCCAGTCCGAGCTGCGCCGTCCCTCCTCCCGCCCGATGCTGGCCGCCGGTGCGGCCGGAGCGGCGGCCGTGGTGGCGGCGGAGATGTGGATGCGCCGGCACGAGGGACGGTAGGACGGCGCCGAGGGCGGATCGGCGCGAACGGGTCGGCGCGAACAGGTCGGCGCGAACAGGTCAGGGGGTGCGGGGATCTTCTCCCCGCACCCCCTCGCCGTGCCCGCGGCCGGGAACCGGTGACCGGGGGGCCGGTACGGACTTGACTTCAATCTTGGTTGAAGTTGAAGGGTGGTGAGTGCACGCACCGGTCGCCACCCGGCGCCGCACCGGTCGCCATTCTGCGCCGCACCGGTTGCGGTACCGGTCGTCGCACCGGTCGCCCACCACGATCCCTGGAGGACGGCATGACCCGTCGTACCGACGCCCACCCGGACCTCGCCGACCCCCGGGTGGGGGCTCCCTTCTTCAGCACCTGGCGCGTGGGCACGCCGCTGCGCCAGCGGCAGACGGTGGAGGCCGTGGCCGCCGCCTGGGAGCGGCGGCCGTGGCCGGCCGACGGCCTGCTGTCGTACCACCTCTACACCGGCCATGACGCCACCACCCTGCTGCACTACTCGCAGTGGACGGACGAGGAGGCCTACGAGGCCTTCGTGAAGACGCGGCGGCAGGAGCGCATCGACGAGATCGACACCGCGGTGCCGGGGATCGAGCGGCTCGGGCTCGGCCGGTACCGCCGCTACCGCGGCGGCCGCCGGGACGGGCGCGTCCCGGGCTGCGTCGTGATCGTCGACATCGAGTTCGAGGGGCCCGACCCGCGGCGGCAGCGCGCCTGGGTCGACGCGGTCCTCGAGGCGCTGGAGCACGACCCGCACCCGCATCCGGGCGGCATCGGCGCCCACTTCCACCTCAGCACCGACGGCACCCGGGTCCTCAACTACGCCGAGTGGGAGAGCGCCCAGGCGCACATCGAGGCGATGGCCGGGCCCGGACCGGGCATCGGGTCGCCCGGCGCGCTGTGGGAGCGGGTGCAGACCTGGCCCGGGCTGCGGAGCACCACGGTCAGCCGCTACGACCACGCGGTGGGCCTCCTGCCCGGGTGATCCGGGTCTCCTGCCCGGGTGATCCGGGCGGCCCGGCGACCCGATGCCCGGTTCGGGCAGCCCGGCGGCCCGGGTGATCCTGGGCCTGGGCCGACCCGGGGGATCCGAGGTCCGGGCGGCCCGGGTGAACGTGAGGCGGGGCCGGCCGGTTCCGGTGCCGGCCGGCCCCGCCCTCGGTCCCGCCGCGCTACGGGTGGAACCGCAGCACCTGCGGGTCGTGGTCGCTGATCTGGTCGTGGAACTCGGCGTTGATGTGCACGCTGTCGTAGTCGAGGTCGCAGCCGCGCCGGATCGCCGGGCTGACCAGGATCTGGTCCAGGACCTGGCTGTTGCCCTGGTAGTCGTAGGTGTACCGCTCGCTCCTGGGCAGCGACTTGATCGCCGACCACAGCTCGCCGTCGCCCTCGAGGATCTGCGCGGTGCCGGAGAACTCGAAGTCGTTGAAGTCGCCGAGCGCGACGATGTCGGCGTTCTTCTGCACGTCGAGGATGCTCTTGACGAACGTGTTCACCTCGGCGGCCTGCAGGTGCCGCTGCGTCTCCGAGCTGCGCGTGGGCGGCTGGTACTGCGAGGTCAGGCCCTGGTCGCCGCCCTTGGAGGCGAAGTGGTTGGCGATCACGAAGACCGTGCGGCCGCGGAAGACGAACTCGCCCACCAGCGGCTTGCGGCTGGACTTCCACGCGTCACTGGCGGGGTCGATGCGGCCGGGGGAGACGGTCAGCGCCGCCCTGCCGTGCTCCTCGGTGACGCCGACGGCGGTGGTGGCGTCGCCGCCGGGCCGGTCGGTGAAGGAGACCCGCTCGGGGTTGAAGAGGAACACCTGGCGGATGTTGCCGCCGGGCTCGCCGCCGTCCTGGTCGTCGACCGGGTCGATGGAGCGCCAGTCGTACCTCGGGCCGCCGGCCGCGACGATCGCGTCGATCAGCTCGGTCACGGTCCGGCTCGCGTCGACCGTGCCGTCGTCGGTGGCGCCGCTGTTGTCCTGGATCTCCTCCAGGGAGACGATGTCGGGCGACTTCAGGTTGTTCACGATCGCGGAGGCGTGTGCGGCGAAGGTGCCGTCGGACGGGTCGAGGTTCTCGACGTTGTACGTCGCCACGGCCAGCTCGCCGTGGTGCTGCCGGCGCGTCGACTCCCGCTGCAGGCCGCCGCTCTCCAGGGTGCCGAGCTTGCCGGCGACCAGGGTGTAGCCGCCGTACTGGTTGTAGTCGAGCGGGCCGGTGGTGGTGCCGGCCAGGGTGTCGCCGACGTTCGCGACGGGGAAGCCGGCGGCGGGGCCGAGGGACTGGATCTGCAGCCGGCCGGTGTTCTGCCAGGCGTAGGAGCCGTAGAGGGTGCCGCCGCGGCGGGTCGGGTGCTCGTGCGGCTTCACCGTGACCCACAGCTCGGCGTACGCGTCGGTGGCGCCGACCACGCGGGCGTCGGCGACCTGGACGTTCATGCCCTCCAGGGACTCGTAGTAGTCCAGGGCGTAGGTCCGCGGCCGCAGCGTCAGGCCGTTGACCGAGCCGTTCGCCGCGGGGTCGCCGGCCGGGGCGTAGGCGTCCGGTACGGAGTCGGCGTCGACGACGACGGGCGCCGGCACCGCGTTGCCGCCGGAGACGACGGTCACCGTCGGCCTGGTGATCTCCGTCAGGGACTGGTTGCCACTGGAGGTGCCGCCCGGCACGTACTCCGAGACGGTGCCGGAGACGGTGACCGCGTCGCCGACGGCCACCTTCGGGGTGGAGCCGGTGAAGACGAACACGCCCTCGCTGGTGGCCGGATCGGCGTCCGGGCTCGGGTCCTGCATCCAGAACCCTCTGGAGGAGCCGTAGGTGCGCACGCCGGTGACGACGCCGGCCACGTCCGTGACCGCCTTCCCGGCGTACGGCGATATGCGGGTCGTGCCCTGGATGTCGTGGATGCGTACGGCCGCCGCGTGCGCGGGCGAGGTCAGGACGATCGTGGAGGCCGCGGAGCAGACCGCGGCGACGGTGAGCGCGGCGAGCCGCGTGGAGGACGTGCTCGGCAAGGGATTCCCTCCGGGGACGTGGCAGTGCGTCGGGACGAGGGTGGAGCGTCGGACGGGCGCGGGCGCGACCGGTGGGGGGGGTGGCGGCGCGCGGAGAAGTCGGTGAACGGTCGTGCACGATTTCTACGCGCGTCAATTTCCAGCCTGGCCGCGCCTGTTGTCAAGGTTTCGGCCATGGACATCGCCCGACGGGGAGATGAACCGGGCGGCATCGGGGGAAACCCGTCTAGGCTGAACGCCGGATACGCGGACACCCGGATACCCGGATACACAGCACCCCCGGCGTGTCCGCCGTCGTACGGCCGTCACCCCGTCCAGGAGAACTTCGCCGATGCCAGACAGCTCCTCCCTGCCGCCGGTCCGGCTGCCCTCCGAGGCCGAGCTGGCGCGGGACGCGCTCACCGCCCCGCTGCTCTCGCGCGCCGCCCGGCTGGCCCGCTGGGCCGGGCCGCGGACGCGGGTGGACGCCGACGGGGCGCTGGTGGCCGAGCAGCTGCCGGCCGCCGCCGAGGCGCTCGGGCTGGGCGCGGACGACACGGAACCGGCGGGCGAAGCCTGGCGGATCGCGCTCGCCGCCGGACTCGTGGAGATCGCCGACGGCGAAGCGGGCACCGTCACGGCGGGCCCGGACGTGGCGCTGCTGACCGGCGGCTCCCCGCGGGACGTCCTCCGCGTGTGGCGCGGCGTGCTGGAGACCGCCCTCGCCGGCGCCGCCGCCCCCGGCGACGGCCCGGGCGGAGCCGGGCGGAACACCGCCGGGGCGAGGTTCCTCGACGACGTGCTCGGCAGCCTCTACCTGCTCACCGCCGACGCGGAGGACGGCCCCGTGCCGCTGCCCGCGCTCGCCGCGTCCGTGATCGTGCCCGACGGCGCCGGCCGGCCCACCAACGACATGCTGGAGCGGGTCTCCGAGGCCCTGGTCCGGCTCGACGGGCAGTTCCGCGCCCTGGCGCCGACCGGCCTCGTGGAGTACCGGCCGGTCGACGAGGCGCTGCTGGCCGGGGACGCCCCCGAGGAACCGCCCGGCCCGATCGACGCGGCGGACGTCGCCCGCTACGGCATGGTGCGCCTCACCCCGCTCGGCCGGTACGGCCTGCGGGCGCGGCTGCTGGCGGCCGGCCGGAACGCCCCCGCCGTCGGCGACCTCGCCGGCAAGGGCGCCGACGCGCTGCTGGACGGCATCGCCGGCTTCCCGCCCGCGGCCGCCCGGGCCGAGACCGAGCAGTGGCTGGCCCTCCGTCAACCCCTTGATGCAGCCCGCGAGTTGCTCGCCGCCTCGCGCGGCGCCGACCCCGGCGCACCGCTGCGCCGGCTGCGCTGCCAGCAGGCCCTCGCCCTCCTCGGGGAGGCGGCCGAACCCGCGCTGCGCGAGGTCCTCGACGACGCCGAACTCGGCGGACTGGCCCGGGTCTGGCTGGCCGAGCGCGGCGCGGCCGACGTGCCGCCCCCGTCGCAGGACCTGGTGTTCTGGCTCACCGTCGACACCGTGGCCGCGCAGCTCGCCGCCGAGGACGACTCCGGCGAACTGCGCTTCCTCGTCGAGGCGTTGGCCGAACGGCACGACGACTTCTTCACCGGCGCCTGGCGGGTGGACCACCCCGCCACCGCCGAGGTGCTGGAGGCGATGGGACGCCTGCACCCGGACCGGAAGGTCGCCAAGGAGGCCCGCAGGGCGGCGTTCAAGGCGCGCTCGCAGCAAGGGGGTTGACGGGCTTACGGGTCTACGGACCTACGGGTCCAAGGACTTACGGGTCTACGGCCTGCAGGTCTACGGGCTTTCAGGCGGTGCGGCCGCGGCAGACGGTCACGGCGCCCGGGGCGGCGCGGTCGCGGCAGGGGGCGCGACGTCCGGGGCCGCGCGAGCGCGGCAGGTCAGGACGGCGGGCGAAGACAGCAGGCCAGGACGGCAGGCGAGCACAGCAGGTCAGGGCAGCCGTCGGGGACGGCGTCCGAGGGGTGCGCCCGAGGGGTGCGCCCGGCGCGGGACCGCCACCCGTCCCCACGGGACCCGCGAGGCGCCCGACCGGCCGACTTTGCCCGGTCGTGGGGTCTGCTTGGGGCTTTCCTGGGGAACAATGGGCGGGTTCATGGAAGCGGGTCCGATGGCGTCGCCCGCCGTTCAGCCCTTGTTCACACGTGGGCGCGACGGTGTCGCCGACCCGAGGTCGCCACCCTCCACGGCACTCCCACCGTCACAGGAGACACCATGTCGCTCACTCGCAGGGACTTCGCCAGAACCTCCGTGCTCACCGGCGCCGGGGTCGCCCTGGCGGGCAGCGTCGGCGCCCTCGCCACCGCACCCAACGCCCTGGCGGCCGCGGACACCGACGCCGGCGGGGACGCTGCGGCGCACGGCCACGGCGTCGGCTACGGCCCCCTCCTGCCCGACCCGGACGGCATCCTCGCCCTCCCGGCCGGTTTCTCCTACGAGATCATCACCTACAGCGGCAGGACCAGGCTGGAGTCCGGCGAGTACACGCCGTCCCACCACGACGGCACCGCCACCTTCGACGGCCCCCGCGGCACCACCCTGCTCGTCAACAACCACGAACTGAAGGGCCCGCGCGCCAACTGGACGTACCCCGTGCCGCTCACCGAGGGCCTGGTCTACGACCCCGCGGCCTCCGGCGGCTGCACCGTGGTCGAGGTCCGCCCCGGCGGCCGGGTCGCCGAGTGGGTCGGCATCGCCGGCACCTCCACCAACTGCGCCGGCGGCCGCACCCCGTGGGGCACGTGGCTCACCTGCGAGGAGACCGAGGACAAGGCCGGCGTCAACGGCATGACCAAGGACCACGGCTACGTCTTCGAGGTCGACCCCGCCGACCGCCGCGCCAACCGCGACCCCAAGCCCGTCAAGGCGCTGGGCCGGTACGCCCACGAGGCCGTCGTCGTCGACCCCAAGCGCGGGCACCTCTACCTCACCGAGGACGCCTCCGGTCCCAACGGCCTGCTCTACCGCTGGACCCCGCCGGCCGGCTTCCGTCACGGCCGCGGCAGGCTGCGCACCCTCGCCGACGACGCGGGTGTCCTGCAGGCCTTCAAGTGCTTCGACTCCGGCGGCAGGTTCGTCGACGACCTCTCCCGCGCCACGAGGATCGGCACGGTGTACGGCGTCGACTGGGTCGACGTCCCCGACCGCGACGCGAAGACGGTCTCGGTGCGCAAGCAGTTCACCGACGGGCAGGTCACCCGCGCCCGCAAGCTGGAGGGTATGTGGTGGGGCGACGGCGGCGCCTACATCGTGTCCTCCTACGCCCGCGAGGAGAGCCCCGTCCAGCACGACGGCCAGGTCTGGTTCTACGACCCCCGGCGCCGCACCCTCACGCTGAAGGTCCTGCTCGGCGTCAACCCCGACCCGGCGAAGGACGGTGCCTTCGACGGCCCCGACAACATCACCGTCTCTCCCTACGGCGGTCTCGTCATCGCCGAGGACGGGGAGGGCGTGCAGCACCTCTTCGGCGCCACCGAGAGCGGCCGCACCTACCCCATCGCCCGCAACGAGCTGAACATCGGCACCACGGAGAAGCCGGAGTACAGCGAGTTCACCGGCGTCACCTTCTCGCCCGACGGCCGTGTCCTGTTCGCCAACATCCAGGAGCCGGGCATCATGCTGGCGATCACCGGGCCCTGGAAGCGGCAGAAGGGATAGCCGGCCCCGCCGGCAGCGACGCCCCCTCCCGCAGGGGAGCCGCTGCCGGCGCGCCCGCCCCGCGGGACGCGCGGGGCGCTTAGAGCTCCGAACAAAAAGGGCGCCCGGCTCGCGACGCCTGGCACGCACTCCCCCAAGGTCTTCGACCAGGGGGGACCCCCAGCCGCGTTGCCGAAACGCCCACGTGGCTCCGCCACGAGGGCGCTCCGGCGCCTTGCGATCGCACGCACCAGACGCCGCGAGCTGATCGGACTCCCTTTTTGTTCGGAGCTCTTAGAGCGCCTGGGCCGCGGGCTTGACCATGTTCCGTACCGTGCGGGCGTGGACGAAGTCGCCCATGGCCGTCATCTCCCACTCCCCGGAGTACTGCCGGATCAGCTTGGCCATCATCACGCCGGTCTCCGCCTCGGCGTGGGTGAGGTCGAAGCGGACCAGCTCCTCGCCGGTGGCGGCGTCCAGCAGGCGGCAGTAGGCCTTGGCGACCTCGGTGAACTTCTGGCCGGAGAAGGAGTTCACCGTGAAGACCAGGCCGGTGACCTCCTGCGGCAGCCGGCCCAGGTCCACGGTGATCACCTCGTCGTCGCCGCTGCCCTCGCCGGTGAGGTTGTCGCCGGAGTGGCGGATCGCGCCGCCCAGGATGGTCAGCTTGCCGAAGTAGCAGCTGTCGATGTGGTCGCGCCGCGGGCCGAAGGCGATGACGGAGGCGTCCAGGTCGATGTCCCGGCCGCGGTACGCCGGCTCCCAGCCGAGGCCCATCTGCACCTGGGAGAGCAGTGGGCGGCCGCCCTTGACGAGGGAGACGGTCTGGTTCTTCCGCAGACTGACGCGGCCCTTGTCGAGGTTGATCTTCCCGGTGTCCGCGGGCCGGGCGGGAGCCGGCGGCGCGGACACCGCCGGGGTGGGCGGGACGGCCGGCTGCGGGGGAGCGGTCGGCTGCGGGGAAGCGGCGGGCTGCGGAGGAGTGACCGGCTGCGGAGGAGTGACCGGCTGCGGGGCGGCCGGGGCGGGCTCCTCCACGGTCACGCCGAAGTCGGTCGCGATGCCGGCCAGTCCGTTGGCGTACCCCTGGCCGACCGCGCGGGCCTTCCACTGGCCGCCCCGCCGGTAGATCTCCATGACCACCAGGGCCGTCTCGCTGCCGAGCTGCGGGGGCGTGAAGGTGGCCAGCACCGAACCGTCGTCGGCGTCGCGCAGGGTGGCCGTCGGTTCGATGCCCCGGAAGGTCTGCCCCGCGGCGTCCGGGCTGGCGGTGACGACGATCTTCTCGATGCCGGACGGGACGGCCGCGGTGTCGACCGTGATCGCGTCCGGGGCGGCGCCGCCGCCCGGGCGGTAGGTCACACCCGGGGCCGCGGGCTGGTTGTAGAAGACGAAGTCGTCGTCGGAACGCACCTTGCCGTCGGCGGTGAGCAGCAGGCCCGACACGTCGAGCCGCACCGGGGCGGCGACGTCCACCGTCACGCGCACGGCGGTAAGAGGGATGTTCGAGCCAGGGGTCATAGCGGTCATGCCCCGAGAACGAACGACTCCCCTTTACCGTTCCCTTACCCACCGCCGGCCGGGGGACCGGGTCACGGCACCACGACGATCTTCCGTCCCACCCCCGCCGCGAACTGGGCCAGCGCGTCGGGGTACTGCTCCAGCGGCAGGCGGTGGCTGATGAACACGTCCGGGTCGAGCACGCCGTTGGCGAAGAGCTCGGCGGCGCGCTCGTAGCTGTGCAGGACGGCCATGGAGCCGGTGATGGTGATCTCCTGGTTGTAGATGCGGTACGGGTCGATGGTGACCCGGGTCGCGTAGTCGGCCACGCCGAACTGGAGGAACGTGCCGGCCTTGGCCACCCGCTCCAGGCCGTCCTGGATGGCGGCGGCGTTGCCCGTGGCGTCGATGACGACGTCCCAGCCCTCGGGCCGGTCCAGCTCGTCCGCATTGCCCGCGGTCCGCGACACGCCGAGCTGCTCGGCGGTCTCCAGGCGGGCGGGGTTGATGTCCACGACGTCGACGCTCGCCGCGCCGGTCCGCTTGGCCAGCTCCAGCATCATCAGGCCCATCGTCCCGGAGCCGTAGATCAGGACGTGCGCGCCGAGCCGGGACTGCAGGACGTCGTAGCCGCGCACCGCGCACGACAGCGGCTCGATCAGGGCCGCGTCCTGGGTGCGGACATGCTCGGGCAGCTTGACGCAGTTGGCGACCGGGGCGAGGGCGTAGCGGGCCGCGCCGCCCGCCGTCGTCACGCCGATGCCGCCCCAGCGCTCGCACAGGTTGCCGTGGCCGGTGCGGCAGTAGCGGCACTCGTGGCAGTGCAGGGAGGGGTCGACGGCCACCTGGTCGCCGACCGCGACCTCGGTGACCTGGGTGCCGACGGCGACGACCTCGCCCGCGAACTCGTGCCCGGGCACGAGCGGCAGCTTGGGCGCGAACTCGCCCTGGAGGATGTGCAGGTCGGTGCCGCACAGCCCGCAGGCGGCGACTTCGACGACGACCTCGCGCGGCCCTGGCGTCGGGTCCGGGACCTCGGTGACGACGGCACGTCCCACGGACTCGATGACGGCGGCCTTCATTTCACGGCTCCCAACGACAGGCCCTGGACGAGTTTGTCCTGGGCGGCGAACCCCGCGGCGAGCACCGGCAGGGAGATGACGAGCGACGCGGCGCTCACCTTGGCCAGGAACAGGCCCTGACTGGTGATGAAGCCGGTCAGGAAGACCGGGGCGGTCTCGGCGACGACCCCGGTGAGGACCCGGGCGAAGAGCAGTTCGTTCCAGCTGAAGATGAAGCAGATCAGCGAGGTGGCGGCGATGCCGGGCAGGGCGATCGGGGCGACCACCCGGGCCAGGATCGTCGGCAGGCGGGCGCCGTCGATCTGCGCGGCCTCGATGATCGCGACCGGGACCTCGGAGAGGAAGGACTGCATCATCCACACCGCGATCGGCAGGTTCATGGCGGTGTAGAGGACGACCAGCGTCCAGACGTTGTCGAGCAGGCCGGCGTTCTTGGCGAAGAGGTAGATCGGCAGCAGGCCGGCCACCATCGGCAGCATCTTGGTGGACAGGAAGAAGAACAGCACGTCCGTCCACTTCTTCACCGGCCGGATGGACAGCGCGTACGCGGCGGGCAGCGCCAGCAGCAGCGTCAGCAGCGTGGAGGCCAGCGAGGCGGTCACCGAGTTGATCAGTGCGGGCCAGGGGCTCGCGCCGCCGCCCGCGCCGAAGAACTCGCGGTAGCTGTCCAGGGTGAGCGGGGCGGCCAGGGAGGGCGGGTTGGTGGCCGCGTCCGCCTCGGAGTGGAAGGAGGTCAGGGCCATCCAGGCCAGGGGCAGTACGAAGAGGATCCCCGCCAGCCAGGCCACCAGGCCCAGACCGGCTCCCCGCAGACGGGGACGGGGGCGGGTGCGTACGGCGACGCCGCTCATGCGCGGGACACCTCCTCCCGGAACAGGGACGACACGACGCGCAGCGCGAAGGTCGCGAGGATGATCGAACCGATGACGACGAGGACGCCGGCCGCGGAGGCGAGCCCGTTCTCGTGCGCCTGGTAGAAGGTCTGGTAGATGGTGTACGGCAGGTTCGCGGTGCCCAGGCCGCCGGAGGTGATCGTGTACACCGCGTCGAAGTTCTGCACGATGTAGATCGAGCCGAGCAGCACGCCCAGTTCGAGGTAGCGGCGCAGGTGCGGCAGGGTGAGGTGGACGAACACCTGCCAGTCGCTCGCGCCGTCCATCCGGGCCGCCTCGACCAGTTCGGGGTCGCGGCTCTGCAGTCCGGCCAGCAGGATCAGCATCATGAACGGGGTCCACTGCCAGATCAGCGAGGCCTCGACCGCCGCGAGGGGCATGTCGGAGATCCAGTCCGGCTGGGGCGCCCCGTTTCCGCCGAGCCAGTGCAGGACGCCGTTGAACAGGCCGTACTCGGGGTTGTACAGCACGTGCTTCCACAGCAGGGCGGAGGCGATGGGCACCAGCAGGAAGGGGGCGATGAGCAGGGTGCGCACGGCGGCCCGGCCCCGGAAGCGGCGGTCCAGCAGGAGGGCCAGCAGCAGCCCGAGCAGCAGGCTGACGAGCACCACGGTGACGGTGAGCAGGACGGTCGTCCACACCGACTTGCGCAGCTCGGGCGTGCTGAGGACCTCGGAGTAGTTGGCGAAGCCCGCGAAGTGGCGGTCGTCCGGGTACAGCGCGTTCCAGTCGAAGAACGAGATCGCCAGGGTCGCCACGAACGGAAGCTGCGTCACGGCGATCATGAAGACCAGCGCGGGCAGCAGCGGGGCCCGGGTGGCCCACGCGCGCATACGGTTCGGCCGCCGGGCCGCCGACCGCGCGGAGGCGGCGGCGACCCGGGTGGGGGGAGCGGTGACGGTCATGATCCCTGGTACTTCTTTCCGACGGCCTCGGCGAGCTTCTGCGACTTCTGCAGCGCGCTGTCCACGGACTGCCGGCCGGCGATGGCGGAGCTGATCTCCTGGGAGACCTTGGTGCCCAGGTCGGTGAACTCGGGGATGCCGACGAACTGGATGCCGGGCGCGGGCCGCGGCTGCACACCGGGGTCCTCGGGCTTGGCGCCGGCGATGGCGGCCCGGGTGACGTCGGCGAAGGCGCCGGCCTCCTTGCGGTACTCCGGGATGTCGTAGGTGGAGGAGCGCTTGCCGGCCGGCACGTTGGCCCAGCCCGCGGTCTTGCCGACGAGCTTCTCGTAGCCCTTGCCGGAGGCCCAGGAGATGAACTTCCAGGCGTCGTCGGGGTGCTTGGACGCCTTCTGGACGCCCCAGGCCCAGGTGTAGAGCCAGCCGGAGCTCTGGGTCTTCTCGACCGGGGCCGGGACGTAGCCGATCTTGCCCTTGACCGGGGAGCCGGGGGCCTCCAGGGAGCCGGCGCCGGCCGTGGCGTCGTACCACATGGCCGTCTTGCCCTGCGTCATGTTGTTCAGGCACTCGGCGTAGCCGGACTGGGCGGCGCCGGACTCGCCGTGCTTACGGACCAGGTCGACGTAGAACTTCGTGGCCTCCTTGAACTCCTTGGAGGTGAGCCGCGCGTTCCAGCCCTTGTCGAACCAGGTGCCGCCGAAGGTGTTGACGACCGTGGTCAGCGGCGCCATCACCTCGCCCCAGCCGGGCAGGCCGCGCAGGCAGATGCCCTTCATGCCGGGCTGGGCGCCGTCCACCTTGGCGGCCAGGGCGGCGACCTGCTTCCAGGTGGGCTTGGCCGGCATGGTCACGCCCGCCTTGGCGAAGACGTCCTTGCGGTACATCAGGAAGGACGACTCGCCGTAGAAGGGCTCGCCGTAGAGCTTGCCGTCGCCGGCGGTGAGGGCCTGCGTCATCGGGCGCAGGACGTCGGCCTGGTCGAAGGCGGTGTCCTTCTTGACGTAGGAGTCCAGGGGGTGCAGCCAGCCGTTCTTGGCGTAGATCGGGATCTCGTAGTTGCTGAGGGTGGCGACGTCGTACTGCCCGGCCTGGTTGGCGAAGTCCTGGCTGATCTTGTCCCGGACGTCGTTCTCCGGCAGGACGGTGAAGTTCACCTTGATCCCGGTGTCCTTGGTGAAGTGGGCGGCGGTCAGCTTCTGCAGCTCCACCATCTGCGGGTTGTTCACCATCAGGACGTTGATGGAGTGGCCGCCGGACGATCCGGACCCGCCGGCACCCGAACAGGCGGCGAGGAAGGGAGTGAGCAGCGTCCCTGCGGCGGCCACGGCGATCAGGGTCCGTGGCGCCCGTCGGCTCTGGGTTCGCATGGGGTACTCCTTGGCATATATCCGTACATGCGTGGTGACAAGGGAGGGGGGAGGGGCGGTGTCCTCCGGGGCGCCGCGAATGCGTCGTCCGGGCGCTGGTGATCCGGATGCTCCGGATGCCTGTGTGCTTGTGCGTTTGTGTGCTTGCGTCAGACGCGGATGACCTGCGGTCCCAGCAGGGTGTAGCGGTGGGCCTCGGCGGCGGGCAGCAGCGTGCTCGTCACGATCGCCTCCAGCGCGCCGACCTCGGCGAACCGGCAGAAGCTGACCGCTCCGAACTTGGTGTGCACGCCCACGAAGACGGTGCGCCGCGCGGCGCGCACGGCCTGCGCCTTGACCTCGCTGACCGCGGGGTCGGGCGTGGTCAGGCCGTACTCGCGGGAGATGCCGTTGGCGCCGATGTAGGCGAGGTCGATCACGAACCCGGAGAGCATCTTCGACGTCCAGTGGTCGACGGTGGCCAGTGTGCCGGAGCGGACCCGGCCGCCGAGCAGCAGGACGGTGGTGTTCTCCGCCTCGGCGAGCGCGCCGGCGACCGGCAGGGAAGCGGTGACCACGGTCAGCGGCCGGTCCTTGGGCAGTGCCTCGGCGATGAGCTGCGGGGTGAAACCCTCGTCGATGAACACGGTTTCGGCGTCCGAGACCAGCTCGGCCGCGGCGGCCGCGATCCGGCGCTTCTCGGGGACGTGGCTGGTGGAGCGGAAGGCGAGCGTCGTCTCGAAGCCGGCGCTCTCCACGGGGTAGGCGCCGCCGTGCGTGCGGCGCACCAGCCCGTGGTCCTCCAGCGTGCGCAGGTCGCGCCGCACGGTCTCCTTGGCCACACCGAGGAGTGCGGCGAGCTCGGCGACGTCGACCGAGCCGGCGCGGCGCGCCACCCGCACGATCTCCCGCTGCCGTTCCTCCGCTGTCCTGGCCGCCATTGGCCGACACCGCCTCCCGTGCCCGTGCTGCGTTGCCCGTTCGGGCCCGGTGGGGCCCGTGGAGGAAGTTCTACAGCGGGCACGCGGCGCTGACCAGGCTTGTTGCCGATCCGTTCCTGCCCGTTCCTGCCCGCTTCGACCGGCCGGTGCCCGTGGCGGACCTGCGCCGCTGCAGGTGGGCCGGTGGGAGCGGGCACGGCGGATGCCCGAAAAGGGGGGCGGGCGGGCCCGTTTGGCGCCCGCCCGCCCCCTGGACGTCGGTTTCCGGCCGCGTCGCGGCGGTCCGCCGGTCCCCTCCGGCCGCGCCGGTTTTGTACTGGTTTCGCGCCGGTGTCGGCGCCGTGCCGTGCCGGTGTCGTGCCGGGGCCGTGCCGTGCCGTGTCGGTTCTGTGCCGGTGCCGGTCAGTGCGGCCAGATCGGCGGGTCGGTGACGAAGTGGCCGCCCAGGCAGGCGTGCGCCGGGTCGTCCGGGTCGAGCTCGCCCTGCTCGGCGATCAGCTGCGCGGCGTACGGCTCGGAGTCGTCCCGCGGCTCGTAGCCCAGCGCCCGCGCGGTGGACAGGTCCCACCACAGGCGGGTGTTGGCGGAGGAGCCGTAGACCACCGTGTGGCCGACGTCCGGCGCGGTCAGGGCGGCGTGGAAGAGGCGGGCGCCGTCGGCGGGGCTCAGCCACAGCGACAGCATCCGCACGCTGGTCGGCTCCGGGAAGCAGGAGCCGATGCGCACCGAGACGGTCTCGATGCCGTGCTTGTCCCAGTACAGCTGCGCCAGGTCCTCGCCGAAGGACTTCGACAGGCCGTAGAAGGTGTCCGGGCGGCGCGGGGTGTCGACCGGGATCAGCGGGTCGCCGTCCCGCGGGCGCGGGGTGCAGCCGACGGCGTGGTTGGAGGAGGCGAACACGATCCGCCGCACGCCCTTCTCGCGGGCCGCCTCGTACAGGTGGTACGTCCCCTCGATGTTGGCCTTGAGGATCTTCTCGAACGGGGCTTCCAGGGAGATGCCCGCGAGGTGGATGATCGCGTCGACGCCGCGCACCGCCTCGCGCAGCGCGTCGAGGTCGGCGAGGTCCGCGGTGATCGCGTCCGGCTCGCCCTCGACGGGCCGCACGTCGAGCAGGCGCAGCGTGTAGCCGTACTCGGGCAGCAGGCCGCGCATCAGGGTGCCGAGCCCGCCGGCGGCTCCGGTGAGCAGAACGGTGCGGGGAGCGGGCATCGGTGGCTCTCCTTGGTCGTCGGGGGCCGCCAGGGCCTCGGGGCCGTCGGGGCCTCGGAGTCGTCGGAGCCTCGGGACCGTCGGAACCGCCGAGACCGAGGGCCGCATACGCGGACGGCATTCACAAGCGTGGACACGCTACGGAGTCGTGGCGTCACGCGTCAAGAGTCGTGATCCGGCGTGAATCCGCTGGTACGGCGGGGGTTGGTGCGCTTGACCGGCCGCGCGGCGGCGCCTTAGCGTGGGATCGTTCAGAAACATAGACACAGATCATCATAGGGAACCGGGAGCGCCCGTGACGCCAGCCCCTCTCGCCGCCCGCCTCCGCGTCCCGAGCGGGCCGCTGTTCTTCCCGGTCACCGCCTACGGCCCCGACGGCTCCGTCGCTCTCGACACCTACCGCACCCACGTGCGGCAGGGCGTCGAGGCGGGCGCGGCCGCGGTGTTCGCGTGCTGCGGCACCGGGGAGTTCCACGCGCTCACGCCCGAGGAGTACCAGGCGTGCGTGCGCGCCGCCGTCGAGGCGGCCGGGGGGCGCGTGCCGGTGGTGGCGGGCGCCGGATACGGCACCGCTCTCGCCGTGCGCTACGCGCGGCTGGCCGAGGCGGCCGGCGCCGACGGGCTGCTCGTCATGCCGCCCTACCTCGTCGTCGCCCCGCAGGAGGGCCTGCTGCGGCACTACCGCGACCTCGCCGCCGCGACCCCTCTGCCGGTGATCGTCTACCAGCGCGACAACGCCGTCCTCACCCCGCGGACGGCGGTCGAGCTGGCCCGCACCGACGGCGTCGTCGGCCTCAAGGACGGCCTCGGCGACCTGGACCTGATGCAGCGCATCGTCAGCGCCGTGCGCACCGAGGCCCCCGGCGACTTCCTCTACTTCAACGGCCTGCCCACCGCCGAGCAGACCCAGCTCGCCTACCGCGCCGTCGGCGTCCCCCTGTACTCCTCCGCCGTCTTCTGCTTCGTCCCCGAACTCGCCCTCGCCTTCCACCAAGCCCTCGAACACGGCGACGACGCGACCGTGCGCCGGCTCCTGGACGGCTTCTACCGGCCGTTCGCCGAACTGCGCTCCCGGGGCCGCGGCTACGCCGTCTCCCTGGTCAAGGCGGGCGTACGGCTGCGCGGCCTGGACGTGGGGGAGGTGCGGCCGCCGCTGCACGAGCCGGACGAGGACCACGTCAAGCAGCTCGCGCGGCTCATCGAGCGGGGGCACGCGCTGCTGGAGGAGGGCCGGTGAAGGCGTCCGCGTTCGTCTACCCCTGGGACGTCAACGGCGACCCGGACGCGCCCGGGTGGATCGCGCGCCTCGGTGTCGAGCAGGTCACGCTCGCCGCCGCCTACCACTCCACTCGCGCCCTCACCCCGCGCCACCCCCGCCACCGGATTGTCACCGCCGAGCACGCCGCCGTGCTCTACCCGCCGGACGGCCGCTGGGCCGGCCGCCCGCTGCGCCCCCACCCGGCCGGCGACTGGGCGCCCGGCGACGCCTGGGGCGAGGCCGCCGCCGCGCCGGCCGGGGCCGGCCTGGAGGTGCACACGTGGGTGGTCCTCGCCCACAACTCCCGCCTGGGCGCCGAGCACCCGGACACCTCTGTGGTCAACGCCTACGGGGACCGCTACCCGTGGGCGCCGTGCATCGCTCAGCCCGCCACGCGCGCCTACCTGACCGGCCTGGCGGCGGAGGCCGCGGTACGGCCCGGGGCGCGCGGCACGGAGCTGGAGTCCCTCGGCTGGTACGGCCTCGCCCAGCTGCACGCGCACGACAAGACGGCCGGGGTCGGCCTGGGCGACGTGGGCCAGTACCTGATGTCCCTGTGCTTCTGCCCCGCCTGCCGGGCGGGCTACGGCGAGGAGGGCCTGGACGCCGACGAGCCGGCGTCCGCCGTCCGCGCCGCCCTGGAACCGCTCTGGCGGGGCGCCATCCTGGAACCGCTCTGGCGGGGCGCCGCCCGCGACGGCGGCTGGAGCGGCGTGGAGAAGCTGCTCGGCGAGACGCGGGCGAACGCCACGCGCGCCTGGCGCGACCGGGTGGCCCGCTCCCTGCAGCAGGAGGCGGTCGCCGCCGTCCGCGCCGCCGCCCCCGACGGCTTCCAGGTCCTGCTGCACGCCGACCCGGTGTCGTACCACTGCGGCGCCAACGCCGGCGTCGACCCGGCGCACATCCTCTCCGTCGCCGACGGCGTGGTCGTCCCCTGCACGGGCGGCGCGGGCCTGCTCACCCCCTTCGCACAGCAGCGGCGCGCGGGCGCCGTGCTCGCCGCCCACCTCACCGTCGTCGCCGGCCTGGGCGGCCGCCCGGCCGCCCTCGCCGCCGACGCCGCCCGGGCCCGCGACCTCGGGGCCACCGAACTGCGGCTGTATCACGCCGGGTTGGCGTCAGACGCGGACCTGGAGGCGGTACGGGAGGCGCCGGCCGGGCGCTGACGCAGCAGCAGCGGCGTCAGCAGCAGCGCGGCCCCCAGGGCGGGCAGCAGCCACCGCGGGCCGAGGAGTTCCACCAGCCCGGCACCCGCCGCCAGCCCGACCACGTTCGGCACGAAGACGAGCGTGGTCGCGGTGGCGGCGGCCCGCCCCCGCAACCGGTCGGGGGCCGCGTGCTGGACGGCGGTGAACGCGGCGACCAGCACGCAGGGCAGCCCGGCGCCGATCAGCGCGCTGCCCGCCAGGGCCACCGCGTCCGACGGCACCGCCCGCGCGGCCACCGCCACCCCGGTCAGCGCGATCCCGCAGGCCGCGAACCGCCGCTCGCCCAGCCGGCGCAGGGCCGGCCCCGCCGCCACCCCGGCCGCCACCGACCCGGCGCCCTGCACCGCGTACAGCACACCGGCGTACGCGGGCGCGTGCCCCAGGCCGTCCACCACCGCGTAGACCAGCGCGCCGTTCACCCCGGCCCACAGCATCGTCGCGCCGCCGGCCAGCACCAGCGGCCGCAGCCGCGCGTGCCCCCACAGGTACCGGACGCCCTCGGCCGCGCGGGGCCGGTCCCCGGCCGCCCGCACGGCGGGCTCGCGCACGCGCAGCAGCGCGTACAGCCCCGCCGCCGCGACGAACGTCCCCGCGTCCAGCAGCGCCACACCCGCCCCGCCGTACGCCGTGTACAGGCCCGCTCCCGCCAGCGGCGCCAGCAGCTTCATGCCCTCGGTGGCGGTGGTGCGCAGCCCGTTGAGGTCGCCCAGCAGCGCCGGATCGACGGCCGCGGCGACCAGCGCCGACTGGGCCGCGTCATGCACGACGCCCGCGGCGCCGTACACGAGCAGCACCCCGTACACCACCCACACCCGCCCCGGCGCGTCGACGGCGAGCAGCGCGCACAGCAGCACGGCCAGCCCCAGGTTGACGCCCACCAGCAGCGGCCTGCGCCGCACCCGGTCGGCCACCGTGCCCAGCGCCGGACCGGCGAGGACCGGCGCCCACATCGCCACCAGGCACAGCGCGGCCCGCCCGTCCGACCCGGTCAGCTCCCGCACCCACACCCCGGACGCCAGCCACAGCGCCGACGTCCCGAACCCGGACACCACCGTCGCCGTCAGGCACAGGCGCGCGTTGCGGTCCCGCAGGACACGGGTCAGGGGCCGGTTCCCCCTCGTCATGGTCGTCATGGTCGTCATGACGGGTGAGGGTGGGGCTAAGGCGGCCGGGTGCGGATCGGGCGGATGCCCTAGGAATCCAGGTAACCCTGGGAAGACGCGCGCGCGGGCGATGAGTCCGGGCGCCGGCATCGGTCCACCTTCTGACAGCGCCACCCCGAGGAGGACCGATGACCCACCACCCCACCCCTGTCGACCTCGGCCCGCAGGCCCGGGTCGTCGCGCGGCTCGCGGAGGGCGTCCGGGACGAGCAGCTCGCCGGCGCCACCCCCTGCCCGGGCTACGCCGTGCGGAACCTGCTGGGGCACCTGCTGCACCTCTCCACCGCCTTCCGGGACGCGGGCCGCAGGGCGTTCGGGCCCACGACCGACACCGCGCCGGACGCAGCCGTGCCCGACGTCGGGCCCGGGTGGCGAAAGGAGCTGCCCGAGGTGCTCGACGAGCTCGCGGACGCCTGGCGCGATCCGGCCGCCTGGACCGGCGCGACCCGGGCGGGCGGCATCGACATGCCGGGAGCCGTGACCGGGAGCGTCGCCGTCGACGAACTGGTGATCCACGGCTGGGACCTGGCGCGGGCGACCGGGCAGGCCTACGACCCCGACCCGGCCGCGCTGCGGGCGTCGTACGACTTCCTCGCCGCCGCGGCCGCCGACCCGGCGCGGGGCGAGGGGAGCGGGATCTTCGGCCCGGTCGTGCCGGTGCCCGCCGACGCCCCGCTGCTGGACCGCGCGCTCGGACTGAGCGGACGGGACCCGCGCTGGACACCGTGAGCGCGGGTCCCGAGTCCTACGCCGGGTGACCCTGCCCCTGCCCCGCCCCGGGACGGCACCTCCCCCTGTGAGGCGAAACCGCCACCACCGCCACCGGAGCGGCCATGGACCGGACTTGAAGGGGAGGGCGTGGGACCCGCCGTCCGGGCGGACTTGGTATCGATCGGGCAACGGGTCTCGCACCCCGGGCGCGACGCGCGTAGAAACCTGTCATGCATAAGCCATTGCGTCTCGCGGCCCTCGCCGCCACGTGTGCCCTCGCCGGCGCCGCCCTCTACGGCGCCGGCGCCGCGACCGCCGACCAGAAGACGGCGAACTCCACGCACGAGCCCTACAACATCGGGCTGCTCACCAAGGACATCGACACCTACTACGGCACCACCCTGGACGCCGACGGCGTCTACCAGGCCTCGCCGGACAGCCCCTACGCCCACGACCTCGCCGCCATCGACGCGGCCGCCGAGCGTTACCTCGACAGGGCGGCCCGCAAGGCGCGCCACAAGGGCGAGAAGCCGGCCGTCGTCTTCGACATCGACGACACGCTGCTGCTCAGCCTCGACTACGAGAAGAAGAACAACTACAGCTACAACAGCGCCACTTGGGCCGCCTACGTCAACAAGGCCGACCGGCCGGCGGTCTTCGGTAGCCCGGAGCTCGTGCGGTACGCGGAGAAGAAGGGCGTCGAGGTCTTCTACAACTCCGGGCTGAGCGAGGCGCAGCGCGCGGCGGCCGTGGAGAACCTGAAGAAGGTCGGCGCCGACGTGAACCTCGACCCCGCCCACATGTTCCTCAAGGACAAGGACCACCCGCCGTCCTACCTGAGCGGCTGCGCCACGCCGGGCACCTGGACCTGCACGACGGTGCAGTACAAGTCCGGCACCCGCAAGCACATCGAGGACGACTTGGGGTACGAGATCATCGCCAACTTCGGCGACCAGTACTCCGACCTCGACGGCGGTTACGCCGACCGGACGTACAAGCTGCCCAACCCGACGTACTTCGTCAGCTGACCTCTCTCCCGTCCGGGCAGGCGGCGGGCAACCGCCGGTGCTCGGCCCCCGTCACCGGCAGCACCGTGCCGTGGCGGGGGCCGCCGGGTCGTCCGCGACGTCCGGCTCACCGGTCAACCTCACCGGTCAACCTCACCGGTCAACAGGCGGGCGAGGCGGGCCGGTTCGGCGTAGTGGCGCTCGAAGAAGGCGTGGAACTCACCGGAGGCGGCGGCGTCGACGACTGTCCCCACGGGCGGTCTCTCCTCGCGGCGGCTCGGCCGGCGCCCCACAGCCGTGCGCCGGGACGAGGTCCGGAACCGCGGCAGTCGTTCGTACGGGTCGTCGAACACCGTATGGCATGCCGAATGCCGCGTATCCGATTCCGTAACACGCGGAAAACCCTGAAGCGGGTCCGGCGGGGGAACAATCCAGCCAACATCCGCACCCGAGCACCAGACACCCGAGCACCAGGCACTCGAGGAGCACCCGCCATGTCCGACCTGAAAAGACCGACCGACCGGCCAGGTGCCACGACGCCGGCGGTGAACGGCGTCGACCGCTTCTTCCGCATCTCCGCGCGGGGATCCACCTTCGGCCGGGAGATACGCGGCGGATTCGCCACCTTCTTCACCATGGCCTACATCCTCGTCCTGAACCCCATCATCCTCGGCGGCGCGAAGGACAAGTTCGGCCATCAGCTCGACACCGGCCAACTCGTCACCGCCACCGCTTTGGTGGCGTGTGTGATGACGGTCGCGATGGGCGTGGGCGGCAACCTGCCGCTGGCCATCGCCGCCGGCCTCGGCCTCAACGCCGTCGTCGCCTTCCAGCTGGCGCCGCTGATGAGCTGGGCCGACGCCATGGGCCTGGTGGTGATCGAGGGCGTGGTGATCTGCGTGCTGGTGGTCACCGGTCTGCGCGAGGCCGTCATGAACGCCATCCCGCAGGCGCTGAAGCAGGCCATCGGCGTGGGCATCGGCCTGTTCATCGCGTTCATCGGCTTCGTCGACGCCGGGTTCGTCAGCCGCATCCCGGACGCGGCGCACACCACGGTGCCGGTGCAACTGGGCGCCTCCGGCACGCTGAGCGGGTGGCCGGTGCTCGTGTTCTGCCTCGGCGTGCTGCTGACGATCGGCCTGCTGGCACGGCGGGTCAAGGGCGCGATCCTGATCAGCATCGTGGTGATGACGGCCGTCGCGATCGTCGTCGACGCCGTCGCCGACGTCGAAAGCTGGGGCCTGACCACCCCCAAGGTGCCGGACGAGCTGGTCGCCGCCCCCGACTTCGGACTGGTCGGCCACTTCAGCCTGTTCGGGGCGTTCGGCGAGACGGGCGCGCTCACCGTCGTGCTGCTGGTGTTCACGCTGATCCTGTCGGACTTCTTCGACGCGATGGGCACCATCGTCGGCATCAGCGCCGAGGCCGGACTGCTCGACGAGCAGGGCCGGGTGCCCGGCATCGGGCGGGTGCTGTTCATCGACGGCGCCGCCGCCATCGCCGGCGGAGCGGCCTCCGCCTCCTCCAACACCGCCTACATCGAGTCCGCGGCCGGTGTCGGCGAGGGCGCCCGCACCGGCTTCGCCAACCTGGTCACCGGCGGCCTGTTCGCCCTCGCCCTCTTCCTCTCCCCGCTGCTGACCATCGTCCCGCTGCAGGCGGCCGCCCCCGCGCTGATCGCGGTCGGCTTCCTGATGATGACCCACGTCCGGCACATCGACTGGGACCGCTACGACATCGCGATCCCGGCCTTCCTCACCATCACCGCCATGCCGTTCACGTACTCGATCACCAACGGCATCGGCGTCGGCTTCCTCTCCTACGTCCTGATCAAGACGGTCCTGGGCCGGGCGAGGGAGGTGCACTGGCTGCTGTGGGGCGTGTCGGCGCTGTTCGTCGTGTACTTCGCGATCGATCCGATCGAGCAGCTCCTCGGCGTGAAGTAGCCGGGCCGGGGGAGTGAGGGGCCGCCCCTGGGGGGGAGGAGGGGCGGCCCCACCTGACAGACGGCCTGCGGACGTGGAAGGTTGAGTCCCCGGCGGTACCGGTTTCCCGCGCCGTCACCGTCACAGCCGGCGCGTGGCGAGGGTGAGCCGCTCGCGGGCGTCGAACAGCGCGTCCTTGATGGTCTGCTCGTGGGCGGGGGTGAGCCGGGCCACCGGCACCGAGCAGCTGATCGCGTCCCGCGCCGGGGTGCGGTACGGGATCGCCACGCCGAAGCAGCGCAGGCCCAGCGTGTTCTCCTCGCGGTCCACGGCGAAGCCCCGCTCGCGCACCTGGTGCAGCTCCTCGATGAGCCGCTCGCGGTCCGTGATCGTGTGCTCGGTCAGCGCCGGCAGCGTCTCCGGCAGCATCTTGCGGACCTGCTCGTCGGTGTAGGTGGCCAGGATCGCCTTGCCCAGGGAGGTGGAGTGGGCGGGCAGCCGGCGGCCGACCCGGGTGAAGGGGCGCAGGTAGTGCTGGGACTGGCGGGTGGCGAGGTAGACGACGTTCGTGCCGTCCAGGCGGGCGAGGTGGATGGTCTCCGTGGTGTCGTCCGAGAGGCGGTCCAGCGTCGGGCGGGCGGCCGCGACCACCTCGTCGCCGTCGATGTAGGACGTGCCGACGAGCAGCGCGCGCACCCCGATGCCGTAGCGCGTGCCGGTGGCGTCCGTCTCCACCCAGCCGAGGTCGACGAGCGTGCGCAGCAGCATGTACAGGCTGGACTTGGGGTAGCCGACGGCCTCCTGGACCGCCGCCAGGGAGTGCATGCCGGGCCGGCCGGCGAAGAACTCCAGCAGTTCCACCGTCCGTACCGCGGACTTGACCTGTGCCCCGCCTGCCTCGCCAGCCGACATCGCCCCAGACCCCTTCGTGACACGGGAACCCCGATATATAGTCTCCGACGAGCGCATTCAGTATCAGAGACAGCGTTCAGTATATCGAACGTCCCTGGTGGGCGACCCGATTGCTGACGGGAGGGAACCCGCGGTGGCAGCAGCACCAGTCTGGAGCGTCGATCCCCGTACCGGGAAGCAGCGGGAACAGGTTGCGGTGGAGGCCACAGCCCAGGAGGTGGACGAGGTCGTCCGCGCCGCACACGCCGCCCGCGCGAGCCTGGCCGACCGCACCGTCCGCGCCGCCTTCCTGCGCACCGCCGCCGAACAGCTCGAGGCGGCCCGGGACGGCCTCGTCGAGACCGCCGACGCCGAGACCGCGCTCGGCCCGGTCCGGCTGACCGGCGAACTCGCCCGCACCTGCTTCCAGCTGCGCGCCTTCGCGGACATCGTCGAGGAGGGCGCCTTCCTCGACGTCGTCATCAACCACCCGGACGCGACCGCCACCCCGCCCATCCCCGACCTGCGCCGCCTCAAGGTGCCGCTGGGCGTCGTCGCCGTCTACGCCGCCTCCAACTTCCCCTTCGCCTTCTCCGTCGCCGGCGGCGACACCGCCAGCGCCCTCGCGGCCGGCTGCCCCGTCGTCGTCAAGTCCCACCCCGGCCACCCGGCCCTGTCCGAGCTGGTCGCCAAGGTGCTGCGCCGCGCCGCCGCCGCGCACGGCATCCCGGCCGGCGTCCTCGGCCTCGTGCACGGCTTCGAGGCCGGCGTCGAACTGGTCACGCACCCGCTCGTCGCGGCCGCCGGCTTCACCGGGTCGGTGCGGGGCGGCCGGGCCCTGTTCGACGCGGCCGCGGCCCGGCCCGTGCCCATCCCGTTCCACGGCGAGCTGGGCTCGCTCAACCCCGTCCTCGTCACCCGGGCCGCGGCCGCCGAGCGCGCGGAGGCCATCGGCGCCGGGCTGGCCGGCTCGATGACGCTGGGCGTCGGCCAGTTCTGCACCAAGCCCGGCCTCGTCCTGGTACCCGCGGGCGCGGCCGGCGACCGGCTGGTCAAGTCCCTGACCGACGCGGTCAGCAACACCGACCCCGGCGTCATGCTCGACCACCGCATGCGCGACAACTTCCTCAAGGGCGTCACCGAGCGCACCGCCCTGGACGGCGTGGAGTCCCCGGTCACCCCGGGCGCGGGCGGCGAGCACACCGTCAGCGCCGGCTTCCTCACCGTGTCCGCGCGCCGGCTGCTGGCCGGCGGCGAGCACGACCTGCTGATCGAGGAGTGCTTCGGCCCGGTCACCGTCCTCGCCCGCTACGAGGACCGCGCGGAGGCCGAGGCGGTGCTGTCCCGCCTCCCCGGCAACCTCACCGCCACCGTGCACCTGTCCGCCGAGGAGGCCGCCGGCGAGGACGGCGGCGCCGAACTGCTCGCCGCGCTCACCCCGCTGGCCGGGCGCATCCTCGTCAACGGCTGGCCGACCGGGGTGGCCGTCTGCCACGCCCAGCACCACGGCGGCCCCTACCCGGCGACCACCTCCCCGCACACCTCGGTGGGCGGCACCGCGATCGAGCGGTGGCTGCGGCCGGTGACGTACCAGAACGCCCCGGAGGCCCTGCTGCCGCCGGAACTGCGGGACGACAACCCCCTGGGCCTGCCCCGCCGGGTGGACGGCCGGCTGGAGAGGTAGCACCCGGAGGACGGGGGCGGGGCGCGGGCCCTGTGGCCGCGGGCCCGCGCCCCGCCCCTACCGGCGCGTTCCGAGCCGCAGGGTCGCCAGGAACGTCAGCCCGAACAGCACCGCGCCCACCGCCAGGCTCGCCCGCAGGCCGGTGACGAAGCCGCCGGAGACGAGCGCGCCGAAGACGGCGATGCCCAGGCCGCCGGCGACCTGGCGCGCGGCGTTCAGGACACCCGCGGCCAGGCCCGCCCGTTCGGCGGGCACCGCGTCCATCATCACGGCGGTCAACGGGGGCACGGTCAGCGCGCAGCCCAGGGCCGGCGGGACGAGGAGCGCGGCCACCAGCGCCGGGGGCGTCGCGGTGTCCACCACCAGCAGGACGAGCAGACCGGCCGCGGCCAGGCCCTGCCCCAGCAGCATCAGCAGCCGCGGCCCGTGGCGGCCCGCCAGCTTGCCGGCCACCACGTTCGTCACCGGGATCAGCCCGGTCATCGGCAGGAACATCAGCCCGGCGTACAGCGCCGAACGGCCCTGCTCCTGCTGGAAGAAGAGGGAGAAGACGAAGACCACGCCGTAGAAGGCGACGCTGCACGCGGCGCCCGCCGCCACCGCCACGGACACCGCCCGGTCGCGGAACAGGCCGAGCGGAACGAGGGGATGCGGCCGCCGGGTCTCGATCCGGACGAACGCCGCCGCCGCGGCCGCGGCCACCGCCAGTGCCGCGATCCCGGCCGCCCCGCCCTCGATCACGGCGAACGTCAGCGCGGTCAGCGCCAGGACGGCCGTGACCTGACCCGGCAGGTCCAGCGGCGCCGGCCGGCGCCGCGACCGGGGCGCCCGCACCAGCAGCGCCAGGGCGACGGCGCCCAGCGGCAGGTTGACGAAGAAGATCCCGCGCCAGTCCCAGGCCGTGGTCAGCGCGCCGCCCGCGACCGGGCCCAGCGCCACCGCCACCGAGCCCCCGGCCGCCCACGCCGCCACCGCTCGCGCCCGGCGCGCCGGATCGCCGTACGCCTGCCGCACCAGCGCCAGTGAGGCGGGCAGGACGACGGCCGCCGCCACGCCCTGCACCGCGCGCGCCGCGACCAGCACCGCCAAGGTCGGCGCCAGCCCGCACCCCGCGGACGCCAGCGTGAACACCGCGACGCCGACGCCGTACGCCCGGCTCGCCCCCGCCCGGTCGGCGAAGGCGCCGGTGGACAGCATCAGCGCGGCGAAGGCCAGGGTGTAGGCGTCCACCACCCACTGCAGGCCGGACATCCCGCCGCCCAGCGCGGAGCCGATGGACGGCAGGGCGACGTTCACGACGGACGCGTCGAGGGTGATGAGGGCGAAGCCCAGCAGGGCGGCGGCGAGGGTGGGAACCGCACCGCCGCGGTCCCGGTTCCAGGACAACTCTCCTTTCTCCTGGGTGAGTTGAGCAGTGGATGGCGTCTGTTGGGTCGACATGCCCCCATGCTGTCGGGCTCCGGTGGCCTACAGTAGTGGCCCGAATGCCATGCATCCGGAGGTTCTGGCCATGAGTGCTG
Source organism: Streptomyces echinoruber (assembly GCF_014651135.1). Taxonomy (GTDB): domain Bacteria; phylum Actinomycetota; class Actinomycetes; order Streptomycetales; family Streptomycetaceae; genus Streptomyces; species Streptomyces echinoruber. The sequence goes on from NZ_BMWH01000040.1 coordinate 43,374, forward strand.
CGCAGCGCGTCCACCGGGTCGCCGTGATCGCGCCGACGCCCGTGTCGATGTTCAACCTCGCCATCCCCGACATGCTGTTCTCCAAGGTCGAAACGGACGGGCGGCCGGGGTACGAGGTCGTGGTGTGCGCCGCCGAACCGGGCCCGCTGCCCACCACCGGCGGCCTCGACCTGCACGTACGGCACGGTCTGGAGGTGCTGCGGAGCGCGGACACCGTGCTCGTCGCCGGAGCCGGAGCGCCGTACACGCCCGACCCGCGGATCGTGGCCGCCGTCCGCGAGGCGGCCGGCGCGGGCGCGCGCGTCGCGTCCCTGTGCACCGGCGTCTTCACGCTCGCCGAGGCCGGACTGCTGCACGGCCGCCGCGCGACGACGTACTGGGCGCACGCCGGGGAGCTACGCCGGCGCTGCCCGGACGTGCTGCTGGAGGGCGACGTGCTGTACGTCCAGGACGGCCGGGTCGTCACCTCCTCCGGATACGCGGCCGGCATCGACCTGTGCCTGCACATCATCCGCACCGACTACGGCGCCGCCGTCGCCAACCGGGTGGCCCGGCTCGCACTCGTCGCGCCCGTCCGGCCGGGCGGGCAGACCCAGTTCACCCAGACCCCGCTGCCGCCCGAGCGCGGCACCGCCTGCGCCGACGTGCGCGGCTGGGCCATGCGCCACCTGGACCAGCCGATCACCCTCGCCGACCTGGCCCGGCGGGCGGGCGTCAGCGTGCGCACCCTCACCCGCCGCTTCCACACCGAGAGCGGCGTCAGCCCCCTGCAGTGGCTGCTCCACCAGCGCATCGAGCGCGCCAAGGAACTTTTGGAGACCACCACCCTCCCCATGGACCGGGTCGCCCGTGCCTGCGGCCTGGGCACCGCCGACTCCCTGCGCGCCCACCTGGTGCGCCGCACCGGCCTCACCCCCAGCGCCTACCGCGCCCAGTTCAGCCGCCTCGCGGACCGGCCGGCCGCGGAGCCGGGAATGCGACCGGCTGCTTGAACGTTCACGCAGGTCGGCGGAGAGAGCCTCCGCGGCCGTACGACGGGAGACAGCCGACACCATGCGCGTCGAGATCTGGAGCGACCTCGCATGTCCCTGGTGCTACGTGGGCAAAGCCCGCTTCGACAAGGCGCTCGCGGCCTTTCCGCACCGTGACGGGGTCGAGGTGGTGCACCGGTCCTTCGAGCTGGACCCCGGCCGGGCCAAGGGCGACGTCGAGCCCGTGATCGCCATGCTCACCAGGAAGTACGGCATGAGCGAGGCGCAGGCGGAGGCCGGTGAGGACCACCTGGGCCGGCTGGCCGCCGCCGAGGGACTTCCCTACCGCACCCGCGGCCGGGACCACGGCAGCACCTTCGACATGCACCGCCTGCTGCACCTCGCCGGGGAGCAGGGCCGGCGGGAGGCGCTGCTGGACGTGCTGTACCGGGCCAACTTCGCCGAGGAACGCAGCGTGTTCGGCGACGACGAGCGGCTGGTGGAACTCGCCGTCGCCGCCGGCCTCGACGCCGGCGCCGCCCGGAAGGTGCTCGCCGACCCCGGCGCGTACGCCGACGCGGTGCGCGCCGACGAGCGCGAGGCCGCCCGGCTCGGCGTCACCGGGGTGCCGTTCTTCGTCCTCGACCGGAAGTTCGGCGTCTCCGGCGCCCAGCCCACCGAGGTCTTCAGCCGGGCGCTGGCCCGGGCCTGGGGCGAGCGGCCGCCGCTGGAGCCGGCCGGCCGGGGGGACGCCGAGACCTGCGGCCCGGGCGGGTGCGCGGTGCCGCGGCGCTGAGAACGGGTATGGTGCCGCGGCACTGGGAAACCGCAGGCCGGCGTGGATGTATAAGGATTCCTGAGGGGAACCGCGCAGAAATCCGCGATGGACTGCGACCTTCCCGGGCCGCAGAGTGGACCCATGGAGACCAGGGAGACGTTCGACAGCCTCGTCCGCGCCGAGTTCACCCCGAAGAGCACCTACCTCAACACCGCCAGCAACGGCCTGCTGCCGGCCCGCACCGTCGCCGCCCTGCACGAGGCGGCGCGGCTGCGGGCCGAGGGCCGGCCACTGACCCCGCTGTACGAGGACGTGGAGGTCTGCCGGGCCCTCTATGCCCGGCTCGTCGGCGTCCCGCCCACCCGGGTGGCGGCGGGCGCCTCGGTCGCCGCGCACACCGGCGTGATCGCCGCCTCGCTGCCCGCCGGGGCCGAGATCCTCACCGCCGAGGACGACTTCACCTCCGTGCTCAACCCGTTCCACGTCCGCGGCGACCTCAAGGTCCGGGCCGTTGAGCTGGAGCGGATCCCCGAGTCCGTCCGCCCGGGCACCGCGCTCGTCGCGGTCAGCGCCGTCCAGTCCGCCGACGGACGGATCGCCGACCTGCCCGCCCTGCGCGAGGCGGCCCGCGAGCACGGCGCGCGCACCTACGTCGACTTCTCCCAGGCCGCCGGCTGGCTGCCGGTGGACGCGGACGCGTACGACTTCACCGCCGCGGCCTGCTACAAGTGGCTGCTCGGCCCGAACGGGGCGGTCTTCCTCACGGTCCCCGAGGACTTCGGCGGGCTCACCCCGGTGCTCGCGGGCTGGGTCGCGGCCGAGGAACCCTGGCGCAGCTGCTACGGCCCGGTCGCCGAACTCGCGCACTCCGCGCGGCGGTTCGACCTCACCCACGCCCTGTTCACGTACGCCGGGCTGCGCCGCTCGCTCGAACTGGTCGAGGAGCTCGGCGTGGCCGCCGTGCACGCCCACGACCTGGCGCTGGCCGAACGGTTTCGCACCGGGCTCGCCGCCCTGGGCCACGAGCCGGTGCCCGCCCCCGGCTCGGCGATCGTCTCGGTGCCCGGACTCGGCTCCCGGCAGCCGGAGTTGAGCGAGGCGGGCATCGAGGTCTCCGACCGGGCGGGCAACCTGCGCGCCTCCTTCCACCTGTACAACACGGCCGCCGACGTGGACCGTCTGCTGGACGCCCTGTCCGGCTGACGCGAAGGGGCCCCTCGCGCGGAGGGGCCCCTTCGCGTCAG
>NZ_BMWH01000041.1 GCF_014651135.1 Streptomyces echinoruber
GCCCGCCCGCGCCCGGTGCGCGGCCGGCCCCGGCCGCCCGCGCCGCTCACCCCAGGTCGGGGATCCGCCAGTCGATCGGCTCGTGGCCGTGGCGCGCGACCGCCTCGTTGATCTGGGTGAAGGGACGGGAGCCGAAGAACTTGCGGGCGGACAGGGGCGAGGGGTGGGCGCCCTTGACGACGGTGTGGCGGTCGGTGTCGATGAGCGGGAGCTTCTTCTGCGCGTAGGCGCCCCACAGCACGAACACCGCCGGGTCGGGCCGCTCGGCGACCGCGCGGATCACGGCGTCGGTGAACCGCTCCCAGCCCTTGCCCTTGTGGGAGTTGGGCTCGCCCTGGCGGACCGTGAGCACCGCGTTGAGCAGCAGCACGCCCTGCCGCGCCCACGGCATCAGGTAGCCGTTGTCCGGGACGGGCACGCCCAGCTCGTCGTGCAGCTCCTTGTAGATGTTGCGCAGCGACGGCGGGATGCGCACGCCGGGGCGCACGGAGAAGCACAGGCCGTGGCCCTGGCCGGGCCCGTGGTAGGGGTCCTGGCCGAGAATGAGCACCTTCACCTGCTCGTACGGCGTCGCCTCCAGCGCCGCGAAGACCTCCTCGCGCGGCGGGTAGACGGGACCCCTCGCCCGCTCCTCCTCGACGAACTCCATCAGCTCCTTGAAGTAGGGCTGCTGCAGCTCGTCGCCCAGAACCCCGCGCCAGGACTCGGGCAGCATGGCGATGTCGGTCACGTCAACGTCCTCACGGTGTGGTGTGCGGTCACTTGCCGGGTCCGGTGAGACCCCGGGTCCGCGGACCCAGGTCCCACAACCTAGCGGTGCCCACTGACAACGCCACCGACGGGCGGACGGCGGGAGGTCTACCAGCTGGTCTTGCGGTGCAGCTCCCACATCAGCATGATCGTCGACGGGTCGAGCGCCCGTTCCGCGCCGGAGATGTCCTCGCTGGCGGCCACGTACTGCTTGCCCTGCCACAGCGGCAGCAGCCGCGCGTCGTCGACCAGGACCTTCTGGGCCTCCTCGAACTCCTTGACCACCTCGGCGCGGTCGCTCTCGCGGCGCGAGCGGGGCAGCAGGTCGTCGGTGATGCGGGACGCGGGGTAGGGCGTGCCGAGCGCGTTCTGCCGGCCGACGAACGGGGCGATGAAGTTCTCGGCGTCGGGGAAGTCGGGGAACCAGCCGCGGCCGAACACCGGGTACTCGCCCTTCTGGTAGCCGCTGACGTACGTCTTCCACGGGCGGCTCTTGAGCGTGATCGTGAACAGTCCGGACGCCTCGAGCTGGCGCTTGAGCTCCTTGAACTCCTTGGCGGTCTCGGAGCCGTAGCGGTCGGAGGTGTACCAGAGGGTGAGCGGGACCTTCTGGGTGATGCCCGCAGCGGTGAGGATCTTGCGGGCCTTGGCGACGTCGGGGTCGCCGTACTGGTCGAAGAAGCCGGTGGTGTGACCGGTCAGGCCGGCCGGGACCATGGAGTACAGCGGCTCGACGGTGTCCTTGTAGACCTTGTGCGCGATCGCGGCCCGGTCGACGACCTGCGCGACCGCCCGGCGCACCGCCGGCTTGGCGGCCCAGGGGTCCTTGGGGTTGAACACCAGGTAGTTGATCTCGGTGCCGGTGCCCTCGATGAGCTGGAAGTCCTTGGAGTCGCTGCGCTGGAAGGAGACGATGTCGTCGGCGGTCAGGCCGCGGAAGGCGACGTCGATCTTCTTGGCGCGCAGCTCCCGCACCATGGGGCCGGAGTCCTGGTAGTAGCGGATCGTCACCGCCTTGTTGAGCGGCTTGGCGAGGCCCTTGTAGCGGTCGTTGGCGACCAGCACGGCCTCCTTGCCCTCCTGGTACGACTCGAGCCGGTAGGGGCCGGACCCGAGGACCTTGCCGTCCTTGCGCAGGGCGTCGGCCGGGTAGTCGTCGGGGTCGACGATCGACATGGCGGGCGTGGCCAGGACGAACGGGAAGGTGGCGTCCGGCTTGTTGAGGTGGAAGACCACCTCGCGCGAACCGACGGCCTGGACGCGCTCCAGGCTGCCGAGCAGACCGACCGGACCGCCGTTGACGTCGATCTTCCTGATGCGGTCGATGGAGTACTTCACCGCCTGCGCGTCGAGCTTGTGCCCGTCGGAGAAGGTCAGACCCGAACGCAGCTCGCAGCTGTACACCGTGTTGGAGCTGTCCGTGAAGCGGCAGCTCTCGGCGGCGTCGGGCTGCGGGGTGGTCGCGCCGTCGGGGTAGCTGAGCAGCGTCTGGTAGATGTTGCGGAACAGCTCCCAGGACTGGTCCCACGAGGCCGCCGGGTCCAGGGTGCTGGGGGCGCTGGTCGTCCCCACGACGATCGGTCCCTTGTCGTCGGCGCCACCGCCGGACAGAACACCGCACCCGGCCACCAAGGACATGGAAGCGATCGCCACCACGTGACGCAGGCATCGGCTCCGGTTGAACACGCGTACGCTCCTCGATCTGCCATACCAAGGGTCGGCAGACCATACCGCAGGGAACCGCACACCGGACCGGGTCCGCAAGAGGCCTGTGATGCAGTTGTTTCCTGACTACGTTGTCAAACGGCTGTACGTCCGCCGCGCCCCGGCCCGGACGCCGTTTCCGTCCACAAAACGCCTCAGGAGGCATACGGGGAGGGAACGGCGTCCGGACCGGCGGCGGGACGGGCTCCGGCGTCAGCCCACGCCGGCGTTGAGGAAGATACCGCCGTCGACGACGAGCGTCTGCCCGGTGATCCAGGCGGACTGGTCGGAGGTGAGGAACGCGGCGGCGCCGCCGATGTCGGAGGGCACGCCGAGCCGGCCCAGCGGGTAGGCCGCGGCGGCCTCCGCCTCCCGGCCCTCGTAGAGCGCCTGCGCGAACTGGGTCTTGACCACGGCCGGGGCGATCGCGTTGACCCGCACCCCGGGCGCGAACTCGTGCGCGAGCTGCTGCGTCAGGTTGATCATCGCGGCCTTGCTGACGCCGTAGGCGCCGATGAACGGCGAGGCGGACAGGCCCGCGACCGAGGCGATGTTGACGATCGCGCCGCCGTTGTCCTTCTGCCAGGCGTGCCAGGTCCGCTGCGCGAAGCCGAGTGCCGATATCACGTTGGTCTCGAACACCTTGCGCGCCACGCCCAGGTCGAGGTCGGCGATCGGCCCGAACACCGGGTTGGTTCCGGCGTTGTTGACCAGGTAGTCGACGCGGCCGAAGGCCTCCATGGTGCGTTCGACGGCGGCGGCCTGGTGGGCCTCGTCGTGGGCCTTGCCGGCGACGCCGATGACGCGGTCGGCGCCGAGCTTGTCCACGGCCTCCTTCAGGGCGTCCTCGTTGCGGCCGGTGATGCAGACGCGGTCGCCGCGGGCGACGAGGGCCTCGGCGATGCCGTAGCCGATGCCGCGGCTGGCGCCCGTGACGAGGGCGACCTTGCCGGAGAGTTCAGTCATGTCCGTGTTCCTTAGTCGAGCGGTCCGCCGGCGACGTACAGCACCTGGCCGGAGACGAAGCCGGCCGCCTCGCCGGTGAAGAAGGCGATGGCGTTGGCGATGTCGTCCGGCTCACCGACGCGCTGCACGGGGATCTGGCTCGCGGCGGCGGCCTTGAAGTCCTCGAAGCCCATGCCGACGCGCTCGGCGGTGGTCTTGGTCATGTCGGTGACGATGAAGCCGGGGGCGACGGCGTTGGCGGTGATGCCGAACTTGCCGAGCTCCTTGGCGAGGGTCTTGGTGAAGCCCTGCAGGCCGGCCTTGGCGGCGGAGTAGTTGGCCTGCCCGCGGTTGCCGAGCGCTGACGAGGAGGAGAGGTTGACGATCCGGCCCCACTGGGCGTCGACCATGTGCTTCTGGCAGGCCCGGGACATCAGGAAGGCGCCGCGCAGGTGCACGTTCATGACGGTGTCCCAGTCGGAGACGCTCATCTTGAACAGCAGGTTGTCGCGCAGCACGCCCGCGTTGTTGACGAGGATCACGGGCGCGCCCAGCTCCTGGGCGACGCGCGCGACGGCCGCCTCGACCTGTGCCTCGTCGGAGACGTCGCAGCCGACCGCGATCGCCCGGCCGCCGGCGGCGGTGATCTTCTCCACGGTCTCCTTGCACGCGGCCTCGTCGAGGTCGATCACGGCGACGGCACGGCCCTCGGCGGCCAGGCGTACGGCGGTGGCGGCGCCGATGCCGCGCGCGGCACCGGTGACGACGGCGACCCGCTGCTCAGTGGTGGACATGGCTGCTTCTCCTCGCCCTTGGGGGATGCGGCTCGAGCGGTCCGCCCTTCGGTGAGCGACCGCTTAGTACCTTCAGCAGACGTGACGCTAGAAGCCCTGGCACCCGGTGTCAACGGCATCCCGGGCGCGTGTGATCCATCCGTCCCGGCGCGCCGGGCGTCATCGGACCAGCAGGTCGAGCAGCCGTTCGGCCTCGGCCTCCGGATCGGCGGTGAGACCGGTGTGCACCGGGCCGGGCTGGACGACGGTCGAGCGCGGGGCGACCAGCCAGCGGAACCGCCGCCCGGCCGCGTCGCGCGCCGCCTGCCCGGCAGCCGCGCCGCCCTCGCACACCCCCTCGGCGGCGCGCAGCGCGGCCCGGATTCCGGCCACGTCGGCGTCCGGGTCGAGGGCGCGCAGCCGGGCCTCGTCGAGGTGGGTGCGGGCGGTGACGAAGTCCTTGGCGCGGCAGTAGACGAGCACGCCGGCGTTGAGGCACTCGCCGCGCTCGATGCGCGGCACCACCCGCAGCAGGGCGTACTCGAAGACGTGGCGGTCGGCCACGGGGCCTCCTCCGTCGGTCACGGGGCCTGTTCGGTCGCTCACGGAGCCTCCTCGTTCGCTCACGGGGCTCCTCGCTCGCTCACGGGGCCTCGTCGAGGCCGGTGACGCGCTCGTGGACGCCGGCGGCCCGGGCCAGCAGCGGCCGGGCGTGGGCGGCACGCACGGCGTCCGGGGAGCCGAAGCCCGGCTCGTCCTCCAGCCAGGCGTCCGGGATCGCGGCGGTCACCTCGGCGAGCAGGTCCTCGGTGATCCGGGGCGCCAGGTCGGCGGCGGCCGCGCGGACGTCCGGCGCGAAGCGGGCCAGGGCGTGGTCGGAGGCGTCGTAGGGGCGGGCGGCGAAGGCGTCGGCGCCGCGCCAGTCGTGGTGCCAGATCAGGGTCGCGCCGTGGTCGATCAGCCACAGCTCGCCGTCGCGCACCAGCAGGTTGGGGTTGCGCCAGGAGCGGTCGACGTTGTGCACCAGCGCGTCGAACCAGACGATCCGTCCGGCCTCCTCGGAATCGACGGGGAAGGCCAGCGGGTCGAAGCCGAGCGCGCCGGAGAGGAAGCCGACGCCGAGGTTGGTGCCGCCGCTGGACCTCAGCAGCTGCTGCACCTCCTCGTCGGGTTCGCCGAGCCCGAGCACCGGGTCCAGGGCGACCGTCACCAGCCCGGGCACCCGCAGGCCGAGCCGCCGGGCCAGCTCCCCGCACAGGACCTCGGCGACCAGGGTGCGGCGGCCCTGCCCGGCGCCGGTGAACTTCACCACGTACAGCCCGTGGTCGTCGGCCTCCACGAGTCCCGGCAGCGAACCGCCCTCCCGCAGCGGGGCGACGTAGCGGGTGGCGATGACTTCCTTCAGCACCGCCCCAGGTTACTGGGGCGGAACCCGCGCCCCGACGGTCCCGGCCGGTGCGGGCGGGACTCCGGGGCCGCTTTTCACCCGTCCTTCACCCACCCCCGTGAACTTTCAAGTTTCTTTACGCCCGCCTGATCCCGCGCCCGCCAGGATCCCGGCACCGGCCGAAGGGCCGGTGCACGTGAACGGCCGGTGCGCGCGCGCCGTACCTTTGGGCAGATCACGCAGTCCCGCGGAAGGAACGTCGGCATCATGTCCAGCGAATCGCTTCAGCCCACCGGAGCACCGTCCCGGCGCACCGTCATCGCGGCGGCCGGCGCAGCGGGCCTCGGCGTCGCACTGACCGCCTGCGGGTCGGAGGACGGCTCGTCGTCGTCCGGCTCCGGCGGCAACTCGGCCGGCGGCACCGTGCTGGCCAAGACTTCGGAGATCCCCGAGGGCGGCGGCAAGATCTTCAAGGACCGGGCCGTGGTGGTCACCCAGCCGTCCTCCGGCCAGTTCAAGGCCTTCTCGGCCAAGTGCACGCACCAGGGGTGCCTCGTGGGGAGCGTCGCGAACGGAGTGATCCACTGCCCGTGCCACAACAGCGAGTTCTCCGTCGAGGACGGCAGTGTGAAGCAGGGTCCCGCCACCCAGCCGCTGCCCGCCCAGAAGATCAACGTCAAGGGGGACTCGATCGAACTGGCCTGACCCGCGCACCCCTGCCGCCCGCGTCCCGCCGCCCGCCCGCCGCAGCCGCGCCCGTCGGGCGGGCGGCGGGACGCGGGCGGCGGCCGGGCCGCTCCCGGGCCGCTCCCGGGCCGCCCCCGGGGCGGACGCGGCGGCCGGGACCGTACGGCGGCCCGTTCTTCACCTGGCCCGTCCTTCACCTGACCCATTCTTCGTCTGACGTGATGCCAGAGGCTCAGGGAACCCCTCTGGCACGACGTGGGAGGAAGAAGGGGGGCGCATGACCGCCACGCAGCGCCGGGGCCGCAGGATCATGATGACGCCGGGGGAACTGGACGCGTTCCTGACCAGCCAGCGCACCTGCCGGGTCGCCACCGTGTCGGCCGACGGGTCCCCGCACGTGAGCGCCCTGTGGTTCGTGTGGGACGGCACGTCCCTGTGGCTGTACTCCGTCGTGCGCAGCAAGCGCTGGGCCGACCTGCGCCGCGACCCGCGGGTGGCGGTCGTCGTCGACACCGGCGAGGAGTACGAGCAGCTGCGCGGCGTCGAGCTGTCCGGCACCGTCGACTTCGTGGGCGAGGTCCCGCGCACCGGCGAACTGCACGCCGAACTCGACCTGCCCGAGACCCTGTTCGCCCGCAAGTACTTCGGCCTGGAGGAGATGGTGCACGACGGCCGCCACGCGTGGCTGCGTCTGACCCCGCGCAAGACGGTGTCCTGGGACTTCCGCAAGCTGGGGTCGTCCTAAGGGCTGTCGTTTGGATCACGCCGCGGGCGCCGGCCGGGCCGCGGCGGCCGGGCGCGGACGCCGGCCGTCACCGGTCCCCCGGCGCCTCGGCGGCCTCGCGCAGTGCCGTCACCGCGGCGCGGATGGACGGGCGGCGGTCGGCGTCGGTGCGCCACACGGCGTAGACGTGGCGGCGGACGGCGGGGCGCACGGGGAGGGTGCGGATGCCGGGCGGGACGGGGCCGCGGCCCAGGCGCGGGGCCACGCAGACCCCCAGTCCGGCGGCGACGAGGGCGAGTTGGGTGTGGTGCTCCTCGGCCCGGTGGGCGATGCGGGGCTCGATGCCCTTGGCGCGCAGCGTGTACAGGAGCCACTCGTGGCAGAACTCGCTCTCGCCCCAGGTGACCCAGTCCTCCTCCGCCAGGTCCTCCAGGTCGATCTCGTCCCGGTCGGCGAGCGGGTGTCCCTCCGGCACGGCGATCTCCGCCGGGTCGTCGAGCAGCGCGGCCTTGGCGAGTCCGTCCGGCACGGGCAGCGGCTTGTTGTACCAGTCGAGGACGACGGCGAGGTCGAAGTCGCCGCGCAGCACGGCGTACACCGCCTCCTCCGGCTCCAGCTCGCGGGAGCGCACCCGCAGGGCGGGGTGCCGGGTCCGCAGGGCGCTCAGCGCGGTGGGGAACAGTCCGCGCGCGGCGGTGGGGAACGCGGCCAGCCGCAGCTCCCCGACCACCTGTCCGCGGTGCGCCTCCAGGTCGGCCTGGGCGAGCTCGACCTGGGCCAGGATGCGCGCCGCGTGCTCGGCCAGGAGCCGCCCGGCGTCGGTGAGCCGCACGCCGCGGCCGTTCCTGGCGAGGAGCTGCTGGCCCACCTCCCGCTCCAGCTTGGCCATCTGCTGGGAGACGGCCGACGTCGTCACGTGCAGCCCCTCGGCGGCGCCGCTGACCGAGCCGTGGCGGGCGAGGGCGTCAAGGGTCCGCAGGCGCTCCAGGTTCAACATGTAAGCAATACTACGAGATACCTGGTTCTTATTCTCGATTGTGCTACGACGTGGCGCACGGCATCGTGACCTCATGAGCACCGTCACCCCTGCCTCCCGCACCCGGCCCGAGCCCGTCGGCACCGCCCGCCCGCACGCCCGCACCGACTGGCGGATCCGGCTCGGCGCACTGGCCCTGATCTGGGGCTTCAGCTTCCTGTTCATCAAGGTCGGCACGCGGGGCTACGCCCCCTTCCAGGTCACGTTCGGCCGGCTGCTGTTCGGCACGGCGGTGCTCGCGGTCGCGCTGGCGGCGAAGCGGGACCGGCTGCCGCGCGGGCTGCGCACCTGGGGGCATCTGGCGGTGGCCGGCATGCTGCTCAACGCCCTGCCGTTCTCGCTGTTCGCGTTCGCCGAGCTGACGATCCCGTCGACGCTCGCGGGCATCTGCAACGCCACCTCGCCGCTGTGGGGCATGGCCCTGTCGCTGGTCGCGCTCTCCGAGGACCGCCCCACCCGGCTGCGGGTGGCCGGTCTCGGCCTGGGCTTCCTCGGCGTGCTGACGGTGCTCGGCGTCTGGCAGGGCTTCCACGGCCTGGACGCCACCGGCACGGGCCTGGCCCTGGCCGCCTCGCTGAGCTACCCCGTCGGCTGGATCTACGTCCGCCGCACCCTGGCCGGCTCCCCCTACTCCCACCTGTCCCTGACGGGCGGCCAGTTGCTCCTCGCCACCGTGCAACTCGCCGTCGCCATGGTGCTGTTCACCGGCCTGCCGACCCACGTCGCCGCGCTGCCCCTGCTGGCGGTCGCCGCCCTGGGCGCCCTCGGCACCGGCGTCGCGATGCTCGTGCAGTACGGTCTCGTCGCCGAGGTCGGCCCGACCACCGCCCAGATGGTCACGTACTTCGTCCCGGTCGTCGCCACGGCCGCCGGCGTCGTCCTGCTGGACGAGCGGCTGACCTGGTCCACCCCCGTCGGCGCGGTGATCGTCCTGGCCGGGGCGGCCCTGACGCAGGCGCGGCCCGCACCGGCCGCGGAGCGGGGCCGGGCCTGAGCCGACGGAGCGGGGCCGGGCCTGAGCCGGCCCGGCGGGGGACGCCTCCGGCCGCTCCCCCTCCCCCGCCCACCGCCGCCCCTACACGTACGCCCGTACCGGCCCCGCCCCGAGCGCGGCGGCGATCGCGTCCGCCAGCTCCCCGGCCTCATCGGCCCGCAGCGACGAGACGGTGACGCGGATGCCCGGCGGCGCCCCGATCCGGAAGCGGGCGCCCGGGGCGACCGCCCAGCCGGCGTGGAGCAGCCGGGCCACGACCCCGGTCTCGTCCGGCACCGGCACCCACACGTTCATTCCGCTGCGCCCGTGCGCGGCCACCCCGCGCCGGGCCAGTTCCGCGACGAGCGCGTCGCGGCGCTCGCCGTACGACGCCGCCACCGCCCGCGGGTCGACCGCGCCGTCCCGCCACAGCCGCACCAGGGCGCGCTGCAGCACCCGGCTCACCCAGCCGGGCCCGAGCCGCTGCCGGCCGCGGACGCGGTCGACGGTGACGGGGTCGCCGGTCAGGACAGCGAGGCGCAGGTCGGGGCCGTAGGCCTTGGCGGCGGAGCGGACGAAGGCCCAGTGCCGGGTGACGCCGGCCAGGGGGTGCAGGGGGACGTCGACTATGCCGTGGCCGTGGTCGTCCTCGACGAGCAGGGTCTCCGGGTGCTCCCGCAGGACCGCCCGAAGGGCCCGCGCACGCGGCGCGCTCAGCGCGGCGCCGGTCGGGTTCTGGGCCCGGTCGGTGACGATCAGGGCGCGGGCGCCGGAGCGCAGGGCGCGCCGGACGTCGTCGGGGAGCGGGCCGTCGTCGTCGACGCCGACGGGGGCGGCGCGCAGGCCGAGGGCGGGGACCAGGTCGAAGACGCGGCCCCAGCCGGGGTCCTCCACGGCGACGGTGTCCCCGGGGCGGAGGTGGGCGGCGAGGACGCGTTCGACGCCGTCGAGCGCGCCGGAGACGACGGCGAGCGGGCCGTCGGGCACGCCGTCGGCGTCGAATCCGGCCCGCGCCAGGCGCGCCAGTTCCGGCTCCACGGGCTCGTCGCCGTACAGCACGGGTGCGCCGTCGCGCTCGGCGGCCGCCACGGCGCACGCGGGCGCCAGCGGCGGCAGCAGCGCCGGATCGGGGTTGCCGTCGGCGAGGTCGCGCACGCCGTCCGGCACCTCGACGCGGATGCGGTCGCGTCCCGTCGTGGCCGGCGCGGGCCGCACCCGGCTGCCCCGCCGCCCGGCGGTCTCGATCACCCCGCGGTCGCGCAAGATGCGGTACGCGGCGGCCACGGTGTTCGGATTGACCCCCAGGCGCGCCGCCAACTCCCGCTGCGGAGGCAGCAGTTGGCCGGGCTCCAGGTCCCCGGAGCCCACCGCGCGCTCGACGCTGGCGGCGATCTCGGCTGCGCCACGCCCCTCGATCGGATATTCTCCTAGCACAAACCCGATTATGCACTAGTGCAATAGCGGACGCCATTCGGCCCGCCACCCGACCCGTCCCGGCCCACCACCGGCCCGTCACCGACACGCCACCGATCCATCACCGACCCATCACCGACCCATCACTGACCCGCCACCGGCTCACCCCCGGACGTCCCGAGGAGCGCCATGCAAGACACCCAGCGGACACTGGCACCGACCGCCGCCTACACCCCCACCGACCGCACGGTCCCCACCCGCTCCGCGCAGAGGGCGTCGTACGACAAGGAGGTCGTGCACGCGATACTCGACGAGGGCCGCGTCTGCCATCTCGGCTTCGTGCGCGACGGCGCCCCGGTGGTGCTGCCCACGCTGTACGGCCGGGTGGGCGAGCGGCTCTACGTGCACGGCTCCACCGGCTCGCGTCCGCTGCGGATGGCGGGCCAGGCCGGCCCGGGGCTGCCGGTGTGCCTGACCGTCACCCTGGTCGACGGCCTGGTGCTGGCCCGCTCGGCGTTCCACCACTCGGTCAACTACCGCTCCGTCGTGGTGCACGGCGTCGCCCGCCAGGTCACCGACCCCGAGGAGAAGCGGGCCGCCCTGGACGCGCTGGTCGACCACGTGGTGCCGGGCCGGGCGGCCGACGCGCGCCCCGCCAACGCCAAGGAGCTGGCCGCGACCGCCGTGCTCCGCCTCGACCTCGCCGAGGTCTCCGCCAAGATCCGCACCGGCGGCGCGAACGACGAGCCCGAGGACCTGTCCCTCCCCCACTGGGCCGGCGTCCTCCCGCTGCGCCGGGGCTACGACACCCCGCTGCCCAACCACGATCTCGCCCCCGGCATCGAACTCCCCGGCTACCTGGCGGAGTTGTGATGCTGATCCACCCCTGGGACGCCCCCCGCGACGACGCCGAGTGGCAACACTGGCTGGCCGGGCGCACCTTCGGCCAGCTCGCCGTCAACGGCCCGCCCGGCGAACCGCCGTTCGTGCAGCCGCTGCACTTCGCCTACGACGCCGAGCGCGGCGAGGCCGTCACCCACCTCGCCCGCCCCAACCCGCTGTGGCCCGCGCTGGAGGCGGCTCCCGAGGTGCTGCTGAGCGTGGTCGACGACTACGTCTACGTCCCCGGCCCCTGGCAGGCCGCCCCGGACGTCCCGCCCGAACACGGCGTACCGACCAGCTTCTACGCGGCCGTCCAACTCCGCTGCACCGCAAGTGTCGTGGACGACCCGGCGGAGAAGGCCGCCCTGCTCAACCGGCAACTGGCCCGGCTCCAGCCGGAGGGCGGTTACGCCCCGGCCGCCGCCGGCCGGGCACCGTACGGCCGCATGCTGCCGGGCATCCGCGGGCTGCGGCTGGAAGTGACCGGCGTCCGGGCGAAGTTCAAGTACGCCGGTAAGAAACCCGCCGCGGTCCAGGACCGCATCGCCGCCGGCCTGGCGGCACGCGGCGGCCCGGGCGACGCGGCGGCCCGCGCCCATCTGCTGCGCCGCCGCGCGGGGCGGCACGGCCGGACCCCGGCACCGGCGACCCGGTTGCCGACTCCCCCGCTCCCGCGCCGCCCCGACACCCGGGCACCCCGGTGTCCGGGCGGGCCTGTGCCCGGGCGGGCCGGTGTCCGGGCGGGCCGGGCCGCCGCGCTCGGCGGCTTCCCGGCCGCCCGGAACCCCGTCCCGCCGTCCGTCCCTCACACCGGCACTGTCTCCTCCTCCCCCACCTCCCCCACCTCCCCCACGGCCGCCCGCGCGCCCCGGGCCTCCGCGGCCGCCAGGCCCGTGACCGACCCGAGCAGCAGTGCCGTACCGGTGAGCGTGGCCGCGGTGAGCCGCTCGCCGAGCACGGTCACGGCCAGGACGGCGGCGGTCACCGGCTCCAGCAGCATCACCACCGACACGGTGGCCGACCGCACGACGGCCGCGCCCGCGAAGTACAGGGCGTAGGCGAGGGCCGTGGGCACCGCGGCGATGTAGCCGATCAGCAGCGCAACGTGCCAGGGCGCGGCCGTGTGCGGCACCAGCCCCTCCACGCAGGCGAACGGCAGCAGGCAGAGGCTGGTGACCGCGAACGCCCCCGCGGTCGTGCCGGAGGCGTCCGTGGTGCCGTCCCGGCCCCAGCGGCGGGTGAGCAGGGTCATGGCGCCGTAGCCGGCCGCCGAGGCCAGCGCGAGCAGCACGCCCCGGAGGCGGACGGTGGCGCCCCCGTCGCCGAGGACGAGCACCGCCAGTCCGGTGAGGGCTCCGGCGACGGCCGCCGCGCCGGGGCGGCCCAGCCGCTCCCCGAGCAGCAGGCGCGCGCCGAGGGCGATGAGGACGGGTCCGGCGCCGAGGGTCACGACGGTGGCCACGGCGAGCCCGGTGGCCGAGACCGCGGCGAAGTAGGCGGTCTGGAACACCGCGAGCCCGAGGCCGGTGGCGACGGCGTGCCGCACCCGGCGTGCCAGCGGCGCGCGGGCCGACCGGGCGCGCGGGCGCGGCAGCCGGCCGACGAGCAGCAGCGCGAGCCCGGCGGCGCAGCGCCAGAAGGACAGGGCGACGGGCCCGAGGTCGCTGGAGCGGTCGATCAGGGAGGCGGCGGCGCCCGCGGTGCCCCAGGCGGCGCCGGCGACGATCAGGTAGAGCAGGCCTCGCCCGACGGGCAGGCCGGAAGCAGCGTGTGACACGGTTCGTTCTCCGCAAGGACGCATCCCGCCGGATGCGCAGACGTCGACGGGGCCCCGCACGGCGGGGCCGGGGACTGCGTCTGCGGGCAGCACCGACCCGTCCGGCGGCGTACGCCGGACCCGGAGTGATCGTGGCCCGCCTCAGGCAGCCGGCGGCGGCAGAACGAGCGTGTTCCCGTGCATGATCGACACCCTAAGTCGCCGTTTCCCGGGCGGGCAACTCCCTTTCCGCGCCGCTCGCCACGGTCGGTCCGGAGGAGGGGGCGGGGGCCGAGGACTGGGCGATGAAGGCGCCCGCCAGCACCACCACGCCGCCCGCGATCTGCGGCAGCGACAGGTGCTCGCCGAGCAGCAGCCACGCCAGCACGGCCGCCACGACCGCCTCCAGGCACGCCACGACGCCGGCCACCTGCGGCGACAGCCGCCGCACGGCGAGCACCCCGGTGACGTACGCCAGGACCGTGGCGACGAGCACGACCCAGGCCAGCAGCGCGGCGGCCGGGACGGGCCTGCCGTCCATGCGGGCGGTGTGGGCGAGCACCGACCAGTGCATGGTCCAGGGGTGGGCGACGACGGTGAGGACGGCGGCGCCGAGGAGGAGGCCGTAGGCGATGACGCCGAGCGGGTGCGGCGGTTCCCCGCCGGCCTCGGCGCCGCTGTCGGACAGGACGAAGTAGCCGACCTGGCAGCAGGCCGCGCCGAGGGCGAGCAGCAGTCCCAGGGCGTCGAACCGGAGCCCGGACCACACTTCGACGACGCAGGCGAGACCGCCGACGGCGAGGACCACGCCGAGGGCCGCGGCGCGGGTGACCGGCCGGCGCTGCACGATGCGGACCCAGCCCAGCACCAGCGCGGGCGCCAGGTACTCCACGAGCAGGGCGACCCCGACCGGGATGCGGGAGAGAGCCGCGAAGTAGCAGGCCTGGACGCCGGCCACGGCGAGCAGCCCGTATCCGGCGAGCAGGGCCGGGCGGCGGCGCGGCAGCGCCCGGTGGCGCACGGCGAGCGGCAGCATGACCACCGCCGCGGCGGCCACCCGCAGCCACACCACGTGCAGCGGGTCCAGGCCCGCCTCGATCAGCGGCTTGGCCGCCACTCCCGAACCGCCGAAGGCGACTGCGGACACCAGCGCGAGACCGGGTCCGACGCCCCGGCGGGGGTTTTCCCGACTGCTCCCGGATGTGTGCACCGGCACATGATGACAGGAGACGACAGCACCGTCATCCCCGGTGACTCCTGTCTCACCGTCCGGACGGCGGTCCCTCGGCCCGCACCACTGGCTTACGGCGCCTCCGGGGTCGACAGGCGGCGAAGGACCGGCGGAAAGCGCACGGGACAGCAGGCGACGTGCGGGACGGCGGGCGTCGCGCGGGACGGCGGACACCGCATGAGACGTACGCAGACACCGCGTGGGACGGTGGGCGCCACACGGGGCGCGGGGGATCCTGAAAAAACCCAACCCCGGAAGAACCCCGCCGGGGACCCCGAAGAGCCCTACGGGCCGCACGCCGCGCAGGCCGGGCCGACGGCTAAGCGCCCCTCGGTGCGCTCCTCGACGCGGGCCAGCACCTCACGGGCGTCGATGCCGGCGTGGGCGAGCACCTCGACGGCGCGCGCCCGGGGGTCCGCGACGATCGCCGCGAGCAGGTCCAGACCGCACGCACGGCCGTCGCCACGGCGGGCGGCGCGCTCGCACGCGTGCTCCATGGCGCCCGCGGCCAGCGGCGACCAGCCCGCGGCCTCCGCCACCACCGGGACGGCGCCCGAGTCCTCGACGGAGCCCTGCCAGCGCAGGCCGTAGCCGATGCTGCGCTGCACCAGGTAGCCCAGCAGCCGGGCCAGCCGCGGCCCGTCGTCGACCGCAGCGCGTGCCTGCGGGTCGGCCTCCAGCAACGTGTGCAGCAGGTGGGCGGTGTCGATCTGCCGGTCGCCGTCCCGCACGGCCCGGCGGCGCGCGCCGGCGACCACCGCCGCCAGCTCCTCGCCGAGCCGGGCGGTACGGTCGTCGCGGTCGCCGCCCTGGTCGTCGTGGGCCGGCTGTCGGGAGCTACGGGACTGCACACTCCCACCCCATCACTCCCCCCGGCTCCGGGCATCCCCGGCAGGAAGCATTTCCGCGTCCCACAGGAAGCGGACGACACCGGCCGGAACATCCTCCTCACGGAGGAAATCACGCCGTTCCTCCCCGGTGGCCGGACACGTGGCGGCGCCCCGCGGACCGCTCCGCGGGGCGCCGGCGGTCGGCACGGCCGCGCGCGGCGGCCGCCCGGCCGGATGCTCCTGTGGATGTCAGTCCTCGTCGGCGAGGATCAGGTACAGCTTCTTGCGGGCCTCGTTGATGACCCCGAGCGCCTTCTCGCGCTGCTCCTTGCTGCCGGTCTTCCAGACCTGGCCGAAGGCCTCCATCAGGCCGAACCCGGCCTGGCGGATGTCGTTGAGGGCTTCCCAGTCGATCCCGCGCGACGCCTCCTCCCAGGGGGCGTCGGGACCCTCGTCGGCTGCGGCGCGGCCCGTCTCGGTGAGCGAGAACAGCTTCTTGCCGCCCTCGCTCTCGCTGGTGATGAGCCCCTCGTCCTCCAGCAGTTGCAGGGTGGGGTAGACCGAGCCGGGGCTCGGCTTCCACGCGCCGCCGCTGCGCTCGGCGATCTCCTGGATCATCTCGTAGCCGTGCATGGGCCGGTCCTTCAGCAGGGCCAGGATCGACGCCCGTACGTCGCCGCGCCGTGCCCTGCCCCGTCCCGGTCCGCCGCGGCCGCGCGGCCCCCAGGGGCCGGGGCCGAACGGGCCGCCCGGGCCGAAGCCGGGACCGCCGGGGCCGAAGGGCCCGAAGGCCGCGCGCCGCCCCTCGCCCCGGCCGCGCGGGCCAAAGCCGGGACCGCGGTGACCGTGCTCGAAACCGTGCATACGCATCATCGTCACTCCATTTCGTCACTTCATCGCTGATCTGTCGCGATGACTCGACGATATATCGGAACTGTTCGGCTGACAACCCCCTGCCGTGAAGCGGCCGTAACCCGTCCCGAGGAAGGCGCCTCGGATCTCACCGGAGCTGCACCAGCCCCCGATATCGGCGACGGCCGGGGGTCGTCGCGGAGCGGGTGTGGTCGCGGAGCGGGTGCGTAGGATCGCCGGCATGGCACTGCGACCGGTGATGGTGAACATCAAGGCACTTGACGCCTCGGCGGTCGGCCGGTTCTGGGCACAGGCGCTCGGCTGGAGTACCTACAGCCCCGGCGTGACCACCTACGTCGGACCCGTCGGCGGCCTCGTGTGGCCGGACCCGGTCGCCGTCGGTATCGACGTCGTTCCCGTCCCGGAACCCAGGACGACGACGAAGAACCGTGTGCACCTCGATCTCGCCACCACCTCCGCGGCCCATCAGGCGGAGCTGGTCGCGCGCCTGAAGGCACTCGGCGCGACGCCCGCCCACGTGGGCCAGGGCAACGTGCCGTGGACGGTCCTCGCCGACCCGGAGGGCAACGAGTTCTGCGTGCTGGAGCCCCGGGAGATCTACCGGGACACCGGGCCGATCGCCGCGGTGGTGGTCGACTGCGCGGATCCGCGGGCCATGGCCCGGTTCTGGGGTGAGGCGGTGGACTGGGCCCTGCACGAAGTGACCGACGATCATGCGGTGCTGCGCTCCGCCAAGGGTGTCGGCCCGTATCTCGAGTTCCTCCGCACGCCCGGCGTGAAGACCGTGCCGGACCGCGTCCACCTCGACCTGCTGCCGTACCCCGGTGACGACAAAGCGGCGGAGGTGGCCCGGCTGCGGGCCCTCGGCGCCACCGACCTCGACCTCGGCCAGGGCGACGTCCCGTGGACGTGCCTGGTCGACCCGGAGGGCCACGAGTTCTGCGTCCTCGCCCCGTCCTGACACCTCCGTCCTGACCACCCCGCCCTGGCACGGAGCCCCGACGTTCGCCGAGACGGGTCGGGCCGCGACCGCGCGGGCACCGGCGCGGGCCGGATTCCCCCGACCGGTGCGGGCCGGATTCCCCCGATTGGCCTTGGCCCGCGGCTTCCCGCAGGCCCTAGCGTCGGACCATGCGCATCCGAATCGTCGACGCCTTCACCGACCGCCCCTTCTCCGGCAACCCGGCCGGAGTGCTGCTCCTGGACGCCTACCCGGACGACGACTGGCTGCAGAACGTCGCCCGGGAGGTCAACCACGCCGAGACGGCGTTCGCCCACCGCCTGCCGGAGGGCGGCGAGGCCGACTGGGCGCTGCGCTGGTTCACCCCGGCCACCGAGGTCGCCCTGTGCGGCCACGCCACGCTCGCCACCGCCCACGTGCTGCACACCACCGGCGCCCACGCGGGCCCGGTGCGCTTCGCCACCCGCAGCGGGGTGCTGGTCGCCACGCCCGGCGCGGACGGCTGGATCACCCTGGACTTCCCGACCGCGCCGCTCACGCCCGTCGAGGTCCCCGACGGGATCGCCGAGGCGCTGGGCGCGACGCCGCTCGCGGCCGCCGACACCGGTCCGGCCGTCGGCGACCTGGTGGTGGAGCTCGCCGACGAGAAGACCGTCCGCGCCCTCGCCCCCGACGTGCGGGCGCTGGGCCGCCACTCGGCGCGCGGCATCATCGCCACCGCCCGCGCCGCAAGCCCGGACGGCGGCTACGACTTCGTCTCGCGCTGCTTCTTCCCCAACGTCGGCATCGACGAGGACCCGGTCACCGGCAGCGCCCACACGGCGCTCGCCCCCTTCTGGTCCGACCGCCTCGGCCGCCCGGACCTCACCGGTCTGCAGGCCTCCGCCCGCTCCGGCCTGGTGCGCACCGCGCTGCGCGGCGACAGGACGCTGCTGGCCGGCCGCGCGGTCACGGTGATCGAGGGCGAGCTGCTCGCCTGAGCGGCGCGGCGGACGACCGGGAAGGGAACTCTCACGCCTCGGGTGGTCGGCCAAGGACTCACGCCTCCGGCGGCCGGGAAGGAACTCGCACCTCCGGCGACCGGGAAGGGACTCACGCCTCCGGCGGCCGGGAAGGAACTCGCACCTCCGGCGGCCGGGAAGGGGCTCACGCCGTGGGCAGCCAGCCCACCTTCCCGGCCAGCAGCGCGTACCCGACGAACGCCCCGATGTCGAGGAAGGAGTGCGCGACCACCAGCGGGCCGACCCGGCGCCAGCGCCGGTAGAGCAGGACGAACACCACGCCCATCACCATGTTGCCGACGAAGCCGCCGATGCCCTGGTAGAGGTGGTACGAGCCGCGCAGCACCGAGCTGGCGACCAGTGCCGTGCCCGGCGTCCAGCCCAGCCGGTCGAGCCGGCGCAGCAGGTAGCCGACGACGATCACCTCCTCCAGCACCGCGTTCTGCACCGCCGACAGCACCAGCACCGGGTACTTCCACCACACGTCGGGCAGTGCCTCCGGCACCACGGTGAGGTTGGCGCCGGCGCCGCGGGCGGCCAGGTAGAAGGCGATGCCCGTGCTGCCGATCACCGCGGCCAGCACGGCGCCGCGGGCGAGGTCGGGCCGGGGCCGGGTGCGGTCGAAGCCGAGGCTGCGCAGGCTCGCGCCCTCCCGCAGCAGGAAGTGCGCGACCAGCGCGACCGGCACCAGCGCCGTGGCGATCCCGAACAGCTGCCAGGCCAGGTCCAGCCAGGGCCGGCCCGGCGCGGCCGACGCGTTCATCGTCGCCGCCTGGTCCTTCAGGCCCCCCGGCTTCGTCACCGAACCGAGGAAGCTGATCAGCGCCGACACCGCGCTCGCGCCGAGCGACAGCGCCAGCACGAGCAGCGTCTCGTCCCGCAGTGTCCGGCGCGAGGGCCGCTCGTCCGGAGAAGAGTCGGCCACCGGGCCCGCTTCCGCCTGCACACACGCCTCCCATCGAGCCATCCCGCCCCGCCGGACCGCGTCCTCGCGTCCTGGCCGGGCGAGGAGGGGTGCCGTACGGGCGTACTCAGCCTCGCACGCCGTACGGCGACGGGCCGGGACGGGTCCCGGGAAGCGTGCCCCGAACCGGCGCCGCCCGGGGCCGGGCGGCGCCCCGAGCGCGGGAGAAGGCGCCCGTCAGCCCAGGGGCACCGGCTCCGGCAGCCCCACGGGCCAGGTGTGCACGGGCTCCCCGCGGTGCGTCAGCTCGCGGTAGCGGCGGGTCGTGGCCGCCAGGGCGGCCTCCCGGCTCAACCCCCGCTCCAGCGCCCGGTGGAAGGTGGCGACCTGCCACTGCGCGCCGTTGACCCGGCGCCGGCACCGCTCCTCGATCACGCCGAGGTAGAAGTCCCGGTCGGCGGGCTCCACCCCCCACGCGTCCAGGCCGGCGGCGGCCAGCGGCAGCAGCTCGTCGCGCACCAGGGTCACGGCGTCCACCTCGCCCACCCCGCCCAGGCGGCCGCGCCGGGGCCAGGCCAGGCGGGCGTCGATGCCGTGCCGGCAGGCCGCGTCGAAGTTGGCGGCGGCCGTCTCGAACGGCATCCTCGTCCACACCGGCCGCGCCTCCTCGGCCAGGGCGCGCACCAGGCCGTAGTAGAAGGCCGCGTTGGCGAGCACGTCGGTGACGGTGGGCCCGGCGGGCAGCACGCGGTTCTCCACGCGCAGGTGCGGTACGCCGTCGGCGACGTCGTAGACCGGGCGGTTCCAGCGGTAGACGGTGCCGTTGTGCAGGACCAGCTCGGCGAGTTTCGGGGCGCCGCCCGCCTCGATCACCTTCAGGGGGTCCTCGTCGTCGCAGATCGGCAGCAGCGCCGGGAAGTACCGCAGGTTCTCCTCGAACAGCTCGCGGGCCGAGGAGATCCACCGCTCGCCGAACCAGGTGCGCGGCCGCACGCCCTGGGCCTGCAACTCGGGCGGGCGGGTGTCGGTGGCCTGCTGGAACAGCGGGGGCCGCGACTCGCGCCACAGCTCACGCCCGAAGAGGAACGGCGAGTTGGCGCCGACGGCCACCTGGGCGGCGGCGACGGCCTGGGCCGCGTTCCACACGTCCGCGAAACGGCCCGGGGTGACCTGCAGGTGCAGCTGCACGGAGGTGCAGGCCGCCTCCGGCGCGATCGACCGGTGGGTGCAGGTCAGGTGCTCCACGCCCTCGATGTCGAGGCGGAAGTCCTCGCCGCGCGCCGCCACGATCTGGTCGTTGAGCAGCGTGTAGCGGTCGACGTCGGAGAGATTGGCGGAGATCACGTCGTCGCGGTCGAGCGTGGGCAGAATGCCGATCATCACGATGCCGGCGTCGACCTCGCCGGCTTTCCGGTCGGCATACGCCAGCGATGTGCGCAGCTCCTCGGCGAGCCGGTCGAATACCCGCCCGCCCAGGCGGTGCGGGGCTATGTTCACCTCCAGATTGAACATGGCGAGTTCCGTTTGGAAATCGCGGCTCGCTATGCGCTCCAGCACTTGCGCGTTCAGCATTTTCGGCATGCCGTCGGAGCCGACGAGATTCAATTCGATCTCCAGCCCCATCAGATTCTGGGGGCGGTCGAACCGCTCCTCGGCCAGCAGACGCTCCAGCCCCGTCAGGCACTGCCGGAGCTTGTCGCGGTAGCGGTGGCGATCGGACAGGTCGAAGGAGCCTGCCACGACCTTCTCACCCATGGAAGCGTCCCTCCTCGGCTGGGCGGACGGACGATCCGGCCGCCGGTGTCCCGGGTCAGGGTGGATGATGCCCCGCCGAAGCGATCGATAACGTCCCCCGGCGACCGGGGTACCCGCTACGCTGGTCCGGGAGCGCCGCAGGCACATTCACGAGGCATGCCGCACGACGCAGTTTCGAATGCCCCGTGCCTCTCGTGAAAAACGCCGATGACAACGCGCCGTCCGCGCGGAACACGTCGCCGCAGGTCAGGCCGGGGAACAGCAGGGCGGAACCGGGATCATTTTCGCATAACCGCGACCGAATGACCCCTTGCCCTACTCACCGGAAACAGTTAGACGAAACACCGTCTGAACATTTGTCGTATAAACTCTGTGCAAGGCAGAAGGTTGGCGCCCATGGTCCCGGCTGCCGCCGTTCCCGCGCACGGCGGGCCTCGTCCGCACCCTCCTCCACGGCCCGGCTCCGCCTTTCTGGCTTCGTGTTCCGATTCCTGTGAGCTGACAGCGTCGTCCGCCCCCGCCCTCGCGCCACTGTGCCTGTCGAATGAGAGGCGACCCACCATGCCGTTGCATGTCCCCCCGGCTCCCGCGCCCGCACTGCGCTCCGTCCTCACGGCACTCGGTTCCCCCACCGCGGTCCGCGAAGCCCGAACACCCTCGCTGCGCACCGCCCAGGGGCCGGCCACGCCCGAACTCCCGCTGCCCGTGCACGTCCTGGAGCAGGCACCCGCCAAGGACGCCCCGGCCACCCGGCTCGCCGGGTGGCGCTTCCTGATCCGCTGCGGCGACCGCGCGGTGGCCGCGGCGGAGACCATGCTCACCCCCGACGGGTGGGCGTTCTCGCACTTCTTCGAGGGGCCCTACGTGGCCTCCACCGAGCGCGCCCTGCAGCAGGCCGAGGCCCTCACCCACCCCTACCAGCCGCGCCTGCTGTCCGTACCCGGCCTGTACATGATCACCCTATGGCTGCACGGCGACTGCACCGCGGACGGCGGCACCGGCCACCCCGCCCCCGCCGACCTGCTCGTGCCCCTGGCCCCGGCCCCGCCCGGCATCGCGGCCCACCGGCCCTACCGGGTCGCCGAACTGCTGCCGGTGCTCACCCACCGGGTACCCCCGATCCGGCTCCTCGGCTCCCCCGCCTGACCGGCGTCCCCGCGACCGCCGCGTACCCCGCCGCCGCACCCCGGCGGCGGGGTACGTCTGCGTGCCCGCCCGGGTACGCGCGGTACCCGCGCCCGTCCGGACCAGCCCGCTTCGGCCATCGCGAACCCTCCGAAAGGACCAGGGGGTCGCACTGAACCGTCCGCGCGGGCCGGGCGTCATCAACCTGTGAGGAAGCCGTACCGCGAAATGCCTGCGGATCGACGCGCCGCGGGCAACACTGGGGT
This sequence comes from Streptomyces echinoruber, assembly GCF_014651135.1. Lineage (GTDB taxonomy): Bacteria > Actinomycetota > Actinomycetes > Streptomycetales > Streptomycetaceae > Streptomyces > Streptomyces echinoruber. The sequence continues at coordinate 21,977 of NZ_BMWH01000041.1, forward strand.
TCGTATCGACGCATCACCACGGGGGCAGCCATGAACACGACCAAGCGAAAGATCCCACCCATGTGTCAGCACCAGCCGCCGTGCCCCTCAGCCGACTCCGCCGACCGGGACTGCGCCCGTCTCGTGGCGCACCACCCGGAGCAGGGATGGAGTCTGCTGTGCAACGGCGTCGTCCTGTTCGAGGACACAGGTGAGCTCCTGCCGGACGGCCGGGTCATCGCGCCGCACCGTCCGCTGGACGCCAGCCGGGTGGTGACGGCCGCCTGAGCACCCGGTCACGGGTGCCGTCCACACGGGGTCGGCGGCGGCGCGCCGGCCCCCACGTGTGCGCCTGACGCCATGAAGGCCGCGCCGGCCCACCGGTCGGCCGACGCCCGGCGCTCCCCGGCCGCGGCGGCCCGCGGCGGCCCCGGTCCTCAAAACCCCGGTCTCGGGATTCCGGCCCTCAGGGCCCCGGTCCCGGGACCCCGGCCTCAAGATCCCGGCCCGCAGGGCCTCGGCAGCGGCCGCTGCTCGAACCAGTCGAAGGCCGCGCCGCCCTCGGTGGCGGACAGGCCGATCACCCTCCCCGTGAACCCGGTGGCGACCTGCGTGGACAGGTACCGCCCGTCGAGTTCGGCCGGCGGCAGCACCCCCGCCGGGGTCTCGACGGAGAAGGCGAGGGTGCCGGGACCGCCCGCGCGCAGCCCGGGCGCCCGCCCGGAGTCGTGACCGTGGGCGACGGCACCTCGCCGGTACGGATCCCGACCGCGAGGACGAGCGGCCCCGCCGGCACCGGGTGCTCGGCGACGCGCTTCACGAGGGACTGCAGGGGGCCGGTCGGAGCAGGACAAGACCGGTCCGGCGGACCCCGCCCGGGCGCGATCCCCGCTCGGGCGCGATCTTCGCTCGGGCGCGATCCGCGACCGGCCCGATCCGTGACCGACCCGATCCGCGCGCCCGCGCCCGGATCGCCCCGAGCCGATCGGTCCCGTCACCTGCCGAAGATCCGCCGCGCCGGGCGCGCCACCACCTTGCCGTAGCCCAGCTCCCCGCGTATCGCGATCCGCAGGTCGACGGGCGCGCCGGGGGCGGTGGCCGGGCGGACCCTGACCTTGCCGTACTCGACGACCAGACCGTCGGTGTCGATCACGATGCCGGGCCGGGTCAGCAGTCTCAGCGTGCCGAAGCGCAGGTCCAGGTCGATCTCCAGCGCGTGGTGCGGGATCACCGCGCGGGTGAAGTCGAGCACCACCTCGCCCAGGGAGGACACGATCTCCATCCGGCGCGGCACCACCCAGCCGTCGTCCCGCCGGGCCGAGCCGCCTCGCTGCTCGATGCGCACGACGTCCGCGGCCACCGGGCCGTCCTCGGGCAGGTCCGCCGTCAGTCCCGCCAGCTCCCCCAGCGTGCGGGCGGACAGGGCGGCCCCCACCCGCTCGCCCAGCTCCTCCACCGTGAGCCGTCCCTCGCCCGCGGCGACGCGCAGCACGTCCACCACCCGGTCCCGGTCCGCGTCCGAGGCCCGCAGCGCGGGCGCCGCCCCGGCACCCGCGGGCCGGCCCGCCGTACTCCCCGCCTCAGACACCCTCGCCACCTCGTCGCCCTCCTCGCCGCCACCGGTCATTGAGTTATATCGCGTTATACCTGACGACCGGTCCCCCGTCCACAGTTCCCGGCGCGGCGTCCTATCGTGACGCGCATGCAGTCCTACACGATCGGCCAGGCCGCGCGGCTGCTCGGCGTCAGCCCGGACACCGCGCGCCGGTGGGCGGACGCGGGCCGGATCCCGACCCACCGCGACGACAGCGGCCGCCGGCTCATCGACGGGCGGGACCTCGCCGCCTTCTCCGTCGAGCTGGCCAGGTCCGGGGTGGGCGAGGAGGAGCCGTCGTACACCTCGGTGCGCAACGCCTTCCCCGGCATCGTCACCGCGATCAAGCTGGGCGACGTCGCGGCCCAGGTGGAGATCCAGGCGGGCCCCCACCGGCTGGTGTCGCTGCTGACCCGGGAGGCCGTGGAGGAGCTCGGCCTCGAGGTCGGCATGGAGGCCACCGCCCGGGTGAAGTCGACCAACGTCCACATCGACCGCACCTGAGCGGCGGCCCCGCGGCCCTGGCCGTACCGGCCCCTCGGCCGTCCGTCGGTTCCCGGCGCGCGGCTGCTCCACGGGACCGGCGGCCGGTCCGGGGCCGGGCACCGCCGCGGCCGCCGGTCCGGCGACCGCTCCGCCGGGGGCGGGCTCGGGTCGTGCCTGGAACATGGGTCGGCCTCCGGGCAAGGGAGCTCGGGATCGGCACGACGGGCCCCCTCCCCTTCAGTTGACCGACTCAAGTGGGCCGGCTTCCGGGCAGCCCGGGAGGCCACTCCGGTTCACGTGAGCGCATCTGCGGCCCGAATTCCATGATCGAACCGGCTCGTGCGGTACGACAGCGAATCTACGCCTCGCATCTGCGGCAGTATCATCGCCGTACGGCCGGCCCGCGGCCGTGACAGGAGGGGTGGCCCGTGACGACCCGTACCGTGCGCCGGACCGGCCGGACACTGCAGGCGGCCGGCGCGGGAGCCGCCGCGCTGCTGGCCCTGAGCGCCTGCTCCTCCTCCGGCGACGCGTCGTCGTCCGCCCCGCGGTCCTCCGGATCGGCCGCGGCATCGGGCACGGCTGCGAGTGCGGCTTCGGGCGCGAAACGGCTCTCCGGGACGGTGACCGTCTTCGCCGCGGCCTCGCTGAAGGAGAGCTTCACGACCCTGGGCAAGGAGTTCGAGAAGGACCACCCCGGCACCAAGGTCACCTTCAACTTCGGCGGCAGCGACACCCTCGCCGCGAACATCACCGCCGGCGCCCCCGCCGACGTCTTCGCCGCCGCCTCCCCGAAGACGATGGGGATCGTGACGGGCGAGAAGGACACGGCCGGTCCGCCCGTCACCTTCGTCCGCAACCGGCTGGAGATCGCCACCCTGCCGGGCAACCCCGACCACATCTCCTCCCTGAAGGACCTCACCCGGTCCGGCCTGAAGGTCGTGCTGTGCGCCAAGACGGTGCCGTGCGGCGCCGCCGCCCAAAAGGCCCTGGACGCCGGCGGGCTGAAGGTGACGCCGGTCTCCTACGAGCAGGACGTCAAGAGCGCCCTGACGAAGGTCGAACTGAAGGAGGCCGACGCGGCCGTCGTCTACAAGACCGACGTGAAGGCGGCCGGCGGCAAGGTGGAGGGCGTGACCTTCCCCGAGTCGGCCCGGGCCGTCAACGACTACCCGATCGCCCTGCTGAAGAACGCCCCCAACCCGGACGCCGCCCGGGCCTTCATCGCCCTGGTGCGGTCCGCCGAGGGCCGGGGGGTGCTGACGCGGGCCGGCTTCCTCGCCCCGTGACCGCACCGCGTCCCTCCACCGCGGTCGGCGCCCCCACGGGCGGGCCGCGGCGCGGCCGGGTCCGGGCACCGGGCCGCGGTGTGCCCCTGCCGCTGCTGGTGCCGGCCCTGGCCGGCCTCGCCTTCCTGCTGCTGCCCCTCCTCGCCCTGCTCCTGCGGACCCCCTGGCGCAGCCTGCCGGACCAGCTGACCAGTGCGGAGGTGTGGCAGGCGCTGCGGCTGTCCCTGGTCAGCGCGACCGCCGCCACCGCCGTCAGCCTGGTGCTCGGGGTGCCGCTGGCCTGGCTGCTGGCCCGCGTCGACTTCCCCGGCCGCGGCCTGCTGCGGGCCCTGGTGACCCTGCCGCTCGTCCTGCCGCCGGTGGTGGGCGGTGTGGCGCTGCTGCTGGCGCTCGGCCGCAACGGCGTGGCCGGACGGTGGCTGGACGACTGGTTCGGCGTCACGCTGCCGTTCACCACCGCGGGAGTCGTCGTCGCCGAGGCGTTCGTGGCGATGCCGTTCCTCGTCATCAGCGTGGAGGGCACGCTGCGCGCCGCCGACCCGCGCTACGAGGAGGCCGCGACGACCCTGGGCGCGTCCCGCTTCACCGCGTTCCGCCGGGTCACCCTGCCGCTGATCGCCCCCGGCGTCGCGGCCGGCGCCGTCCTGGCCTGGGCGCGGGCGCTCGGCGAGTTCGGCGCGACGATCACCTTCGCCGGCAACTTCCCCGGCCGTACGCAGACCATGCCGCTCGCGGTCTATCTCGCCCTGCAGAACGACCCGGCCGCGGCCATCGCCCTGAGCCTGGTCCTGCTGGCCGTCTCGATCTCGGTCCTGGCCGGGCTGCGGGACCGCTGGATGACGACGCGATGAGCCCTACGACGACACGCGCGCCGGTCCCCGGGCCCGCCACGTCCGGCCGCGCTCAGCCCGCCCCGCCCGGCCCCGCCTCGCGCGCCGCCGGCCCGCACGACGTCTGGACGAGCACCCCATGACCGACCTCGCCGCCCCGCGGACCGGCGTCACCGCCGGCCAGGGCCTCGACGCGCACCTCGTCGTCGACCGCGGCGGCTTCCGCCTGGACGTCCGTCTGCGTGCCGCCTCCGGCGACGTCGTGGCGCTGCTCGGCCCGAACGGCGCCGGCAAGACCACCGCCCTGCGGGCGCTCGCCGGCCTCGTCCCGCAGGCCGGCGGTCACCTGCGGCTGGACGGCACGTCGCTGGACCGCACTCCTCCGCAGTCCCGCCCGGTCGGCGTCGTCTTCCAGGACTACCTGCTCTTCCCGCACCTCACCGCCCTGGACAATGTGGCGTTCGGGCCGCGCTGCCGGGGCGCGAGCAGGGCGGCGGCCCGCGCGCTGGCCGCCGAGTGGCTGGCCCGCCTGGGCCTCACCGATCACGCGGGCGCCAAGCCGCGCCACCTCTCCGGCGGCCAGGCCCAGCGTGTCGCGCTCGCCCGGGCCCTGGCCACGCACCCCCGGCTGCTGCTCCTGGACGAGCCGCTCGCCGCGCTGGACGCCCGCACCCGTCTGGAGGTCCGCGCCCAGCTCCGCCGTCACCTGGCGGACTTCGAGGCGGTCGCCGTCCTCGTCACGCACGACCCGCTGGACGCGATGGTGCTGGCGGACCGGCTGGTCGTCGTCGAGGACGGCCGCGTCGTCCAGGAGGGCACCCCCGCCGACATCGCCCGCCGCCCCCGCACCGACTACATCGCCCGGCTCGTCGGCCTGAACCTGTACCGCGGCGAGGCGGACGGCCACACGGTACGGCTCGACGCCGGGCCCGCCCTCACCACCACCGAGGACCTCTCCGGCCCGGTCTTCGTCGCCTTCCCACCGAGCGCGGTCACCCTCCACCGGGAGCGGCCCGCCGGCTCCAGCGCCCGCAACCTGTGGCGCTGCGAGGTCGCGGGCCTGGAGACGCACGGCGACCAGATCCGCGCCGACCTCACCGGCGAACTCCCGCTCGCCGCCGATCTGACCACGGCCGCCGCGGCGGACCTCGGCCTGCATCCGGGCGCACCGGTCTGGGCGGCCGTCAAGGCGACCCAGACCCACGCGTACCCGGCCTGACCTCCTCCCCGGCCCGCCTCCCCGCCGGGCCCGACCCGTCTGCCGGCCCGACATGCGGAAGGGCTCCGCCCTGCCCGGACGGAGCCCCACCGACGTGCCGTGCCCGGCCCCGCGTCAGCTCTCGTACGCGTCCAGCGGCGGGCAGGAGCACACCAGGTTGCGGTCGCCGAAGGCCTGGTCGATGCGGCGCACCGGCGGCCAGTACTTGTCCGCGGCCGTGACACCGCCCGGGAAGACGGCCTCCTCACGGCTGTAGGGGTGCGTCCACTCCCCGCCGAGCGCGCCCGCGGTGTGCGGGGCGTTGCGCAGCGGGTTGTCGTCCTTGGGCCACTCCCCCGAGCCGACCTTCTCGATCTCCGCGCGGATGGCGATCATCGCGTCGCAGAACCGGTCCAGCTCCGCCAGGTCCTCCGACTCGGTCGGCTCGATCATCAGCGTCCCGGCCACCGGGAAGGACATCGTCGGCGCGTGGAAGCCGTAGTCGATCAGCCGCTTGGCGACGTCGTCCACGGTCACCCCGGTCGCCTTGGTCAGCGGCCGCAGGTCGATGATGCACTCGTGCGCGACCAGCCCGCCCGGCCCGGTGTACAGCACCGGGTAGTGCGGCTCCAGCCGCTTGGCGAGGTAGTTCGCGGACAGCACGGCCACCTGCGTGGCCCGCTTCAGGCCCTCGCCGCCCATGAGACGGACGTAGGCCCACGAGATCGGCAGGATGCCCGCGCTGCCCCACGGCGCCGCCGAGATCGGGCCGACGCCGGTGGCGGGGCCGGCCTCGGGCTGCAGCGGATGGTTGGGCAGGTACGGCGCCAGGTGGGCGCGTACGGCCACGGGGCCGACGCCGGGACCGCCGCCGCCGTGCGGGATGCAGAACGTCTTGTGCAGGTTCAGGTGGGAGACGTCGCCGCCGAAGTGGCCGGGCTTGGCCAGGCCCAGCAGGGCGTTGAGGTTGGCGCCGTCGACGTAGACCTGGCCGCCGGCGTCGTGGACGGCCGCGCAGATGTCGGCGACGTGCGCCTCGAACACGCCGTGCGTCGACGGATAGGTGATCATCAGGACCGCCAGCTCGTCGCGGTACTGCTCGATCTTCGCCCGCAGGTCCTCGACGTCGATCTCGCCGTCCTCGGCGGTCTTCACCACGACGACCTTCATGCCGGCCATCGCGGCGCTGGCGGCGTTGGTGCCGTGCGCGGAGGACGGGATGAGGCAGACGGTGCGCTGCTCGTCGCCGTTGGCCCGGTGGTAGGCGCGCACCGCGAGCAGACCGGCCAGCTCGCCCTGCGACCCGGCGTTGGGCTGCAGCGACACCTTGTCGTAGCCGGTGAGCTCGGCGAGGCGCTCCTCCAGCTCGCGGATGAGCGTCAGGTAGCCCTCCGCCTGCTCGGCGGGCGCGAAGGGGTGCAGTTGCCCGAACTCCGGCCAGGTGACCGGCTCCATCTCGGTGGTCGCGTTGAGCTTCATCGTGCACGAGCCCAGCGGGATCATGCCGCGGTCCAGCGCGTAGTCCCGGTCGGCGAGGCGGCGCAGGTAGCGCAGCATCGCGGTCTCGGAGCGGTGCTGGTGGAAGACCGGGTGGGTGAGGTAGTCGTCGTCGCGCAGCAGCGGCTCGGGCAGCGCGTCCGCCGCGGCCGCGTCCAGCACCTCGACGTCGCCCTCGACGCCGAACGCGGACCACACCGCGTCCAGGTGGGCCCGCCTGGTGGTCTCGTCGCAGGCCAGGGAGACGTGGTCGGCGTCGACGAGCCGCAGGTTGACGCCGTTGTCGCGGGCGGCGGCGACGACCTCGGCGGCCCGGCCCGGCACCCGCGCGGTGACCGTGTCGAAGAAGCTGCCGTGGACCACCTCGACACCGCCGGCCCGCAGCCCCTCGGCGAGGATCGCGGCGTACCGGTGGGTGCGCCGCGCGATCGTCCTGAGGCCCTCCGGCCCGTGGTAGACGGCGTACATGCCGGCCATCACCGCGAGCAGCACCTGCGCGGTGCAGATGTTGCTGGTGGCCTTCTCCCGGCGGATGTGCTGCTCGCGCGTCTGCAGGGCGAGACGGTAGGCCTTGTTCCCGTCGGCGTCGACGGAGACGCCCACGAGCCGGCCGGGCAGGCTGCGCGCGAACTGCTCGCGCACCGCCATGTAGCCGGCGTGCGGCCCGCCGAAGCCCATCGGCACGCCGAACCGCTGCGTCGTGCCGACCGCGATGTCCGCGCCCAGCTCGCCCGGCGACTTCAGCAGGGTGAGCGCGAGCAGGTCGGCGGCGACGGTGACGAGCGCGCCGAGCTCGTGCGCCTGGTCGATGACGGGCTTGAGGTCGCGTACGGCGCCGGAGGCGCCCGGGTACTGGAGCAGGACGCCGTTGATCTCCCGCTCGGCGAGCTCGGCCGGGATGCCGTCGCCGAGGTCGGCGACGACCACCTCGACGCCGGTCGGTTCGGCGCGGGTGCGCAGCACGGCGACGGTCTGCGGCAGCGCGTCCGCGTCGACCAGGAACAGGCCCTTCTTGTTCTTCCCGACGCGCCGGGACAGGGCCATCGCCTCGGCCGCGGCCGTCCCCTCGTCGAGCAGCGAGGCGCCGGAGGTGGGCAGGCCGGTGAGGTCGGCGACCATGGTCTGGAAGTTCAGCAGCGCCTCGAGCCGTCCCTGGGAGATCTCCGGCTGGTAGGGCGTGTAGGCCGTGTACCAGGCCGGGTTCTCCAGCACGTTGCGCAGGATGACGGGCGGCGTGAAGGTGCCGTAGTACCCGAGCCCGATCATGGAGTCGAGGACCTGGTTGCGGTCGGCGAGCGAGCGCAGCTCGGCCAGCACCTCGGCCTCGGTGCGGGCGCCCGGCAGGTCGAGCGCGTCGGCGCTCTTGATGGCGTCCGGCACCGCGGCGGCCGTGAGCTCGTCCAGTGAGCCGTAGCCGACGTGCGCGAGCATCTTGGCCCGGGCCTCGTGGTCGGGGCCGATGTGCCGCTGTTCGAAGGGCGTGCCCTGTTCGAGCTCACAGAGCGGTGTGCGACGGGCGGTCATGGGCGGAGGCCTCCTGGTCTGACGCGACCTGCGAAGGGCACCACGGAGCGGGTACCCCGAGGGCCTCCCCCTCTGTCATCCGGACCTGAGAGCTTCACCGGGCCGCTGCGCGGATCCCGGCTTTCACCGTCGGTGAGAGCGGGAGCCGCCGGCACCCGCTCTGCTTTCCAGAGTGACCTCACCCGTGCGGTACGTGGGCCTGAGAGATTCCGGGGAGGGTTTGCTCCTTCGGCGCCTCCGGCGGTGCCGGGGGACTCTCCCGCACGGGGTCTGCAGCCGTTTGCCAGCCTACCAGCGGGCACCACTCCCGGAACCTCGAGTGGCCGCCTCCCGGATTGTGCTCTTTCGTAGTGCTTAGTAGCTCTCACGGCTGAGGTGCGACCAAGCAGGATGCGACCAGGAGGTGGGCCCGTGCAGACCGACATCGATCCGCGCAGCCTGATCGGCCGCAAGGCCTTCGACCGCAACGGCGTCAAGATCGGCACGGTGGACGAGGTCTACCTCGACGACGCCACCGGCGTACCGGAGTGGGCCGCCATACGCACCGGCCTGTTCTCCCGGGACGCCTTCGTCCCCCTGGAACCCAGCGAGCTGGTCGACGGCGTCCTGCGCGTCCCGTTCGACCGCGCCCTCGTCAAGGACGCCCCCGACCTCGGCGTCGGCCGCCACCTCTCCCCCGAGCAGGAGCTCCAGCTCTACCACCACTACGGCCTCGACGCCGCCCCGCCGTCCCCGGCCCCCGACCGGGACTTCGGCACCCTGGCGGGCAAGGACGAGCCCTGAGGGCACCGGGCCACCGCCACCCCCGAGAGCACCGGACGGCCCGGACCTCCGCCGGTCATCCCGCGAAGGTGGCAAATGGCCCGGACTTGCGCCGATCGCCCGTGAGAGTGGCGGGCGGTCCTGTCTTCCCTCCGCCCGCGCGGGCCGGCTCCGACGGCGCGGCGCGGGGACACTGGCCTCGTCATCGGCGCCCGTCCCCTTCCCCGTCCCCCGCTCCGGCGGCGACGGGCCACGCGCCGCCCACCGGACCCGCGGGGCGGGCCGGTCCGGCCGTCCCGCCTTCCTCCGCCCCGGTCGTCCCGCTCTCCCCGGATCCGTGCGGCGCCGGCGGTACCAGCGGCAACGGCTCCGCGGGTTCCAGGTCCGGGTCGTCGATCCGGAACGTGCGCACCCGCCCCGGCCGCGAGTCCGGCGTCTCGAACCGCACGGTGACCCGCCCCAGCCCGCTGCCCTGGACCCATCCGTGCCCGTACTCGGCGTGCCGGACGTCGTGTCCCGCGAGCCAGCGGCGCTCGGCGGGCCCACGCTCCCCCTCCTGCGCCGCCTCGGCCGGGTCCTCCCGCCCGTCCTCCTCCGTGCGCTCCCCCGCCGCCTGCGCGAACAGGTCCTCCTGCGTGTAGTCGGCCAGCCCGCTGACGCCCACGCCCAGCAGCCGCACCCCGCCGGTGGTGTCGACCGAGTCGAGCAGCCGGGCGGCCGCCTCCCGCACGACGGCCGGGTCGTCGGTGGGCCCGCGCAGGGTCTCGGACCGGGTGAGCGTGGAGAAGTCGTACCGGCGCACCTTCAGCACGATGGTCCGGCCGGACAGCCCGGCCTCCCGCAGCCGCCGCACGCAGCGGTCGGCCAGCCGCCGCACCTCCACCCCGATCCGGATCCGGTCGTGGAGGTCCACGTCGTAGGTGTCCTCCACGGACACCGACTTCGCCTCCCGCTCGGCGACCACGGGCCGCTCGTCTCGCGCCAGGGCCATGGCGTACAGCGCGTGCCCGTGCGCCTTGCCCAGCAGCCGTACGAGCTCGTCCTCGCCCGCCTCGACGAGCTCGTCGACGGTGGTGATCCCGGCCCGCCGCAGGTGGTCGCCGGTGGCCGGGCCCACGCCCGGCAGCGTGCGGACCGGCATCGGGCCGAGCAGCGCCCGCTCGGTGCCCGGCTCGATGACGACCAGCCCGTCCGGCTTGGCCTGCTCGGAGGCGATCTTGGCGAGCATCTTGGAGGCGGCGAGCCCGACCGAGCCGGTGAGCCCGGTGACGGCCCGGATGTCCGCGCGCAGCTTCGCGCCCACCAGCCGCGCCGACTCCTCGTCCCAGGCTGCTCCCCCGGCCTCCAGATCCACGAACGCCTCGTCCAGACTGAGCGGCTCCACCAGCGGCGACAGCTCCCGCAGCAGCCCCATGACCTGCTCGCTGATCGCCCGGTAGAAGCCGAATCGCGGCACCAGGTACGCGGCGTGCGGCGCCAGCCGGCGGGCCTGGGACATCGGCATCGCCGAGTGGACCCCGAACACCCGGGCCTCGTAGGAGGCGGTGGCGACCACGCCGCGCGGCCCGAGTCCGCCCACGACGACGGCCTTCCCGCGCAGGCTCGGTTTGGCCGCCTGCTCCGCCGAGGCGTAGAAGGCGTCCATGTCGAGATGCAAAATCGTGGGCGCGGTTCTCACGCCTTCGATGCTGCCCTACGCCACTGACAACGTCCCGGCCGCCACTGCCAACGCCCCCGCTCGCACCGGTCGGCGCGGCCGGCTCACACGGCCCGGTTGCGCCGCCGCGCCAGCTCGTCCGCGGGATGGTGCCCGACGAGGGTCTCCCCGGTGTCGACGCGCTCGCCGTGCAGCTGCGACAGCGCGTTCTCGACGTCCCGCCACACGACGCCCACGGCGATTCCGAAGATGCCCTGACCGCCCTGGAGCAGGGCGTGCACCTCGTCCGGCGAGGTGCACTCGTAGACCGTCGCGCCGTCGCTCATCAAGGTCAGCCGCTCCAGGTCGCGGAAACCGCGTTCCCTGAGGTGCTGCACGGCGGTGCGGATGTTCTGCAGCGAGACCCCGGTGTCCAGGAACCGCTTCACGATCTTCAGGACGACGACGTCCCGGAAGCTGTACAGGCGCTGCGTGCCGGAGCCGTAGGCGGGCCGCACGCTCGGCTCGACCAGGCCGGTGCGGGCCCAGTAGTCGAGTTGCCGATAGGTGATGCCGGCGGCCGCGCAGGCGGTCGGTCCGCGATAGCCGATCTGCTCGGACGCCATCGACGCCGCCCCTTTGCTGTCCGGCACGGCCGTGGGTCGCTGCGGAGCGTGACCGGCCGCGCTGCCGTGCGGGGCGTATCCCCTGCTCGGGCGCAGCCGGGAGCCTGCGGGAGGATACGGACCGCTGCTCACGAGACTGCGTCCGGGGGCGCTCCCGGCCCTGCCGTCGCCGCTGCTTCCCACGCCGACCTCCGTCCTTGACCTGCCTTCTCGACGGTAGGCAGTCACCAGGGGTGCGTCAACGATCGCCACACTCGGCACGCCGAGTGATAATCACCCTAAGAGTGGTTTCCCGTACCCCACCGCGGGGAAAGGCTAGCCGAATGCTTGCGCGGGGAGCCGCAGGGCGCCTTCCTGCGCCCCGGGACATGCCTTCCGGACTCGTGCCGGCCCTCGTACCGGGCCGCCGAGCGGCCCTCACGGCGCGGGGAACGCCGTCCTGAAGGGCGGCGCGGGGAACGCCGTCCTGAAGGGGCGGCCGGCCGTCCTCACTGGTTGCTGGTGCCGAAGTCCTCCGGCGAGATCTGGTCGAGGAACTCGCGGAACTTCTCCACCTCGTCCTCCTGCTCGTCCGGGATGGCGATACCGGCGTCGTCCAGCACCGTCTCGCTGCCGTAGATCGGCGTCCCGGTGCGCAGGGCCAGCGCTATGGCGTCGGACGGGCGGGCACTCACCTCGACTCCGCTGGCGAAGACCAGCTCCGCGTAGAAGACGCCTTCCCGCAGGTCGGTGATGCGTACTTCGGTGAGCTCCTGGCCGACGGCCTCCAGCACGTCCTTGAACAGGTCATGGGTCAGCGGTCGTGCGGGGGTCATGCCCTGCTGGGCGAAGGCGATGGCCGTCGCCTCCCCCGGTCCGATCCAGATCGGGAGGTAGCGATCGCCCCCCACTTCACGCAGGAGCACGATCGGCTGGTTGGAGGGCATTTCGACCCGGACACCTACGACATCGAGCTCGTTCACACAGCAACCCTAGGCCGTGTCCGGGACGTTTGGGTAGTCGGGCAGCCGTCGGGCGGCGGATCCGCCGTCCGGGCCGCGGCGGGTCCGCACTCCGGCGCGGTGCCCCGCCGGGTGGCGCCGCTCAGGGCAGCCGCACGCCGAGCGCCGTCTGGACCAGGGCCGCGTGCAGTTTGACGGTGAGCGCGGCGAGCTCCTTGGTCCGGGCCTGGGCGTGGGCCCTGGTCTGCGGATTGCGGTGGCGCTTGAGCGGGGCGACGACCTGGTCGATGAGCCCGGCCTCGCGCTCGGCGGCCGCCTTCATCATCCGCAGGTGCCGCGGCTCGATCCCGAACCGGCCCAGCTCGGCGACGAGCGAGGCGACGGTGGCGGCCTCGGCGTCGTAGACGCCCTCCTCCAGCGGAGTGACGAGCCCGTACGACTCCCACTCCTTCAGCTCCTGCTCGTCGATGCCGGCGGCGGCGAGCAGCTCGGCCCGGCCGATCCGGGCCCTCGAGGGCCCCTCGGGAGGGTCGGCGGCCGGTTCCCCGGAGCGCTGCCGGCCCAGCGCGGGCAGCTGCACCGGCTCACCGCGCTCCATGGCGTCCAGGTACTCGCGGATCACCTTCAACGGCAGGTAGTGGTCCCGCTGCATCCTCAGGACGTGGCCGAGGCGCTCGACGTCCTCGGCGCTGAACTTGCGGTATCCCGAGGGGGTCCGCCGCGGTTCGACGAGCCCCTCCGACTCCAGGAAGCGGATCTTGGAGATGGTGACCTCGGGGAACTCCTCGCGCAGCACGTTCAGCACCGTGCCGATGCTCATCAGCCCACTGTCCGTGGCGGCGGTGCCGTCCCCGGCACCGCCGCTCGGTGTTCGCAGCATGGACCTTCCCTGGGGGATTCCCCGGACCGGAGTCCGGGGGAGGGTCAGATGCCCTGCCGACTGGTGTAGAAGACCAGCCGGTACTTGCCGATCTGCACCTCGTCGCCGTTGTGCAGGGCGACCTCGTCGATCCGCTCCCGGTTGACGTACGTGCCGTTCAGGCTGCCCACGTCGGCCACCGTGAACGTGCCGTCCGGGGCGCGGCGGAACTCCACGTGGCGCCGGGAGACCGTCACGTCGTCGAGGAAGATGTCGCTCTGCGGGTGGCGCCCGGCCGTGGTCAGGTCGCCGTCCAGCAGGAAGCGGCTGCCCGCGTTCGGGCCGCGGCGCACCACCAGCAGGGCCGAGCCGGCCGGCAGGGCGTCGACGGCCGCCTGCGCCTCCGGCGAGAGCGTCGGCAGCGGGGTCTGACCGGTGGCCTCGGCGTCGTAGGCCTCCAGACCCGAGATGGAGATCGTGGACGTCGTCTCCGAGGGGCGCTCCGGCGTGGCTCCGGCGCGCAGCGGGGCACCGCAGTTGGAGCAGAAGCGGCTGTTCTCCGCGTTGCGGTGACCGCACCTCGTACACACCAGGGCCGACATGGACGGTTCCTCCTGCCGCGGCTGCCCCGCGGGGGCGTTGGACGGGTACGGGCCGGCGGCAAACTCTCCACCCGCACTCGAGGTTGACGGCTGTCCGAAACCTATGCCTCCGGCTTGGGCAGGGTCAACCGACGGCGCGCCCTGGCCCCCTGAAACGTCACCGCCCGGACCAGCGACCTGGTCCCGGAACAGCGGACGCCGGCCCTCCGCGCCGGGCTGTGCGCGATGACGGGCGGTGGCGTTGTCGCTGCCCTCTCGCGCGCTCTTGCCGAACAACTTCGCAAACAACTTCACGGGCGATTCCCCTTGACCGAAACAGACCCGCCCGTGGGGCAGGACGAACCCTGACTGATCACACCGGCCGACCCGGACATCCTGACAACGTCCGTAGCCACCAGACAGTTTCCACCACGCACCACCTCTTCGGTGCGCCGACCCCCCGCAACCTCTTGCCCCTGCCGGACGACCCCCATGCACTCCCTGTTCACTGCGAGGACAACCGAGCGTAGTCAGGCCGCTTCGCCGCCCGCAAGGCGTCCACGACGATCTTGTCAGACCGCTCGACGGTCACGGTGGCCTGCTCCTTCTCGAGTGTCTGCACCACGCCTCCGGGGATGTTGAGCGCCGGCTCGAGGTCCTGCGGCTTGCCGATGACCTTGAAACGATAGGGCGCTTTGATCTTGTTCCCGTCGACGTCCACACTCTTGCCGACGTCCGTCAGATAGGTGCTGGCGACGACCCGTACGCCGTTGACCTGGATCGCCTCGGCGCCGGCCGCACGCAGCTCCTGGATCGCGTCGAGCAGCATGTCCGCCTCGACCGTCCCCTTCGTGTCTTCGATGGTCATGGTGATGCCGGGTCCCTGCGCCGCCACCGTGCCCGCCAGAATGCCGAGTTGCCTCTCCTTCTCGACCGTCTGCTTGCGGGCCTCCGCGGCCTGGTCGGAGCTGTTCTGCAGCTCCTGGCGCTGCTTTTCGAGCCCCTGCCTCTCGTCCTCAAGACGCTGAGTGCGGTCGTCCAGTTCATCGAGGATCCGCACGAGATCCTCCTGGCGCGCACCGCGCAGAGCGCTGTCGGCCGAGCTGGTGGACGCGACCTGGATGGCCAGCCCGAAGCCGAGGCCGAAGAGCAGTACGGCGAAGATGAGTTGGGGGCGGGTGATGCGCGGCGGCCACAGTCCTTGCACCAGCCGCTGCCGGCCGGTCAGCGCCGGTTCGGCCCCCGTCCCGGACTCGCTCTTCGTTCCGGGCTGCTCGGTCTCCGCCCCGGGAGTCCTGGCGGCATCTGCCGCCTCACCCGTCGCATTGGCTTCCCGGGCCACCGCAACGGTGTCGGAGGGCGCCGCGGCCACGGGGACCTCCTCGGGCAGTTCGCGGCGCAGCAGGCTCTCCGGACGCCCGCCCCGCGGCCTTTCCGGGCGCTCGGCCTGCGAGTTCTCCGGGCGTTCGGCCTGCGAGTCGTCCGGGCGTTCGGCCCGCGGGCTCTCCCGCCGCCCGCTCGGCGGGTTCTCCCGCCGTTCTTCTCGCAGGTTCTCCCGCCGTTCTTCCCGCGGGTTCTCCCGGGGTTCGCTCTGGTTGTTCATCCCTGCCTCACGCCGCCTCACGCCCGGAACACGTGCCGCCGGATCGCCGCGGCGTTGGAGAAGATCCGGATGCCCAGGACGACCACGACTCCGGTGGAGAGCTGGGCGCCGACACCCAACTTGTCGCCCAGGAACACGATCAGCGCGGCGACGACCACGTTCGACAGGAACGACACCACGAAGACCTTGTCGTCGAAGATGCCGTCGAGCATGGCCCGCAGACCGCCGAAGACGGCGTCCAGTGCCGCCACCACGGCGATCGGCAGGTAGGGCTCGACGGCCGCCGGAACCTCGGGCCGGACCAACAGGCCGGCCACGACTCCCACGACGAGGCCCAGTACGGCGATCACGATGTGCCCTTCTCAGTTTTTCTCGGTGTTCGGCTGTGCTGTACGTACGATCACACTGGGTGCGGCGGGCAGCCTGAGGTCGCTCTCCACGGAGATGCTGGTGCGGATTCCGTAGTTGTCCTGCAGGGCGTGCAGGTAGAGCCCGTCCGCGCTGTCCTGGAACCGGGTGCTCAGCCGCTTGCCGTCCCCCACCGCCAGCACCGTGTACGGCGGTACCAGCGGCTTGTTGTCGACCAGTATCGCGTCACCGGCGGCCCTGATCGCGGACAGGGACGTCAGCCGCTGCCCGTTGATGGCGACGGCCTCGGCGCCGGAGGCCCACAGGCCGTTGACGACGCGCTGCATGTCGCGGTCCCGCACCCGCCCGGTGTCGGAGAACCCGGACGTCTCCCGCGGGTCGCCGTCACCGCCGCCGGTGGCCTCCTTGGCGTCGTTCACGACGAGCCTGACCCCGGGACCGCGCACCTCGGTGGCGCCCGCGAGCAGGCCCACCAGCTCGGCCCGGCCGCTGCCGCCGCTCTTCAGCGCCTCGCGCTGGCGGGCGCCGACTTCGTCGCGCAGTTCGTCCACGCTCTGCTCGAGCCGGTCGGCCTGCGCCGTCTCGCGGTCGATGCGGTCGAGGAGTTCCTGCCGCTCCTTGGCGACGGTCGGGGCGGCCACGCGTGCCTGGGCCGCCCCGACGGTCACGACGAGCGCCGCCAGCACCAGGCCGGCGGCGAGCGACAGTTTCGCCTTCACGGTCTTCGGCATGCCGGCGGTTCCGGCGGCCTCCTTGCGGGCCGCGGCCTCGGCATAGCCGTCGTCGAGGCTGTGGTCCATGACGTTGGTGAGCAGCGACATGGACGCGTCCGGGCGCGACACGCGCACGGTGGTGCTCCGAACGGGGGGCTGCTGCGGCATGCCGCACATCGTCGCACGTCGCTGCCGCTACCTCCGAATGGCCCCACCGACGTGCCGGACAGGCCCCCTTGGGGAACACTTGTCCGGCACGCGCGTGTCCTACCGCTTTACCGGCCGGCGCTGTCCACCACGGCCGACCACTCGTCGAGCAGGGCCTGCGCGGAGGCGTCGTCGGGGCCCTCCGCCCACAGGTGCGTGACCGCCTCGGCCGGGTCGGGCAGCACCATCACCCAGCGGCCGTCGGTCTCCACGACCCGCACCCCGTCCGTGGTGTCGACGTGGCGGTCTCCGGCCGCCTCCACGACCCGGCGCATGACCAGGCCCTTGACCGCCCACGGCGTGGCCAGATCCCGCTTGAGGACGTGCGCCCGCGGGATCCGCGCGTCGATCTGGCTGAGGGTGAGCTGCGTCCGCGCCACCAGTCCGATCAGCCGTACGAACGCCGCGGTGCCGTCGTAGACGCTGCTGAACTCGGGGACGATGAACCCGCCCTTGCCGTCACCGCCGAAGATCGTGCCCTCCTGGCGGCCGACACGGGTCAGGTCGTCCGGCGAGGTCGTCGTCCACTCGACCTGCGTGCCGTGGTACGCGGCGACCTGCTCGGCGATTCTGGTGGTCGTCACCGGAAGCGCCACCCGGCCGCTGCGCCGCTCGGCGGCGACCAGGTCGAGCATCACCAGCAGCGCCCGGTCGTCCTCGATGATGCGGCCCTTCTCGTCCACCAGCGACAGCCGCTCGCCGACCGGGTCGAACCGCACGCCGAACGCCGCTCCGGAGGACGCCACGATCTCGCCGAGCCGGGTCAGGCCGGCCCGCCGCATCTCGGCCGTCTCGGTCGGCCGGGACTCGTCCAGACCGGGGTTGATGGTCAGCGAGTCCACCCCGAGCTTGCCGAGCAGGCTGGGCAGCACGAGACCGGCGCTGCCGTTCGAGGCGTCCACGACGACCTTCAGCCCCGACTCGGCGATACCGGTCGTGTCGACGTTGCGCAGCAGCGACCCGGTGTACGAGTCGAAGACGCTGGCCGGGAAGTGCAGGTCACCGATCTCTCCGGGGAACGCCCGCCGGTACTCCTGGCGCGCGAACACCCGGTCCAGCTTGCGCTGGCTGGCCTGCGACAGGTCGGCGCCCTGGCTGTCGAAGAACATGATGTCGACCGAGTCCGGCACCCCGGGCGTCGTCCGGATCATGATGCCGCCGGCGCTGCCCCGCGCGGTCTGCTGCCGCGCCACGGGCAGCGGCACGTTCTCCAGGTCGCGTACGTCGATGGCGCTGGCCTGCAGGGCGGAGATGACCGCCCGCTTCAGCGCCCGGGCGCCGCGGGAGTGGTCACGGGCCGTGGTGACGGTCGCGCCCTTCTTCAGCGTCGTCGCGTAGGCGCCGGCCAGCCGCACGGCCAGCTCCGGCGTGATCTCGACGTTGAGGATGCCGGAGACCCCGCGGGCGCCGAAGAGGTGCGCCTGCCCCCGGGACTCCCAGATGACCGACGTGTTGACGAAGGCACCGGCCTCGATCGTCTTGAACGGGTAGACCCGCACATTGCCCTGAACGATCGATTCTTCACCGATGAGGCACTCGTCACCGATGACGGCGCCGTCCTCGATCCGCGCGGCGCGCATGATGTCGGTGTTCTTGCCGACGACGCAGCCCCGCAGGTTGCTGTGCTGCCCGACGTAGACGTTGTCGTGGACGACGGCCTTGTGCAGGAAGGCGCCGCTCTTGACGACGACGTTCGAGCCGATGACGGTGTGCTCGCGGATCTCGGCGCCGGCCTCCACCTTGGCGTAGTCACCGATGTAGACCGGCCCGCGCAGAATGGCGTCGGGGTGCACCTCGGCACCCTCGGCGACCCAGACTCCCGGCGAGATCTCGAAGCCGTCGATCTCGACGTCGACCTTGCCCTCGAGGACGTCGGCCTGGGCCTTGACGTAGCTCTCGTGCGTGCCGACGTCCTCCCAGTAGCCCTCGGCGACATAGCCGTAGATCGGCTTGCCCTCCTTCATCAGCTGCGGGAAGACGTCGCCGGACCAGTCGACCGGAACGTCGGGCTCGACGTAGTCGAAGACCTCGGGCTCCATGACGTAGATGCCGGTGTTCACGGTGTCCGAGAACACCTGGCCCCAGGTCGGCTTCTCCAGGAAGCGCTCGACCCGACCCTCGTCGTCGACGATGGTGATGCCGAATTCCAGTGGGTTGGGCACACGCGTGAGGCAGACCGTGACCAGAGCACCCTTTTCCTTGTGGAAATTGATCAGCTCGGTCAGGTCGAAATCGGTCAGGGCGTCACCGGAGATCACGAGGAACGCGTCGTCCTTGAGCGCCTCTTCGGCGTTCTTGACGCTTCCGGCGGTGCCGAGGGGCTTCTCCTCGTTGGCATAGGTGAGCTCCATGCCGAGCTCTTCGCCGTCACCGAAGTAGTTCTTGACCAACGAGGCCAGGAACTGGACAGTCACGACGGTTTCGTTGAGCCCATGCCTTTTGAGCAGCCGCAGCACGTGCTCCATGATCGGGCGGTTCACCACCGGCAGGAGCGGCTTGGGCATACTCGAGGTCATGGGGCGAAGGCGTGTTCCTTCGCCGCCGGCCATCACGACGGCCTTCATGTCGGAAGCGTCCTCCTCCAAGAGACGACTGTCTAGCCGACTTCCCCCGTCCAGATTGTCCCGCGGTTTCGTCAAACGGGCCATCGAGCCAATGCGGCGAGCCAATCAGGGAGCTCAGTCGGCCATGGCGTCCGCACGGACCAAGCGGCGGACTTGCACCACGTAGAGGACTCCTGCCCACCAATAGAGCGTTGTACCCCATCCGGCGAACGCCCATCCGAAAATAGCAGCGAGTGACGGGATCCAACCGCTTCCGTCACTGAGCAGAAGCAGCGGGAAGGCATACATCAGGTTGAAGGTTGCCGCCTTCCCGAGGAAGTTCACCTGCGGCGGCGGGTAGCCGTGCCGCCGCAGGACGCCCACCATCACCAGCAGGACCAGCTCCCGCGCCAGTAGTACGGCGGTCAACCAGAGCGGCAGGATCTCACGCCAGGTGAGGCCCACCAATGTCGACAGCACGTACAGCCGGTCGGCCGCGGGATCGAGGAGCCGGCCGAGGCTGCTGATCTGGTTCCAGCGCCGTGCGAGCTTTCCGTCCAGATAGTCGCTGATCCCGCTCAACGCCAGCACCAGCAGTGCCCAGCCGTCGCTCTTCGGGCCTCCGAACTCCGGCCTGAGGATCAGCCACAGGAAGAGGGGCACGCCGACGAGCCGGGCCATGCTCAGGATGTTCGGGATCGTGAGGACCCGGTCCGTCTGGATCCGGGTCTCCTGGACCTCCACCCGGGGGCCTCCTGTGGGAAACGTGCCAACGATGCTCACTGACCTTACCTCAACGCAAAAAAGCTCCGGCTCTCGGGCGTACACACCCGAGAGCCGGAGCTCTCAATAATTGTTCGGCGGCGTCCTACTCTCCCACAGGGTCCCCCCTGCAGTACCATCGGCGCTGTAAG
>NZ_BMWH01000042.1:0-30555 GCF_014651135.1 Streptomyces echinoruber
TCCTGTTCTACCAGTCGTGGACGTACTGGGTGTTCCGCAAGCGGATCGGCACCCAGCACATCGCCGAAACCGTGCACTGACGTGCACTGAGGTGTGTTTCACGTGAAACCGATCGATCCGCGTCTGCTGCGCCACGCGCGCGCCACCCGGTTCTTCCTACTGGCGGTCATCGCCCTGGGCGCCGTCGGCGCGGGGCTGGTCATCGCGCAGGCCATGCTCATCGCCGAGGTGGTCGTCGGTGCCTTCCAGCACCGGATGACCGTCTCCGGCCTGCGCGTCCCGCTGCTGCTGCTGGTGACGGTCGCCTGCGGCCGGGCGCTGGTGGCGTGGCTGACCGAGCTGGCGGCGCACCGGGCGAGCGCGGCCGTGAAGGCGGAGCTGCGCGGCCGGCTGCTGGAGCGGGCCGCCGCTCTGGGACCCGGCTGGCTGGGCGGGCAGCGCACCGGGTCGCTGGTCGCCCTGGCCACGCGGGGCGTGGACGCCCTGGACGACTACTTCGCACGTTATCTGCCCCAGTTGGGGCTCGCGGTGGTCGTACCGGTGGCGGTGCTGGCGCGGATCGTCACGGAGGACTGGGTGTCGGCGGCCATCATCGTCGCCACCCTGCCGCTCATCCCGGTCTTCATGGTGCTGATCGGGTGGGCCACCCAGTCCCGGATGGACCGGCAGTGGCGGCTGCTGTCCCGGCTGTCCGGGCATTTCCTGGACGTCGTGGCGGGACTGCCCACGCTGAAGGTGTTCGGGCGGGCCAAGGCGCAGGCCGAGTCGATCCGGCGGATCACCGGTGAGTACCGGCGGGCGACGATGCGGACCCTGCGCATCGCGTTCCTGTCGTCGTTCGCGCTGGAGCTGCTGGCCACGCTGTCCGTGGCGCTGGTCGCGGTGACCGTCGGGATGCGGCTGGTCGCCGGCGACATGGACCTGTACATCGGGCTGGTCATCCTGGTGCTGGCGCCCGAGGCCTATCTGCCGCTGCGTCAGGTGGGTACGCAGTATCACGCGGCGGCCGAGGGACTGGCGGCGGCCGAGGAGATCTTCGCGGTCCTGGAGACGCCGCTGCCTGCTTCGGGCACCCGGCCGGTGCCCGCGGGCGGCATCGTCTTCGAGGGAGTGACCGTCCGCTACCCCGGGCGGTCGGACGACGCCGTGACGGACGTGTCGTTCACCGTCGGTCCCGGCGAGACGGTGGCGCTGGTCGGGCCCAGCGGCGCCGGCAAGTCGACGCTGCTGGCCGTGCTGCTGGGGTTCGTCCGGCCCACGGCCGGGCGGGTGCGCGTCGGCGGCGCCGACCTGGCCGACGTGGATCCGGCGCAGTGGCACTCCCGCATCGCCTGGGTGCCGCAGCGGCCGCACCTGTACGCCGGGACCGTGGCCGAGAACGTCCGGCTGGCCCGGCCGCAGGCCGACGACGCGGCCGTGCGGCGGGCGCTCGCCGACGCCGGGGCGCTGGACTTCGTGGACGCGCTGCCCGACGGCATGGACACCGTGCTCGGCGAGGACGGCGCCGGACTGTCCGGCGGGCAGCGGCAACGGCTGGCGCTGGCCCGCGCCTTCCTCGCCGACCGGCCCGTGCTGCTGCTCGACGAGCCGACGGCCGCGCTGGACGGCCGCACCGAGGCCGAGGTCGTGGCGGCCGTGCGGCGGCTGGCCGCGGGGCGCACGGTGCTGCTGGTGGTGCACCGGCCGGCGCTGCTGGCGGTCGCGGACCGGGTGGTGCGGCTGCCCGGGGCGGACCTCGCCGGACCGGCCGGCGGTACCGCGCCGGGCGTGTCCCCGGCCCGTGCGGCGGCGGCAGGCGACCCCGTGCCGGCGCGGGCCGCGGCACGGCCCGTGCACGAGCCGCCGGCGGCGGCCCGCGCCGCTCGCGGGGTGCTCGCCCGCGTCCGTGCCCTCGGCGCCGTACGGCGCGGACGCCTGTCGCTGGCGCTGCTGCTGGGCAGCCTCGCTCTGGGCAGCGCGGCCGGGCTGATGGCGACGTCCGGGTGGCTCATCTCCCGCGCCTCGCAGCAGCCGCCGGTGCTGTACCTGATGGTGGCCGTGACCGCGACGCGGGCCTTCGGCATCGGCCGGGCCGTCTTCCGGTACGCGGAGCGGCTGGTCTCGCACGACGCCGTGCTGCGGATGCTGGCCGACACCCGGGTCGCCGTCTACCGGCGCCTGGAGCGCATCGCCCCCGCCGGGCTGCGCCGCACGCGCCGCGGCGACCTGCTGACGCGGCTGGTCGCCGATGTGGACGCGCTGCAGGACTACTGGCTGCGCTGGCTGCTGCCGGCTGGGGCCGCCACCGTCGTCTCGGCCGGAGCGGTGGCGTTCACGGGGTGGCTGCTGCCCGAGGCCGGGACTGTACTGGCCGCCGGTCTGCTGGTGGCCGGGGCGGGCGTGCCGCTGCTGACCGGCGCCGTGGCCCGGCGCGCCGAGCGCAGGCTGGCGCCCGCCCGCGGCGAGCTGGCCACCCACACGACCGACCTGCTCACCGGGACCGCCGAACTCACGGTCGCCGGCGCCCTGCCCGCACGGCTCGCCCGGGCCCGCCGGGCCGACGCCGCCCTGACCCGCATCGCCGCGCGTTCCGCCGCCGCGTCCGCGCTGGGCGCCGGGCTGACCGCACTGGCTTGCGGCCTGACCGTCGCGGCAGCGGCTCTCACCGGAATCCAGGCGGTCGCCGCCGGGCGGCTGCACGGCGTGGTGCTGGCCGTCGTCGTCCTGACGCCGCTGGCCGCCTTCGAGGCGGTGCTCGGCATGCCGCTCGCCGTGCAGTACCGGCAGCGGGTGCGGCGCAGCGCCGAGCGGGTGTACGAGGTGCTGGACGCACCGGAGCCGGTGCGCGAGCCGGAGCAGCCGCGCAAGGCGCCGACCTCGCCGTTCCCGGTCGTCCTCAGGGGCCTGACCGCGCGGCACCCCGGGCAGGACCGGGACGCGCTCGCCGGGGTCGACCTGCGGCTGGAGGAGGGGCGCCGGATCGCCGTGGTCGGGCCGTCGGGGTCCGGCAAGACGACGCTGGCGCAGGTGCTGCTGCGGTTCCTGGATCCCGGCGGCGGCTCGTACACGCTGGGCGGTGTGGACGCCCGCGCGCTCGCCGGCGACGACGTACGGCGGCTGGTGGGGCTGTGCGCCCAGGACGCGCACCTCTTCGACAGCTCGGTGCGGGAGAACCTGCTGCTGGCCAGGAGGGACGCGACCGAGGCCGAGCTGCGCGACGCGCTCGCCCGGGCCCGGCTGCTGGACTGGGTGGACGGCCTGCCGGACGGGCTGGACACGCTGGTCGGCGAGCACGGGGCGCGGCTGTCCGGCGGGCAGCGGCAGCGGCTGGCGCTGGCCCGCGCGCTGCTCGCCGGCTTCCCGGTCCTGGTGCTGGACGAGCCCGCCGAGCACCTCGACCTGCCCACGGCCGACGCGCTCACCGCCGACCTGCTCGCCGCGACCGAGGGCCGCACCACCCTGCTGATCACCCACCGGCTGGCCGGACTGGAGGCCGTCGACGAGGTGGTCGTGCTGGACGCGGGCCGGGTGGTGCAGCGCGGGCCGTACGCGCGGCTGGTCGCCGTCGACGGGCCGCTGCGCGAGATGGCGGCCCGGGAGGCGGACGCGGAGCTGCTCGCCGCGACCTGACGAGGCGCCCTTCACACAGGGCGTGCCGGTGTGGTCCTCACGCGGTGTGCCGGTATGTCCTCACGCGGTGTATCGGTGCGCCCCCGGAGCAGGGTGCACCGGGCCGCATCCGCGGGCCGCACCCGCGTACGGCGTACCGGAGACGGACTCCGCGCGGGTGCGCCAAAGGCGGCGCTGCCCCGTTCGGGGTCCGTCGTCCCCCGGGCGTACGAGTTGAACAGGACCGCGCCCGCCCGCGCCGGTGACGATCGCTGACATGCGCTCACCTCACCGTCCCGGCCTGCTCGTTCTGGCGCTGCTGTGCGTGCTCGCCCTGCCGGCGGCGCGGACCGCCGACGGGACGGACGGCGCGGACGCCGGCGGCGCGGACGACGACGCGGTGGCGGCCGGCTCCTGCCCGGGCGTCGAGCGGCTGGACCAGCCGTCCACGTCCTTCACCCAGGACTGGGTGGCGCCGGTGGAGATCTACCAGCTGTCGGCCGGGTTCGGCAGCGCCGGGACGCGCTGGTCGCACCGGCACACCGGGCAGGACTTCGCGGTACCCGTCGGCACCCCGGTGCGGGCGGTGGGCGCGGGCCGGGTGGTGAGCGTGTCCTGCGGCGGCCCCTTCGGCATCCAGATCGTGCTCCGGTACCCCGACGGGTACTTCACCCAGTACGCGCACCTGGCCTCCGTCGCCGTCGGCCCGGGGGAGAGCGTGACCACCGGGCAGTGGATCGGGCGGTCCGGGACGACCGGCAACTCCACCGGGCCCCACCTGCACTTCGAGGTGCGGGTCGTCCCCGAGTACGGATCGGCGGTGGATCCCGTGCCGTGGCTGGCGGAACGCGGCGTGCCGCTCGGAGCGCCCGGATTCGACGCCCAACAGCGCTGACACCTCCGCATCCGCGGAACCGGCGCCGACACGCCCGGACCTGCGGAACCGGCGGCGACACACCCGATCCCGCGGAACCGGCGCCGCCGCGTCGTCAGATCCGTTCGGCCAGCAGTTGCTCGATGACGATCGCGACGCCGTCCTCGTTGTTGGCGACGGTCAGACCGGAGGCCGCGGCGATCACGTCCGGGTGGGCGTTGCCCATGGCGTAGGAGCGGCCGGCCCAGGTCAGCATTTCCACGTCGTTCGGCATGTCCCCGAAGGCCACGACCTCCTCGTGGGAGATGCCGCGCTCGGCGCAGCACAGGGCGAGCGTGCTGGCCTTGGAGACGCCCGGACCGCTGATCTCCAGCAGCGCGCTGGGGCTGGAGCGGGTCACGGTGGCGCGGTCGCCGATCGCCAGCCGGGCCAGCGTCAGGAAGCCGTCGGGGTCCATCTGCGGGTGGAAGGCGAGGATCTTCAGGATCGGCTCGTCGGCGCGGTCGCTGCCGTGGTCCAGGAGCTCCTCGGCCGACGCGAGGGCGTCGGGGATCTCCATGTGCAGCTTGGGGTACTCCGGCTCCTGGTAGAAGCCGTACGTCTGCTCGATCGCGTACACCGTGCCGGGCGCCGCCTCGCGCAGCAGTCCCACGACCTCCAGGGCGTTCTCGCGGGCCAGGTCCCGCACCTTCACGAAGCGGTGGGCGCCGGGGCCCCCGTGCAGGTCGACCACGGCGGCGCCGTTGCCGCAGATCGCCAGGCCGTGACCGTGGACGTGCTCGCTGACGACGTCCATCCAGCGTGCCGGGCGGCCGGTGACGAAGAAGACCTCGATGCCCGCCTCCTCGGCGGCCGCCAGGGCGGCGACCGTGCGGGGGGAAACCGACTTGTCGTCGCGCAGCAGAGTGCCGTCGAGATCGGTGGCGATCAGCCGCGGGCGGAGGCCGGCGGCAGCCGGTTCGGGCTGTCGGGTCGCTGAAGTCACCCGGCCATTGTCCCGCATGCACGTGCACGCAGGTGCGGGGCTCCGCTCAAGTGCGGGCCCCGAGCGGGTGAGGAGAGCGACGTTTCACGTGAAACATGCGCTCTCCGGCACACACGTCACCTACCTCGAATTCCCCTTCGAATCTCCTTGTTCCGCCTCACCGTGCACGGCTGCTGAGCCACGGCGTCAAAGCCACCGGCGACACGTGCTCCTTGTGCACCCGGTCCCCGGGCAGCGGCACCACCAGGGTGCACCCGGGCGGGAAGCGGCGGACCTTGACGTGGGCCAGGCCGTCGAAGACGGAACGCAGGAAGGCGGGCACGTCGTCGCGCGGGACGTCGGCGAATTCCACGCCCTCGACGGTGATCAGCGCGTCGTCCTCCGGGTAGAGGCGCACACTCACCCGGGGTACGCCGCCGAACTCGGCGTACGCCTCGTGGGGCAGGGAGCCGTCCGGGTCGGTGACGACGCCGACGCCCGCGGCGCTGCGGCGCGAGGTCTGGTCGGCGCCGATGTCGTGCGTCACCTCGATCTGCCGCCCGTAGGTGGCGGCGAGCGCGCGCAGGGCGGTGACGGCGGCCTGGGTGGTGGGGAGGTGGTCCATACCGGGGATTCTTCACGGTCACCAGGACTCCAGTCACCGGGACTTCGGTCACCGGGACTTCGGTCACCGGGACTTCGGTCACCGGGACTTCGGTCACCGGGACTTCGGTCACCGGGACTTCGGTCACTAGGACTTCGGTCACCCGGATTGCGGGAACCGCAGGTACTGCGGCGGCACGGCTCGGGTGAGCCACACGCCGTTGGCGCTGACGCGGAACTCGTGGCCGTCGCGGTGCATGGCGGCCGCGTCGACGGTGAGGACGACGGGGCGGCCGCGGCGGGCACCGACGCGGGCGGCGGTCTCGCGGTCGGGCGAGAGGTGCACGTCGTGCCGGTTCATCGGCTTCAGTCCCTCGGCCCGGATGGCGTCCAGGAAGCGGGCGACGGTGCCGTGGTGGAGGTGCGGCGGCGGAGTGGCCGGGAGCAGGTCGAGGTCGACGGCGACGCTGTGACCCTGGACGGCCCGGATGCGCGTGCCCTCGATGGCGAAGCGCTGCTTGTCGTTGACGGCCACCACGTGGTCGAGTTCCTCGCGGGTGACGGGGAACCCGTGCGCGGCGGCCGCCGCGAGCAGCGCGTCGATCTCGGCCCAGCCGCCCTCGTCGAGCGCGAGCCCGATCCGGTCGGGCCGGTGCCGCAGGTGCTTGGCGAGGTACTTCGACACCGTGACGGCGCGTCGTGCGTCCATGCCCTCAGCCTGCCGGACGAGACGCAGATCACGCAGATATTTTTCTTCGCAGGTTTGATCCACAACAAGTCCGGTTTTCCACAGGGGAATTGACAGAACTTGTGGACAACCGGCCTGCCCTATGCGGTGGTTCGTTCCGATCCCCTCACAGCCGGGGCCGTACCCGGGCCAGCGCCCGGGTGGCGCCCGGGGCGAGGCGGGACAGGGCGCGGAAGAACCGGGCCTCCACGGTGACGGGCACGACCGCCTCGCCCCGGGCGACCGCGCGCAGGATCGCGGCGGCGACCTTCTCCGGGGGATAGTTGCGCAGCCCGTACAGGCGGGCGGTGCGCCGGCGCAGCCGCTGCTCCTCCTGCGGGTCGACGCCGGTGAAGCGCGCGGTCGCCGTAATGCCGGTGTCGACGAAGCCGGGGCAGATCGTGGTGACGCCGATGCCCCGCCCGGCGAGCTCGGCGCGCAGGCAGTCGCTGAGCGCCAGCACCGCGGCTTTGGACGCGGTGTACGCCGGCAGCAGCCGGGAGGGCTGGTAGGCCGCCGCCGACGCGACGGTGACGATGTGGCCGCCCTGTCCGCGCTCGGCCATCTGCCGCCCGAAGAGCCGGCAGCCGTGGATGACGCCCCACAGGTTGACGTCCAGGACCCGGCGCCAGTCCTGCGGGGTGGTGTCGAGGAAGGCGCCGGCCAGGCCGATGCCGGCGTTGTTCACCAGCACGTCCACGACGCCGTACCGCGCGGCGACCTTCCCGGCGAGTTTCTCCATGGCCCGCTCGTCCGCGACGTCGGCGGTCTCCGCCCAGGCGGCGGGCGCCCCGGCCGCACGGCACAGCCGCGCGGTGCCGGCCGCGGCCGCGCCGTCCAGGTCGACGGCCACCACGCGCGCGCCGGCCGCGGCGAACGCGCACGCCGTCGCCCGTCCGATACCGCCGCCCGCGCCGGTGACCAGCACCAGCTGCCCGCCGAACCGGTCGGCGTACGGTCCGGAGGCCGTCACCGGCGGCCGGCCGCCCCCGGCTGCCTCGGCGGACTCAGCGGATTCGGTGGATTCGATGGATTCGGCGGACTCAGTTGACTCGGTGGACTCGGTGGACGCAGCAGGCTCGGCGGACTCGGTGGCGGTGACGAAGTCGGTGATCCAGGCGGCGAGCTGGTCGGGGCGGGTGCGCGGCGCCCAGTGCCGTACCGGCAGTGTGCGCCGCACCAGCCGCGGCACCCAGCGTTCCAGGCCGTCGTACAGCCGCTCGGACAGGAAGGCGTCCTTCAGGGGCGTGACGAGCTGCACGGGCGCGTGCGCGCGGGGGTCGGGGCGCGGGGCGCGCACGCGGGCGCGGATGTTGTCGCGGTACAGCCAGGCGCCGTGCGCGGCGTCGCGGGGCAGCGACGGGGTCGGGTAGCCGTCGGCGGGCAGCTTCTCGGCCCGCCGCAGCAGCGCGGGCCAGGCCCTGCCGAGCGGGCCGCGCCAGGCCAGTTCGGGCAGGAGGGGCGTATGCAGCGCGTAGACGTACCACGAGCGCGCGCCCTGTCCGAGCAGCTGGGCCACGTGGCGCGGGGTCGGCCGGTGCGCGCGCTCGCGCAGCCAGTGGCCGAGGTGGTCCAGGGACGGGCCGGACAGCGAGGTGAAGGACGCGATCCGGCCCCGGGTGCGTTCGGCGGTGACGAACTCCCAGCCCTGCACCGACCCCCAGTCGTGTCCCACCAGGTGCACCGGCCGGCCGGGGCTGACCGCGTCGGCGACGGCGAGGAAGTCGTCCGTCAGCCGCTCCAGCGTGAAGTTGCCGCGCAGCGGCCGCGGCGCCGTCGACCGGCCGTGCCCGCGCACGTCGTACAGCACCACGTGGAAGCGGTCGGCGAGGCGGGCGGCCACCCGCGACCAGACCTCCTTGCTGTCCGGGTAGCCGTGCACCAGCACCACCGTGGGCCGGGAGGCGTCCCCCAGTTCGGCCACGCACAGCTCGACCCCGCCGGAGCGCACCCACCGCTCCCGCGCGTTCTCCACCATCGGCTCCACCATCGGTTCCGGCATCGGTTCCGGCATCGGCTCCGCCGTCCGCGCCGTCTCTCCGGTCACCCGCCACCACCCCGTCTCTCCGGTCGCCCGTCCCGGGCCGCGTCGGCCGAATCTCGCAGTTGTTGGACACATCGTCAACAGGGCGTGTGTCCGGGCGCGGTCCCCCTTCGGAGGGGTGTCCCCTACGGACCCGTACTACTCGAGTCTGACCCCGGAACGGCTCTGCGGTCTGACGACGGCAGTGGCGCGGATCACTACCGTCGAGGACGTGACTGTGATCGCGACCGAAGATCTGAGCAAGCGGTTCCCCAGGGTGACCGCGCTCGACCGGCTCACCGTGGACATCGGACCCGGTGTCACCGGCCTCGTCGGCGCCAACGGCGCCGGCAAGTCCACCCTGATCAAGATCCTGCTGGGTCTGTCGCCCGCCAGCGAGGGCCGCGCCCAGGTGCTCGGACTGGACGTCGCCACGCGCGGCAGCGCCATCCGCGAGCGCGTCGGGTACATGCCGGAGCACGACTGCCTGCCGCCGGACGTGTCGGCCACCGAGTTCGTCGTGCACATGGCGCGCATGTCCGGCCTGCCGCCCACCGCGGCCCGCGAGCGCACCGCCGACACCCTGCGCCACGTCGGCCTGTACGAGGAGCGCTACCGGCCCATCGGCGGCTACTCCACCGGCATGAAGCAGCGCGTCAAGCTCGCTCAGGCCCTCGTGCACGACCCTCAGCTGGTCTTCCTGGACGAGCCCACCAACGGCCTGGACCCGGTCGGCCGCGACGAGATGCTCGGCCTGATCCGCCGCATCCACTCCGACTTCGGCATCTCGGTCCTGGTCACCTCCCACCTGCTCGGCGAACTGGAGCGCACCTGCGACCACGTCGTCGTCATCGACGGCGGCAGGCTGCTGCGCTCCAGCTCCACCACCGACTTCACGCAGACCACCACCACCCTCGCGATCGAGGTCACCGACAGTGACACCCACCCCGACGGCATCCGCGCGGTGCGCGAGGCCCTGCATGCGCGCGGGGTGACCACCCACGACGACGGCGGCGGCCTGCCCGGCGCGGGCCGCACCCTGCTGCTGACCGCGCAGGGCGAGGAGACGTACGACCTGGTCCGCGACGTGATCGCCGACCTCGGCCTCGGTCTGGTGCGCATGGAGCAGCACCGGCACCACATCTCGGAGGTCTTCCGCAGCAGTGACGAGCACCGGAAGGAGGCGGTCGGCCATGGCGGCTGAGCACCCCGCCCCCGTGGCGGCGGGCGACCAGACCCGCATCCACGACATCGGCTACCGCGGCTACGACGGCCCCCGCCTGGGCCGCGCCTACGCCCGCCGCTCCCTCTTCGCGCACTCCCTGCGCGGCGCCTACGGCCTGGGCCGCTCCACCAAGTCCAAGGTGCTGCCGATGCTGCTGTTCGTGGTGATGTGCGTGCCCGCGGCCATCATGGTCGCCGTCGCCGTCACCACGAAGATGAAGCACCTGCCGGTCGACTACACGCGCTACGCGATCATCATGCAGGCCGTCATCAGCCTGTACGTCGCCTCGCAGGCACCCCAGGCGGTCTCGCGCGACCTGCGCTTCAAGACGGTGCCGCTGTACTTCTCGCGGCCCATCGAGACCGCCGACTACGTGCGCGCCAAGTACGCCGCGCTGGCCAGTGCGCTGTTCCTGCTCACCGCGACCCCGCTGGTCGTGCTCTACGCGGGCGCGCTGCTGGCCGAACTCGACTTCACCGACCAGACCGAGGGATTCGCCCAAGGACTCGTCTCCGTGGCACTGCTGTCCCTGCTCTTCGCCGGCATCGGCCTGGTCATCGCCTCGGTCACCCCGCGGCGCGGCTTCGGCATCGCCGCCGTCATCGCCGTCCTGACCATCTCCTACGGCGCCGTCTCCACCGTCCAGGCGATCGCCTACAACCAGGACGCCGCCGGCGCCATCGCCTGGCTCGGCCTGTTCTCGCCGATCACGCTCGTCGACGGCGTGCAGTCCGCCTTCCTCGGCGCCTCCTCCGCCTTCCCCGGCGGCGAGGGCCCCTCGCACGCGCAGGGCGCCGTGTTCGTCCTCGTCGCCCTGGGCCTGATCGCCGCCTGCTACGGACTGCTGGTCCGCCGCTACCGGAAGGCGGGACTGTGACCGCCCACCCGTCGCCCGCCACCACCCGTCCGAGGATTGGGCCGCGCCCATGAGCACTCTCACGATCGACCACGTCTCCCGCTGGTTCGGCAACGTCGTCGCCGTCAACGACGTCACCATGACCATCGGCCCCGGCGTCACCGGCCTGCTCGGCCCCAACGGCGCCGGCAAGTCCACCCTGATCAACATGATGGCGGGCTTCCTGGCCCCCTCCACCGGCACCGTCACCCTCGACGGGCAGCCCGTGTGGCGCAACGAGCAGATCTACCGGCACATCGGCATCGTGCCGGAGCGGGAGGCGATGTACGACTTCCTCACCGGCCGCGAGTTCGTCCTCGCCAACGCCGAACTGCACGGCCTGGGCGCCAAGGCCGCCCAGCGGGCGCTCGCCACCGTCGAGATGGAGTACGCGCAGGACCGGAAGATCTCCACCTACTCCAAGGGCATGCGGCAGCGCGTGAAGATGGCCTCCGCGCTGGTCCACGACCCGTCGCTGCTGCTGCTCGACGAACCGTTCAACGGCATGGACCCACGTCAGCGTATGCAGCTGATGGACCTGCTGCGGCGCATGGGCGACGAGGGCCGCACGGTGCTGTTCTCCTCGCACATCCTGGAGGAGGTCGAGCAGCTCGCCCGGCACATCGAGGTCGTCGTCGCCGGACGGCACGCGGCCAGCGGCGACTTCCGCAAGATCCGCCGCCTGATGACCGACCGCCCGCACCGCTACCTGGTGCGCTCCAGCGACGACCGGGCACTCGCCGCCGCGCTGATCGCCGACCCGTCGACGTCCGGCATCGAGGTCGACCGGGCCGAGGGCGCGCTGCGCATCCAGGCCGTCGACTTCGGCCGCTTCACCACGCTGCTGCCCAGGGTCGCCCGCGACCACGGCATCCGGCTGCTGACGGTCTCGCCGTCCGACGAGTCCCTCGAGTCCGTCTTCTCGTACCTGGTCGCGGCGTAGGAGGCCGAAAGATGTACGACCCCACCGTCGCCCGGCTCACCTACCGGGCCCTGCTCGGCCGCCGCCGGGCCCTCATCCTGGGCGCCCTGCCCCTGCTGCTGCTCCTCATCTCCCTGGCCGTGCGCACCCTGACCGGCGCCGACGACCGGACCGCCAGTGACGTCCTGGGCACCCTCGCCCTCGCGACCATGGTGCCGCTCATCGGCGTCGTCGCCGGCACGGGCGCCATCGGACCGGAGATCGACGACGGCTCGGTGGTGTACCTGCTGTCCAAGCCGGTCCGGCGGCCGACCATCATCCTCACCAAGCTGATCGTGGCGATCGCCGTGACGATGGTGTTCTCGGCGGTGCCGACGCTGCTCGCCGGACTCATCCTCAACGGCAACGGCGGGCAGGTCGCCGTCGCCTACACCGTCGCCGCGCTGGTCGCCTCCATCGCCTACGCCGCCGTCTTCCTGCTGCTCGGCACGGTCTCCCGGCACGCGGTGGTGTTCGGCCTGGTCTACGCCCTGGTCTGGGAGGCGCTGTTCGGCTCCCTGGTGCCGGGCGCGCGCACGCTGAGCGTCCAGCAGTGGTCGCTCGCCGTCGCCCACCGGGTGGCCGGCGGCGACCTGGTCACCTCCGACGTCGGCCTGCCCACCGCGACCGTGCTGCTCGTCGCGGTCACCGTCCTGGCCACCTGGTACGCCGGACAGAAGCTGCGGTCGCTGACGCTGGCCGGGGAGGAGTGAACGGCGCCGCCGGCCGGCCGCGGCCCGTGCGCGGTGCCTCCGGACCGGTCGGCGGTACCGGGTGTCCGGTGGCACCGGGTAGTCCGGCGGCACCGGGTAATTCGGTGGCACCGGGTAGTCCGGCGGCACCGGGTAATTCGGTGGCGCGGTCCGTGCCGCGCGGGCAGGGTGGAGATGTCCACGGGACCTTGTGGAGATGTCCACGGGACCTTCCCGACAGGGCAGCCCGCGGCGGACTCCGGAGCCGTCCCGCTCCGTCGAGCCCGCCGCACGGGGGAGCTGCCCGGGGGCGGCCGCTTCGAGCACGCGGTGCCGGGCGCCGCGTGGGCCGCCCTCTCCCGCCGGGGCGAGCGGACGGCACCGGCCCCGGGCCGCCCGTCCGCCGCTCCGGCGGGAGGAGAGGCACGGGACCGGACGGGCGCCGGCACCGCCCCAGCGGGCGGACCGGCTCCGGTCAGCGACCGGGGTGCGGACCGGAGCCGCCGGGCCCGGCCGCCGCTCCGTCCAGCAGCCGCTCCAGCACCACCGCGATGCCGTCCTCGTCGTTGGACGCCGTGACCTCGTCGGCCACGGCCTTGAGGTCGTCGTGGGCGTTGGCCATGGCGACCCCGCGGGCGGCCCAGGCGAACATGGGGATGTCGTTGGGCATGTCGCCGAAGGCGAGGGTGTCGGCGGCCCGGTGGCCGAGACGGCGGGCGGCGAGGGAGAGCCCGGTGGCCTTGGACAGGCCGAGGGGCAGCAGCTCGACGATGCCGGCGCCGGCCAGGGTGACGCTGACGAAACCGCCCGCGACCTCGCGCGCGACCGCCGCCAGCTCGTCGTCGCCGAGCGTGGGGTGCTGGACGTAGATCTTGTTCAGCGGGGCGCTCCACAGGTCGGAGACGTCCGTGAACGGGACCGCGGGCAGCTCGCCCCGGAGCTCGTAGCCGGGACCGACCAGCACCTCGCCCGCCAAGCCGTCGCGGCCGGCGGCGAGGTACAGCGGGCCGACCTCGGCCTCGATCTTGGCCAGGGCGACACCGGCCAGCCGCCGGTCCAGGGTCACCGTGGTCAGCAGGCGGTGCGCGTCGGCGTCGTAGACCTGGGCGCCCTGGCCGCACACCGCGAGCCCCCGGTAGCCGAGGTCGTCCAGGACGTGCCGGGTCCAGGGCACCGCGCGGCCGGTGACGACGATGTGCGCGGCGCCCGCGGCCGTCACCGCGTCGAGCGCCTGACGGGTGCGCGGGGAGACGGTGCCGTCCTCGCGCAGCAGGGTGCCGTCGAGGTCGGTGGCGACGAGTCCGTACGGGAAGCGTGTGGCGGTGGCGGAACCGCTCACTCGGTCACCGGTTCCAGGACCTCCCGGCCGCCCAGGTAGGGGCGCAGCACCTCGGGCACGTACACGGAGCCGTCGGCCCGCTGGTGGTTCTCCAGGAGGGCGACGATCGTGCGCGGTACGGCGCACAGCGTGCCGTTGAGGGTGGCCAGCGGCCGGACGGTCTTGCCGTCGCGGACGCGGATCTGCAGGCGGCGGGACTGGAACTCGGTGCAGTCCGAGGTGGAAGTCAGCTCGCGGTACCGGCCCTGGGTCGGGATCCACGCCTCGCAGTCGAACTTGCGGGCGGCCGAGGCGCCCAGGTCACCGGAGGCGACGTCGATGACGCGGAACGGCAGCTCCAGCGAGGTCAGCCACTGCTTCTCCCACTCCAGCAGCCGGCGGTGCTCCTCCTGCGAATCCTCCGGAGCGACGTAGGAGAACATCTCCACCTTGTCGAACTGGTGGACGCGGAAGATGCCCCGGGTGTCCTTGCCGTGCGAGCCGGCCTCGCGGCGGAAGCACGGGGAGAAGCCGGCGTAGCGCAGCGGGAGCCGGTCGGCGTCGATGATCTCGTCCATGTGGTACGCGGCGAGCGGCACCTCGGACGTGCCGACCAGGTACAGGTCGTCCTGGTCGAGGTGGTAGACGTCCTGCGCCGCCTGGCCGAGGAAGCCGGTGCCGCCCATGGCCTGGGGACGCACCAGCGCCGGCGTCAGCATCGGCGTGAAGCCGGCCGCCGTCGCCTGCGCCATGGCCGCGTTGACCAGCGCCAGCTCCAGCAGGGCGCCGATGCCGGTGAGGAAGTAGAAGCGCGAGCCGGAGACCTTCGCGCCGCGCTCGACGTCGATCGCGCCGAGCAGCCGGCCGAGCTCCAGGTGGTCCCTGGGCTCGAAGCCCTCGGCGGTGAAGTCGCGGATCGTGCCGTGCGTCTCCAGCGTGACGAAGTCCTCCTCGCCGCCGACGGGGACGTCGGGGTGGACGAGGTTGCTCAGCTTGAGCAGCAGCTCCTGCGTCTCGGCCGCGGCCGCGTCGCGCTCGGCGTCGGCGGCCTTGACGTCGGCGGCGAGCTGGCTCGCCCGCTTCAGCAGCTCGGCCTTCTCGTCGCCGGCGGCCTTGGGGATGAGCTTGCCGAGCTGCTTCTGCTCGGCGCGCAGCTCGTCGAAGCGGACGCCGGAGGACCTGCGCCGCTCGTCGGCAGACAGGAGGGCGTCGACGAGCGCGACGTCCTCTCCACGGGCGCGCTGGGAGGCGCGCACACGGTCGGGGTCCTCACGGAGCAGGCGAAGGTCAATCACGCGGTCAAGGCTACCGGGGCGGATTCCGGCACACGACTCACTATGGCGAAGCGCGGCATACGTCCCGTCATGGGGCGGTTGCGAACTGTGTCGCGACCGGTCAATGAAGATCGCCGAATTTCCCCGTACGGGGGAGAAGTGCGGCGCTCGGTTGACTCGAATCCCTTGCCGTGCAGGGGACTTGAGGGTCCTTGTCCACAGGAATTCATGCCGACGGAAAAGTTATCCACAGGCTGTGTGGATGTTCTGTGGATCGCGGAATCGATCACTCCGAAACGCCTTCTCGGGCAGAAGATCCCCGACGCAAACTCCACCTATCCACACTTTTGAGTGGAAAAGGCTCCCACCAGGGGGTGGACGCAAGGAAAAGAGTGGACGAAGAGGGGTGAGCGTAACGCAGAGTGACGCGCGGATCGGCAGAGAGATTTGTCGACAGGAGTGAGTCCCGGCGCCGACTTGTCCCCAGGCCGCCGGGACGGCCTGTGGATAACTCTGTGGACAACTAGAACCGGCCGTCCTGGCAGCGCGCCACCCAGTCCGCCGCCGCCACGAACTCCTCGTCCGACGTCCCCGGCAGCGGCGGCCGCACTTCCGCCGGCCTCAGATCGGCGCGCGGATAGGAGCCGAGGAAGCGCACCTGCAGGCAGATCCGCTTCAGCCCCATCAGCGCCTCGGCCATGCGGCGGTCGTTGATGTGGCCCTCGGCGTCGATGCAGAAGCAGTAGTTGCCGATGCCCGCGCCGGTGGGCCGGGACTGCAGCAGCATGAGGTTGATGCCGCGGGTGGCGAACTCGCCGAGCAGGTCGCGCAGCCCACCGGGATGGTCGTCGCGCTGCCACAGCACCACGGAGGTCTTGTCGGCGCCGGTCGGGGCGGCGGGCCGGGCCGGGCGGCCCACCAGCACGAACCGCGTCTGCGCGTTCTCCGCGTCGTGGATGCCGGTGACCAGCGGCTCCAGGCCGTAGCGGGCGGCGGCGAACTCGCCGGCGAACGCGGCGTCGTAGCGGCCCTCCTGCACCAGGCGGGCGCCGTCGGCGTTGGACGCGGCCGACTCCCAGACGGCCTCGGGCAGGTGCTGCCTGAGCCAGTTGCGCACCTGCGGCTGGGCGGCCGGGTGGGCGGTGACCGTCTTGATGTCGGTGAGCTTGGTGCCGGGCCGCACCAGCAGCGCGAAGGTGATGGACAGCAGCACCTCGCGGTAGATCATCAGCGGTTCGCCGGCGACGAGTTCGTCGAGGGTGGTGGTGATGCCGCCCTCGACGGAATTCTCGATCGGCACGAACGCCGCCTCGGCCTCGCCGCCGCGCACCGCGTCGAGCGCGGCCGGCACGGACACGTAGGGGACCAGCTCCCGGGTGGCCGTCTCGGGGAGCGTGCGCAGGGCCACCTCCGTGAAGGTGCCTTCGGGGCCGAGATAGGCGTAGCTCGCAGGCATGTGCTCACCCTAATGGCAGAACAGGCGCGCCCGGCTCCCGTGGTCCCACGCGGGAGTGACGCCCCCGCCGCCCGTGCGGTCGCACGCCCGCGCTCCCCGTGGCCCGCGCGCCCGCACGCTCCCCGTGGCCCGCTTGCTGCCACGCCCGCGCGGTCCCCTGGCTCGCGTGGTCCCCACGGTCCGCGCGGTCTCACCCCTCCAGCAGCCGCTGTCCCACGTACTCGCCCTTCGCCGCCCCACCCGGCACCGCGAACAGCCCGCTCGCCTCGTGGCGGATGTACTTCGACAGGGCGTCGCCCCGGTCCAGCTTGCGCTGCACGGGGACGAAGCCGCGCAGCGGGTCCGCCTGCCAGCAGATGAACAGCAGGCCCGCGTCCGGGGTGCCGTCGGCGTCGAAGCCGTCGTGGTAGGAGAAGGGGCGCCGCAGCATGGCCGCGCCGCCGTTCTGGTCGGGGCGGGTGATGCGGGCGTGCGCGTTGACCGGGACGACGTAGTTGCCGTCCCCGTCGGTCTTCTCCAGGTCCATGGGGGTGGTCTCGGTGCCGCCGGACAGCGGTGCCCCGTCGGCCTTGCGGCGTCCGATGACGGCCTCCTGCTGGGCGAGCGACAGCCGCTCCCAGTCGTCGAGGAGCATGCGGATGCGGCGTACGACGACGTAGGAGCCGTTCGCCATCCACGCCGGCTCGCCGTTCTCCGGCACGAAGACGCGCCGCTCGAAGTCGGCGTCGGTCGGTTTCGGGTTGCGGGTGCCGTCGATCTGGCCCATGAGGTTGCGCGTGGTCATGGGGTGGGCGGTGGCGCCCGGGGTGCGGTTGAAGCCGTTCATCTGCCAGCGTACGCGGGCGGCGGAGCCGGCCTGTTTCTGCAGGGCGCGCAGGGCGTGGAAGGCGACGAGGGCGTCGTTCGCGCCGATCTGCACCCACAGGTCGCCGTTGCTGCGCGCCTTGTCGAGGTGGTCGGAGGAGAAGGCGGGCAGCGGGTCGAGAGCGACCGGGCGCTGCTTCTCCAGGCCGGTCCTGCCGAAGAAGCTGTGGCCGAAGCCGAAGGTGATGGTCAGCGAGGAGGGCCCGGCGTCCCGGGCGACGTCCGTGTCGTCGGGGCCGGCCGGCTCTCCCGCCATGAGCCGCTCGGCCGTCGCCGACCAGCGGCGCAGCAGCGCGGCCGCCTCCTTGCGGCCGGCGCCCGCCGCCAGGTCGAAGGCGACGAGGTGGCCGTGGGCCTGGAGGGGGTCGGTGATGCCGGGCTGATGTTTCCCGTGAAACATCGCGCGGCCGGTGCCGATCGACGTGAGCGGGGTGGCCCCGGCGGGCGCGGCGGCGTACCCCGCGGCCGCGCCCGCCGCGCCGAGCACGACTCCGGTGGCCCCGGCGGTGCCGAGCAGCCGCCGCCGCGAGATACCCTTCCCCGGCTCGGGACCGGCGCCCTGTGCGGGGAGCCCGCCCTGCGCGGGGAGCCCGGCGTCGAGGGGAGTGGTCTGGTCAGCCATGGTTCAGCCGATCTGCGCGTTCTTGGAGACGGTCACCTGGTCGATGTCGGAGGTCCGGACGGTCACCGCGACCTTCCAGTCGCCGGCCATGGGGATCTGCACGCCGCCGGCCGCCCAGTGCCCGGTGGCGATGTGGTCGGGCACCACGGGCAGTGGTCCGAGCTTCTTGGCGGCGAGGGTGAAGGCGACCTTCACCTCCGGGATGTCGAAGGCGCGGCCGTTGGGCCGCTGGACATAGACGTGCATCTCGTTGCCGCCCACACGCGCGGGGTCGAGGTCGAGCCGCACGAGGCCCTTGCCGTCCCGGCCGCCGGTGTCGAAGGGCATGTCGAGCGTGATCGCGCCGGCCGAGGACGACGAGGACGCCGAGGACGACGCCGAGGCAGCGGTGGCGGCCCGGGCCTGCTCCTCCGTACGGCCCGGCTCGGTGGAGGTCAGCGCGGTGGTGACGGCGAGCACCGCGACGGCGACACCGGCCTCAGTGAGCACGGAGCGGCGCAGGCCGAGGCGGCGCGGGTCGGCGTCCCGCAGCCGCTTCCGCCGGGCGGCGGCCACGGCGGCCCGCTGCCGGGCGAGCTGGGCGGCACGTTCCGGATCGCCCGGCGCGTCGCCGCCCGTGCCCGTCCCCGCGGCATCCGTCCCCGCGGTATCCGTCCCCGCACCGGCCGTACCGGAGTCCGCGGCACCGGCACCGGCTGCATCGGCACCGGCTCCCGCCGTGCCGGCACCCGCGCCTGCCTCCCGTACCGCCGCCGGTTCCCTCTCGTCCGCGCGCCGGGCCCCGCCGTCCGGCCCGGCCGCGCCCCGTTCCGGCGTCCTCGCCGCATTCCCGGACCCGGACCCGGACCCAGACCCAGACCCGGACGCGGACACGTCCGCGCCGTCCGCCAGCCCGGCCGTCCACCGGCGCGAGACGGCGGCGACGCCGACGAGGACGGCCACCAGGCCGATCTTGACCAGGAGCAGCCGCCCGTACCCCGTGCCGGTCAGCGCCGTCCAGGAGCCGACCTGGCGCCAGGACTGGTAGGTGCCGGTGGCGACGAGGACGAGGACGGAGCCGAAGGCGACGCGGGAGAAGCGGCGGACGGCCGCGGCCTCGACGGGCGTCTCGGCGGGCGCCCGGTACAGGGCGACGAGCAGGGCGCCGAGGCCGCCGAGCCAGGTGGCGACGGCGAGCAGGTGGACGACGTCGACGGGCATGGCGATGCCGGGCTGGAGGCCGGTGGAGGCGTGCTCGGCCATCGCCCAGCTCGCCGCGAGCCCGGCGGCCACGACGGTCCCGCCGACGGCGAGCCCGAAGGTCAGGTCGCGTTTCTCGTCGTTGTCCCGCTTGTCGTGGGCGCCGAAGAGCACGGCGATGAAGAGGGCCGCCGCGGCGAGCAACAGCAGGCGGGAGACGAGCGCCGCGCCGGTCTTGGTCTGCAGCACCTGCCCGAGCAGGGTGAGGTCGAAGATGTCGGCGACCTTGCCGGAGCCGGTGTAGGAGCCGCGCAGGAGCAGCAGCGCGAGGGTGGCGGCGGTGAGCGCGAGCCAGCCGGAGACGACGAGCCGCTGCAGCGCGCGCACCCCGGAGCCGCGCGGCCAGCAGGCCAGCACGAACGCGGCGCCGCCCACCATGACGATGAAGCCGGCGTACGACACGTACCGCCCGAAGCCGTACAGCCCGCCGACCACCCCGCCGCCGGCGGTGTCCCCGGAGACGGACACGGAGGTCGCCGAGGGGGCGCCGATGGAGAAGGTGAAGGCACCGGCGACGGGGTGGCTGTCGGCGGAGACGACCTGCCAGCCGACGGTGTAGGTGCCGTCGGCCAGGCCGCTTTTGAGACGCACGCCGTAGGTGGTGCCGCTGATGTTGACGGGTTTTCCGGTGTCGACGCGCTTGCCCCGGGGGTCGAGGACGCGCAGCGAGTCGTCGTTGGTCGCGACCTTCTCGGAGAAGGTGAGCGAGACCTGGGTGGGCGCCTTGTCGACCACCACCCCCTGCTGGGGGTCGCTGCCGGTGAGCGCGGCGTGCGCGGCGGCGGGCCCGGCACAGGCCAGGAGGGTGCCGGCGACGGCGAGGAGCAGCAGCACCAGGGTGCGGACGGTCCTGGCACCCGGCGGCCGGGGGGTGGTGGCCGGTGTCACGGTGGTTCCTCCTCAGTGTCCGGTCGCCCGATGTCCGGTCGCCCGATGTCCGGTCGCCGGCCGGTACGTGGCCGGCTCGACCGGCATCTCGACCTTGACGGTGCCGGAGTGCGCGAAGTGCAGTTCGACGGGGACCTGCTGGCCCTGCCGCGGTCTGCGTTTCAGCTTCTCGAACATCAGGTGGCGGCCACCGCTTTCGAGCACGAGCCGGCCGTGGGCGGGCACGGTGAGCCGGTCGACCTCGCTCATGGCGCCGCCGGTGACCTCGTGCAGGGTGACCGAGCCGGCGACGTCGCTGGAGACGGAGGTCAGTTCGTCCTTTGTGCCGCCCTTGTTGGTGACGGTCAGGAAGCCCGCCGCCAGGTCGGCCGAGACGGGCTGCGGCATGTAGGCGCCGCTGACGGTCAGCTCGGCGCCGGTCGCGGCGGGGTCCGGGCCGCAGGCCGCGAGGGCGAGAGTGCCGGCCGTGATCAGGGCGGCCACCGCCGGTGCCGGGTGCCTCACGGGTTCTCCCCCTTGATGATCCTGGGGAGGTCCTTGGTGTAGTCGTCGACGGTGGCGTCCTCGCCGTAGAGCAGGTATCCGTCGTCGGTCTTCGGCGAGAAGGCGACGACCTGCGTGCCGTGCACGGAGACGGGCTTGCCGTTCTTGTCCTTCCGCGTCGGCTCGACGGAGATGCCGAGCATGCGGGCGCCGGCCTGGATGGTGGAGAAGTCGCCGGTCAGGCCGATGAACTGGGGGTCGATGCCCTTGAGCCACGTGCCGAGTTCGGCCGGGGTGTCGCGGGCGGGGTCGGTGGTGACGAAGACCACGCGCAGCTTGTCCTGTTCGGCCTTGGGCAGCTGCTTCTTGGCGACGGCGATGTTGCTCATCGTCGTCGGGCAGACGTCGGGGCAGTGGGTGTAGCCGAAGTAGATCAGGGTGGGCCGGTGCGCGGTCTCCTTGCGGAGGTCGTACCGCTTGCCGTGCGTGTCGGTCAGCACCAGGTCCGGCTTCTCGAACGGCTTGTCGAGCACGGTCGCGGCCTGTCGCGCGCCGCCGTCCTCGGAGACGACGGCGACGGGCTTGTCGCCGCCGTCCCCGCCGCCGCAGGCGGTCAGGGTGAGGGAGGCGGCGAGCAGCGCGGCGGCCGCGGCGAACGTCTTCTTGCGCATAGGAAAATGTCCCAGATGTGAGGATACCGGCGCGCACCGTGGCCTGCGGGGCCGTGGGAAGTGCACCGGGGCCTTGCGGGCCGTGGAAGGTGCACCGGGGCCGTACGACGGCTCGCACGCGCCCCGGTGCGCGCCTGGGGCGAGCGGATCTCAGGCGGTGGTGCGCCGGCGCCCGGCCAGGACGCCGTACGCCACGCCCGCCGCGCCGACGACGATGCCGAGGACGCCGAGAACGCGGGCGGTGGTGTCGGTGCCGTCGCCGCCGCCGCCGTCGGAGGAGGACGCGGCGGCGGTCTTCCCGCTCTCTTCGTCGGAGGCGCCCTCGGCGCTCGCGCCGGCGGCGGTGCCGTGGTGGTCGTCGCCGGAGGCGGCGGACAGGGTCAGCACGGGCGCGGGGTTCTCGGGTTCCGCCTGGCCGTCCTGCGGGACCTCGATCCAGCGGACGACCTCCTTGTTGGAGTACGTCTGGATCGCCTTGAAGACGAGCCGGTCGGTGTCCTCGGGCAGGGCGCCGACGGAGACCGGGAACTTCTGGAAGTAGCCCGGCTCGATGCCCTTGCCGTCGGCGGTCCAGGTGACCTTGGTGACGATCTCGGAGATCTTCTCGCCGTGCGCCTCCAGCGGCTTGGCCGGCTTGGACCTGGTGACCGTGATCCTCCAGCCCGGGACGGGCTCGGGCATCACCGACGCCAGCGGGTGGTCGGTGGGGAAGTTCACCTCGACCTTGGTGGTCGAGGCGTTGTCCCGCTCGTTGGGGACCTTGAAGTCGACGACCGCGTAACCGCCCTTGGCGGCGGTGCCCTCGGGCTGCACGCCGACGTGCGCGAACGCCGGGACGGCCAGGGCGAGGACGGCGGTGCCGGCGACGGCGCCGGCGGCGGTGAGACGGAAAGCCTTCATGAAG
The DNA here is from genome assembly GCF_014651135.1 of Streptomyces echinoruber. Taxonomy (GTDB): domain Bacteria; phylum Actinomycetota; class Actinomycetes; order Streptomycetales; family Streptomycetaceae; genus Streptomyces; species Streptomyces echinoruber. The sequence goes on from NZ_BMWH01000042.1 coordinate 22,272, forward strand.
GCAGCACTCCACTTCCGTGTGGGACGGCGGTGATCGAAAGGAATGCGCGGGCGCGGGACCGGACCGTCGGACGGACGGCGGCCTCCGGGAACACGCGCGCGTGCCGCACGACCGCGGGCGCGCCCTGCGGGCGGTCGCGTCGTGTCAGGCCGCGGGAACGAGCGCGGCCGGCGGGCCGCGGCGGATCACCGTGTGCTGGAGTGCGGTGGTGCGGAGCGCGGGGGGCGCGGGCGGGGCGGTGCGCCACCGGTAGGCGCCCGGTTCGGGCACCGTGGGCAGCCCGGCGTACAGGACGCGCGCCAGCGCGAGCGCCCCGCGCAGGGAGCCGACGAGCGCCCCCTCGGCGACCGAGTGCGCCGAGAGTTCGAGCAGCCGCAGCAGGGCCCGGTCCCCGCGGCGCAGCAGCCAGCCGGCGGCGAGCGCGGCGAGGAGGTGCCCGAGCAGCATGGGCAGGGACGGCAGCAGCGCGGCCGGCGAGAAGGCGGAGCCGGTGGCGCCCGCCAGTGCGTCCGCCGGGTGGTGGGCCAGGGTGCCGCTGCTCGTGCCGCCCGGGTGGAGCCGGGCGTCGAGGAGGACACGGCGGGCCTGGGCGGGGCTGATGGCAGCCGTCGGCGCGCCGCACAGCAGGCGCGCGGCCTGCCGTACCAGCGCCGCGTCCGAGACCGCCGGGTTCGCCGTGGACATCGACACCGTGGACATCGACACCGTGGACGTCGATACCGTGGACAGCGACGCCATGGACGTCCCGCCGAGGGTGCCGCCCGCCGCGGTGCCGGCCTGTCCCAGGCCGAACAGCGTGTGCAGCACGATCTGCCCGGCCGCGAGCAGCGCCACGATGCCCGGCAGGGAGCGTTCCCGCCCGGCCAGCGGCGCCACGACCACGACCGTCCCCGCGAAGCCGGCGCCCAGCGTCCACAGCGGGACCGTGGCGCAGGAGGCCAGCGCGTGCCCGGCCGCGGCCAGCACGACGCAGACCGCGGCGAACACCGCGGCCCGCAGCATCCGGAGATCGCTTCCGGAGCGCGCCGTGTGCGCGTGGGGGGCAGTCATGGCGGCCACATCATCCCACTGGCGCCCCACGCTCCGTACGGCAGGTCCGCAAGGTGCGGTACGACCGGGTGGGTGCCGCGTGACCGGTAAAGGTGTTACGGGCGGTAAAAGAGGGGATCTTATAGTCGCAGTACGGCACGAATAATCCTGGTTGAATCGAAAGGTGTTTGTGTCCGAAAAAATACATATGGAGAAGAGTGTGACTGCCTGCTCCGGGTATTTTTCCTCCGCGCTCCGGTGCCGGCCCCTACACCGGTTGCCGCGCGTGCGCATCCGCTGCCCGGGTGATGCGGCGTCAACTCTGTGCTTACCTCCGGCTACCCCGGGCAATACGTAACGGTATGTCGAGCCGCGGCCGGGAGGCTGGAGCATGAGCATCTGGTGGTCACTCCATCTGCGGCGCGAGGCCGCGAGTGTGCCGCTCGCCCGCCGTTTACTGATCGACACGATGGAGAGTGCGGGCGTCGATCCCGACGTCTCCTACGACCTGTCCGTCGCGCTGAGCGAGGCCTGCGCGAACGCCGTCGAGCACGGCGGGGAGGCGTCGGAGGCATACAGCGTCACCGCCTACCTCGACGGCGAGAAGTGCCGCATCGAGGTCGCCGACTCCGGCCCTGGTTTCCCGCCCGATCGTCGGCCCGCACCGGTTCTCGCCGCCCACGACGCCGAACACGGTCGCGGCCTCGGCCTCATCCGCGAACTCGCCGACCACGTCCACATCGGCAACCACCCGGGCCGCGGCGGCGCGGTGGTCGCCTTCGACAAGATGCTCAAGTGGCGGAAGGGTATCCCGCTGGTGGCGGTCTGACCCCCGTCTCCCCGCCGCCCGCCCCGGGCTTTCCGCCGGCCGGTCCCGGCTCCCTCGCCCCCGCCGCCCGCCTGGCTCCTTCACCCCCGCCGCCCGCCCGGCTCCTTCACCCCCGCCGCCCGCCTGGCTCCTTCACCCCCGCCGCCCGCCCGGCTCCCTCATTCCCGCTCATTCCCGCGTCCCTCACTCCCGCGGGCCCGGTCGGTCGCCCCCTCACCGCTCGCAGTCCTTCCAGGACCTTCCCCAGCACCTCCAGCGCCTCCGGATACAGCCGCTCCCGGGGCGTGCCGTAGCCCACGACCAGGCCCTGCGGCCGGCCCGCGCCCGGCGCGTGCCAGTGGTCGCCCAGGCGGCCGACCGCCAGGCCCTCCGCCTCCGCCCGCTCCAGCACCTTTTCCTCGTCGGACACCTCGACCAGCGCGTGCAGGCCGGCCGCGACGCCGCGGACCCGGCGGCGGGGGCCGAGGCGGTGCAGGAGCTGGTCGCGGCGGCGCCGGTAGCGCAGGCGGCAGGCGCGTACGTGACGGTCGTAGGCGTGGCTGTCGATGAGCTCGGCGAGCGCGAGCTGGCCGATGGTCTCGGTGTGGTGGTCGCTGTGCAGCTTGGCGTCGGCGACCGCGTCGACGAGGTGGGGCGGCAGCACCATCCAGCCCAGGCGCAGCGCGGGGCCGAGCGTCTTGGAGGCGGTGCCGAGGTACGCCACCCGGGTCGGGGCCATGCCCTGCAGGGCGCCGACGGGCTGGCGGTCGTAGCGGAACTCGCCGTCGTAGTCGTCCTCGACGATCAGCGCGTCGTGCGCGCGGGCCCAGTCGGTCAGGGCACGGCGCCGCTCCGGGTGCAGGGGCACGCCGGTCGGGTACTGGTGGGCGGGGGTGACGACCACGGCCCGGGCGTCGCCGAGGGCGTCGACGCACACGCCGCGTTCGTCGACGGGCACGGGGACGACGGTGCCGCCGCCGTGCCGGACCACCTCGCGGTGGAAGGGCTGGCCGGGGTCCTCCATGGCGACGCGGGCGCCGTCCAGGACCCGGGTGAGCAGGGCGAGGCCCTGCACGTAGCCGGAGGTGACGACGATGCGTTCGGGCGGCGCGACCACGCCCCGGGCCCGGCTCAGGTAGCCGGAGAGCGCGGTGCGCAGTTCGATGCGGCCGCGCGGGTCGCCGTAGTCGTACGCCAGCGAGGGCGCCGTGGCGATGGCGCGGCGCAGGGCGCGCAGCCAGGCCGCCGCCGGGAAGGCGCCGACGTCCGGGCCGCCCGGTCTCAGGTCGTGGCGGGGCGCACCCGCGTGTGCCGGCGACCGGGGCTCCTCCCGCTCCACCGAGGGCAGGCGGGCGACCCGCGTCCCCGATCCCTGACGGGCCGTCAGGTACCCTTCCGCGACGAGCTGGTCGTAGGCGGCCTTGACCGTGCCCCGCGACACCCCGAGCTCCGCCGCGAGCCGCCGGGACGCCGGCAGCCGGGTGCCGGGCTCCAGCCGCCCGTCGCGCACCGCGTCCCGCAGGATCCGCTCCAGCCCCGCGCGGCGACCCGCCGTCGCCTCCGGCTCGCGCCGCAGCTCCACCCCGACGCAGGACCAGAAGTCGTCCATCACGCCCTCCCCCCAGGCACATCAAAAACCCCAGGAGAAACCCACCGTCTCCTGGGCACACAGAGGGCCGGATACCCCGCCGGGCACCCGGCCATCTGCGTCGCTCCGCCCTGTGACCGATGCCACAGGCGGGAGGGTCAGCCGGTGAGGGAGGCCATCCAGCGCTCGACCTCCTCCGCGCGGCGCGGCAGCGCGGCCGACAGGTTCCGGTTGCCGTCCTCGGTGACGAGGATGTCGTCCTCGATGCGCACGCCGATGCCGCGGTACTCCTCCGGCACGGTCAGGTCGTCGGTCTGGAAGTACAGGCCGGGCTCGACGGTGAGCACCATGCCCGGCTCCAGCACGCCGTCGACGTACGTCTCGGTGCGCGCGGCCGCGCAGTCGTGGACGTCCATGCCGAGCATGTGGCCGGTGCCGTGCAGGGTCCAGCGGCGCTGCAGGCCCAGCTCCAACACCCGCTCGACGGGGCCCTCGAGCAGGCCCCACTCGACGAGCTTCGCGGCGAGCACGCGCTGCGCGGCGTCGTGGAAGTCGCGGTACTTGGCGCCCGGCTTCACCGCCGCGATGCCGACCTCCTGCGCCTCGTACACGGCGTCGTACACCTTGCGCTGGACGTCGCTGTAGCGGCCGTTGACCGGCAGCGTGCGGGTGACGTCGGCGGTGTAGTAGGTGTGCGTCTCCACGCCCGCGTCCAGCAGGAGCAGGTCGCCGGCGCGCACGGGGCCGTCGTTGCGCACCCAGTGCAGGGTGCAGGCGTGCGGGCCGGCCGCGGCGATGGTGCCGTAGCCGACGTCGTTGCCCTCCACGCGCGCGCGGAGGAAGAACGTTCCCTCGATGTAGCGCTCGCTGGTGGCCTGCGCCTTGTCGAGGACCTTCACGACGTCCTCGAAGCCGCGCACGGTGGAGTCGACGGCCTTCTGCAGCTCACCGATCTCGAACTCGTCCTTGACCAGCCGCATCTCGGAGAGGAACACCTTCAGCTCCTCGTCCCGCTCGGCGGTCACCTTGTCGGTGAGGGCGGCCTCGACGCCGGCGTCGTACCCGCGCACCACGCGCACCGGGCCGCGGGCCCGCCGCAGCTGCTCGGGCAGCTCGCGCACGTCCCGTGCGGGGATGCCGTAGAGCTGCTCGGCCTCGGCGAGGGAGTGGCGGCGGCCCACCCACAGCTCGCCCTGCCCGTCGAGCCAGAACTCGCCGTTCTCCCGGTTGGAGCGCGGCAGCAGGTACAGCGTGGCCCGGTGGCCGTCGCCGGTGGGCTCCATGACCAGGACGCCGTCCTCGGTCTGGTTGCCGGTGAGGTAGGCGTACTCGACGGAGGCGCGGAAGGGGTAGTCCGTGTCGTTGGAGCGGGTCTTGAGGTTGCCCGCGGGGATCACCAGGCGCTCGCCGGGGAAGCGCGCGGAGAGCGCGGCGCGGCGGCGGGCGGTGTGGCCGGCCTGGGGGATCGGCGCGAGGTCGCGCAGCTCGGTGTCGGCCCAGCCGGTCCGCATGTTCGCGGCGAGCTCGTCGGACACGCCCGGGTACAGGCCGTTCTTGCGCTGCTTGATCGGCTCTTCGGACTCGACCTCCGGGGTCTCCGGGAGCTCGTCGGCCACGGTCATCCTCCTCGGTGCGGCTTCGGACCGTCCCCCATCGTACGGTCGTACGGCCGCGTTCCCGACGGCCCCGACGGTCCCGACGGCACGGGCAACCGCTACTCGAAGCGTGCCGCCAGCAGCACCACGTCCTCCGCGCCGCCCGTGGCGTCCAGTTCGTCGGGCAGGAGCGTGCGCAGCACGTGGTCGGCGACGGCGCCGGGGTCGGTGCGCAGGGCGCGCGGCACGCCGGCGGCCGCGGCGTGCAGCCGGGCGTAGGCGCGGTCCACGGGAAGACCGGTGCGGTGCAGCAGTCCGTCGGTGTAGAGCAGCACCGTTTCGCCGGGCTCGGTGCGGAACTCCACGCCGGGCGCCTCCCAGCAGGACAGCATGCCCAGCGGCACGGAGACGGACGTCTCCACGAACTGCGTGCGCCGCGCGCCGAGCAGCAGCGGCGGACTGTGCCCGGCGCCGGCCAGGGTGACCTTGCGCAGTTCGGGCTCGCAGTAGGCGAACAGGGTGGTGGCGGAGCGGGCCGGGTCGGTCAGCCGCAGCAGCAGCTCCAGGTCGGACAGGACGGCGACCGGGTCCTCGCCCTCCATCACGGCGTAGGCGCGCAGGGAGGCGCGCAGCCGGCCCATCGCGGCGACCGCGCCGGGACCGGAGCCGGTGACGGAGCCGACGGCCAGGCCGAGCGCGGCATCGGGCAGCGGCAGCGCGTCGTACCAGTCGCCGCCACCGCGCGGGCCGGTGCGGTGCCGGGCCGCGAGCTGCACGCCCGGCATCCGGGGCAGCCGCGCGGGCAGCAGCTCCTGGCGCATCGTCGCCAGGTACGCGCGGGTGCGCTCCACCTCGCGCAGCCGCGCCAGGTGCTCGGCGGCGTACCGGGCGTACAGGCCGGCGAGGTGGCGCTGCCGCTCGGTGGGTTCGGCCGGCTCGTCGTACAGCCACACCGCGGTGCCGAGGCGGCCGGCGGTGTCGGCGGTCAGGGGGCGGGCGTAGCTGGCGGCGAAGCCGAGGCGGACGGCGACCTCGCGGTGGCGGGGGTCGAGGCCGGGCTCGGCGAGCAGGTCGGGGCGCAGCAGTTCGTCGGCGGAGGAGGAGGGGTCGAGGAGTCTGCCGTGGGAGGTGGAGGCGCGCGGCACGGTCTCCAGGTGGCCGAGGTCGGCGGGGCCGAGGCCGAGGCCGGCGGTGGTGTGCGGGCCGAGTCCGTCGCCGGGTTCCAGGACGGCCAGGGCGCGGCGGGCGCCGACCAGGGCGGCGCCGGCGCGCAGCAGTTCGTCGAGGGCGTCGGACAGGGCGGTGGTGCGGATCAGGCGTTCGGTGAGTTCGTGCAGCGTCGTCAGGTCGGAGACCCAGCCGGCCAGTCGGTCCTGCAGGATCTCGCCCGGCGTGTGCTCGGGGCGCGGCGGGGCGGGGGAGGTCGGTGCGGCCTGGGAGACACGGGAGTCGCTCGGGGGGTCGGCGGCGGGCGCGGCAGGGTGGGCCGGTGCGGGAACTGTTGAATCGATTCCGGCCACTTTCTGAGGGTGCGGGGCGTTCATGGCGTCCGGCTTTCCGACCGGTGCGTAGTGCTCAAAAGCATCGCAAACCCCCATGTCGTTCTGCGCCGCTAGCAGTGTCTCCACATGTACACGCACTCGTGAGGGGATGTCCAGCATTGTCCTGCTGGGATTCCTGGTGTCCGTGTGTCCGCCGGTAAGTTGGTCCGGTCCCCTTGCGAAATACCGAAGTTGGCTTGAAACTGCCCCACGGGAGACCTCATTGCGGTCGACTGGTTTCGCTCCACGGAGCGTCACGACGGTCGTGATGGGTACGTACCCGGAGAAGGCCAGGGGTGGTTGGGGGCCACCCGGAACCTGGCGACGGACCCGGACGTCATAACCATCGACGACCGAGCCCCATCCTCCCGCGGCAGCGGCGGAGAGAAAGACGCGGGACGGCAATCGCCACACTCCGCCACCCCGCGCCACGCTCATGCCTCAGGTGGACGCACTATGAAATGAGGTGGCCGAGCTCGCCGCGGCCGTAGCCGGCACTCGGCCCTGAGGGGTTCCCCTTGTCCTCGACAGGGGTGTGATGCGCCAACAGTACGCACAGCGAAGCGATCGATACATGGTGTGAGTGGTCCACGGTGTTGCCAGGCGTGCAACGGAAAGGAACGAGCGCTCATGCGCGAGATCCCCGGAAGGCGACGCAGGCTCCTGTCCAGGCGGAGCGACGGGAGGCCTGAGCTGATCAGCGCGGCCCTGACCTTCGCGACGCAGTGGCAGTGGCCGGTACTCCCGGGCGTGGCGCCCGACCGGCAGGGCCGGGCCCGCTGCCAGTGCCCCGACCCGGACTGCACCGTGCCCGGCGCCCACCCCCTCGACCCCGGCCTGCTCGCGGCCACCACCGACGAGCGCATGGTGCGCTGGTGGTGGACCAACCGGCCCGCCGCGCCGATCATCCTCGCCACCGGGGGCCGGGCGCCCTGCGCGGTCAGCATGCCCGCCGCCGCGGCCGCCCGCGCGCTGACCGCCCTGGACCGCATGGGCATGCGCCTCGGCCCGGTGGTCGCCTCCCCCGACCGCTGGGCGATCCTCGTCAAGCCGTACTCCATGGAGCAGCTCGGCGAACTGCTCTACGCCAAGGACTTCGTGCCCGGCTCCCTCCGCTTCCACGGCACGGGCGGCTACCTCGCGCTGCCGCCCTCGGAGACCGGGGCCGGCCAGATCCGCTGGGAGCGCGCGCCGCTGCCGGGCTCGGCCACGCCCTGGGTGCCCGACGTGGAGGCCGTGGTGGACGCCGCGGTCGACGCCCTCACTCGTACGGGTGTGAGCGCGCCCGAGTTCTAGGGGTGTCGGGCGCCGGATGGGGCGGGGCGCCCGCGGCCGCTCGTTATCTTCCGTCCATGCAGCGTCGCTCCGGGGCCCACCGCGCCTCCTCGCGCCCGGCCGGGCGCCGCCTCCGCCTCCTCGTCCTGACGGCCGCCGTGCTCGGTGCCGCCGTCCTTCCGCTGGCCGTGGCCTCCGCGGGGCCCGTGCGCGACGAGGGTGCCGCCGTGGTGCACTCGGCGGTGCGGCACGTCGTGGGGGACGCCGGCGGGCCGGCCGGGGCGGACGCGAAGGCCGATCCGCGGCGGGCCGGCGCTCACGGTAACGGCGCTCACGGCGACGGGGTCCACGGCGACGGGACCCGCGCCGCCCGGAACGACTTCTACGACGACGCCGACGCCCGCGGTGCCGGCGCCCGCGGTGCCGGCGGCGCGCGCACCTCGCCGGC
>NZ_BMWH01000042.1:30617-40588 GCF_014651135.1 Streptomyces echinoruber
CCCGCTCCCCGCTGTTGCTGGGCCTGGGCCTGGCCACCGCCGCCCGCTGCGGTCCGGTCCTGTCCTCCCCCGACGGCGTCGAGGCGCAGACCTGCGTGCTGACGCAGGGAGCGCAGACCTGGGCGCGCACCTATTACCGCAACACCACCGGCGAGGCGCTGGACGCCGTGCTGAGCCTGCTGGGCCCCGCCGGGCGCACCGTGCAGACGCACTGCACGCCGGGCGCCGACGACGAGCCGGCCACCTGCGAGACACCCCGCGAGCCGACCCGCGGCGCCCCGGACGTGTACACGGCGGTCGCGGAGTTCGCGGCGGGGCCCGACGCGCCGCTGCTGCTGCGCTCGGGCAGCAACTCCCGTTCGTGAGCGGGAAGTTGGCGACCGGCTGCGGTGTGTGAGGAAACGCGTCAACGGAAAGACCCGGTTGCTGGCGACGGGGGATGCACCAGCAACCGGGCTATGGGAACGGTAACAAGAGATCGGCTGTTGGCAAATTCGATCTTCCCTTTTCCGGACACCGGCGCGCCGGTGCTTCAGGACACCGACTCGCCTGTTCCGCAGGGGAGTTGTGGCGGGAGCCGCCGGCGGCCCGGGACCGCCGGCGGGGTGACCGGTGAGGCCGGCCGGCGGGCTCAGCCGAGGGTGATCTGCCGGTTGGTCAGGCCGCCGCGCGCCCGGCGCTCCTCCGCGGTGAGCGGTGCGTCGCTGGCCAGGGCCTCCGCCAGGCGCTCGGCGAACTCGGCGGCCGGCTTCTCCACGTCCTCCGCGCCGACCTCGCCGGGCAGGTCCCACACCGGGACGGTCAGGCCGTGGGCGCGGAAGGAGCCGACGAGCCGCGTGCCCTCGCCGAGACCGGACCGGCCCGCCGCGTGCAGCCGCGCGAGCGCGTCCAAAAGCCGCTCCTCGGGATGCGGCATGACCCAGCGCAGGTGGTTCTTCTCCGGCGTGCGGCACCAGTAGGCCGCCTCCACGCCGGTCAGCCGGACCGTCGGGATGGCGGCGGCGTTGGCCCGCTCCAGGGAGGCGGCGACCTCGGGGGAGGCCTGCTCGGCGTCCGGCACCCAGAACTCGAAGCCGCTGTGCACCACCGGCTCGAAGGCGCCCTGCGGGTCCAGCAGGTCCTGCAGCCGCGGCCCGTCGGCCGGCACCCGGCGGGCCTGCACCGGGGTGCCCGGCTCGGCGGTCAGCGCCCGCTGCAGGGTGTCGGCGAGAGCGCGGCTGATGTCGCCCGACGCCGTGTCGTTCTGCAGGCCGAGCAGGACCGAGCCGTCGTCGCGGCGCAGTGCCGGCCAGGCCATCGGCAGCACCGTCGCCAGCGTCACCGAGGGCACGCCCTCGGGCAGGCCGTCCTTCAGCGTGAGCCGCACCGTCGCCGCCGGCACCAGCTCGCGCAGCGCCACCCAGTCGCACTCGCCGGGCAGTCCCTCGAACGGACGCCGCACCAGCTCGGTCACGGCCTGTGCGGCCGCCCGGCCGTGGCATGCCTTGTAGCGCCGGCCGCTGCCGCAGGGGCAGGGCTCACGGGCGCCGACAACCGGGATCTCTCCATCCGTGATCCGCGGGCGCTTGGCCTTCGTCTGGGGTCGCTTCTTGGCCATCGTGGGTGTCTCCCGGTTACGGCTCGTTTCGTACGGGCGCGAGCCTAGCCGTTCACGCCACGAGCGACGGGACCCTGTGGAAAACGTCGGCATCGCACGGCGTACGCGTGCGCGTGCACGTCGTGCGGACGTGCCGGGGCGCCGGGCGGGAGGTGTCGCGCCGCGGTGCGGGAAGCGTCGTGTCGTGTCGTGGTGCGGGAGGCGCCGAGTCGCCGTGCGGGAGGCACCGGGGGCGCCGGGCGGAACGCGCCGAACCACCGTGCGGGACGCGCCGAACCACCGTGCGGACGCGTCGGGTCGCCGTGCGGGACGCGCCGGGCGCTCAGTCCAGCTCGTCGAACCCGTCCGCGAAGGACGGTCCCGTCATTCCGGGGATCGCGGAGACCGGCGGGGCCGCGACACGGGCGGCGAAGTCGTGGCGGCGGTGGCCGGCGTCCGGGTCGTGCACGTCGCTGTGGACGACGACCCACACCGTGACCTCTCCGTGGGCTTCGTCGCGGACGCCCCAGTCGTCGGCGAGGGCGGTGATGATGTTCAGCCCGCGGCCGCCGTGCGCGGTGATCGACGGAGTCGCCGGGGCGGGGCGGGTCGGGCCGCCGCCGTCCGTCACCTCCACCACGAGCCGGCCGGCGGCGTCCACCCGCCACGCGGCCCGCACGCAGCCGTCCCCGGCCAGTGCGCCCTGCAGCGGCCGACCGTGCTTGCAGGCGTTGCTCAGGAGCTCGGAAAGGATCAGTACGGCGTCGTCGACGACCGGTTCGGGCACACCGCCCCCGCGCAACTGCTCGCGCATGCGGCGTCTCGCCTCCCCCACGCCCGCAGGGCCATGGGGCACGGCCATGCTCGACGACGTGGGCACCTCCTGTGCCACCACCAACGCCACCCCCGAGACCTCCTTCGCCCCACGCCACGGTGTGGATGCCCCACTGGCCCGAATCGGAAACCGGCCGATCCGTCCCCGGTGACGCACTCGCAACGTTCGAAAACGCTCCGCACGCGCCGGAGCACTCCCCGTAGCCAGATGGCTTGATCCTGCCGGTGTGGCCGAGACGGAAGGGTGGACGACGTACGCCTGTGTATCAATGGGGCGTCGCGCTCATGTGGGGCATGTCACTCCGTGCCGGGCGGCCGGCCTCAGCGTCCCAGGCGGCGCAGCACCGCGCGCGGGCGGTTGGTGATGATGGCGTCGACCCCCAGGTCCACGCAGAGGTCCACGTCCTCCGGCTCGTTCACGGTCCACACGTGCACCCGGTGGCCGGCGGCCTTCCACCGCTCCACGTACGCGGGCTGGTTGCGCACGATCCGGATCGAGGGGCCCGCGACGCGCACCCCCGCGGGCAGCCGCCCGTCGCGCAGCCGGGGCGAGACGAACTGCATCAGGTACACCGTGGGCAGCGTCGGCGAGGCCGCCCGCACCCGGTGCAGCGAACGCGCCGAGAAGCTCATGACCCGCACCTGCGACTCCTCCGGCGAGGGCGGCGCGTCCAGTCCGAACCGTTTCAGCAGCATCAGCAGCCGTTCCTCGACCTGGCCCGCCCAGCGCGTGGGGTGCTTGGTCTCGATCGCCAGCTCCACCCGGCGCCCGGCGTCCGCGACCAGCTCCAGCAGCCGCTCCAGGGTCAGCACCGACGTCGCCTCCCGGTCCTCCGGGCGGTGCTCCCAGTCCGGCTCCTCCCCGCGCGCGCGGACCGACTCCCGCGTCTTCCAGGAACCGAAGTCCAGGGCGGCGAGGTCGGCCAGCTCCAGCGCGGAGACGGCGCCGCGGCCGTTGGAGGTGCGGTTGACGCGACGGTCGTGCACGCACACCAGATGCCCGTCCGCGGTCAGCCGCACATCGCACTCGAGGGCGTCGGCGCCGTCCTCGATGGCCTTGCGGTAGGCGGCCAGCGTGTGCTCGGGGGCGTCCTCCGAGGCGCCGCGGTGCGCCACGATCTGGACGGGGCGAAAGGCGGGGTGCCGACGTGCGTGGGTCATCTGCGTCATGGTGCCACCGCGACGGGGTAGTCGTGTGTCCGGGCGGCCCCGGACACCCGTACGATCGGGGCGTCGGCCGCCGTCATACTTCTGTCCATTTCGCACAGAAAAGTCACGTGTAAAGGATCCGGTCGAACCCACAGCCACCCCTTATGGTGCCCTGACGGCGCATGGGAAAGGCTGGCGGCATACACATACACATGCGAGCCCTGCACGTGCGACCGACAACACCAGCCGTGGATCGAGGAGAAGAGCTGTGAGCACCGAGAACGAGGGCACCGCGGTCCCCCCGGCCCCGTCCGCACCCCCCGTGCCGGTGGCGTCTCCCGCGACCTCCCCGCAGCAGCCCGCGCCCCCGCAGCAGCCCGCACCCCCGCAGACGCCCGCTCACGCGCCGACGGCGCCCTCCGACGGCGGCGCGTCCGCCGCCCACGGCTCCTGGCCGCCCCCGCCGCCCCCCGGCACGCCCGCCTACGGCGGCGGCGCCGGAGCGGGAGCCGGCTGGGGCGCGTACCAGCAGCCCGCACCCAAGTCCGGCGGCGGCCGCGGCGGGCTGGTCGCCGCGGTCCTGGCGGCCGCGCTGGTCGCCGGCGGCCTGGGCGGCGGCCTCGGCTACACCCTCGCCAAGAACGACGACTCCAGCTCCACCACGGTCGCCGTCGCCGACGGCGGCCCCGCCAGTGTCAAGCGCGACCCCGGCTCCGTCGCCGCCGTCGTCGCCAAGGACCTGCCGAGCACGGTCACCATCGAGGCGGAGGGCAGCAACGGCGAGGGCGGCACCGGCACCGGGTTCGTCTTCGACACCCAGGGCCACATCGTCACCAACAACCACGTGGTGGCCGACGCCGTCGACGGCGGCAAACTCACGGCGACCTTCCCCAGCGGCAAGAAGTACGACGCCCAGGTCGTCGGCCACGCCCAGGGCTACGACGTCGCCGTCATCAAGCTCAAGGACGCGCCGTCCGACCTCAAACCGCTCCCGCTCGGCGACTCCGACAAGGTCGCCGTCGGCGACGAGACCATCGCCATCGGTGCCCCCTTCGGCCTGTCCAACACCGTCACGACCGGCATCATCAGCGCCAAGCACCGCCCCGTGGCCTCCAGCGACGGCACCGGCAGCAAGGCGTCCTACATGAGCGCCCTGCAGACCGACGCCTCCATCAACCCCGGCAACTCCGGCGGTCCCCTGCTCGACGCGCGCGGCGCCGTCATCGGCATCAACTCCGCCATCCAGTCCACCGGCAACGGCGGCTTCGGCACCGGCCAGCCCGGCTCCATCGGCCTCGGCTTCGCCATCCCCATCAACCAGGCCAAGTACGTCGCCCAGGAGCTGATCCGGACCGGCAAGCCCGTCTACGCCAAGATCGGCGCGTCCGTCTCCCTGGACGAGGGCACCGGCGGCGCCCGGATCGTCGACCGGGGCACGAGTGGCTCCGCCGCTGTCGAACCCGGCGGTCCCGCCGCCGAGGCCGGCCTCAAGCCCGGCGACGTCATCACCAAGCTCGACGACACCGTCATCGACAGCGGCCCCACCCTGATCGGCGAGATCTGGACCCACAAGCCCGGCGACAAGGTCCGCATCACCTACAAGCGCGGCGGCCAGGAGCACACCGTCGACCTCACCCTCGGCAAGCGCGTGGGCGACGACTGACCCCCTCCTTCCCGCCCGGCCACCGCCTCCGCGGTCACGGACACGCCGGCCACAAGGGGCGCCGCTCGACGAGCGGCGCCCCTTCCGCTTCCGTGCAGGGGTTCCGCTTCCGTGCAGGGGTTCGTCCCGTCCCGATCCGCCGGATCACGAAGCGGAACAGTGCGCGCGGGCCGGGAACAGCACGCGGTGAAGTGAGCCCCTACGCCCGTGCCGGACCGCGGGAGCGCGGCGCGTTCGGGGAGGGCCGCGGGCGGCGCCCGGGACGCCAGGTGGCCACCAGGGCGGCGGCCAGGAGGAGTTCGGCGACGTCACCGCCGTAGTACATGATCTCCGCGCCGCCCCGGACCTGCGGGACGGGAGCGTGGACGTCGACTCCGAAACCGCCGTACATCAGCTGCGCGACCACGGCGTGCAGGGCGATGGCACAGCCGAGGCAGACCAGGCGGGTGCGCACGCCCGGGCGCGCCGGAGCGGGATCGGGGCCGGCGACGGCGTAGGCGAACAGGCAGCCGGAGAGCAGGAAGTGGGCGTGCAGCAGCCAGTGCCCGGCCGGGTGGCCCACGGCGGTGTCGTACAGCGGGGTGAAGTACAGGACCACGAGGCTGCCGGCGGACAGCAGCAGGGCGACGGCCGGGTGGGCGAGCACGCGGGCGGGGCGGCTGCGCAGGACCGCGGTGAGCCGGCGGGCATGGGCGACGGGCAGGGTGCGCAGCAGGAGGGTGACGGGAGCGCCGAGCACCAGGGCGAGCGGGGCGTACATGCCGATGAGCACGTGCTGGACCATGTGGCCGCGGAAGTCGGTGCGGGCCAGGGGCGCGAGGGGAGGCAGAAGTGCCGCGGCCAGCAGGAGCAGCCCGGCGGTGAAGCCGGCCGTGCGCCAGGGGTTCCAGCCCCGCCCCGGATTGCGGCTCCGCGCCCGGTGGACGAGGAGGAGGTGGCCGACGGCGAGCGCCGCCAGGACGAGCGCGGGCAGCAGGGTCTGCGCCGGGCCGCTGCCCGTCCCGTGGTGCACGAGGTGCGTGTCGGGGTGCACGGGGTGTACGGGGTGCGAGTCGTGGTGCACGGGGTGTACGGGGTGCGCGTCGTGATGCATCAGGCGTCCCGCTCCGGCCGCCGGGCGTCCGGGGCGTCCGGGCCGAGCGGCCGCCCGCCGCGCCGGAGGAGCAGGCCGCAGGCCGGCAGCAGCGCGCCGAGGGCGAGGAAGCCGAGGTCCCACCAGACCTGGTGGGAGCCGCCGCGCACGTGATGGATGCCCAGGACGTGGTGGTCCACGACGCCCTCGACGAGGTTGAAGAGGCCCCACCCCGCGAGGATCCAGCCCCACAGCACACGGGAGACCCACACCGCGCGGCGGTGGTGCGTGACCCGGGAGTACAGGACGGCCAGGCCGAGCAGGACGGAGAGCCAGCACACCGTGTGGAAGACGCCGTCCCACACGGTGTTCATCTCCAGCCCCGAGACCGTGCGGGGGTCGTAGTACTTCACGCCGATGCGGTCGTGGTCGGTGCTGGAGAGCATGTGGTGCCACTGCAGGAGCTGGTGCAGCAGGATGCCGTCGACGAACCCGCCCAGGCCCACCCCCAGCAGGATCCCCGGAAGCCGAAGGCCGGCCGGTGCCGGGCCGGCCCCGGCTTCGCCCGTGGTCGCCGCCATCGTCCTGCCTCCGTCCCCGGGTACCGGTGTTGGCGCCCTCCGGCTGAAGAGGTTTCCCGGCCGGACGATCGCAGTCACCCCACCACGGCCGACTCCCCCGCACGGCCCACGCGCGGACACACCGGCCATCGGCCGCCGGCGGCTTGCCAGGCCCGTTCGGCCCGCGCCGTCGGCGAGGGCCGGACACGACCGTCAGACCATCGGACACAAGCAGCCCGGTGAAGGTTTCCCACCCCGAGCGCCAGGCGATCTCGACCGCGCGAACGGCGGCGACGGGCCGACCGATGCGGTCGGTGTGCACGTTCATACCGTGACGGCGGTGCTTCACGGAGCAGCACGGCTCATCCGCCGCTACACGGTCGGTGGCGATCAGGGGGCCGTCGAGGACGGCGAACCCATCCGGTGTCAGCTCGCACAGCGCTTCGTGCGGGCTCGGAGCGCGCTCGGAGAAGACCTCCGCCATCTCCGCGACGCACCGGTCGGCGGTGGCGGTACGGGGCCAACACGGTTTCTGCGCCGAGACGTTGGCGAGTGGAATCCCCAGTGCAACGACCAGGAACCCTGCCGCGTCATGGACCCAGGCCGCCGGCCGCCGTCACCCGCGAACCACAGGACGAGAACGTTCAGCGATCAGTGCACTGCGGTCGGAAGCCGACGCGTGCCCCGCAACGCAGCAGTGCCTCCAGACCCACATGCGGTCTGGAGGCACTGCTTGCGCGATGGAGCGTGTCAGGAGAGAACTCGTGCGCCAAGAAGCCGCTACATTCCGCCTTCGGCGCCCGTCTTCTTCTTACGGTGACGCCGGACCGTGAACATCACGGACGCGACGAGCGCTACGAGCCATGCGATGATCTCGATGCCCCCGAAGTGGGAACCGAGCAGCAGCAGGACCAGGACGAAGAAAGCGAAGATGGCAATCAATGAACCGATGGGCGACTTCATGTGCTCTCTCCTTTAAACGCCGCTTCCGCCGATTGCGGTCTTGCCGGATCCGTAGACCTTGACCTTGGCCCATGGATGCAGGGTGGAGTAGCAGCCGTACTTGAATACGCAGAGCTCCACCTCACGCTTCATCATCGCGGAGTCGATGTCGTTTTCCTCCGGTGTCACCTGCACCTGGGAGGGGGCGCTTGGCTCCGCGTCCTCGGGCGGCAGCACCTTCGCAAGCTCGGCCGGCGAAAGCGGCTGGCCGTCCCTGTCCGACACTGCCTGGTCGTCAGGGCCGATCACCGCTGATACGACACTGACTTCTTCGGGACGGGTAACGTCCGGTACCACTGCGGCGAGTTCCGGTATGGACCGGATGAGGTCCACATCGGCCCGCGTCCACGTCCCGTCACTGTGGCGTTTCAGTGCTGCTGCGATCTCACCTTTTGTGGGCGTGGCGGCATTTGCGGCGAGCGCCGGCGTGACCGTTAAGGAAGTCGCCGCAACAAAGGCGCCAATGGTCGCCAACGCCTTTGAGTAGTGTTTCTTGGAGGCAAAGAAAATCCCCGATTCCTTTTGTGTTCAGGAGATCTGTCGCGTGTGGCCGGTGGTCGGCGACGGATACGGGTATTTACCGCACGCCCGTCTTGGTCTCCCCTGGAAAAGAAAGCTACACAGAAGTCGGAGCATTGACGACCTTGGAAGTCCGATCTTGAGGAAGAACTGAGCTTTGCCGGGGCGCCGCTCTCTTCGCATTCACAGATGTGAGATGAGGACGGCACTTCTTGTGTGAACAGCCGCGCCGCCTGCTCCTCTTCCGCGGCCTCCAGCGCCTGCTCGACCTGTTCGCTCGAGTGCTGTTGGTTGCATTGCCCGACTCGGGTGATAGCGCGGCACGTGGAGAACCAGCGACGTTGCACAGCCCTCGCAGTGGGGAGCCGCCCAACACTCGGTACCGACCGGCCGCAGGAACTGACTGCCAGGCTCCTCACCGATCCCAAGACGATCGAGACGTGTCGGGTACGGGACTCCACCGGAGCCTTCCGGCCGGTGCGGACTGGAGGGACGGCATCCTGGCTCCGGCCACCCGAACGAAGCTCAGCGCAGAGGGTCGGTGCGTTGGCCCGTCTCCTCCAAGCCCTCGCGGGCCGTGGCCTCCTCCGGGTCCCGCCTGAAGACGGGAGGCCGCGGAACGTGCGGGTGCTGATGCAGCTCGTGCCCGAGATCGCCTGCAGGCCGCCGGCCGCTGCCCTGTGCAGATCGACAGGGAGGGGACGCGGACTGTGACGATGTCGGGGCGGGGTCGGGTTCTGCGTCGGAATCTTGCACCGGGGGTGCGGCTCGGAGCCGATCGACGAGGAACGGAGTCGGTGGACCCCGTGTGGACCATGCCCCGCGCACAGCATGGGGCCGGTACGCTGTACCCGCTCCACCCCAGGTGGGCGGGGCGGAGGTGGGTTGCCCGAGCGGCCTAAGGGAACGGTCTTGAAAACCGTCGTGGCAGCGATGTCACCGTGGGTTCAAATCCCACACCCACCGCGCACGTGCATGGCCCCTGACCAGGTGAAACGGTCAGGGGCCGTGCTGCTGCGCGACGCCCGCCCGGGGCTGCGGCTCCCCAGGGGGCACCGCGGTCCCCGTGTGAGCGGGCGTGGACGGGGCGCGGGCGCGGTTCTGCCGGTACGCGGGTCGTCCCGTAGGCCGTACGCGGCTGCGGGATGGGCCCGCACGGGCAGGTCGGAATCGCGGCCGCTCCATCAATTGCCGCGCGCCATAACACCCTTTTCCGGATTGCGCGAGTTCTCGGAATTCCGCACCCGAGCGGCGCATGATCGACGTGCGATCGGTGTGGCGCGCCTCGACGATGGCGATGAAGAGCGGAGCGCGAAGCTTTGACAGCCGAGCACTCCGCTGAGCCATGCGCCGAGGAAGAAAGAGAGAGCCATGACGGCAACGACGGAGACTCCCACTCGGGAAAAGGCCGGAGCAGGCCAGGAAGAGTTCGGCGAGGAAACCCCCTTCGGTCCGCTCCTGCTGGCAGCGATGCTGGCCCGTCGTGAGGAGCGTGGTGAGGAGTCGATCATCGAGCACCCGCTTCTTCTCGCCGCGCTGATGCGTCGTCGTGAGGAGCGTGGTGAGTCGCTGGTGCAGCACCCGCTTCTTCTCGCC
>NZ_BMWH01000043.1 GCF_014651135.1 Streptomyces echinoruber
CACCCGTTCGCCACTAATCCCCACCGAAGTGGTTCATCGTTCGACTTGCATGTGTTAAGCACGCCGTCAGCGTTCGTCCTGAGCCAGGATCAAACTCTCCGTGAATGCCTTCCCCGGTACTCCGGGGCAACCACCACGAGAGCGGAACCAGGAGGGAGGAATCGTCCCCCCGGCTCCCAGCGTCCTCGCTGTGTGTGTTTCAAAGGAACCTCGCCACCAGACCCGGCACAAGACCGGTCCGGCGGACGGGGCATCAACATATCTGGCGTTGACTTTTGGCACGCTGTTGAGTTCTCAAGGAACAACCGCTTCCTTCGTACTCACCCCGGACCCCTCGGTCCCGGGCTTTCCTCCGGGCGCTTCCCTTCGGTGTTTCCCACTCTATCAGGGTTTTTCCGTCTCTCTGACCACCCTCCCGCAGGCACGCAGGAAGGATCCCGAGATAGGATCTGACGAGTTGGATACCGCCGGGTCGGCGCGCACAGCGCGTCACTCACCCCCGGCAGGAGTACAACTGTACACGGGACGTGGGAGCGGGTGCAAACCGCTTCGGTGGTACGCCAGGGCCGCCAACCGGGAGCTCTCGCACGTAAGCGGGATCACCCATGCCATACCCTGCTGACCAGTCGCCGTCCGGGACAGGCAGGGACGGCTCTTTTTGGATCTCCACCCCTGGGAGGCTTCCCATGACCACCGTGACGTCCCCCCTTGCAGGGCGCGCCATCGGGCTGGCCGCCGTGCCGGATCCCGTGTTCTCCGGGGCCATGGTCGGCCCGGGCACGGCCATCGACCCCGTACGTGAGCCGTCCGAGGCCGTCGCCCCCGTGGACGGCGTCATCGTCTCCCTCCACCCGCACGCTTTCGTCGTGGTCGACGCGCAGGGTCATGGCGTGCTCACGCACCTCGGCATCGACACCGTGCAGTTGAACGGCGAGGGTTTCGAGCTGCTCGTCAACAAGGGGGACACCGTCACGCGCGGCCAGGCCGTGGTGCGCTGGAACCCCGCGGCCGTGGAGGCGGCGGGCAAGTCTCCGGTCTGCCCGGTCGTGGCGCTGGAGGCCACGGCCGACTCGCTCTCCGAGCTTCGCGAGGACGGTGACGTGAAGGCCGGCGACAGCCTCTTCGTCTGGGAGTGACAACGATTTCCGCCGGAGACGGCGAGGTAGAGACAAGCAGCGCGGTGGACCGGATCCGCCGCTTTATCGGAGACGGGTGAGATGGAGACAACGCTGCGGGGCGTCGGCGTCAGCCACGGTGTCGCGATCGGGCAGGTCCGGCACATGGGGACGGCGGTGCTGGAGCCGCCGGTCAAGCAGATCCCGGCGGAGGAGGCGGAGCGTGAGCAGGGGCGCGCCCGCCAGGCCGTCGAGGCGGTGGCCGCCGATCTGGTGGCGCGCGGCAATCTGGCGGGCGGTGAGGCGCAGGCCGTGCTGGAGGCCCAGGCCATGATGGCCCAGGACCCGGAGCTGATAGCGGACGTGGAGCGGCGCATCACGGTCGGCAGCACGGCCGAGCGTGCGGTGTACGACGCGTTCGCCGCGTACCGGGCCCTGCTGGCCGGCGCGGGTGAGTACCTGGCCGGCCGGGTGGCGGACCTCGACGACGTGCGGAACCGTATCGTCGCTCGTTTGCTCGGGGTGCCGATGCCGGGTGTCCCGGACAGTGACGAGCCGTACGTCCTCGTCGCGCGGGACCTGGCGCCTGCCGACACGGCTCTGCTGGACCCGTCGCTGGTGCTCGGGTTCGTGACCGAGGAGGGCGGGCCGACGAGCCACAGCGCGATCCTGGCGCGGGCGCTGGGCGTGCCGGCCGTGGTGGCGCTGCCGGGCGCGACCGAGCTGGCCGAGGGCACGGTGATCGCGGTGGACGGCAGCACCGGTGAGATCGTCGTGGAGCCCGGCGAGGAGAAGAAGGCGCAACTGGAGGCGCTGGCCGCGGAGCGGAAGGCCGCGCTGTCCGCTTCGACCGGGCCGGGGGCCACCTCCGACGGCCACAAGGTGCCGCTGCTCGCCAACATCGGCGGCCCGGCGGACGTGGCGGCCGCGGTGGAGGCGGGCGCCGAGGGCGTCGGCCTGTTCCGTACCGAGTTTCTGTTCCTGGACGACAACAAGAACGCGCCGTCGGAGGAGAAGCAGGTCGCGGCGTACCGGCAGGTTCTGGAGGCGTTCCCCGAGAGCCGGGTCGTGGTGCGGGTGCTGGACGCGGGCGCGGACAAGCCGCTGGACTTCCTGACGCCTGCCGACGAGCCGAACCCGGCGCTGGGCGTGCGGGGTCTGCGGACCCTGCTCGACCATCCCGAGGTGCTGCGCACCCAGTTGACGGCGCTGGCGAAGGCCGCCGAGGGATTGCCGGTCTACCTCGAGGTCATGGCGCCGATGGTCGCGGACCGCGCGGACGCGAAGGCGTTCGCGGACGCGTGCCGGGAGGCCGGTCTGCGGGCCAAGTTCGGTGCCATGGTCGAGATCCCGTCGGCCGCGCTGCGGGCGCGTGCGATCCTGCAGGAGGTCGAGTTCCTGTCCCTGGGGACCAATGACCTCGCGCAGTACACGTTCGCGGCCGACCGGCAGGTGGGTGCCGTGTCGCGGCTGCAGGATCCGTGGCAGCCGGCGCTGCTCGACCTGGTGGCGATGGCCGCGGAGGCGGCGAAGGCCGAGGGCAAGAGCTGCGGTGTCTGCGGTGAGGCGGCGTCGGATCCGCTGCTCGCGTGTGTGCTGACCGGTCTGGGGGTCACCTCCCTCTCCATGGGTGCGGCGTCGATTCCCTATGTGCGGGCGGCGCTGGCCAAGTACACGCTGGCGCAGTGCGAGCGGGCCGCGGCGGCCGCCCGGGCGGCCGACAGCGCCGAGGAGGCGCGGCAGGCGGCGCAGGCGGTGCTGTCCGGGGAGTGATCCGGACGCGGCGGCGCGCCCGGTGGACGTGAGGGGCGCTCACCTTCGGGTGGGTGCCCTTTTCACGCCTCGCGGTGCCGGCTTCGGTGCCGCTCGGGTGCCGGATTCAGTGCCGGTGCCGGTGGAGTCCCTCCTCTCCGAGATCGGGGGGTTCGCAGTAGTCGACGCCGGACTCCGGGGAGATGAGGTCGCCGGACTCGGCGTCGGTGCAGTAGGCGTCGAAGACCTCACCGGCGGTCAGGGGGCGCAGGGTGTCGCCGCGCAGCCGCCAGCCGTAGACGCGGTCGGGGGTGTCCGGGGCGGTGGTGCGCATGACGAGACCCCCGGGGTTGCCGGTGGCGAGGCCGAGGGCCAGGACCGTGGTGAACTCGAGGGCTTCCGCCTCGTCGAGTCGGGTGGTGCCGTCGGCGTCCTGGTCGGCGTGGAGGACGGCGTCGAGGGTCTCGGGGGTGCTCGCGACGCTGCAGACCAGGTGCCGGTTGCCGGGCGGGGCGGTCTCCAGGATGCGAGTGAGGAGGGCCGTGGCGCGGGAGAACGCGGCGCGGCCGATGTCCTCGCCGCAGGACGGGCAGGGGCCGAGGCGGGCCAGGAGGGTCGAGGCGTACTCCCACGTCGCCTGGCGGACGGCTTCGTCGACGAGGGCGGGGAGCAGTTCGGTGAGCGGGCGGCCGTCGTAGGGCACGGTGGCGCCCGTGATGGCGAGTTCGGCGGTGAAGCGGGTGCGGCTGGCGGGGTCGTCGGGGGCGAGGCCGGTCTCGGCGCAGAAGTCGGCGTACTCCTGCGGGTCGAAGAGGGCCAGGGTGGTGTGGGTGCCCTGGGCAGCGCGGGTTTTGAGGACGGTCTCGGTCTGCTGGAGGTAGGTGCGGTGGTTGTCGAAGGAGAAGGTGCGGTAGCGCCGCATGGCGCGGAAGTCGTGTTCGTCGGTGAGCAGGCCGATGATGCCGGCGATCTCCCGGCGCAGGACGCGGCGCATGGTCCGGTGATCGGTGAACGCCATGGTTCCCCCCTGGGTGCGTGCGGTCGAGCGGTCGTCACTCAAAGTAACCGACGGCACTGACAACGGGGGACGGAGAGGGTGGTGGCCGTCCCCGGTCGTCCGCGCCGAGCGAGGAGGACCGGGGACGGCCGGGGACGGCTGGCGGGCTCAGGCGCGTTTGCGGGCCAGTTCCTCGTAGAAGCGGAGCACGTCGAGGTCGTCGACGGAGCCCGGGTTGACCGCCTTGTCCAGCGGGGTGCCCTGCAGCAGGCGCTTGACCGGGACCTCGATGCGTTTCCCGGTGAGGGTGTGGGGCACGCCGGGGGCCTCGATGATCTCGTCGGGGACGTGGCGCGGGGAGAGCTGCTCGCGGATGGCCTGCTTGACGCGCTGGACGAGGGCGTCGTCGAGGCGGGCGCCAGGGGCCAGTTGGACGAACAGGGGCATCCAGTAGCCGCCGTCGGGCTGTTCGATGCCGAGGACGAGGGACTCCTTGATCTCGGGGAGGCGTTCGACGACTTCGTAGATGTCGGCGGAGCCCATCCGGACGCCCTGGCGGTTGAGGGTGGAGTCGGAGCGGCCGTGGATGACGACGGAGCCGCGGGAGGTGACGGTGACCCAGTCGCCGTGGCGCCAGACGCCGGGGTACATAGCGAAGTAGCTGTCGCGGTAGCGGCTGCCGTCGGGGTCGTTCCAGAACCGGATCGGCATGGACGGCATCGGGGTGGTGACGACGAGTTCGCCGACCTCGTCGACCAGCGGTCTGCCGTCGGGGTCCCAGGCCTGCAGGTCGGTGCCGAGGCAGGGGGCCTGGAGTTCGCCGACGTGGACGGGGAGGGTGGGGACGGCTCCCGCGAAGCAGGAGCACACGTCCGTGCCGCCGCTGACGGAGGCGATCCACAGGTCGTCGCGGACCTCGTCGTGCAGCCAGCGGAAGCCGTCGGGCGGGAGGGGGGAGCCGGTGGTGGCGACGCACTTCACACGGGAGAGGTCGTGGTCGCGGGCGGGGTGGACGCCCGCCTTGCGGCAGGCCATGACGTAGGCGGCCGAGGTGCCGAAGAAGGTGGTGCCCGTGCGTTCGGCGACGCGCCACTGGGCGCCGGTGTCGGGGAAGCCGGGGCTGCCGTCGTAGAGGACGACCGTGGTGCCGGCCAGGAGGCCGGAGACGAGGAAGTTCCACATCATCCAGCCGGTCGAGGTGTACCAGAAGAACCGGTCCTCGGGGCCCAGGTCGCAGTGCAGGCCGAGCTGCTTGAGGTGTTCGACGAGGATGCCGCCCTGGGACTGGACGAGGGCCTTGGGCAGGCCGGTGGTGCCGGAGGAGTACAGCACCCACAGGGGGTGGTCGAAGGGCACCTGTTCGAAGACGGGGTCGGTGTCGCCGGACGTGAGGTCCGGCCATTCCAGGGCGCCCTCGGGTGCTTCGGTCCCCAGCAGGGGGATGTGGACGACCGCCCGCAGGGTGGGCAGGTCGCGGCGGAGTTCGGCGACGACGGCGCGGCGGTCGTGCTCCTTGCCGCCGTAGCGGTAGCCGTCGACGGCGAACAGGACCACGGGTTCGACCTGCTGGAAGCGGTCCAGGACGCTGCGGGCGCCGAAGTCGGGGGCGCAGGAGGTCCACACGCCGCCCACGGCCGCGGTGGCCAGGAGGGCGACGACGGCCTGCGGGATGTTGGGCAGGTAGCCGCTGACGCGGTCGCCGGGGCGGACGCCCAGGTCGCGCAGGGCGGCGGCGAGGGAGCCGACCTGGCGGCGCAGCTCGGCCCAGGTGACCGGGCGGGGGTCGTGGGTCTCGTCGACGTACAGGAGGGCGGGTTCGTCGGCGCGGGAGGCGGCCGCGCGCAGGGCGTGCTCGGCGTAGTTGAGCTTCGCTCCGGGAAACCACCGGGCGCCGGGCATGGAGCGGTCGGCCAGCACGCTCGTGTACGGCGCGGAGAACCGGACGTCGAACCACTGCGCCACGGCCTTCCAGAAGGTGTCGAGGTGGTCGACGGACCAGCGGTGCAGGGCCGCGTAGCCGCCCTCGGCCGGAGCTCCGTGGTGCTCGGCGGCCCAGGTGTGGAACCTGGTGATCCGGGCCTGGGCGATCTGCTGGGGGTCGGGCTGCCAGAGCGGCTGGGGGTTCGCGGTCGACATGAGCGGCTCCCGGGCTGTACGCGTCGTGTGCGTCCTCCGCGCACGGGCAGGGGGTGTGCGCGTGACGCGGCTGACAGGGACGATGCCATGTGATCGACTTCAATACCAGGGCTCGCCTCACATAGTCCGCCAAGTGAAGATGTGGTCGCGGCACGGGTAACGGCAGTTGAACGGTGCGTCCGCACCGGCTCGGCAATGGCAGGCTGAGCAGCATGGACGGTCGTGACCTGGTGCGTTCGGTGAGGGCGTTCGGTGCGGCGGGGGCGGCGCAGGGGTTGCTCACCGTGCGGGCGGCGTGGCGCCGCAGGCGGGCGGACGCCGCGGGGCTGCCGGCGCGGGGGACGGAGCGGGCGCGGACGCCGGGCCCCGTGCGGGGGGCGGAGCCGGAGCCGGGGGGCGGTGTGCTGCGGTTCGCCCGGTCGGAGCTGCGGATCACCGTCGTCGCGAACGGGGCCGTCTTCTGGGGCTGGGACGGGGCCGGCGCGCAGCCGTCGTACGCGCTCGGGGACCGGTGCCCCGAGCCGGACCCCCGGGCGGTGCTGGAGCCGGACAAGGACGGCGGCTGGCGGGTGGTCGCCGAGCGGGTCACGGTGGGCGTCTCGCGGCACGGCGCGATCGAGGTCCGCACGCGCGGCGGGGTGACACTGCGCCGTGACCTGCCGCCCCGCTGGTGGGAACCGGTGGGCGGCGGCCCGGCGCGGTGGATGCAGCGGGCGGAGGTGGCGCCGGACGCGCGGTTCTTCGGGCTGGGCGGGCGCGCGTCGGGGCCGCGGCTGCGCGACGGCACGTATCGGCTGTGGAACACCGACCCCGGCCGGCCCTTCGGGCCCGGTGACGATCCGCTGTCCGTCACCATGCCGGTGCAGCTGGTGGTGGCGGACGCCGGTACGCACCTGGTGTTCCACGACAACACCTGGGACGGCACGGTCACGCTGCGGGAGGGCGAGGAGGGGGCCGGTTCGGGGCACGACCGGGCCGGGACGTGCGAGCTGCGGATGGACGGCGGGCCGCTGCGGTGCTGGGTGATCGTGGGCAGCCCCGCGCGTGTGCTGCGCACCTGGGCGGCGCTGACCGGGCCGGCGGTGGTGCCGCCGGCGTGGGCGCTGGGCCACCAGCACGCGCGGCGGGACCTCGGCGACGAGCAGGAGGTGCGGCGGCTCGTCGCCGACCACCAGGAGCACGATCTTCCGCTCGACGCGGTGCACCTGGGCACCGGCCACCGCGACGGGCGGCAGGGGTTCACGGTCGACCAGGAGCGCTTCCCGAAGCTTTTGGTGCTGGCCGAGGAGCTGCGCCGGGACGGGATCCGGCTGGTGTCGGCCGTGGAACCGGCGGTGCGGGCCGCGCCGGGCGACGCCGTGTACGACGGCGGCCTGGCCGGGGACGCCTTCGTGCGGGACGCGTCGGGGCGGGTGGTGCGCGGCGTGGCGCGGTTCGGGGAGGCGGTCTTCCCGGACTTCACGCACCCGCGGGTGCGCGCGTGGTGGGGGCGGCTGTACGAGGAGCGTCTCGCGCAGGGATTCGCGGGTTTCTGGCACGGCGGGGACGAGCCGACGTCCTTGGCCGCGTTCGGGGAGGCCACCCTGCCGCGTTCGGCCCGGCACGCCCTGGAGGGGCGGGGCGGGGACCACCGCGAGGCGCACAACGTCTACGGCCTGTGCATGGCCCGCGCGGCCCACGAGGAGCTTGCGGCCCACGAGGAGCCGCGGGAGCCGGCGCCGCAGGAGCGGCCGTTCCTCTGCTCGCGCTCGGGCTGGGCCGGGATGCAGCGCTACGGCGGCGCCTGGTGCGGGGAGACGGCCGCCGGCTGGCCCGGCCTGCGGGCCGGCCTGTCGCTGGTGCTGGGGCTGGGGCTGTGCGGAGTGCCGTACTCGGGGCCGGACGCGGGCGGCTGCGACGGCGGCGAGTCGCCGGAGCTGTACCTGCGCCGGCTCCAACTGGCCGCCCACCTGCCGCTGTTCCGGACGCACGCCGGTCCCGGGGCGGGCGGCCGGGAGCCCTGGGAGTGCGGTCCGCAGGTGCTGGAGCAGGTGCGCGGGGTGCTCGCCGGGCGCCGGCGGCTGCTGCCGTACTTCGTGACGCTGGCGCACCTGGCGCGGCGCACGGGGGCGCCGTACGTGCGGCCGTTGTGGTGGGGCGCGCCGGAGGACCGTGCCCTGCGGGACTGCGAGGACGCTTTCCTGCTCGGCGACCGCCTGCTGGTGGCGCCGGTGCTGCACCCGGCGGTGGAGCGGCGCGCGGTGCGGCTGCCGCGCGGCCGCTGGTACGACACGGTGTCGGAACGGGCCTACGAGGGCCCGGGGCGGGTCCTGCTGGAGGCGCCGCTGTCGCGGATTCCGGTGCTCGCACGCGCGGGAGCCGTGATTCCGGTGCGCGGGCAGGACGGGGGACTGGAGCTGGAGGTGTGGGCGCCGGCCCCGGGGCGCGGCGGGCGCGGGCTGGTCGTACGGGAGGCGGGCGAGGGCCGGGACGAGCCGCGGATCGAACGCTACGTCACCCGCCGGCAGGGCCGGCGGGTCGTCGTCGAGCGGGAGCGGGAGGACGGTTCCGCCGAGCCGGACCGCCCCGTGCGCGTCAGGGGCCTCGCCGAGGGCTGAGCGGCGGCCGGCCTCAGACGTAGCGTCCCTCGAACCAGGCCCGCGCGGCGAGAGTGTGCAGCGGGAAGGCGAGCTCCTCGGGCCTGCGCAGCAGGTGCCGGCCCTCCGTCTCGTTCGTGGCGGCGAACGGCGGGAGGCCCTCGGCCGGGCGCTCGGGGAGCAGCCCGAAGAGCAGCAGGTGCCCGTCGGGCGAGCTCATCGCGTCGACGAGCCGCACGTCGCGGGCGGCGGCGTCGATGCCGGTCTCCTCCTTGAGTTCACGGACGACGGCCCGCCGCCAGTCCTCGCGGTCGTCGACGTACCCGCCCGGCAGGGCGACGCCCCCGCGCGCGGGGGCGACGGCGCGCGTGACGACGACCAGGCCGGTGCCCGTCGTGTCGTACACGGGCTGGAGGGCGACCGCCACCGGCAGCGGGTTGCGGTAGGCGACGGTGCCGCAGGCCGGGCAGGTGCGGGGCCAGCCGGAGACGCCCTGCCCGTAGGGAGCGCCGCAACTCGAGCAGTGGGAGCCCGGTATGGCGCCGGCGTTGGTGTGGTGGTTTTCGGACACGCGGCGGACTGTAGCCGATCACCGGCGGGGCGTCTTCGGCGGGCGGCCGTCCGGCTCAGCGCCCGGTGGTGAGGGACTTGGTGGGGGACTTGGTGAGGGACTTGGTGAGGGACTTCCAGGAGACGGGGAAGTCGAAGTAGGTGTCCGGGTAGGGCTCGGGCCGGTACGTGTAGTGCCACCACTCCTCGGCCAGGTTGACGAAGCCGAGGCTTTCCAGGGTGTTCTTCAGCAGCAGCCGGTTGGCGCGCTGCCGGCCGTGGATGCGCGGGTCGAGGGTGTGGGCGAGGGGGTCGAAGCAGTCGAAACCGGTGCCCATGTCGACGGAGTTGTCGGGGAAGCGGCGGTCCTTGGGGGCGTAGCAGGGGACGAGGGGTTCGCCGGGGACGTACGGCCGGGTGGGGAGGGCCGGGAGCCGCACGAGGGTGAGGTCGACCGTGGAGCCGCGGCTGTGGCCGGACTTCTCCGCGATGTAGCCGTCCGCGAAGAGCCGGCTCTTGTCGACGTCCGGGTAGAACTCCCCCTTCATGGCCTGGTCGTCGAGGTCCTGCGCCCAGCGGACGAAGTGGTTCACGGCGCGCTGCGGCCGGTAGCAGTCGTACACCTTGAGGCTGTAGCCGCGGCGCAACAGTTTCGTCTGCGCCCGGTGCAGGGCCCGCGCGGCGGGCCGGGTGAGGATGCACAGGGGCTGTTCGTAGCCGTCTACGGGTCTGCCGACGAAGTTGTGCGGGGTGTGGTAGCGGATCTCCTGGATGATCGTCGGGTCCACGGTGCTCAGGGCGACGAAGTCGGCCGGCGCCCCGGTTCCGGTCGTCGCCTGTGCGGTGGCGGGGGCGGGGGCGAGGACCGTGGTCAGCAGCGCGGCGAGCGCGGTGGCCAGGCCACGCAGTGCGGGGGCGAGGCCGCGCGGTGCGGGGGCGAGGCCGCGCGGTGCGGTGGCGAGGCCGCGCGGTGCGGTGGCGAGGCCGCGCGGTGCGGTGGCGAGTCGTGTCATGTCTCCTGCATGTAGCAGGAGTGCGGCCGCCGGGAAAGACGGCCCTGGTCCGGCGGCGCCGCGCGGACGTCCGCGGACGCGGGGGCGCGGTCCGGCATTTCGCACACAGAGTGATCAACGAGGAACTCTGTGTGAACGCCTCATGAACTGCGCCTGGGTGGGCCGCCGCGGCGCCATCATGCTCCCGTGCGCTCCTGGACGGAAAGTCTGCGTTTCGTGTTCCAGCCCGTGGTCAACCTGACGACCTTCGGGGTCGCGGCGCTCGAGATACTCGCCCGGCCGGAGACCGGCGACGTCCTGGGCGAGGCCCGCCGCGATCCGGAACTGGACGGCCGGCTCGCCGCCCTCGCCCTGCGGGCGGCGGCCCGCCGGGAGACGCTGCTGCCGCTGCACGTCAATGTCTTCGCCGGCACGCTCGCCGACCTCGGCGGCCTGGCCCCGCTGCACGACGCCGTGCGGGCGGCCGGGCGGCTGCCGTGGGAGGTCACCGTCGACATCGGGCCGCCGTTCACGCATGTCCCGCAGCGGGCGCTGCTGGACGCGGTGGCCGTGCTGCGCGGGCAGGGCTTCCGCATCAGCGCGGACGGCGTCGGGGACGGGGACGCTCCGCTGCGGCTGCTGACGGACCTCGCGCCGGACGTGGTGAAGCTGGACGCGTCGCTGCTGAGCCGTCCGGCGGCCGTGCGGGCGATGCGGACGCTGTGCGAGCAGCTGGGCGCGCTGCTGGCCGTGGAGGGGGTGGAAACCGAACGGCAGTGCGCGGCCGCGGTGTCGGCCGGGGCGCAACTGGCGCAGGGCGAACTGTTCGCGCCGCCGTCCCGGCTGCCGGTGGTGGACGTCTACGTGCCGCCCCGCACCCCCGGCGTCGTGCCGCCGCCCCGGTCGGGGCCGTCGGTGCGCGAGTTCCTGCGGCCGGCGGCGGTGCTTCCCATGACCGCGTCCGCCGCGCAGGTGCGGGCCCTGCTGACCTCGTCACCGGACGTGTCCGGAGTGCTGCTGGTGGACGGGGCCGGGGTACCGGTGCGGTCGGTGCACCGCTCGCGGTTCCTGCTGTCGCTGTCCGGGCGGTACGGCCACGCGCTCTACGCCGACCGCCCCGCGGCCAGGCTGGGCGATCCGCCGCGCACGGTGGACGTCGACGCCACCGCCTGGCAGGTGCTGGACGTGGTGGCGGTCGGCGACCGGGACCGCACGTCCGACGACGTGGCGGTGGTGGACCACCACGGGCGGTGCGTGGGCGTGGTCCGGCTCGCCGACCTCGTACGGGCCCTGGCCGAGACGCGGGTCGAGGAAGCGGCGGGGCTGAACCCCCTGACCCGGCTGCCCGGCTCCGACGCGATCACCGGCGAGGTGGACCGGCGGATCGCCGCCGGGCGGCTCTTCGCGCTGAGCTGGCTGGACATCGACCACTTCAAGCAGGTCAACGACGGTGCCGGGTTCGCCGCGGGCGACGAGCTGATCCGGGCCGTGGGGCGCGCGCTGCAGCAGGCGGCGCACGGGGCGACGCGGGTGGGGCACATCGGCGGCGACGACTTCCTCGTGCTCGCCGAGCCCGGAAGTCTCGAACCGCTCGCGGCACGCGTCCTCGACGCGCCCTGGTCGGCGGGCGGGCTGCCGGTCACGCTGTCGCTGGCCACCGTCGTGTGCGCCCCGGGCAGCGTGGCCGACCACCGGCAGGCCGCCGCGTGCCTGGCGCCGCTGAAGAAGGCGGCGAAGGCGCTGCGCGGGGGCAGTTGGGTGCTCGGGCACGCGGGGCTGCCCGGGCACGAGATCCGGCGCGGCGGCTCGAGGGCCACGACGGTGCGGGCGGGCTGACGGCCGGTGGGGGGGCGCCGCCGTGACGGTACGCCGGATGCGGTACGCCGGATGCGGTGGGGCGTGCGGCCGCCGGGTGGCGCCGGCCGCCGGGACGGGCGGTTTTCCGGGCGGTGTTCATGCAGGCGGTGTTCTGCGCTGTTCTTCCGGGCGGTGTTCTGCGCTGTTCTTCCGGCGGCGCCCCGCCCCGCCGGGCGGCGCCGTTGCCGTCGGCGGCCTTGACGCCCCCCGGGTGCCGGGGAAGACTGCCGGTGACAGTCGGCATCGTCGTATATTCCGGGCGTAACCGGGCGAGGACCCGGCCGGGTCGGCGCGAGGTGCGGCCCGCCGTCGGGGCCGGCCGCGCCGGCACGCCCGTCACGGGCGCCGGGCCGGGCGCGGAAGGATGCCGCCCTCGGCCGGCGTCGCCAGGAGACACGCAGTCCTGCAGGGAGACCGGGGTGCGCCCCGGCGCGGGCCCGGGAGCCGCCATGGGCAACGGCAACGCTCTGCGCCGCAGGGGCGCGCGCGGCCGGCGTTCCCCGCCGCACCGCGGATCCGGGGTCCGGTCACGGGCCGGGGCGCGAAGATCGCCGCGACGGCCGGGCCGGGACTGCCTATCCTGGCCTTCGGGCTGACGAACGGACGGAAGACGTCCGCGGCGGCCCCATGGACACCCCGTCCACCGTCGCGCGGCCCGGTCCGCGCGACACGCACAGCGGCATACAGCGGCATACAGCGGCATACAGCGGCACAACGACACGACCGCACAACGGCACGGCGGCACAACGCTCGTGGAGCCGGCGCACCGACGGCCCACCGGCCGGGCGGGTGGACCACCCACAGCACACCGAGGACGCACCGGCCCGGCGGCCGGCGTCACCAGGCGGCCTTGCGACCGCAGTCATCCGTTCCCTCAGTCATCCGTCCCCGCAGTCACCCGTCCCCGCAGTCTTCTGTCCCCAGCGACCCGTCCCCAGCGACCAAGGGGGAGCCATGACGGACACCGCCGAGAAGTACGTCGCCGCGATCGACCAGGGCACCACGTCGAGCCGCTGCATCATCTTCGACCACAACGGCGCGATCGTCGCCGTCGACCAGCGCGAGCACCGCCAGATCTTCCCCAAGCCCGGCTGGGTGGAGCACGACGCCACCGAGATCTGGTCCCGGGTGCAGGCCGTGGTGGCGGGCGCGCTCGCCAAGGCCGGTCTGCGCGCCGGCCAGCTCAGCGCGCTGGGCATCACCAACCAGCGTGAGACGACGGTGCTCTGGGACCGGGCCACGGGCAAGCCGGTGCACAACGCCATCGTCTGGCAGGACACCCGCACCGCCTCCCTGTGCCGGGAACTGGGCGGCAGCGACGGGCAGGACCGGTTCCGCGAGCCGACCGGGCTGCCGCTGGCCAGTTACTTCTCCGGGCCCAAGGCGGCCTGGCTGCTGGACAACGTGCCCGGGTTGCGGGCCCGCGCCGAACGCGGCGAGATCGCCTTCGGCACGATCGACTCCTGGCTGATCTGGAACCTCACCGGCGGCACCGACGGCGGGCGGCACGTCACCGACGTGACCAACGCGGGCCGGACCATGCTGATGAACCTGCACACCCTGGAGTGGGACTCCTCGATCCTCTCCGCGATGAACGTCCCCGAGGCGATCCTGCCCGAGATCAGATCCTCCGCCGAGGTGTACGGCACCGCGGTCGGCCAACTCGCCGGCGTACCGGTGGCCTCCGCCCTGGGCGACCAGCACGCGGCGGTGTTCGGGCAGGCCTGCTACGAGGCGGGCACCGCGAAGAACACCTACGGCACGGGCAGTTTCCTGCTGCTCAACACCGGCAACCGGCCGGTGCCGTCGAAGAGCGGCCTGCTGACGACGATGGGCTACAAGATCGGCGACGAGGCCCCGGTGTACTGCCTGGAGGGGTCCATCGCCATCACGGGCGCCCTGGTGCAGTGGTTCCGCGACCAGCTCGGCATCATCCGCACCGCGGACGAGATCGAGCCGCTGGCGGCGAGCGTCGAGGACAACGGCGGCGCGTACATCGTGCCGGCGTTCTCCGGCCTGTTCGCGCCCTACTGGCGCTCCGACGCGCGCGGCGTGGTCACGGGCCTGACCCGCTACGTCACCAAGGCGCACCTCGCGCGGGCGGTGCTGGAGGCGACCAGCTGGCAGACGCGTGAGGTCGTCGACGCCATGTACCAGGACTCCGGGGTGCACATCACCGCCCTGAAGGTGGACGGCGGCATGACCAAGAACAACCTGCTCATGCAGCACCAGTCGGACGTGCTCGGCGTGCCGGTGATCCGGCCGAAGGTCTCCGAGACGACCTGCCTGGGCGCGGCGTACGCGGCCGGGCTCGCCACCGGGGTGTGGAACGGCCTGGACGAGCTCGAGGCGCACTGGCAGAAGGACGTGGAGTGGACCCCGGCCATGGAGGACGCGGTGCGCGACCGGGAGTACCACAACTGGAAGAAGGCCGTGGAGCGCAGCTTCGGCTGGGTGGAGGACGCGGAAGGCTAGGCGCCGGGGCGCCGGGTCCGGCGGACGCCCGTCGGCGGCCGGGCACCCGGGCATGCGCGCGCGGCCCTCCGCCTGCCGCGCGCGTGCCCGGGTGCCCGCGGTGTCCACGTGCCCACAGTGCGCGCGGTGTCCAAGTGCCCGCAGTGCGCGGGGGTCAGGTGGTGACGGCCGGGCGGGCCGGGCGGCGAGCGGCGCGGGTCATCGCGTGTTCGACGACCCCGACGAGGACCTCCTTGACCGACTCCCGGTCCCGCGCGTCGCACAGCAGGAGGGGGACGTGGTCGTCGAGATCGAGGGCCCGGCGGATGTCCTCCACCGGGTACCGGGCGGCGCCGTCGAAGCAGTTGACGCCGACGAGGAAGGGGATGTCGCGCCGCTCGAAGTAGTCGACGGCGGCGAAGCAGTCCTCCAGGCGGCGGGTGTCGACGAGGACGACCGCGCCCAGCGCGCCCTCGGCGAGTTCGTCCCACATGAACCAGAACCGCTCCTGCCCGGGCGTTCCGAACAAGTACAGCACCAGGTCCTCGCGCAGCGTGATGCGCCCGAAGTCCATCGCCACGGTGGTGGTCCGCTTGCCCTCCACGCCGCGCAGGTCGTCCACCGGGCGTCCCGCCTCGGTGAGCAGCTCCTCCGTGCGCAGCGGCCTGATCTCGCTGACCGCACCGACGAAGGTCGTCTTGCCCACGCCGAAGCCGCCGGCCACCAGGATCTTGAGCGTGACCGGCTCGGCCGGCGGCCTGCCGCGCTCGGAACGCCCGAGGATCATCGGTGAGTTCTCCTGATCGATGAGATCGATGAGATCGATGAGATCGATGAGTCGGTGGAGCCGGGGCTCCGGGGGTCGCCCGCCGTGCTCACAGCGCCCTCAGGCCGTTGATCACGTCGCGCAGGATACTTTCGTCCGGCAGCTCGGCCGGCGGCACCGGGCGGGTCACATGGACCAGTTCCCCGTCCACGAGATCCCCGACGAGCACCCGGACGACCCCGAGCGGAAGGTCGAGTTCGGCGGCGAGTTCCGCGACCGACCGGGGGGTGTCGCGGCACAGTTCGACGATCCGCACGTGTTCCGGCGACAGCGTCTGGTCGGCCTCCGGGTCCGCCACGTGCGGTTCGGTGAGGACCACCGCGATCACATCGAGGCGGTGCTGGGCCGCGTGGCTGGTGCGGCCGCGCGTCATGGCGTACGGCCGGACCACCGGCCCGGCCTCGTCGTCGAACCAGTGGTCTCTCGGCTGCCCGTCTCCGCTCATACCCTGTCACTACCCGCCTGCGGGCAGGTCGGTGCGCGGAGCGGTGCCCAGGTGCACGCCGACACGCTTGACCAGGAGGGTCATCTCGTAGGCGACCTGTCCCAGGTCCGCGTCGGCGTCCGCGAGGACGGCGAGACAGCTGCCGTCGCCGGCGGCCGTGACGAACAGGATGGCGTCGTCGAGTTCGACGACCGTCTGCCGGACGCTGCCCGCCTCGAAGTGCCGGCCCACGCCCTTGGCGAGGCTGTGGAACCCGGAGGCCACGGCGGCCAGGTGCTCGCTGTCCTCCCGGGTCAGGTCCTGGGACGCCCCGGTGGGCAGGCCGTCACTGGAGAGCACGATGGCCTTGCGGATGCTGGCGACCCGGCCCACGAGGTCGTCGAGGAGCCAGTTGAGCTCGCCGTTGGTGGCCGCGGCCCGGCCGGTCGTCTTCGGTGCGGTCATCGACCGTCCCCCTTAGTGGTTCGTTCGGCGGTGGTGCGGTGGGCGTCGTCGCCCGAGGCGTTCTCCTCGCGGCCGCGCCGCCAGCCGCGCTGGAGCGAGGCCATCCGGTTGCGTACCTCGTCGGCGTCGCGGTCGGCGGCGGCCGGCCGGTCCTCGACGGGCCGGCGCGGACTCTGCCGGAGCTGCGGGGCGAGGCTGGCCTGCCGTACCCGGCGCGGCAGCCCGCCGGTGCCGGACCCGACCCGCGCCGGCGTCCCCGGTGCGCTCCGGCCGTCGGTGCGGGAGTCATCGGTGCGCTGCGGGTCTTCGGTGCGCTGCGGATCTCCGGTGCCGTGCGGGGCGTTCGGGAGGTCCGCGGCGCGGCGGGGGCGCCGGGGGAGGTCCGCGGCGGGCTCGGTGCGACCGGAGGCGGAACCGGCGGCGCGCTCGGCGGGCTCGCCGCGGTCCGGCGCGGCCGGGGGTTCGGCGGGCCGGCCGCGGCGGCCGGCGGGTCCGGTGGCGGGCTCGGTGGCCGGCGGCTCACCGCTCTGCCCGCGGCGGTCGGCGGGGTCGGCCGAGGTCCGGGCCGGCGGGGTCTCGCCGCGGCGCCGGACCGGCAGCGGCCGGGAGCCGTCCGGCTGCGGGTCGCCCGCCGCCTTCACGGGGTGCCCCTGCGCGGTGTCGCGCCGGGAGCGGGAGCCGGTGACCGGGCGTCCGTGCGAGCTGACCAGCTTCGGCGTGCGCCGCCGCGGCAGCGGGACCGGTGCGCCGGAACCGTCGCCCCTGTCGTCGCCGTCGCCCCCGTCGCCCCCGTCGCCCCCGTCGCCGCCGGACGCCGCGGGAGGCTCCTCTCCGCGGCGGCGCGGCGCGCCGGCGTCCGGGCCGGCCAGGAAGCGGCGCGGGCCGAACAGGCCGCCCCCGTCGCCGTCCTCGTCGTCGAGGACGTCCGAGAAGTCCTCCAGGGCGTCCAGGTCGACCGGCGCCTCCAGTTCGACCGGCCCGTCCAGCAGGGCGGGCAGCCCGGGGGGAGGGGCGGGGACCCGGGACAGTGCGTTCCGGCGGCTGCCGCGCCGTCCGGACTCCCGCGCGGGACGGTCCCGGTCGAGCCGGAAGCCGAGGCCGTTGGTGTCGGGCACGTCGTCCGTCAGCAGCGCGTCGGGGACGAAGACGACGGCGGTGGTGCCGCCGTACGGGGAGGGCTGCAGGGAGACGCGGACGTTCTGCCGCTGGGCGAGCCGGCTGACCACGAACAGGCCGAGCCGGTCGGTGTCGGACAGCTGGAACTCGGGGGTCTCGGCCAGGCGCAGGTTGGCGTCCAGCAGCGCCTCGGCCGCCATGCCGAGGCCGCGGTCGTGGATCTCCAGGGTGAAGCCGTTGGCGACGCGTTCGCCGAGGACCTGCACGGCGGTGTGCGGCGGCGAGAACACCGTGGCGTTCTCGAGCAGTTCGGCCAGCAGGTGGGTGAGGTCGGCGACGGCCGGGCCGGTGACCGCGATCCGGGGCAGGCGGCGCACCTCGATGCGCTCGTAGTCCTCGACCTCGGCCACGGCGGCGCGCACGACGTCCATGAGCTGCACCGGCCTGCGCCACTGCCGGGAGGGGGCCGCGCCGGAGAGGATCACCAGGCCCTCGGCGTGCCGGCGCATGCGGGTGGTGAGGTGGTCCAGGCGGAAGAGGTCGGCCAGTTCCTCGGGGTCCTCGGTGCGGCGCTCCATGGCGTCGAGGAGGGTGAGCTGCTTGTGCAGCAGGACCTGGCTGCGGCGGGCGAGGTTGACGAACACCTCGGAGACGCCGGCGCGCAGCTCGGCCTGTTTGACGGCGGCCTCGACGGCGGCGCGCTGGAGGGTGTTGAGGGCCTGGCCGACCTCGCCGATCTCGTTGCGGTCGTACTCCAGGCGCGGCACCTCGGTCTCCACGTCGACCTGTTCGCCGGCGGAAAGGCGGCGCATGACGGCGGGCAGGCGCACGCCGGACGCCTCGTGCGCCTCCCGGCGCAGCTGCCTGAGGTCGCGGACGAGGCCGCGGCCGATGCGGACGGACACCAGCAGGGACAGCACCACGGCGGCGAGCCCGATGACGCCGGCCACGGCCGCCTTGGCGATGACGGTCACGGCCACGGGGTGGACGCGGTCCTGGTAGCGGTCGCCGGCCTGGTCGTCGAGGGCGCGCAGTTCGTCGAGGGTGTGGGCGGCGGCCTTGTCCCAGCTGCGTGCGGTGACCTCGCGGGGGGTGCCGGAGGAGGTGGCGAGGACCGCGCGCTCGGCCGCGCGCAGAGGGGCCGTGGTGGCGTTCTTCCAGAAGCTCTCGTAGCGTTCGCGCTCCGACGCCGGCAGCAGGGGCAGGGCGATGTCGTACAGGAGGGTGCGCTGGGCGATCAGGTCGGAGACGTCGCGGACCTCGTCGCGAGTGAGGGTGCCGACCACCAGGGCGGAGCCGAGCAGGGCGTCCTCACGGGAGAGGAACTCGCGGGCCCGGTTGACGTTGACCAGGGCCCGGGCCTCCTTGTCCATCTCCACGCTGTCCACGCCGTCGAGGGCGGCCAGCAGGGTGTAGCAGGGGTCGACCAGGCGGTCGTACAGGTCGAGGGCCTGGGCGCGGGTGACGGTGCCGTCCTGGACGCTGCCGCGCAGGGTGTCGATGCCCTCGAAGGCGTCCAGGAGCGTGGTGAGGTGCCTGGCGTCGTCCTCGTCCAGCGCGTCGCGCACGTCCGGCTTCCTCGCGTTCCCGCGGATCTCGGCCATCGCCCGGTCCGTGACCGTCCGGGTGCGGCGCAGCGCGGTCCAGGCGTCGGAGGAGCGCGGATCGGCGAGGTAGACCAGGCTCTGGCGGCGCTCCTGCTGCAGGGCGCGGACCGCGTCCTCGGCGGGGTAGCCGAGCTGTTCGACGACCGACGTCACCGCGAACAGCCGGGTGACCTCCTGGCCGGTGAGGACCGCGGCGAAGGCCCAGATGACGGTCAGGGACACCAGCGGCACGAGGAGCAGCGCCACGATCTTCCGGCGGATGGACTTCCCGCGAAAGCGCATGGCCTCCCCCAGCTCGCCCCCGCGGCAGGGGGCACACGTGCGTCAGCAAACGGCGCGAGCCTACTACTGACGCCCGGATAACTCGAAGACCTGTCCGGAAGCTGAACTTCCGCGCGGGAGGCGGGAGATGCCGGGCCGCCGGGTATGACGGGGCATCAACCTCCCGGGCCGGCGGGCGGCCGAGGGGCCACACGGGAGCGGCGGACACGGGTGGTTGGCCGATTCTTTTCCCGGCCCGGGATCTTTTGGATCTTTTTTGGGAATCTTCGGCGTGCGCCGTTCGTCCATCTCTACGGGAGATGAAGGCGAAATGGGCCACAGGAGCCGCGTCGGGCAACTGGGCCGCGTACGGCGGCACGAGCCGGGCACCCAAGGGGAGTCGGGGTTCTCGAAGGCCCGGTGAGTGGTCCTGTGGTGGTGGGGAGTGACATGGCGATGGGCACGGCGGAGCGGCGCGAGGCACCCGGCGGGGAACGGGTGACGCGTGGGACGGCGGAGCGGGGCGCCGCGGTCGCGGAGCACGCGGAGCACGCACCCGCGGAGTACGCGAACTCGGAGTACGCACACGCGGAGTACGGGGACGCGGCGCACGCCGGAGTCGATGCGGGCGGCCGGCCGGCGGCCGCCGAGGAGCAGGCGCGGATCAGGCCGTTGTGGGTGGAGGAGCCGGCGCGCCGGCATCCGCTGCCGGATCCGGTGCGCACGGCGGCCGTGCGGGCCGTGCTGATCATCGCCGTGACGCTGATTCAGGCGACGGTGGCGTTCCTGTGCACCATGGCGGGCTCCTGGCTGGCGTTCCCGATGGTGCTCAGCAGCGTCGTCAGCACCGTGGTGGCCACCTGGGCCGTGCTGGACGTCTGGGTGACCCGCCAGGTGTGGAGCCAGCGTCACGGCGTGGTGACCGAGCCCAGCAGCGCCGCGCGGGCCCTGCGGCGCGAGCGGCGCCGCGCCCGTCGGCGGGCACGGGCCGAGGCGCGGGCGCAGGAGCGGATACGCCGGCGGGGCAGGGCCGGGCAGTTGTCGCACTCCTGACGCCCGTCGGACGCCGCCCCGCGTGACGCGCACGGTGCCGCCGTCGCGGCGCCGGCCGGCGAGCCGGAGGCGCGCACCGTGCCGGTCGGGCCGCGAGTCCGGCTTCGGCGCAGCACGGCACCGGGCGCGCGGTGTGGGCGGTGCGGCCGGTGCGGCCGCCCTCCGGCGGCCCGGGCGTCCGCGGACGACCGGCCCGCGCACGCCCGGGCCGCAGGCCGGCCGTCCGCGGCGGGAAGTGCGCGAGTCGGCCGCAGGAGGACGCCTCCTGATCACGCGGTCGGCGCGGGCCGTTTGAACATCCGTGTCGCCGTGATCTCGCTGTGCACGGCCTCGCCGGCCGGAGTCGGCTGCGGCAGCCCCGGCCGGAGGTGCTCCTCCACCCGGATGTATTTCAGCCCGGCCCTCAGGTCGGCGTCGTTGCGCAACCGGATGACCAGCGGGAACTCGGCCAGCGCGGTGGTGTCGAACAGACCCGTGGTGTACAGCAGCTGCACGCCGAGCGCGTCGGCGACGGCCCGCTGCAGCTCCAGCAGGTAGGTGGCGTTGGCGCGGCCGATCGGGTTGTCCAGGAACAGCGTGCCGGCGTGCCGGTGCCGGTCCCGGCCGCGGTCGTTGCTGCGCAGCGCGGCCATGGTGCAGTACAGGGCGATGGCGGCGGTGAGCAGCTGGCCGCCGGAGAACACGTCGCCCATCTGCCCGACGGGCACGCGCTCGGCGCGCAGCACCGCGTCCGGCTTGAGGATCTCCACCGCGACGCCCTTGGGCTGCAGCGCCGCCGCCACGCCGCGCAGCAGCAGGGTCATGCCGTCGCGCCGCAGGTCGGAGTTCTTCTTCACGGCGGCGCGGGTCGCCTCGTCGATGACCTCGCCGAGCCGCTCGGTGAGCGTGGCCGGGTCCGGTTCCTCGAAGCGGATGCGCAGGAACTCCTGCCCGGACCACTCCCCCAGCCCCTCCGGCAGCCGCGACAGCCGCTGGGCGGAGCGCAGGGTGGCCAGCGCGGACTCCACCAGGCCGCGCAGCCGGTCCACGATCGAGTCGCGGTTGCGCTCCAGCTGTTCCAACTCGTCGGTGAGGACGCGCAGCCGGGGCGCGAAGGCCTCGGCCCACCGCTGCGCGTGCTCGGGCAGCGCGGAGGCGGGCAGTTCGCGGATCTGCTGCCGGGCGGGGGTGCGGACATGCTCGTAGCGGGCGGAGTTGGCGTGCCGGACCAGGACGTCACTGGCCTCGCGGACGGCGGCCTCGGCTGCGGACAGGTCGGTGGCGCAGCCGCGCAGCGACCGGCGGGCCTCGGCGCCGGCCTGCCGGGCCTCCTCCAGGGTGCCGGGGTAGGGCTCCGGGTCCGCCTCGTCCTCGTCCGCGTGGTCGCGCAGCAGGTCGCGGAGCATGGCGGCGATCTCGTCGAAGCCGCCCGCCGCGTCCTCGGCCGCGCGGTGCGCCTGGAGCAGCTCGCTGTACGCCTCCCGGGCCTGGTCCAACGCCTCGGTGGCGGAGGCGAGTTCGGCCTGCGCGGTGCGCAGCAGGGCCTGGGCGTGGTCGGCGTCGCGCGGCACCATGTCCGCGGGCAGCTCGGTGTGCGCCTCGCCGTCCTCGGGTGCGTGCCGCTCGGCCTCGCCGCGCAGCCGGCCGAGCTGCTCGCTGGCGTTCTGCATGCGCGCCTCCAGCGTGTGCACCAGCTCCTCGGCACGGGCGGCGGCCGCCTGCCGGGACGGGCCGTCGGCGCCGTCGGGCGAGGCGAGGAGCTGCTCCGCGCGGGTGCGGACCTTGTTGCTGAGCCGGTCCAGTTCGGCCCGCGCCGCGCTCTCGTCGCTCTCCGCGCGGGCCTGCTCGGCGCGCAGGTCGGCACCGACGCCGACCTTCTCGTACACCTGGGAGGCGGTGCGGTAGGCCTCGCGCAGGGCGGGCAGGGACGCCTTGGGCGCGTCGGCGTCGTCGACCGGTACGTCGTCGGGGGCGCCCGCGATCTCGGAGCGCTCGGCGCGCAGCGTGCGCGCGGTGCGGCGGGCGTCGTCGGCGGCGCGCTGGGCGGCGCGCCGGTCCTCGTCGGCGGCGCGGGCGCGTTCCAGGCAGGTCTGGGCGCGGGCCTCGGCCTCGGCGGCCTCGTCGGCGAGCTCCCGCAGCTTCGCCTGCCAGGCGGCGCGTTCACGCAGCCGGAAGGCGAGCCCGGCCAGGGCGTCGGCGGCACGCCGGGCCTTCTGCGCGGCCTCCTGCTTCTCGTCGCGCACCCGCGCCGCCTCGGCGGCGGCCTCCTCGGCCTCCGCGCGCGCGGTGCGCGCCTCGGCGAGCTCGGCCTCGGCCTCCTCGGCGAAGGCGCGCGCCTCCTCGGCGGCGCGGGCCAGTTCGGCGAGCCGCCCCGCCGGGCAGTCGGCGCGCCAGGACGCCAGCCGGGCCGCGAGCTCCCGGTCCTTGCCCAGCCGGGCGGCGAGCCGGCGGATCTCCTCGTCGCGGGCGGTGGCCCGCTCGCGCAGCGCCTGCCGCTCCTCGTCGGCGGCGTGCTCGTCGTGCATCGCCGGGTTCGGCGGGACGAGGAACACCTCCCCCGGGGTGGCGTCCTCGGCGGGGGTCGGCGCGAGCAGGGCGGCGGCGGTGCCGACGGCGACCGCGGAGCGCGGCAGCAGGGCGGCGTCGGTGAGCACCTGGCGGGCCCGCGCGTGCGTGTCCGGGTCGGTGATGATCACGCCGTCGACCAGTTCGGGCCGGGCGGCGAGCACGCGTGCGTGGTCGGCGGGGTCGACGGCCTGGGCGAGGTAGCGCCAGCCGGGCAGCGCCGGGATGCCGTGCTCGCCCAGGTACTCGACGGTGGCCAGCACGTCCGGGCCCGGCGGCAGCAGCCCGCCGTCGCCGAGCGCGCCGAGGATGCGGGCGTCGTCGGCGGCGGCGGTGCGCAGCTCGAACAGCTGGCGCTCGGCGGAGGAGATCGCCTCTTCGAGCAGGGCGCGCAACTCGTCGGCGAAACGGTCGAGTTCCGCGGCGGTGAGGGGGCCCTCGGACCGGGGGCGCGCGGTCCGGCCGGCCGCTCCCCCGCCGGCGGGCCCGCCCGGGTCCGGGGCGGCGGCCGCGGCGGTGCCCGCCCGCCCGCCGGAGGCGGTGGCGGCGCCGTCCCGCGTGCGCTGTCCCG
The DNA here is from genome assembly GCF_014651135.1 of Streptomyces echinoruber. Lineage (GTDB taxonomy): Bacteria > Actinomycetota > Actinomycetes > Streptomycetales > Streptomycetaceae > Streptomyces > Streptomyces echinoruber. The sequence continues at coordinate 23,296 of NZ_BMWH01000043.1, forward strand.
GCACTCCGGCGTGCCCGGCGCCGGAGGATCCCGGCAGGCTCAGCAGTTCCGCCAGCCGCTCCTCGGCGGCCAGCGCCTCGGCGGTGCGGTACTCGGCCTCGTAGGCGCGCTGCGCGGCCGTGGCGGCGTCCGCCGCGCGGGCCGCGGTCAGTTCGGCCCGCGACTCGGCGGCGGCCGCCTCCCGGGCGCGGTCGGCGGCCCTGCGGGCGGCCTCGCGGGCCGTGTCCCAGGCGGCGACGGCGGTCTTCTCGGCGTCGCTCGCGGCGAGGGCGGCGCGGGCCGGGTCGGCGTCGGGAGCGCTGTCGTCGAGCCAGCCGGCGCGGACCGCCTCGGCGGTCTCCTGCTCGACCTCGGCCAGCCGCTGGCGCAGGTGCTGGGCCTCGCTGCGGGCGCGCTGGGCCTCGGTGGCGGCGGCGGTGGAGTCGCGGTAGGCGGAGTCACTGGCCTCCTGCAGGGCGGCGGAGCGCTCCTCCTGCTCGTTGGCGAGGGTCTCGGCGTCCTCGGCGGCCGCGTGCAGGGCCCGTACGAGGTCCACGGCGGCCTTGGTGCGGGCGGCGAGCGCCGGGGCGGCGTCCCGTTCGGCCTCCTGGATCGCGGCGGAGACGCGTGCGACGCGGTCGGCGGCGGCGCGGTGGCGCAGCACGGCCTCGGCGGCCTGCCAGGCGGCGTGCAGGGTGCGCGCGTCGGCCAGCTCCCGCTTCTGCGCGGCGGCGGCCTTCTCGGCGGCGGCCAGGGCCAGGGAGGCGTTGCGGTAGGCGAGTTCGGCCGCGATCAGCGCGGCCCGCTCGCGCGCGCCTTCCGACTGGGTGACGGTGTGGGCGGCGGCGGTGACCCGCTGGGCGAGGTCGGCGGCCCGTCCGCGCTCCTGCGCCGCCCGGGCGGACAGCCGCCGGGCCAGCGTCCGGGTGCGGCGCTCGGCGGCGGCGTGGATCTCCCGCGCGCGGGTGCGGGCGTCGGCGGCCTGGACGATCCGCCCGAGCAGGTCCACGGACCCGGCGGTGAAGTCGCGTTCGGCGATCAGCTCGGCGCGCCGGCCGAGTTTGCCGGCGAAGCCGCTGACGAGGTCGGCGAGGCCGTCGGTGTCCCGGGTGTCGGTGACGGCGCGCAGCAGCAGGTCGGTGAAGTCGGAGTCCTTCTTGACCGCGAACAGGCCGGCCGCCTCGCCCTCGTCGGCGTTCATCTCCCGCTGGTAGCGGAAGAGTTCGGGGTCGAGGCCGAGGTCGCCGAGGTGCTCGGTCCAGCGTTCGTGGATCTCCTCCCAGTGCACCTCCAGGTGCGGGTAGGCCTTGCCAGCCTCCATGAGCGCGTCCCGGAAGCCCTTCATGGTGCGCCGCCGTCCCCGCGCGCCCGACTGGCCCTCGGCGGGCGGGCGTACGGCGGTGGACTCGGCGACGGGCAGGTTGTCCAGGGTGAGGCCGGGCCCGGGCCGGAAGGAGTACCAGGCCTCGGCGAACTTGCGCGGGTCGTTGGAGACCTGCCGCCCGCGCCACTCGCTGACCTTGCCGACGACGACGCACTCGCCGGTCTGCGTGTGCATCCACTCCAGCGCCACGTGCCCGCAGTCGTCGGCGAGCAGGAACTTGCGCAGCACGCCGGAGCTGGCGCCGCCGAGGGTGTTGCGGTGGCCCGGCAGCATCACCGAGAAGATCAGCTTGAGCAGGACGGACTTGCCGCCGCCGTTCTCCAGGAAGAGCACCCCGGCGGGCGCGGGCCGGCGGGGCGGGCCGATCGGCTCCTCCTCGAAGAACTCCGCCTGCGTGGGGGCGGGATCGGGCACGGGTTCGCCCACTCCCCGCAGGTCGAGCACGGTGTCGGCGTAGCGCGCACCGGCCGGCCCGATGGAGTAGAGGCGGACCCGGGACAGCTCGTACATGGCGGACTCTCGTCGTCTGGTCTTTCGGAAACGTGCAAAGGGACGTGCCGGGCGGAACCGGGCGTCAGGAGGGGAGGCGTCAGGAGTGGAACGGCAGCCCGGCGTCGGCCGCCAGCTCCAGGTCGTCGGTGTCCTGCGGGGGCAGCAGGGTGGGCGTGCCGTCGGTCACCGGGACCACGCCGAGCTCCAGCAGTTCGGCCATGGCGGCACTGCCCGCCATGTCGCGCACCTGGAGCTGGTAGCGGGCGGTGGTGCGGTACGTGCCGCCGTTGTCGTCGCCGGTGCGCTGCAGGAAGCCGGAGTCGGCGAGGAAGGACACCGCCTTGGCGACGATGCCGGTGGTCGAACCGGCCAGCCGGCGCGCGTCCTTGGTGGCGCCGGTGGCGGTGCGCCGGGACCACACCCGCCAGGCGGCCTCCAGGCCGGGCGCGTCGCTGACCGGGTCGGTGTTCTCGCCCTGTTCGGCGGCCCGCTCCTCCAGGCGGCGGCAGGCCTGCCGGACGAAGGCGTCGACGCCGTTGACGGTCACGCGGCCGATGTAGCCGTCGTCGGCGAGGTCCTCGGGCCGGGGGAAGGCCAGGGCGGCGACGGCGAGATGGGCCAGTCCGTGCAGGAAGCGGTCGCCGGAGTCGGCGGAGGTGCGGCGGGCGTAGTCGCTCATGCGGACGGCGAACACCGAGTCCTCGGCGGCGGTCACCGCCATGCCCGCGCGCGGGGACACCTCCAGCACCACCAGGCCGAGCCCGGCGGCCACGGCGTCCGCGAGGCGCGCGAACGGCGGGTCCTCGCGGTAGCGGCGCAGCAGGTCGGCGTACTCCTGGTCGCGTGCGGGCTGCAGTTTGGGCTGCAGCCCGAAGGCCACGAGCCGTGCCGCGTCGGCGGCGTCGGCGGGTGTGACGGCACCGCTCGGCTGCGCTGCCGCACCGTCCTCGTTCCGGTCGGCGTGCTCGGTCACGGTGGGGGCTCCTTGCTGCGGTCGTGCTCGTTGCTGTGGTGGCCGGCCGGGCTCATGCCGCGTCCGTCCGGTCCGCCGCCGCGGCGGCGGTGTCCAGCAGGGCCGTGCCGACGATGAGGTCGGCCCCGCCGAACTCGGGGTCGTCCAGTTCCGTCCCGTCGTCCACGGCGAACAGCAGCTTCTCCTCGCCCTGCCGGCGGGCGGTGCCGACCGGCGGACTGGCGGCGTGTATGGCCAGCAGGGCGACCAGGTACGGCAGGTCGGGGTCCTCGGGATTCTTGCGCCGGGCCTCGGCGAGCAGCCCGGACAGGCGTCTGGGCGCGTCCGGCGGCAGGTCCAGCAGCTCCATGGCCGCCGCCAGCTGCTCCTCGCTGAACCGGCTGTCGTCCGGTGTGGCGACGAGGTCCGGCTCGGGCATCTCCGCGCCCAGGTGCTCCCGTTCGACGGGCGGGGTGAGCAGGAGGTCGACCAGGTCGCCGACCCGGACGGACACCGGCGTGCGCAGCCCGGTGCCGTGGGCGAAGAAGGCGTCGGTGACGCGGATCGCCCGCTCCAGGGGCAGCGGCAGGACGGGCGCGAGGAGGTGCCCGTACAGGTCCAGGCCGCAGGCCGCGGCGGGGGTGGCGAAGGCCTGCCGGTCCTGCTCGGCGCGGAAGAGGGGCCCGGCCTCCAGCAGGCGGGCCTGGAGCTGGGTGTGGCGCCGGATGCAGTCCTTGACGATGTCGACGAGTTCGGCCGCGCGGCGCTTGTGCTCGGGGTCCTCGGCCTCGTCGCGGGCCCGGCGGATGTTGGTGAGGATCGCGTTCTCGTGGCGGTAGCGCTCGGCGACGTGGTCGAGGGCCTCGGCGATCATGTCGGGGACGGCGTTGAGCCAGTCCACCGCGCGGACGTTGCGCCGGGTGGCCTCCAGGGCGCGGCGCAACGATTCCGAGTACTGCACCGTGCGGTAGCGGGCCTGCTCGGCGGCGAGCTGGGCGTCGGCGAGCCGGCCGCGGCTGATGAGCACCTCCAGCTTCACCTCGGCGGCGATCTGCGCGCTGGTGACGTCGGTGTCGAGGGCGCCCACCAGGACATTGACGGCCTCGTCGGTGGTGCGCAGGTAGACGGCGCCGCCGGGGCCGGGGACCTCCTCGATCAGCTTGAAGTCGTAGTCGCGGCGCACATAGGTGCCGTCCGGGGCGAACGTGCCGTACACGGCGCGGAAGCCGCGGTCCACGCTGCCGACGTTGATCAGGTTCTCCAGGACCCAGCGGGCCACGCGCTCGTGCTCGGCGGCGGGCCGCTGCGGGGCCTGGGCGGCCACGCGCGGCAGGAGCCGGGCGACGATCTGCTCGTGGTCGGCGCCCGTGTCGAAGTCCATGTTGAGCGTGACGAGGTCGATGGCGGCCAGGGCGATCTCCGCCATGCCGTACACCGAGTACTCGCCCGCCAGATTGGCCTTGCGCGCGTCGAGGTCGTGCAGCGGCGCGGTGCAGGCGAGCGCGCGCAGCCGGCGCGCCAGTCCCTCGTCGGCGGCCGGCCCCGTGGCGGGGCGCGGCCCCGCGCTGAGCTGGGGCGGAACACGATCCGTCGATGCAGGCGAAGTCACGGTCACAGACTAGGTCCTCGGTCTGACAACGGCCCAAACGGCGCAGGAGCCCCCCGCGTCCCGACCGTCGCACCGGCCCCGGTGGCCCCGCCAGATCCCTGCCCGGTCCCGGTGGTCCCTCCAGACCCTTGTCCGGCCCGCTAGCCTTCCTCGCCCACCCGCCGCCGGTAGACCTCCACCACCCGCCGCAGCGAGTCGTCGAGGTACACGGCGAGCAGCCGTTCCGCCTCCGCCCGGTCGCCGGCCTGCAGGGCCCGCAGGATCTGCTGGTTGCGGGCGATGTACGGCTCGTGCAGCCGCCGCGGGTCGTCGACGACGTGGAAGGCCAGGCGCAGTTCGGCGAAGACGCTGCGCATCAGCTCGTCGGTGCGCTCGCTGCCGGCGAGGGCGACCAGTTCCCCGTGGAAGTGGATGTTGGCCGTGCCCACCGCTTTCCAGTCGCCCTCGCGGGCCGCGCGCTGCCCCTCGCCGACCGCCTCGGCGAGCCGGTCGAGGGCGTAGGGCGGGTCGCCGAGGCTCCGCACGACGGCGCGCTCGACGAGGGCGCGGGTGCGGTAGATGTCCTCGACGTCCTCGACGGTCAGGACCCGGACGAAGACCCCGCGGTTGAGTTCGTGGACGAGCAGCCGTTCGTGCGTGAGCAGCCGGAACGCCTCGCGCAGCGTGTTGCGGGACACGCCGAGCGCCCCGCCGATGCCGTCCTCGGACAGCCGGGTGCCGGGCGGGAAGAAGCCGTCGGCGATGCGGCTGCGGAGGATGTCCGCGACCCGTTCGGCGGTGGAGGTCCGCCCGAGGCGGGCACGGTCGTCGACGAGGTCCGTCAGCTGCTCTGCCATGCCGGAATTCAAGCGCAGGAGACCGGGGGGAAACAACGACGAGACGACATGGGTATTGAAGGATCGTTGAACGATCCTCTACGTTGCTTCAGTCGGCGCCGACCGCACCCGCCCGGTGCCGCGGTCCCGGCACAGCACGGCACGGCACGGCTCACTCCTTCGCACCCTCCATCCTTCTTCTGCGAGGTGCCCATGAGCACGACCCCTCCACGGCAGGCCCCCTCCACCGGACCGGGTTCGTCCACGGCCGGCTCCCCCGACCGCGACGGCGCGCTGGGCTGGCTGCGCGCCCTGGACCCGCGCGGCCGCCGCGCCTTCGCCGGCGCCTTCGGCGGCTACGCCCTGGACTCGTACGACTACTTCACGCTGCCGCTGAGCATGGTCGCGCTGGCGGCGTACTTCGGCCTGGACAGCGGCCAGACCGGCCTGTTCACCACGGTCACGCTCGCCTCCTCCGGCATCGGCGGGGCCGCCGCGGGCGTGGTCGCCGACCGGCTGGGCCGGGTCCGGGCGTTGATGATCACCGTGATCGCGTACGCGGTGTTCACCGTGGCCTGCGGCTTCGCGCCCGACTACGAGACGCTGCTGGTCTTCCGGGCCCTGCAGGGCCTCGGCTTCGGCGGCGAGTGGGCGGTCGGCGCCATCCTGGTCGCCGAGTACGCGAGCGCGCGGCACCGGGGGCGCACGCTCGGCGTGATCCAGAGCGCGTGGGCCGTGGGCTGGGGTCTGGCCGTGCTCGTCTATACGCTGGTGTTCTCCCTCCTCGGTGACGACCTGGGCTGGCGGGTGATGTTCTGGACCGGTGCGCTGCCCGCGCTGCTCGTGGTGTGGCTGCGGCGCCGCGTGCACGACGCGCCGCGGGCGGCCGAGGCCCGCGCGCGCAGTGCGGGCAGGGGCTCCTTCGCGGCGCTCTTCCGGCCGGGCACGGCGGACGCGCCGGGCCTGCTGCGCACCACCGTCTTCGCCGGTCTGCTCTCCACCGGCGTCCAGGGCGGCTACTACACCCTGTCGACGTGGGTGCCGACCTACCTGAAGACGGACCGCGGCCTGTCGGTCGTCGGCACCGGCGGGTACCTGACGTTCCTCATCTCGGGCGCGTTCACCGGGTACCTGACGGGTGGTTACCTCACCGACCGGCTGGGCCGGCGGCGCAACATCTGGCTGTTCGCGCTGCTGTCGGCGCTGTGCATCCTGGCGTTCGGGCGCCTCCCGCACGGCGCGAACGGCCTGCTGCTGGTGCTGTGCTTCCCGCTCGGGTTCTGCATGTCGGCCATCTTCAGCGGCTTCGGCTCGTACCTGAGCGAGCTGTACCCGACGGCGGTGCGCGGCAGCGGGCAGGGCTTCACGTACAACGCCGGCCGCGCGGTGGGCGCCGTCTTCCCCACGTTCGTGGGCTACCTGGCCGACAGCTGGGGCGTGGGCGGCGCGCTGGCCTTCGGCGCGGTCGGCTACGGCCTGGCCGCCCTGGCGCTGCTGGGGCTGCCGGAGACGCGCGGGAAGGAGCTGGCGTGAACCGCACCCACGGCGTCGGGGCGGACGACCGCCCCGTGGTCCTCGCCGACGAGCAAGCGCGCGCGTGGAGCCCGGCACAGGCACGGGCCCGCTTCCGGACCGGGCTGACCGGCCCCACCGCCGGGGTCGCGGCGGGCCGCACCCAGGCGAACCTGATCTGCGTGCCGGCGGACTGGGCGTACGAGACGCTGCTGTTCTGCCAGCGCAACCCCCAGGCCTGCCCGGTGCTCGACGTGACGGACGCGGGCTCGGCGACCACGGTGCTCGCCGAGGGCGCCGACCTGCGCACCGACCTGCCGCGCTACCGGGTGTGGCAGCACGGCGAACTGGTGGACGAACCGACGGACGTGCGGGCGTACTGGCGCGACGATCTGGTGTCGTTCCTGATCGGCTGCAGCTTCACCTTCGAGTGGGCGCTGGCCGCGGCCGGCGTGCCGCTGCGCCACGTCGAGCAGGGCCGCAACGTCCCGATGTACGTGACGAACCGCCGGTGCAGGCCCGCCGGGCGGCTGCGCGGACCCCTGGTGGTCTCCCTGCGCCCGGTGCCGCCGGAGCACCTGGCGGCGGCGATCCGGGAGAGCAGCCTGTTCCCGGCGGTGCACGGCGGTCCCGTGCACTGCGGCGACCCCTCGGTGCTCGGCATCGCCGACCTCGGCCGCCCCGATCACGGCGACCCGGTGGACGCCGCACCGGACGACATCCCGGTGTTCTGGGCCTGCGGTGTGACGCTGCAGGCGGCGGTGACGGCCTCACGGCCGCCGTTCGCCCTCACCCACGCACCGGGCCAGATGTTCCTCACCGACGCCCGCGACGAGCAGTACCGCGTGGCCTGAGCAGGAACCCGAGCAGGAACCCGAGCAGGGACCCGAGCAGGAACCCGAGCAGGGACCCGAGCAGGGACCTGAGTAGGAAAACGGCAGGAAGTCATGATCTCGATCGATCTCAACGCCGACCTCGGCGAGGGCTTCGGCCCCTGGCGGCTGACCGACGACGAGCGGCTGCTGTCCGTCGTCACCAGCGCCAACGTCGCCTGCGGCTTCCACGCCGGGGACGCGGTCACCATGCGGCGGGTGTGCGAGCTGGCCGTCGAACGGGGGGTGCGCATCGGCGCCCAGGTCTCCTACCGGGACCTGGCGGGGTTCGGGCGGCGCGCGATGGACGTGCCGCCGGCCGAACTGGCCGCCGAGGTGGCGTACCAGATCGGCGCCCTGGAGGTCTTCGCGCGGGCGGCGGGCGCGCGCGTGGCGTACGTCAAGCCGCACGGCGCCCTGTACAACCGGGTCGTGCACGACGAGGAGCAGGCCGCGGCGGTCGTCGACGGCGTGCTCCTCGCCGGCGGCGCGCTGCCGGTGCTCGGGCTGCCCGGCTCGCGTCTGCTGTCGGTGGCCGGGAAGGCCGGGCTGCCCGTCGTCACGGAGGCCTTCGCGGACCGCGCCTACACCGAGCAGGGCACCCTCGTGCCGCGCGGGCAGGAGGGTGCCGTGGTGAGCGACCCCGAGGCCGTCGTGGAGCGCTCGGTGAGCCTGGTCCGGTCCGGCACGGTCGTCTCCCGCACCGGCACGACGATCGAGGTCCGCGCGCGCTCCCTGTGCCTGCACGGCGACACGCCGGGCGCGGTGGAGCTGGCCCGGCGGGTGCGGCGGCGGCTGGAGGAATCGGGCATACGGGTGGAGGCCTTCGTATGAGGACTACGGCGTACGGGTGGAGGACTACGGCTGGAAGACCTGAAAGACTACGGGTGGAGGTCTTCGCATGAGGACACTGCCCGTCGGTGACGACGCCCTGCTGGTGGAGGTGGCCTCGGGCGAGGAGGCCGAGGCCCTGCACGCGGAGCTGCTGCGGCGCCGCGCGAAGGGCCTGCTCGCCGCCCGCGAGATCGTTCCGGCGGCCCGCACGGTCCTCCTCGACGGCCTCGCCGACCGCGACCGCGTCGCGGCCGAGCTGAGCGCCTCCGACGTCCCGGCCACCGCCTCCCGCGCCCGCAGGGTGGTGGAGATCCCGGTGCGCTACGACGGCCCCGACCTGGCCGAGGTCGCCGCCCACTGGGGCGTCGCGGAGCACGAGGTGGCCCGCATCCACGCCGCCGCCGACTTCCGCGTCGCCTTCTGCGGCTTCGCACCCGGCTTCGGTTACCTCACCGGCCTGCCGCCCCGCTACGACGTCCCGCGCCGCGCCACCCCACGCACCGCCGTCCCGGCCGGCTCGGTGGCCCTCGCCGGCCCGTACACGGGGATCTACCCGCGCTCCTCGCCCGGCGGCTGGCAGCTCATCGGCACCACGGACGTGGTGCTGTGGGACCACACGCGGGAGCCGGCCGCGCTGCTGACCCCCGGCACCCGCGTCCGCTTCGTCCCGGTGAGCGGCCCATGACGGACCGCGCGCTCCGCGTCGTACGGGCCGGAGCACTGACCACCGTGCAGGACCGGGGACGGCCCGGGCACGCGCACCTCGGCGTGCCCCGCTCCGGGGCGCTGGACGCGCCCGCGGCGGCGCTCGTCAACCGGCTGGTGGGCAATCCGCCGGAGGCGGCCGTCCTGGAGACCACCCTCACCGGCTGCGCCCTGCGGCCCCGCTGCACGGTCACCGTGGCGGTGGGCGGCGCCCCCTGCCCGGTCACGGTGGACGGCCGGCCGGTGGCGTGGGGGGCGCCGGTGCACGTCCCGGCCGGGGCGCTGCTGGACGTCGGGGCGGTCACCGCGGGCGTGCGCAGCTACGTCGCCGTCTCCGGCGGCATCGCCGTCGAGCCGGTGCTGGGCAGCCGCTCCACGGACCTGCTGTCGGGGCTGGGCCCGCCGCCGCTCACCGACGGCATGGTCCTGCCCCTGGGCCGCCGGACCGGGCCGCACGCGCGCGTGGACGTCGCCCCGCAGCCGTCTCCCCCGGCGGAGCTGGTGCTGCGCGTCACCCTCGGCCCGCGCGACGACTGGTTCACCCCGCGGGCCGTGCGCGTCTTCACCTCCCACGCCTTCCGCGTGTCCCCCGCGAGCAACCGCATCGGCCTGCGCACGGAGGGACCCGCCCTGGAGCGGGCCCGACCGGGTGAACTGCCCAGCGAGGGCATGACCCTGGGCGCCGTCCAGGTGCCGCCGGACGGCCGGCCGGTGGTGTTCCTGCCCGACCATCCGACCACCGGCGGCTACCCGGTGATCGCGGTGGTCCGCACCGCCGACCTCCCGGCCCTCGCCCAGGCGGTGCCGGGCACCCCGGTCCGCTTCGTGGCGGTGCGCCGCCGGTGAGCCGTGCGCCGCGGCCGCGCGCCCGTCCCGGCACGCGGCCGTGGGCCGGGACGGGCCGGTGGGCCGGGACGGGCCGAGCACGGCACCCGGGTCGGGCAGGCGGACAGACAGGCGGGCAGGCGGTGAGCGGGACCGCGCCGCGGGCGGTGAGGCCCGCGTACGCCGTGCTGAGTGCGCCGTGCCGAGGCGGGCGGGCCGGGCGGGCCGGGGCGCGGTGCGGTGGCGTCGGCCTCGGCGCGGGCGGCGGTGGCCGGTGCGAAGACGAGGGGCGTGTGACCGCGAGCGACGAGGTGCCTCGCGGTCTGGAGCGCGCAGTGGGCCACGCCGTTCACATCGGGGGGAAAGGATTCGGTCACGATGGCGACACGCATACCGGTGGTGTCGCCGTGCCGGACGTGGCCGCGTCAACGTGGATCTTTCCGGACAGGGAACGTCCCATGAGCGTTGCGCTGCGCGCCCGAGCAGGCCGAACGGCGTGCACGCGCCCCTGACTCCCGGGTCATCCCTTGTTCATTGACTCCCAGGTCACCCCGTGTCCACTGACTCCCGGTCACCCCGTGTTCACACGGCGGGCGTGTCGGGTCCGAACCGGCTGCGCACGGCGGTCTGCACCTCGGCCTCCTCGGCCGGATCCGCGGCGAGCCGGCGCAGGCGCTCCACCACCCGGGCGTCCCCGGTCTCGGCGTGCCGGGCGGCGAGTTCCCGGGTGGACTCCTCGCAGTCCCACAGGCACTCGACGGCGAATCCGGCGGGGAAGGAGGGGTCGGTGGCGGCGAGCGCGCGGGCGGAGCGGCCGCGCAGGTGGGAGGAGGCGGTCTCGCGGTAGACGTGCCGCAGGACGGGGGCGGCGCAGTCGATGCCGAGCCGTCCGGCACCGTCGACGAGCGTCCACAGGGTGGGCGCGTCCGGGCCCTCGCTCCGTACGGCCTCGCGGAGCGCGGCCAAGACCGGGCCGCGATCCCTCCGGTCGCCGCGACAGGCCAGGACGCGCCCGGCGGCGGCTCCCAGGGCGTCGGGCCGGCCGGCCCAGCGGCGGGCCCGCTCGACGGCGGCGGCGCCGCGCATGCGTTCGAAGGCGTCGACGGCGGCCTCGGCGACCACGGCCGGCCCGGTGACGGCGGCTTCCTCGATCAGGTCGAGGGCGGCCGGGTCGTCGGTGTCGGCCAGGTGGCGCAGGGCGGCGCAGCGGGCGCCGTCGGCGCCGTCCCGGGCGGCCCGCAGCAGCTCGGGCCGGTCCTCGGGGCCGGCCACGGCGGCCAGGCAGCGGGCGGCGGGGACGTGCAGGGCGCTGCCGCGCTCCAGGCCCTGCTGGGCCCAGTCCAGCACCGCCCGCACGCTCCAGCCGGGCCGGGGCCCCGGGGGCCGCAGCTGGCGCTGCCAGCGGTCGAAGCAGCCGGCCTCCTGGGCGACGCGCACGCGCGCGGCGACGGCCGGGCGGGGGTCGTCGGCCCACAGCCGCCAGGGCCGGGGTTCGAAGGCGTCCCGCACGGCGGCGGCGAGCTCCGCCTCGCCCTGGGGATCGGCGGGGAAGCGGGCCAGGACGGGTTCGGCGAGGGCGCGCAGGCCGGCGTCGTCGTCCCGGAGCGCCAGCTCGTCCAGGGCCCAGGCCCAGTTGGTGCCCGAGGCGGCGTAGCGGCGCAGCAGTTCCAGGGCGTCCCGGCGGCCGTAGGAGGCGAGGTGGCCGAGGACGGCGAGGGCCAGTCCGGTGCGGGACTCGTCGGTGTCGAGGACGTCCTCGGGGGCGAACAGGTGCGCCTCGACGGCGTCCAGGTCGCCGCCCAGGTCGAGGTAGAGGCGGGCGTAGTACAGGGAGCGGTTCTCCACCTGCCAGTCGTGGCGGGGGTCGTGCAGCACGCAGTGGTCCAGTGCCGCGAGCGCCTCGGCACGCGGGGCGGTGAGCGCGTGCAGTGTGCCGTCGCCGCGGCCCCGCTGGAGCAGGCCGAGCAGCGTACCGCTGGGCGCTATGACCGGATCGAACATGGGAAACAGCCTCACATCAAGCGTCGACGCAACCGGGGAACCGCATTACCTGGCCGCGTGACAACACGTCGGGGCGCCCGCCGTCTCTTGCTTGCTGTAGACCATCTTCCTCTGCCTCTCGTCGGTGGCCCATGCGGACCGCATCACGGTCCGCGTGGTGCGGCATCACCTGCCCGGCCGGCGCGTCCGTGCATCACGTCGTCATGATGACGGGCGGCTTCGCCTGCCGCGACCGTATTTCCGGCGGTCTCGCACCGCCTCCCCCCGTCGTCCCCGTCGTCCCCCTCGTCCCGCGTCGCCCCGCCTCGGTCCCCGCCGTCCTCCGCGGTTCTCCGCGACTCCCCACGGTTCTCCGTCGCTTTCCGTCGTCCGGGGCCGCCGGCCGGCGCGGCCCGGTCAGTGCGCGCCGAACAGGTCGAGCAGTTCCGTCCTGCCGAACATGCGCGCGGTGTCCACGGCGGACGGCGTGCCCGCCGCCGGATCCGCGCCGCCCTCCAGGAGGACCCTGATCACTTCCTCCTCGCCCTTGAACACCGCGCCGGCGAGCGGGGTCTGGCCGCGGTCGTTGGCCCGGTCGGCCTCGGCGCCGCGGGCCAGCAGGGCGCGCACCGTGTCGGCGTGGCCGTGGTAGGCGGCGAGCATCACGAGCGTGTCGCCGCGGTCGTTGGTGAGGTCGGCCGGAACGCCCGCGTCGACGTACGCGACGAGCGTCTCCGTCCGCCCCTGCCGGGCCAGATCGAAGATCTTGGTGGCCAGCTCCACGACCTCGGGGTCGGGGGCTTCACTCATCGGCCGGTCCGCCTCTCACTGTCTCTCACTGTCTCTCGCTGTCTCTCGCTGTCTCTCGCTGTCTCTCGCTGTCTCTCGCTGTCTCTCGCTGTCTCTCGCTGTCTCTCGCTGTCTCTCGCTGTCTCTCGCTGTCTCTCGCTGTCTCTGACTGTGCTCGATGGACTGGGTACGGCGGCGCGCACGCTCTGCCGTACGGGTGAATCGCCAGCGTACCGGCCCGGTCGGCCCATGACCCGGCACGCCGGAGGTAAAGATCGCCGCAGCCCCCGCCGGACGCAACCACGCTGGCCGGCCGGGCGGGAACCACTCCGTCAGCCGAGCGGAATCAGCAATTAATCATCCATTTGCACCTTTTGTCGTATGGATACATGCTGTGACCCTGGAAGAACTCATGGTGACTGTCCCCCTCGACACCAGGAGAGCTCATGATTCTGTCCATCTCAGGCGTCGTCCTGCTCGGCATCGTCGTCTTCATCCTGTTCCGCAAGGACGGGCTGAAGGCCTCGCACGCGATGGTCTCGGCCCTGTTCGGCTTCTACCTCGCGAGCACCGCCATCGCCCCGAGCATCAAGGCCGGCGGCGAGAGCCTGGCCGGCCTGCTCGGAGGCATCAGGTTCTGACGGACCCCGCACCCGCCTCCCCACCCGTACGCACCACCAGGAGACCGCAGTGGCCCGCCGTCCCCTCCCCCGCATCCTGAGCACAGGCAGCGCGCAGATCGCCCGCAGCCGGGAGCTGGCCCGGACGGCGGCCGACAGCGCCACCGACGTCCTCCATCCGCTGATCACGATCACCCGCGGACTGCGCCGGCTGGCCTCGGCCGGGCGGCGCAGGTGGGCCGACACCCCCAAGGACCGGCGCGGCCCGCTGCTGTTCCTGGTGGCCTCGGTGGTCCTGGTCGTGGCCCTTGTGCCGTACGGCCCGCTGCCGCCGTCATCACCCTGATGGCGGCGGCAGCCTGGCACGGCCGCGACCGCACCCCGCCCGTCCCCGAGGGCCCCGACGACGCCCAGCTCCAGCGCCTGCGGACCCTCTACGAGGCGCTGGTCCCCTACTTCTCCGCCCCGGAGGACCCCGACCCCCTCTACGCCCACGGCGGCGACTGGGAGAAGGCGTTCCCCGAGTACGAGTTCGACGCCACCGGCCGGATCGGCCGCCTGGTGATCCGCTACCCGGCGTACTTCACCGACGGCGAGGCCGAGGCCCGCGCGCGCATCGAGCACCTGCTCGCCGCCAAGGCGGGCCGCGGCCGCGAGTACCACTTCGCGTGGGACGAGGAGGGCAACCAGCTCACCGTCGGCGTCCTCGCCCCCCTGCCCACCGACATCGCCGTCCAGCGCTTCGTCACCGCCCCCGGCGAGACCGTCCTCGGCTTCACCGACCCGGTGGAGGTGCAGCGCACCCTTCCGCTCACCTTCGGCGAGGGGCAGCGCGACGTCCCGCCGGTCGTCTGGCGCACCGGGCCGCGCTCGACCGAGCCGCACCTGCTGGCCCTGGGCCAGCCCGGCAGCGGCACCTCGACGCTGCTGCGCTGCATCGCCCTGCAGGCCCTGCAGCACGGCGACGTCCTCGTCATCGACGGCGGCGGCACCGGCGAGTACGCCTGCCTGATCGGCCGGGACGGCGTGCTGGGCGTCGAGTGCGGGCTGACCGGCGCGCTCGCCAGCCTCGAATGGGCCGCGCAGGAGACCGAGCGCCGGCTCATCGCCGCCAACAGCGCCCGCCAGGCCGGCCATCCTCCGCCCAAGGACACCCGGCGCCCGCTGTGGATCCTGCTGGACCGGCCCACCGCGTTCGCGCACGTCGCCGCGGCCGACGGCCGTCGCGACCCGCAGTCGCTGCTGCAGGTGCCGCTGCGGCACGGCCGGGCGGCGGGCGTCACCGTCGTCGTCGCCGACCAGCTGGACTGCGTGGACGCGCTGAGCGAGGCGGTACGGCAGCACACGCGCGCGCGGGTCGTGCTCGGCCCCGCCACCGCCGAGCAGGTGCGCGCGGCGCTGGGCGCGCCCCCGCACACCACTCCCGTCGCCCACGTCCCGCCCGGCCGCGGCTACGCCCGCCTGGGCACCGGACCGGTCCACCGCCTCCAGGTCCCGGCCGCACCGGACCCGTACGACGACGCCACCAGCGAGGCGCACCGGCAGGCGGTCACGGCCCTGCTGCCGCCGCGCACCACGCCGGCGGACGGCGAGAGCATCCCGGACGCGGCGCCGGAGCGCGCGAAGCTCTCGAAGCCGGCGCCGGAGGCGGCACAGGGCATGGAGACGGCGCAGGGGATGGAGGCGGTGCAGGGCATGGAGACGGTGCAGGGCGGGGAGCCGGCGCAGGTCTCCGGGAACGGCGGGTCCACCGAGGCCGGGGCGGCCGAGCCGGCAGGCCGGCCGGTACCGGTACTGGAGAAGCCCGAGCCCGCGGAGGCCGGGGCGGCCGAGCGGTCCTAGCCGCGGGGCCGGCCGCCCACCCGCGCCGGGTGGGCGGCC
>NZ_BMWH01000044.1 GCF_014651135.1 Streptomyces echinoruber
TCGCGGGCGCAGGCGGCAGGGTCGTGGACCTGCCGACGTACGCCTTCCAGCGACAGCGTTACTGGCCCGAGGTCACCGCCGCGCAGCGGCGCGGCACCGCCGAATCCGTCGACGGTTGGCGCTACCGCGTGACCTGGGAATCGGTCACCGACGCCGCTGCTCCGGCCACCGTGCCGGGCCGCTGGCTCCTGCTCCACTCCGAGGGCGACGAAGCCGTGTTGGCGGGGATCGAGGAGTTCCTGCCCGGCATCGAGCGGGTGGCCTGCCCGCCGGACGCGGGCCGTGAGGGGCTGGCCGACCTGCTCAAAGCGTTCGCCGGTGCGGAGGATCTTGTCGGCGTCCTCTTCTGCCCGAACGAAGTGGCGGCGGCACTCGTGCTCGTCCAGGCCCTGGGGGACGCGGGCGTTCCGGCTCCGTTGTGGTTGCTGACGTCCGGGGCGGTGGCGGTCGATGCGGCCGGTGAGGCAGTTATCGATCCGGTCCAGGCGGCCGTGTGGGGTCTGGGCCGGGTGGCCGCCCTGGAGCATCCCGACCGCTGGGGCGGCCTGCTCGACATGCCCCGCTCTCCCGACCGGCGCACTCTGGCCCGGATCGCGGCCGTGCTCGCCTCGACGGGCGAGGACCAGGTCGCCGTCCGTGGTGGCCGTGTCTTCGCCCGCCGCCTGACCCCGGCCGCCCCCGGCGTGTCCGGGGGACCGCAGGGAAACTGGCGTGCCCCGCACCGGGTGCTGGTGACCGGCGGTACCGGCGCCCTGGGTGCGCGGGTGGCGCGCTGGCTGGCCGGGCACGGCAGCCGGGAACTGGTGCTGGTCAGCCGTCGCGGTCCCGAAGCCCCCGGTACGGCAGACTTGGCGACCGAGTTGGAGGACCTGGGCGCAAGCGTCACGGTGGTGGCCTGCGACCTGGCCGACCGGGAGGCGGTGGCCCGCCTGCTGGCCGACCACCCGGTGGACGGGATCATCCACGCCGCCGGTGTCCTCGACGACACCCTGCTCGCCGAGCTGACCCCCCGGCAGCTCACGCACGTCCTGCGGGCGAAGGCGGAGTCCGCCGCCCACCTGGACGAGCTGACCCGCGACCTCGAGCTCAGCGTGTTCGTGCTCTTCTCCTCGGTCGCCGGGGTGTGGGGCAGTGGCGGGCAGGCCGCCTATGCCGCGGCCAACGCCCACCTCGACGGGCTCGCCCAGGCCCGCCGGGCGGCGGGACTGCCCGCCACCTCCGTCGCCTGGGGCCCCTGGAACGGCGGCGGCATGGTCTCGCAGCAGGCGGCGGTGGAGCTGGAGCGCCGGGGCCTGCCGGCCATGGACCCGGACGCGGCCCTGCGAGCCCTGGCCCGGGCCCTGGAACTCGGCGACACGACCGTGGTCGTGGCCGACGTGGACTGGGAACGCTTCGTCCCGACCTTCACCAGCCGGCGCCCGAGCTCCCTGTTGTCGGCGCTGCCCGCCGTCTCCGGCGGGCGCCCGTCCGAGGACCGCGAGAGTCCCGGCACGCGGACGCCCGCACTCGTGGCCGGGCTGGCGGGCCGCTCCGCCGACGAGCGGAACCGGCTCCTCCTGGACCACGTGCGGGCGGCCGCGGCGCTCGCGCTGGGGTTCGGCGACGCCGCCGCCGTGGACGCCGGTCGCGCCTTCCGGGACATGGGCTTCGACTCCCTGACCGCCGTGGAACTGCGCAACCAGCTGTCCCACGACACCGGGCTGCCGTTGCCCACCACGCTGGTTTTCGACCATCCGACGCCGGCGGACCTCGCGCGGTTCCTGGACGGCGAACTGGCCGACGGCGAGCGGGCCGGCGCGACGCAGCTGCTGGCCGAGGTGGACGCGGCGGTGTCACGGATCCTCGAGTCCGATCCGGACCAGGATGTGAAGTCCCTGCTGCGGATACGGCTGCGGGCCCTGCTGGCGGACCTCGACGAGCCGGGGGAGACGGTAGCCGCCGAGGCCGTGTCGGTGACGGACCGCCTGGCAGAGGCCACCGACGAGGAACTGTTCGACTTCATCAGCCGGGAGTTGGACCAGTCATAACCGTGACGGGGCCTGGCACGAAGCCGGAGTCGGCTCGCCCCCCTCGGGGCCGAGCCGGCTCAGAACCGGCCTTCGGCCCAGAACCGGCCCCCGGCCCAAAACCGGCCCCCGCCCCCGAACCGCCCCCCGAACGCCCCGCCACACGGCAAGGGCCGTACCGCTCGTCGGCGGCACGGCCCTTGCCGGTGGTGCGGCAACCCATATGGAAACCGCTGTTTCGACTTTCCACTCTTTTGAAACAAAGTGCACTTCGGCCGGGTGGCCTCTGACGGACGCTGTTTGCGTTATTTGATGTACTCCGGCAGGACGCGCGGAGGCCAGTGGCCCACCGTGAACATGCCCATGGCGTGGGCGCGTGCCACGAGCGCGGCGCGGTTGGGGGCCTTGAGCTTCCGCAGCATCAGGCCGACGTGGTACTCCACGCCCTGGCGGCTCAGGTAGAGCCGCGCGGCCAGTTGCACCGTGGACGCGCCGCTCGCCACGCCCTCCAGGACCTGGGCGTCCAGCTTGCTGAGCATCCGTTCCCGGGGCCTGACCTGCTCGTCGTCCGCGCCGGGTGCACGGGTGTCCTCGTCCGGGCGGAGGAGGACGACGATGCCGGCGAGTTCGCCGGCCGTGTCCTTGACGGCGATACCGGTCAGTTCGCCCGAGAAGGCAAGGCCCGCGTCCCCACGGCCGATCACCCGCTCCGCGAAGCGGTTGCAGCGCCCCTCGGACAGGCGCTTGAAGTGCCGGTCCAGGATCACGGGTGAGCTCGGGTGGAGCAACTCGTAGAGACTGCGGCCGCACGTCTCGGCCGGAGTCCGGCCGAATTGGTGCGCGAAATCCGGCTCCGCGGCGGTAATGCTGATCTCAGGGGATACGTGAGCCGTGTAAGTGCGACGATGAAGTGCCGGGGCGTGCGACCTGCTGTCCATGATGTTCCTACGGGAGGCGGAAGGCAGATCGGCGACTGCCTGTCCTCTGCTGATCGGAGCGCCAGTGAATCTCGTGGTCACTGCGGACGTACCGTCTCTCTTTGTATGGGGGGTAGGGGGGTGGCACCGCTGATGCGGCCTCGATGAGGATGGTCCCAGTTCGCGGATGTCGGAGGTGTCGGTCGCTCGGGACCGCTCCAGATCGGCTGTCAATGAGGCTAAAAACGCGTGCAGGAGCGGTCAAGCAAACTTTTGCACGTCGGCAAAACACTGTGGTTCGGGGGTTCGGTGACCAGGCTCACACGGTCGCGAGCACTCTCCGGACCAGCGAGGACGTGTCCGGGTTCCGGGAAGGCTTTTCGTAGGGGCAACGGCGGGAAATCAATGAGAATTGAACCGTTCGGGCGCTCCTGCTGCCCGAATCGGACATGAAGCGTGCCCGTTTGCTGCCCGCTTCGGGCGGTGCCCGTTGCCGGTATCAGTGCCCTGAGGGCGTTCGGGAGTCGAGGTCCGCAAGCGCTTCCCGAAGATACGGGCGGCCGTCGATGCCGAGCTTTCGGTAACAGTTCGTCAGGTGTTTCTCGACCATACGGGAGGAGATCGACAGCTTGGTGGATATCTCCTGGTTGCTCATCCCGGCGGCGGCCAGGCGGGCGACTTTGTCCTCGGACGGGGTCAGTGACACCGCTTTCCGGGTGGAGTCGGCGCCCTGCTCACGGAGAATGCGAAGAATCTTTGTCTCCAGTTCGGAGGCGTTGCATTCGACGGCAAGGTCGCGAGCGCGGCGCAGTGCCTTTTCCCGCCGTGTGTGATCCGTTTCCGCACGTGTGCCCAGGGCGTGCAGGGCACGTCCCAGTTCGTAGCCGTTGGGGCCCTTTTCCAGCACGTCGACGGCTTCTTCGAGAAGCACGGCCCCGGCGCGTCCCGGGGTGACCCGGCCCTCGACGATCAGCGCGCGGCCCAGTGCGGTGGGGGCGCCCCAGGCGCGGGCCCGCTCGACCTCCGCCCGGGCGGCGGCGACGGCCTGTTCCGGGTCACCCAGGCGGTGGTGCATCAGGGCGACCGCGGACGACCAGGGGAGGACGGCGGGGTTGCGCCAGCCGATGCGCTCCATGTGCCGGCCTGCGACGCTGAAGTGGTCCAGGGCGGTGCGGAGTTCGCCCCGGCGGGCCGCGAGGGCGCCGCAGGCCATGTCGAGCAGGGCGGCCAGGAAGTGGTTGCGGTCGCTCAGCCGGTGCCGGATCAGGATGGTGTGGGCGAGCCCGGGTTCCCCGGTCTGCAGCGCCACCATGGCCAGGACGGCAGCGTAGAGGGCCGGCAGGCCGCTCATCTCCGGACCGGAGAGCGCGTCCTCGCCCAGGACGTCGGACCGGGCCGCGGTCAGGTCGCCCTCGGCGAGGGCGAGCAGTGCCTGCTCCGCGCGGATGACCGCCTGCTCGACGTGGTCACCGTAGCGCTCGGCGACCCGCCGGGCCTGCCGCAGCCAGCCCGCGGCGCCCTCCGTCCGTCCGGCCGCCGCCAGGACGTTGACGGCGAGCGGCAGTGCCGTGTGCACGTGGTCGGGGCACGGCTGCTCCTGCGTCAGCAACCGGGCGGCGAGGGCGGCGAGTTCGTCACCGGGCACTGTGTTGGTCACCATGGCGACATGGGCGAGCGCGCCGAGCAGTTCGCGTTCGCCCACGCTGCGCGCGGGCGGGTTCGGGCCCAGTGCGCGCAGCCGGTGCAGCGCCGACCGCTGCTGTGCGGGATCCTGGGCGCCCAGGAAGTGCTCCCGTGCCTCCAGCCGCAGCGCCAGTTCCCGGTCCAGGACGTCGGCCGAGTCGGACGAGGACACGGCGGCCAGGTCGGCCGAGACCCGCCGCAGCAGTTCGTCGACGCGGAAGGCGCACGGGTCGATCAGCAGGGGCCCCAGCCGCACCAGTGCCGCCGCCCGCTCCCGGACCGTCCCCAGCAACGGCACCGCCTCGGCGACATGGCGCTGCGAGGCCGCGGTGGCGAAACTGCGTTCCGCGTTCGCCAGGTCGATCAGCAGGCCCGCGCGGCTCGCCCCGACCGGCGCGGTGTCCAGCAGCGCCCGGCCCAGATAGCGGGCCGCGTCCCGCGGGGAGCCGCGCCGCAGGGCGCTGTCGGCGGCCCGGCGCAGGATCGCGACCGAGTCCCGGCCCCGCAGGGCGACCACCGACATCAGGTGCTCGGCGGCCTGCTCGGCGGGATGGCCGGTGCGGTGCAGCAGTTCCGCCGCCATGCCCCGCATCGCCGCGCGCTCCTCCAGCGGCAGCCCCTCCTCGAGCACGTCCCGCAGCATGCTGCCGACCCGGACGCGCCGCTCGGGGTCGTCGACGAGCCCGGCCGGCCGCAGCACGCGCAGGGCGTCGGCGTACCGGTGCGCGTCCACCTGGGCCAGGTCGGCCACCAGCGACGGTTCGGCGTGCGCGCCGAGCAGGGTCAGGGCGCACGCCGTGCGGCGGACGTAATCCGGCAGGGAGTGCAGGTAGCCCAGCAGGCGCCGCCGTACGTGCAGCGGGCGCAGGGCGGCGGCCGCGGCGGCGTCGCGGGCGGTGGGCCGCAGGCCGTGGAAGAGCGCGTCGTCGGCGACGGCGTGCAGCAGGAACGGGTTGCCGCCGCAGCGGTCCTGGCAGGCGCGCACGAACGCGGCGTCCGGGGTCTCCTCGAAGACGGCCTCGATCACCTGCCGCGTCCCGGCGGTGCTCAGCCCGTCCAGCTCCACCGTCCGGTCGCCCAGCGCCAGGACGTCGCGCACGCACGGGCGGGCGGTGCGCACGTCGCCCGCGGTCAGCGAGCACACCAGCAGTGTCCGCGGGCGGCGCGCGCGGGCCGTGCGCAGCAGCGCCCGCAGCGACTCGGAGTCCGACCAGTGCAGGTCGTCGACGACGATCAGCACGGTCCGGTCCCGGGCCATGCTGTCCACCAGGGCGTCGAACCACACCGCCGACTGCTGCACCCGCGCGGTGGGCCCGGGGGGCTCCGGGACGAAGCGGCCGCGCCCCGGCAGCGGCAGCCGTGCCTGCTCCGCCGCCTCCCGCAGCCACCGCTCGTGGTCGCCCCCGTCGGCCGGGGCCAGCACCGGCTCCAGGAGCTGACGCACGACGCCGAAGTCGAACTGCCGCTCCGTCGGCGCGGCCTGCGCCTCCAGCACCAGCGCCCCGCTGGCCCGGCCGAGGTCGGCCACGGCCCGTACGAACGCCGACTTGCCCCCTCCGAAGGGACCTTGAATTACCGTCAGAAAGCCTCTGTGACAAGCCTGTTGCAGAGCCTCGGCCACCACGGCCAGTTCGTGCTCGCGCTCCAGCAACATCGCTTCGCCCCTTCCGTTCCCGGGCTGCGCCGACTGGCCGGCGGCGGGACCCGGCCACTTGGTACGCGGTACCGGACCGTTGTGCGCGCTGCTGGGCCCGGGAAAGGGGCCCGGGCGCTCCTACTCGCGGGCGAGGTGGTGCGGAGGACCGGGCGGCCGGGACGGCCCGGAGGAGACGGTGGCGTGATCGTTTCGGTGATGAACCCCTCGCGCGCCGGGCGGCGCAGCACTTCGGCCAGGCCGGCGCCGGCACGCCGGCGGACGGGTGCGGGACGGGGTGCGGGGTCTGCCTTCGGTGCGGCGCGTGGATTCGTCCATGTCAGGCGTCCTGAGATGTTCTCACGTCGCTTCACGCGATGCTTTAAGTCTTGAGCAGAGAACATCACAGCCGGAGGTGTCCAGCAAGGGGGCGTGGTGCGACGGGTGGCTCAATCCGTCTGCCAGGAAGCGAAATTGTCGGCCGGGTCGCGACCGGTTGAGGTCATGTGCCCGGGTTCCTCCCCGCCGCTGCCGGGCGGCAGGGAGGCGTCCGTGCCGGTCAGCGCCGCGCGCAGCCCGCGCCGGCCGGTCAGGCCGAGTTTGCGGTAGACGCTGGTGAGATGGGTCTCGACCGTGCGCTGGGTGACGAAGAGCTCCTCGGCGATCTCCAGGTTGCTGCGGCCCTCGGCGGCCAGCCGGGCGACCTGCAGCTCGCTCCGGGTCAGCGCCGCCGGTCCGCGGGAGACGGGGCGCCGGGGCCGGGCGCCGGTGGCCAGCAGCGCCTGGCGGGCCTCGCCGTAGAGCGGGCCCGCGTCCAGGGCGTACGCCGTCTCCAGCGCCTGCCGCAGCACCTTGCGCGCGGCCTGGGTGTGCCCCAGGGCGTGCAGGGCCCGCCCCCGGGAGATCCGGACCCGCGTGAGGGCGAGGGCCGCCGGTGTGTCCGCCAGCACCGTCTCCGCCTCCTCCAGCAGCGGCAGCGCGCGCCGGCCGCCGTGCGCGACGGCCAGCAGTTCCAGGCCCGCGCCCAGCGCGCACGGCAGACCGCCGGAGCGCGCCGCCGCCACCGTCTCCTCGGCGAGGGCGCCGCAGGCCGCGGTGTCGCCCAGCGCGGCATGGGCCCGGCCCGCCCAGTACCACCAGGGCGACACCGCCGGGCTGAGGCGCTGCCAGGCCCGCTGCCGCTCGCCCGCCTCGGTCAGGTCGGCCAGCGCGGAACGAGCGTCACCCTCGGCCAGCCGCAGCCGGCCCCGGGCGGCGAGGTACTCGTTCCACTGCCAGCCGCTGCCCGGCCCGGGGACGGGGATCCGGTCGGCGAGGGCGGCCGCCCCGGCCTCCTCGCCCCGGTCCAGCAGGGCGTGCAGCCGCATGGCCGCGGCCAGTGCGTGATAGGAGCCCGTGTGCTCCGGCGGGGCGCCCTCCAGGGCGGTCGCCGAGGTGGCCAGTGCGCGGTCCACCGCGCCCTGCCGCTGGCAGGCGTCCGCCCACAGCGCCAGCAGCGCGGCGTACTGCATCTCGCCCGTGACGTCCGCCCTGCCGGCCAGCCGCCGGAAGGCGGCCTCGGCCTCGTCCGGGAGGTCGGCGTACAGAAGCACCACGGCGGCGGTGCCCAGGGCGCCCGGGGTGTCGGTGGGCGGTATGCCGCGCGCCAGGACGGTCCGCGCGGCGGCGACGGACTCGGCGACCCGGTCCAGCCGCGACGTGCGGATCACCGCGCGGACGGCGAGCAGGGCCCGCTCGCCCGGCGTGTCCCCCGGCAGGTCCAGGTCGAAGGAGGCCGTGTCGAGCAGTTGCCGGAACGCCTGGTGGTTGCCGTGCGAGGCGAGCACCAGATGCGCCTCCAGCAGCTGGGCGCCGGTCGGTTCCTCCCCGGCCTCGTCGGTCTCCTGCCGGTGGCACCGCACCAGCTCCCAGGCGCGCGGCACCCGCCCGGCCTGCACCAGCGCCCCCACCAGGGCGGTCAGGGCGGTCAGGCGCCGCTCCGGGTCCGTCAGCCGCGGCAGGGCCTGCATCAGGTGCTCGATGCCCTCCTCGGAACCCAGCCGTATCTGCGCCAGCCCCAGGTCGACCAGCAGTTCGGGGTCGGCGGCCGTGCCGGGGTCCTCGGGCAGGCAGCGCCGCAGCAGTTCCACGGCGTGCTCGTACGCCTCGCGCCGCACCGCCGCGCGGGCCGTCTCCCGCAGCACGGCGCGCGCCCAGGGCTCGACCGCGGGGGCGCCGGACCGCAGCAGGTGCTCGGCGACCTGCTCGGCCGGTGCCCCCCGGTCGTGCAGCAGGCGGGCCGCACGGCGGTGCGCGGAGGTGCGCTGCTGCTGCGACATGTCCGCGAGCACGGCCTTCCGCACCAGGCAGTGCGCGAAGGTCCACTCCGCGGTGCCCAACGGCGGCGTCACCAGGTGCAGGGCGGCCAGCGCCTGTACGGCCTGCGCGAACACCGCCGGGTCCACCAGCGCGAGCGCGGCGCACAGGTCGTCGGGCGCCCCCTCGCCGAGGACGGCCATGGCGCGCGCGGCGCGCAGCGTGGTGACCGGCTGCCGGCGCAGCATCTCCACCACCCGCCGGCCCAGCAGCGCGGTGTCCCGCGGGTGGGTGCGGGCCAGCTCCCCGGCGGTCGGCGGCCGGCCCTCCCGGTGCAGGGCGGCCAGCAGGCGGGTGACCAGCAGCGGGCTGCCGTTCGTCGCCGACAGACAGGCCCGCAGGAAGTCCTCGTCCGCGGTACTCCCGGTCACCCGGCGGGCGATCAGGCCGATGCCGCGCTCGGTCAGCGGACGGGGCCGCAGCACCTGGCACAGCGGCTGGGCGGCCAGCTCGTCCAGGGGCGCCACCTCGGTGCCGGGGCAGCGTGAGACGGCGAGCAGGACCGGCAGCCCGGCGAGCCGCCGCGCGGTGTGCGCGAGGAAGCGCAGTGAGGCGGGATCGGCGCTTTCGGCGTCGTCGACGACGAGGACCAGCGGGGCGGGCGCGCTCGCCCGGCGCACCACCCGGAACAGCTCGGTCAGGACGCCGTAGGGCAGGTCGGGGGCGATGACGTTGTCGCAGGACAGCAGGTTCGGGACGGGGCCGGCGGCCACGCCGCACCACGGTGCGTCCTTCTCCAGGACCGGCCCCAGCAGCCGGTGCAGCACGGCGAACGACGCCTCCCGCTCGGCCGGTTCGCAGCGCGCCTGCAGCACGCGCAGGCCCCGGGCGCGGGCACGTTCGGCCAGCGAGCGCAGCAGTGTGGTCTTGCCGATGCCGTCCGGCCCCTCCACCAGCACCAGCCCGGGCAGTCCGCCGGCCACCCGCTCCACCAGGTCGGAGAGCAGCGCGAGTTCGCGCTCGCGTTCCACGGGCTCCGCGTGGGCCGAGGAGGGCTCCGCGTGGCCCGATGGCGGCTCCGCGTGGACCGGCGGGGACTCCGCACGGGCCGGCGGCCGCGCCGCCCCTTCGGCGTCCTCGGCGTCGGACGAACCGGAACGGGTCATTGTCTCGTCTCCCCCCGAGACTGCGCGGCCGCCGCATCCGCCGGCTCCCCCTGCCGGCCGTGGCCCCTCCCGGTGCGGGCCGGGCCGGGCGGCTGCGCTGTTTTCCTGTGGTCGCCGCCCATCCTGGCCCAGGCCGGAGCGGTGTCCCCGCAGGAACACGCGATTGCCGGTGTCGTGCTCGTCACGTGCCGTGTTCGGAACCCGCCCCGCGCAGGGAGCCCGGGGCGCCGCCCCCGGCCGGCTCGGTGCGTCCCGTCACCCGGGCGTCACGTCTCGCCGGTTCCCCCCGCGCCCGGGACGACGTCGCCCTTCACGGCCACGGGCAGGCCGTGAAGGGCGACGTCACGCCGGGCCCCGAACTGGTCGGCGGCATCGCGCCGGAGCACGCGGGGCGCGGCCGGCGGGGAGGTCCCGGTCCCGGTGCGCGTGGTGCCCGCCGTCAGTCCCAGGCCACCGGCAGCCGGTCGACGCCGTAGTGCATGGCGCGGTCGCGCAGCGGGACCTCCTCGGCGGGCACGGCCAGCCGCAGCGTGGGGAACCGCTCGAACAGCCGGCGCAGGCCGATGCGCAGGGAGGCGCGGGCCAGGTGCTGGCCCAGGCACTGGTGCGCCCCGAACCCGAGGGCGAGGTGCCCGCGCGGGTTGCGGGTGACGTCGAGGCGGTCGGGGTCGTCGAAGACCTCCGGGTCCCGGTTGGCGGCGGGCAGGGCGAGGACGACCGTCTGCCCCGCCCGGATCGTCCGGCCGCCGATCTCGACGTCCTCCAACGCACAGCGACTGGAACCGAGCTGAGAGATCGTCAGGTAGCGCAGCAGTTCGTCGACCGCGCCGGACTCATACAACTCGGGCCGCTCTCGCAGCAGTTCGAGCTGGCCGGGGTGTTTGAGCAGCGCGAAGGTGCTCAGCGTGAGCATGTTCGGCGTGGTGTCGAGGGAGCCGCCCAGGGTGAGCACCGCGAGGTTGACCATCTCCTCCTCGGTCAGCTCCCCGGTGGCCGCGAGCCGGCCGAAGAAGTCGTCGCCGCGCTCCGCCATCCGCTCCCGCACGACCGGCCGGATCAGCGCGTCCATCGACTCGACGTGGTGGACGAACTCCTCCAGCGTGTACGTCAGCCGCATCAGCGCCGCGAAGTGCCCGGAGAATTCGGTCATCATCTCCTCGGGCACGTTCATCAGCGCGCACACCGTCCGCAGGCTCACCACCTCGGCGAACGCGGTCAGCAGGTCCGCGGGCGAGCCCTGCGCGGCCATCGCGTCCAGGGCGCCGTCGACGATGCGGGTGAGCTCCGGTTCGAACTGCTGGACGCGGCGGACCGTGAAGTGCCCGGCCAGCAGCTTGCGGTACTTCGTGTGCTCGGGAGCGTCCATCTTGGCGAACGACCCGGGCGGGGAGGGCTGCGGCGCGTACTCCGGGATCGGGAACGGCGGGGCGACGACGTGCGCGAGCAGCTCGTTGCGGTGGCTGAAGCGGTCGTCGGCGAGGATCTGCCGCACCAGGTCGTGGCGCGTCACCAGCCAGCCCGTCGGGTCCTTCGGGGCCACCTGGAAGGTGAGCGGGCTGACCGGTTCCCGCGCGCGCAGCCGGGCGTACTCGGCCGGCGGGTCGAACGGGCACCCGCCGCGCTCCGTCGGGATCACGGGGGGATCTGGTCTGGTCTTCATGGTCACTCCGTCGGTGTTCCGGCGGTGCGGGACGGCCGGGTGCGGCTGGGACGTGGGAGGGAGAGAGGAAGGGGAGGAGGGGAAGAAGGAGGGGGAGAGGAAGGGGAAGAGGGGGAGAGGGGGAGACGGCCTCGGCGGGGCGGGGCGAGGAGCCGGGGCGCGGTCAGGCGGATACGGCGCGCAGCGGCAGGTGCCGGGCGCCGAAGACGTTGGTGCCGTGGTAGGCGAGCGGGACGTCGCGGTCGACGCGGATCGAGGAGAAGCGGTCGAGCAGCGCGTTGAGCGCGATCCGGCCCTCCAGGCGGGCCAGCGGCGCCCCGATGCAGTAGTGGATGCCGTGGCCGAAGGCCGCCTGGCGGGCGTGGGAGCGGTCCGGGCGGAAGGCCGTGGGGTCCTCGAAGACCCGCTCGTCGCGGTTGGCCGACAGCAGCCACAGGTGCACGAGGGTGTTCTCGGCGAGCGTGGTGTCCCCCACCGCGGTCTCCCCGGTGGTGACGCGCTCGATGCGGGTGAACGGCGGCCGCAGCCGCAGCGTCTCCTCGATCACCGCCGGCACCAGCGACCGGTCGGAGCGCACCCGCGCGAACAGCCCGGGCTCCTCGTCCAGGCACAGCAGTACGTTGCCCAGCAGCACCGAGGTGGTGATGTGACCGGCCATCAGCAGCAGCGTCGCGAAGCTCGTGATGTCCTCGTCGGTCAGCCGCTCGCCGTCGAGTTCGGCCGCCACCAGGGTGCCCAGCAGGTCGTCGCGCGGCCGGGCGCGGCGCTCGTCGATGAAGGTCTGCAGGTAGGCTGCGATCGTCGTCGCCGTCTCCTCCAGGCGCCGCACGCTGTCCGGGTCCTCCGGGTCGGTGGTCAGCAACTGGTCCGCCCAGCCCTGGAACCGCTCCCGGTCGGCGGTCGGCACGCCCAGCATGCGGGCGATGACGGTGACCGGCAGGGGATTGGCGAACGCGTCCACCAGGTCGAAGCGGTCGGTGTCGACCGCGTCCAGGAGGCTGCCGGTCATCTCGGTGATCCACGGCTCCAGGCCCGCGATGAGCCCGGGCGTGAACGCCCGGCTGACCAGGCGGCGCATCCTGCCGTGCAGGGGCGGGTCGAGCAGCAGCAGCGTGCCGCGCGGCGCTTTGCGCCGGCCGCCGGACAGCCGGCCCACCGTGTCGGAGGAGAAGGTGCCGGGGTCGGCGAGGACCCGCTGCACGTCCGCGTGCCGGAAGAGGTGGACGGCGCCGGCGGCGTCGCGCCACACCGGCTGTTCCTCGCGCATGCGCGCGGCCCACGCCAGCAGGGTCGCCCCGCCGTCCGGCGCCACCGTCGGGGCCCGGTCCGGGTCGGGGCCCGCGGCCGTCTCCCGCGGTTCCGCCTGCGGTGACGGCGACCGGTCGAGCACATCCGAGGTGCCTTGCTGAGCCACCGGCGACTCCCCTTTCCGTACGGGCTCGGCGAAGGGTCCGGACGGTCCACGGCCCGCGACCCACCGTGTGCGGCCGGCCCGCGCGGCCGGCTGCCGCCACTCCAGCACGGGCCGCCCGCGCCGGACCAGCAGGGGGCGGCGCAGTCTAGGGATTCACCGAGATCCCGGGGAGCCGGGAGAATCCCGGGACCCCGGGCAGCCGGGGGTTCCAGGGATTCCGGGGGTCCGGAAGTCACGAGAATCACGAAAATCACGAGAATCACGAGAATCACGAGAATCACGAGAATCACGAGAATCACGGGGATCACGGGGAGCCGGGGTCCACGGGGACCCGGAGGTCCCGCAGTCGGCGCGCCGCCCGTCCGCCGGAGCCCGGGGCCGTTCGCCGAGCCCTGGGCCGTCCGCCGAACCCGGGGCGAAATCTCTGGAGGAAACCCCAGACAGTGCCGTGCCCGGACCGCGACGCGCCTGGTGGCGCAGCAAGATGAGCACGCCCCGGGCACCCCGGGGCCCGTACCGCAGCCGACCACTGCGCGGAAGCCGACCATTGCGCGGAGGGCTCGCATGGACGTCGCGATCGACCACGAACGGTGCATCGGAGCCGGCCAGTGCGTGCTGATCGCCCCCGAGGTCTTCGACCAGGGGGAGCACGACGGACTGGCCGTACTGCGAACCGGGCGGCCCGACGCCGCCCACCACCCGGCGGTGCGCGAGGCCCGGGAGGCCTGCCCCGTGGGCGCCATCGCGCTCTCGGGGAACTGACCCGCCCCCGCGGCAGCCGCCGCCCACCCCAGCCCCGACGGGAGGAAGCCATGCGCGTTCTGTTCGCCGGCCTGCCGGAGAAGTCCCACCTGTACACCATGGTGCCGCTCGCCTGGGCCCTCGCGGCCGCCGGGCACGACGTGCTGATGGCCGTCCCGCCGGCCCTCACCCCGGTCGTCACCGGCGCCGGCCTGACCGCCGCCCCCGTCGGCAGCGACCACGACCTGCACCGGGACATGTCCCGCGCCCGGGACTCGCAGGACGCCGACGTCGCCAACTGGAGCCACCTCGGCTACGGGCAGGTCGACTGGCCCTCCCTGCTGGAGCGCTACCGGATCAGCGTGCCGTGGGGCTTCGCCCGCTACAACGAGCCGGTCATGGACGACCTGGTCGCCCTCGCCCGCCACTGGCGGCCCGACCTCGTCCTGCGAGACCCCCTCGCCTACGCGGGCGCGGTCGCGGCCCGGGCCTGCGGTGCCGCGCACGGCCGCCTGCTGTGGTGCGCCGACGTCTACGGGCAGGCCCGCTCCACCTTCGCCGAACTCGCCCGCGACATCCCCGAGGAGGAGCGCGCCGACCCGCTCGCCGAGTGGATCGACGAGCGCGCCCGGGCCTACGGCGTGCGGTGCGACGAGGAGCTGCTGAACGGCGGGTTCACCCTCGACACCCTGCCGCCCAGCCTGCGCCCGCCCACCACGCTGGAGGTACTGGACCTGCGCTACGTCCCGTACAACGGCCCCGCCGTCCAATGGGACTGGCTGCGCGAGGAACCCAAGAGCCCCCGCGTCTGCGTCACCCTCGGCACCACCAACACCGAGGCCTACGGCGGGGACTACGTGCCCGTCGAGGACATCCTGCGGGCCCTGGGCGGACTCGACGTCGACGTGGTCGCCGCGCTGGTGCCCGAACAGGCCGACGCGCTCGGGGATCTGCCGGACAACGTCCGCGCGGTCGGCGGGGTCGCCCTCGCCACCCTGCTGCCCACCTGCTCGGCCGTCGTGCACCACGGCGGCTGGGGCACCTTCTCCACGGCGCTCGTCAACGCCGTCCCCCAACTCGCCCTGTCCACCTACGTCGCCGACCAGGAACTGCGCGGGCGGGCCCTGCAGGACGCGGGCGCGGGCCTGTTCCTGCACCACAGCGAGGTCACCCCCGAGGGAGTCGCCGAGCGGACCCGGCGGCTGCTGGAGGAGCCCGGGTTCGCCGCGGCCGCCCGCCGGCTGCGCGAGGAGTCGGCCGCGCTGCCCAGCCCGCACGAGCTGGTGCCGCGCCTGGAACGCCTGGCCGCCGCCCGCTGACGGCGGGCGGCCGGCCCGGACCCGTACCGCGCACCCGGGCGGCACCGCGGTACGCCCGCGGAAAGCCCCAAGCCCCATCCGCGGAAAGCCCCGAGCCCCCATACGCGACGGGCCCGCGGAAGACCCGCGAAAGCCCCCACGGAACCCCCGGAAGAGACCGGGACACGCCGAGAAAGACCGAGACGAGAAAGACCGAGAAGGCCGAGAAAGGAGGACGGCGCCCCGCGCCCCGCCGGGACCGCCCGGCGCCGCACCCCTGATGAGTCAGACGCGCATCCTGGTGACCGGCGGTGCCGGCTTCATCGGTTCCCACTACGTCCGCACCCTGCTCGGCCCGCAGGGCCCGGGCGACGTGTCCGTCACCGTCCTGGACGCCTTCACCTACGCGGCCAACCCGGCCAGCCTGGACGAGGTCCAGGACCACCCGGGCTTCCGGCTGGTGGTGGGCGACATCTGCGACGCGCGGCTCGTCGACGGCCTCATGGCCGAGCACGACCATGTCGTCCACTTCGCCGCCGAGTCCCACGTGGACCGCTCGCTGGTCGACGCCGGCGACTTCGTGCGCACCAACGTGCTCGGCACCCAGGTGCTGCTCGACGCGGCGCTGCGCCACGGCGTCGGGACCTTCGTGCACGTCTCCACCGACGAGGTCTACGGCTCCATCCCCACCGGCTCCTGCACCGAGGAGCAGCCCCTCGACCCCAACTCGCCCTACGCCGCCTCCAAGGCCGCCAGTGACCTGCTCGCCCTGGTGTACCACCGCTCGCACGGCCTGGACGTCCGCGTCACCCGCTGCTCCAACAACTACGGGCACCACCAGTACCCCGAGAAGATCATCCCCCTGTTCGTCACCCGCCTGCTCGACGGCCACAAGGTCCCGCTGTACGGCGACGGACTGCACGTACGGGACTGGCTGCACGTCGACGACCACGTCCGCGCCGTGGAGCTGGTGCGCACCCGCGGCCGGGCGGGCGAGGTGTACAACATCGGCGGCGGCAGCGAACTGACGAACCGCCAGCTCACCCAGTTGCTGCTGGACGCCTGCGGCGCGGACTGGGACCGCGTCGAGTACGTCACCGACCGCAAGGGCCACGACCGCCGCTACTCGGTCGACTGGACCAAGGCGCGCACCGAACTCGGCTACACGCCCCGGCGGACGCTGGCCGAGGGCCTCGCCGAGACCGTCGCCTGGTACCGGGAGCACCGCGCCTGGTGGCAGAACGCCCGCACCGCGCCCGCCCCGGCGGCCGCGGCGACCGCCGGGACGGCGCCGTGCTGACCTGGCGCACGCTCGGCCTGCTGGAGGTGGTGCGCGACGGCCGCCCGGTCACGCCCACCGCGCCCAAGACGCGGCAGGTCCTCGCCCTGCTCCTGGCCCGCCGCAACACCCTGGTCCCGCTGCCGGTGATCGTCGCCGAGCTGTGGGACCACGCCCCGCCGCGCAGCGCCACCGGCACCGTGCAGACGTACGTGTACCAGCTGCGCAGGCTGCTGCAGAGCGACGCCGACACGGCCGCCGGGACGGGCCCCCTCGTCACCGGCGCCGCCGGCTACCTGCTGCGGGTGGGGACGGGCGAGTACGACACCGCGGAGTTCGAGCGGCTCACCGCCGAGGCGCGCGCCGCGTTCGACGCGGGCGAGGAGCGGGCCGCGGCCGACCTGCTCGATGCGGCCCTGGCCCGCTGGGGCGGCCCGCCCTTCGCCGACGTGACCCGGGGGCCCTGCCTGCGGGCGCACGCGCTGCGCCTGGAGGAGCTGCACCTGCACGCCCTGGAGCTGCGCATCGCCGTCGGCCTGCGGCTGGGCCGGCACCGGGAACTCGTCGGCGAGCTGAAGGAACTGGCGTGCGCGCATCCGCTGCACGAGTGGTTCCAGGGCGGCCTCATCATCGCCCTGGAGCGCTCCGGCCGCCGCAGCGAGGCCCTCCAGGTCTACCAGCGCCTGCGCGACCTGCTGCGCGAGGAACTCGGCCTGGACCCCTCGCCGGGCCTGCAGCGGATCCGCCAGCACGTCCTGACCGACCGCGTCACCGCGGCCGACCTCGACCTGCTGCCGGGCTGACCCCCGCGTCCGTTCTCGCCGCCGCCGGTTCCCCGGGACGCGGGGTGCGGGCGCGGGGCTCACGGGCGACCGCCGCCGGCCCCGCCTCCCTCCCCGTGTCCGTCACACCCCTCCTCCGCGGCCGCCGCCCACAGGTCCCGCACCATGTCCTCGGGCGTGCGCCGGGGCGTCCAGCCGAGCAGCTCGCGGGCGACGGACACGTCCACGCCCATCCAGGTCTGCTCGCCCACCGGCCGCACGGCGTCGCCGGTGCCCTCCACCAGGCGGGCGCGGCGGCCGCTGAGGGAGATCAGCAGATCGACCATGGTGCGCACGTGCTGGGAGCGGCCGCTGCCGATGTTGACGACCCGGCCGACGGCCCGGCGGGAGCGCATCGCGGCCACCACCGCCTCCGACACGTCCCGGGCGTCGACGAAGTCGCGGCTGCTGCGCAGCGGCGCCACCCGCACCTCCGCGTCCTCGTCCTCTTGGGCGGCGAGCAGTTGCCGGGCCACCCGGCCCAGCAGGCTGGCCGGCGGCGTGCCGGCGCCGATGACGTTCGACAGCCGCAGCACCACGGCCTCGACGCGCCCCTCCTCGGCCGCCCGCAGCACGGCCCGCGTGCCGTACAGCTTCGAGCGGCCGTACTCCGTGCGCGGCCCGGTCGGCGAGCTCTCCACCAGGGCCACCCCCGGCGGCTGCGGCGCGTACTCGTGCACGGAGCCGAGGTGGACCAGCAGCGGCCGATGCGCCGACGCGGTCAGTGCCGCCAGCAGCCGCTCCACCAGCAGCTGGTTGCCGCGCCGCATGTCGCCCGCCGACGTCGACCAGACCGCGCCGGCCGCGTTGACCACGGCCAGCGGCCGCTCCGCGGCGAGCAGCCGGGTCAGCGCCCCGGGACCCTCCTCGACGACGTCCATCGGGCAGAAGCGCCAGGAGGCCGGGATCTTCACCGGGCGGCGGGCCACCGCCAGCACCTCGTGGCCGGCCGCCTCCAGCGCGGCGCCGACGTGCCGGCCGACGAAACCGGTCGCGCCGAGGACGACGACGCGGCCGGTGCGCGCCCGCGGCCGTCCGGGACGTCCCTGCGTACCGAGCGCCGTCATGCCGTTCTCTCTCCTCCCGGCCGGGGCTTGGTGCCGGCACGTCGTACGGTGCCCCGCGCTGCCGCACGCGGCCCGGGGCGGTCCACCCCTCACTGTGGCAGCCGCCGCTCCAGGCTCGCTCCAGGGCCGCTCGAGTAAAGCGGCCCTCGTGCCGGCCTTCAGCGATCCTCGAGAGGCGCGCCCTATCGTGCTGCCACCATGAAGATTCGAGAGATGGCCGTGCCGGACGCCTACCACATCACGCCGCACAAGCACCGTGATGTCCGCGGCTGCTTCTACGAGTCGTTCCGCCACGACAGGCTGGCCGAGGAGATCGGCCGCCCGGTCCCCGTGGCGCAGGTGAACTACTCGGTCTCCCGCCGGGGCGTCCTGCGCGGACTGCACGGCACCCTGCTGCCGCCGGGCCAGGCCAAGGTGGTCAGCGTCGTGCGCGGCGCCGTCCTCGACATCGTCGTGGACCTGCGGATCGGCTCGCCCGCCTACGGGGCGCACGAGGCCAACTGGCTCGACGCCGAGTCGGGGCAGGCGCTGTTCGTGGCGGAGGGCCTCGTGCACGGCTTCCTCGCGCTCACCGACGACACCTGCGTGTCCTACCTGTGCTCCACCGAGTTCGTGCCCGGCACCCAGCTCGACATCGACCCCTTCGACGCCGAACTGGACCTGCCCTGGGGCCTGTCGGAGCCGCCGCTGATGTCGGACAAGGACGCCTCGGCCATCTCCGTGCGGCAGGCCCTCGAGGCGGGCCTGCTGCCCCGCTACGAGGACTGCCTCGCCCACTACCGGTCCCTGCGCGCCGCGCCCTGACCGGGCGGCAGCCGCGCCCCCCGCGGCCCGCGGGCACCGCCCGCTCCGCGCAGACCCTCGCCCGCGAACGGCGGTGCGCGTCCCGCGGCACGCGGGCACCGCCCGAGCCCCAGCACCCCCGGAGAACCGATGCCGAACGGCACCGCCCCGAACCCCCGCCACTTCGCCTTCCTCCTCTTCGCGGACTTCGGCCACATCGCGCCGACCCTGGGCCCCGCCCGCGAACTCCTCGCCCGCGGGCACCGGGTCACCTACGTCGTCGACGAGCGCTTCCGCCCGGCCGTGGAGGAGGCCGGCGCCACGGCCGTGACCTACACCTCCGCCCGCGGCGACTTCTACCGCGCCGCCGACCCCACCCCGGACCGGCTCGCCCGCGAGGGCTACGAGCTGCTGCTGGACACCGTGCGGACGGTGTTCCCGCGCGCCATGGACCACTTCGCCGCCGACGCGCCGGACGTGATCCTGTACGACTACGAGACGGTCGCCCCCGCCCGGGTCGCCGCCCGGCTCCTGGACGCCGTCCCCGTCCAGGTCAGCCCCAGCCACGCGGCCAACGAGACCTTCTCGCTGCGCCGGCAGATGTGGGACGCCGACCACCCGCTGATGCGCCGGGGGGCGTCCGTCCTCATCGAGTTCATGACCTCCCACGGCATCGGCGTGCAGGAGCTGGGCCGCTACGGCGCCGAGTGGGACGAGCGCAACCTCGTGTTCCTGCCGCGCGCCTTCCAGATCCGGGGCGACAGCTTCGACGAGCGCTTTGCCTTCGTCGGGCCCACCGTCACCGAGCCGCCGGCCGGCACCTGGACCCCGCCCGCCGACGGGCGCCGCACGGCGCTGGTGTCCCTGGGCACCGAGGCCGGCGACCGGCACGCCTTCTTCCGTGTCTGCGCCGAGGCGTTCGACCCCGCCGAGTGGCATGTCGTGATGACCCTGGGGCGCGGCGCCGACCTCGACCGGCTCGGCCCGCTGCCCGCCCACGTCGAGGCCCACGCGTGGCTGCCGCACCCGGCCGTCCTGCCGCACGCCGCGGTGCTCGTCTGCCACGCCGGTATGGGCAGCATCATGGAGGCCCTGTACCACGGCACCCCGGTGGTCGCCCTGCCGCGCGCCCACGAACTCGACCTCAGCGCACGCCGGCTGGAGGAGTGCGGCGTCGGCCGCTCGCTGCCCCGGCGGGGGGTGACGGCGCGGCGGCTGTCGGACGCCGTGGCCGGTCTGCTGGCCGACCCGCTGCTCCCGCGGCGGCTGGCGGAGATGCGGACGGCCGTGCGGGAGGCGGGCGGCGCGGTCCGCGCCGCGGACCTCCTGGAGGACTGGGCCGCCGAACGCCCGTCCCCGGCGGCCGCCGGCGCCTGACGGACTGAAAACCCGACGGACTGGAAAACCCGGCGGACCGGAAAGCCCAACGGGCAGAAAAGAAGGGGTGGTTCACACACCCGGAGTGTGTGAACCACCCCCCTTTTTTCGCACCGGGTCGCCGGGGCCGCGCCCACCGGGTCGCGGGGCGGCGTCCGGCTCAGTGGGGCAGCGTCACGTACTCGATCACCGTGGCGATGCTGTGGTCGATCATCTCGTCCGTCAGGCCCGGGTACACGCCGATCCAGAAGGTCCGCTCGGTCGTGATGTCACTGTTGGTCAGCGGACCGCTCACCCGGAACTCCCGCCCCTCGTAGGCCGGGTGGCGGGTCAGGTTGCCGGCGAAGAAGCGCCGGGTGGCGACCCGGCTGGACTCCAGGTGGTCGATGAGGGCGGCGGGCGCGAACGGCGCGTCCGGGTGCACGGTCAGGGCGAAGCCGAACCAGCTCGGGTCGCTGCCCGGCGTGGCCTCGGGCAGGATCAGGTGCGGCAGCCCGTCCAGACCCTCCCGCAGCCGCGCCCAGTTGCGCCGGCGGGCCTTGCCGAACTCGTCGATCCGGCTCAACTGCCGCAGGCCCAGGGCCGCCTGCAGGTCCGTCGACTTCAGGTTGTAACCGACGTGCGAGAAGATGTACTTGTGGTCGTAGCCGTGCGGCAGTGAACCCATCTGCTGCTCGAACCGCTTGAAGCAGCGGTTGTCCTCGCCCGGCTCGCACCAGCAGTCCCGGCCCCAGTCCCGCATCGACTCCACGATCCGGGCCAGGGCGAGGTCGTCGGTCAGGACGCAGCCGCCCTCGCCCATGGTGATGTGGTGCGCCGGATAGAAGCTCTCGGTGGCCAGGTCCCCGAACGTGCCCGTCAGCTTCCCCCGGTAGGTGCTGCCCAGCGCGTCGCAGTTGTCCTCGACGAGGAACAGGCCGCGCTCCTCGGCCAGTTGCGCGATCTCCGCCACCGGGAACGGGTTGCCCAGCGCGTGCGCCATCATGACGGCCCGGGTGCGCGGCCCGATCGCCCGCTCGACACGCTCCACCGTGGTGTTGTACGTGCCCAGGTCGACGTCCACGAACACCGGCACGAACCCGTTCTGCAGGATCGGGTTGACCGTGGTGGGGAAGCCGGCGGCCACGGTGACCACCTCGTCGCCCGGGACCAGCCGGGCGTCCCCGAGCTGAGGCGAGGTCAGCGCGCTCAGCGCCAGCAGGTTCGCCGACGAACCGGAGTTGGTCAGGTGCGCCTTGCGCAGCCCGAAGTACCTCGCCAGTTCCCGCTCCAGCCGGCGCGAGCTGGGCCCGGCGGCGATGCGCAGGTCCAGCGCGGCCTCCACGAGGGCCACCCGGTCGTCCTCGCTCAGCACGGCACCGGAGGCCAGGACGGGCGTCACCCCGGGGACGAACCCCGACGAGACGTTGTTGCGGTGGTACTCGCGGACCAGGTCGAGGATTGCGGTCTTGTCGTTCCCCATCGGTTGAGGGCCTCCCGTGAGTGCCGGCGGGGACACCAGCCGTACCCGGCTCAAAGGTCGCGGAAAGCGGGTCCCCACGCCCGGATCGATCGACCGGGGGACCCCAGCCCAGCACGCCCGCGCGGCGCCCGGCCAGCACCGCCGGGCAACTCTAGGGAACCACCAAAACGCCCCTTCGCACCGTGCTCCGGCCCCGGCCGGAGACTAGGGATTTCCTCGCCCGGACCGCGCCACGCTGAAGTGTCCCGGCCACCGCGGCCCACCCGTCCACCCCAGTGAGGCGCGATGAACCTCGGCCCCGCGTCGCACGACCGCGAGCGCACCGTCACCGTACGCGCCGGCCACGCCACCGGCGAGCGCGTCCGGCTGAGCGTCTACGACCTGCTGCCCGGAACGTTCGCCACCCAGCGCACCTTCTACTACCGCGACACCCTCGACACCGACGCCCTGCACGCGTCGCTGCGCGCCACCCTGGCCCACTACCCGCTGCTCACCGGCCGGCTGGAGCGGGACGCCGACGGCGGACTGAGCGTCGTGTGCAACGACGCCGGAGCGCTGCTCACCGTGTGCCGGTCGGACCGGCCCATGCCGCCCTACGGCCCCGGCCACCCCGTCCGCGGCGACCTGCGCCGCTACGTCCACCAGGTCAACCCGTTCCGCGTGGTGGGCCACGACACCCCCCTGTTCACCGCGAAGGTGACGCACATGCGCGGCGGCGGCTCCGTGCTCGGCGTCTCGGTCAACCACGTCGTCGCGGACGGCACCGCGTGCGTCGAATTCCTGCTGCATTGGTCCCGCGTGCACCGCGGCCTCGACCACCGGCCGGCGCCGTACGCGCGCACCCCGTTCGACGGCCTGGTCGCGGAAGCGCCCTCCCCCGCCCGGC
This sequence comes from Streptomyces echinoruber, assembly GCF_014651135.1. GTDB lineage: Bacteria > Actinomycetota > Actinomycetes > Streptomycetales > Streptomycetaceae > Streptomyces > Streptomyces echinoruber. Next base: position 22,489 of record NZ_BMWH01000044.1, read on the forward strand.
ACGACGACCCGCAGTACGCCGTCGTCACCCGCCGCCGGAAATTCGGCTTCCTGTGGCGGGTGAACACCGGCGCGCCCCGGCTGCGCACCCTCACCACCCGGTTCACCGCTCAGGAGGTGCGGTCCCTGAAGGAGGTCGCCGCCGCGCAGCTCGCGGGCGGCGGCCCCCGCATCTCCACCGGCGACGCGCTGGCCGCGCAGGTGTGGCGGGTGCTCGGCGCCCTGCGCGGCCGCCCCGACGACAGCACCGAGCGCCTCGGCGTCGTCATCAGCCTGCGCGCGGCCCTGCGCGAGCACCTGCCCGACGGGTACTGGGGCAACGCCGCGTCCAACACCACGGCCCGCCTGTCCGCCCGGGCCCTGCGCGAGGGCCCGCTGGGCGAGACGGCCGCCGCGGTGCGCGCCGCCGTGAACCGGGTCACCGCCGCACACGTGCGCGACGAGATGGCCTTCCTCGAGGCGCAGCGCCGCGCGGGGCGGCTGCGCCGGGTCCTCAGCCGCATGTCCCTGGACGCCTTCGAGGACACGGTCAGCCTCAACAACGTCGCCCGGCTGCCCGTCTACTCCGTCGAGTTCGGCACGGGCCGGCCGTTCTGGTTCGAGTACCCGGCCATCCCCATCCCGTGGACGGTGCTGGTCACCCCCACCCCGGACGACGAACACGGCCGGGACGTCCACCTGAGCCTGCCCCGGGACGCGGCTGCGGCCCTGGAGAGCCCCGAGTGGGCCAAGCGCCTGCACGACACCGGACAGACGGCCTGAACACCCTCGCCGCGACAGCTCGGATGCGCCGCGACAGCTCGGATGGCCCGGCCCCGCACGGGGACCGGGCCATCCGGCGCCCTACGGCCCACGGCGCCCCGCGGCGTCGTACGGTCCACCGCCACCGCGCCCCGCGGCATCGCGCCGCCCGGCTCGCGCCGCGTTCAGGGCCGTACGGCGGTCCGGGCCAGGGCCGGGATCAGCACCAGGCCGGTCACCAGGTGCAGGGCCGCGAGTCCCGCCACGGCCCCGGTCGTCGTCCCCAGGGCGAGCGGACCCGCCAGGGAGAGGACCAGCGCGGCGGCGGCGAGCACGAGCCACGCGCCGCGCGCCCGCGCCGGGGCCAGCCGCTCCAGCGCGGCCAGCGAGGCCCAGGCGGCGAGGCCCGCCACCAGGGCCGCGGCCACCACCGCGGCGGCGCCGACGGACTGCGGGTCCTGCCCGGCCGCGCCGCGCGCCTCCAGCCGTACCCCGGCGAGCCGGGTGAGCACCAGCCAGGTCAGGACGGCCGCCGCGGCGCCGGCCAGCACCGCCGCGCCGCGTGCCGCGCGCCGGGCGCGGCCGGCCGCACCCGCGCCCGGGCCGGTGGCTTGGGACGTCATCGCCTCGCACGCTTCTCTCGGACCTCTGCGGCATGGACGTCCCGCGGGCACCGGAGGGGCAGGGCGGTGCCCACGGGCGGCGCTCCGCAGGCTAGGACGCCGGCGCGCACCGCACCAGCGAGGACGGCGCCGGCGGGCCGAAAACCGGAGAAACACCCACACTTCACGGCCCGGCCCGGCCCGTGCCGTCCGGCCCGTCCGGCCTGTCCGTCCGAGCCCGCCGGAAGGCTAGGAAATCTCCTAGCGGGTTCTCCCCACACTGATCTTTGATGGCAGATCCCAGCCCCTCGGTGCTCACGCCCGGCGTGGCCGCGTCCCCTGCTGTCGTCGCCCCCGCATGTCCGTTCCCCGTCCGATTGGACCGAGAGGCGTGAGTGACACCGTGAGTGACACGTTGCGTACCGAGCTGATACGGCCCCTGCACGAGCTGCTCGACCGCCATGCCCGCCGCCTTCCGGGGAAGGTCGCCTTCCGGGACGCCCACCGGGCCGTCACCTACGGGGAGTTGGCGCAGCGCACGCGCCGGCTGGCCGGCCACCTCGCCGACCTCGGCGTCGGGCGCGGGGACCGGGTGCTGCTGCGCCTGGGCAACCGGGTGGAGATGGTGGAGGGATACCTCGCCGTCGCCCGCGCCGGTGCCGTCGGCGTCCCCGTCGACCCGCACGGCTCGGACGCCGAACTCGCCCACCACCTGCGGGACAGCGGCGCCGTCCTGGTTCTGACGGGCGCGTCCGGCGCCGCCCAGGTGCTCGCCGCCACGGACGGCGGCGCCCGCGTGCGCGTCGTGGTGGCCGGGGCCTGCGACGCGCCGCGGGACGTGCCCCGCTTCGAGACCCTCGCCACGACCGAGCCGGCCGCGCCCGCGCGCGACGACCTCGGCCTGGACGAGCCGGCGTGGATGCTCTACACCTCCGGCACCACCGGCCGCCCCAAGGGCGTGGTGTCCACGCAGCGCACCTCGCTGTGGGCGACGGCCGCCTGCAACGCCCCTCTCCTCGGGCTGTCCGCCGACGACCGGGTGCTGTGGCCGATGCCGCTGTTCCACGCCGTGTCCCACAACATCGGCGTCCTGGGCGTCCTGGCGGTGGGCGCCACGGCCCGCGTCATGGAGGGCGCGGCCGCCGACGAGGTCGTCGAGGCAGCCGCGCGGGAGCGCGCCACGTTCCTGGTGGGCGTGCCGACGCTGTACCACCGCATGACCGAGGTGGCCCGGCGGGAGGACGTCGCGCTGCCCGAGCTGCGCGTGTGCATGGCGGCCGGCGCGCCCTGCCCGCAGGCGCTGCACGACGCGTTCGAGGACGCCTTCGGCATCCGCCTGATCGACAGCTACGGCAGCACCGAGACGGGCGGCGCCATCACCACGCACACCCCCGGCGGACCCCGGGTGCCCGGCTCCTGCGGGCGCCCGCTGCCCGGGGTCGCCCTGCGCCTGACCGACCCCCGCGGCGGCGCCGAGGTCGCACCGGGGGAGGAGGGCGAGGTGTGGGTCTCCAGCCCCGCCCTCATGCTCGGCTACCACGGCAACCCCGAAGCCACCCGGGAGGTGCTGTCCGACGGCTGGTACCGCACCGGCGACCTGGGCCGCCTGGACGCCGACGGCTTCCTCACCCTCACCGGCCGCGTGAAGGAACTCGTCATCCGCGGCGGCGAGAACATCCACCCCACGGAGGTGGAGCAGGTCCTGGCCCGGGTGCCGGGCGTCGCCGACGCCGCGGTGGCCGGCCGCCCGCACGACGTGCTCGGCGAGGTCCCCGTCGCCTACGTCGTCCCCGGCCCCGACGGCGTCGACCCCGCGCTGCTGCTGGACACCTGCCGGCGCGAACTGTCGTACTTCAAGGTGCCGGACGAGTTCCGCGCCGTCGCCGCGATCCCCCGCACCCCGTCGGGGAAGATCGCCCGGCAGCGACTGGCCGGCCTGACCGGCACGCTGCTGCTGGAGAACCCCGCCGTGCGGCAGCGGCCCGACACCCGCCCCGGCCCCGGCCGGCCGGAACCCGCACCGGCCGGGCCGCCCGCCGGCGGGCCGGCGGGCGGCGGGCGTTCGCTGGAACTGGTGCGGACCGCCGTCGCGGACGTCCTCGGCCTCGCCTCCGCCGCCGACGTGGACCCCGACCGCGCGCTGCACGCGCTCGGCTTCACCTCGCTGGCCGCCGTCGCCCTGCGCGACCGCCTGTCCGCCGCCACCGGCCGCCGCCTGTCGGCCGCGCTCGCCTACGACCACCCCACCCCCCGCGCGCTCGCGGCCCACCTCGACGGCACCCCGCCCGGCACCGGCCCGGCGGACGGCGCGTCCGAGGCCACCGCGGCCGGGGCGGACGAGCCCGTCGCCGTGGTGGCGATGGGCTGCCGGCTGCCCGGCGGCGTGCGCTCCCCGGAGGAGCTGTGGGAACTGCTGCTGGCGGAGACCGACACCGTCGGCCCGCTCCCCACCGACCGCGGCTGGGACCTCGACCGGCTGATCGACGGACGGCCGGGCGGCGCGGGCACCTCCGCGGCCCGGCAGGGCGCGTTCCTCGACGACCCGGACCGGTTCGACGCCGCGTTCTTCGGCATCTCGCCGCGCGAGGCCCTGGCCATGGACCCGCAGCAGCGGCTGCTGCTGGAGACCGCCTGGGAGACCCTCGAACGCGCCGGCCTCGACCCGGCCACGCTCCGCGGCAGCCGCACCGGCGTCTTCGCCGGCGTGATGCACAACGGCTACGGCCCCGGCCCCGGCGACCCCGTCCCGGAGGACGTCGAGGGCCACCTCGGCAACGGGGTGGCCGCCGGCGTCGCCTCCGGGCGCATCGCCTACACCCTCGGACTGGAGGGCCCCGCCGTGACGGTGGACACGGCCTGCTCCTCGTCCCTGGTCGCGATCCACCTGGCGGTGCAGTCGCTGCGGCGCGGCGAGTGCACGATGGCCCTGGCCGGTGGCGCCACCGTGATGGCGACCCCGGCCGCGCTCGTCGAGTTCAGCCGCCAGGGCGCCCTCTCCGGCGACGGCCGGTGCAAGGCCTACGCCGCCGCGGCCGACGGCACCGGCTTCTCCGAGGGCGTCGGACTGGTGCTGCTGGAGCGGCTGTCCGACGCGCGCCGCCACGGCCACCCGGTGCTGGCGGTGGTGCGCGGCTCGGCGATCAACCAGGACGGCGCCTCCAACGGCCTCACCGCACCCAACGGGCCCGCGCAGCAGCGTGTCATCCGCGCCGCGCTGGCCGACGCCGGCCTGACCCCGGCCGACGTGGACCTGATCGAGGGCCACGGCACCGGCACCACCCTCGGCGACCCCGTCGAGGCCGGCGCGCTGCTGGCGACGTACGGCCGGGAACGGCCGCAGGACAGCCCGGCGTGGCTGGGCTCGGTCAAGTCCAACCTCGGCCACACGCAGGCCGCCGCCGGCGTCACCGGCCTGATCAAGGCGGTGCTGGCCCTGCGCCACGGCGTCCTGCCGCGCACGCTGCACGTCGACGCGCCCTCCCCGCACGTCGACTGGGCCGAGGGCGGCCTCCGGCTGCTGACGAAGGCCGCGCCGTGGCCGCGGACCGGGCGGCCGCGCCGTGCCGCCGTGTCCTCCTTCGGCGCCAGCGGCACCAACGCCCACGTGGTGCTGGAAGCCGACGAACACGCCGAACACGCGGAACACGGCGAATGGGCCGAACACGCCGAACGGATCGAACAAGGCGGGCGGGCCGGCGGCGCCACCCCCGGCGCGGTTCTGCCGCTGGTCGTCTCGGCGCGGGACGAGGAGGCGCTGCGGGCGCAGGCCGGCCACGTCGCGGACTTCCTGGAGCGCCACCCCGGCGTACCGCAGGAGTGGGCCGCCCGGGCCCTGGCCGGGACGCGCACGGTGTTCGCGCACCGCGCGGCGGTCACCGGCGCCGACCGCGAGGAGACGGTCGCGGCCCTGCGCGCCGTGGCCGCCGGCACGGCCGACGCGCGCGCGGTCACCGGCTCCGGCCCGGTGCTGGGCGACCCGGTGCTCGTCTTCCCCGGGCAGGGCTCGCAGTGGCCCGGCATGGCGCGCGAACTCCTCGACGAGGACGGGCCGTTCGCGCGGCGGCTGGCCGAGTGCGGGCGGGCGCTGGAGCCCTTCGTGGACTGGAACCCGGCCGGTGTGCTGCGCCAGGAGCCCGGGCAGCCCGGACTGGACCGCGTCGACGTGGTCCAGCCGGTCCTGTGGGCGGTGATGGTGGCCCTGGCGGCCGCCTGGCAGGAGGCGGGCGTCGAGCCCGCCGCCGTCGTCGGCCACTCCCAGGGCGAGATCGCGGCCGCGGTGGTGGCCGGGGCACTGTCCCTGGAGGACGGCGCCCGCGTCGCGGCCCTGCGCTCCCGGCTCATCGCCCGGCTGGCGGGCGACGGCGGCATGCTGTCCCTCGCCCTGGACGCCGGCGAGGCCCGCGACCTGATCGGCGCACTCGGCATCCGGGCCTGCGTCGCGGCCGTCAACGGCCCCGCCGCCACCGTGGTCTCCGGACCGGCCGCCGACCTGGACCGGCTGCAGGAGCACTGCGACGCCCACGGCGTCCGGGCCCGCCGCGCCCCCGTCGACTACGCCTCCCACTCGCCGTACGTCGAGGAGCTGCGCGACGACCTCGAGGCGGCCCTGGCCCCCCTCGCCCCCCGCGCCGCCCGCGTCCCCTTCTACTCGTCCCTGACCGGCGGCCCGGTGGCCGGCGAGGAGCTGGACGCCGGCTACTGGTACCGCAACCTGCGGCACACCGTGGAGTTCGACACCGCCGTGCGCGCCGCGCTGGCCGACGGCCACCGGGCCTTCGTGGAGGTCAGCGCCCACCCGCTGCTGACCATGCCGCTGCAGCAGACCCTGCAGCAGGTGCTGCCCGCGGACGCCGCGTACACCGTGCGGGACACGCTGCGCCGCGACCACGGCGGGCCGCGCGAGATGCGGGCGGCCGTCGCCCGCGCCTGGGCCCACGGCGTCACGCTGCACCAGCGGCCCGTCCCGCCCCCGCCCGGCCTGCCCACCTACCCCTTCCGGGGCGGCCGTTACTGGCTCACGGCCACGCCCGGCACCTCCCGCGGCGTCTTCGGCGGCGGCGCGGTGGCGACCGGGCACCCGCTGCTCGGCGCGGCCGTCGAACTGCCCGACTCCGCGGCCGTGGTGTTCACCGGACGCCTCACGGCCGGCGCGCAGCCGTGGCTGCTGCCCGCCCGGGACGACGCCACCACGCCGGCCCCCGACTGGCTGTTCGTGGAACTCGCCCTCACCGCAGGGGATTTCGTCGGATGCCGGCGGCTGCACAGCCTGGTGACGCACGCTCCGCTGCTGCCGCCCGCCTCCGGCGCGGTGCAGCTGCGCGTCACCGTCGGCGAGCCGGACGAGGCGGGCGGCCGGCCGGTGTCGGTGCACTCCCGGCGCGGCGACCGGGCCGCGGGCCGGCCGTGGACCTGCCACGCCACCGGGACGCTCGGCGCGGACGGGCCGCCTCCCGCGTGGGATCTTCAGGCCTGGCCCCCGGCCGAGGCGCAGCCGGTGCCGCCCTCCGAGCTGCCCGCCGACCGGACGGCCGGCGCCGGGGGAGAAGGCGTGGTGCGGGCCGTGTGGCGGCGCGGTGACGAACTCTTCGCCGAACTCGCCGCACCCGATGCGCTGCGCGACGACACCGCCCGCCACGGCCTGCACCCGGTGCTGGGCGACGCCGTCCTGCACCCGCTGCGCGCCGAGGACGCACCGCCCCCCGCCGCCGGCTCCTGGCGGCCGGTCTGGCGCGGAGTGTCCCTGCACGCCACCGGGGCCGCCGTGCTGCGGGTACGCATCACGGCCCGCCAGGACGGCACGTTCCTGGTGCGCGCCGCCGACGCCACGGGAGCGCCCGTGCTGACGGTGGACTCCCTGACCCGCGAGCCGGTCTCCCGCGACGCCGTCCGGGCGGCGGCCGCCGCCCAGCAGGACGCGCTGTTCACCGTGGAGTGGACCGAGACCGACCCCGACGCGCTGCTCGCCGCCGCGCCCGCGGCGGCGCCCGCGACCTGGGCGGTGGTCGGCGAGGACCCGCTGCGCGCGCGCTCCGGGCTGATGTCGGCCGGCCAGTACGCCGAGGCCTACCCGGACCTGGACGCGCTGGCCGCGGCCGTCGCCGCCGGCCGGGCCGCCCCCGAGGTGGTCGTCGCCACCTGCGCGCCCGCCCCGGACGGCGCGCGGGGCGACGCGCTCGTCGGCGCCGTCCACGACACCACGCGCCGCGCCCTGGCCCTGGCGCAGACCTGGGTGGCGCGGCCCGCGTTCGAGGGCGGGCGGCTGGTGTTCCTCACCCGGGGTGCGGTACCGGTGGCGGACGGGCCGGAGGAGCAGGCCGGGCCCGACCCGGCCGGTGCCGCGGTGTGGGGCCTGGTGCGCTCGGCCCAGACCGAGTTCCCCGGCCGCTTCCTGCTGGTGGACACCGACGCCGGCAAGACGTCCTGGCGCACCCTGCTGAAGACCGTGCGCTGCGACGAGCCCCAGTGGGCGCTGCGCCGGCGGACGGCCCGCGTGCCGCGGCTGGCCCGCCCCGCCGCCGTACCCGGGGCCGCGCCGCCGCCGGCCGACGGCCGCGGCACCGTCCTGATCACCGGCGGCACCGGCACCCTGGGCTCCGCGGTCGCCCGCCACCTCGTCGCCGAACACGGCGTACGCCACCTCCTGTTGACGAGCCGTCAGGGGATGGCGGCGCCCGGAGCGGCCGACCTGCGGGACGAACTGGCCGCGCTGGGCGCGCAGGTCACCGTCGCCGCCTGCGACGCCGGCGACCGCGCCGCCCTCGCCGACCTGCTGGCCGCGATCCCGGCCGACCGGCCGCTGCGGGCGGTGCTGCACACCGCGGGCGTCTTCGACGACGGCGTCCTGCCCTCCCTCACCCCCGAACGCCTCAGCGCGGTGCTGCGGCCCAAGGCGGACGCGGCGGTGAACCTGCTGGAGCTGACCCGCGACGCCGGCCTGACCCAGTTCGTGCTGTTCTCCTCCGTCGCCGGCGTCCTCGGCGGCCAGGGCCAGGGCAACTACGCGGCGGCCAACGCCTTCCTCGACGCGCTCGCCCACCGCGCCCGCGCCCAGGGGGTGCCCGCCACGTCCATCGCCTGGGGACTGTGGGAGGCGACCGGCGGACCGGAGGGCCGGCTGGCGGACGCCGACCGCGAGCGCATGGCGCGCCGCGGCATACGGCCGCTGCCCGTCGGGCAGGGCCTGCACCTGCTGGACGCGGCCCGCGCGGCCGCACGGCCCCTGACCGTCGCCGCCCACCTGGACCCGGCCGTGCTGCGGGAGCGGGCCCGGGCCGGTGAGGCCCCCGCCGCCCTGCGCGGCCTGCTGCCCGCCGCTGCCCGCCCCGCAGCCCGCAACGCCCCGGCCGAGGCCACCGAACTGAAGCACCGGCTGGCCGCGATGACCGAGGAGGAGCGCCGGCAGACCGTCACCGACCTGGTGCGCGGGCACATCGCCACGGTGCTCGGGCACTCCTCGCCCGACGCCGTGGACGTCACGGCACGGCTGCGCGGGCTCGGCTTCGACTCGCTGACCGCACTGAACCTGCGCAACGCCCTCGCCGCCGACACCAAGCTGAACCTGGCCACCACGGTGGTGTTCGAACACGACACGCCCGCCGAGCTGGCCCGGTACCTGACGAAGGAACTGCTCGCCTGAATCGCCGTTGCGGCCAGGCGGAAACGGAGAGATCCCGCATGAGGGTGGAGAACGTCCACATCGACTCGCTCGGAGTCGTACTGCTGGAATGGGCGAGCGCCGAGGACGCCGTGGCGGCGGGCCTCGTCGAGAAGGAGACCGTGGAGGCGAACGGACTCACCGGCACCCACATCGCCGGCGACACACCCGCCGTCGACATGGCGGTGTCGGCGGCCCGCACCGCCCTGGACCGGTCGAAGCTCGACCCCGACGAGATCACGACCCACGTGCACAGCGCCGTGCACTACCAGGGCCCCCAGGGCTCCTACCCGCCCGGCTACATCCTGCGCGAACTGGGCCTGGCGGACACCTCGTCGCTGTACCTGCGGCAGGGCTGCAACGGCATGCTCGGCGGCCTGGAGGTGGCCATCGGGCAGCTCACCGGCGCCGCCGGCCACACCGCCGCCCTGCTGACCTCGGCGGAGAACTTCTCCGGCCCCGACGTCAACCGGTGGAAGGGCTACGGCCAGGGCTACTTCCTCTCCGACGGCGCCGCCGCCGTGCTGCTCAGCGCCGAGCAGGGCTTCGCCCGGGTGCGCTCCCTGCACGCGGGCATCCTGCCCGAGCTGGAGAAGTGGCACCGCGGCGACGGGCCGCTGCTGCTCACCGGCGACGAGCACACCGACGACATGGCCGAGCGCGCCACGCGCTTCACCGAGACCGAGCTGCCCCTGTCGGAGACGCTGGAGAAGCTCACCTACTTCAACCTCGGCATCGTCCAGCGGGCCCTGGTCGACGCCGACCTGAACGCCGCCGACCTCGCCAAGGTCGTACCGATCAACATGGACGGCCGGATCATCGAGTACTCGGTGATGCTGCCGCTCGGCCTGCCCATGGAGAAGTCCGCCTGGGACTTCGGCCGGGCCGTCGGGCACGTGGGCGGCGCCGACGTCTTCATCACCCTGGAGCACCTGGTGCGCACCCGCGAGGTCGGCCCGGGCGACCACGTGCTGCTGATCTCCCAGGGCCCCGGCTGGATCTGCACCGCCTGCGTCGTCACCGTCACCGACCTGCCGGCCTGGGCCGTCTGACCCGGCGTCGGCCGGCCGCCTTCCGCGTGCCGGAGGCCCCGCACAGGGGCCTCCGGCACGTCGCGTCGTCGCGCTCCGTGGAACTTCACCCAGCTCCATGGGACTTCACCTGGAACCGCGACGCCTCCCGCAGGGAAGACCGCCGTGCGTGGGCAGGGGGCTGGGAGAAGCCGGCCCCCACCCGGGTGTCGCCGCGCCGCGGCGCTCCCCGGCCGGCGCGGCGGATGATGGGGAGCACAGACCATGCAGCCGGCCCCGGATCACCACGACGTGCGGTTCAACGTCCTCGGCCCCCTGGAAGCGTGGGAGGGGGACCGGCGATTGCGGCTCGGCGGCCCCGTCGACGAACGGGTCCTGATGATGCTGCTCCTGGAGGCCGGCCGGGTCGTCCCGGTCACGCGGCCGGTGGAGGCCGTGGGGGACGAGGACCCCCGACCACGGCGATGCACCAGATCCGCAAGTCCGTCGCCGGCCCGCGCCGCCGGCCGGCGCGCCAGCAGCCCGTCGCCGCAGCCGACGTCCAGGGCCTCGCCGCAGTTCGGCGGCACCGCGTCGAGCACGGGCGGATGGCAGGGAACGTCGGGGTTCCAGCAGGCGTCGTCCATGGGGACGAGCCAGGAGCAGGCGCGGACGGGGCGGCAACGCGCGCCGTGCGTTGCGATGGCTGTCCCTGGAAGTTCGCCGTCCGGTTTGCGCCGTCCGGTTTGCGCCGTCCCGTGCCGCCGCCCGTGCCACCCGTGCCGTTCCGTAACGCCCTGCGCCGTTCCGTGCCGCCCCGTGCCGCCCCGCGCCGTCCCGTCACGGGCGGCCGGGCGCTTTCGTCCGCAGGCCGTCCATCACCAAGTCCAGCAGGCGCGCGGCCTGCGGCTGCCAGTCGCCGTCCGGGTCGAGCTGCCAGAGGCCGGCGATGGCCAGGAAGAAGTCCTCCACGGTGACGCCGGGACGGATCGCGCCCGCCCGCTCGGCGCTGCGCAACAGGAGCTCGGCGGCGTCGGTGACGGGGGTGTGCCCGGGTTTGGCGGGGCTGCCGGGGGCGCTGGTGGCCTGGCGGATGGCGTCCGCGAGGCCGGCCTTGGTCATGGCGAAGCGGGCCAGGCGGTCCATCCAGGCGCGCAGGGCGCGGTCGGGCTCGCAGGTCTCCAGCAGGTGGGCCGCGTGGTCGGCGACCTGCTGCATCTCGTGCCGGTAGATCTCCAGGACGAGGGCCTCGCGGTTGGGGAAGTTGCGGTAGAAGGTGCCCTGCCCGACGCCCGCCTTCCTGGCGATCACGCTCAGCGGCGTGTCCGCGCAGCGCGTCAGCTCGGTCAGTGCCACCTGCAGGATGCGCTCGCGGTTGCGCTGGGCGTCGGACCGCAGGGGTGCGTCCTTCTTGTGCACTCGTCCTCCTCGCGGCCCGCGGCCGAATCCCGCCCTTGCTAACCGGACAGCTGTCCACTACGTTTTCAGTGAGCGGACAGTTGTCCGGTTGACTCCACGATAGCGGTGGGCACGGCCGGACCGGCGCCCGCGGCCGCCGGTCCCGGGGTCCCTCCCGCATCCCGCACGTCCATCCTGCGCGTTCCGCGCCCCCTGTCACCCCCCGGCCCCCACTTCCGACCGATCCTTCCGATCCTTCCGATCCTTCCGACCGATCCGTCCGCCCCGCCCCGCCGGCCCGTCCCCGCGACGCCCACCGGACCCGCGAAAGAAGGCTGATCATGGCCGCACCGACGTTCAGTGCCATCACCCTGCACGTCAACGGCGAGAAGCACACCCTGACCGTCGACCACCGCACCACCCTGCTCGACGCCCTGCGTGAGCGCCTGGACCTGACCGGCACCAAGAAGGGCTGCGACCAGGGCCAGTGCGGCGCCTGCACCGTCCTCGTCGACGGCCGCCGGACGGTGTCCTGCCTGCAGCTCGCGGTGGCCGCCGAGGACCGCGAGATCACCACCGTCGAGGGCATCGCCGACGGCGAGCGACTGCACCCCGTGCAGCAGGCGTTCCTCGACCTCGACGGCTTCCAGTGCGGTTACTGCACCCCGGGCCAGATCTGCTCGGCCGTCGCGGTGCTGCGGGAGCACGCGGCGGGCTGGCCGAGCGCCGCCACCGCCGACGTCCGGCCCGAGGCGGGCCCGCCGCCGCTGACCGACGAGGAGATCCGGGAACGGATGAGCGGCAACCTGTGCCGCTGCGGCGCGTACGTGTCGATCGTCCAAGCGGTCGCCCGCGCCGCCGCATCCGGACAGCAGGCCGAGGAGGCGGCGGCATGAGGGAGTTCGCCTACCAGCGCGCCCGCGACGTGGCCGGCGCCGTCGCCCTGCTCGGCGCCGACCCGCACGCCGCGTTCCTCGGCGGCGGCACCAACCTCGTCGATCTGATGAAGACCGGCGTCGAGCGGCCCGCCCGGCTCGTCGACATCCGCGAACTCCCCCTGGACACGGTGGAGTCCACCCCCGAGGGCGGCCTGCGCATCGGCGCCACCGTCACCAACGGCGACCTCGCCGCCCACCCCGAGGTCCGCCGCCGCTACCCGGCCCTCGCCCAGGCGGTGCTGGCCGGCGCCTCCGGGCAGCTGCGCAACATGGCCACGGTCGGCGGCAACCTGCTGCAGCGCACCCGCTGCGGCTACTTCACCGACGTCACCCAGCCGTGCAACAAGCGCCTCCCCGGCAGCGGCTGCCCCGCCCTGACGGGCGAGCACCGCAACCACGCCGTCCTCGGCGCCTCCGAGCACTGCGTGGCCGTCCACCCCTCCGACATGGCCGTGGCGCTGACCGCGTTCGACGCCGTCGTCCACTACGAAACGGCCGACGGGCGGGGAGAGCTGCCGCTCGCCGACCTGTACCTGCCGGTGGGGGACACCCCGCACCGGGAGACCGCCCTGCCGGCGGGCGCCCTGATCACCGGCGTCACCCTGCCGCCCGCCCCGGTGGCCGCCCACTCCCGTTACCGGAAGGTGCGCGAACGCGCCTCGTACGCCTTCGCCCTCGGCTCGGTCGCCGCCGCGCTCGACGTCCGCGACGGCGTCGTCCACGACGTGCGCCTGGCGCTCGGCGCGGTCGCGTCACGACCGTGGCGGGCCCGCGCCGCCGAGCGCCGGCTGGCCGGCGCCCCGGCCGGCGCCGACACCTTCGCCGCGGCCGCCGACGCCGAACTGGCGGCGGCCAGGCCGCTGCCGCACAACGGATACAAGGTGACCCTGATGCGCAACCTGCTGGTGGCCGTGCTGACCGAACTCGCCGAGGAGGCCGCCCGATGACCACCACTCCCGAACTGCGGCAGGCCGTCGGCACCGCGCACACCCGCGTCGAGGGCCGCGACAAGGTCACCGGCGCCGCCCGGTACGCGGCCGACCACCCCTTCACCGAACTCGCCCACGGCTGGCTGGTGCTGTCCACCGTCGGCCGGGGCCGCATCCGGGCGGTGGACACCGGCCCGGTGCTCGCGATGCCCGGCGTGCTCACCGTGCTGCACCACGGCAACGCCCCCCGCATCCGGGGCGACTTCGTCACGATGCTGGGCGTGCCCCCGGAACCGACCTCCGTCCTCTTCCAGCACGACCGGGTGCCGCACGCCGGATGGCCGGTGGCGCTGGTCGTCGCCGAGACGCCCGAGCAGGCCCGGGAGGCCGCCGAGGCGCTCGTCGTGCACTACGACGAGGAGCCGCCCGACCTCGACTTCCGCGCCGACCGCGGCGACGCCCGCCCGGTCGACGGCCACCTGCCGGCCGTGGCGGAGAAGGGCGACCTGGAGGCCGAACTCGCCGCGTCCGCCGTGGTGGTGGACGCCGAGTACACCACCCCCGAGGAGCACCACCACCCCATGGAGCCGCACGCGGCGGCGGCCCGCTGGGAGGACGGGCGGCTGGAGGTCCTCGACTCCAACCAGGGGTCGACCTGGGTGGTGTCCGTGCTCGCGCAGATGTTCTCGCTGGACCCCGGCGCGGTGCGGGTGCGCTCCGAGCACGTCGGCGGCGGCTTCGGCAGCAAGGGCGTGCGCGCCCACCAGGTGGCCGCCGCGATGGCCGCGACCGTCCTGCGGCGCCCGGTACGGGTGGTGATGACCCGGCGCCAGATGTTCTCACTGGCCGGCCATCGCAGCCCCACCGTGCAGCGCGTCCGGCTCGGCGCCGACGCCGAGGGGCGACTGCGGGCCCTGGAGCACCGCTGCCTGAACCCCACCTCGACCGTGCAGGACTTCGTCGAGCCCGGCGCCGCCCCGGCCCGGGTGATGTACGACGCCGCCGCCCACCACACCGCCAACCTGGTCGTCGCCCTGAACCGGCCCACCCCGACGTGGATGCGCGCGCCGGGCGAGGCACCGGGGTCCTTCGCCCTGGAGTCGGCGCTCGACGAGCTCGCCGAGCAGTGCGGCCTGGACCCGATCGAGCTGCGGGCACGCAACGAACCGACGCACGGACCGGTCTCCGGGCTGCCGTTCAGCGGCCGCAACCTGCTCGCCTGCTTCCGGGAGGGCGCCCGCCGGTTCGGCTGGGCCGAGCGCGACCCGCGCCCCGGCCGGCGCCGCGACGGGCGCTGGCTGCTGGGCACCGGCACGGCGGCGGCTTCCTTCCCGGCCGGTGCCGGCCCGTCCACGGCCGCGGTGACGGCCGAGGCGGACGGCACCTTCACGGTGCGGATCGGCGCCGCGGACATCGGCACCGGGGCGCGCACCGCGATCACCCTGGTCGCCGCCGACGCGCTGCGGACGACGCCGGAGCGGGTCCGGGTGCGGATCGGGGACAGCGACTTCGGCCCGGCGATGATCGCCGGCGGCTCCACGGGCACCCGCTCCTGGGCGTGGGCGGTCCGGGCCGCGGCGGCCGAACTGCGCGAACGGCTCGTGCCCGGCGCCACGATCCCCCCGCAGGGCATCACGGCCCGGTCGGACACCACCGAGGCCGTCGGCGCCCTCGCCGCGGCCGAACGGCACTCCTTCGGCGCCCAGTTCGCCGAGGTCGCCGTCGACACCGCCACCGGGGAGGTGCGGGTGCGGCGCATGCTCGGCATCTTCGCGGCCGGCCGGATCGTCAACCCGCTCACCGCGCGCAGCCAGTTCCTCGGCGGAATGGTCTGGGGCATCTCGATGGCCCTGCACGAGGAGGCGGTGCGCGACCCGTCCTCCGGCGTCCCCGTCGGCGCCGACCTCGCCGGCTACCACGTCGCCACGCACGCCGACGTCCCGCTTCTGGAGGCGGACTGGATCGACGACCCCGACCCGGACGACCCCGTCGGCATCAAGGGCATCGGCGAGGTCGGCATCGTCGGCGCCGCGGCCGCGGTCGCCAACGCGGTCTGGCACGCCACCGGCGTCCGCCACCGCGACCTGCCCATCCGGCCCGACCGCGTCCTGCGGGCCGCCGCGGAGGCCCGGCATGCTTGACATCGCCGAGGAGTTGCACCGGTGGGTGGAGCAGGGGCGTGACTTCGCCGTGGCGACCGTGGTGGCGGTGGGCGGCAGTGCGCCGCGCGGTGTGGGGGCGGCG
>NZ_BMWH01000045.1 GCF_014651135.1 Streptomyces echinoruber
GCGGTGTTTCACGTGAAACACCGCCCCCCGGCACATCCAGGCGGCGTTTCACGTGAAACATTCCGCCGTCTCGCGGCTCAGTTCTGCTGTGCCGCCCACCACTCCTTCAGTGCCTGCGTCGCCGCCTCCTGGCCCATCGGCCCGTTCTCCAGACGCAGCTCCAGCAGGTGCTTGTAGGCGCGGCCCACGGCAGGGCCGGGCCGGATGCCCAGGATCTGCATGATCTGGTTTCCGTCGAGGTCGGGGCGGATCGCGTCGAGCTCCTCCTGCTCCTTGAGCTGGGCGATGCGCTCCTCGAGGTGGTCGTAGGCACGGGAGAGCGCCGCCGCCTTGCGCTTGTTGCGCGTGGTGCAGTCGGAGCGGGTCAGCTTGTGGAGGCGCTCCAGGAGGGGACCGGCGTCGCGGACGTAACGGCGCACGGCGGAGTCCGTCCACTCGCCGGTTCCGTACCCGTGGAAGCGCAGGTGGAGTTCGACGAGCCGGGAGACGTCCCTGACCAGCTCGTTGGAGTACTTCAGCGCCGTCATCCGCTTCTTGGTCATCTTGGCGCCGACCACCTCGTGGTGGTGGAAGGAGACCCGGCCGTCCTTCTCGAAGCGGCGGGTCTTCGGCTTGCCGATGTCGTGCAGCAGCGCGGCCAGCCGCAGGGTGAGGTCGGGGCCCTCCTCCTCCAGCGCGATGGCCTGCTCCAGGACGATCAGTGTGTGCTCGTACACGTCCTTGTGGCGGTGGTGCTCGTCGGACTCCAGCCGCAGGGCGGGCAGCTCGGGCAGCACACGCTCGGCGAGGCCGGTGTCGACCAGCAGGGTCAGCCCCTTGCGGGGGTGCGCGGAGAGGATCAGCTTGTTCAGCTCGTCACGCACCCGCTCGGCGGAGACGATGTCGATGCGGCCGGCCATCTCCGTCATGGCCCGCACGACCTCCGGCGCCACCTCGAAGTCGAGCTGGGCGGCGAACCGCGCGGCGCGCATCATGCGCAGCGGATCGTCGGAGAAGGACGCCTCCGGCGTGCCGGGCGTGCGCAGGACCCGTGCCGCGAGATCGTCGAGGCCGCCGTGCGGGTCGATGAACTCCTTCTCCGGCAGCGCGACGGCCATCGCGTTGACGGTGAAGTCGCGGCGGACCAGGTCCTCCTCGATGGAGTCGCCGTAGGACACCTCCGGCTTGCGGGAGGAGCGGTCGTAGGCCTCCGACCGGTAGGTGGTGATCTCGATCTGGTAGCCGGCCTTCTGGGCGCCCACCGTGCCGAAGGCGATCCCGACCTCCCACACGGCGTCCGCCCACAGCCGCACGATCTTCAGCACGTCCTCGGGGCGCGCGTCGGTCGTGAAGTCCAGGTCGTTGCCGAGCCGGCCCAGCAGCGCGTCACGGACGGAGCCGCCGACCAGGGCGAGGGAGAACCCGGCGTCCCGGAAGCGGCGGGCGAGGTCGTCGGCGACAGGCGCCACCCGCAGCAGTTCGCTCACCGCGCGCTGCTGCGCCCGGCTCAGGGCAGGAGAAGTGTCTTCATTGGCGTTCGGCACAACAGAAAAGGGTACGTGCCGCAGGCCGGCGCCAGCGCGCCCTATAGAGAGGTGACGCATGGACCGTACGGCGGTACAGATGCGGCAGAGGCGCGTGAGAAGGATGTCTCGCTCGGCGAGCGCGCATCAGGCGCCCTACCTCGTACGGCGTATCCCTGCACGGCGGCATGGACATCTGCCCTGAATACCTATGAATACGGCGCAAGCACCGCGCTCACGGCGTATCCCTGTGCTCCGCACGACAGGGGCGCATTCAGGACGACGGCCGGCACCGCTCGATCTTGTGGGGGCGGTCCCCGGCACTTCCGTTCAGCGCGCATCGTTACCATGCGGGGACGCACATTCCGACGACCACTGAACGAGGGACGGGCGAGCGCGTGGCCGAGGCGGCAGACTTCCAGGGGACCAGTCCCTCTCCTGCCCGCCGGTGGCTGCGGCGTGCCGGGGCGCTGCTCACCGGCGCGCCCCTGCTGGCGGCTCTGCTGCAGCTGCCCGCCTCCGCTCCCGCCCAGGCCGCCGGACAGGCGACGGCCCGGGCCACCGCCTCCGGCTCGCGCACGGTGTCCGTCTCCCTCGACTCGCTCAGCCCCGGCGCCCCCACCGACGGCGACACGCTCACCGTCTCCGGCACGGTGACCAACAACGGCAGGCGGGCGGTCACCGACGCCCACGTAAGTCTGCGGGTGGGCCCCTCGCTGAGCAGCCGGTCCGCGATCGACGACGCCGCGCGGCGCACCGGTTTCGCACCCGGATCCGACGGTACGGAGATCGGCGGAAAGTACACCCAGAAGTTCGACCGGCTCACCCCGGGCGTCGCCCAGCACTTCAGCATCTCCGTACCGGTCGACAAACTGCACCTGGGCAGGCACGGCGTCTACCAGCTCGCCGTCTCGGTCTCCGGGGAGACCACCGCACAGCCCTGGAAGCAGGTGCTGGGCATCCGGCGCACGTTCCTGCCGTGGCAGCCCGACGAGGCCGACGCGAAGACGAAAACGACGTTCCTGTGGCCCTTGGTCTCCACCGTCCACATGACGGCCGAGACGGGGCCCGGCGAACAGCAGACACCGGTCTTCCTCAACGACGACCTCGCCAAGGAGATCGCGCCGGGCGGCCGCCTGGACCAGATGCTGAGCCTCGGCGAGAACCTGGACGTCACCTGGGTGATCGACCCGGACCTGCTGGCGTCCGTCGACGCGATGACCCGCAGCTATCAGGTGCAGGGGGCGGACGGCACCCCCGTCGCCGGCACCCATCAGGAGCTCGCCAGGCAGTGGCTCGCCGAACTGCAGAAGGCGGTGGTCGGCAAGGAGGTCGTCGCGCTGCCCTTCGCCGACCCCGACCTGGCTTCCCTCGCCCACAACGGCACGAGTGTCACCGGCTCCCTCAGCCAGCTCAAGGACGCCACGGACGTCGCCGCCGGCACCGTGGAGACGGTGCTGCACGTGAAGCCGGACACGGACTTCGCCTGGCCCGTGGACGGCGCGGTCGACCCGTCGATCGTCAAGGTCGCCACCTCCGCCGGCGCCGACAAGGTCATCGCCCGCAGCGACAGCCTCAAGGAGACCGGCGCCCTGTCCTACACGCCCTCCGCCGCCCGCCCGATCGGTGGCGGCGTCACCGCCGTCGTCGCGGACGCCCGGCTGTCGACGGCGTTCCAGGGCGACCTGACGAACGCCGGCAACGCCACCCTGGCCGTGCAGCGGTTCCTCGCCCAGAGCCTCACCCTGAACCTGCAGACGAACAGGCAGCGCAGTGTCGTCGTCGCCCCGCAGCGCACGCCCACGGCCGGCCAGGCGCAGGCGATGGCCGCGGCGCTGGCCGCGCTGCAGGACGGCACCTGGTCGCAGCCGCAGGACCTGTCCGCGGCCGCCAAGGCCAAGCCGGACTCCGGCGCCACCACCAAGGTCCCGTCCTCCTCCGCCTACCCCTCCTCGCTGCGCCGCCAGGAGCTGCCGCGCTCGGCCTTCGAGCAGATCGCCGCCACGCAGGACAAGGTCGACCACTTCAAGTCCGTCCTCACCGACCAGTCACGCGTCGTCACGCCGTTCGGGCGGGCGATGAACCGGGAGATGGCCACGTCGTGGCGCACCCGCCCCGCCCTGGCCACGAGCTTCCGCGACGGCGTGAAGAGCTACATCGACGAGCTTTCCGGCCAGGTCAGGCTGATCGACAAGTCCGAGACCAAGCTCTCCGGACGGAGCGCCACGATCCCCGTCACCGTGCAGAACCAGCTGGTGCAGGGCGTCGACCACCTGGTGCTGCGGCTCACCTCCACCAACCCCACCCGCCTCAGGATCGACGGCAAGCCGTACGAGGAACAGCCGGTGCAGGTCGCGGGCGGGCACAGCCAGTCCGTGAAGTTCACCACGACCGCCAAGGCCAACGGCCCGGTGACCGTGGTCGCCCAGCTGTACACGGAGGACGGCCGGGCCTACGGTGACCGCGTCAGCTTCGACGTGCGGGTGACCGAGGTCACGCCCGCGGTCATGCTGGTGATCGGTGGCGGCGTGCTGCTGCTCGTCCTCGCCGGGTTCCGCATGTACACCCAGCGCAAGCGCGCGGCGGCCCGCGAGGCCGCGAAGAGCGGGCCGGACGCGGCGGCCGGGACCCCCGGGACGGTGGAGGAACCCGAGGGCACCGCCAGTGGTTCCGCGCGGGAGTCGCGGGCCGGCTCCCGGGCAAACGACCCGCAGCAGCCGAGTGACCCGGCTCCGAACACCGCAGCGGAAAACGTAGGCCCGTCCGCCACGGGTGAGAGAGTGGACCGTTGAGGAAGTCGTGGCCGGTCGGCCCGGGACGATGAGGTGGGGTAAGCATGAACGCGCCGTACGACGGTCACCGCGGCCAGGCCGTGGGCAACTCGGGCCGGCCCGAGGGGCCGCAGCCCGAGCCCGGCCGGGTGCCGCCGCCGCAGCACGGCCAGGCGTCCTCCCCGCACCCCGAGGACCCCGCCGGGCAGGGCCAGGTGCCGCCCCGTCAGTCTGACGTCTACGGCCAGGACGCCTACCGGGGGCAGGACCTCACCGCGCAGGACCCGGCCGCCGGGGCGCTCCACGACCGTGCCGCCCACCCGCCGCACCCGGGCGCCCAGGAACGCGGGCAGTCCCTGTACGGGCAGCCGCCCCGGTCGCCGTACGCACCCGACCCGCGGGTGTGGGCGCAGACCCCGGCGCCGGAGCCCGAGGGCCCCACCCGGCACCTGCCGTACGGAGACGACCCGCGCACCACGCAGTACGTCGGCGTCGACGACCTCGTCACCCAGGCCGGCGAGCAGCGCCACGAACCGGACGCCTTCGCACATCTCTTCCACGACCAGCAGCAGGCCGGTTTCCAGCCGCAGCAGGCCGGCTCCTCACCGCAGCCGGGCGACCACCCGGACCCGCAGCAGCGCCAGGGCGGCTTCCCCGACCAGCACCAGGGCAACGCGCCCCGCTACGACGGCTACCCGCAGCAGGGCGGCGTTCCCGGCTACGGCGGCTACCCGCAGCAGACCGGCCCCGCCGCCCACGCCTCCCCGCACGTGCCCGGACCGGCCGCACCCGCCGCGCCGGCCCAGGCGGCCGCCGGCGCCCAGGCACCCGCCGCGGGCCAGGCACTGGCCGACGAGCAGCCCGCCCCGGCCGCCGCACCCGCCGCCACAAAGGGCGGGCGCGCCTCCAACCTGCTGAAGTCCAGCGCCGTGATGGCGGCCGGCACGATGGTCTCCCGCCTCACCGGCTTCGTCCGCTCCGCGCTGATCGTCTCCGCGCTCGGCACCGCCCTGCTCGGCGACACCTTCCAGGTCGCCTACCAGCTCCCGACAATGATCTACATCCTCACCGTCGGCGGCGGCCTCAACTCCGTCTTCGTGCCGCAGCTCGTGCGCGCGATGAAGGAGGACGACGACGGCGGCGAGGCCTACGCCAACCGGCTGCTGACCCTGGTGATGGTGGCGCTCGCCGCGCTCACCGCCCTCGCCGTGTTCGCCGCGCCGCTGCTGGTGCGGGTGCTGTCGAACGGAATCGCCAACGACCCCCAGGCCAACGAGGTCGCCGTCACCTTCACCCGCTACTTCCTGCCCTCGATCTTCTTCATGGGCATCCACGTGGTGATGGGTCAGGTCCTCAACGCACGCGGCCGGTTCGGCGCCATGATGTGGACGCCGGTGCTGAACAACATCGTCATCATCGTGACGCTGGGTCTGTTCCTGTGGGTGTACGGCACCGCCCACCACTCCGGCATGACCGTCACGAACATCCCGCCGGAGGGCCAGCGGCTCCTGGGCGTCGGCATCCTGCTCGGCATGGTCGTCCAGGCGCTGGCGATGATCCCCTACCTGCGGGAGAGCGGGTTCCGGCTGCGGCTGCGCTTCGACTGGCGGGGCCACGGCCTGGGCAAGGCCGCGATGCTCGCCAAGTGGACGGTGCTGTTCGTCCTCGCCAACCAGGCGGGCGCCCTCGTCGTCACCCAGCTGGCCACCGCCGCCGTCAAGGACACCAAGATCGACGGCACCGGCTTCAGCGCCTATGCCAACGCCCAGCTGATCTGGGGTCTGCCGCAGGCCATCATCACCGTCTCCCTCATGGCCGCGCTGCTGCCGCGCATCTCCCGCTCGGCCGCCGAGGGCGACACCGGGGCCGTCCGTGACGACATCTCCCAGGGGCTGCGCACCACGGCTGTCGCGATCGTGCCCGTCGCCTTCGGGTTCGTCGCGCTCGGCATCCCCATGTGCACGCTCGTCTTCGGCGGCTCCGGCACCGGCGCCGCCACCAACATGGGCTACATGCTGATGGCCTTCGGCCTCGGCCTGATTCCGTACTCCGTCCAGTACGTCGTGCTGCGCGCCTTCTACGCCTACGAGGACACCCGCACCCCCTTCTACAACACGGTCATCGTCGCCGCGGGCAACGCCGGCCTGTCCGGCCTGTGCTACTACCTGATGCCGGCCCGCTGGTCCGTGGTGGGCATGGCCGCCGCCTACGGCATCGCCTACGCGATCGGCGTCGGCGTCGCCTGGAACCGGCTGCGCAAGCGCCTCGGCGGCGACCTCGACGGGGCCCGGGTGCTGCGCACCTACGCCCGCCTGTGCATCGCCTCGCTGCCGGCCGCGCTGCTCAGCGGCGCCGCCTGCTACGGCATCAGCCGCACGCTCGGTCAGGGCGTCGTCGGCTCCTTCGCCGCGCTGCTGGCCGGTGGAGTGGTCCTGTTCGGCGTCTTCTTCCTGGCCGCGCGCCGCATGCGCATCGAGGAACTCAACTCGCTCGTGGGCCAGATCCGCGGGCGCCTGGGGCGCTGAGAAGGGGGGTACGCGCACAACCATCGTCCGCCGCCGCGTGTCGTGCAGAGCGACGGACTGTGGGCACAATTGGTTTCGGCGTCGGACAGCGCGCAACGGATGGGGAGGCAGGAACGACGGTGGCGGAACCCAGCACGGCTGCCGTCGACGTGGCAGGCAACAGCGACGAGGAGTCGCTGACCGCCAAGGCGGACCAGTCCACGGCCGACGAGGTGGCCAAGAACCCGAAACGGGACACCGAAAGCGACGAGGCTCGGACGAGCCGTGCGACCGAGCGGCCCGCACCGGCCCCAGCCCCCGAACTGCACAGCGGTCACAAGCTCGCCAGACGCTACCGTCTCGAGGAGTGCGTCACCCGTCTGGACGGTTTCAGCAGCTGGCGGGCGGTCGACGAGAAACTCCGTCGCGCCGTCGGCGTCCATGTCCTGCCCGCGGACCACGCCCGGGCCCGATCCGTCCTGGCCGCCGCCCGATCCGCCGCCCTGCTCGGTGACCCCCGCTTCGTGCAGGTCCTGGACGCCGTCGAGGACAGTGATCTCGTCTACGTCGTCCACGAATGGCTCCCCGACGCCACCGACCTCAGCACGCTGCTGACCACCGGACCGCTGGAGCCGCACGACGCCTACCAGATGGTCAGCCAGGTCTCCGCCGCCATGGCCGCCGCCCACCGCGAGGGCCTCGCCCACCTGCGCCTGAACCCCAACGCCGTACTGCGCACCTCCACCGGTCAGTGGCGCATCCGCGGCCTGGCCGTCAACGCGGCGTTGCGCGGCATCAGCTCCGACACCCCGCAGCGCACCGACACCGAGGCGATCGGCGCCCTGCTGTACGCGGCGCTCACCCAGCGCTGGCCCTACGAGACGGACGCCTACGGCCTGTCCGGGCTGCCCAAGGACGTCGGGCTCATCGCTCCCGACCAGGTGCGCGCCGGCGTCCACCGCGGCCTGTCCGAACTCGCCATGCGCGCGCTGGTCAACGACGGCGCCACCGCCTCACGCCACGAGTCGCCGTGCACCACGCCCGAGGAACTGGTCAAGGCGATCGGTGAGATGCCGCGCATCCGCCCGCCGGAGCCCGCGTTCACCGCACCGCCCGACTACCAGAGCACCACCTACCAGCAGGGCGGCTACGGCCGTCAGACGCCGCTCCCCGGCGCCACCCAACCGGTGCCGGCCCCGCCGCCACCGCTGCAGAGCCGCACCGGCCGCGTCCTGAAGTGGGCTGTCTCCGCGCTCCTCATCGCCGCGCTGGGACTGGGCAGTTGGCAGCTGGCGGACGCTCTGATGGACAAGGGCGGCTCTTCGGAGCAGCAGGACCAGACGCAGACGACGGACGGCAACGACAGGAACGGCCAGAAGTCCAGGGTTCCGAAGCCGCTTGCCATCCAGGGTGCCCGGGAGTACGTCGAGAGCGGCGACGCCCAGGCCCCCGAGGACGTCGGCAACACATACGACGGCAACAGCTCCACGTACTGGCGCAGCAAGAGCTACCGGGACGGACCGAAGCTGGCTCCGTACAAGCCGGGCGTCGGCATCGTCTACGACCTCGGCTCGGCACAGACGGTGGCGTCCGTGTCGATAGGGTTGCGCTACGCCGGTGATCACACGACGGTGCACCTCTACGCCACCGACTCACTGTCCCCGTCGACCACGGTCAGCGGCATGAAGGAAATCGGAACCGCCACCACGAGCGGCACCTCTCTCACGGTGAAGGCGCCGAAGTCGGTGAAGACGCGGTACGTGCTGCTGTGGATCACGGACGTTCCCCATGCACCCCAGGACGACTACAGCGGAGCCGGCTACAAGCAGGCCGTCACCGACGTGAAGTTCACGGGCTGACCGCCCGGGAGGGGGAGAGGCCCGATGGCGGAGGGCGCCGGATACGACGGGGTGAGCGACGGCGAGTTGCTCACCCGCCACACCGACGGTGATCCCGACGCTTTCGGCGAGCTCGTGCGGCGCCACCGCGACCGGCTCTGGGCGGTGGCGCTGCGCACGCTGGGGGACCGCGAGGAGGCCGCCGACGCCGTCCAGGACGCGCTCGTCTCCGCCTACCGAGCCGCTCACACCTTCCGCGGCCAGTCCGCGGTCACCACCTGGCTGCACCGCATCACGGTGAACGCCTGTCTGGACCGTGCCCGCAAGGCGGCCTCGCGCAGGACGTCCCCCGTGGACGACACCGAGCGCCTGGAGCAGCTCCTGGAGCCGCACGAGTCCGCCTCCGCTCCGGCCGAGCGCCACGACCTGCACCGCCAGCTGGTCGAGGCCCTGGGCACCCTTCCGCCCGACCAGCGTGCCGCGCTGGTCCTGGTGGACATGCAGGGCTACCCCGTGGCAGAGGCCGCCCGCATCCTCGACGTGCCCGTCGGCACCGTGAAGAGCAGATGTGCCCGCGGCAGAGCCAGACTCCTGCCGTTGCTCACCCACCTGCGGCCGGAAGGCGGCAGGGGAGAAAAGCGGCAGGACGGGGAACGGAACCGGGTGCGGGGGACATCCGTCCCACCCGCAGCGGGTCCGCACAAGGCGGGACCCGCCGACGCGGGGCCGAGCGATTCGACTGCTGTGAAGGGCGGAGGTGGGCGAGCGTGACTTCCCCGACGGACACGGCCGGGCACCCGGACGTCGCCGAGATCTCCGACCTCACCGAAGGACTGCTGCCTCCGGAGCGGAGCGCGGACCTGCGCCGGCACCTCAAGGGATGCCCGCTGTGCGCCGACGTCCACGCCTCGCTGGAGGAGATCCGCGGGCTGCTGGGAACCGTGCCGGGCCCACCGCGCATGCCGGACGGCGTCGCCCGCCGGATCGACGCCGCGCTCGCCGCGGAAGCCGTGCTCAACGCAACCGCTCGCGACGACACAACCACTCACGAGGGCGCAACCGCTCCTGTCGGGGCGGCCGCTCCCGACGGCGTCACCGCCACACCGGCCGGGACCCCCACGCACACTGTTTCACGTGAAACGACACGTGTTTCACGTGAAACATCGCCGCGGACCGACCGCCCCGCCGGCCGCGCCGGGCGCTTCTCCACCGGCCCGGGCCGCAAGGACGGCGCCAGGCGTGACCGTTCCGGACGCCGCAGGCTCGCTGCCCTGGGAGCGGTCGTCGCCGCGGCCGTGCTCGGACTGGGCTCCGCCCTGCTGGCCTCTCTCGAGGACGGCGACAGCCCCGCGACCGCCGGCCACAAGAGCCCCTCCACCTCGGCGGACACCATCTCCGACGCCACGCTGGGCAAGCAGGTCGCCACGCTCCTCGCGGGCAGCGGCGGCTCCACGCCCGGCTCCCGCCCGCCGCGCAGCTACGGCGTGGAAGGCGGCACCACCCACCACACGGACACCCTTCGGGCCCCCATCGTCTCCGTTCCCTCCTGTGTCCGGGAAGGTCTCGGCCGGGACGATGCCGCGCTGGCGGCCAAGGACGGCGTCTACCACGGGAAGCCCGTCGTCCTCGTCGTCCTGCCGGACACGTCGGACACGACCCGCGTCATCGCCTATGTGGTCGACGCCACCTGCGTCCGGCACCCCTCGTCCCCGGCCGGGATCCTCCTGCAGCACTCCTACGCGCGTCACTGACCCGACCACCACGCGGTACCCACACGGCGACTCCGTGTGCCCAGGCACACCGGGAATGCACGCCCCTTAGGATCCGTTGGGTGGGGTGAGAGGCTCATCCCGGCCGTACGACGCAGTCCAGAGACGAGGAATCAAGCCGTGAGCGACGTCCGTAACGTGATCATCATCGGCTCCGGGCCCGCCGGGTATACGGCGGCGCTCTACACCGCGCGCGCGTCGCTGAAGCCGCTGGTGTTCGAAGGTGCCGTCACCGCCGGCGGCGCCCTGATGAACACCACCGAGGTCGAGAACTTCCCGGGCTTCCGGGACGGCATCATGGGCCCCGAGCTCATGGACAACATGCGCGCCCAGGCCGAGCGCTTCGGCGCCGAGCTCGTCCCGGACGACGTCGTTGCCGTCGACCTCACCGGTGACGTGAAGACCGTCACGGACACCTCCGGCACCGTGCACAAGGCCAAGGCGGTCATCGTCGCCACCGGCTCGCAGCACCGCAAGCTCGGCCTGCCCAACGAGGACGCGCTCTCCGGCCGCGGTGTCTCGTGGTGTGCCACGTGTGACGGCTTCTTCTTCAGGGACCAGGACATCGCCGTGGTCGGCGGTGGTGACACCGCGATGGAGGAGGCCACCTTCCTCTCGCGGTTCGCCAAGTCCGTGACGGTCGTCCACCGGCGGGACACCCTGCGCGCCTCCAAGGCGATGCAGGAGCGCGCCTTCGCCGACCCGAAGATCAAGTTCGTCTGGGACAGCGAGGTCGCCGAGATCCAGGGTGACGGCAAGCTCTCCGGTCTGAAGCTGCGCAACGTCAAGACCGGCGAGCTGTCCGACCTGCCGGTGACGGGCCTGTTCATCGCGATCGGCCACGACCCGCGCACCGAGCTGTTCAAGGACCAGCTGGAGCTGGACGAGGAGGGCTACCTGAAGGTCGCCTCGCCCTCCACCCGTACCAACCTGGCCGGTGTCTTCGCCGCCGGTGACGTGGTGGACCACACCTACCGCCAGGCGATCACCGCCGCCGGCACCGGATGCTCGGCCGCCCTCGACGCCGAGCGCTACCTTGCGGCGCTCGCGGACAACGAGCAGCAGGCCGAGCCCGAGAAGACCACCGTCTGACCCCCATTCGCCCCACGCACCAACCAGTTAAGGAGCCCGTTGTGGCCGGCACTCTGAAGAACGTGACCGACGACACCTTCGACCAGGAAGTCCTCAAGAGCGACAAGCCCGTTCTGGTGGACTTCTGGGCCGCCTGGTGTGGTCCCTGCCGCCAGATCGCGCCGTCCCTCGAGGCCATCGCCGCCGAATACGGCGACAAGATCGAGGTCGTCAAGCTCAACATCGACGAGAACCCCGGCACGGCCGCCAAGTACGGCGTCATGTCGATCCCGACGCTGAACGTCTACCAGAACGGCGAGGTCGCCAAGACCATCGTCGGTGCCAAGCCGAAGGCCGCGATCGTCCGCGATCTCGAGGAGTTCATCGCCGGCTGAGCCGTCGGCTGAACGATCGCCCCGCCGCGTCGGTGGCGCATGTTTCACGTGAAACACGGATGGGCCAACCCGAACGGGTTGGCCCATCCGCCGTATGGCGGCCGTGTCACAGCGGCCGCAGGGCCGGTTCCTTCTGCACGGCTCCCAGCAGCCGGTCCAGGGCCATCTCCACGTCCTCCTTCCACGACAACGTGGAGCGCAGCTCCAGACGCAGCCGTGGGTAGGTGGGGTGCTGGCGGACGGTCTTGAAGCCCACCGCCAGCAGGTGGTCGGCCGGAAGCAGGCAGGCGGGCTCCTTCCAACGGGCGTCGCCGAAGGCCTCGATCGCCTTGAAGCCCCGCCTCAGCAGATCCTTGGCGACGGTCTGCACCATCACCCGGCCCAGTCCCTGCCCCTGGTAGCCCGGAAGGATGAACCCCGTGATCAACTGGACGGCGTCGGGCGCCACCGGGCTGGTGGGGAACGCCGTGGAGCGGGGGACATAGGCGGGAGGAGCGTAGAGGACGAATCCCGCCGGTACGTCGTCGACGTAGACGACGCGGCCGCAGGATCCCCAGTCGAGAAGGACGGCGGAGATCCAGGCCTCCTTCTCGATCGCGGGTGTGCCCGCCTTTACCGAGGCTTCGCCGCTGACGGGGTCCAGCTCCCAGAAGACACATGAGCGGCAGCGCTTGGGGATGTCCTGAAGGTTGTCCAGCGTGAGCGGTACGAGCCTGCGCCCCATGAAGGCTGTTCCTCGCTTCCCCCGCCCGCCGCGGTGCGGGCGGCTGTCAGAGCGCTCCGTTCTCTGAGCAGACTGCCGACGAACCCACCGATCACGCCCAGCCCCAGTCCCGCGCTGACGAGTCCGGCGCGGCTCACCGATCGCATGGCCCAGCCTCCCACTCAGAGGTCCTGCCCGGTGCACGCTGGTGCCGCCAGGCCGCATTCGCCCTACTCGAACGCATCGTATCCACGATGTGATTCCCTCGATACCGGGACAAGCAAAGAGCGGGCCGCGTACCGGTGCACACCGGACACGGCCCGCCTACGCTGATCGGCCGGATGGGATCAGTCCTCCGTCTCCTCCGCCCCGCCGTCGCCGCTCTCCTGGAGGCTCTTCTGCAGGACCGATCCCTCGCCCGGGGCAAGGGTGCTCAGGATGCGTTCGAGGTCCTCCATGGAGGCGAACTCCACGGTGATCTTGCCCTTCTTCTGGCCCAGGTCGACCTTCACCCGTGTCTCGAAGCGGTCCGACAGCCGCGAGGCGAGGTCGGCCAGCGCCGGGGAGACCCGGGCACCCGCCCGCGGCCCCTTGGTGCGCTGCGGTTTCTTCGGGCCGGAGCCCATAAGGGTGACGATCTCCTCCACGGCCCGCACCGACAGTCCCTCGGCGACGATGCGGTGGGCCAGCCTCTCCTGCTCCTCCGCGTCCTCCACGGCCAGCAGGGCCCGCGCATGCCCGGCGGAGAGCACCCCGGCGGCGACCCGGCGCTGCACCGCCGGCGAGAGCTTCAGCAGCCGTAGCGTGTTGGAGACCTGCGGGCGGGATCGGCCGATGCGGTCCGCCAACTGGTCGTGCGTGCAGTTGAAGTCCCTCAGGAGCTGGTCGTAGGCGGCGGCCTCCTCCAGCGGGTTCAGTTGCACGCGGTGCAGGTTCTCCAGGAGGGCGTCCAGGAGGAGCTTCTCGTCGTCCGTGGCTCGCACGATCGCCGGAACCGATTCCAGCCCGGCCTCCCGGCAGGCCCGCCAGCGCCGCTCACCCATGATGAGTTCGAAGCGCTCGGGTCCGAGCTGCCGGACGACGATCGGCTGGAGGAGCCCGACCTCCTTGATGGAGGTGACGAGTTCGGCCAGGGCGTCCTCGTCGAACACCTCACGCGGCTGCCGCGGGTTCGGCGTGATGGAGTCGAGAGGGATTTCCGCGAAGTAGGCACCGGCCGGGGGCGCGGGCTGCTCCGGCACCGAGTCGACCGCCTGCTCGGTTTCACGTGAAACAGGCGGCAGTGTGGCCACCTTGGCCGCGGCCACGCCTCGGTCACCGGACAGCACCGGCACCGCACCGGGGGAGGTGGTACCGGCGCTTCCCACCACTCCGGCGGCCGGTGTCCGCTCCCCGGTCGGGGCAGCGGGGATCAGTGCGGCCAACCCACGGCCCAACCCCCTCCGTCGTTCGCTCACTGCATCCCCTCCACCATGCTCGGATTGTTCTGGACGCCGAGGTGGGCCTGCGTCGGGTCGTAACGGACGCCGACCCCCCTCAGCGCGAGTTCTCGTGCCGCCTCCAGGTAGGAGAGGGCACCGCTCGATCCTGGATCGTAAGTCAGGACGGTCTGACCGTAGCTGGGAGCCTCGGAGATACGGACCGACCGCGGGATGCTCGTGCGCAGCACCTCGTCGCCGAAGTGGTTGCGGACCTCCTCCGCGACCTGGGAGGCAAGGCGTGTGCGGCCGTCGTACATGGTGAGCAGGACGGTCGACACGTGCAGGGCGGGGTTGAGGTGACCTCGCACGAGGTCGACGTTGCGCAGCAACTGCCCCAGCCCCTCCAGCGCGTAGTACTCGCACTGGATCGGGATGAGGACTTCCTGACCGGCGACGAGGGCATTGACCGTCAGCAGACCGAGCGAGGGCGGGCAGTCGATGAGGATGTAGTCCAACGGCTGCTCATAGGACTGGATCGCCCGCTGCAGCCGGCTTTCGCGTGCCACCAGGGAGACCAGCTCGATCTCCGCACCGGCCAAGTCGATCGTGGCCGGTGCGCAGAAGAGTCCCTCGACGTCGGGGACCGGCTGGACGACGTCCGCGAGGGGCTTGCTTTCGACCAACACGTCGTAGATGGACGGAACTTCGGCGTGGTGGTCGATCCCCAGGGCGGTGGATGCGTTGCCCTGTGGGTCGAGGTCGACGACCAGGACCCGGCCGCCGTGCAGGGCGAGGGAAGCGGCAAGGTTGACGGTCGTCGTCGTCTTGCCCACACCGCCCTTCTGGTTGGCGACGACGATCACCCGGGTCTGCTCGGGCCGTGGCAGGCCCTCCCCGGCGCGGCCCAGAGCCTCGACCGCCAGCTGGGCAGCACGACCGATCGGAGTGTCGTCCATGGGAGGCGGTGTTTCACGTGAAACATCCTCCCCCGTCGACTCGGTACGGGGGCCGGGGACCGGATCGGTCATCGGTCCCGCGATATTGGCGTCGGACCGCAAGGATTCACTCTCCTCGACTTCAGGCTCGCGATGAACAGAGCCTCCCATGTCTTCGGGGTCGTGAACCAGTGAGGCCTGGCGTTCTGTGGAGAAATCCACCTCTGTGGAAAACTCCGTCCCCTCTCCGCGCGAATCGAGAGGCTTCCGGTCGCGAGGATGGGCCGCAGCGCGGCCGCGGCTGATGATGCCGTGCAGCAGTGAGCGACGTTTCACGTGAAACACGATGCCGAGCGGCCTCGGCCGCGCCCGCGCGACACTCCGGCTCGTGCGGGTTTGGCAGCTTGTGTGGAGTACGTCTCGCCCTCAGGACGGATCAGTGCCGCCTCTGGAGCCGACCACGATCGCAGAGCCGGCCACAGTCGCAGAGCCGGCCACGGAGGCGAATCAGGCGCTGATCACGGAGACGGGTCAGCGCCGTCTGCCGGGCGGCTCCCTCCCGCCAGGGCGGCTTCCGCCCGTCGAGGCGGCTCCGCCCCGTTCGTCAGCGGCGGCGGCGCGCCCGGCCCGTTCGTGCCGCCTTCGCCCGCTTCGCCGCGAAGCGCACTCCGCCGGGGCTCTCCCCGACCTCGACGCGGACCACGGTGGACATCGGGTCGACGATCCCCTCACCGACGTGGAGGATGGACGTCTCCACCGCGCCGAGCTTGCTCAGGGCCGTCGCCGCGCCCTTCAGCTCCTCCTCCGCGGTGTCGCCCTTGAGCGCGAGCATCTCGCCATAGGGCCGCAGCAGCGGAATCCCCCAGGCGGCGAGCCGGTCCAGAGGCGCGACAGCACGCGCGGTCACCACATGCACCGGCGGAAGCTTCCCCATGACCTCCTCGGCACGGCCGCGCACCACGGTGACGTGGTCGAGCCCCAGGAGCTCGACGACCTCGGTGAGGAAGTTGGTGCGGCGCAGCAGCGGCTCCAGCAACGTGATCTTCAGGTCGTCACGGACCAGGGCGAGCGGAATGCCCGGCAGTCCGGCACCGGACCCGACGTCGCACACCGTCACTCCCTCGGGCACGACCTCCGCGAGCACCGCACAGTTCAGCAGGTGCCGCTCCCACAGGCGGGGCACTTCGCGTGGGCCGATCAAGCCGCGCTGCACGCCCGCCTCGGCGAGCAGCTCCGCGTAGCGGACCGCATCGGCAAAGCGCTCTCCGAAGACCTCGCGCGCCTGCTCGGGAGCGGGGGGAAGCTCCGCTGCCTCCGTCACGGGGACCGTCCTTCCGTACCGCGTCGGCGCCCGGCGCCGACACCAGAACCACCAGATCCATCAGGCTGAGAAACGTCGGCCCCGCCTGCGCGACAGACGGGGCCGGGGGAGCAGAGAAGGAGCACTTAGGCGGGGAAGACGACGACGAACCGCTGCGGCTCCTCGCCCTCGGACTCGCTGCGCAGTCCCGCTGCCTTGACCGCGTCGTGCACGACCTTGCGTTCGAACGGCGTCATCGGCTTGAGCTTGGCCGGCTGCCCGGTGCTCTTCACCTCGGCCACGACCTTGGCGCCGAGCTCGGCCAGCTCGGCGCGCTTCCTGGCACGGTAGCCGCCGATGTCCAGCATCAGCCGGCTGCGCTCCCCGGTCTCCCGGTGCACGGCCAGCCGGGTCAGCTCCTGCAGCGCCTCCAGCACCTCGCCGTCCCGGCCCACCAGCTTCTGCAGGTCGCGGCTGCCCGTGTCGCTGACGATCGAGACAGAGGCGCGGTCGCCCTCGACGTCCATGTCGATGTCGCCGTCGAGATCGGCGATGTCCAGCAGACCCTCGAGGTAGTCCGCCGCGATCTCGCCCTCCAGCTCCAGGCGGGTCAGGCTGTCTGCGCCCTCGGCAGCGGCGGAGGTGGTGCCTTCCGTCACGGGATGGACTCCTTCTTACTTCTTGGACGGGGACTTGGGCCGCTGCGGGCCACCCTTGCGCTGGCCCGACTGGGCCTTGCTGCGGGTGCCGGTGCCGGGCTTCTGGGCGGCCTTCTTCTTCGCGGCCGCCGTGGCCTGGGCGTCCTGCGGCTCGTCGGACTTGCTCAGCGACGTCGGCTCCGACGACCTGGAGGACCCCGCCGACGCGGCGCCGCCCGCCGGCCTCGTCGTGGCCGACTGCTGGCGCTGGGCCTTGGTCTGCCGCTTGGGCTGCTGACGCCGGACCGCGGTGGTCGTCGCGGTCGTCGTGGTCTTGCCGTCCTCGGACTGGACCGTGGCGGCGGCCTCGCTCTTGACCACGGTGCCGTCGGCCTGAGCGGCGAGACCGGCCTTGTTCAGGCCGTTGATGAACTTCCGCTCGAACTCGTTGCGGTCACGGCCCTTGGCGACGATGGCCTTGACGATGGCCCGGTCGCGGCGCCGGGTGACCCTGCCGTGGTGGGTGACGTGCTTGTACAGACGCTCCAGGTAGGCGGCCTGGGCCTTGGAACCCGGGGTCGGGTTGTTGTGGATGACGTACATCTGCTGGCCCATGGTCCACACGTTGGTGGTCAGCCAGTAGACGAGGACACCGACCGGGAAGTTGATGCCGAAGACGGCGAAGATGACGGGGAAGACGTACATCAGCATCTTCTGCTGCTGCATGAACGGCGTCTTCACCGTGGTGTCGACGTTCTTCGTCATCAGCTGGCGCTGGGTGAAGAACTGCGACAGCGACATCAGGACGATCATGACCGCGGTCACGACCCGGACGTCGGTCAGCGAGGCACCGAGCGCGGTGACCTTCTCCGAGCTGTCCATGAACTTCGCGGCCAGCGGGGCGCCGAAGATGTGCGCCTTCTGCGCGCTCTCCAGGAGCTTGTCGTCGATGACGCCGATGGTCTTGCCCGACGCGATGCCGTTGAGCACGTGGTACAGGGCGAAGAAGAACGGGGACTGCGCCAGGATGGGAAGGCACGAGGAGAGCGGGTTGGTCCCCGCCTCCTTGTACAGCTTCATCATCTCTTCCGACTGGCGCTGCCGGTCGTTCTTGTAACGCTCCTGGATCTTCTTCATCTCCGGCTGGAGCGTCTGCATGGCGCGCGTCGCCTTGATCTGCTTCACGAAGAGCGGGATCAGGCAGATGCGGATCACGATCACCAGGGACACGATGGACAGGCCCCAGGCCCACCCCGTGTTCGGGCCGAACAGGGCGCCGTACACCTTGTGGAACTGGACGATGACCCAGGAGACGGGTGTCGTGATGAAGCTGAAGAGGCTGGCAATCGTGTCCACTAATCATGCTCCTTGGGCATGGGACGAGGTCTCTGCGGCCGGGCTCGGGGAGACGGTCTCCCCCACAGTGGCCGGTTCGGCGGCACAGGGCCCGCCCTTGCGTGCGCGCCAGGCGTCGCGCAGCATCTCGTGCCACCGCGGACGCTTACGCGGCGGGACATGGTCCACCCCGCCGAGCGACCACGGGTTGCACCGCAGGATCCGCCAGGCGGTGAGGGCCGTTCCCTTGAGCGCGCCGTGCCGGTCGATGGCCGTGTAGCCGTAGTGGGAGCACGACGGGTAGTACTTGCACACCGGCCCGAGCAGCGGGCTGATGGTCCACTGGTACAGCTTGATGAGAGCCAGCAGCGGGTACTTCATCGCGCGCCCCCTTTCAGCAGCCGCTGAAGGGCGGCGTCCAGGTCTCGGGCCAGCTGTGCGTGATCGGCGTCGCCCGCGCCGGGCAGCGCTCGTACGACTACCAGGCTACCGGGGGGCACCCGGTCGAGCCGGTCCCGCATCAGGTGCCTCAGACGGCGCTTGACGGTGTTGCGGACGACCGCGCCCCCCACGGCCTTGCTCACGACGAAACCCGCACGTGACGGGGGAGCGCTCTCCCTCGGCACGTGCGGGTCCGTGGCACCGCTGTGAAGGTGCACGACGAGGAGAGGCCGACCGGCCCGTCGCCCTCGTCGTACCGCGGTCGCGAAGTCCTCGCGCCGCCTCAGCCGGTTCTCGGTGGGCAGCACGACGGCATGACCTGACCGGGATCAGGCGGACAGGCGGGCGCGACCCTTGCTGCGGCGGGACGCGAGAATCGCGCGGCCGGCACGGGTGCGCATCCGCAGCCGGAAGCCGTGGGTCTTGGCGCGACGGCGGTTGTTCGGCTGGAAGGTGCGCTTGCTCACTCGGGGGCTCCAGTAAAGAAGATCGACTGATGGCGGGATGCCGTCCTGGCTGTCACCGTGCGCCCACGAGTAGCCCTCGTTACGCCCGAGTGCACCGCTTTACCGATCACCCAAATGCGATCTGTGCCCATCGGAGGCATGCGGCAGCAGCCATCGACAACTCGACCTGGTTACGGTACGCGCGGCTGCGCCATCCGGTCAAACCAGGGATCCCTCGGAGACACTTGTCCACAGCCTGGGGATGGCAACTTGAACCGCACCCGTCGCCCTGACTACCGTGACTGAACTCCGATTCGTTCCCTTAACCCGACCCGCCCGAGTTACATCCCGACCCCTTCTCGAATCACACGTTCGAGGGACCTGGAGAGAGCGTGCCCTGTGGCTGACGTACCTGCCGATCTCGCCGCAGTGTGGCCACGTGTACTCGAGCAGCTCCTCGGCGAAGGCCGCGGGCAGGGCGTGGAGGCGAAGGACGAGCACTGGATCCGCCGTACCCAGCCGCTGGCACTGGTCGCGGACACCGCGCTGCTCGCCGTGCCGAACGAGTTCGCGAAGAACGTACTGGAGGGCCGCCTCGCCCCGGTCGTCAGCGAGACCCTGAGCCGCGAGTGCGGCCGGCCGATCCGCATCGCGATCACCGTGGACGACTCCGCGGGCGAGCCCTCGCCCCCGCCCGCGCCCTCCTCCCCGAAGCTTCCCTCCCAGCCCCGCTACGAGGAGCCCGAGCTCCCGGCCGCCGGCCCGGTCCGCGACGCCTACGACGGGCAGGGCCGCGATGCCTACGACCGCGACGGCTACGACCGCGACGGCTACGACCGCGACTACGAGCGGGACGGCTACGACCGCGACGGCTACGAGGGCTACGGCCGCCACCGCGCCGAGCAGCTCCCCACCGGCCGCACGGACCAGCCGCCGACCGCCCGCCCGGCGTACCCGTCGGAGTACCAGCGCCCCGAACCCGGCACCTGGCCGCGCCCGGCGCAGGACGACTACGGCTGGCACCAGCAGCGCCTCGGCTTCCCCGAGCGCGATCCCTACGCCTCGCCGTCGTCCAAGGAGCCGTACCAGGACGCCTACCAGGAGCCGTACGGCGGCTCCTCCCCCGACTCCTACGGCCCGCCCGCGCGCGACGGATACGGCGCCCGGCCCCAGGACGGCTACGGCACATCGCCCCAGGACGCCTACGGCACGCCGCCGCAGGACTACCCGCAGCAGCCGGGGGAGCGCTCCTCCTACGACCAGTACGACGGCCAGCGCCCTGACTACGACCAGCGCGACGCCGCCCGCCGGGAACTGCCCGAGCCGCGCCCCGGCTCCGGGCACGTCCACCGCGGCGGTCCGGTCGGCCCCAACCTGCCCACCACCGGCGCCCCCGGCCCGCTGGCCGCGCAGCCCGCGCCGGCGACGGGCCCCGGGGAGCCGACCGCGCGGCTGAACCCGAAGTACCTCTTCGACACGTTCGTCATCGGCGCGTCGAACCGGTTCGCGCACGCAGCCGCGGTCGCCGTGGCGGAGGCGCCGGCGAAGGCGTACAACCCCCTCTTCATCTACGGCGAGTCCGGACTCGGCAAGACCCACCTGCTGCACGCGATCGGGCACTACGCGCGCAGCCTGTACCCGGGCACGCGCGTGCGGTACGTGAGCTCGGAGGAGTTCACCAACGAGTTCATCAACTCCATCCGCGACGGCAAGGGCGACAGCTTCCGCAAGCGCTACCGGGAGATGGACATCCTGCTCGTCGACGACATCCAGTTCCTCGCGGACAAGGAGTCGACGCAGGAGGAGTTCTTCCACACCTTCAACACGCTCCACAACGCCAACAAGCAGATCGTGCTCTCCAGCGACCGGCCGCCCAAACAGCTGGTCACCCTGGAGGACCGGCTGCGCAACCGCTTCGAGTGGGGCCTGATCACCGACATCCAGCCGCCCGAACTGGAGACGCGCATCGCCATCCTGCGCAAGAAGGCGGTCCAGGAGCAGCTCAACGCCCCGCCGGAGGTGCTGGAGTTCATCGCTTCCCGCATCTCGCGGAACATCCGCGAGCTGGAGGGCGCGCTGATCCGCGTGACGGCGTTCGCCTCGCTCAACCGGCAGCCGGTGGACCTGGGCCTGACGGAGATCGTCCTGAAGGACCTGATCCCGGGCGGGGAGGACTCCGCGCCCGAGGTCACGACGTCGGCCATCATGGCGGCCACGGCGGACTACTTCGGGCTGACGGTGGAGGACCTGTGCGGCTCCTCCCGCAGCCGCGTGCTGGTCACCGCCCGGCAGATCGCCATGTACCTGTGCCGGGAGCTGACCGACCTGTCCCTGCCGAAGATCGGCGCGCAGTTCGGCGGCCGCGACCACACCACCGTCATGCACGCCGACCGCAAGATCCGGGCGCTGATGGCGGAGCGGCGCTCCATCTACAACCAGGTCACCGAGCTGACCAACCGCATCAAGAACGGCTGACGGCCGCACCGGCGCCCACGCCGGCCGCGCGGCCCGCACCGATGCCGATCCACATGTCGAGGAGGGCGCCCGGGAGTCCCGTCCCGGGCGCCCCGTGCCGTCGTCGGCCGCCGGGTGCGTCCGCTCCCGTTCCTCACCGGCGGGTGCCCGTCCTTCCTGCCGCCGCTCCATCGGCCCGCCCGCCTCTCACCACCCCGTCGCGCCGCCCACCGCCCCACACACCGGACGCCCCGCCCCCACCGAGCGCACGCACGCACCGAGCGCCCGACCCGCGCTCAGCACCTTCCGCCGCCCGCCGGACCGGCCACGGACCGGCCACGGGCCGGAACGGCACGCCTCGATCGGCGCCGGACCGCTCCCGCACCGCATCCCGGCGCCCCGAAGGCACCCCGAAGACACCCCGGAGCCGCCGCGGCAGCAGCAGAAGGAGGGGAAGGAGCGGACGGAGCGGACGGAACGCGAAGCCCCCGTCTTCACCAGCTGTTCGATTAGCCGCCGGGTTACGGCCACTCTCCACAGATCCGGTGACTTTCTTCCGTCCACATGCTGGGGAACGCCGAGTTGTCCCGACGGGATCCACAGTCTGTGTTGACGCCGAAGCATCGGCCCAGTTCAGGGGCCTGTGGATCCGTGGACGAAGACTCTCCACAACCTGTGGACAACGAAGAGGCCCCCATCACGGGGAGTGGGTTGTCCACGGGCAACCCACAGGCTGGGGGCGGTTGTCCCCAGCGATCGGCGACTTCTCCACATCCCTGTCCACTGTTCGGCAACGCGACGCGCCTCCTCACCGGGACGAGTGAAAGGCATCACACCAGGGCGCTGGGTTGGGGTGTGGGAAACGGGGGTAAAACTGGGGACGCACCTGGGGAGAAGTGGCCCCAGGCTGTGCATGGGGTGTGCAGAACTTCCCGTTCTCCACAGAGCACCCCGGTTGTCCACGTCCGGCACCCACAGGGCCGGTGGACAAAATCTCCGCGCTGAGCAGGGACGACGTGGTTATCCACGGTATCCACAGGCCCTACTACTACTCCCGACGAGAGAAAGCCCGGAACTCGTCTCGAAGCGGGCCCTGTGCACAACTCGCTCCCGGCGCCCCGACCGCCCCTCGCGACGACTTGACCCCGACGGGCACCTACTGTCAGTGCCGTGCGTCAGACTGGTCCCCGGTGTCCTTCCCGTCCCCGCGGGTGACGACACCGAGTCGGAGGACTCAGGAAGCAACAGCAGGAGGCGGCTTACGGTGAAGATCCGGGTGGAACGCGACGTACTCGCGGAGGCAGTGGCCTGGGCGGCCCGCAGTCTCCCGGCCCGTCCGCCGGCGCCTGTCCTCGCCGGCCTGCTGCTGAGGGCGGAGGACGGCCAGCTGAGCCTGTCCAGCTTCGACTACGAGGTCTCCGCGCGCGTGTCGGTGGAGGCCGAGGTCGAGGAGGAGGGCACGGTCCTGGTCTCCGGCCGCCTGCTCGCCGACATCTCCCGCGCGCTGCCCAACCGGCCGGTGGAGATTTCCACAGACGGTGTACGGGCGACCGTGGTCTGCGGCACCTCCCGCTTCACCCTGCACACCCTGCCTGTGGAGGAGTACCCGGCGCTGCCGCAGATGCCGAACGCGACCGGCACGGTGCCCGGTGAGGTCTTCGCCTCCGCCGTGCAGCAGGTCGCCATCGCCGCCGGCCGTGACGACACCCTGCCCGTCCTCACCGGTGTGCGCATCGAGATCGAGGGCGACACGGTCACCCTGGCCTCCACCGACCGCTACCGCTTCGCGGTCCGCGAGTTCCTGTGGAAGCCGGAGAGCCCGGACGCGTCCGCGGTCGCCCTGGTACCGGCCAAGACGCTCCTGGACACCGCCAAGTCGCTCAGCGCCGGAGACAGCGTGACGCTGGCGCTGTCCGGTTCCGGCGCGGGCGAGGGCCTGATCGGTTTCGAGGGCGCCGGGCGGCGGACGACGACCCGGCTGCTCGAGGGCGACCTGCCGAAGTACCGCACGCTGTTCCCGACGGAGTTCAACTCGATCGCCACGATCGAGACGGCGCCCTTCGTGGAGGCCGTCAAGCGCGTCTCCCTGGTCGCCGAGCGCAACACCCCGGTGCGGCTCAGCTTCGAGCAGGGCGTGCTCATCCTGGAGGCCGGCTCCAGCGACGACGCACAGGCTGTGGAAAGGGTGGACGCCCAGCTCGAGGGCGACGACATCTCCATCGCCTTCAACCCGACGTTCCTGCTCGACGGTCTCAGCGCCATCGACGCGCCGGTCGCGCAGCTGTCGTTCACGACGGCGACC
The DNA here is from genome assembly GCF_014651135.1 of Streptomyces echinoruber. Taxonomy (GTDB): domain Bacteria; phylum Actinomycetota; class Actinomycetes; order Streptomycetales; family Streptomycetaceae; genus Streptomyces; species Streptomyces echinoruber. Next base: position 23,826 of record NZ_BMWH01000045.1, read on the forward strand.
AAGCCGGCGCTGCTGAGCGGCAAGTCGGCAGTGGACGCGGAGGCGGACGAGTCGTACAAGTACCTGATCATGCCGGTGCGGCTGAGCGGCTGAGCGGCCGGTGCCGTTCGCTCGGCCGCGGGCGGTGGTCCGCGGCGGCTTGTCCCCAGCCTGTGGACCACCGGCGAATCCGCAGGTCGTGGGGTACGTCTGAGCGCGTATGCCCACAGCTGTGCACGCCCGTCCGGGTTTAGGCTCGGACACAGGTACGAGGCACGGGAAGTGCCGTACCGCACGTCGTCGCACACCTGCACACCTAAGGAACGCAACTGATGGAGCTCGGTCTCGTCGGCCTCGGCAAGATGGGCGGCAACATGCGCGAGCGGATCCGCCGCGCGGGCCACACCGTCGTCGGATACGACCGCAACCCGGACCTCGCGGACGTCCACAGCCTGGAAGAGCTGGTGGGCAAGCTCTCGGCCCCGCGCGTGGTGTGGGTGATGGTCCCGGCCGGCGAGCCCACGCAGTCCACCATCGACCGCCTCGCGGAGCTGCTGGAGCCGGGCGACGTGGTCGTGGACGGCGGCAACTCGCGCTGGACGGACGACGAGCGGCACGCCGAGCAGCTCGCCGCGAAGGGCATCGGCTTCGTCGACTGCGGTGTCTCCGGAGGTGTGTGGGGCCTGGAGAACGGCTATGCGCTGATGTACGGCGGCGACCCGGAGAACGTCGCCAAGGTGCAGCCGATCTTCGACGCGCTCAAGCCGGAGGGGCCGTACGGTTCCGTCCACGCCGGCCGGGTCGGCGCGGGCCACTTCGCGAAGATGGTCCACAACGGCATCGAGTACGCGATGATGCAGGCCTACGCCGAGGGCTGGGAGCTGCTGGAGGCCGCGGACGCCGTCACCGACGTGCGTGAGGTGTTCCGCTCCTGGCAGGAGGGCACGGTCATACGCTCCTGGCTGCTGGACCTCGCGGTGAAGGCGCTCGACGAGGACGAGCACCTGGAGCAGCTGCGCGGCTATGCCCAGGACTCCGGTGAGGGCCGGTGGACGGTGGAGGCCGCCATCGACCACGCGGTGCCGCTGCCGGCGATCACCGCCTCCCTGTTCGCGCGCTTCTCCTCCCGCCAGGAGGACTCCCCGCAGATGAAGATGATCGCGGCGCTGCGCAACCAGTTCGGCGGCCACGCGGTCGAGAAGAAGAAGTAAGCAGCGACACGAGGAGGCCGGCGCACGATCATGCACGTCACGCATCTGTCGCTGGCCGACTTCCGCTCCTACGCCCGGGCCGAGGTCCCGCTCGGCCCGGGCGTGACGGCCTTCGTCGGTCCCAACGGGCAGGGCAAGACCAACCTGGTCGAGGCGATCGGCTACCTCGCCACCCTCGGCAGCCACCGGGTCGCCACCGACGCCCCGCTGGTCCGCATGGGTGCCGAGCGTGCCGTGATCCGCGCCCAGGTCCGGCAGGGCGAGCGGCAGCAGCTGATCGAGGTGGAGATCAATCCCGGCCGGGCCAACCGGGCCCGTGTCAACCGGTCCTCGCAGGTCAGGCCGCGGGACATCCTCGGCATCGTGCGCACGGTGCTGTTCGCGCCGGAGGACCTCGCCCTGGTCAAGGGCGATCCGGGGGAGCGGCGCCGTTTCCTGGACGAGCTGGTCACGGCCCGTTCCCCGCGCATGGCGGGGGTGCGCTCCGACTACGAGCGGGTCCTCAAGCAGCGCAACACCCTGTTGAAGACGGCGGCTCTGGCCCGTCGGCACGGCGGCCGGACGGGGGCACCTCCCGGGCGAGCGGGTTCGAGCCTGGGGGCGGACTTGTCCACGCTCGACGTGTGGGACCAGCACCTCGCGCGGGCGGGCGCCGAGCTGCTGGCCCGCCGTCTGGACCTGATCGCGGCCCTGCAGCCGCTGGCCGACAAGGCGTACGAGCAGCTCGCCCCGGGCGGTGGTCCCGTCGCCCTGGAGTACCGGCCGTCCGCGCCCGAGATCACCGGGCACGCGCGTGAGGAGCTCTTCGAGCAGCTGATGGCGGCCCTGGCCCAGGTGCGCAGGCAGGAGATCGAGCGGGGGGTGACCCTGGTCGGCCCGCACCGCGACGACCTGCTGCTCAAGCTCGGCCAGCTGCCCGCCAAGGGCTACGCCTCCCACGGGGAGTCCTGGTCGTTCGCGCTGGCGCTGCGTCTGGCCTCCTACGACCTGCTGCGGGCCGAGGGCAACGAGCCGGTGCTCGTCCTCGACGACGTCTTCGCCGAGCTGGACACCCGGCGCCGGGAGCGGCTGGCGGAGCTGGTCGCGCCCGGTGAGCAGGTGCTGGTGACGGCCGCGGTCGACGACGACGTGCCGCACGTGCTGGCGGGCACGCGGTTCACGGTGCAGGACGGGACGGTGGAACGCGTATGAGTACGGACGAGTCCGCACGCGGGAAGCCGGCGGAGCCCTCCGGTGTCGATCTGGCGCGCGTGGCGCTGCGCGCGGCGAAGGAGGCGGCCCGCGCGCGGGGCGAGGCGGTGCAGCAGAAGAAGCAGGCGCGCCGGGGCGGCGGTCTGCGTTCCGGGGCGCGCCCCGACGGCCGGGACCCGATGCGGTTGGGTGCGGCGATAAACCGGCTGATCAGCGAGCGCGGGTGGGAGGCGCCGGCCGCGGTGGGCGGTGTGATGGGCCGTTGGCCGCAGATCGTCGGCGCGGACGTGGCCAAGCACTGCGTGCCGGAGCGGTACGACGAGGACGAGCGGGTGCTGGTGGTGCGCTGCGACTCCACGGCGTGGGCGACGAACCTGCGGCTGCTGGCTCCGACGCTGGTGGCGCGGTTGAACGAGGACCTCGGGCACGGCACGGTCCGGTTGATCAGGGTGCAGGGTCCGGGGGGCCCGCCCCGCCGCTACGGGCCGCTGCGGGCCCCCGGCAGCACCGGGCCCGGCGACACCTACGGGTGAGGTGCGTCACATTGGCGTGGGTGCCGGAGTGCGCGGGCGGAGGGCGGTGCGCGCCCGCGACGCGCAATCGAACGCGGTTGCGAATCGAACGAAAGCGGGTCGGTCGCCAAGGGTTGACGTCCCGAAGCGCTGAGTGCCGCTGTGAGCCCCTTGGAGCCCCCCTCCGCATATCGGGAGTCGGCCGCGTGCGGTTCAGGGCGGCACATGCGGACTGAGGTACCCGCAAAGCCCCATCACTGTCAGAGCTACCGGTAGACTGGAGGACAATCCCGCCCCGAACGTGGGGACCGTCCGGGAAAAGCTGAGCAACGCTGATCCAGGCTTACCGACGCACCATGCCGCAGCCGCTCCGGCAATCCGCCGCCGAGCCCGGCTCGTGCTGTGCCAGAAAGGGCGCTTCGTGGCCGATTCCGGCAACCCCAACGAGAACATCCCGTCCACCGACGCCGAAGCGAACGGCGGGGCCGCCACCTCCAACGGGGAGGTCACGGCCTCGTACGACGCCAGCGCCATCACCGTCCTCGAGGGTCTGGACGCGGTCCGCAAGCGGCCGGGCATGTACATCGGCTCGACCGGTGAGCGGGGACTGCACCACCTCGTGTACGAGGTCGTCGACAACTCCGTCGACGAGGCGCTGGCCGGCTACGCCGACACGATCGACGTGACGATCCTGCCCGACGGCGGGGTGCGTGTCGTCGACAACGGCCGCGGCATCCCGGTGGACATCGTCCCCAGTGAGAACAAGCCGGCCGTGGAGGTCGTGCTGACCGTGCTGCACGCCGGCGGCAAGTTCGGAGGCGGCGGGTACGCGGTCTCCGGCGGTCTGCACGGCGTCGGCGTGTCGGTGGTGAACGCCCTGTCGACCAAGGTGTCCGTCGAGGTCAAGCGCGACGGCTACCGCTGGACGCAGGACTACAAGATGGGCGTTCCCACCGCCCCGCTGGCCCGGCACGAGCCGACCGAGGAGACCGGCACCACGGTCACCTTCTGGGCGGACCCGGACATCTTCGAGACGACCGAGTACTCGTTCGAGACGCTGTCCCGGCGCTTCCAGGAGATGGCGTTCCTCAACAAGGGCCTGACCATCCGGCTCACCGACGAGCGCGAGTCGGCCAAGGCCGTCACCGGGGCGGACGAGGCGGGCACCGACGTCCAGGACGAGGTCAAGTCCGTCACGTACCACTACGAGGGCGGCATCGTCGACTTCGTGAAGTACCTCAACTCCCGCAAGGGGGAGGTGGTGCACCCGTCGGTGATCGACATCGAGGCCGAGGACAAGGAGCGGCTCCTGTCCGTCGAGGTCGCGATGCAGTGGAACAGCGGCTACAGCGAGGGCGTGTACTCCTTCGCCAACACCATCCACACCCACGAGGGCGGTACGCACGAGGAGGGCTTCCGCGCCGCGCTGACGTCGCTGATCAACAAGTACGCGCGCGACAAGAAGCTGCTGCGGGAGAAGGACGACAACCTCACCGGCGACGACATCCGCGAGGGCCTGACCGCGATCATCTCGGTCAAGCTGGGCGAGCCGCAGTTCGAGGGCCAGACCAAGACCAAGCTGGGCAACACGGAGGCGAAGACCTTCGTGCAGAAGGTGGTCTACGAGCACCTGGCGGACTGGCTGGACCGCAACCCCAATGAGGCCGCGGACATCGTCCGCAAGGGCATCCAGGCGGCCACCGCGCGCGTGGCGGCCCGCAAGGCGCGCGACCTGACCCGCCGCAAGGGCCTGCTGGAGACCGCGTCGCTGCCGGGCAAGCTGGCCGACTGCCAGTCCAACGACCCGGCCAAGTGCGAGATCTTCATCGTCGAGGGCGACTCCGCCGGCGGCTCGGCCAAGTCCGGCCGCAACCCGCAGTACCAGGCGATCCTCCCGATCCGCGGCAAGATCCTCAACGTCGAGAAGGCGCGCATCGACCGCATCCTGCAGAACCAGGAGATCCAGGCGATGATCTCCGCGTTCGGCACCGGCGTGCACGAGGACTTCGACATCGCCAAGCTCCGCTACCACAAGATCATCCTGATGGCGGACGCCGACGTCGACGGCCAGCACATCAACACCCTGCTGCTGACCTTCCTGTTCCGCTTCATGCGGCCGCTGGTCGAGGCCGGGCACGTGTTCCTCTCCCGCCCCCCGCTGTACAAGATCAAGTGGGGCAAGGACGACGTGGAGTACGCCTACTCCGACCGCGAGCGCGACGCCCTGATCGAGCTGGGCCGGCAGCGCGGCAAGCGCATCAAGGACGACTCGGTGCAGCGCTTCAAGGGCCTCGGCGAGATGAACGCCGAGGAGCTGCGCGTGACCACCATGGACCCCGAGCACCGGGTGCTGGGCCAGGTCACGCTCGACGACGCCGCCCAGGCCGACGACCTGTTCTCGGTCCTGATGGGCGAGGACGTCGAAGCCCGCCGCCAGTTCATCCAGCGCAACGCCAAGGACGTCCGCTTCCTCGACATCTGAGTCGGTCTCGGCTGACCGCACCAGGAAGGATCCACACCAGCAATGGCCGACGAGAACACCCCCGTCACGCCTGAGGCCGAGGGCGGCGACACCACCGTGCGCATCGAGCCCGTCGGGCTCGAGACGGAGATGCAGCGCTCCTACCTCGACTACGCGATGTCCGTCATCGTCTCCCGCGCGCTGCCGGACGTCCGGGACGGCCTCAAACCCGTCCACCGCCGCGTGCTGTACGCGATGTACGACGGCGGCTACCGCCCCGAGCGCGGCTTCTACAAGTGCGCCCGCGTCGTCGGCGACGTCATGGGCAACTACCACCCGCACGGCGACAGCTCGATCTACGACGCGCTGGTCCGCCTCGCCCAGCCGTGGGCGATGCGCATGCCGCTGGTGGACTCCAACGGCAACTTCGGCTCCCCGGGCAACGACCCGGCGGCGGCGATGCGCTACACCGAGTGCAAGATGGCGCCGCTGTCGATGGAGATGGTCCGCGACATCGACGAGGAGACCGTCGACTTCACGGACAACTACGACGGCCGCTCCCAGGAGCCGACCGTCCTGCCCTCCCGCTTCCCGAACCTGCTGATCAACGGCTCGGCCGGCATCGCGGTCGGCATGGCGACCAACATCCCGCCGCACAACCTGCGCGAGGTCGCCGAGGGCGCCCAGTGGTACCTGGAACACCCGGACGCCTCGCACGAGGAGCTGCTGGACGCGCTGATCGAGCGCATCAAGGGCCCCGACTTCCCGACCGGCGCGCTGGTGGTGGGCCGCAAGGGCATCGAGGAGGCGTACCGCACCGGCCGCGGCTCGATCACCATGCGCGCGGTGGTCGAAGTCGAGGAGATCCAGGGCCGCCAGTGCCTGGTCGTCACCGAGCTGCCGTACCAGGTCAACCCCGACAACCTGGCACAGAAGATCGCCGACCTGGTGAAGGACGGCAAGATCGGCGGCATCGCGGACGTGCGCGACGAGACCTCCTCGCGCACCGGCCAGCGCCTGGTCATCGTGCTGAAGCGGGACGCGGTCGCCAAGGTCGTCCTGAACAACCTCTACAAGCACACCGACCTGCAGACCAACTTCGGCGCCAACATGCTGGCGCTGGTGGACGGCGTGCCGCGCACCCTCTCCCTGGACGCGTTCATCCGGCACTGGGTGAACCACCAGATCGAGGTCATCGTCCGCCGTACCCGCTTCCGCCTGCGCAAGGCGGAGGAGCGCGCGCACATCCTGCGCGGTCTGCTCAAGGCCCTGGACGCCATCGACGAGGTCATCGCCCTCATCCGGCGCAGCGAGACCGTCGAGGTCGCGCGCGAGGGCCTGATGAGCCTGCTGGCCATCGACGACATCCAGGCCAACGCCATCCTGGAGATGCAGCTGCGCCGCCTGGCCGCCCTGGAGCGCCAGAAGATCGTCCAAGAGCACGACGAGCTGCAGGCGAGGATCCGCGAGTACAACGAGATCCTCTCCTCCCCGGTCCGCCAGCGCGGCATCGTCAGCGAGGAGCTGGCCGCGATCGTCGAGAAGTACGGCGACGACCGCAAGACCAAGCTGATCCCCTACGAGGGCGACATGTCCATCGAGGACCTGATCGCCGAGGAGGACATCGTCGTCACCGTCACCCGCGGCGGCTACATCAAGCGCACGCGGATCGACGACTACCGCGCCCAGAAGCGCGGCGGCAAGGGCGTGCGCGGCGCCAAGCTGAAGGAAGAGGACATCGTCGACCACTTCTTCGTGTCGACGACCCACCACTGGCTGCTGTTCTTCACCAACAAGGGCCGCGTCTACCGCGCCAAGGCCTACGAGCTGCCCGAGGCCGGCCGGGACGCGCGCGGCCAGCACGTGGCCAACCTGCTGGCCTTCCAGCCGGACGAGACGATCGCCGAGATCCTCGCCATCCGCGACTACGAGGCGGCGCCCTACCTGGTGCTGGCCACCAAGTCGGGCCTGGTGAAGAAGACCCCGCTGAAGGACTACGACTCCCCGCGCTCCGGCGGCGTCATCGCGATCAACCTGCGCGAGCGCGAGGACGGGACCGACGACGAACTGATCGGCGCCGAACTCGTCTCGGCCGAGGACGACCTGCTGCTGATCAGCAAGAAGGCGCAGTCGATCCGCTTCACGGCCTCGGACGAGACGCTGCGCCCCATGGGCCGCGCCACCTCGGGCGTCAAGGGCATGAGTTTCCGCGAGGGCGACGAACTGCTCTCGATGAATGTGGTGCGACCGGGTACGTTCGTGTTCACCGCCACCGACGGCGGGTATGCCAAGCGCACCCGCGTCGACGAGTACCGCGTCCAGGGCCGCGGCGGCCTCGGCATCAAGGCCGCCAAGATCGTGGAGGACCGCGGTTCACTGGTCGGCGCGCTGGTGGTCGAGGAGAACGACGAGATCCTCGCCATCACACTGTCGGGCGGTGTGATTCGTACGCGCGTCAGCGAGATCAGGGAGACCGGCCGTGACACCATGGGCGTCCAACTGATCAACCTGGGCAAGCGGGATGCCGTCGTCGGCATCGCGCGCAACGCCGAGGCGGGTCGCGAGGCGGAGGAGGTCGACGGCGAGGACGCCGTGGACGAGTCCGCCGAGCCCGCCGACACCACCGCCGACGGTGGTGCCACCGCCGGCACGGACGAGGGTGAGGCGCCCTCGGCC
>NZ_BMWH01000046.1 GCF_014651135.1 Streptomyces echinoruber
GGGGGCGGTGTTTCACGTGAAACACCGCCCCCCGGCACATCCAGGCGCTTGCGGAGCCGCCGGTCTCCTACTGGCTCCTTTGGCGAGTTACTTGGTCTCCTTCAGACAGAGCACCACGTTGTGGCCGTTGCCGTACTGGTAGTAGGAGATCGTCGCTTCCTTGACGGCTTCGCACTTACTGTCGTCGCTGGTGCCGTCGAACTTCTGGACGACCTTGTACTGGGCCTCGCTGGAGGAGCAGTCGACCTCGTTGAGGTCCGGGTTGGCGGTCGTGCCGTCGTTGTGCATGCACGAGCCCACCGACGTCGTCTCGGCGTCGGTCTCGCTCGCCCACCAGCCGATGCCGAACTTGATGACACCGACGATGATGGCGACGACGATGGCACCGATGATCCGTACCGCCTTCTTGCCCGCCCGGCCGGCCGGACGCGTGGGCGGCGGGACGGGTGCGCCCTGCTGCGGAGGGTAGGGAGCGCCCTGCTGCTGCGGGAACGGCGGGTAGGGCTGCTGCGGCGGAACTCCCGGCTGGGCGGCCTGGTCCACGGGGGCCGTGGGTGCCTGGGCGTACGGGTTCTGGCCGTGGGGCGGCGGAGTAGTCACGTGGGAGTCCCCCTGTGCAGAGAAGAGTGGCGCGTACATGGCGCGTATAAGACGTACGTAAAGTACCGGCCGCCACTGACAACTCTGTAGCCCAGGGAGACTCTGTGGCATTGATGTGACACTTATCGGTGGGCAAACCGCCCCATAGAGATCGCAACCGCTCCGTAGATCGCCGCGACCAGCACCACCAGCAGGGCCGAGCGGCCGTCCGGGGGCAGGACCAGGGCGGAGAGCGCGGCCGCGCCGACGAAGGCGACGTTGAACAGGACGTCGTAGACGGAGAAGATCCGGCCACGGAAGCCGTCGGCCACCGAGGACTGCACCACCGTGTCCGTGGCGATCTTCGTGCCCTGTGTGGTGAGACCCAGGACGAAGGCCGCCAGCAGCAGCGGGACGACGGCGAAGGACAGGCCCAGGGCGGGTTCCAGCACCGCGGCGCACGCCGCGCAGACCACGATCCAGCGCGTCGGTCCGAGCCGGCCCGCCGCCCAGGGCGTCACCACGGCCGCCGCGAAGAACCCGGCACCCGAGACCCCCAGCGCCAGTCCCAGCAGGCGCAGCCCCTCCTGAGGCGTCGACGTCAGGCCGTAGCGGCACAGCATCAGCAGCAGGACCGTCAGCGCGCCGTAGCAGAACCGCACCAGCGTCATCGAGGCCAGCGCGCGGGCGGCCGCACGTCGCCCCGGCTCGGCCAGATGGCGCACTCCGGCCGCCATGCCGCGCGCGGTACCGGCGAACGCGGCGGCAAGGCGGGGCGGCACCGACTCCTCGTCCGGCCCGAGCAGCCGCGGCGGCACGCGCAGGGCGGCCAGCGCCGCGGCGAGGTACAACGCGGCGCCCACCAGGACCACGGCGACGTCGGAGTCCGCCGCCACCAGCCGCACGGCGAACGCCAGGCCCCCGCCCGCCGTGGCCGCGAGCGTGCCGGCGGTGGGGGTGACCGAGTTGGCCAGCACCAGCCGCGGGGCGTCCACCACTCGCGGCAGCGAGGCGGACAGGCCCGCCAGGACGAAGCGGTTGACACCGGTGACGCACAGCGCGGAGACGTAGAACAGCCAGTCGGGGACGGCGGCGGCCATCAGCAGCGCCGTCGCGGACGCCATCGCGGCGCGCAGCAGGTTGCCGTACAGGAAGACCTGGCGGCGCCGCCAGCGGTCCAGCAGGACACCGGCGAAGGGGCCGACCAGGGAGTAGGGGAGCAGCAGCACCGCCATCGCGGAGGCGATGGCGGCCGGCGAGGTCTGCCTCTCCGGGGAGAAGACGACGTACGCGGCGAGCGCGACCTGGTAGACGCCGTCGGCACCCTGGGAGAGCAGCCGGATCGCCAGCAGGTGCCGGAAGCCGCGGAAGCGGAGCAGGACGCGCAGGTCGCGGACGACGGGCATGGAAGAGAGCCTCACCTACGCGGGTCCCCGGGCCGTGCGACCCGGGGACCCTCAACAGGCCGTGGACGGATGGGCCCTAGCGCTCGACCTCGCCGCGGATGAACTTCTCCACGTTCTCGCGGGCCACGTCGTCCGAGTACTGCACCGGCGGGGACTTCATGAAGTACGAGGACGCGGACAGGATCGGGCCGCCGATGCCCCGGTCCTTGGCGATCTTCGCGGCGCGCAGGGCGTCGATGATGACGCCGGCGGAGTTCGGGGAGTCCCAGACCTCCAGCTTGTACTCCAGGTTCAGCGGCACGTCGCCGAAGGCGCGGCCCTCCAGACGGACGTAGGCCCACTTGCGGTCGTCCAGCCAGGCGACGTAGTCGGACGGGCCGATGTGGACGTTCTTCTCGCCGAGGTCGCGGTCGGGGATCTGCGAGGTGACCGCCTGCGTCTTGGAGATCTTCTTGGACTCCAGGCGCTCGCGCTCGAGCATGTTCTTGAAGTCCATGTTGCCGCCGACGTTCAGCTGCATCGTGCGGTCCAGGATGACGCCCCGGTCCTCGAACAGCTTCGCCAGCACACGGTGCGTGATGGTGGCGCCGACCTGCGACTTGATGTCGTCGCCGACGATCGGCACGCCGGCCTCGGTGAACTTGTCGGCCCACTCCTTGGTGCCGGCGATGAAGACCGGCAGGGCGTTGACGAAGGCGACCTTGGCGTCGATGGCGCACTGGGCGTAGAACTTCGCCGCCTCCTCGGAACCCACCGGGAGGTAGCAGACCAGGACGTCGACCTGCTTGTCCTTGAGGACCTGGACGACGTCGACCGGCTCCTCCGGGGACTCCTCGATGGTGGCGCGGTAGTACTTGCCGAGGCCGTCGAGGGTGTGGCCGCGCTGGACCGTCACGCCGGTGCGGGGCACGTCGCAGATCTTGATGGTGTTGTTCTCGGAGGCGCCGATGGCGTCCGCGAGGTCGAGACCCACCTTCTTGGCGTCGACGTCGAACGCGGCGACGAACTCCACGTCACCGACGTGGTAGTCCCCGAACTGGACGTGCATCAGGCCGGGGACCTTGGTCGCCGGGTCGGCGTCCTTGTAGTACTCGACTCCCTGCACCAGCGATGCGGCGCAGTTGCCCACGCCGACGATGGCTACGCGAACCGAACCCATTCAGGTTGCTCCCTGTGTGTACGAGTGAGGCCCTCGATCCGGGTCTCACGTGGTGGTGTCGTCGGGCGTATCCGGCCGGGGCGCGTCCCCCGGCCGGGGCAGGCCGCCCGTCGCTCCATATGTGCTGTCCCGCGAGGCGGGCCCGGTCTCCCCGGTTTTTCCGGTCCCCCGGGCGCGGGTGTCCCGGAGGTCCCGCCCGGCCCGCTCGCTCTCGATGAGCTCGTTCAGCCAGCGCACTTCGCGCTCCACGGACTCCATCCCGTGGCGCTGGAGCTCGAGGGTGTAGTCGTCGAGGCGCTCCCTGGTGCGCGCCAGCGAGGCGCGCATCTTCTCCAGGCGCTCCTCCAGGCGGCTGCGGCGGCCCTCCAGGACGCGCATCCGCACGTCGCGCGAGGTCTGCCCGAAGAAGGCGAACCGTGCGGCGAAGTGCTCGTCCTCGTACGCGTCCGGGCCGGTCTGCGAGAGCAGCTCTTCGAAGCGCTCCTTACCCTCCGCCGTCAACCTGTAGACGATCTTCGCGCGACGTCCTGCGAGAGAAGCGGCGAGGGCGTCGTCGCCGGCGTCGCCCGTCTCCTCGGTCAACCAGCCGTTTGCGACCAGCGTCTTGAGGCACGGGTAGAGCGTTCCGTAACTGAACGCACGGAACACACCCAGTGATGTGTTGAGTCGTTTGCGCAGCTCATAGCCGTGCATCGGGGACTCGCGGAGCAGGCCGAGCACGGCGAACTCGAGTATCCCGGAGCGCCGGCCCATCGTCGCCTCCTCTCTGCCGCGGACGTGCCGTGACGGTCACTATGTCGCGCTGATGTATCGACTCGATACATCCAGACGATAGAACGGGCTTCCGGGTGCGACAAGAGGGGGGAGGGTGAACGGGATCACATCGCCGATTCGTTGGAAGCGAGTTGCCTGGTTTGGGGTGAAGTTCGGTCATCGGCGCGTTTTGGCGGTGCGTAGTCTGTGCGCCATGCACACCACCGGGAACCGAGTGACAGGGGAGCGCGTCCTGGTCCTCGGTGCAGTACGGGTGAATGCGGGCACGACCGCGTCCGTACTTCGGGGGGACCGGGAAACCAGCCGCCGTTTCCAGGCGCGCAAGGGTGCGCCTGCCCGAGGAGTAGTCGTTCGATGAGCGAGCACCGTCGCAAACCGCCGCAGCCGCAGGGTGGCGGGCGTGCCGCTGCCCGACGCGGCCAGTCCGGCTCCGGCCGCCGTGCGGCACCGCTAGGCGACACGGGGTCCCCCGCCGACTCCTACGGAGCCGGGGCCGGTTCGAGCTCCTACGGCTCGTCCGCCTACGGCCCGCAGGAACAGGCGCGCCCGTACGGGGGGCGCGCCGAAGCCCGGCGGGCGGCGCAGAGAGGCGGCAGCCGGCGCAGAGCGGCCGACCCGGGCCGCCGCGGCGGCCCGGGCGGACCGAACGGTCCCGGACGCGGCCGGGGGCGCACGGCTCCCCCGGCCGGCCGGCGTTTCATCGACTACCCGCGCGCGGACCGGTACGGCTGGCGGCGCTGGGTGCCGTCGTGGAAGCTCATGGCCGGCCTGTTCATCGGGTTCATGGGGAGCCTGATGGTGGCGGCGGGGATCGGGTACGCCATGGTGGGCGTCCCCCAGCTCGCCAAGACGGCGACCGCGCAGAACAACGTCTACTACTGGGCCGACGGCTCGCAGATGGTGGCCACGGGCGGCGAGAGGAACCGCCAGATCGTCAACCTCTCGCAGATCCCCAAGGCGATGCAGTGGGCGGTCATCTCGCAGGAGAACAGGACCTTCTACAGCGACAGCGGCGTCGACCCGAAGGGCATCGCCCGTGCCGTGTTCAACATGGCCCGCGGCGGCCAGGTGCAGGGCGGTTCCACCATCACCCAGCAGTACGTCAAGAACGCCATGCTGGACGACCAGTCGCAGACGATCTCCCGGAAGCTGAAGGAGATCTTCGTCGCGATCAAGGTGGGCACCAAGGTCCCCAAGGACAAGATCCTCGAGGGCTACCTGAACTCCGCCTACTACGGCCGCGGCGCCTACGGCATCCAGGCGGCCGCGCAGGCGTACTTCAACAAGAACGCCAAGGACCTCAACGCGGGTGAGTGCGCCTTCCTCTCGGCGATGCTCAAGGGCGCCACCTACTACGACCCGGCGGGTGCGACCTCCCTCGACCCGACGGCCACCGCCCAGGCCAACCAGAAGCGCGCGCTGGCCCAGATGCAGGACACGCTCGACAAGATGGTCAAGTACGGCCATCTCAGCGCTCAGGAGCGGGCCAGGTACACCACGCTCCCCAAGTGGAAGAACCCGCGCTCCAATACCGCGCTCAGCGGCCAGATCGGCTACCTCGTCGACCTGGCCAACAGCTACCTGGTCACGCACAGCGAGACGACGGGGATCACGCAGAACAAGCTCCAGCTGGGCGGCCTGTCGATCTACACCACCTTCGACAAGAAGAAGGTCAACGAGCTCGAGAAGGCCGTGACGAAGGTCCGGAAGGCCAACATCGACCCCAAGAAACGCCCGAAGACCGACACCTACGTCCAGTTCGGCGGCGCCTCGGTGGATCCGGCCAACGGTGCCATCAGGGCCATCTACGGCGGTGAGGACGCCACCAAGCACTTCACCAACAACGCCGATGTGACGGGTGCGCAGGTGGGTTCCACCTTCAAGCCGTTCGTTCTCGCGGCGGCGATGAAGTGGGGCGTGCGCAACCCCCATCTCAAACCGTTCCAGGCGCAGGACGAGCGCACCCTCGTCTCCCCCAAGAGCCTCTACAGCGGCCAGAACAAGCTCAAGATCAGGGAGTACGACCACACCGTCTGGAAGAACGAGAAGGGCGAGGAGTGGTTGCAGACCAATGACGGCGGGGAGTCCTACGGCACGCCGCCCAAGTACCTGATCGACCTGCGCACCGCGATGCAGTTCTCGGTGAACTCCGCGTACGTCCAGCTCGGCATGGACGTGGGCCTGGACAAGGTCAAGGAGACCGCGCTGAGTGCCGGGCTGCTGGAGAGCAGTCTGACGGGCACCAACTACCCGTCCTTCTCCATCGGCATCTCCGACCCCAGCGCCATCCGCATGGCGGGTGCGTACGCCACCTTCGCCGACCGCGGCAAGCAGAACGACCCGTTCTCCGTCCAGAAGGTCCTGGACAAGGACGGAGTGGTCTTCAAGCACCGGACGCAGACCAAGCAGGCCTTCGACGCGAAGGTGGCCGACAACGTCACCGACGTGCTGAAGACCGTGGTCGAGAAGGGCACCGGCACCAGCGCCAAGCTGCCCGGCCGGGACGTCGCCGGCAAGACCGGTACCACCGACGGCAACAGGTCCGCGTGGTTCGTCGGCTACACGCCGCAGCTGTCCACCGCGATCAGCATGTTCCGGCTGGACGACAACGAGAACAGCAAGTCCCGGACCTTCCTGGAGATGTACGGGACGGGTGGCCAGGAGAAGATCCACGGCGCCTCGTTCCCGGCGGAGATCTGGCACGACTACATGGCGGAGGCGCTGAAGAACGAGCCGGTGGAAAGGTTCCACACCCCGGAGCCCATCGGTGAGGTCGTCAACGCCCAGCCGAGCCCGACGCCCACGCCGTCGGCGACGCCGTCCGAGACGGAGAGCCCGACGCCGTCTCCGACGCCGAGCGAGACCGTCACGTCCCCGACGCCGTCTCCGACGCCGAGCCAGACCTGCGGCTTCTTCGGCTGCAACGGCAACGGCAACGGGAACGGCAACGGCGGCACCACCGACGGAGGCACCACGCCGACGCCGACGGACACGAGCACCGAGACCGTCGGCGGAAACACCCGGGGCAACGGCAACGGGGGCTTCTTCGGAGGCACGACCGGCTGACCGGACCGCGCACGCCGGGGCGTTTCACGTGAAACGTCCCGGGCCGAGCGGGGGACATCCCGGCGTTCCACGTGAAACGAGGGCCGCCGCACCCACCAGGTGCGGCGGCCCTCGACGTGTTCCCCGGCGCGTACGGCAGGATGTGCCCCATGCCCAGTGCAGAATCGACGCCCGCGAGCGTGCAGGAGCCGGAGCCGGTGACGCCGACCCGGGAGGACGAGATCGCCGCCGCCGGCAGTGAGCTGATCGGCGGCCCGATGGGGCGGCGCGCCCTGTTCGGGACGTCCTGGTGGACCCCGGTCCGGGTGGTCGCACTCGTGGCGGTCGGCATGTTCGCACTCGGCCTGGTCCAGAAGGCGCCCTGCTACGACGGCGGCTGGTTCTTCGGAGCGAGCTCGCAGTACACGCACGCCTGCTACTCGGACATCCCGCACCTGTACACCGGCCGGGGCTTCGCCGACGGCAAGGTGCCGTACTTCGACAAGCTCCCCGGCGACATGGACTACCTCGAGTACCCGGTGCTCACCGGCGTGTTCATGGAGGTCGCCGCCTGGCTCACCCCGGGCAGCGGCAGCCTCCAGCACCAGGAGCAGTGGTACTGGATGGCCAACGCCGGGATGCTGATGGTCTGCGCGGTCGTCATCGCCGTGTGCGTCTCCCGCACACACGCCCGGCGCCCCTGGGACGGCCTGCTCGTCGCGCTGGCCCCCGCCTTCGCCCTGACCGCCACCATCAACTGGGACCTGCTGGCGGGCGCCCTGACCGCCGCCGCGCTGCTGATGTGGTCGCGCCGCCGGCCCCTGGCGTTCGGCGTCCTGCTGGGCCTGGCCACGGCCGCCAAGCTCTACCCCGTCTTCCTGCTCGGCCCGCTGCTGGTGCTGTGCTGGCGGGCCGGCAGGTGGCGGGCGTACGGCGCCGCGGTCGCCGGTGCGGTGGTCTCCTGGCTCGTGGTGAACCTGCCGGTGATGCTCTTCGCCTTCGACGGCTGGTCGAAGTTCTACCGCTTCAGCCAGGAGCGCGGTGTCGACTTCGGCTCCTTCTGGCTGATCCTGGCGCAGAACTCCAGCGACCCGCTGACCACCGACACCGTCAACACCCTGGCCACCCTGCTGATGCTGCTGTGCTGCGCCGGCATCGCGGTGCTCGCCCTGACCGCCCCGCGCCGCCCGCGCTTCGCCCAGCTGGCGTTTTTGATCGTGGCCGCCTTCATCGTCACCAACAAGGTCTACTCGCCGCAGTACGTCCTGTGGCTGGTGCCGCTGGCGGCGCTCGCCCGGCCCAAGTGGCGCGACTTCCTGATCTGGCAGGCGTGCGAGGTGGCGTACTTCCTCGGCATCTGGATGTACCTCGCGTACACCACCAGCGGCAACGCCCACAAGGGGCTGCCGACCGAGGGCTACCACTGGGCCATCGCGGTGCACCTGCTGGGCACGCTCTTCCTGTGCGCCGTCGTCGTGCGGGACGTCCTCATGCCCGAGCGGGACGTCGTACGGCTCTCCGGCGACGACGATCCCTCCGGCGGGGTCCTCGACGGGGCGGCGGACGTGTTCGTCCTCGGCCCGGCGGCCCGCCTGGCGCGGCACGCGGCGCACGCGGAGGAAGGACCCGCGGTGGAGTGGGGCGGCCGCGGCTGACCGCCGGGACGGCCACCAGGGGCACCACACATGCGCGAAGGGCCGTACACGGACCGGTTTTCTCCGTGTACGGCCCTTCGCGCAGCCGTGGAGCCTCAAGAAGCCTCAGAGGCCGTGTGTCGGGTGTCCTCAGCGGTCCACGAGCCGGTCGTACTGGGTGGTGGTGTGCCGCAGGTGGGCCACCAGTTCGTCGCCGACCTTCGGCTCGGGTGCGTCCGCGGGGATGAACAGGATCGAGACCTGCATGTGCGGCGGTTCCGCGAACCAGCGCTGCTTGCCCGCCCAGACGAACGGGGAGAGGTTGCGGTTGACGGTGGCCAGGCCGGCGCGGGCGACGCCCTTGGCGCGCGGCATGACGCCGTGCATGGCCTTCGGGGCCTCCAGGCCCACGCCGTGCGAGGTGCCGCCGGCCACGACGACCAGGAAGCCGTCGGAGGCGGCCTTCTGCTGCCGGTAGCCGAACCGGTCGCCCTTGGAGACGCGGGTGACGTCCAGGACCGCGCCGCGGTACTCGGTCGCCTCGTGGTCGCCCAGCCACAGCCGCGTGCCGATGCGGGCGCGGAACCGGGTCTGCGGGAACTGCTGCTGCAGGCGCTGCAGCTCCTCGGCCTTGAGGTGGCTGACGAACATGGTGTGCAGCGGCAGCCGGGCCG
This sequence comes from Streptomyces echinoruber, assembly GCF_014651135.1. Classification (GTDB taxonomy): domain Bacteria; phylum Actinomycetota; class Actinomycetes; order Streptomycetales; family Streptomycetaceae; genus Streptomyces; species Streptomyces echinoruber. Next base: position 9,272 of record NZ_BMWH01000046.1, read on the forward strand.
CGCGCAGCCGGTCCATCCAGGCGATGACCTCCTCCACGGCGTCGGAGCCGTCGGTGCGGTCCAGCGGCAGGTGGATGGCGAAGCCCTCCAGACGGACGTTCTCTATCGCCGCGTGCAGCTGCGGCAGGTCCTGTTCCAGCACGCCGTGCCGCTTCATCGAGGACATCACCTCGATGACCACGCGGGCGCCGACGAGGCCGTACACGCCGTCCACGGACGACACCGAGCGCACCACCCGGTCGGGCAGCGGCACCGGTTCCTCGCCGCGCCGGTAGGGGGTGAGCACCAGCAGGTCACCGCTGAAGAAGTCCTTGATCCGCGCGGCCTCGTAGGTCGTGCCGACGGCGAGGAGGTCGGCCCCCAGCCGTGTGGCCTCCTCCGCCAGCCGCTCGTGCCCGAAGCCGTAACCGTTGCCCTTGCAGACCGGGACCAGCCCCGGGAACTGCTCCTGCACGTGCTTGTGGTGCGCCCGCCAGCGCGCGGTGTCGACGTAGAGCGTGAGCGCCATGGCCGGACCAGGAACCTTTCTCGTGCCTGCGGTGTGTCAGGGGTGTGGGAGTACGAGGAGTACTTCGGGTGCGAAGGATACGAGGGGTATGGAAGCAGAAAACCCGAGATCAACGGCGCGACATGTAGATGTCGAGCGCCTTGTGGAGCAGTTTGTTCAGCGGGAAGTCCCACTCGCCGAGGTACTCGGCGGCCTGCCCGCCCGTGCCCACCTTGAACTGGATCAGACCGAAGAGGTGGTCGGTCTCGTCCAGTGAGTCGGAGATGCCACGCAGGTCGTAGACGGTCGCGCCGAGCGCGTAGGCGTCGCGCAGCATCCGCCACTGCATCGCGTTCGAGGGCCGCACCTCGCGGCCGATGTTGTCGGAGGCGCCGTAGGAGTACCACACGTGCCCGCCGACGATCAGCATGGTCGCGGCGGCCAGGTTCACGCCGTTGTGCCGGGCGAAGTACAGCCGCATGCGGTTGGGGTCCTCGCTGTTGAGGGCCGTCCACATGCGCTGGAAGTACGACAGCGGACGCGGCCGGAAGTGGTCGCGCACGGCCGTGATCTCGTACAGCCGCTGCCACTCGGGCAGGTCGTCGTAGCCGCCCTGGACGACCTCGACGCCGGCCTTCTCGGCCTTCTTGATGTTGCGCCGCCACAGCTGGTTGAAGTTCTTGTGCACCTCTTCCAGAGAACGGTTGGCGAGCGGCACCTGGAAGACGTAGCGGGGCTGGACGTCGCCGAAGCCGGCGCCGCCGTCCTCGCCCTGCTGCCAGCCCATCCGGCGCAGCTTGTCGGCGACCTCGAAGGCGCGCGGCTCGATGAAGTCGGCTTCCAGGTCGCGCAGGCGCTTGACGTCCGGGTCCTGGATGCCCCGCTTGATGGTCTCGGCGTTCCAGCGCCGGATGATGACCGGCGGGCCCATCTTCACCGAGAAGGCGCCCTGCTGCTTCAGGTGCGCCAGCATCGGCTCGATCCACTCCTGCAGATTCGGCGCGAACCAGTTGATGACCGGTCCCTCGGGCAGGTAGGCGAGGTAGCGCTTGATCTTGGGCAGCTGGCGGTACAGGACCAGGCCGACGCCGACCAGCTCACCGGTGCGGTCGTCGAACCAGCCGAGGTTCTCCGACCTCCACTCCGCCTTCACGTCCGCCCAGGCCGGGACCTGCATGTGGCTCGCCGCGGGCAGGCTCTGGATGTAGGCCAGATGCTGCTCTCGACTGATGGTCCTCAGGGTCAGGCTCATTCGGGGCGCTCCTCGGGCTGGCGTGTCCCCCATGGGTACAGGGGTTCCGGCTCTCGCGCCGAAGCCTACTGCGCCCGGGGGGCGCCCCGGTCGGCCGCACGCGACCTCCGCCCCGGTCAGGGCCGCCGGGGCGCTGGGTTCTGTGAAGGAGAAGTGTCAGGCGAACGGTGCCCGTGGCTCAGCTGATGATCCCGCCGAAGAGTCCGCCGTGCGCCATGCCGAGGAAGAAGCCGACCCCCGCCGCGCCCAGGCCCAGGATCAGGCCGAAACGTTCGCGGGTCGTCTCCGAGATCCACTGGCCGTAGGCACCGGTGAGGATGCCCACCAGACCGGCCCAGGAGCTCAGCAGGTGCAGGCTGCTCGAGGCCAGTGCCGTGACGAAGGCCGTCAGGCCCAGCGCCAGGGTCACCACGAGCAGCGTGGCCTGGAGCGGATGGGGCCTGCCGTCGGTGGCGAAGAGGCCTCCGGTGTTGGGTCGTCGCAATGCTTGTGCCATGGGGCACCTCCTGCGAAGGACGGCGCATAGTAGCGCCTTACATACCCGATGTGTACAGATTGGCGGGGACCGCGGACGGATTTCAACCGGTAGCGGGTGTACGGGTACTCTGTAAAGTCTGCATCGGTGTCTGCCCCGGGTGCGTCAAGGAGCGCCCGGTGATTCCGCCTGCTGGCCCCCGTTGTCAGTGGCGCCTGCTTTACTTGCAGACGCTGGTGCGTACGCATCGCAACCCTCCTGCCACGGAACGACCGTGGCCGTTGAGTCCAGAGGAGGTGGGTTTCCACATGCGTCACTACGAGGTGATGGTCATCCTCGACCCCGATCTCGAGGAGCGCGCTGTCTCCCCGCTGATCGAGAACTTCCTCTCCGTCGTCCGCAACGGCGGCGGGAAGGTCGAGAAGGTCGACACCTGGGGCCGTCGTCGTCTCGCGTACGAGATCAAGAAGAAGCCCGAGGGCATCTACTCGGTCATCGACCTGCAGGCCGAGCCCGCGGTCGTCAAGGAGCTCGACCGTCAGATGAACCTGAACGAGTCGGTTCTCCGGACCAAGGTCATCCGCCCCGAGACCCACTGAGCCCCACCGCTCAGCGCACTCGGGACTTCTGAGTAGCAAGCCAGCAGCCAGAGCACACCCCGCCGAGAGGTTCCCCATGGCAGGCGAGACCGTCATCACGGTCATCGGCAATCTTGTCGACGACCCCGAGCTGCGCTTCACCCCTTCCGGTGCGGCGGTCGCGAAGTTCCGCGTCGCGTCCACGCCCCGCACCTTCGATCGTCAGACCAACGAGTGGAAGGACGGCGAGAGCCTCTTCCTGACCTGCTCGGTCTGGCGGCAGGCGGCGGAGAACGTCGCCGAGTCGCTGCAGCGCGGCATGCGCGTCATCGTGCAGGGCCGCCTCAAGCAGCGGTCCTACGAGGACCGGGAGGGCATCAAGCGCACGGTCTATGAGCTGGACGTCGACGAGGTCGGCCCCAGCCTGCGCAACGCGACGGCCAAGGTCACCAAGACCACCGGTCGCGGCGGCCAGGGCGGCTACGGCGGCGGAGGCGGCCAGGGCGGCGGCTGGGGCGGTGGCCCCGGCGGCGGTCAGGGCGGTGCTCCGGCCGACGACCCGTGGGCGACCGGCGCTCCCGCCGGCGGCCAGGGCGGTGGCGGCTGGGGCGGCGGCTCCGGCGGCGGTGGCGGCTACTCGGACGAGCCCCCCTTCTAGGCCCCGGTCCGTCACGACCGGGTCGGAGGGCGGGGCCGTACCCCAACTTCTTGATCACACAGGAGAAACACCATGGCGAAGCCGCCTGTGCGCAAGCCGAAGAAGAAGGTTTGCACGTTCTGCAAGGACAAGATCGCGTACGTGGACTACAAGGACACGAACATGCTGCGGAAGTTCATCTCCGACCGCGGCAAGATTCGTGCCCGTCGCGTGACCGGCAACTGCACGCAGCACCAGCGTGACGTCGCCACGGCCGTCAAGAACAGCCGTGAGATGGCGCTGCTGCCCTACACCTCCACCGCGCGCTAAGGGAAGGGTGACCGACTCATGAAGATCATCCTCACCCACGAGGTCTCCGGCCTCGGCGCGGCGGGCGATGTCGTCGAGGTCAAGGACGGCTACGCCCGCAACTACCTGATCCCGCGCAAGCTGGCGATCCGGTGGACCAAGGGCGGCCAGAAGGACGTCGAGCAGATCCGCCGGGCCCGCAAGATCCACGAGATCCAGACCATCGAGCAGGCCAACCAGATCAAGGCCCAGCTCGAGGGCGTGAAGGTCCGCCTGGCCGTTCGCTCCGGCGAGTCCGGCCGCCTCTTCGGTTCCGTCACCCCGGCCGACATCGCCTCGGCGATCAAGGCCGCCGGCGGTCCCGAGGTCGACAAGCGCCGTATCGAGCTCGGCGCGCCGATCAAGACCCTGGGCGCCCACGAGACGTCCGTGCGTCTGCACCCCGAGGTTGCCGCCAAGGTCAACGTCGAGGTCGTCGCGGCCTGAGCACCGCGTCCGGCTCGAGGAGTTGAGACTCCAGGAGCCGAGAGGGGCCGCACCCGTTGTCCGGGTGCGGCCCCTTCGCTTTCGCCGTCGGCCGTGTGTTCCACGTGAAACGTCCGGCTTCACCGTCAGCGCGTGGCGCCGGTGACGACCCAGCGGCCCGAGCGGGAACGCAGCCACAGAGTCAGCATCCGGACCGTCATCATCAGCGTCATGGCACCCCACAGCGCGGCGAGCCCTCCGCCGAGCACCGGCACGAGCAGGGCGGCCGGGGTGAACACCGCCAGCGTCAGCAGCATCGCCCCGGCCAGATACGGCCCGTCGCCCGCGCCCATGAGCACTCCGTCCAGCACGAAGACGACGCCGCAGACCGGCTGGGAGACCGCCACCAGCACCAGCGCGGGCAACGCGGTCTCCCGCACGCCGACGTCGTCCGTGAACAGCGGCAGGAACAGCGGGCGTGTCGCGATCACGAGCAGGCCGAGTGCGGCACCGACCGCGATGCCCCACTGCACCATGCGCCGGCAGGCGTCCCGGGCACCACGGGCGTCCTCCGCACCCAGGTACCGCCCGATGATCGCCTGCCCCGCGATCGCGATGGCGTCGAGCGCGAACGCCAGCAGGTTCCACAGGGACAGGATGATCTGGTGGGCGGCGATGTCGGCGTCCCCGAGCCGGGCGGCGACGGCCGTGGCGATCATGAGGATGGCACGCAGGGAGAGCGTTCGCACAAGCAGTGGTATCCCGGCGCGCGCCGAGGCCCGGATCCCGGCCGCGTCCGGGCGCAGCGACGCACCGTACCGGTGAGCGCCGCGCACGACCACGATGAGGTAGGCGGCGGCCATGCCGCACTGCGCCGTGACCGTGCCCCAGGCGGAGCCGGCGATGCCCAGACCGGCGCCGTAGACGAGACCCGCGTTCAGCGCGGCGTTGGCGACGAAACCCGCGACGGCCACCCGGAGGGGAGTCCTGGTGTCCTGCAGTCCGCGCAGGACACCGGTGGCGGCCAGGACAACGAGCATCGCGGGGATGCCGAGGGCGGAGATCCGCAGGTACGTCGTCGCGTAGGGGGCCGCAGTGGCGGAGGCGCCGAAGAGGCCGACCAGGCCGGGAGCGGTGGGCAGTACGACCGCGATGACGGCCGCCCCGAGCAGCAGCGCGAGCCACACGCCGTCCATGCCCTGCCGCAGCGCCGCCGGGAGGTCCCCGGCGCCGACGCGGCGGGCGACGGCCGCCGTGGTGCCGTAGGCGAGGAAGACGAAGACGCTGACGGCGGTCGTCAGCAGGGCCGAGGCGACGCCGAGTCCGGCGAGCTGTGCGGTGCCGAGATGGCCGACGATCGCGCTGTCGGCGAGCACGAAGAGGGGCTCGGCGACGAGCGCGCCGAAGGCCGGGACGGCGAGCGCGACGATCTCCCGGTCGTGTCGGCGCAGGGCGGCTGCGGGGCAGGCGGGGGCCGATGTCATGGCCGTCAATCTAATCGTCCACAGGTAATAGCCGCAATCGGCAGTGGATCCTTACTTTCCGTCTCGCCCCGTGTGCTCTCGCGTACCGTTCGAAGCGATCTTGGGCCGGCTGGGCAAGTTTTTCTTCTGCACAGCCGGTGGACTGAGAATCCGCAGGTCACATGCGCTTTCTGGGTGACGTCGAAGTCTTGTTCACAGGCCTGTCCACCGGCTCGTGCACAGGTTTCGCGGAGTTCTCCACAGCATCGGGGCCGTCGTCCACATGGCCTGTGGATAACCAGGTTGGCTGGTGGTGCCCGTGGGCCTACCGTGGTCCGGCGCCCGCTCCGCACGCCGGTGGCAGACCGGGTGGGAAACCCCCGCAAAAACGGCACGCCTCAGTCGGAGTCGGGCCGCTCGATTGTCAGTGGCGTGTTCTACAACAGAGGGGCACGGCGAGGTCCGCTCGGCGGACGGGAGGAGGTCGCTCGGTGAGCATTTCCGAGCCCTTGGACGACCCGTGGGCCGACAGCGGTCCGAGTGATCGCCTGCCTGCCGCCCGTAGGCGCGGGGACGGCGGCCGACTGCGCGACGAACAGCACGAGCGCGGCCGGGACGACGGTGCGTGGGACGGCGCGGGTCCCTCCTTCGAGCGGGTGCCGCCGCAGGACATCGAGGCGGAGCAGTCCGTCCTCGGCGGCATGCTGCTGTCGAAGGACGCGATCGCCGACGTCGTCGAGGTCCTCAAGGGGCAGGACTTCTACAAGCCCGCCCACGAGACCATCTACCAGGCGATCCTGGACGTCTACGCCCGCGGGGAGCCGGCCGACCCGATCACCATCGCCGCGGAGCTCACCAAGCGCGGCGAGATCAACAAGGTCGGTGGCGCGGCCTACCTGCACACGCTCGTCCAGACGGTCCCGACCGCGGCGAACGCCGCCTACTACGCCGAGATCGTCCACGAGCGGGCCGTCCTGCGCCGCCTGGTCGAGGCCGGCACCCGCATCACGCAGATGGGGTACGCGGCCGACGGCGACGTCGACGAGATCGTCAACCGCGCGCAGGCCGAGATCTACTCGGTCACCGAGCAGCGCACCAGCGAGGACTACCTGCCGCTCGGCGACATCATGGAGGGCGCGCTCGACGAGATCGAGGCGATCGGCTCCCGCAGCGGCGAGATGACCGGCGTGCCCACGGGCTTCACCGACTTCGACGCGCTGACGAACGGTCTGCACCCCGGCCAGATGATCGTCATCGCCGCGCGTCCCGCGATGGGCAAGTCGACGCTCGCGCTGGACTTCGCGCGGACGGCGGCGATCAAGCACAACCTGCCGAGCGTCATCTTCTCCCTCGAGATGGGGCGCAACGAGATCGCGATGCGCCTGCTGTCGGCCGAGGCCCGCGTCGCCCTGCACCACATGCGCTCGGGCACGATGACGGACGAGGACTGGACCCGCCTGGCCCGCCGCATGCCGGACGTCTCCAACGCGCCGCTCTACATCGACGACTCCCCCAACCTGTCGATGATGGAGATCCGCGCCAAGTGCCGCCGCCTGAAGCAGCGCAACGACCTGCGGCTGGTCGTCATCGACTACCTGCAGCTGATGCAGTCCGGTGGGTCCCGGCGCCCCGAGAGCCGGCAGCAGGAGGTCTCGGACATGTCCCGCAACCTCAAGCTGCTCGCCAAGGAGCTGGAGATCCCGGTCATCGCGCTCTCCCAGCTCAACCGCGGCCCCGAGCAGCGCACGGACAAGAAGCCGATGGTCTCCGACCTGCGCGAGTCCGGCTCCATCGAGCAGGACGCCGACATGGTCATCCTGCTGCACCGCGAGGACGCCTACGAGAAGGAGTCGCCGCGCGCGGGCGAGGCCGACCTGATCGTGGCCAAGCACCGCAACGGCCCCACGGCGACCATCACGGTTGCCTTCCAGGGCCACTACTCACGGTTCGTGGACATGGCGCAGACCTGACGCGGCCCGGTACCCGTCCCTCCTGGGACCTGCGCTCAATCGCCGGGACGGCCGTGAGCACCTCCTCGATTTCGCCGCAGCAGCCTCCTATCCCACCCTCGGAGCCGCGGCCGGCGCTCCGAACGCCCAAGTGGTCCACCTGGTCGGGCGGATTCACCGACTCGAGCGAGACCTCGGCGGGCCGCTGCCGGGACGAGCGGTCCGCGGACGTCCCATGCGTCCCACGGCCCTCGGGGGAAGCAGGCCGAGAGAGCGATCAGCAAGTCCCTTCCAGGTCCTGAAGCCGCCCGGACGTCCGCCTCAAACAGGCCCCGACAGCGACGGGCGGATGCCCTGGGGCTGACGGATCAGCGGCGGTTTCGGGCCGCAGGATGCAGCCGGCGCAGAGGGTGCATGGGGGGCCGCAGCCGTCCGCAGGTGCGCAACCCCAGTTTTTGACTTGGAGGTCAAGAACGGTGTCAGGGTTCTGGCATGGGAAGGCCCAAGCAGTTCGATCCGGATGACGCCGTCGAGCGGGCCATGGACGTGTTCTGGCGAAAGGGGTATGCCGGAACCACCCCGCAGGACCTCGTCGACGCGCTCGGCATCGGCAAGGGCAGCCTCTACAACGCCTTCGGCAGCAAGCGCGCCCTCTTCGAGCGGGCGCTGCGACGCTATCGCGACAGCCAGGCCGCCGCTCTGGTCGAGATGCTGGAGGAGCCTGGCCCGGTCAAGGCGCGTCTGCGCAAGACGCTGGAGTTCCTCGCCAGGACGGATCTCGCCGACCCGGACCGCCGGGGCTGCATGGCGGTGAACACGGCGGCAGAACTCGCCGGAACGGACGAGGCGGCAACCGAACTGGTCCGGCGCATGTTCGCCCGGACCGAGGACGCCTTCCGTGCACTGATCGAGGAAGGGCAGCGTTCGGGAGAGATCGCACCCGAACGTGATCCCGCAGCCTTGGGGAGCCTGTTGCTGAACACGGTCGTGGGCCTGCGGCTCGTGGCGCGCGTCACTGAAAACCCTGACCGACTTGTCCGGGTGATCGACGCGACCGTCGACTCCCTCTGATCCAAACCCTGGCGCTCGTTCCGTCCGGAGTGTCTGCCACCCATATTTTGTACTTACAGTTCAAGAATCGGGGTGTCATGGACCTCAACCTCACTGCCAAGACAGCCGTCGTCACCGGCGCCAGTCGAGGCATCGGACTCGCCACCGTCCGGACCCTGACCGCCGAAGGCGTTCGCGTTGTCGGCGCCGCCCGCACCATCACACCCGAGCTGAAGGAAACCGGCGCGCACACGGTGTCGGCCGACCTGAGCACCGCCGAAGGCGTCACCGCCCTGATGGACGGTGCCCTCACCGAACTCGGCGGCATCGACCTGCTGGTGAACAACGTCGGTGGCGGGGACGACGTGGAGCCCGTCGGCTTCCTCGACACCGACGACACCCAGTGGACCCGCGTCTTCGACCTCAACCTGCTCAGCGCCGTCCGCGCCACCCGCGCGGCCCTGCCCAGCCTGATCGAACGCCGCGGGGCGATCGTCAACGTCTCGTCCATCAACTCCCGGCTGCCCGCCGCCGGCCCGGTCGCCTACAGTGCGGCCAAGGCAGCCCTCGCCGCGTTGGGGAAGTCCCTGGCCGAGGAGTTCGGGCCCCAGGGAGTGCGCGTGAACACCGTCTCCCCCGGAGTGGTCCGCACCTCCATCTGGGAAGACCCCGACGGCTTCGGAAGCAAGGTGGCGGCCGGAGCCGGGACAGAGCACGCCGCATTCCTCCAGCAGATCCCGGAAGCCTTCGACATCACCACCGGCCGCATCACCGAACCCCAGGAGGTGGCGGCCCTGATCGCGTTCCTTCTCTCCGACGTCGCCGGCAACATCACCGGCGCCGACTACGTCATCGACGGCGGCACGGTCAAAACCCTCTGAACCGGGGAGCGCCGGCGAGGCCGCGCTGATTTTCATGGCTGTGGGGGAGCCTCGTCCCCACAGCCATGAGAAACGACACGGCTGCGAGACAGAGCCCTCCGGCCAAGCCGTGGGACAGGCCGGAAAACCGCTGGTCAGTGCGATCCCCTCGGACACAGGTGGCGAGCTCCCGCACCTGGTCCGGGCCGGCCGGACTCCGCTCGCCTCGCCGGCCCGGGCCGGGCCGGGCCGACGGAATCCCGCTCGACTGCGGCTGTCCCCGTCCGGTGGACTGGGCCCATGACGACATCCCAGGACGAACTGCTTCCCGGCACCCGTCGCGCCCTGCTGCACCGCATCGCCGTCGCCCAGGCCGAGGGGCGCGCGCCGTCGCTGGCCGCGGCCGTCGTGCGGGGCGGACGGGCCGTGTGGCACGGCGCGCGGACCTCGGTGGAGGGACACGCACCCGACGCGGACACCCAGTACCGGATCGGTTCGATCACCAAGACCTTCACGGCCGTGCTCGTGCTGCGGCTGCGCGACGAGGGCCTGCTCGACCTCGGTGACCCGCTGGAGAAGCATCTTCCGGGCACCGGCGCGGGGGAGGCCACCATCGCCCAGCTGCTCGCGCACACCGGCGGCCTGGCGGCCGAGACACCCGGGCCGTGGTGGGAGCGCACCCCGGGGACGTTGCGTCCCGAACTCGCCGACGTGCTGGGAGAGCAGCCCTTCCGGCATCCCATCGGCCGGCGGCACCACTACTCCAACCCCGGATACGCCCTGCTCGGCGCGCTCGTCGAGAAGCTGCGGGGGGAGTCGTGGGAGAGCGTGCTGCGGCGTGAAGTGCTCGAACCCCTGGGCCTGCACCGGACGAGCGTGCGCCCCGAGGCGCCGCACGCGGGCGGCTGGGCCGTGCATCCCTGGGCGGACGTGCTGATGCCCGAGCCCGTGGAGGATCTCGGGCGCATGGCACCGGCGGGCCAGCTGTGGTCGACGACGGGAGACCTGGCACGCTTCGCCGTCTTCCTCGCGCAGGGCGACGACCGGGTGCTGGGTGCTGAGTCCGTACGGGAGATGCGTACGCCCGCCGCCCCGGCCGAGGCCGCGGATGTGGCGGCGGGCTCGGCGTACGGGCTCGGTCTGCAGGTGGAGCGCCGGAACGGCCGGTTGCTGGTGGGCCACGGCGGGTCGCTGCCGGGTTTTGTGGCGAGCCTGATGCTCGGCGTGGAGGACGACGTCGCCGCGGTCGTGCTGGCCAACTGCACCTCCGGACCGGCGGTGTCGATGGTCGCGAGCGACCTGGTGCGCATCGTCGCCGAGGCCGAGCCGCGCATCCCCGAGCCGTGGCGCCCGCTGCGCGACGTGGACCCGTCCGTGCTGGACCTGGCCGGCCCCTGGTACTGGGGCACGTACGCCTTCGCGCTGCGGCTCACGGCGGACGGGCTGGTGTCCCTGGATCCGTTGGCGGGTTCCGGCCGCCGCTCCCGGTTCCGCCCGAACGGGGACGGCACGTGGACCGGCCTGGAGGGGTACTACGCCGGGGAAGTGCTGCGGGTCGTGCGGCGGCCGGACGGGTCGGTGAGCCATCTGGACATCGGGTCGTTCGTGTTCACGCGCCGGCCCTACGACGACGAGGCGGCCGTACCGGGCGGTGTGGACCCCGAGGGCTGGCGGGGGATCGGCTGACGGGTCGCGTAGCCGACCGCTGAGGGAGCCTCACCGGGAAGCGTCCTGTTTCACGTGAAACAGGACGCTTGCGCTTCTTCAGCGGCTTCTTCCGCTCTCGTCCCTTCGATGCGCGGCATCTTCGGAGGTGAGCTTTGTCAGAGTTGGAGCTTGAAGCCGACGTGCGAGGCGGTGAAACCGAGCCGTTCGTAGAAACGGTGGGCGTCGGTGCGGGTCCTGTCCGACGTCAGCTGCACCAACTGGCAGCCCTGGCGCCGGGATTCGTCGATGGCCCACTGGATGAGCCGCGTGCCCAGTCCGCTGCCGCGTTCGCCGGCGTGCACACGGACGCTCTCGATGATCGACCGGGTGGCGCCACGCCGGGACAGCCCGGGGACGACGGTCAGCTGGAGCGTGCCGATGACGCGCCCCTCCCGTACGGCGACGATCAGGTGCTGGTTCGGGTCGCCGCTGAGCCGCTCCAGGGCCGCGTAGTACGGGGCGAGGTCGTCGGGTGACTCACGCTGGGCGCCCAGGGGGTCGTCGGCGAGCAGGGCGACGATCGCGGGGACGTCGTCCGCGCCCGCCGGCCGTATGTCGAGGTCTCCCATGGACCGCACCCTATGCGGGAGCGTGCAGGGACTCCACGGCTTTTACCAGCGGTGCCAGTTCGGGGTTCTTCGCTGCCTCGTCGAGCGCCTCGCGCAGGGCCGCGTCGTTGGTCGGGCGGGCCTCCTCCAGGAGCTTCAGGCCGGCTTCGGTGACGTTGGTGTAGATGCCGCGGCGGTCGGTGGGGCAGAGGTAGCGCTCGAGCAGTCCGCGGTCCTCCAGGCGCGTGACCAACCGGGTGGTGGCGCTCTGGCTGAGGACGACCGCGTCGGCGACCTGCTTCATCTGCAGGTGGCCACCCTCGCCGTCGTGCTGCCGGCTGAGCACGTCGAGCAGGGAGTACTCGCGGACGCTGAGTCCGTGCCCGGACTGCAGGGCCCGCTCGATGTGCGCCTCGATTCTGCCGTGCAGCAGGGAGAGGGCGCACCAGCCCTGAGCGAGGGCGGTGAGTGCGGGGTCCGTCGCTGTCATCGGGGTCTTCCTCCGTCCCGGGGCGGCTCTTCTCCAGGATAGAGCAGTGATGAAATAGCCAGCGTTTGCATTTATCAAGCGTCTGCAACTATTGTGGGCGCCGCAAGAGCGCACCTGCAATCCTTTGGAAGGGTCCCCCTCATGCCTCTCGCGCTACTGGCCCTGGCGATCGGGGCCTTCGGCATCGGCACGACGGAGTTCGTGATCATGGGTTTGCTGCCCCAGGTCGCGGGAGACTTCGGGGTCTCCATCCCCACCGCCGGCCTGCTGGTCACCGGCTACGCCCTCGGCGTCGTGTTCGGCGCTCCCCTCATGACCGCGCTCGGCACCAAGGTGCCCCGCAAACGGATGCTGATGCTGCTGATGGGCCTCTTCGTAGCCGGCAACCTGTTGTCGGCCCTGGCCCCCGCCTTCGCCGTGATGATGCTGGGCCGGGTCGTGGCCTCCTTCGCCCACGGCGCCTTCTTCGGCATCGGCTCGGTGGTCGCGGCCGACCTGGTGGCCCCGGAGAAGAAGGCGGGCGCCATATCGATGATGTTCACCGGCCTGACCGTGGCCAACGTCGTCGGCGTGCCTCTGGGCACCCTCGTCGGCCAGAACGCCGGCTGGCGGGTCACCTTCGGCATCGTCGCCGCCCTCGGCGTCGTCGGTCTCGCCGGCATCGCCCGGCTCGTGCCCGACATGCCCAGGCCGGAGGGCGTGCACCTGCGTCACGAGCTGGCCGCTCTGAAGAATGTGCAGGTCCTGCTCGCCATGGCGATGACCGTGCTCGGTTTCGGCGGCGTGTTCGCGGCCATCACCTACATCGCGCCGATGATGACCCGCGTCACCGGCTTCGCCGACGGCTCGGTCACCTGGCTGCTCGTCCTGTTCGGCCTCGGCATGGTCGGCGGCAATCTCCTGGGCGGCCGGTTCGCCGACCGCGCCCTGATGCCGATGCTCTACGTGTCGCTGGGCGTCCTGGCCGCGGTGCTGGCGCTGTTCACGCTCACCGCACACAAGAAGGTCCTGGCCGCCGTCACGATCGCGCTGATCGGCGCGCTGGGCTTCGCGACCGTGCCGCCGTTGCAGAAGCGCGTCCTGGACCAGGCACATGGCGCGCCCACGCTGGCCTCGGCGGTGAACATCGGCGCCTTCAACCTCGGCAACGCCCTGTCCGCCTGGCTCGGCGGCCTGGTGATCGACGCCGGTCTCGGCTACACCGCCCCCAACTGGGTGGGTGCCGTCCTGGCCGCATCCGCCCTGGTCCTGGCCGTCCTCTCCGCCGCCCTGGAACGCCGTGACGGCACGGTCGTCGCAAGCGGCCTGCCGACCCGGGAGCGGACCACCGTCCACCAGTGAGGCGTCCGGCCGCCGGTCCGGCGCCACCTGCCCTCAGCAACACCCACAACTTCCACGCCAATTTCCAAGCCAACCTCCACGCCAACATCCACGCAAGGAGAAACCCTCTCGTGAGCACTACTGCCGTCGCCCCGCTGACCACCCAGGACGCGGAGATCCTCGTCACCGCCGCCCGCCGAGCCGCCGAGGCCGCCGGGACCGCCGTCAGCGTCACCGTCCTGGACGCGGGCGGGCACCTGCTCGCCTTCCGGCGGGACGACCGCGCGGTGCTGATCTCCGGGGAGACCAGCACCCGCAAGGCCTACACGGCCCTCCAGCTCGACGCGCCCACCGCCGACCTCGTCGACGCCGTCCAGCCGGGAGGCCTCTTCCACACCCTGCCCACCGCGCTCGACCGGCCCCTGCTGTTCATCGCGGGCGGGGTTCCGCTCCGCCGCGCCGGCCGTCTGATCGGTGCGATCGGTGTCGGCGGCGGCACACCGCAGCAGGACCACGATTTCGCCACCGCCGCCGTGGCGGAACTGGGCTGATCCCACCCGGCGGCGGGCCGGTCAGCCCGCCGCCACCGTCAGCGGAGCGAACCGCCGTCGCCAGTCGCCGGGGAGCTCCGCGATCCCGTACGTCATCACGGCGTTGAACGCGACCGACGCGAGCCCGCGCTCCTTGGCCCAGGCGATCAGTTCCCCGTGCCGTACGTCGATGTCGGTGCGCAGCGGGCGGTCGGTCCGCGCGGCCAGCGCGGTCACGAGGGCCCGGGCCGTCTCGGTGTCCCGCGCGATCAACGGGCCGACGACCTGGGTGTCCATGTTGGGCCAGGCAGCCGCGTAGCCGATGATCCGGCCGCCCTCCTCCGCGACGCGCAACTGGTCGGCGAACGCGGGCAGTCGCGTGATGATGTGCGTGCGGTCGCTGCCGAAGACCTCCTCGTCCAGCCGGACGATGGTGGTCAGGTCCTCCGCGGTGGCCGCACGGGTGGCCACCCGCGGCGCCGGCCCGCCCGGCGTGAAGTGCCCGCACAGCATCTCCGCCCGGCCGGTGGTCTTGAAGCCGAGTTCCTCGTACAGGGGGCGGCCGTACGGCGTCGCATGCAACGTCAAGGGGGTGGCGCCCGCCTCGGCGAGGACGTGGCGCATCAGCCGGCGCCCGACGCCCTGGCGCGCGTGCCGCTCGGCAACGAGCACCATACCGACGGCGGCGAGGTCCGGACGGTCGTAGGGGCCGTACTGCGTGACGACGCACGCGGCCACGAGCCCGCCGTCGGGATCGTCGATGCCGTAGCCCTTTCCGGCCGCCAGCAGCAGTCCCCACTTGTGCTCCTCCCGTGGCCACCCCCGATCCTCGGACAGGTCGGCACAGGCGCCGAGATCGCGCACTGTCAGACGGCGGATGGGCAGAGCATCGAGAGAAGGAGTCGGCACGCAGGTCAGGCTGTCCGACCAGCGGCCCCTGCGTCCACCTGTTTCGGAGGAGACATACGCGCTTTTGGTCATGCCGTGGCCGTCTGCACGGTGCCTGGAGGTGATCGAGGTGACCCCGGGCAGGGGGAGACGTTTCACGTGAAACGGTGCATGTCCTACGTCACCCCAGGTCGGGAGCGTGCATGGCGCGTACCCCCTCGATATTGCCGTCCAGGTAGTGCCGCAGGGACAGCGGAACGAGGTTGACGGAGGCGATGCCGACCCGGGTGAAGGGCACCCGGACGATCTCGTACTCACCCGCGGGCTCGTCCACCTCCGGGCCGTGCCGCCGGGACGGGTCCATGGACTCCAGACGGCACACGAAGAAGTGCTGCACCTTCACGCCGGTCGCGCCGCCGTCCTCGCCGATGTGCTCGACGGTGTCCACGAAGCAGGGCACCACGTCGGTGATCTTCGCGCCGAGTTCCTCGTACACCTCGCGGTGCAGGGCGTCGATGACGGTTGCGTCCCCCGGCTCCACGCCCCCGCCCGGGGTGACCCAGTAGGGGTCGACACCCGGCTTGGTGCGCTTGATCAGAATCAGGTCGTCGCCGTCCAGGAGGACGGCGCGGGCGGTGCGCTTGACCACGGGTCGGACGGTCATGGGAGAAATGTGACCCGGCTGGTTTCACGTGAAACATCGCACCATGTCGCCGTCCGGCCCCGGTCGGTAGCGGCTCCGACAGGGGCCTGCTCAGCACCAGTCGGCCGCGGCCCGCAGCAGCCACTCGTGGGCCCGGGCGATGTGCGGCATCGCCAGTGTCCCCGTGCGCGCCACCAGGAAATACGTCCGCAGCGGTGGCACCGGCGGATCGTGCAGGGCCACGACCTCGCCTCGCTCCAGGGCCGGCGCGCACAGATACCGCGGCAGCACGGCCAGCCCGGCACCGGTCACGATGCAGGCCAGCACCGCGCGCAGGTCGGGGACGACGACCGCCCCCGAGGTGGCGGGCCGCGCGTCGAAGACCGAGGCCCAGTACCGGGAGACGAAGGGCAGCGACTCGTGGACCTCCACGACGGGAAGGCCGTCCAGGGCGGGCGCCCCTTTGTCGCGGAGCGTCTCGCGATCGATTTTCTCCGCCCAGGACGGGGCGGCGACGAGGACGTGCTCCTCGTCGCACAGTGCAGTCGCCGACAGCAGCGCGCCACGCGGACGGGCCGTACTGATGGCCAGATCGTGATGTCCGGCGGCCAGGCCCTCCAGCGTCTCCTCGGCGTTGCCGAAGGAGACGCGCAGAGCGAGGCGCCGACCGTCCTCGCCGGTCAGTTCGGACAGCGCCGGCAGCGCTCGTTCGGCGGTGAACTCGGGCGGCCCCGCCAGGTGCAGCGTGCGCAGCGAGGCCTCGTCGTCCAGCCCCGTCTCGGCTATCTCCATCAGCGCGTCGAGATGCGGCGCCGCCTTGTGGGCGAGCTCGTCGCCGATCGTCGTGGGGGTCACACCGCGCGCCTGCCGCAGGAACAGGGGGCGCCCCAACTGCCGTTCGAGCGTGCGGATCTGCGAGGTGACGGCGGGCTGGGACAGGCCGAGCAGCGCGGCCGCGCGGGTGAAGGAACCCGCCCGGTGCACGGTGACGAAGGTACGCAGCAAGGCCAGGTCCACGGTTCCCCTCCCCTCGTGTCGGCCCGCGGCCGGCCCTGCTCGCGCCCCGCCCACCGGCCTCGGCCGCGCTCAAGCATAAATATGTCGATAGGTCTCTGTCCCTACTGTGATTGGACACTGACAGAGAGTCAACTAGCCTTGTTGGCGCGGTTCTTCGCGCGCAGAACCGCGGGCGGTCCGAGCCACGAGGGGGGAGGTTCGGACCGCCCGTCCGCACCCGCGCCGGTGATCCGGAACGCGGTCAGCGCCCGGACTCCTCCAGCGCCCGCAGCACGTCCGCCACCAGGTCCTCGGGATCCTCGGCGCCCACCGACAAGCGGATGAAGCCCTCCGGCACCGGATCCCCGCCCCAGCGTCCGCGCCGCTCCGCCGTGGAGCGCACCCCGCCGAAGCTCGTCGCGTCCTCCACCAGGCGCAGCGCCTCGAGGAAACGCTCGGCACGCGCGCGCGTGGGCAGCGTGAAGGAGACCACGCTGCCGAAGCGCCGCATCTGCCGCGCGGCAGTCTTGTGCGCGGGATCGTCCGCGAGCCCCGGATAGCGCAGACCGCTGACCTCCGGCCGGCCGCGCAGAGCCTCGGCGACGGCGAGGGCGTTCGCGCACTGGCGGTCGACGCGCAACTGGAGGGTGGCGATCGAGCGGTGCGCCAGCCAGGCCTCCATGGGGCCGGCGATCGCACCGACGATCTTGCGCCAGCGGCGTACGGCCGCCATCGCCTCGGTGTCGCGGCCGGCGACGTATCCGAGCAGTACGTCGCCGTGCCCGGTGAGCTGCTTGGTGCCGCTGGCCACCACGAGGTCCGCGCCCAGCAGCAGCGGGCGCTGGCCCAGCGGTGTCGCCAGGGTGTTGTCGACGGCCACCAGGGCACCTTGCGCGTGTGCCGCCTCGGCGAGCCGGCGGATGTCGCACACGTCGAGCCCGGGGTTGGACGGGCTCTCGATCCACAGCAGCCGCGCCCCGTCGAGCACCTCCAGCTGGGCATCGCCGCCGGTCGGCGCGGTGCGCACCTCGATGCCGTACGCCTCCAGCTGGGCACGCACCAGGGGCAGCGCCTGGTAGCCGTCGCTGGGCAGGACCACGACGTCCCCGGCGCGCAGCTGCGAGAAGAGCGCGGCGGAGATGGCGGCCATGCCGGAGGAGAACACGAGGGTCTCCACGGCGTCGTCGCCGGGTGCCTCCAACTCGCCGATGGCCCGCTCCAGCAGGGTCCAGGTCGGGTTGTTGTCGCGGCCGTAGGTGTACGGACCCGCCACCTCGCCGGGGAGGTGGAAGTGGGCGGCGAACACCGGCCCGGGAAGGGTGGGCTCGTTCTTGGCGGGTTCGGGCAGGCCGGCGCGCACCGCGCGCGTGCCCTCACCGGCCCCCTGTTCCGCGGAATCGTTCATGCGGCCCGTCCCTTCACGTGCCGCGCCACCGCGGCGTCTCGATGGGTCATCGGCGGGATGCTCCCAGGGATGTCAGTCCTCGTCCGGCAGGACGACGTGCAGCGCCCAGGAGACGATCGAGATGATCAGACCACCCAGGACGGCCGTCCAGAAGCCCTCCACGTGGAAGCTCAGGTGCAGCTTGTCGGCCACCCACGAGGTCAGCAGGAGCATCAGCGCGTTGACGACCAGTGTGAACAGGCCCAGCGTGAGCAGGAACAGCGGGAAGGTGAGCACCTTCACGAGGGGCTTGACCGCGGCGTTCACCAGGCCGAAGATCACGGCGACGACCAGCAGCGTGCCGGCCTTCTTGCCGGTGCTGTCACCCGTCAGGGTGATCTTGTCCAGCAGCCAGACGGCGACCGCCAGGGCGCCCGCGTTGGCGATCGTCTTGACTACGAAATTCTTCATGTGTCTGATCGTGGCAGACGGGATCGGCGACGAGCGGGCGAGGGCATGAAGGCATTCCGGCTGGACGACCTGGAGGCGGAGCGCATCGCGAACGAGGGGGCCTACCTGCAGTTCCTGCGGGAACGCAACATGTCGGTCGGGCTGTACGCGCTCAATGCGGGCGAACACGACCCGCAGAAACCCCACAACCAGGACGAGGTCTACTTCGTGGTCAGCGGCCGTGCCTCGCTCACGGTCGGCCTGGAGACCACCGAGGTGGCGCGCGGCAGCGTGGTGTACGTGCCGGCCGGGGTGCCCCACAAGTTCCACCGCATCAGCGAGGACCTGCGGGTCCTGGTCGTCTTCTCCCCGCCGGAGGCCTGATCCCGGCGTTCCGGGGGCACCGTCCCCAGCCGTCCTTCAGCCGTCTTCCGAGGGGACGTGTCCGGGTGCCGGCCCCGGATTCCCTAGGGGATCGGTCAGGGGAGGACGGGGGACGGCAGGGCCCCGCCGGGCATCCCCGCGGCCCTAGCATCGGGTGCAGGACATCGAAGGACCCGGCACAGCACGGGCGGAGAGATGAGGACGAGGCGATGCGAGAGATCTTCGCGGGACTGCCGTGGTGGGTGAAGTGGGTCGCGGTGCCGGTCATTGCCCTGGTCGTGTTCGGGGGCGTGATCGCCAGCATCGTCGGTTTCCTGATCGGCCTGCTCTTCAAGGTGCTGGTCTTTGTCGCGCTCGTCGGCGGACTGATCTACATCGTGCGGAAGTTCATGGCCCACTCCTCCTCCCGCAGCGACTGGTGACGCGCGGGAAGCGCGGGACGCGATGGCGCCGGGCCGGTGGGCGCCGTGGCCGGCCGGTGACCGGCAACAGCGGCCACCGGGTCCCTCGCGGGAGGGAAGTTTCCCGGCCGGACGGCGCGCGGGCGGTCACCGGCGGTTAGAGTCCCGGAATCCGCGCGGGGCCCACCCCGCGAGCGGCGTAACCCCTCCCGTGCGTCCCCCGCACGGGCTGCCCTCTCGCGCTACGGGAGTGACCCTTGGCCACGGTTGACACCGCACCCACAGAACCGCACGCTCCCCGGCCGCCGACGAACCCCTCGCCCGCCGCGGCCGTGCCCGTCCAGCCACGCGCCGCCTCCCGTCCCGGACGCCGGCGGCGCGATGCGGCACCGCCGGCACAGACCACCCTCATCGGCTCCGTGCAGCGCGCGATGCGCCTGCTGGAGTCGGTCGCCGGGCGTCCGCACGGAGCCACCGCCAAGCAACTGGCCCGCGAGACCCGGCTCGCCCTCCCGACCGTGTACCACCTGCTGCGCACCCTCGTGCACGAGGGCTACCTGTACCGGGACAAGGGCTTGTTCTTCCTCGGCGAGGCCGCCGAACGGCTCAGCAGCAGCGGAGCGCAGCAGAAACGTCGCAGCACGGTCGCCGCCGCGCTCGCGCAGTGGCGGGATTCCATCGGCGTCCCCGTGTACTACGCCCGGTACCGCGACGGCGAGATCGAGGTCGTGTGCGTCTCCGACACCCCGGGCAACCCGGCGGTGGAGGAGTGGGCCGACTTCCGCGAGACCGGCCACGCACACGCCATCGGTCAGTGCCTGCTGGCCCAGCTGGACGACGACGCCCGCCGCGACCACCTCGACCGCCACCCCGTGCAGTCCATCACCCCGTACACCGTCTGCGACAACCACACGTTGCTGTGCCGCCTGAACCGCATGCGACGCACGGACCCGGTCGTCGAACGGCAGGAGTACGCCCTGGGCACGGTCTGCGCGGCCATCCCGATCACCGTCGGCACCCTGACGGCCACGATGGCGATCTCGCTGCCCGCCGACCAGGCGGACCGGCTGCTGTCCGCGGCGCAGCAGTTGCAGGAGGAGGTCGGCCGGTCCCTGGGCTCGTTGACCCTCTCTATCAGTATCTGAAAACTCACTCCTTGTGATCTGTTGTGCACGTTCAGCAAGATGCCACCAGTATCAGGGGTCGATTCCCGGCCAGTCGGCGTCATATGACGGGATGGACAATGCGCGAGTCCGTAGAGGCAGAGGTCATGATGAGCTTTCTCGTGTCCGAGGAGCTCTCCTTCCGCATCCCGGTGGAGCTGCGGTACGAGACCTGCGATCCCTACGCCGTGCAGCTGACGTTCCACTTGCCCGGTGACGCACCGGTGACCTGGACGTTCGGGCGGGAGCTGCTGGTGGACGGAGTGGGCCGGCCGTCCGGGGACGGTGACGTGCGGGTCGCCCCCGTCGATCGGGAGACGTCCGGCGACGTCTTCATCCGCCTCAAGGTGGGCACCGAGCAGGCCCTGTTCCGGTCCTCGGTGACGCCGCTGGTGACGTTCCTCGACCGCACCGACAAGCTGGTGCCGCTGGGCCAGGAGGGTGCGTTCGCCGACTTCGACACCCACCTCGACGAGGCCCTGGACCGCATCCTGACGGAGGAGCAGAGCGCGGGCTGAGACCAGGCCGGCGAAACGGCGCGGTGCGGCCGGTGAGGCGAGGTGGTGCACCGGCCGGTGAGACGACCAGCGCTCTCGGCGGCACCGGAGGCTCGCACCGGGAGCGGTCCCGCGCGCCCTGTGCGGTCGCTGCCGCGTCAGCGCTCGCCGCCCGCGTCACCGCGTCAGTGCTTGCGCCGCCGCCCCCGCCCGCCGCGGGCCGCGGCCTCCCGGGCACCCGCGGTCTCCTCCGGCCGGTCGGCGGCGACGACGAGGGCGGCGAGAAGGGTGGTGACCGGTACCGACGCCACCAGGCCGATCGAGCCGATCAGCGTGCGCACGATCTCCTCCGCGACGAGTTCACTGCCGGCGACCGTTTCCACACTGCTCTGGGCGATGGAGAACAGCAGCAGCAACGGCAGCGCGGCACCCGCGTACGCCAGTACAAGTGTGTTGACGACGGACGCGATGTGGTCGCGGCCGATGCGGATGCCCGCCCGGTACAACCCCCGCCAGCCCATCGCCGGGTTGGCCTCGTGCAGTTCCCAGACCGCCGACGTCTGCGTGACCGTCACGTCGTCGAGGACACCGAGCGAGCCGATGATGACGCCGGCGAGCAGCAGACCGCTCATGTCGATCGACGGGTACAGGCCGTGGATGAGGCCGGTGTTGTCGTCCGTGTTGCCGGTCAGCGCCGCCCAGCCGATGAAGAGGGCGCCCAGCACGCCGATGAGGGACAGCGAGATGAGCGTGCCGAGCACCGCGACCGACGTCCTCGCCGACAGGCCGTGGCACATGTACAGGGCGATCAGCATGATGGCGCTCGACCCGACGATGGCCACCAGCAGCGGATTGGAGCCCTGCAGGATCGCGGGCAGGATGAACAGGTTCAGCACCAGAAAGCTGATGGCCAGGGCGATCAGCGCCGTCACCCCGCGCAGGCGCCCGACGACCACGACGGCGAGCGCGAAGATCCCGGCGAGCAGCGCCATCGGGAGACGGCGGTCGACGTCGGTCACCGAGTACTGCAGGTCCCGTGGTGCGGAAGGCTCATAGGCGACCACGACCTTCTCGCCCTCGCGCAACTGCCGCGACTGGTCCGGCTGCACGATCTCGGTGAACGTACGGCCCTTGTCCTTGCCGGTGTCGACCCGGACCGTGGCCTTTTTGCAGGTGCCGTTCGCCCCCTGCTGCGCGGAGGAGCCCCCGGCGGTGGAAGTGCCACCGGGCGGCGTTCCCCCCGAGGCGTTGACCGACTTGCAGTTCACCGTCACCACCCTGGTGACGGTGGCCTGCTGCGTCTGCCGGTCGAAGCCGACGCCGGTGCGCTCGTGCGGTGGGGCACCGCCGGGCCAGAGCAGCACCAGGCCGACCACCACCGCGGCGGCGAACGGCACGAGGATCGCGGCGATGACCCTGCGCAGGTGCCGGGAGACGGGCGCCGCCGGTCCGTGGCTGTGACTGTGGCCGTGACTGTGGCCGGACGGTCTGGGGGCATGACCGTGCCCGTCATCGGCACCGCGGCCGGGCGGCGGCTCGGACGGTGGAAACGAGGGCTGGTGTGTCGTGGTCACCGCCCGATCATCCCAAGAAGGGAGGGGCCCTCTGTTC
>NZ_BMWH01000047.1 GCF_014651135.1 Streptomyces echinoruber
TGGACAGAGTTTTCCTTCCCTCCCACGGAGCGTGGGCAGCGCCTGTTCGGCGGCGTGGTCGGCCTTCGCCACGAGCGCGGGAGCGGCGTCGCGAGCGGCCATCACGGCCACTGCCCGGTGACGCGCCGTCCGGTCGGTCAGGAAGCGCGCGCTTCCGCCGACGACCGTGTAGTCGGCGGCGGCCGCCTTGGCGCCGGCCTCCGTCCGCGGGTATCCGACGGGCACACCGTCGACGACACGGCCCCGGGACGCGTCGGCCCGAGGCGCCGAGGACTTCGGCGGCGCCGCGGACCGCGCCGCCGACGGGCCGCTTCCGGTACCGACACCCACGGCGACGCCGGCCGCCGTGACCAGCGCGACCACGCCGGCTGCGACACCCCGGAGCCGGGCCTCCGCCGGCCTGGCGGATCGGTCGCTGTTTGAGGGGCCGTCGCCCCGTCGCGTACGGGCACCCACGGGTCACACACCCATCCCGTAGGTGATCGTGAAGATCGTCCCGAACGACGCGACGAGGAAGACGATCACCAGCCCGCCGACCATCATGCCCTTGCCGCGCGAGCTGTCCATCGTCGAATGTCCGTCGCCGACCCAGCCCTTGGATTTCGCGAGCCCGGCGAAGAAACTCCCCGCGCCCACGACCAAGGTGACGGCGGCGACGACGCCCAGCACGGCCTTGGCCGTGTCGCCGAGCTTGCCGAAGGGGCCCCAGTCGGGCTTGACGTCGGAGACGACGTCGACGCCTGCCGCCAGAGACGTGTGCAGGGACGGGTCGGCGGCAGCGAAGACCATGTTGTGCATGCGTGTTCCTCTGGTGCTGAATCCCTCGGATGCGAGGGGTACGGCCTTTCAGGCGATGTGACGCATCGCGACGATCTGCGGCGTCCAGTGGCTGAGCGGCGTGATCCGCACCCTGGCCCCGGTGTGCGGCGCCTCGATCACCCGGCCGTCGCCGACGTACATGCCGACGTGCTCGGGCCGGGCGCTGCTCCCGACGGTGAACAGCAGGTCCCCGGGGCGGAGTTGGCTGACGGACGGCACCGGCGTGCCTGCGTGCACCTGCTCGTAGGTGGTGCGCGGCAGGTTCACCCCGGCGGCGGCCCAGGCCGTCTTCGTCAGCGACGAGCAGTCGCACCCGTTCCGCCCGGTGTACGGCGGCCGGCAGTCGCCGCCCCACCGGTACCAGCTGCCGAGCGCGGTCCTGGCCGCGGCGACCGCCCGGGCCGCGCCCGCCCCTGCGGGCAGGCCGGAGCCGGGAGCTCCCGCCCACTCGGAGGCCAGCTTCCGGATGGTCGTGACGTAGGCGCGCGTCTCCGGGTACGGGGGGACGCCGCCGAAGGCGATGACCGCGCCGCTCCCCGCGTTGTAGGCGGCCAGCATGTTGTCCGCCGGATCCCCCGGGACGTCCTCGACCTCCTCGGCGAGGACGCAGTCGTAGCGGGCCTGCGCGGCGACGGCGTCCGCGGGCGCGAAGACGTCCTTGACACCGTCCCCGTCACCGTCCATCCCGTACCTGGTCCAGGTGAGGGGCATGAACTGGGCGATGCCGAGAGCACCGACCGGCGACCTCGCCTTCGGATCGAAGCCGGACTCCTGGTAGAGCTGCGCGGCGAGCAGCGACGCGGTCACCTGCGGGCACTCGCCGGCGTGCTTGGCGATCAGCACGCGGACCCACCCGGGGACCGGCGCGTCGGCCGCGAGGCCGCCGCCGGGCCCCGTCTCCTGCGCCGACGCCGAGCCCGCCCCGCCGAACGTCGTCAGCAGGGTGAGACCGGCGGCCGTCACGGCGGCGAGTACGCCGACGGCTACACGTACTGCCTGCTTCACGGCGCCCCCGTCAGGCCCAGGGCAGAGCCGTCACACGCCACCCGTCCGCGGTGCGCGCCAGGCGCAGCGCCAGCTGCTCGTCGCTCCGCCGGGCCGGACCGGACTTCGCGGTGGTCGTGAGGACGTAGCCGACACGGACGAAGGCCGCCGACCGCGTCACCTCGGGTGCACCGTCCGGCACGACGACCGAGGTGATGCGCGCGGTCTGCTTCGCCCGCTGCCTGCGGAGTGCCTCCCACAGGGCCTCCTGGCTCGGCCGCTCCTGAGCGAGCACGCCGGCCAGCTCGCCGGTGGCGTACTTCGCCGCCCGCCGGCCGGCGTCGGCGTACGAACGGTCGTGGCCGTCGCGTGCGTCGTGCTCGGCGTACGCCTTGGCGAAGGCGCGCGCCACTTCCCGCACGGAAGGCGGCAGGTGCCGGGAAGGCATCGCGGAAGCGACCGAGTGCTCTGCGGGGGAGTCGGCAACCTCCGCGCTCACCCGGCTCGCCTCGGCCTGCTGCGGTTTCTTGGCGGCACCAGCAGACGAGCAGCCGACTGCCAGCACGGCGGCGGAGACGGCCAGGACAAAGCTTGGGTTGATCGGTACGGAACTGCCGAGCCGGAACATGTGTGATCAGGCGGTAGGGAGGGGGAACGGTGCGTCAGGCTTGGCGCTCTGCGGCACCTGCTACAAGCAGCTTCCCTGCGGCGCGGGAAGAGATCGAACGGAAACGCGAAGCCTCTTCCAGCTAGGGCCGTCTCTCATACCTGACTTCCGGTTTGCCCGGTGTGGGCGTACCCAGGAACGCGGAACTGGCCTCCGGGTGGTGCCGGAGGCCGGTTCGCCGGGGGATCGTCGGCGGGGTGCCGGGTGCGGGTCGGCTCAGCCGAGGGTGTCCAGCATCGCTTCTTCGACGTGGTCGGCGGCGTTGCGGTGGCCGAGGGCGTTGGGGTGCACGAAGGAGAGCTGGTCAGGGAGGGTGACGAAGCCTTCGACCCATTTGCTGTCGTCGCAGACGCTGTGGTTGTGGGAGGAGGCGTAGAGGTCGACGAAGCTGGCGGCATCTTGTGTGCCGGTCGAGTCGTCGATGGCCTTGTTGAGGGGTTCCAGCACGTCCTTGCGCAGCCACTCAAGGTCGCCCTGGGTGATCGTGCCGAACTGCGTCAGGTCGCCGAAGCGGCACTTGGAGGTGTCCTTGGGGACGATGGTGGGGTAGCCGACGGCCAGGATCTTCGCGTGCGGGGCGCGCTCGTGGAGTACGCGGAGCATCCGGTCGTATTCCTGGCGCACCTTCTTCAGCCGGGCCGGGATGCCGGCGCCCAGGGCGTCCTTGCACGGGGTGCCCTTGCCGTCGCTTTCGCCGCCCAGCTCCGGGCACTTCATGAGGATGTCGGCGAAGCCGAGGGTGTTTCCGCCCACGCCGACGGTGATGACGTCGGTGCCGGGGCCCACCGCCTCGGACTGGGGAGGCACCGCGGGAAAGGGGTAGTCCGGGTCCTCGGAGATGGGCGGCAGGTGGCGGCCGATCGGGTGCTGGGGTGTGTCGGTGACGTTCTCGATGGTGGCGGCGCCGCAGCTGACGTTGGTCAGCTCGAAGAGACCGTAGAGGTCGCGGTCGATGACCTGGGGGTAGGACCGGTCGGTGCGCTCGCAGCCGTCGCGCGGGACTTCGAAGGTGTTGCCTGCGGCCCGGATGACCCCGGCGGTGTAGGAGTCGCCCAGGGCGACCCACTGGTGTTCCTCGGCTGCGGCGGCGGGCTGCATGCCGGCGAGCTGCGTGGGGACAAGAGCGCCGGCGGCGAGAGCGGCGGCCGAGCCGAGCAGGGCCAGACGAGTGCGGAAGCGTGCCACGGTTCCTCCATGGATGCGGTGTTGGCGGCGCTTTGACCATAAGGAGACCGTCACTTAACGCACTAGATTCAATACGGTCGGTAGTCAACGCATGGCGGAATGCGCCTGTGTGGGGGACATGGGTTCGATCTGTCGACCGGGCACGCTCTATTCGCGACTGCCTTGGCGTGACACTTGCCCGATCCGCAGAGGCCCTTGACCGGCTGGGGATCCCGACCTGAGGTGCACGTTCGTGGTGGCTGTCTTGTTCTCGACCACCGACAAGCTCAACCTCCGGCCGATCAAGGCGGCGAAGACTCAGAGCCGATGCACCATGCTCCGCAGCCCCCGCTATCGCCGGACCCGGAGGAGGAGGGCGGCGAGGTGGAGTGCAGCCTGGTAGGTGAGGGCGAGTTTGTCGGTTCGCATGGCCAGGCCGCGCCCTTGCTTGAGCCGGTTGACGCATCGCTCGACCGCGTTGCGTTGCTTGTACGTCTCAGCGTCGAAAGCCGGTGGCCGCCCACCGGTGCGGCCTCGCCGCAGGCGGTGGCGGACCTGATCGGAGGGCTGAGGGATGACCGCGCGGATCCCGTGCCAGCGGAGATGGTTTCGGATTGCGCGGGACGAGTACACGCGGTCCACCAAGACCGTATCCGGTCGGGTTCTTGGCCTTCCCGTGTCGTCGGCGGTCTGAGACAGGTCACCCGAGCCCACCGGCTGCGGTGCTCAGCTTCTTCTCCTTGCTCGCCTTCTCCTCCTCCCGCAGCCGCGCGAGCAGCTCGCCGAGTCGGTCGTTGCTGATCGGCCGGTGGGCGCGGACCGCATCCTGGATGGCGGACCGGCTGATGCGGCCGGCCCGGCGCGAAGCCTCCCGAGCTATGGGAAGCAGCTCGTCCAGGTCGTCGTCGACGGCTGCGCGATCCGAACCGCCGTCCGGGGCGTCCGGGACGGACCGACTCCGCCGGTCCGTGGAGCCGTCCGAGGCGTGCGGTGCAGGCGACGCGGGACCGTTCCCGGTGAGGACCTGGGGAGCGTCTTCGGTCCGAGTCCGGTGCGAAGGAACGGCGTTGTCAGCCTGCCCGCCCGGGCTTTCCCCGTCCCGGACGGCCCTCGTGGACGGGCCACGCCCCGCATGCTCGTGCGGCGCTGCTTCCGCCTCCGAAGGACGAGCTGTTCCGGACTCCTCCTGGTCCGCGACGGCCGGCCCCGCCCCGTCCGACGCGGACGGGGCGGCGAGTCCGTCTCCTCCCCCGGCCGCCCGGCGAGATCCGGCATGAGGGCCGATCGCCTGCGGCTGGGCTTCTTCAGGTCCTGGTGTACGCCACCTGCGGACAGGTCCCGGACGGCGTTCGGACCGGTCCGGGACGGACGCTTCCGCCGTCCGCGCCATGATGATGTACAGGTGTACCGAGCCCGCCAGCGCGAGCGGCGCGAGCATGGAGAGGACGGCGACCACACCGTCTCCGAGGTGCAAAGCGGACCGCTCGGACCGCGGACCGTGGTTCAGCGTGACCGCGTGCAGGGCGTTCGCCCACAGGCTCGCCGCGGTGGCCGCGAGGAAGAGGGTCCAGGCGTACAGCCGGGCGCCGAAGTTCCGGTGGCGGAGCAGCACCAGGGCGCGCACGCCGTAGGCGATGAAGCCGTCGACGAAGACCGGGAACAGGTACGACAGCTTCCCGCGGGCGTGGACGGCGACGGCGACCTGGCGCAGCGCGTCGTACGAGAAGGCGAAGCCGGCCGCGCCGAGCAGGGTGATCGCGGCGGCGTCCCAGAAGGTCATCCGT
Source organism: Streptomyces echinoruber (assembly GCF_014651135.1). Classification (GTDB taxonomy): domain Bacteria; phylum Actinomycetota; class Actinomycetes; order Streptomycetales; family Streptomycetaceae; genus Streptomyces; species Streptomyces echinoruber. Next base: position 5,419 of record NZ_BMWH01000047.1, read on the forward strand.
CGAAGACCGGGAAGGTGCTGTTCGGCGGCGTCGGGCGTCGCGTGCACGTCGGTCAGGGCCATCAGCGAGCACCTCCGCTCCCCGCCGTGATGTGCTGCCAGACCGGCATACGGGACAGCAGTCGGCCCAGGTGCTCGAGGGACGTCACTTCGTGGGCTTGTTGGTTGCCGCACGTCTCGCACGACGTGCGCAGGACGATCCGCTCTCTGTTTCCTTCGCCGCTGTAGTACAGCTCCAGGTGCTGGCCGACGACGGTGCCGAGGGAGGCGACGGCCTGCAGGTGTTCGTCGGAGCGGAGGACGCCGAGGGGCTTCCACTCGAGGTCGGCCGCCTCGTCTCCGAGGATCCGGTGGGCGTGCTCGGATGCCGCGGCGACCGACTTCGGGCCCCAGGCGCGGAAGGCCGCCTGCCTGGCCTGGGCGTGTTTCTGCTCGGCCGCGGTGAGCCGCTCGGCCGCGGCGCGTGTGATCGGGTGGGGCATCGGACGGGTCTTTCCAGAGATCAGGTGGTGCGCTGCGCGTCGGGACGGGCGCTGGAGGGGCCGTTGGCGATGCGCAGCAGGACGTCGGCGTGGCACGGGACGTCGAGCGGGCAGGTGCAGACGAGGTCGAGTCCGCGGAGCGCCGCCGCGAACCGCTCGGCGTACCGGCGGCCGACCGGCCCTTGGAGGGTCAGGGCGAAGAGTTCCACGGCCTCCGCCGGGGTCATCGGCCGGGACGGGAGGGACGGGCTCGGGTCACCGGGACGGAACGGGTTCGCGTACGGGCTGCCCCGGCCGACGTACACGGCCGAGGCAGCCGATGCGGCGGCCGTACGGGCGGTGCCGAGGAGCCGGACCGGCATCACGCGGCCTCCCGGCTCCGGCGACGGCGGTCGGCGCCGATCATGGGGACCAGCGTGGTCACCATCTCGGCCAGCCGGCTGGCCACGCGGTCCCCGACGAAGTCGGTGAGGTCCGGGCCGTTCTCGTCCCGCGCCGGCAGGTTCGAGGTGATGATCGTCGGGAGGCAGTGGTTGTACCGGTGGTTGATCAGCCGGTAGGTGATCTCCTCGGTCCACTCGGACGCCTTCGCCGTACCGAAGTCGTCCAGGAGCAGGAACTGCACCTGGGACAGCCGTCGCAGCTCCCGCTCGGACGCCCCGAGGACCGGCGAAGGACGCAGGCTGCCGTACATGTCCGCGCTGTTCACCGCGATCAGCTCGAACCGCTCGGGGCCGCCGGCCGCGATACGGCGCAGGGCTCCGTACGCCTCGTACGTCTTGCCGGTGCCTGTGAGGCCCGTCAGCAGGAGCGCCCCGGCGGACGAGGGGTCGGCGAGGGCGCGGTCGGCCCATGCCACGACCTCGGGGAGCGTCGCGTCGGCGTTCCGGAAGCGGGGCGGGGTGGCGGTCCGCCAGCGGCTCAGTGCGTACTCGGCCCGTGCCTGGCGGTGCCATTCCGGGTGTCCGGGGCCGGTCGTCTCGCTCTGCCGGTCCTCGGGGGCGAGGTGGATGCCGCGGGCGGACAGGATGCGTTCCAGGGCTCGCATGGCGCGGGCGGAGCCCGCGCGTACCGGTTCAGCCATGGTCAGAATCCGTTCTGGTAGGCGCTGGACCGCTCCGGATTGCGGAAGGGGCGCCGGCCCGGTCCGGAGCGGAGGGGGACGACGTTGCCGTCCGGCTCGTCGGCCGGGGGCCGGGCCGGCAGGTCCGCCCAGATGCGGAGCAGGTACCGGGCCGACTGCGGCGGCCGCGCGGGATCCCAGCGCCGCGCGATCATCTCCACCAGCCGGTCCGTCCCCCACCGCGCCGCGAGAACTGTTACCCGCGCCCACTCCTCCTCGGTGAGCCGCCAGCCGACGAGCATCCCGGCCCGCGTCAGGGCGTCCACGAGTGCTCGCGCACCGGCAGGGATCTCGACAGGGGCCTGGCTGTGCCGTCGCCGCCCTGGAGCGAAGGCGTGCGAGCGAGCTTGCTTGCGTGGTGTGTTGGTACTCCCTGTGGGAGTACCAACACGTCGCGCGCGTGAGGAAGAAACTTCCGCGTCAGCCGGAAGAGGCTTCCCGGTTTCGTGACGCTGCTTCCCGTTTCGGGAAGGATCTTCTACGAAGTCTTCGCGCGTTTCCCGACGGACGTGTCCGTGCGTGGTCTGCCCGTCGACGGCAGCGCCCCGCTCGCCGAGCAGGATGGTGAAGCGGCTGGCGTTGTGCCGGCCGACGCCGGGTTCGTAGGAGAGTTCGCCCGACCGGGCGAGCTCTTTCAGGCACGTGGTGACAGACCGCCTGGAGAGTCGTGTCAGGTCGGCTATCTGCGAGAGGGTGAGCACGGCTCGTCCCTGGTCGTCGGCTTCCCTCGCCAGTGCCAGGAGGACGAGGCGGGCGCCTCTCTGGGCGGTCGAGCAGGACCACACGAGTTCTGTGGCGATCGCGCTCATCGGGTCACGTCCTCGGCAGACGCCACGTATCGGTACGGCTTCAAGCCGAACGTGAAGTCGTCTTCGGGTACGAAGCCGACCCGTTCGGGCTCCGGGGTCCGGTACAGCCGCCCCGTGGGAACGTGGTAGTCGTGTGCCAGACGCCAGTCCGCCACGGAAGCGAAGTGTTCGCGGACGAGGCGGGTCGCCTCCACCTCCACTTCCCGCTCCACCATCAGCCGGAAGTAGTCGGACCCGAAGATGTGGGTGACCGGTGGGCTTTCGGGGAAGATTCGGACGAGTGCGGCGGCGGGGGCGAGATCGAGAACCGCTTGGCTCAGCCCATGGGCAGGAGTGAGCCGGAAATCGGTGTTGGACATGGGAATCCTGCTGTCGAGAAGAAAGAAGGGAAAACGGGAGTCCGCAGCAGTGGGCGGACCGTGGCCTGATGAGGCGTTCAGGCCGCGTCCGAGCGGGAAGCACCGCGCTCGGACGCGGAGGCGGACGTGACCCCTTGCCGGACCCTTTGCCGGTACTCCCGCACCAGCTGCCACAGGTACTTCCGCGAGACGCCGAGTCCCTGAGCCACGCGGTCGGCGTCCAGCCCCTGGTCGTTGGCGAACCGCGCGACGACCTCTTCGCGTTCCTGCCTGCTCAGCAGCGTGGTCACGCCGCGGAGGGCGGCGGACACCGCTTCCGTGTCCACACGGCGCTTCCAGGCGTCGCGCAGTTCGGCACGCTCGCAGGCCAGCAGTCCTGCGCGTATTCCGTACTCCTCGTCCTGGCGCAGGGCTTCGAGCAGGCATCGTGCCGCCACGGACACGGGGCAGGCGGCGCAGAAACCGAGCGCGAAGTCGAGGGCTTCTCCCTCTTTGCGCCGGACTTCTTCCGCGTCTTCCCGCGGGCCGTCGGAAGGGGGCAGGAAGATGTCGGTCACCTGCCCGGCGCACCGCGCCTTCTCGGCCCAGTTCTTCTCCTCTGTGTGAGAGGCCGTTTCCAGGAGCAGGGTCCAGTCCCCGCGCAGGGCGGAATCGACGATGACGGTCATGTCCGGTGTCATGCGTCACCACCGTCCGGTGAACCGTTCACCCGCGGTGCCGACTCCTTCGGCCCCACGTATCGGGCATATACGTAGTAATTCCCATCCTTCGTTCGGGACTTGGCCTCGAAGGAGCCTGCCGGCCGGAAGGCGGCGAGGATCCCCTTCCTGATCTGGTAGGCGGTCGTGGCCGCGTCTCCCCTGCGCGCACGCTGAAGGATCCGAGCCCACTTCATGGGCTTCGACTTCAGGATCTGCGCGGTCTCGGAATAGCGGTGGGAGGCGGCGGAGGGGCTGCGTGATGAGGTGGGAAGGTCTTCGAAATGAACCGTATGCGCCATGATGAAGACTCCTGGCGATCACCGGCGTGCGCCGGCGGAAAGGTGCACGTCTGAAACCGGGGCAGGACTCAGGAACGGGAACGTGACCGGGGCGACGGCCTGAGAGGCGTCGGCGACCCGGGTGCGTTCGACGTCCGCTGCTCTCCGTGGTCCGGTCGCACGGCGTGCATCTCGGAGATCGCCCGGAGGTCCTCGTCGGTGAAGCAGACGTACTTGCCCAGCTTCCTGTGCGGCAGCCGGCTGATGCGTTCCCGGAGCCACTTCTCCGGGATGTTGAGGCGCCGGGCCGCCTCCGCGTATCCGACGTGGAGGGGAGCGCTGCGGCGCAGCAGCGACTCCGCGCTTCCCGACTCCGCAATCAACCGCAGAGCGGTGACGAGACCTTCGAGGTCGAGAGTGCCGGATGTGGCGAAGTCCGCAGTGTGTGCTCCTGCGGGGGAGCCCATGAGACAATCACTCCTCGAGCAGGCGAGGCATCGCCCCGCCTGTGTCCGGCGGCAGCGAAGCCGGGCTTCACTGCCGCTGCCGAGTGCGACCGCGTGGTTTGTCAGGCCGGTTGCGGTCCGCACGACTTCCCTTGGGGTGATTCCCCAACTGCGGCTCACTGGGCTGGAGTTGCCGCTCCGGCCCGTGAGCCGCGCTTGTTTTCCGGAGCCGCTTGCGGGCGGCCCCGTGCCGAGTCCCCGGACGGACGCTCCGCCGGGAGACATGATCACTATACCATCATTTCCAACCCATCATTTCCTTCCCGAATGTCCTGGTGGCCGATCTTCGAACACGGCTGCTGGGATACTGGCCACGTGAAGAGCGTCCACGACTTCAGCCCGGCCGGGTTCCGTGCTGCCTACGAGGAGAAGGGCTGGTCCCAGGGCGACGTCGCAAGGGCCATCGGGGTCTCGGTGAACACCGTCGGACGGTGGGTCCGCGGCAAGGGAGCCCCCAGCCCCCGCCTCTTCTCCGCCCTGCTGAAGGAACTGGGCGTTCCTCGATCGAGGTTGCTCCTGCCCCTGTCCCCTGATGCGGACCTCGCCGTCCTGCGCACACGCGCGGGCCTCCGGCAGGAGGACGTGGCCGAGCGTCTCGGCGTGCAGCCGTCGGACGTGTCGGAGATGGAGCTGGGAACCGGACGGATGAGGGAGGAGTGGGCGGTCACCCTCTCCTCCCTGTACGACGTCTCGCTCGACCGGCTCGTGAAGGCGCGGGAGGAGACGGAGAGGCGGTGGCGGGAGCGGTTCGACGCCGGCCGCAGAGGCGGGCGGTAGTCGTACGACCGTTCAGTGCCCCATGGAGGCGCCGCCGTCGACCGGGATCACGGCGCCGGTGATGTAGGAGGCCTCGGGACTGGCCAGGAACGTCACCGCGTGCGCGATCTCCTGCGGCTCGGCCGCACGCCCGAGCGGCACCTGGTCCACGATCTGCCGGATGCGCTCCTCGGGGAGCGCGGCCGTCATGTCGGTGCTCGTCAGCCCGGGAGCGACGATGTTCACGGTCACGTTCCGGGGCGCCAGCTCCTTGGCCAGCGAACGGCCGAAGCCGACGAGCCCCGCCTTGGACGCGGCGTAGTTGGTCTGGCCGGCCTCGCCCGCAAGAGCGACGGCCGAGGAGATGAGGACGATCCGCCCCCGCCGCGCCCGCATCATGCCGCGGGACGCGCGCTTGGCGACGCGGAACGCGCCCTTGAGATTCGTGTCGAGGACGGCGTCGAAGTCCTCCTCCGGCATCCGCATCAGCAGACCGTCGCGAGTGATGCCGGCGTTGGCGACCAGCACCTCCACGGGACCGTGTGCAGCCTCCACTTCCTCGAAGGCGCGCTCCACCTCCTCGGTCCTGGTGACGTCGCACCGCACGCCCAGCAACTCCGCAGGCGGCTCACCGCTGCGGTAGGTGACGGCCACGCGGTCGCCTCGGGCGGTGAACGCCTTGGCGATCGCAAGACCGATGCCGCGGTTTCCGCCGGTTACCAGGACGGACCGGGACACGATTCGGTTACCTCCCATGAGCGCACATGCGTATCACTGGTAGTGATCGCCGGAACTGACTTGTCAGTTCGACTTGCACATCATGCGCACGTATTGTCATCACCTGCAGTGGTGACAGCGGCCGTAACGAAAGTTGAAGGCTGCACCATCTGTCTTTCTGTGGCTCGGGCGGAAGGCGATCGGCGGACCGATCGGGTTCCGCATCCCGGCCTCTACCTGCTGTGATCACTAGGCGCGACGATGCGTTGCGGAGGGTGTCGCCGTGTTACACGTTGCCGACAGTGAAAGATCGATGTCGGAACGTCACGAGGAATCGTTCACATGTGTGAGGAGATTCTCGCCGCCGAGGACGACCGGCTGAACGAGCTGGGCAACCTCCTCGCCTACTGGCGGCAGCGGCTGAACCCCCGACGCATCGCCGGCGTGGACACAGGCCGTCGCAGACTGAAGCCCGGGCTGACCCAGGCCGAGGTCGCGATGCTCACGGGCGTCAGCCTGTCGTGGTACCGCGCGCTGGAGAAGGGCAAGAAGGCCGACTTCTCGCCCGAGTTTCTGCAGCGGGTCGCACTGACGCTGAGGTTGTCGGAAGACGAAAGGGTCCTGCTGTTCCAGCTTGCCCTTGGACACGCCCCCGCGCCCCGGGGGCTGGCGGAGGACGGTGCCGTGGACGAAGACATGCAGAAGCTGCTGGACCAGATGCTGCCTCACCCGGCGTACATATCCAACGTCAGCTGGGACATCGTCGCCCACAACAAGCCCCAGGAGGAGTGGTTCCCCTGGGTCCCCTACGAGCCCAACCTCATGCGGTGGGCCTTCCTGTACCCCGAGGCTCGCGAGCAACTCGTCAACTGGAAGGAGGACTGGGCCCGCCCCTTCCTCGCCCAGCTTCGTGTCGCCCTGGGGCGGCACCCGGACAACGAGGCTCTGCGCCGGCTGAAGGAGGACATCCTCCGCGGCAACCCCGTGGCGCGCGAACTCTGGGCCGAACCCGAGACCATCATCCACCCCGACGGACACGTCCGGCGTCTGCGCCTTCCCGCCCACCACGACGAGGAGGTCAGCGTGAAGATCATGGCGATGGCCCCGCTGAGGAACATGGACCTGCGGTTCATCGTGCTGCTGCGTACGGACGTCTGATTGGCTTTGGAGGGCTTCGAGCGTGGCTTGAAGTCCGCGGGCTTGGGACCGGCCTGAGCGCTCCGCTGGGCCGGTCCGGTCCCGGTCCCGTGCATCGCCGGACGCGTGTTGGGCAGCTATGCGCTCAGGCGTGTGCCGGTTCAGGTCGTGGTGCCCCGTTTGCGCGAGGAACAGGTACGTGCCGGGTGTGCCAGTTGGCAGGGCGGCCGGAGCAGCCCTACTCGTATGAGGAAGGGGGGCAATTGGCGCAAATCGTGCGCCGACCCTCGGGGCGCCTCCACTCGTGCGGGGAGCAGCGCATGGTGCGCAGCCCTGCCAGTCGGGCCTGCGAAGTACCCCCGCTCGCGCGGGGACCGAGCCCTTGCCGGTGGTGAACTCGCGGCGGATCACGGATCACCCCCGCTCGCGCGGGGACCGGCCGACCAGGACGGACCGCTCGACGGACTTCACCGGATCACCCCCGCTCGCGCGGGGACCGGGTCGGGTCGGCGCGGTTCCACGTCTCGTCGTCCGGATCACCCCCGCTCCCACAGGGACCGGATGCTGCACATGATTTTCCACGGTGTCCCCTACGAATCACCCCCGCTCGCACGGGGAGCGGATGTACAGCACGGACGTCGGCGGCGTGTGGGGCGGATCACCCCCGCTCGCGCGGGGACCGGCCGACCCAGTTCCAGCCGTACGACGGCTCCGGCGGATTACCCCCGTTCGCGCGGGGGCCGGGGCGCCGACGCGAGCGGCGACGGCATCGGCAACGGACCACCCCCGCTCGCGCGGGGACCAGAGGGCCGCGGTGCCGAGGACGCGCCGGTGCGTCGGATCACCCCCGCTCGCGCGGGGACCGGGCCACCTTGATGAAGTCGCCGAACGCGGGGAACGGATCACCCCCGCTCGCGCGGGGACCGGTAAGCGTGTCCATCGACTTCGGCAACATGGAGCGGATCACCCCCGCTCGCGCGGGGAGCACAGCTGTGCCTTGAGCTTGCCGGCGGCGGCCTGCGGATCACCCCCGCTCGCGCGGGGACCGGGCCGGAATGCTCAACAACGAGGAACCGGGCTACGGATCACCCCCGCTCGCGCGGGGACCGGGCGATCACCCTAGGCCCCTTCTGGCTTCATGACGGATCACCCCCGCTCGCGCGGGGACCGGCGCGTCGCCAGGCCGCGCACGTACGCCGAGACCGGATCACCCCCGCTCGCGCGGGGACCGGTTCTGCAGGTCCGCAGCGAACTGCTGCGACTCCGGATCACCCCCGCTCGCGCGGGGACCGGCAGGCCCACCCCCAGAACTCCAAGGGCCGCAGCGGATCACCCCCGCTCGCGCAGGGACCGGGGCGCCCTGCTCACCCCGATCCTGCGGCCGTACGGATCACCCCCGCTCGCGCGGGGACCGGTCCTCCGGCGCGTGCTGGTAGATCCACGTCACCGGATCACCCCCGCTCGCGCGGGGACCGGCTCTGCGACTCCGGAGGTGCCGGAGTCTGTGACGGATCACCCCCGCTCGCGCGGGGACCGGCCTTCCCATGCGCTTCTTCTTGCCCTTCTCGGCGGATCACCCCCGCTCGCGCGGGGACCGGGCCACCGCCCGCACGGCCAGGCTCGTCGTCGGCGGATCACCCCCGCTCGCGCGGGGACCGGAGCCGGGCGAAGAAGTCGGCGATCTCCGGGTTCGGATCACCCCCGCTCGCGCGGGGACCGGGATCATGGCGATGGCCCCGCTGAGGAACATGGAGGATTACCCCCGCTCGCGCGGGGACCGGTGCATGAGGCCAGCGACCTGGCTGTCGCGGAACGGATCACCCCCGCTCGCGCGGGGACCGGTTCCACCATGCGGGTGCCCAGGGCGTCCGCGGCGGATCACCCCCGCTCGCGCGGGGACCGGCTCAGCGCCACCAGGCGGCGGGCCTTCTTGGTCGGATCACCCCCGCTCGCGCGGGGACCGGAGTGTGCCCCACCCCACCACAAATCGCAATAGCGGATCACCCCCGCTCGCGCGGGGACCGGGGGCATCGGGGCCCCCAAGGGGTGTCAGGCGCCGGATCACCCCCGCTCGCGCGGGGACCGGAAGCCGAAGCCGGCCATCACCGACGAGCCGGCCGGATCACCCCCGCTCGCGCGGGGACCGGCACGTACGTCCCGGCGAAACCCTGCCCGGCGACGGATCACCCCCGCTCGCGCGGGGACCGGGAGAAGGTCAACCGGGGGGTGCACCGGGCAGACGGATCACCCCCGCTCGCGCGGGGACCGGTGGCAGCGCCGGGTGCTGCCGTCGCAACCGGTCGGATCACCCCCGCTCGCGCGGGGACCGGCATGTTCCAAGCATCGTGATCATCCGGATACGCGGATCACCCCCGCTCGCGCGGGGACCGGTGAGACGGGCATTTACGCGGCCTCCGGCGTGTCGGATCACCCCCGCTCGCGCGGGGACCGGACAACAACGTCCGGACATGAGTAGGCCCCGGCCGGATCACCCCCGCTCGCGCGGGGACCGGGCCAGGTTCTTGGAGTCGAGCCGCTTGAGATCCGGATCACCCCCGCTCGCGCGGGGACCGGGGGTGGCGCCCAGCGCGGAGAACCCGATTCAGGGGATCACCCCCGCTCGCGCGGGGACCGGGTCCCCCCCGGAGGGGTTGGTGTGCGCGGGAGCGGATCACCCCCGCTCGCGCGGGGACCGGAACATCAGCCGCATGATCGGGCCGAGCACTGCCTGGATCACCCCCGCTCGCGCGGGGACCGGCCTCCCACTGACCTGCCCATCGTCTCGTTCGACGGATCACCCCCGCTCGCGCGGGGACCGGTCCCGGCGCAGCCAGACCTTGTCCGTCGTGGACGGATCACCCCCGCTCGCGCGGGGACCGGGGCGGGGGAGGTGGTGTGTTCTGAGCCCAGATCGGATCACCCCCGCTCGCGCGGGGACCGGGCCGACGACCGCAAGCTCCTCGGCGCGCAGAGCGGATCACCCCCGCTCGCGCGGGGACCGGGTGGCGCGGGCGTGGGCGGCCAAGCACGGGCACGGATCACCCCCGCTCGCGCGGGGACCGGGTGGTGGCCTTCCGGGTGAGGCGGGTGAAGTCCGGATCACCCCCGCTCGCGCGGGGACCGGCTGGGCGACTTCGGCGCGGCCGACCAGTTCGCCGGATCACCCCCGCTCGCGCGGGGACCGGACGGCCGTGAACCCGTGCCGCTTGGCGAGCATCGGATCACCCCCGCTCGCGCGGGGACCGGGGCCTGGAGATCCGCATCAGCAAGCCCAAGGCCGGATCACCCCCGCTCGCGCGGGGACCGGACGGAAGAGAGAGCCATGCTGCAGCTGCGAGGCGGATCACCCCCGCTCGCGCGGGGACCGGGGAGACGCCGCGGTGAGGCCCGAACCCGGCTACGGATCACCCCCGCTCGCGCGGGGACCGGGGCGTCAACGCGAGCGACGGCGAAGACCTGTTCGGATCACCCCCGCTCGCGCGGGGACCGGGACCAGGCGCATCTGCCGGTAGTCGAGCCGGGCGGATCACCCCCGCTCGCGCGGGGACCGGGTTTTCAACGACTTCCCCAACGTCTACGTGTCCGGATCACCCCCGCTCGCGCGGGGACCGGACTTTCTGACCTGCGTCAATGCATTGGCTTTGCCGCTTCTTGACCATCGGTCGGCGTCCCGTTCACAACAGGTATCTTCCCAGGCGTTGGCGCACGATCGAGAGTCATACCAGGCATTTTGGCAAGTGCCTGTCAGCGCAGCTGGCGAATGGACTGTTTGCCCAGCCAGAGGTGCTTGCGAGCCTCGTTGTCAGACCCGGGTGATAGCCCTGTGCCATGGCAACCGAAGACGAGGTTTCACCGCCGCACGCCGGGCACCCTGTGCCGGCCCCGGACGCCGACGTTGACGTACGCCTGTGGGGCAAGGAGCGGAGGCTCCCGTCGGCCTACCCGTTGATCTGCCACCTGCTGGACACGGCGGCGGTGGCCGGGGCTTTGTGGGATGTGGTGCTGACGCCGCAGGTGCGTCAGCGTCTGTCGGAGCGTCTGGGCTGGGAGCCGGCAGCATGCCGCCGACTGCTGTGCTTCTGGGCGGGACTGCACGACATCGGGAAGATCACGCCGCCTTTCCAGGCCGTGGCGCCCGCCCTCTACAACCGGATTGCGGGGGATGCCGCCTATGAGGCGGAGGCTGGTGCTGAGAGCCAGCGGTTGCGTCATGACCTTGCGGCGCACTGGGCCTTGACGGCCCTGTTCGCCGAGTTGGGTTACCCGCAAAGGGGTCCTTTGGCGCGCTCGGTGCACCACCAGGTCGCCCAGCTCCTCGGCGGCCACCACGGCTGCTTCCACGAGGTGCTGGAGAAGGCGAAGTTGAAGAACGCCGCCGCCTGGGTGCCGGGCCTTGGAGGCCGGGGCTGGGAGGAGCAGCGGCGGGCGCACGCGGCGGTGGTGCGTCGGCTGACCGGGGTGCGCGAGGTGCCGGAAAGTCGCCTTCCTGCCGAGGTCACCGTGGTCTTCGCCGGTTTGGTGATCGTCGCTGACTGGCTGGCCAGCCAGGAGCACGTCATCACGCCCCGGTTGCCGGCCGCTGGTTGGAGCGGTACGGATGCCGAACTCGCCGAGCACTGGCGGTCGGCGGTGGCGCAGGCGCCGGGGATCGTTCGTGAGGCGCGGCTGGGTACGGCGCGTTTCCCGCACAGGGAGTTCGCGCAGCAGTTCCCCTTCCCGCCCAACGATCTGCAGGCCAGTCTGGCCGCCGAACTGCCGGGGCTCGCGACCGGTCCCGGTCTGCTGCTGATCACTGCGCCGACGGGTGACGGCAAGACGGAAGCCGCGCTGCACGCCGCAACCGTCATGGCCCGGGCCGCCGGGGCCGGCGGGGTGTACTTCGCGCTTCCGACGATGGCGACGGCGGATGCGATGTATCTGCGGGTGCGGGACTTCGCCGAGCGCAACGTCGAGGGAGACCGCGCGCTGACCCTGCTGCACAGCATGGCCTGGCTCAGTGCCGCCTACGCGCCGCAGGACGACGGGCCCGCCGAGTCCGCCGTGGTGTCGGATCACACCACGGAACTGGAGGCCGGCTCATGGCTGCGCGCCCACAACCGCGGCCTGATCGCGCCGCTGGGGGCGGGCACCGTGGACTACCCGCTGACGGCGGTGCTGCCGGTGCGCTACAACGTGCTGCGCCTGCTCGGCCTGGCGGGCAAGGTCGTCGTGGTCGACGAGGCGCACGCTTACGGGCCGTGGATGCACAGCCTGCTGGTGCGGCTTTTGGAGTGGCTGGGCGCGCTGCGTGCTCCTGTGGTGCTGCTGTCCGCCACGCTCACCGGGCGCACCGCGTCGTCGCTGGTCGAGGCCTATCGGCGCGGGTGCGGCTTCCGTGACCCGGCCGGCGTCGAGCCGTGCTACCCGGGCTGGCTGTATGTCGACGCGGCATCGGGGGAGGTGTCCCGGCCGCGGAAGGTGGCGAGCGACCGGGCGCGGGTGCTCAGCGTCGAGGTGGAGCCGGTGCGGTGGGACGGGGCGGAGGATCCGCAGGCGGCGGTCCGGCCCGGTGCCCGGCGTGCGGCGTTGCTCAGGCACCTGCAGCCGCTGGTGGCGGACGGCGGGTGCGCGCTGGTGTGCTGCACCACCGTCGACGAGGCCCAGCGCACTTACCGCTTCCTGCAGGCGCAGTTCCCGGACCTGGCCCGTGCCGAGGGTGAACTCCTTTTGCTGCATTCCCGCTATCCGGCGTGGCGCCGGGAGGAATTGGCTGCCTACTGCGAGGAGCGGTTCGGCAAGCCGCGAAGGGACGGCACAGCCGACCGTCGTCCGCGCCGGGCGATCCTGGTCGCCACCCAGGTCGTCGAGCAGTCACTGGACCTGGACTTCGACCTGATCATCAGCGACCTGGCCCCGCTGGCCCAGCTGCTGCAGCGGGCCGGGCGGGCCTGGCGGCACGAACGCGACGGCCGGCCGGCGTGGGTCGGGAGCCGGCCGCGCCTGGTGGTGCTGGAGCCGGTGGACCGGGAGGGCAGGACGGAGCCGCCGCGGACATGGGGTGCCGTGTACGACGCTTCGCTGCTGCTGCGTACCAGTGAGCTGCTGCGGCAGCACGGAGGTGCCATCGACGTGCCCGGTGATGTCCAGGCCCTCATCGACCGGGTCTACGCCGACGACTTCGGCGATCACCTGGAGGAGGCAGCTCAGCGTGAGCTGAAGCGCCACGACGCCGAGCGGGAAGCCGGGGCCATGGCCGAGAAGCACCTGGCCGGCATCACGACGATCCCCGCTCCGTACGTCGTGAGCGAAAAGGGCGATCTCGCCTTGATCAGCGGCAGTTCGGCACTGGTGGACCCGGCGCTGCTGACGACCCGGCTGGGCGCGGACTCGGAGCGCGCCGTGTGCGCGTACGTCCAGGCGGACGACAGCCTCACCCTCGACCCGGAAGGTGCAGTTCCCCTGCCGGGTACGGCCGGTGGGCGCCTGACCAGGGATCAGGTGGCACAGGTGATGCGCCACACCGTGCCCCTGCCCGGCCGGTGGCTGGCCGGACGCGGCAGCGAGCAGGAGCCCTTGCCGAGCTGGTCCCGCTCCCCGGCCCTGGCCCGCCTGGCTCTGCTGCGCCTGCGACGCGGTGCCGACGGCCGATGGACGTGCCGGGTCGGAGGATACGACCTGGAGCTGTCGGACGTGGGACTTTCCCGTAACTGACTCTCCACGCACACCACTTCGGCTACAGTGCTGGAAGCCTCCTCGCTCCAGAGACTGGCTGGGCGAGGAGGCGTACCCCGCTTGCGCGGGGAAGGGGGGAACGGCCGCTCACCGTCGTGATCTCCACGCGCACCACGGCTCACCCCCGCCGGCTCACCCTGCCTTCTGCGCGGGGACCCCACTCGACGGTACACGCGACCTGATCGGAGGCGTCTTGGTTCCGCGCAATCCCCACGACCTGCTGCAAGAGCGGGTACTGCCCGTGCGGTGGACCCCCGAGGTGCCTCCCGATCGGCGGCCGTCCGCAGTGGGCTTCCGTGAACTGCTGCTGCGCGCACACGAGATCAGCTCCCTCGCGGTGCCGCTCCCGCCGGCGCTCTCCGCCCTGTACCGCATCCTGTACGCCCTCACCGCGCGGGTCACCGGACTGGACCGCGCCGGGGACTGGAGTGAGCGGCGCCTGCAGGTGCTGGAGCAGGGACGGTTCGACCCCGACGGCATCGAGCAGTACTTCGACCGGCACCGTGACCGCTTCCGGTTGTACGACCCGGCCTGGCCCTTTCTCCAGGATCCTCGGCTGGCCGCCCAGTGCGACAAGCCCGCCGGGGTGAACAAGTTGGTGATCACCCGCCCGTCGGGCAACAACCACTCCTGGTTCGGCCACGCCTGGGATGCGCGCCCGGAGCCCGTGCCCTCCTCGGAGGCCTTGCTGCACCTGCTGGTGTGGCGGTACTACGGGCCATCAGGACGTTGCGCCGCCCGCGAAGTGAACGGGCAGCGGTCCGCGCAGTCCAAGGCGGGTCCGTTGCGCGGCGCCCTGTCCTACCACCCGGAAGGCGCCACGCTCTTCACCACCCTGCTCGCCGGTCTTCCCCACCCGGACATCGACGTCCGGCCCGAGGAGGACCTGTGCCCGTGGGAGTGGACGGAGCTGCCCGACCCCGAAGCCGCCCCGCGCGTCGTGACCGGACCGTGCTCCCGTCTGACCGCCGCCTCCCAGCACGCGCTGCTCCTCGTGCCCGACGAGACGGGCGACGTCGCCCGGGACGCCTACATCACCTGGGCCTTCCTGGACAAGCTGCCGCGGGCCGACGACTACCTGATCTGGCACGTCAGCAAGGACGGCAACCCCTATCCGCGGCTGGCCGACTCCGGCCGCGCGCTGTGGCGGGACGTGGACGCCCTGCTCCTGGAACACCCCCAGAACAGCGGCCGGCCCCGGCGCCCGGAGGTGTTCCGCACCGCCCAGGAAGTGCAGAACGAACTGGACGAGTACCTCACGGTCCGCGCGCTGGGCTTCGAGCAAGACGGGCAGGCCAAGGACACCCAGTTCGTCTCCTCATCCACCCCGGCCCTGGTCCCCCTGCTGAAAAACACCGACATTCCCGTCGCCCGCAACATCGGCTCCCTGCGTGTCGCCGGCGAGCGGGCCGGCGACCGCCTGGGGACCGCGACCAGGAACGCCTGGAAGCTCTACACCAGGGGAAAGAAGGCCGTCGACTGCGCCTGGTCCCGCGAAGCGGCCGCCCGCTACTGGCCCCAGGCCGAGCAGGAGTTCTGGCGGCGGCTGCGCGAGGGCGACTTCCAGGACGCACCCCGGACCTTCCGCCGGATCGCCGAGCGCGTCTACGACCAGGTCACCTACAGCGCCGCAGGCACGATCCGAGGGGCGCGCGCCCGCGAGGAAGCACGCGTCGACCTGTATGGCGGCAAGCCGAAGACAGCCGCGAAGTCCCCCCGGGCCAAGGGCGCCCCTTCCCCGCACCGTGACATGGAGGAGCAATGACCGACGCCACGACCGCGTCCCTCTCCGCCGTCCCGCCCGACGACGCGTCCACCGCCGCGCGGCCCTCATCGTGGCTGACCGAGGCGCGGACCTTCGTCGCGGCCGTGGAGAAGATCTGCCGCACCGACAAGGGAGCACGCGCCGCACTGCGCAGGGGCGAGGGCAAACCGCTGGACAGCCCCGGTGTGCAGGGCATGCACAAGATCGTCGCACCCCTGCTGCCGCCGGCTGCTCTGTACGACGACGACACACAACGCGCGCACTACGCGATCGCGGCGATGATCGCTGCTCAGCGCAGCGACGCGCACACCGGCGCGCCCGCCCCGGCACAGAACGAACAGGCCGCCTCACCGGCGCCGTACGGGCGGAGCCTCGGCCTGACGTACGCGGCGGCGGTTTCCTCCGGGGGCCAGGACGGGATGCGGGAGAGCGCCGCCGAAGACCGCCTCAACCTGCTCACCCGGCAGAGCATCAACGGCCTGCACCGCCACCTTCCCGCCGCCGTACGGCAGTTGTGCGGCAAGAAGTGCCCGCCCGACTGGGCCCAGATGCTGGTCGACCTGCGCGCCTGGCCCCGCGACCGCGGCCGCATCGGACGGCGCTGGCTGCAGGACTTCTACCGCGCCCGCCGCGCCGCCGACCTCGAGGCCGCCAAGAAGGCCGACGACCAGACCGAGGCCCAGCCGCCGGCCGACGACGCCTGATCCTGACCCCCGGCACCCGACGCCCTATCACCAAGGAGTTCACCATGCAGCGAAACGTCCAGATCCCCGGTCGCTTCATCGACGTTCAGGTCCTGCAGAGCATCCCGTACGCCAACCTCAACCGCGACGACACCAATTCGGTCAAAACCGCACAGTGGGGTGACCGGGAGCGGACCCGCGTCAGCAGCCAGAGCTGGAAGCGCGCCATCCGCCGGTACGTCGAGCACCTCATCGGGGACAAGGCCCTGCGCACCCGCCGCATCGGCGAAGCCGTCGAGCACATGCTGCGCGAGGAGCGCGGCTGGCCCGCGGACCTGGCCCGCCGCGCCGGCCAGCACATCGCCACCGGCAGCAGCATCAAGGCGGACCCCCCGACCAAGGAGGACCCGGCGTGGACCACCAACGCGATGGTCTACGTCCCCGCCTCCGCCGTCTCCGAACTCGCCGACCTGGCCGAGGAACACCGCGCCGACATCGAGAAGGCGTCCGACATGAAGAGGGGCGTCACCAGCGTCCTGCCCAAGGACGAGATCGATCAGATCCTGCGGTCCCGCAACGGCATCATCAACCTCCTCGGCCGCATGCTGGCCGAAGTCGGCGACGCCGGCGTGGACGGCGCCGTCCAGGTCGCCCACGCCCTGACCACCCACGGCACCGACATCGAGGTCGACTACTTCGCCGCCGTCGACGACATCACCGACGCCTGGCGCGACTCCAGTGGCAGCGCCCACATGGGCAACAGCACCTACAGCGCCGGCGTCTTCTACCGCTACGCCACCATCGACCTCGACGACCTGCTGCACAACCTCGGCGGCGACCTCACCGCCGCCCGCGAACTGACCGCCGCCTTCATCGAGGCCTTCCTGCTGTCGGTGCCGCAGGCCAAGAAGAATTCCACCGCCCCCCACACCATCCCCGACCTGGTCCACCTCGCCGTACGCACCGACCGCCCCGTCTCCTACGCCGCCGCCTTCGAAAAGCCCGTCACCGCCGACCGCGACGGAGGATTCGCCGCCCCCTCCCGCAAGGCCCTGGCCGACTACGCCGTCGCAGCCCGCAAACTCCTGGGCGGCCGCGGCCTGCTCAAGGCCGGATGGGCCTGCTGGGACGACGACGACCTTCCCGGCCTCGGCGAGCGCTACGGCTCCTTCCCCGACCTCATCGGCGCCACCGTGGACGCCGCCCTGGGAGGGCAGCGGGCGTGACCACCCCCCACTCCCACGGCGACCACCGACACAGCGCGGGACTGCTCCTGCACCTGTCCGGCCCGCTGCAGTCCTGGGGAGAACGCAGCCGCTTCACCCAGCGCGACACCGCACGCTTCCCCACCCGCTCCGGCCTCATCGGCCTCCTCGCAGCCGCCCTCGGCCGACGACGCGGCCAGCCCGTCGACGACCTCGCACGCCTGTCGCTGACCGTACGGGTCGACCGTCCCGGCGTACTGCTGCGCGACTACCACACCGTCGGCGGCGGCCTGCCGGCCAAGGCCACGGTCACCACCGCCGAGGGCGGCAAGCGCAAGGCGGAAGCCGCCACGCTCGTCTCCGACCGCTACTACCTGGCAGACGCCGCCTTCACCGCGGCCCTCACCAGCGACGACACCGCTCTGCTGCACCAGTGTGCCGAGGCCCTGCGCAGCCCCACCTGGCCGCTCTACCTCGGCCGCCGCTCCTGCCCGCCCACCCCGCCCCTCCTGATCGGCGACCGACCCGTCGCCCAACCCCTCACCCACCTCGTCCACCTCCCCCTGGCCGCACCACCGCCACGGGACCCCAAGGAGGCGGCAGAGCCCATCGCCTTCTACAGCGATCAGCCCCTCGACACGCTCGCCCTCCACAGCCACCCCGCACCGGTGGGCGCGCACGGCGGCCGCATCCCCACCGGGGAAATCACCGACGACCCCGTCGACCTCGCCCCGCACCGCCGCGCCTACCGCGCCCGCCCCCTCTACCAGCGCACCCTCGCCCTGCCCGCACACCAGCACGCCGGCTACGGCGCCGACTACCTCCAAGCCCTGGCCGCCTACCTGCACCAGCACGTCGCCGACTTCGACCAGGAGGCCGTCACTCCATGACCACCCTCTGGCTCACCCGCGTCATGCCCGACCTGCGCAACCGGCAGGCACGCGCCGACCTCGCCAGCGCCGTCAACCTGCACCACCGCGTGATGAAGCTCTACCCCGACGGCATCGGCGACCAGGCCCGCAAGCAACTCGGCGTCCTCTTCCGCAGCGAGGACGGCCCCCGCGGCCCCCAGCTGCTCATCCAAAGCCGCGTACGCCCCGACCTCGGCAAACTGCCCACCAACTACGGAACCGCCGAGACCAAACCCCTCACCCCGCTGCTCGAAGCCCTCCGCCCCGGTCTGTTCGTCCGCTACCGCATCGCCGCCAACGCCATCCGCAAACCGGGCAAGACCACCCGCGCCCTCTACCACCTCAACTCCGTCATCCCCCTCACCGGCGCCGCCGCCGAGGAATGGTGGATCCGCCAGGCCGAGAACGCCGGCCTGAAGATCCACTCCGTGCACAGCACCCCCCTCGACACCGCCCGCGGCACCTCCACCCGCGGCCGGCAACCGGACGCCCGCACCCGGCAGACCGTCGTCCACGCACGCACCCGCTTCGAAGGCACCGCCCTGATCCAGGACGCCGACCTGCTGCGCCAGCGTCTTGCCGACGGCATCGGCAAAGGCAAGGCCTACGGATGCGGCCTGCTCACCCTCGCCCCCACCCAGCACCTGTCATGACCATCCGCAACACCCCACCGGCGGCCTCCTCCGCCCGCCGCAGACTGGCCGCGCCCACCGTCGCCATGCTGCCCCGCGTCGCGGACTCCCTCTCCTTCCTCTACCTCGACGTCGTCCGCATCCTGCAGGACGACACCGGAGTCTGCGCCCAGATCACCACCGAGCGCCGCGGCACCGAACTGGTCTACCTGCCCACCGCAGCCCTCAGCTGCGTCCTCCTCGGCCCCGGCACCTCCATCACCGCCCGCGCCCTGACCACCCTGGCCCGCCACGGCACCACCGTCCTGGCCACCGGCTCCGGCGGCGTGCGCTGCTACGCCGCCATCACCCCGGATTCCCTCAGCACCCGCTGGCTCGAACACCAAGCCCGCGCCTGGGCCGACGACACCCAGCGCCTCAACGTCGCCACCCGCATGTACGAACAACGCTTCGGTCCCGGCAGCGCACCCTCCGGCGCCACCCTCGCCCAACTGCGCGGCATGGAAGGCCAACGCGTCAAAGCCCTCTACCGCCTCCTCGCCCAGCAGCACCGCATCGGCCGCTTCCGCCGCTCCTACGACCCCGCCTCCTGGGACACCCAGGACCCGGTCAACCTCGCCCTCTCCGCCGCCAACACCTGCCTCTACGGCATCGTCCACGCCGCCATCCTCGCCCTGGGCTGCAGCCCCGCCCTCGGCTTCATCCACAGCGGCAACCAGCAAGCCTTCGTCTACGACATCGCCGACCTGTACAAAGCCGAACTCACCATCCCCCTGGCCTTCAGCCTCCACGACGCCCCCGACCCCGAAGCACAAGCCCGCCGCAGCTTCCGCGACGGACTACGCCTGTTCAAGCTCATGCCGCGCATCACCACCGACATCCAGCGCCTCCTCGCCCCCGACGAACCCGTCACCACCCCCGACCCGGACGAAGAACTCGTCGACCTGTGGGACCCCGTCTCCGGCCCCATCGCCGGCGGCACCAACTACGGCACGGACGCCCCGTGAAGCCGACACCGGGACTCAAGACGCCCCACCCAGGACCGCCATGGCCTCCATGATCACCATCTCCGTCACCGCCGTCCCCGACCACGTCCGCGGCGCCCTCACCCGCTGGCTCCTCGAAGTCACCCCACACCTGTACGTCGGCACCGTCTCCGCCCGCGTCCGCGACGAACTGTGGCAAGCCGTCTCCGGCTGCATCACCGACGGAGTCGGCGTCCTCGTCTACCCCGCGGACAACGAACAGGGCTTCGAACTACGCACCACAGGACCCCAACGCCGCCACCCCGTGGACTTCGACGGCCTCACCCTCATCTCTTTCCACCAAGGCCACAACGCTACGACCCGCCAACCAACCCAAGAAATGGCAAACTGACTACAAAACCCCAGCTCAGGGTGCTCCCCGCGCGAGCGGGGGTGATCCGCCCTGGCTGGCCGAGCCAAGCGCCTGGCCGAGGTGCTCCCCGCGCGAGCGGGGGTGATCCGGCGCGCACGCAGGCTGAGCTGGCGATGTACCCGTGCTCCCCGCGCGAGCGGGGGTGATCCGGTTTGGTTTAGAACTTTAGAAACAAAGGTTTCGTGCTCCCCGCGCGAGCGGGGGTGATCCGCGGTGGGGCTCGACCCCGCACCTGTACACGCCGTGCTCCCCGCGCGAGCGGGGGTGATCCGGCGTGGACAGACGACGGCACCCGCCTGATGCCGTGCTCCCCGCGCGAGCGGGGGTGATCCGCAGCAATGTGCTCAAAGAGCCGGGCAACAGCAGTGCTCCCCGCGCGAGCGGGGGTGATCCGCCGCTGCCGTACAGCCAGTGCAGGGAGTCGCGGTGCTCCCCGCGCGAGCGGGGGTGATCCCCGGCCCGTAGCACCGTCACACTGTCCGCGTACGTGCTCCCCGCGCGAGCGGGGGTGATCCGCGTTCCCCGACTGGACCGGCCAGTGCGGCACCGTGCTCCCCGCGCGAGCGGGGGTGATCCGTGCAAGGGCGCGGGGCAGCCCCCGGCCGGGGAGTGCTCCCCGCGCGAGCGGGGGTGATCCGCTGACCACTCGTCGCAGCGGCGAGGCGTACCTGTGCTCCCCGCGCGAGCGGGGGTGATCCGTCGAGCCCGCTCGTACCGAACGTCTCGGGCTGGTGCTCCCCGCGCGAGCGGGGGTGATCCGCCGTCTCTGGCCCGACCCGCGGCTACTCGAAAGTGCTCCCCGCGCGAGCGGGGGTGATCCGACCGACCGGGGCGTGGTGGCCATCATGGACTCGTGCTCCCCGCGCGAGCGGGGGTGATCCGCTTGACAACGCGAACGTAGGAAACGCAGCGTGGTGCTCCCCGCGCGAGCGGGGGTGATCCGACGGCCGGGGCGCGGTAGCCGCTGACTGATCCGTGCTCCCCGCGCGAGCGGCGGTGATCCGGCCGGCCGCGCCGGACGGCTGTCGCTGTGGGTGTACTCCCCGCGCGAGCGGGGGGACTCGACGATGCCGCAAACGACGGGGTCGGTGAACTGACGCTCCCCGCGCGAGTGCCACCCTAATTGCTTCTGCAACGTGTCGGGTGGGTGTGCCCACGAGTGGGCACACCCACCCGACGGAGCAGGATCGAGGGAGGTTCAGCCGGGTCCAGCAGGGGGCAAAGGTCCGTTTTTTCGCTGAAATCACAGGTGAGAAGCGTCTCATTTCCGGGTTCGACTCCCCTAGGCTCCACGCTCACAGAGCCCCTCTGACCTGCGGAAACGTGGGTCGGGGGGGCTTTTTGTCGCCGTCGTGTGGGCACCGTGTGCGCACCGAGGACCGGTGTCGGTGGCCGAGGGTGTTGCGCTGCCGGGGGCTGAAGCGCGCGGATGTAAGGGTCTCCTGCGTCGTCCGGTGGCGGGCCGGCGGAGTGCGCGGCGGGAAGACGGCACTGCCGCGGGGCAGGCCTGCCGGACGGGCGGCTTCAAGAAGGTTTCGTCGTGGGCGGCGATTCTCTTCGAGCCACAGCTCCTCGAACCACCGTTCGTCGGGACGACCCACTACTCCGGGCAACGGTGTCCGTGCGCCCGCGTTGTGCGGGAAGGAACGGTCGTTGTGGACGGCCGCGGGACCGCGGATGACAGCCGCGGGACCGCGGATGACAAGGGCCGGCGCCTCCCTTCGGTATCTCGAAGTACCGCCGGAAGCACGCCGACGGCGACGGAACGCAGCCGATCAGAGCGTTCTTGGCCAACTGGGCTCTTTCGGGACGGATCGATCGCTATCCTCTTGAGTGCGCTCCAACGGATCGTGCGCGTCAACTCGCCTCACCGGCGGGACGGTTGCCGCAGGGAGAGGCCCCTTGACCCAGCCCACGCCACCGCACTTGAGTGAGGCGACCCGGTTGTTGTGCGTGGGCGTCCATGTGGACGACGCCTACCGCGACGCGGTGCTCGACGCGCTCTACACGAACGACCAGCGCGTGGTCGCGCCCTCGGTCGGTTTCGACGCACGCCGGGTCCTGGTCCACGCCCTGCGCGCCCGGCGCATCGCCGCCGCCTGGGCGGCACTGGTGCTGGCCGTGTGGCTGACCGGGTGCCTGCTGACCAACCTGCTCGTGCTGGCGCTGTTCCCCGGGTGCGCCCTCCTCGCCGCCTGCGGCCGCGCCGCCCGCAGCCGCAGAGGATCGGGCGCGGTGCTGCGCTGGGCCGGCCGTATCACGTTCGGCTTGGGGCTGTACCTCGTCGCGTACGTCGCGCTCGCCGACCCGGCGCAGAGCACCTACGGCTCCGACCCGTACGGATACGGATACGGGTACTACGACGACTCGGCCCTCCTGCCCTGGGACGCGTGGGACGCGCGCCACGGCTGGATCGCCCTGGGCTGCCTGGCGGCGACGGCTTGCTGCGTCCTGTTGCGGCAGCACCACCTCGACCGGGTACTGCGCCGCGACCTCGCTCCGGAGGTGTTCGCCGACCCGGCGCGCGACCCGGCGGAACACGTCACCTCCCCCCGCCTGCAGTGGATCGGCGAACGCATCCGGCGGGAGCAGCACGCGCCTCTGATCCTGTACGACATGGCCGACCCCTTCTGCGGGATGGGCACCCTGCAGGAGGCGTGGACGCTGACGGTGGAGCTGCGGCCCGCGTCGGGCGCCCGCGCCCCGACGCCGTTCGATCCCGGGGAGCCCTTCAGCAACGGCTGGCTCATCGACCACATCAAGACCCAGGTGGCGGCCCTGCGCCACCCGGTACTGCGCGGCTCGTCCGAGACCGCGGGAGTGCGTCTCGACCGGCTCCGTCACATGGAGATCGACGAGTGCGTGTTCCTTCCCGTGGAGGGACTGCTCAGCCGGGACCAGACACCGCACGGCCGGGACGTCTTCGAGGAACACCGGCGCGCGGCCGTGGAGGAGAGCGGCGAGGCGCGTCGCCACTTCCTGCGGGTCCGGGTCGGCGCATGGCGGGAGGAGGTGGTCACGACCGTGTTCGTCCGGGCGCACACCCAGGGCGGGATCGTCACCCTGGAGATCGTTTCCTACGTCCTGAACCCCTTGCGGACCGACTTCCACACCGCGGACCGGGCGGCCCGCCTCCCCGGTCCCGTCGGCCTGCCGAGCCGGATCGGCCGGGCGCTGGTCAGGACGCCGGCCGTGGCCGGTTCCGCCCTGGCCGACGTCTGGCGGACGTTCGCCTGGTTCCTGCTGACGGCCTTCAACGGCGGGGGACGGCGACCACCCCAAGGGCCGGCCGTCTCGGTCCGGGAACTCGGGGCCGAGCGCTACGCCTCGATGTTCCAGGAACTGGACGCCGGGAGGTACATCGCGACCATCCGGGAGCGCGTCGTGCACGCGGTGCGCCTGGCGCTCCTCGAACGCGACTGGGACACCTCCGAACTCGATGCACGGGCGGCGTTCCTGCGCGACAGCGGTGTGCGTGCCGAACGTCTGCGTCTCCCCGATCCCGTGCCCGGCGTCTCCGTGGGACACGGTGACCTTCCGCGGAGAAAACCGGCATGAGCGGGACTATGGCGCCGTGGGACGCCGAGTTGCAGGGATGGCGCGTCGGCCGCAGTCCGGGCGCTGCGGCACGGCCCCGGCGCCCGCGTCGGGTCAGGACGAGACGGTCCTTGTGGTGGCGCCCGCGCGGCGCGGGAGCGGCGCCCGCCGGGGCGGCCATGCCCTGGGACGCGTTGCGGCAGAGCTGGGCACACGACGACGGCCGCGGGGCACGGGTGGCCTCCGAGGTGGCCTGCGAGACGGGCCCCGAGGCGGCCTGCGAGACGGGCCCCGAGGCGGCCTCCGAGGCGGCCTCCGAGGCGGTCCCCGAGTCCGCAGCGGACCGCCGTCGGCCGCACGCTCTGCTGCGGCGTGCGGCGATCCCGCTGTGCGCGCTCGCGGTCCCGGCGGTGCCGGCCGTGCTCGGCCACTGGTGGGCCGGGGGTGTGACCCTGGTGTGGACCACCCTGGTGGTCAGGGGAGTACGAGCCGTGCGGTCCGCGGCGGCCGGGGAACGGGCGGCAGCTCTCGAGAGCGCGCCGTCTCCGGCCGTACCACCACCGGGCCGGGATCAGGATCCCGTGTCCCCCGGCCGGGCCTTCGCCGAGGGAATCGCGCAGGTTCTGGTGTTTCCCGCCTTGTTCTCTTCGAGCGGTGCGCTTCCCGCGACCGAGCCCGGTGACCGGACCGGTCCTGACGGCCCCGTGCCCGAGCCGTCGAGGGAACACAGTCGGCGTTGTGTGGCAGAGGCGCTGTTGCGCGCGCATGCGGAACTCGGTCTGCCGGTGCCGGGGGAGCCCGGTGCCCCGGACAGGAACAGGGACAAGAACAGGGACAGGGGAACGGGGGGTACGCCGTGACAAGTCCGAGCCCCGGTCCCTCGACCCCGGAGGCCGGAGAGGGCGGCGCGGAGGTGCGGCCGCCGGCAGCGGGGGCCTGGGAGCTGCCCTCGGCGGCGGACATCGAGAAGTACGAGCTGATGCTCGGCGGCGGCGCCGCGGAACGCGCGCTCGCCCTCGTCGAGAAGCGGTTCGCGCTGGAAGTCGAGGACCAGTACCAGCGCCGCCTCGACGCCGAACACCGGCGCCGCCTCGACATGATCAACGTCCGCTTCCGGATCGTCGGGGTGCTGGTCGGCTCCAGCGGGTTCGCCGGGTGCCTGTGGATCGCCAAGGACTTCGTGGACCGCGGCGCCACCACACAGGCGGCCGGCCTGCTCGGCGGCATGGCCGCGGCACTCAGCGCGATCTTCCTGGGCACCCGTTCCCGGACACCGCGCTGACCGCTCGTGTCGCATCGATCGACCGCCGGCAGAGACCGCCGGCAGACACCTCCCTGGGGGCCATTGCTCGCCGACGGGTTCTTCGTCAGGGCCCTGGGCTTCGAGCACTGCGCGAACGCCAACAGCACCTGTGCCCGGGAGAAGGTCGGGTAGCGGTCCGTGCTGCGCGGGCGGGAACGATCACGGCTGTTCCCGCCCGTCGTTCAGCCGGTGAACGGCTCCCAGCCGTCCCCGGGCTCGCCGGTGGGCCCCCAGCGCAGGGCGCCGCGGATCAACCCCGGTGCCGGAGGTCCGGCAAGGTCCGGCACGTCGAGGGCGTCCGCCATCTCCTCCAGGTAGGTGGTCAGCGACTCGAATTCGGGATGGCGGTCTCCGTACCGGTCCCAGTACCACAGCTGTCCGCTGTCGGTGTCCAGGCAGAGCCCGATGGCCTGGTCGTGGGCGTTGAACGCGCACACCGGAATCCAGCCCTGTTGCCAGACGTCCTTTCCCATCCGGACGTAGCGGCCGTGCAGTTCGATCGCGCCGTCGAGGGTCATGAGCGCCCAGTTGCCGAGCATGAACTCGGCGCCCCGCTGGTCGCGCACGCCCGCGCACAGGCTCCACAGGGCCTTCAGCCCTCCCCGCAGCCGGACGCCGAAGGCTTCCTCG
>NZ_BMWH01000048.1:0-6675 GCF_014651135.1 Streptomyces echinoruber
GAACTCCACGAACGCCCCCGGCGTGGACATCACCGTCACCCCGCCCGCCAGCGCCAGCTCGCACTCGCCGGCGCGCAGGGACTGCACCGCCAGGTGCAGGGCGACCAGCGACGACGAGCACGCGGTGTCCACCGTCACCGCCGGCCCCTCCAGCCCCAGCGCATACGCCACCCGCCCCGAGACCACGCTCGCCGCGTTGCCGGTGCCCAGGTAGCCGCCGTAGTCGGCGCCGTCCCCGCCGCAGGCCGCCAGCAGGACCGGATAGTCCTGCCCGTTGGTGCCCGCGAACACGCCGGTGCGGCTGCCGCGCAGCGCCCGCGGGTCGATCCCGGCCCGCTCCACCGCCTCCCAGGAGACCTCCAGCAGCAGCCGCTGCTGCGGATCCATCGCCACCGCCTCACGCGGCGAAATACCGAAGAAATCCGCGTCGAAGGACGCAACGTCGTCGAGGAAGCCACCGCGGCGGGTGTACCGGGGCGCGGCCGTCCCCTCCGCCGTCAGACCGTAGAACGGGTCCAGGCCGTCCCAGCCGCGGTCGTGGGGGAAGTCGCCGATGCCGTCCCCGCCCTCGGCCAGCAGCCGCCACAACGCCTCCGGCGAGTCCACACCCCCCGGAAACCGGCACGCCATCCCCACGACCGCCACCGCATCATCCTCCGCCACCGGCGCACCCGACGCCGACGCCCCCGCCACGGCAGCGGCGGCAGCGGCCTCGCCCCCGCCCAGCTCCGCCACCAGGAACTCGGCCAGCGCCAGCGGCGTGGGACGGTCGAACACCACCGTCGCCGGCAGCACCACCCCGCACTCCGCCGCCAGCGCATTGCGCAGCTCCACCGCCAGCAGCGAATCCACCCCCAGCTCACGAAACGCCCGCTCCGCCGGCACCGCCGCCGCATCCGCATGCCCCAGCACCGCAGCCGCCCGCCCCCGCACCAGTGCCAGCACTTCCCGCAGCCGGTTCTCGGGTGTCAGGCCGGCGAGGCGTGCGCGCAGGCCGGTGGTGGGGGCGGCGTCGGCACGGTCGTGGTGGGGGTCGGCGGGCGCCCGGTACACCTCGGTGAGCAGCGGGCTGGGGCGTACGGCGGTGAAGGCGGGCCCGAACTGCTGCCAGTCGATGTCGGCGACGAGCGGGGGCGCCGTCCGTGCGGCGACGCAGGCACCCAGGGCGTCGAGGGCGGCCTCGGGGGTGAGGAGGCGTATGCCGCCGCGCCGCTGCCGGTTCTCCATCGAGGTGCCGGTGGCCATGCCGCCGCCCGCCCACGGTCCCCAGGCGACGGAGGTGGCGGGCAGCCCCTCCGCGCGCCGGCGCTCGGCGAGGGCGTCGAGCATGGCGTTGGCGGCGGCGTAGTTGGCCTGCCCGGCGGAACCGACGGTGCCGGCGAAGGAGGAGAAGAGGACGAACGCGTCGAGTTCCCGGTCGCGGGTCAGTTCGTCGAGGTGGCGGGCCGCGGTCGTCTTGGCCCGCAGCACCGTGTCGAACTGCTCCGCGGTGAGGCCGTCGACGATCCCGTCGGCCAGGACCCCGGCCGCGTGCACCACGGCGTCGGCCGGGTGTGCCGCCAGCAGTTCCCGGACGGCCTCGCGGTCCGCGACGTCGCACGCCGCGAACGTCACCCGGGCGCCCGCGGCGGTGAGTTCGGCCTCCAATTCGGCCGCACCCGGCGCCTGCGCGCCGCGTCGGCCGACGAGCACGAGGTGTTCGGCGCCGTGTCCGGCCGCCCACCGGGCCACGTGGGCGCCCAGCGCGCCCGTGCCGCCGGTGATCAGCACGGTGCCGCGCGGCGTCCACGGCTCCTCGGGAGTGGGCACGGTCGGCACCAGCCGGCGTCCCAGGATTCCGCCGGCGCGGACGGCCACCTGGTCCTCGGGGACGCCGGAGTCGGAACGGGCGCCGGAGAGCACCACGGCGAACCGGCCCGCGGACCGCCGGTCGAGGGTCTCGGGCAGGTCCACCAACCCGCCCCAGCGGTCAGGGTGTTCGAGCGCGGCCACCCGACCCACGCCCCACACCGCCGCCTGCTCCGGACGCGGTGCGGCGTCGGTGCTCGCGGCGGCCACGGCTCCCCGTGTGACCACCCACAGCGGCGCGGCGATCCCGGCGTCGCCGAGCGCCTGGACCAGGAGTGTGGTGGCGAGGACGCCCTCCGGCGTCGTGCCGTCGCCGCCCGCGCACAGCGCCAGGGTCGACACGACACCGGCCGGGGTCGTGCCCCCGGCGGCCGCGGACAGTCGCTGCGCCAGGTCCTCGCGCGTGTCACCGGGATGCCGTACGACGTCGACGACCTCCGCTCCGGCCGCGCGGAGCGCAGACACCAGAGCGCTGTCCCAGCCGTCCTCGCCGCCCGTCTCCTCGAGGCCGACGACCAGCCAACGGCCCGTCAGGAGGGCGGTGTCCGGCAGTCCCGTCACCGGCCGCCACACGATGTCGTACCGCAGCCCCGCCTCGGCCTCCGGCGCGTCCTCGGTCCGGTAGGAGCGTTCCAGCCAGTACCGGTCGCGGCGGAAGGCGTACGTCGGCAGGTCGACCACCTCCGCGCCGGGGAGCAGCGCCGACCAGTCGACCGTCTGACCGTGGACGTGCAGGCGGCCCAGGGCGATGAGCACCTGCTCGGCTTCGTCGCGGTCCTTGCGGAGGGTGGGGGTGAGGAGGACGTCGGCGGCCTCGGGGAAGGCCGTCTGGGCGAGGGCGGTCAGGGTGCCGTCCGGGCCGAGCTCCACGAAGCGGGTCACCCCCTGGTCGGCCAGCCAGGCCACGCCGTCGGCGAACCGCACCGCCTCACGCACATGCCGCACCCAGTACTCGGGAGTGGCCAGCTCGCCCTCCTCGGCCGGGCAGCCGGTGACGTTGGAGACCACCGGGATCGCCGGAGGCGCGTAGCTGACGGACGCGGCTACCTCCCGGAACTCCGCCAGCATCGGCTCCATCAGCGGCGAGTGGAAGGCGTGGCTGACCCGCAGCCGGGTGGTACGACGGCCCTGCGCCGCCAGCTCCCCGGCCACCGCCGTGACGGCCTCCTCCACGCCGGAGATCACCGTGGCGCGCGGCCCGTTCACCGCCGCCACGGCTACCGCACGCCCCTCCAGCAGCGGCAGCACCTCCTCCTCGGCGGCCTCGATGGCCACCATGGCGCCGCCAGGCGGGAGTTGCTGCATCAGCCGGCCGCGGGCGACGACGAGCCGGCAGGCGTCGGCCAGCGACAGCACCCCGGCCACATGCGCCGCCGCCAGCTCCCCGACCGAGTGCCCCACCAGGTAATCCGGGCGCACCCCCCAGGACTCCACCAGCCGGAACAGGGCGACCTCGACGGCGAACAGAGCCGGCTGCGCCCAGCGCGTCTCATCCAGCCGCCCGGCGTCGTCCCCGAAGACGACCTGCCGCAACTCCTCCCCCACCTCGGCCACCACCGCATCGAACGCTTCGGCGAACACAGGGAAGGCGTCATACAACTCCCGCCCCATACCCAGCCGTTGGGCCCCCTGCCCCGAGAACAGAAACGCCGTCTTCCCCTCACCGCGGACCGAACCGGTGAGGACGTGGTTCACGGCGCGGCCTTCGGTGAGGGCGGTGAGGCCGGTCAGGAGGTCGTCGTGGCCGGTGCCGAGGATCACCGCGCGGTGGGTGAAGGCGGTGCGGGTGGTGGCGAGGGACCGGGCTAGGTCGTAGGGGTCGGTGCCGGGGTGGGCGGTGAGGTGGGCGGCGAGGCGGGTGGCCTGGGCGCGCAGGGTGTCGTCGTCGCGGCCCGAGATCACCCACGGCAGCAGCGGCAGGTCGGCCCGTTCGGGCCGGGCGGGCGGGGTGGCGTCGTCCGTGGGGGTGGGCTCGGGGGCCTGTTCGACGATGGCGTGGGCGTTGGTGCCGGACAGGCCGAAGGCGGAGACGCCGACGCGGCGCGGGCGGTCGCCGGTGTCGGGCCAGTCGACGGCTTCGGTGAGCAGGCGGACGTGGCCGGCGGTCCAGTCGACGCGGGTGGAGGGCCGGTCGGCGTGCAGGGTGGGCGGCAGGACGCCGTGCCGGAGGGCGAGGACGGCCTTGATGACGCCGACGACGCCGGCGGCGGC
Organism: Streptomyces echinoruber; assembly: GCF_014651135.1. Lineage (GTDB taxonomy): Bacteria > Actinomycetota > Actinomycetes > Streptomycetales > Streptomycetaceae > Streptomyces > Streptomyces echinoruber. Next base: position 4,060 of record NZ_BMWH01000048.1, read on the forward strand.
CTGGGTGTGGCCGATGTTGGACTTGGCGGAGCCCAGCCACAGGGGGCGGTCGGGGATGCGGCCCTGCCCGTACGTCGCGATCAGCGCCTGCGCCTCGATCGGGTCGCCCAGGCCGGTGCCCGTGCCGTGGGCCTCGACGGCGTCGACCTCGGTGGCGAGGACGCCGGCGTCGGCGAGGGCGGCGAGGATGACGCGCTGCTGGGAGGGGCCGTTGGGGGCGGTGAGGCCGTTGGAGGCGCCGTCCTGGTTGACGGCGGAGCCGCGCAGCACGGCGAGGACGCGGTGGTTGTTGCGGCGGGCGTCGGAGAGGCGCTCGACGACGATCACGCCGACGCCCTCGGCCCAGCCGGTGCCGTCGGCGTCGTCGGAGAACGCCTTGCAGCGGCCGTCGGCGGCCAGTCCGCCCTGGTGGCCGAACTCGAGGAAGGCGCCGGGGCCGGACATGACGGTGACGCCGCCGGCCACGGCGAGGGAGCACTCGCCGTTGCGCAGCGCCCGGGCGGCGAGGTGGAGGGCGACGAGGGAGGAGGAGCAGGCGGTGTCGACGGTGACGGCGGGGCCCTCCAGGCCAAGTGCGTAGGCGACGCGGCCGGAGACCACGGACATGGCGTTGCCGGTGAGCAGGTGGCCGCGGACGTCGTCGGGGACCTCGCGCAGACCGGAGCCGTAGCCCTGGTCGCTGCAGCCGACGAAGACGCCGGTGCGGCTGCCGCGCAGGGTGGCCGGGTCGATGCCGGCGCGTTCCAGCGCCTCCCAGGAGGTCTCCAGCAGCAGGCGCTGCTGGGGGTCCATGGCGAGGGCCTCGCGCGGGGAGATGCCGAAGAAGGCGGCGTCGAAGCGGTCGGCGTCGTGCAGGAAGCCGCCGCGGCGGCCGGGGTCGGGGCCGGTGCCGAGGTCCCAGCCGCGGTCGGTGGGCCAGTCGGTGATGGCGTCGGTGCCGGTGGTGAGCAGTTCCCAGAAGTCCTCCGGGGAGCGGACGCCGCCGGGCAGCCGGCAGCTCATGCCGACGACGGCGACGGGTTCGTGCTCCCTGGACTCGAGTTCGCGGAGCCTGCGGCGGGTTTCGTGCAGATCGACGGTGACCCGCTTGAGGTAGTCCCGAAGCCGCGCTTCGTTCGTCCGCGCTTCGTTCGTCATGGACTGCCCCCATGGTGGTCGGTGACGGAACGGATGCACCGCGCGGGAGCTTCGGCCGGTCGTACCGGGAGAGCCGGATCGGCGCCTGGCGCGTGCTGTTCACCTCGTGCGGTGGGGACAGCATGACCTGCGGCGGGGGCCTGTTTCGGCTCCCGGGGGCGTTGTCTGGGGAAACCCTTGGAAATCATCACCGCAGGCCGGAGCGGTGATGGCCGGGTGGGCCGGTGCGCTGATGGCCGGCGGACCCGGCCGGCGCCGGCCCGGCGGCGTCCACGGAGGCGACGCGAGGGCGGCGCGGAGGCGACGCGAGGGCGGCGCGGAGGCGGACGGGGATCACGCGGGCAGGTGCACCCGCCCGTGGTCGCCGATGACGAGGCGGTGGGTGGCGGGCAGCCGGGGGGCGAGGGAGACCTGCACGTTGCGTCCGATGAGGGAGGCCTCGACGCGGCGGATGCCCTCGAAGGAGGAGTCGCGCAGGACGATGGAGTACTCGATCTCGCTTCCGGTGATGCGGCAGTTCTCGGCGACGCTGGTGGACGGGCCGACGTAGGAGTCGGTGACGACGCTGCCGGCGCCGATGACGGCGGGGCCGACGATGCGGGAGCCGCGGATGCGCGCGCCGGCCTCGATGCGGACGCGGCCGATGATCTCGCTGGTGTCGTCGACGTCGCCGTCGATGCGGGTGTCGATGCGTTCCAGCAGGATGCGGTTGACCTCCAGCATGTCGGTGACGTTGCCGGTGTCCTTCCAGTAGCCGGTGATGACGGTGGAGCGCACGGCGAGTTGCTGGTCGATCATCCACTGCAGGGCGTCGGTGATCTCCAGTTCGCCGCGCCTGGAGGGGCTGATGGCGCGGACGGCGTCGTGGACGCGGGGGCCGAAGAGGTAGACGCCGGCGACGGCGAGGTCGCTGCGCGGCCGGCTGGGCTTCTCCTCCAGGGCGGTGACGCGGCCCTGGGCGTCGATGACGGCGACGCCGAAGGCGGTGGGGTCGGGGACGCGGGTGAGGAGGATCTGCGCGTCGCAGCGGTCCTTGCGGAACTCCTGGACGACGTCGGTGATGCCGTCCAGGACGAAGTTGTCGCCGAGGTACATGACGAAGTCGTCGTCGCCGAGGAAGTCCCGGGCGATCAGCACGGCGTGGGCGAGGCCGAGGGGTTCGCTCTGCGGGATGTAGGTGACGTCGAGGCCGAAGCGGGAGCCGTCGCCGACGGCCGCCTCGATCTCCGCGGCGGTGCTGCCGACGATGACGCCGACGTCCGTGATCCCGGCGGCGGCGATGGCTTCGAGGCCGTAGAACAGGATGGGTTTGTTGGCGACCGGGACCAGTTGCTTGCTGGAGGTGTGGGTGATCGGCCGCAGCCGCGTGCCGGATCCCCCCGCGAGCACAAGAGCCTTCACAGTTCCGTCCGTCCAGGTGGTGAGGGTGGGTGGCCGGGGAGGGTGCGGGTCTCCCCGGGGTGCGGAGCGGGCGCCCGG
>NZ_BMWH01000048.1:6692-28897 GCF_014651135.1 Streptomyces echinoruber
CGGGGTGCGTCCGGGCGCCCGGGTGGTCAGGCGTCCCCGAGTTCGCCCTCCAGGAAGGCGCGGAGTTCTTCGTCCGACACCTCGTCCGGCTGGTCGGTGGCGGTGCGGCCGGCCGGCGGGGGTGTGCCGTCGTCCTGCCGCTGTGCCGGTACGGCGAGGCGGTCGAGGCGGTCCAGCAGGCTGCGCAGCCGGCTGCGCAGCAGGCTGCGCAGCCCGTCGTGCAGGCCGGGGTCGGCGAGCGTGCCGTCGAGTTCGCGCTCCCACCGGTCGAAGGAGGCGAGGACGCCGGTGGGGTCGCCGCCCGGGGGCTGCGCCGGGGCGGTCCGCTCCAGCAGGTGGGCGGCGAGCCGGGCCGGGGTGGGGTGGTCGAACAGCAGCGTGGCCGGGAGCCGGACGCCGGTGAGGGCGCCGAGCCGGTTGCGCAGTTCGACCGCGGTCAGGGAGTCGAAGCCGCTTTCCAGGAAGCCTCGTTCGGGGTCGAGGGTGTCGGGTGTGTCGTGGCCGAGGACCAGGGCCGCCTGGGCGAGGACCGCCTCCAGGACGGCGGCCTGCCGCCGTGGCCCGTCCAGGCCGGCGAGGCGCTCGCGCAGCGCGGCCGCGGGGTCGGGTGCGGGTGCGGGTGCGGCCGGGCCGCCGGTGGTCTGCCCGGCGGTGCGGGTCGTGCGGGTCGCGTGGGGTGGCCGGGCGGGGACGAGGTCCCGTACGAGGTGCGGGACGGTGCCGTCGGTGGCGCGCAGGGCCGCGGGGTCGAGCGCGGCGGGGGCGAGGTACGCCTCCCGGGTGCGCAGGGCCGCGTCCAGCAGGGCCAGGGCGTCGCCGGTGGCCAGGGGCCGGACGCCGCCGCGCTCGACGCGCCGCAGGTCAATCTCGCCGAGCCGGCCGGTCATGCCGCTGCGTTCGGCCCACAGGCCCCAGGCGAGGGAGATCGCGGGCCGGCCCTCGGCGCGGCGCCGGGCGGCGAGGGCGTCGAGGAAGGCGTTGGCCGCCGCGTAGTTGCCCTGTCCGACGCCGCCGAAGGTGCCGGCGAGGGAGGAGAACAGGACGAACGCGCCGAGGTCGAGGTCGCGGGTGAGAGCGTCGAGGTGGACGGCGGCGTCGGCCTTGGCGCGCAGCACGGTGTCGACGCGGTCGGGGGTGAGTGCCTGTACGACGCCGTCGTCGAGGACGCCGGCGGTGTGCACGACCGCGGTCAGCGGCCGGTCGGCGGGGATGCCGGCGATGAGGGCGGCGAGGGCGTCGCGGTCGGCGACGTCGCAGGCGGCGACCGTCACCTCGGCGCCGTGCGCGGCGAGTTCGTCCCGCAGCTCCGCCATGCCCGGCGCGGCGGCGCCGCGGCGGGCGGCCAGCAGCAGGGAGCGGGCGCCGTGGGCGGTCACCAGGTGGCGGGCCACCTGACGGGCGAGGACTCCGCTCGCGCCGGTGACCAGGACGGTGCCGGCCGCCAGGCCGGGCAGGTCGCCGGTGGCGGTGCCGGTGCCGTCCCCGGTGGTGCCTGTGCCGGTGCCGGTGCCGTCCCCGGTGATGCCGGTGGCGGTGTGGCGGGCCAGGCGGGGGGCGAGTGCGTTGCCCGCGCGCAGCGCCGTCTCCGGTTCGTCGCCGGCGAGGACGGCGGGCAGCGCCTGACGGGAGGCGGGGGTGCCGTCGTGGTCGAGGAGGGCGAAGCGGCCGGGGTTCTCCGCCCGGGCGGTGCGGACCAGGCCCCAGGCGGCGGCCTGCGCCGGGTCGGTGGCCGCCGCGTCCTCGGGCCGGGCCGCGACGGCGTGCCGGGTCACCAGGGTCAGGCGGGAGGAGGTGAACTCCTCGTGCCGCAGCCAGGTGTGCACCAGTTCCAGCGCCGCGTGCGTGGTGCGGCGCGCGGCCCGGGCCGGATCGGCCGCCGGGTCGGCCGTCGGGTCGGTGGCGGGGACGCGGGCGAGGACGGCGTCCGGGGCCGGGGCGCCCGCCGCGATCCGGGCGCGCAGCGCCTCCAGACTGTCGTGGTGTTCGAACACGCCTGTCTGCGGGGCGAGTTCGGCGGCCTCCCCGATCAGCGCGAGACGGGCGGGCGGCTGCGCGGCGGTGTCGGCCGGTACCCACCGCACCTGGTACAGGCCGCCCGCGGCCGGGGCGAGCCGGCGGCCGTCGACGGGCCGCAGGGCCAGTTCGGCGATCTCCGCGACCGGGGCGCCGGTGGCGTCGGAGAGGCTGACGGCGTAGGCGCGTTCACCGCGCGGGGTGAGCCGGACCCGCAGGGCGGCCGGTCCGGCGGCCGTCGCCGTGACGGAGGTGAAGGTGAACGGCACGACGGTCCGCCCGGTGTCGCCGCCGGTGTCTCCCCCGGTGCCGTCGCCGGTGCCGCCGCCGGTGAGGGCGACGGTGTGCAGGGCGGCGTCCAGGAGGGCCGGGTGGACGGTGAAACCGGCGGCGCCGTGCGGGAGTTCGCCGTCCTCGGGGGCGATGTCGGCGTACACCTCGTCGCCCAGCCGCCAGGCGGCGCGCAGGCCGCGGAAGGCGGGGCCGTAGGCGAAGCCGCCCTCGGCGATGCGGTCGTACAGGCCGGTCACGTCGACCGGTTCGGCGCCCTCCGGCGGCCACGCGACCGGGTCCGGCCGGACGGCCGGGTCGGGACCGGCCGCGCCGAGGGTGCCCTCGGCGTGCAGCACCCACGGCTCGTCCGCGGCGGCGTGGAGCGGCCGGGAGTGGACGGTGAGGGTGCGGGTGCCCGCGTCGTCGGGGGAGCCGACGGCGACCTGGAGGCGGACGGCGCCGGTGGCCGGCAGCACCAGCGGGGTGTGCAGGGTGAGGTCGGCGACCCGTGCGGCGCCCGCCTGCCGGCACGCCTCCAGGGCCAGTTCCAGGAATCCGGTGCCGGGGAAGAGGATCCGGCCGTCCAGGGCGTGGTCGGCGAGCCAGGGGCTGCTCTGCGCGCAGAGGGTGCCGGTGAGCAGCAGTCCGTCCGCCCCGGCGAGCGCCACGGCGGCCGTCAGCAGCGGGTGGCCGGTCGTCTCCAGGCCGGCGAGGGCGGCGTCCCGCGGGTCGGGGGCGGCCTGCAGCCAGTAGCGGCGGCGCTGGAAGGCGTACGTCGGCAGGTCGACCCGGCGGGCCCCGGCCGGCGCGAGGAGCGCGGACCAGTCGACGGTGTGGCCGGCGACGTGCAGCCGGGCCAGGCCCTGGGTGAGGGACTCGGCCTCGTCGGTCTCGCGGCGCAGCAGCGGTACGAGCACGGCGTCGGCGGTGACGCAGTCGCCGGCCAGCGCGGTCAGGACGCCGCCGGGGCCGATCTCGACGTATGTGGTGACGCCGAGCTGCTCCAGGGTGCGCACGCCGTCGTGGAAGCGGACGGCCTGCCGGACCTGGCGCACCCAGTGGCCGGCGTCGAGGGGCTCGTCGTCGGTGACCGGGCGGCCGGTGACCGCGGAGACCACCGGCAGGGCGGGCTCGGCGTGGCCGAGGCGGGCGGTGACGGCGGCGAACTCCTCCAGCATGGGTTCCATGCGGGGCGAGTGGAAGGCGTGGCTGACGTTGAGCCGGCGGGTCTTGCGGCCCCGCGCGGCCAGGGTCTCGGCGACGGCGGCGACCGCGTCCTCGTCGCCGGAGACGACGGTGGCGAGCGGCCCGTTGAGCGCGGCTATGGAGGCACGGTCCGCGTAGGGCTCCAGCAGCGGCAGCACCTCGTCCTCGGCGGCCTGCACGGAGACCATGGCGCCGCCCTCGGGCAGGGCGTCCATGAGCCGGCCGCGGGTGGCGACGAGGAGGCAGGCGTCGGCGAGGGACAGCACTCCGGCGACGTGGGCGGCGGCGATCTCGCCGACCGAGTGGCCGAGCAGGACGTCGGGCCGCACCCCCAGGCTCTCCACGAGCCGGAACAGGGCTACCTCGACGGCGAACAGCGCCGCCTGGGTGTAGGCGGTGCGGTCCAGCAGTCGTGCTTCCTCACTGCCGGGCGCGGCGAACAGCACGTCGCGCAGCGGGCGTTCGAGGTGGGCGTCGAGATGGGCGCAGACCGCGTCGAGGGCGTCGGCGAACGCGTCGTACGTCTCGTAGAGCCGGCGGCCGGCCTCCGGGCGCTGGGCGCCCTGCCCGGAGAACAGGAAGGCGACCTTGCCGCCGCGGGCGCGGCCCACGGTCAGCCGCGGATGCTCCCGGCCCTCGGCGAGCGCGGCGAGCGCCTCGGTGAGCGCGGCCGCGTCGGGGGCGACGACGGCGGCGCGGTCCTCCAGGTGGGCGCGGGTGGTGGCCAGCGACAGCGCGATGTCGGCGGGGGTCGCGTCGGGGTGCCGGTCGAGGTGGCCGAGCAGCCGCGCGGCCTGGTCGCGCAGGGCGTCCGTGCCGCGCGCGGACAGCAGCCAGGGCACGGGCGGGGTGGGTGCGGAGGCGGGGGCGGGTACGTCGGGCGCGTCGCCGGTGCCGTCCCTCCGGGCCGGCTCGGCCGACGTCACCGGACCGGACTCGGCCCCCGGACCGGACTCGGCCCCCGGGACGGCCGCCCGGAGCGGGACCCAGCCGCCGGGCCGTCCGTCGTCCCACGGCTCGGGTTCCTGCAGGATCACGTGGGCGTTGGTGCCGGAGACGCCGAAGGAGGAGACACCGGCGCGGCGCGGGCCGCCGCCGGACGTCCAGGGCCGGGCCTCCTGCAGCAGGCGCACCGCGCCGGAGGACCAGTCGATGTGCGGGGAGGGGTGCTCGGCGTGCAGGGTGCGCGGCAGCACGCCGTGCCGCATCGCCATCACCATCTTGATGACGCCCGCGACACCCGAAGCGGCCTGCGTGTGGCCGATGTTGGACTTCAGCGCGCCCAGCCACAGCGGCCGGTCCGCGGGCCGGTCCTGCCCGTAGGTCGCGATGAGCGCCTGCGCCTCGATCGGGTCGCCCAGCCGGGTGCCCGTCCCGTGCGCCTCGACGGCGTCCACGTCGGCCGGGGAGAGCCCGGCTCCGGCCAGCGCCTGCCGGATGACCCGCTGCTGGGCGGGCCCGTTGGGCGCGGTGAGCCCGTTGGAGGCGCCGTCCTGGTTGACGGCCGAGCCGGCGACGACGGCGAGCACCGGGTGCCCGTGGCGGCGCGCGTCGGACAGCCGCTCCACGAGGACCAGGCCGGCGCCCTCGGCCCAGCCGGCGCCGTCGGCCTCGGCGGCGAAGGGCTTGCACCGGCCGTCGGGCGACAGGGCCCGCTGCCGGCTGAACTCGACGAAGGTGTCCGGCGTGGAGATCACGGTGACACCGCCGGCCAGGGCCAGGTCGCACTCGCCGGAACGCAGCGCCTGCACCGCCAGGTGCAGCGCGACCAGGGAGGAGGAGCAGGCCGTGTCCACCGTCACCGCCGGGCCCTGGAGGCCGAAGGTGTAGGCGATGCGGCCGGAGGCGACGCTGCTCGCGCTGCCCGTGGCCAGGTAGCCCTCCAGTTCCTCCGGGGCGCGGCGGGCGCGGGCGCCGTAGTCGTTGTAGTTGGAGCCGACGAAGACGCCGGTGCTGCTGCCGCGGAGCGCGGTGGGGTCGATCCCGGCCCGCTCGAAGACCTCCCAGCTCGTCTCCAGCAGCAGCCGGTGCTGCGGGTCGATGGCGACGGCCTCCCGCGGCGAGATCCCGAAGAACGCCGGGTCGAAGTGGTCGGCGTCGTACAGGAATCCGCCGTGCCGGACGTAGGTGTGGCCCGGGCGGTCGGGGTCGGGGTCGTAGAGGGCGTCGAGGTCCCAGCCGCGGTTGTCGGGGAAGGCGGAGACGGCGTCGGTGCCGTCGGCGACCAGGCGCCACAGGTCCTCCGGGGAGCGGACGCCGCCGGGGAAACGGCAGCTCATGCCGACGATGACGACGGGATCGTCGGTGACGGAGGCGCGCGGCAGGGCGGCGAGCGCGCCGGGCGCGTCGGGCGCGTCGGGCGCGTCGTCGGTGCCGAAGAGTTCGGCGTCGAGGTGCGCGGCGAGCGCGGCCGCGGACGGGTGGTCGAAGGCGAGGGTGACCGGCAGCCGCAGCCCGGTGGCCTCCGCGAGCCGGTTGCGCAGCTCGACGGCGGTCAGCGACTCGAAGCCCAGGTCGCGGAAGGCGCGGCCCTCGGGCACGGCGTCGGGCCCGTCATGGCCGAGGACGGCGGCGGCCTGCGCGCGGACCTCGGTGAGCAGCGCGGCCCGCCGCTCGGCCGGGGCCAGGCCGGCCAGGCGCCCGGCCAGGGGCGGCCCGTCGCGGCCCTCGCGCTCCTTGCTCTCCTTGTCGGTCTGCGGCTGCGGGGCGGCGGCGCCCGCCTCGGGGAAGTCACGCAGCGCGGCGAAGGCCCGCGCGGTGATCAGCTTCCAGTCGACGTCGGCGACGACGAGGAACCGCTCGTCCTGGTCGAGGGCCTGCTGCAGCGCGGCCACCGCCAGCTCCGGGTCCATCGGCGGGACGCCGTCGCGGCGCAGCCGCTCGGCCATCCGCTCGTCGACCATGCCGCCGCCGGCCCAGGTGCCCCAGGCGATCGAGGTCGCCGGGAGCCCCTCGGCGCGCCGGCGGGCGGCGAGCGCGTCGAGGTAGGCGTTGGCGGCGGCGTAGCTGCCCTGTCCGGGGCCGCCGAGGGTGCCGGCCATCGAGGAGAACAGCACGAACGCGTCGAGGTCGAGGTGACGGGTGGCCTCGTGCAGCACGAGCGCCGCGTCCGCCTTGGGCCGCAGCACACCGTCGGCCCGCTGCGGGGTGAGCGCGTCGATGACACCGTCGTCGATGACTCCGGCGGTGTGCACGACGGCGGTCAGCGGGCCGCCGCCGGGCAGGTCGTCGAGCAGCCGTCGTACCGCGTCGGCGTCGGACACGTCGCACGCGACGACGGTGGCGGGGGCGCCCAGCTCGGCGAGTTCGGCGACCAGGGCGTCGGCGCCGGGCGCGTCCGGGCCGCGCCGGGAGGCGAGCACCAGGTGTTCGGCGCCGCCGCGGGCCAGCCAGCGGGCCACGTGCCGGCCCAGACCGCCGGTGCCGCCGGTGACGAGCACGGTGCCGCGCGGCCGCCAGACCCCGTCGGGGCGCGGCCCCTGGCCGGCGCGCACGACCCGCCGTACGAACAGCCCGGACGCGCGCACCGCCACATGGTCCTCGCCCAGGGCTCCGGACAGCGCGGCGACCAGCCCGCGGGCCGCCCGCCGGTCCAGCGGGTCCGGCAGGTCGACGAGGCCGCCCCACCGCTGCGGGTACTCCAGCGCGGCGATGCGGCCCAGACCCCAGCTCATGGCCTGGACGGGGCTGTGCAGCGCGTCGTTGCGGTGCACGGAGACCGCGCCCCGGGTGGCGCACCACAGGGGCGCGTCCACCCCGGCGTCGCCCAGCGCCTGCAGCAGCGCCGTCATCAGCACCAGGCCGGTCGGCAGCAGCGCGCCGTCCGACCACGGCGACTCGTCCAGTGCCAGCAGCGACAGCACCCCGGCGACGGCGCCGTCCGCGGTGTGCTCCCGCACCAGGCCGGTCATGACCTCCCGTTCGGCCGCCCGGGCGCCGACGACCATGCGGCGCACGCCCGCCGACCGCTCCTCCAGCGCGGCCAGCACGGCGCGCACGGTGTCGTCGTCCTCGTGGCCCTCGGGCACGGCCACCAGCCACGTTCCGTCCAGCGCGGCCGGCCCGGCCGACCGGTCGGTGCGCGGCCACCACACGACGCGGTAGCGCCACCCGTCCAGCGTGGACCGGTTGAGCCGGTCACGGCGCCACGACGACAGCGCGGGCACGATCTCGGTCAGCGGCCGTACGTCGTCCAGGCCGAGCGTGCGCGCCAGCGCGTCGACGTCGCCGTTCTCCACGGAGTCCCAGAACCCGTCGTCGAACAGGTCGACGGCGCCCAGCCGCACGTCCGTCCCCGCGGTGTGCGGCTGCTGGGGCGCCTCCAGCCAGTACCGCTGGCGCTGGAAGGCATACGTCGGCAGCTCGACCCGGCGCGGCGCCAGCCCGGCGAAGACCGGGGACCAGTCCACCGCCACCCCGCGGGCCCACGCCTCGCCCAGGGAGGTGTAGAACCGCTGCAGGCTGCCCTGGCCGCGGCGCAGACTGCCCACCACCATCGCTTCCGCGCCGGCCGCCTCCAGGGTCTCCGCCACCGGCACCGTCAGCACCGGGTGCGGGCTGATCTCGACGAACGCGCCGTGGCCCGCGGCGGCCAGCGCGGCGATCGCCGGCTCCAGCTGCACGGTTTGGCGCAGGTTGGCATACCAGTAACCGGCATCGGTGACCGCCGCCTCGATCCACTCCCCGGTGACGGTGGAGAAGAACGGCACCCGCGGGGTGTGCGGTTCGATGGGGGCGAGGACCTCGCGCAGCTCGGCCTCGATGGCCTCCACGTGCGCCGAATGCGAGGCGTAGTCCACCTCCACCCGCCGGGCGCGCATCCCCTGCGTCTCGGCATACGCCATCAGTTCGTCCAGCGCGTCCGCGTCCCCGGAGACCACCACCGAGGTGGGCCCGTTGACCGCGGCCACCGCGACCCGCCCCGCCCAGCGGGTGATCAGCTCCTCCGCGTCCGGGCACGACAGGGCGAGGGAGACCATGCCGCCGCGCCCGGCAATCCGCCTGATCGCCCGGCTGCGCAGCGCCACCACCCGCGCCGCGTCCCCCAGCGACAACGCCCCCGCCACACACGCCGCGGCGATCTCCCCCTGCGAATGCCCCACCACCGCCGCCGGACGCACCCCGTGCGCCTCCCACAGCGCCGCCAGCGACACCATCACCGCCCACAGCACCGGCTGCACCACATCCACCCGCTCCAGCCCAGGCGCACCCTCCCCGCCCCGCACCACCTCGACCAGCGACCAGTCGACGTAAGGAGCGAGAGCGGCCTCGCACGCCGCGAACCGCTCGGCGAACACCGGGGAAGTGTCGAAGAGTTCGACGGCCATCCCCGCCCACTGCGCCCCCTGCCCCGGAAACACGAACACCGGGGTGGGGTGGTCGCCGAGACGCTGGGTGACGCCGCGGACGAGGCCGGGGGCGGTGCCGCCGGTCGCCAGGGTCCGCAGGTGGGTGAGGAGGTGGTCGCGGTCGGTGCCGACGACGACGGCGCGCTCCTCCAGGGCGGCCCGGCCGGTGGCCAGGGTGTGGGCGACGTCCACGGTGTCCAGGTCACCGGACTCGACGCACGCCGCGAGCCGTTCGGCCTGCGCCCGCAGCGCGGCCTCGGAACGGGCGGACACCAGCCACGGCACGACGGCGCCCGCGTGCTCGGCCTCCGGACGCTCGGGCGCGCTCTCCGGCTCGGGTTCTTCGAGGATGACGTGGGCGTTGGTGCCGCTGACGCCGAAGGAGGACACGCCGGCGCGGCGCGGCCGCCCGTGCTCCTCCCAGGGGCGGGCCTGGGAGAGGACTTCGACACGGCCGGCCGACCAGTCCACGAACGGCGAGGTCTCGTCGGCGTGCAGCGTCCTGGGCAGGGTGCGGTGCCGTATGGCCTGCACCATCTTGATGACGCCGGCGATGCCCGAGGCGGCTTGGGTGTGGCCGATGTTGGACTTCACCGACCCCAGCCACAGCGGCCGGTCTGCGGGCCGGTCCTGCCCGTAGGCCGCCAGCAGCGCCTGCGCCTCGATCGGATCGCCCAGCTTGGTGCCCGTGCCGTGCGCCTCCACCACGTCCACCTCGGCGGGGGTGAGCCCCGCGTCCGCGAGCGCGGCCCGGATCACCCGCTGCTGCGAGGGCCCGTTGGGGGCGGTCAGGCCGTTGGACGCGCCGTCCTGGTTGATGGCCGTACCGCGGATCACGGCGAGCACCTGGTGCCCGTTGCGACGGGCGTCCGACAGACGCTCCAGCAGGACCACACCGACGCCCTCGGCCATGCCCATGCCGTCCGCGTCCGCGCCGAACGCCTTGCAGCGGCCGTCGGCGGCCAGCCCGCGCTGCCGGCTGAAGCCGACCAGCCCGATGGGTTCGCCCATCACCGCGGCGCCGCCGGCCAGGGCCAGGTCGCACTCGCCGGAACGCAGGGAGCGTACGGCGAGGTGCAGGGCGACCAGCGCGGAGGAGCAGCCGGTGTCCAGGGTGACGGCGGGGCCTTCGAGGCCGAGCGTGTAGGAGACGCGTCCGGAGGCGATGCTCGTGACCGTGCCGGTGATCAGATGGCCCTCGACGCCCTCCGGTACCTCGGCACCGGTGCCGTAGCCCTGGTGGGAGACGCCGAAGAAGACGCCGGTGGGGCTGCCGTGCAGGGTGTCGGGCGCGATGCCGGCCCGCTCGAAGACCTCCCAGCTGGTCTCCAGCAGCAGCCGCTGCTGCGGGTCCATCGCGGTCGCCTCGCGCGGCGAGATGCCGAAGAAGCCGGCGTCGAACTCGGCCGCGTCGTACAGGAATCCGCCTTCTCGGGCGTAGCTGGTGCCGCTGCGGTCGGGGTCGGGGTCGTAGAGGGCGTCGAGGTCCCAGCCGCGGTCGGTGGGCAGCGCGGAGACCGCGTCGGTGCCCTCCTCGATCAGCCGCCAGAACTCCTCCGGGGTGCTCACCCCGCCGGGGAAGCGGCAGCCCATCGCGACGACGGCGACCGGATCGCGGTCGGTCGCGGGGGCCGCCGGGGCGGGGGCGGCGGGCAGGTGTTCGGCGGTCGTCGTGTCCTCGTCGACGAGCAGGGTCCGCAGGCGGCGCACCAGGTCGCGGACGGTGGGGTGGTCGAAGACGGTGGTCGCCGGAAGGGCCAGTCCGGTGGCGGCGTTGAGGCGGTTGCGCAGGTCGACGGCGGTGAGCGAGTCGAAGCCCAGGTCGCGGAAGGCGCGGGTGGCGGGGATGTCACCGGGGTCCTGGTAGCCGAGGACGCCCGCCACCTCGGTGCGCACCAGGTCGGCCAGCCGGCGGTCGCGCTCGGGGCCGGACAGCGCGGCCAGTTCGGCGCGCAGCGTCTCCGCGCGGCTCGCGGTGCCCTCGGCGGCGGCCTCGTCGGCCTGCATCACCTCGGCGACCTCGGGCACCTCGTGCAGCAGCGGCCGGGGATGCGCGGCCGTGAAGACCGGCACGAACCGCTCCCAGTCGACGTCGGCGACGGCGAGGAACGTCTCGTCGTAATCCAGCGCCTGCTGCAGCCCGGTGACCGCCAGTCGCGCCTCCATGAACGGGATGCCCCGCCACTTCAGCTGCTCGCGCACCACGTTGACGGCCATGCCGCCGCCTTCGGGGTTCCAGATGCCCCACGCGATCGACGTGCCGGTCAGGCCGCGGGCGCGCCGGTTCTCGGCGAGGGCGTCGACGTAGGCGTTGGAGGCGGAGTAGGCGCCGTGGTCGCCGCTGCCCCAGGTGCCGGCGACCGACGAGTACAGCACGAACGCGTCCAGGTCGGCGCGGTCGAACAGCGCGTCCAGGTGCGCCGCGCCGAGCAGTTTGGCGCGTGTGCCCTCGGCGAAGTGGTCGAGGCCGGTCTCGGCGAGCGGCGCGAGCAGGCCGACCCCGGCGGTGTGCACGACGGAGCGGATGGCGGGCCCGTCGGCCTCGGCCTCCCGCACCAGCCGGGCGAGGGCGTCCCGGTCGGCCACGTCGCAGGCGGCGATCGTCACGCGGCAGCCCAGTCCGGTCAGTTCGTCGCGCAGCTCGGCCGCGCCGGGCGCGTCGGGACCGTGGCGGCTGGTGAGCACCAGGTGCTCCGCGCCGTGCCGGGCCAGGAACCGCGCCGCGTGCGCGCCGAGCCCCCCGGTGCCGCCGGTGACCAGCGCGGCACCGCTGGTGCGCCAGAAGCGCGGCGCCGGCCGCCCGGCCAGCGGCGCGCGGACCAGGCGACGCACGTACGTGCCGGAGGCGCGCACCGCGACCTGGTCCTCGTCCCCGCCCGAGGCCAGCACGGCGACGAGCGCCCGACCGGCCTGCCCGTCGAGCACACCGGGCAGGTCGACGAGCCCGCCCCACAACCGAGGCTGTTCGAGAGCGACGACCCGGCCCAGGCCCCACAGGGCGGCCTGCAGCGGGGCGCGCACCTCGTCGCCCGCGGCACTGCCCGTGGTGACGGCCTCGCTGGTCAGGAACCACAGCCGTACGCCGTCGAGGCCCGCGTCCACCATGCCCTGGAGCAGCGCGACCGACGTGGTGAGACCCACGGTGGGCCCGGCGTGCGCGGGCGCGGGCCGCGTGTCGAGGGCGAGCAGGGAGACGATGCCGCGCAGCGCCGGCGCGTCCTCGGCGGGGACGGCTTCGGCGAGCCGACGGGCCACTTCGGCGCGGTCGACGTCCCCCTCCCCCATCGGGAACGGCACGACGTGCGCGCCCGCCTCGCCGAGCAGGCGGGCGACGGCGGTGACGAGAGCGTCGTCCTGGTGGCCCTCGGGAACGGCGAGGAGCCAGGTGCCGTCCAGGCGGGCGGTGGTGGCGGGAAGGTCGGCCGGGCGCCAGGTGATGCGGTAGCGCCAGCGGTCCACCGTGGCCCGCTCGGCGCGGGCGCGGCGCCAGGCCGACAGCGCCGGCACCACCCCCGCCAGAGCCTCGGCCCCGGCCTCGGCCACCCCCAGGGTGCGGGCCAGCCCCTCCAGGTCCCCGGCCTCCACCGTGCGCCAGAACTCCGCCTCCACCGGATCCACCGCACCGGCAGCAGGCCGGGGCGCCTCCAGCCAGTACCGCTGCCGCTGGAAGGCATACGTCGGCAGCTCGACCCGGCGCGGCGCCAGCCCGGCGAAGACCGGGGACCAGTCCACCGCCACCCCGCGGGCCCACGCCTCGCCCAGGGAGGTGTAGAAGCGGTGCAGGCCGCCCTGGCCGCGGCGCAGGCTGCCCACCACCACCGCTTCCGCGCCGGCCGCCTCCAGGGTCTCCGCCACCGGCACCGTCAGCACCGGGTGCGGGCTGACCTCGACGAACGCGCCGTGCCCCGCGGCGGCCAGCGCGGCGACCGCGGGCTCCAGCTGCACGGTTTGGCGCAGGTTGGCATACCAGTAGCCGGCGTCGGCGACCGCCGCCTCGATCCACTCCCCGCTCACCGTGGAGAAGAACGGTACTTGCGGCGTGCGAGGCCGGATGGGGGCCAGGACCTCGCGCAGCTCGGCCTCGATGGCCTCCACATGCGCCGAGTGCGAGGCATAGTCCACCTCCACCCGCCGGGCACGGAACCCCTCGGCCTCCGCATGCGCCACCAGTTCGTCCAGCGCGTCCGCGTCCCCGGAGACCACCACCGAGGTGGGCCCATTGACCGCGGCCACCGAGACCCGCCCCGCCCACCGGGCGATCACCTCCTCCGCGTCCGCCCGGGACAGCGCCACCGACACCATCCCGCCGCGCCCGGCAATCTCGACGATCGCCCGGCTGCGCAACGCCACCACCCGCGCCGCGTCCTCCAACGACAGTGCCCCCGCCACACACGCCGCGGCGATCTCCCCCTGCGAGTGGCCCACCACCGCCGCCGGCTCCACCCCGTGAGCCCGCCACAGCGCCGCCAGCGACACCATCACCGCCCACAGCACCGGCTGCACCACATCCACCCGGCCCAGCCCCGGAGCCCCCGGCTCCCCCCGCACCACACCGACCAACGACCAATCGACAAACGGAGCCAGAGCCGCCTCACACTCCGCGAACCGCTCGGCGAACACCGGGGAAGCGTCGAGGAGTTCGACGGCCATCCCCGCCCACTGCGCCCCCTGCCCGGGAAACACGAAGACGGTGTCGACGGCTTCGCCGGGGTTCTCGGTCAGGCCGCGTGCGGTGGAGTGGGGGCGTTCGCCGCGTGCGAGGGCCTTGAGCGAGGTGAGGAGTTGGTCGCGGTCGGTGCCGACGACGACGGCGCGCTCCTCCAGGGCGGCCCGGCCGGTGGCCAGGGTGTGGGCGACGTCCACGGCGTCCAGGTCACCGGACTCGACGCACGCCGCGAGCCGTTCGGCCTGCGCCCGCAGCGCGGCCTCGGAACGGGCGGACACCAGCCACGGCACGACGGCGCCCGGTGTCGTGCCGGGTGTGTCGGTGCTGTCCGGGGTCTCCTCCTGCGGTGCCTGTTCGAGGATGACGTGGGCGTTGGTGCCGCTGCCGCCGAAGGAGGACACACCGGCGCGGCGGGGGCGGCCCGTGTCGGGCCAGGTGACGGCGTCGGTGAGCAGCCGGAGGGTTCCCGAGGACCAGTCGACGTGGGGGGTGGGCGGGTCGGCGTGGAGGCTCTTGGGGAGGATGCCGTGCCGGAGCGCCTGCACCATCTTGATGACGCCGGCGATGCCCGAGGCGGCCTGGGTGTGGCCGATGTTGGACTTCACCGACCCCAGCCACAGCGGCCGGTCTGCGGGCCGGTCCTGCCCGTAGGCCGCCAGCAGCGCCTGCGCCTCGATCGGATCGCCCAGCTTGGTGCCCGTGCCGTGCGCCTCCACCACGTCCACATCGGCGGGGGTGAGTTCCGCGTCCGCGAGCGCGGCCCGGATCACCCGCTGCTGCGAGGGCCCGTTGGGGGCGGTCAGGCCGTTGGAGGCGCCGTCCTGGTTGATGGCCGTACCGCGGATCACGGCGAGCACCTGGTGCCCGTTGCGACGGGCGTCCGACAGACGCTCCAGCAGGACCACACCGACGCCCTCGCCCCAGCCGGTGCCGTCGGCGTCGGCGGAGAACGGCTTGCAGCGGCCGTCGGCGGCCAGCCCGCGCTGCCGGCTGAACTCGACGAAGTTGCGGGTGGTGGCCATGACGGTCGCACCGCCGGTGACGGCGAGGGAGCACTCGCCGGAACGCAGGGACCGTACGGCCAGGTGCAGGGCGACCAGCGACGACGAGCACATGGTGTCGAGGCTGACCGCGGGGCCCTCGAAGCCGAAGCTGTAGGAGATGCGGCCGGAGAGGACGGCCGCGGAGCCGCCGGTGAGGAGGTGGCCCTCGACGCCGTCGGGGGCGTGGGTGCCGTCGACGGCGTACCCCTGGTTGCTGGAGCCGATGAAGACGCCGGTGCTGCTGCCGCGGAGTGTGGTGGGGTCGATGCCGGCGCGTTCGAAGACCTCCCAGGTGGTCTCCAGCAGCAGCCGCTGCTGCGGGTCCATCGCGGTCGCCTCGCGCGGCGAGATCTCGAAGAAGCCGGCGTCGAACTCGGCCGCGTCGTACAGGAACGCGCCCTCCCGCACGTAGCTGGTGCCGCTGCGGTCGGGGTCGGGGTCGTAGAGGGCGTCGAGGTCCCAGCCGCGGTCGGTGGGGAAGTCGCCGACGGCGTCGGTGCCGTCGAGGATCAGCCGCCACAGGTCCTCGGGGGAGCGGACGCCGCCCGGCATGCGGCAGGCCGTTGCCACGACGGCGATGGGCTCGTGCTCGCGGGTCTCCAGCTCGGCGAGCCTGCGGCGGGTCTGCCGCAGGTCGGTCGTGACCCGCTTGAGGTAGTCGCGGAGCTTGTCCTCGGTGTTGTCCGTGTGTGCCATGGCAAGGCCAGCCCTTCGAGAATCGGGACTCGTGGATGGGGGGCCAGGGCCCGGAGAGGGGCCCGGAGCCGGGGCCCGGGCTGGGCCCGGACCGGAGATCTGGGCCTGGGGGCCTGGGCCCGGGGGGCCGCTCAGGAGATCCCGAGTTCCCTGTCGATCAGGTCGAACATGTCCTGGTCGGACGCGTCCGCCAGGTCCTCGTCGACGGCCGCTTCCTTCGGTTCGTCGGTGGTCGCCCAGCGGTCGAGCAGGGCGCGCAGTGCGTCGGTGAGGGCCCGCCGTTCGGCGGGATCGTCCGCGCCGTCGTAGGCGGCCCGTACCCCGGCCAGAGCGGGGTGCGTCCCGTCCGTCTCCGTCGTGCCGCCCGGGGGCGGCAGGAGTTCGGCGGCGAGGTGGTCGGCGAGCGCGTTGGGGGTGGGGTGGTCGAAGACGACGGTGGCGGGGAGCCGGGCGCCGAGCGCGGTGCCGAGCCGGTTGCGCAGTTCCACGGCGGTGAGCGAGTCGAAGCCCAGCTCGCGGAAGGCGCGTCCGGGTTTCACGCGCTCGCCGGGGCCGAGGCCCAGGACGGCGGCCACGTGCCGGCCGATCAGGTCCACCAGCCGGCGCCGGCGCTTGGCCTCGGGCAGCTCGGCCAGCTCCCGCAGCAGGGCCGGGGCCGGGTGCTCCGCTTCCGCGTCGTCCGCGTCGTCCGCGTTCGCGCGCTGCGCGGCCAGCAGCTCCCGTACCTCGGGCACCTCGTCGACCAGCGGCCGGTGGCCGTGGGCGCAGTAGGCGGGCAGGAAGCGGTCCCAGCGGATGTCGGCGACGACGAGCGTCGACTCGCCGGCGGCCACCGCCTCGCGCAGGGCGCGCACGGCGAGTTCGGGGTCCATCGCCGGAACACCCCGCCGCAGCAGCTGCCCGCCGACCTCCTCGTCGACCATGCCGCCGCCGGCCCAGGCACCCCAGGCGATCGAGGTGCCGGGCAGGCCGAGTGCCCGGCGCCGCTCCACGAGGGCGTCGAGGTGGGCGTTAGCGGCGGCGTACGGGGCCTGCCCGCCGTTGCCCCACACACCGGCACCGGAGGAGAACACGACGAACGCCTCCAGCGGACGGTCGGCGAGCAGTTCCTCCAGGTGCCGCGCGCCGGTCACCTTGCCGTGCATCACGGCGACCGCGTCCTGCGGTGTCAGCTCCGTGACGGGCCGGGCCCGCTCCACGGCGCCGGCGGTGTGCACCACGGCCGTCAGCGGCAGTTCGGCGGGCACCTCGGCGAGCAGCGCCGCCAGCGCCTCCCGGTCGGTGACGTCGCAGGCGGCCACCGTCACCCGGCAGCCGTGCGCGGCGAGTTCGCGCTCCAACTCGGCCGCGCCGGGCGCATCGGGCCCGCGCCTGCTGACGAGGAGGAGGTGCTCGGCGCCGTCCCGAGCGAGGGCGCGTGCGACGTGCGCCCCGAGCGCACCGGTGCCGCCGGTGACGAGCACGGTGCCCCGTGGCCGCCACGGGGCGGTCGCCGCGGCGGACTCGCCCAGCGGTGCACGGACCATGCGCCGCACCCGGACACCGTCCCGGCGCACGGCGTACTCCGTCTCCCGCCCGGTCCCGCCCGCTCCGACGTCACCCGCCAGCAACGCCGGAAGCCGACGTACGGCGTCGACGACGTCCTCAGTGCCTCCGGTGCCTTCGGTACCTCCGGCGTCCTCGGTGTTCCCGTTGGTCTTGGTGTTGTTGGTGCCCTTGGTGTCCCCGGTGTTCTCGGCGGGCAGGTCGACCAGGCCGCCGCAGCGCTCGGGAGCGTCGAGCCCCACGACCCGGGCCAGGCCCCACACCGCCGCCTGCGCGGGGTTCGGCGCCGCGTCCTCGTCCGCGACCGCCACGGCTCCCCGCGTGAGGCACCACAGCCGTCCCGGCAGCCCGGCGTCGTCCAGGGCCTGTGCCAGCGCCAGCGAACCGAGCAGGCCGTACGACACACCCGAACCGCGTTCGTCGGCACGGTCGTTCAGCGCCAGCAGCGACACGACACCGCCCGGCTCCTCCACCTGCGGCACCGCGGTGAGCAGCCGCTTGGCGAGATCGGCACGGTCCGCGGAATCCGGCACCTCGCAGCGCACCACCTCGGCCCCGGCCTGCTCCAGCACATGCTGCACGGCCCCGACGAGGGTGTCGTCGGCGTGGCCCTCGGGGATGGCGAGGAGCCAGGTGCCGTCCAGGCGGGCGGCGGCGGGGAGGTCGGCCGGGCGCCAGGCGATGCGGTAGCGCCAGCGGTCCACCGTGGCCCGCTCGGCATGGGCGCGGCGCCAGGCCGACAGCGCCGGCACCACCCCCGCCAGGGCCCCGTCCTCGGCCACGCCCAGGGTGCGGGCCAGCCCCGCCGCATCCCCGGCCTCCACCACACGCCAGAACTCCGCCTCCACCGGATCCACCGCACCGGCAGCAGGCCGGGGCGCCTCCAGCCAGTACCGCTGCCGCTGGAAGGCATACGTCGGCAGCTCGACCCGGCGCGGTGCCAGCCCGGCGAAGGCGGGGGCCCAGTCGACGGCCACGCCCCGGGTCCAGGCCTCGCCCAGGGAGGCGTAGAACCGCTGCAGGCCGCCCTGGCCGCGGCGCAGCGACCCCACCACCACCGCTTCCGCGCCGGCCGCCTCCAGGGTCTCCGCCACCGGCACCGTGAGCACCGGGTGCGGGCTGACCTCGACGAACGCGCCGTGGCCCGCGGCGGCCAGCGCGGCGACCGCGGGCTCCAGCTGCACGGTTTGGCGCAGGTTGGCATACCAGTAGCCGGCGTCGGCGACCGCCGCCTCGATCCACTCCCCGCTCACCGTGGAGAAGAACGGCACCCGCGGAGTGTGCGGCCGGACCGGCTCCAGCAGCCCCCTCACCTCGTCCTCGATCGCCTCCACATGCGCCGAATGCGAGGCATAGTCCACCTCCACCCGCCGCACCCGTACGCCTCGGGACTCGGCCAGCGCCACCATCTCATCCAAAGCATCGGCATCCCCCGACACCACGACCGACGCGGGCCCGTTGACCGCGGCCACCGCGATCCGCCCCGCCCACCGGGCGATCAGCCCCTCCGCATCCGCACGGGACAACGCCAGGGACACCATCCCGCCCCGCCCGGCAAGCCGCCTGATCGCCCGGCTGCGCAGCGCCACCACCCGCGCCGCATCCCCCAGCGACAACGCCCCCGCCACACACGCCGCGGCGATCTCCCCCTGCGAATGCCCCACCACCGCCGCCGGACGCACCCCGTGCGCCTCCCACAGCGCCGCCAGCGACACCATCACCGCCCACAGCACCGGCTGCACCACATCCACCCGCTCCAACGCAGGCGCACCCTCAGCCCCCCGCACCACCTCCACCAGCGACCAGTCCACAAACGGAGCCAACGCCGCCTCGCACGCCGCGAACCGCTCCGCGAACACCGGGGAAGTGTCGAGGAGTTCGACGGCCATCCCCGCCCACTGCGCCCCCTGCCCCGGAAACACGAACACCGGCGACACGGGCGAGGAACCGGTGACGGAACCGGTAGCGACGGTCTCGGTGCCGATGACCAGCGCCCGGTGCTCGAAGAGGGCACGGTCCTGGAGGAGGGACCAGCCCACGTCGACGGGGTGGTCGTCGGTGTCGCGAAGGTGCGCCAGCAGGCGGGCGACCTGCTGTTCCAGGGCTTCCTCCGAACGGGCGGACACGGTGAGCGGTACGACCGTGCGGTCGGCGGCGGGACGTTCGGCCGGCGTGGTGGTCGTACCGCTGTCGTCCTGCGGTGCCTGTTCGAGGATGACGTGGGCGTTGGTGCCGCTGATGCCGAACGACGACACACCCGCCCGGCGCGGGCGACCGCCCGCCTCCCACGCCCGGGCCTCGGCAAGGAGCTCCACGGCCCCCGCCGACCAGTCCACGAACGGCGAGGGATCCTCCGCGTACAGCGATTTGGGCAGCACACCGTTCCGCATCGCCAGCACCATCTTGATCACACCGGCCATGCCCGAGGCGGCCTGCGTGTGCCCGAGGTTGGACTTCACCGACCCCAGCCACAGCGGCCGGCCGGCATCCCGCCCCTGCCCGTAGGTCGCCAGCAGCGCCTGCGCCTCGATCGGATCGCCCAGCTTGGTGCCCGTGCCGTGCGCCTCCACCACATCCACCTCGGACGGCGACAGCCCCGCATCCGCCAGCGCGGCCCGGATCACCCGCTGCTGCGAGGGCCCGTTGGGGGCGGTCAGGCCGTTGGAGGCGCCGTCCTGGTTGATGGCCGTACCGCGGATCACGGCGAGCACCTGGTGCCCGTTGCGACGGGCGTCCGACAGGCGCTCCAGCAGGAGCATCCCGACACCCTCGGACAGGGCGAAGCCGTCGGCGCGGGCGGAGAACGGCTTGCAGCGGCCGTCCGGGGCGAGGGCCCGCTGCCTGCTGAACGCGACGAACTGTCCCGGCCCGGACATCACCGTCGCGGCTCCCGTGAGCGCGAGGTCGCACTCGCCGGCGCGCAGGGCACGTACGGCCAGGTGCAGGGCGACGAGGGAGGAGGAGCAGGCCGTGTCGACGGTGACCGCCGGACCCTCCAGGCCCAGGGTGTAGGCGATCCGGCCGGAGGCCACGCTCGCCGCGGCGCCGGTGGCGAGGTAGCCCTCGGCCTCGGGGGCGGCGGCGCGCAGCCGGGTGGCGTGCTCCATGTCGCTCAGGCCCACGTAGACGCCGGTGGCGCTGCCGCGGAGCTTGCGCGGGTCGAGGCCGGCGCGTTCCAGCGTCTCCCAGGCGGTCTCCAGCAGCAGCCGCTGCTGCGGGTCCATCGCGGTGGCCTCGCGCGGCGAGATGCCGAAGAAGCCGGCGTCGAACTCGGCGGCGTCGGTGAGGAATCCGCTTTCGCGGACGTAGCCGGTGCCGCTGTGCTCCGGGTCGGGGTCGTACAGTTCGTCCAGGTCCCAGCCGCGGTCCGTCGGGAAGGCGGAGATCGCGTCGGTGCCCTCCTGCACGAGGCGCCACAGGTCCTCGGGGGACCGGACACCGCCGGGGAAGCGGCACCCCATCGCCACGACGGCGACCGGCTCGTCCACGACGGCCGCCGCGGGGCTCGGGCCGGGGGTGGCCGTGGTGCCGGTCCCGGTACCGAACGCCCGCTCGCCGACGTGGGCGGCCAGGGCGGCGACACTGGGGTGGTCGAAGACGACCGTGGTGGGCAGGTGCAGGCCGGTGGCCCGGTTCAGGCGGTTGCGCAGCTCGACGGCGGTGAGACTGTCGAAACCCAGTTCCTTGAAGGCGACTTCGGCGTCGACGGCGTCCGCCCCGCTGTGCCCGAGCACCGCGGCGACCTGCTCACCGACCAGACGCCGCAGGGCGGCACCGCGCCGGTCGTCCGGCAGCTCCGCCAGCTCGCGCAGGACGGTGGGCGGCGTCTCCGCCTCCTCCGTGTCTCCCGACGCGGCGGCACGCGTCGGCTGCGCCTCGGGAAGCTCCGCGAGGAGGCGGCTGGGGCGCACGGAGGTGAACACGTCGGCGAAACGGGGCCACTCGACGTCGGCCAGTACGACGAACGTCTCGTCGTGGTCCAGCGCCTGTTGCAGTCCCACGACCGCGGTGTCGGGGTCGATGACCGGAACGCCCCGGCGCCGCAGGACCGCCTGCACCGATTCGGCGATCATGCCGCCGCCGGCCCACGGTCCCCAGGCGACCGACAGCACCGGCCTGCCCTCGGCGCGGCGCTGCTGGGCGCGTGCGTCGAGGATCGCGTTCGCGGCGGCGTACGCCCCGTGGTCGGCCACGCCCCAGGTTCCGGAGATGGACGAGAAGTAGACCACGGCGTCCAACTCCCCGGCGTCCAGCAGGGCGTCGAGGTGGTCCGCGCCGAGCACCTTGCCCGCGAGCGTCGAGGCGAGGTCGGCGGCGCCGGCGTCCGCGAGGGACCCGAGTGCGCTGACCCCGGCCGCGTGCAGCACGGCCCGCACCGGCGCCACGCCGGCCGCCTCCAGGTCGCGCAGCAGGGCGGCCACGTCGTCGCGGTCGGCCACGTCGCAGGCGGCGACCGTGACCCGGGCGCCGTACGACTCCAGTTCGCGGCACAGCTCCGTCACGCCGGGCGCGGCGGCACCGCGCCGACCGGTCAGGACCAGGTGCTCCGCGCCGTTGCGGGCCAGCCAGCGCGCCATCCGGGCACCGAGGGCTCCGGTGCCCCCGGTCACCAGAACGGTTCCGCGTGGCTTCCAGGTGCGCGCGGCCCGCGCCGTACGCAGCGGTGCCCGCACCAGCCTCCGCCCGAGAACCGTCCCGCCGCGCACCGCGAGCTGGTCCTCCGCCCCGTCCCCGGCCAGGATGTCCGGCAGCAGGCGCAGGTCGTGCTCGTCGGCGGTCTCCGGAAGGTCGACCAGCCCGCCCCACCGCCGTGGAAACTCCAGGGCCGCGACCCGCCCGAGCCCCCAGACACCGGCCTGCACCGGCGCGTCCGGAGCCTCTTCGACCCCGACCGCTCCCCGGGTCACGCACCACAGGGGTGCCTCGACCCCGGCGTCGCCGAGTGCCTGGACCAGAGCGAGCGTGGCGGCCAGCCCGCACGGGACCGGCGGTTGGTCGGGGTGCGGCCGCTCGTCCAGACCGAGCAGTGACAGCACGCCGGCCACCGACCCCGTCCCGTATTCCGTCCGCAACGACTCCGCCAGGGCCTCACGACCGGCGGCGCGTGCGTCGACCGGGAGAAGCGCGACGTTGGCCGCGCGCTCGGTCAGCGCGGTGACGATGCCACGGACGAGGGTGTCGTCGGCGTGGCGTTCGGGGATGGCGAGGAGCCAGGTGCCGTCCAGGCGGGCGGTGGTGGCGGGAAGGTCGGCCGGGCGCCAGGTGATGCGGTAGCGCCAGCGGTCCACCGTGGCCCGCTCGGCGCGGGCGCGGCGCCAGGCCGACAGCGCCGGCACCACACCGGCCAGAGCCCCGGCCTCGGCCACCCCCAGGGTGCGGGCCAGCCCCTCCAGGTCCCCGGCCTCCACCGTGCGC
>NZ_BMWH01000049.1 GCF_014651135.1 Streptomyces echinoruber
CAGCTCCCGCAGCGGATATCGCGCCAGCACCCCGTCCACCTCCGGCGTCAACGCCCCCGCCAGCCGGGTCGCGACCGGCAGCGTGTCGTCCCGCAGCGTCTCCGCGGCCGCGAGCAGCACGTCCTGGGCGTCCTGGTCGGGCACCTGCGCGGCGGCCCGCTCGTACAGCGCGGCCCCCTCCTCCAGCACCAGGCCCGTGTCGATGCCGGCCGGCACCTTGACACACGCGGTGTGCCGCCAGGTGGCGACCGGGTCGCTCCAAGCCTCGACGTGGTAGCTCCAGCGGCCTTCCGCGGTGGGCGTGACCCAGGCGCCCCAGCGGTCGGTGCCGGGCGCCAGCTCGCGCATCGGGGTCCAGGGGCCCGGACGGCCCTGCGGATCGCGCAGGACCACGTTGGCACCGACGGCGTCGTGGCCCTCGCGGAACACGGTGGCGGTGACCTGGAACGTCTCTCCCGCGACCGCCTTCGCGGGGCGCCTGCCGCACTCCACGGCCGGCCGCACCTCCCGTACCGGGATGCGGCCGACGGCCGGAGCAGAACTCATGGGTCTCACCTCCACCGTGCTCGAAGCCGGGCCCCCCGGGCCCGGCTCGGATCGTGTACCTGCTGTTGCCAAGGCCTAGGTCCCCGCGGGGGACGGCTGGTCCGACACCGCCCGCGGACGGGTGCGCCGCAGCGGGTCGGCGGGCCGCCGCCCCGGGACCTCGCCCGGACGGACCTCGCCCGGACGCCGTCGTCCGGGTTCACCCGGTTGGGGGAGCCCGCTCTGCTCCCGCAGGTAGGCGAGCACGCTGGTGCGCAGGTAGCGCTCGGCGGCGTCCGCGGCCTCGCGGGCGCAGCGTTTCCCCATCAGTACGCACAGCGTGTAACCGGAGTCCTCGAAGGTGGCCCGCGCCGCCGGATCGGTCGGCGAGGCGAGCATGACCCGTTCCCACGCCCGGTAGCGCCGCAGTTGCCGGGCGACTTCGGCTTTGGCGGGTAGCAGCATGGCGCCCTTCACCTTTCGGGGCTCTCGACGGCACGTCTCCCGACGGTCGGGCCGGGGACCGTGCACCAGCGGCACGGCTCCCGTGACGGCACGCGAGGCTTTCACACATGGTGCACGGGTGATGACAACGCGTCTTGTTGGATCTTCAATCATTGGGCCGGCCGGGTCGGTTCCGGGGTTCGTGTTGCACGAATGGCGTAGCGCCCGCACTGTGGAGGTGACTCAGAGGCAAGCAGTGCTCACGCTGAGCGTTCGGGGTCCGGCCCGCCGGGCCGGAGCGGCGGGAGCCTCGCCGGTGAGGAGCCAACGACGATGAAGACCGCAGTGCCCTGCTACTACCACCTCGACGTGGAAGTCAGCCCGGAACGGGTCGGACAGGTCGGGCGCATTCTGGCCGCGCACCTGAGGTACTGGAATCTGGAGGATCTCGTCGAGCCCGTCTGCCGCGGCGCGGAGATGCTGCTCAGGGCCATCGACGAGCACGCCACGGACAAGCGGACCTCCATCGAACTGTGGTGGAGCGGGCAGCACCTCATCACCGCCGTCGGGGGGAACGACCACGCGCTGCGCCCCGACCAGGACCTGCGCGGCTGCCTGGCCCGGATCGCGGCCATGAGCCACGGCTGGGGCTGCTGCGCCTCCGAGACCGGCAGCAAGATCATCTGGTTCTCGCAGCGCGCCCGGGCCGGCCAGCGGGTCCCGCTGGTGCCCAAGGCGCCCGCCCCGACGCTGCGCGAGGGCCTGCAGACGCCCCGCGAACTGCCCGTCGCCGCGCTGGCGGGCCCGGCCGACGGCGCCGAGAGCCTGCTGCGCGCCGATACCGCCGAGGCGCTGCTGGAGCAGGCCCGGTGACGGCGCGCGGCCACGGCACGCGCACCGGGGTACCCGTCTGGGGCGGGTACCCCTACCCGCTGGGAGCCGCCTACGACGGGCAGGGCACCAACTTCGCCCTGTTCAGCGAGGTCGCCGAGCACGTCGAGCTGGTTCTGGTCGACGACGCCGGCCGGGCGGTGACCGTCCCGCTCACCGAGGTCGACGGCTTCGTGTGGCACGGCTACCTGCCCGGCGTCGGCCCCGGCCGGCGCTACGGCTACCGCGTGCACGGCCCCTGGCAGCCGGCGCTCGGCCACCGCTGCAACCCGCGGAAGCTGCTCCTCGACCCCTACGCCCGCGCGGTGGAGGGGCAGATCGACGACCACGCCTCCCTCTACGAGCGGTCGCCGCACGGCCCGTCCCCCGCCGACAGCGCCGGGCACGGCATGCTCGGCGTGGTCACCGACCCCTCCTTCGACTGGGGCGACGACCGCCCGCCCCGGCGGCCGTACGCGGACACCGTCATCTACGAGGCGCACGTCAAGGGCCTCACCCGCACCCACCCCGACGTACCGCCCGAACTGCGCGGCACCTACGCGGGCCTGGCGCACCCGGCGGTGCTCGACCACCTCACCTCGCTCGGCGTGACGGCGATCGAGCTGATGCCGGTGCACCAGTTCGTGCACGACGGGGTGCTGCAGGGCAGGGGCCTGTCCAACTACTGGGGCTACAACACCATCGGCTTCTTCGCCCCGCACAACGGCTACGCCGCGCACGGCAGCCGCGGACAGCAGGTCACCGAGTTCAAGTCGATGGTCAAGGCGCTGCACGCGGCCGGGCTCGAGGTCATCCTCGACGTGGTGTACAACCACACCGCCGAGGGCAACGAGAAGGGCCCCACCCTGTCCTTCCGCGGCATCGACAACGCCTCCTACTACCGCCTCGTCGACGGCGACTGGGCGCACTACTACGACACGACGGGCACCGGGAACTCGCTGCTGATGCGGCACCCGTACGTGCTGCAACTGATCATGGACTCGCTGCGGTACTGGGTCACCGAGATGCACGTCGACGGCTTCCGCTTCGACCTCGCGGCCACGCTGGCGCGGCAGTTCCACGAGGTGGACCGGCTGTCGGCGTTCTTCGACCTCATCCAGCAGGACCCCGTCATCAGCCGCGTCAAGCTGATCGCCGAGCCGTGGGACCTCGGCGAGGGCGGCTACCAGGTGGGCAACTTCCCGCCGCTGTGGTCGGAGTGGAACGGCAGGTACCGCGACGCCGTACGGGACTTCTGGCGCGGCGAGGAGCACACCCTCGGCGAGTTCGCCTCCCGGCTGACGGGATCGTCCGACATCTACGCCCACCGCCGGCGCCGGCCGCGCGCCAGCGTCAACTTCGTCACCGCGCACGACGGTTTCACCCTGCGCGACCTCGTGTCGTACAACGACAAGCACAACGAGGCCAACGGCGAGGACAACCGCGACGGCGAGAGCCACAACCGGTCCTGGAACTGCGGGGCCGAGGGCGACACCGACGACCCGGCGGTTTTGGAGCTGCGCGCCCGCCAGCAGCGCAACCTCCTCGCCACGCTGCTGCTGTCGCAGGGCATCCCGATGCTCCTGCACGGCGACGAGATCGGCCGCACCCAGCGCGGCAACAACAACGCCTACTGCCAGGACAACGAGATCTCCTGGGTGGACTGGGACCTGACCGACGAGCAGCGCGACCTGCTCGACTTCACCCGGCACGTCATCGCGCTGCGCGCCGCCCACCCGGTGCTGCGCCGCCGCCGCTTCTTTCGCGGCGAGACCGTGACGCGCCAGGACCAGCCGCTTCCGGACCTGGTGTGGCTGGCACCGGAGGGCCGGGAGATGACCGAGGAGGACTGGCTGCGCCCCGACGCGCACTCCGTCGCCGCGTTCCTGAACGGCGACGCCATCGCCGAACCCGACCCGCAGGGCCGCGCCGTCGTCGACGACTCCTTCCTGCTGCTGCTCAACGGCTACTGGGAACCCGTCGACTTCCACCTGCCCGACGAGACCTACGGCGAGCGCTGGACGACCCTCGTCGACACCGCCGCGCCCCGGGGCGGCCCGGGCGAGTCCGAGCACAAGGCGGACACCGTGCTCACCGTCGCGCCCCGCAGCCTCGTCCTGCTGTCCCGCCCACCCCGCACCGCGCAACACCACCGCCGCGCCTCGGCGGCCCGCCGGGGACAGGGCGCGGGCGCCGAAGCGCGCGGCCGGGCGGCCCGCGCGGACCGGCCGCGGGACGCGCACGGCCGGTTCTCCACCGCCCGGGGCGGGCCGGCGTCCCACCGCCACCGCGGCTGACCGGGAAGGCGCCGCTTCGGGCGGCGTGTCACTGCTTCGGGCGGTGCGTCACTGCTTCGGGCGGTGTGTCATCCCTTCGGGCGGCGTGTCACCGCTCCTTGCGGGAGGTCACCGTGAACTGTGCGCCGTCCGGGTCGCGCAGCACCGCCTCGGTGGTGCCCTGGTGCAGGACGCCGCCGCCGTTCAGCTCGGCGGCGCGGGCGCAGGCGGCGACGTCGGGGACGCGGAAGTGGACCTGCCAGTGGGGGCGGATGGCGGGGTCCGGGGCGGCTTCGAGGGCGCCGGACTCGATCCGGGCGACGACCTCGCCGCGGCTGCGCAGCACCACCTCCTCCCCCTCGTAGCCGACCTCGCAGCAGCCGGGCCGCGAGGAGGCCCACTCGAGCACCTCGCCGTAGAAGATGGCCGCGTCGAAGGCGTCCCGGGTGTGCAGCCGGATGAAGGCGGGGGCGGCCCGCCGCCAGGTCTCCCAGTCGCTGAAGAGCGCCCCCTCCCAGATGCCGAACGACGCCCCGTCCCGGTCGGCGAGCAGCGCCGCCCGGCCGGGCGGGAAGGACAGCGGCCCGACCGCCACCGTGCCGCCGCGCTCCTGCACCCGCGCCACCGCCTCGTCCGCGCTGGGCACGGCGAAGTACGGCGTCCAGGCGACCGCCATCTGCCACACCGACGCCACCGCGGCGATGCCCGCGACCGGCGCCCCGTCGGCGACCGCGATCCGGAACCGCTCCCCGAGCCTGGCCGCGCGCCACTCCCAGCCCAGCACCGCCTGGTAGAAGTCCTCGGTCACCTGCAGATCGCGGCTGGTGAGGCTCACCCAGCAAGGGGCGCCGAACACCGAGTGCGTGGAGACGGCGCCCGTCACGTCGCCGCGGAGTGTCGTGTCGTGGTTCATGGCAGTCGCGTCCCGTCTCGTCGGCCGGCGGTCGCCGGCCCGCCCCAGTGTCCCGCCGGCGCACTCCGGGGCGCGCGTCGAGTACCCGCGCGGCGTGGCCGGAACCGCGTGCTGTCACCCGGTCGGGCGCTCCCGCCCCGGTGGCGGACACCGGCCGGGGTACCCACGATGGAGAGGTGGCACGCGTATCGAACGGCAACGCCGACGAGGCGAACCGCATCTTCCAGCTGCAGCAGGAGATCAGTCAGCTGAAGGAGGCCGTCACCTCGCACGCCGTCGTGGACCAGGCGATCGGCATGGTGGTCGCCCTGGGCCGCGTCTCGCCGGACGAGGGCTGGCTGATCCTCAAGGACGTCTCCCAGCACTTGAATATCAAACTGCGCAATGTCGCGGAGATGATTCTTCTGTGGGGGCGCACCGGGGAAATGCCCGAGAAAATCCGTGCCGAACTGGAGGACGCCCTCGACCGGCACGGCCCGGCCCAGATTCCGGGCTCGCCGCGCTAGCGGCGGCCGCCGCGCGACGCCCCGGCCGGGCAATCCGGCGGCGGTGTGCTTTCATCCCCCCGAAGAGCGTGCTTTTCGTGTCCCGGAGCGGCCGTGTCCGGCTCCCGCGCCCCCGGCGGCCGTGCCGGAGCGGTCCCGCCGGGTGGGCGGGGCGGCGTCGTGCCGGGACGGTTCGTGCCGGAGGCCGGGCCGGGAGGCCGGGCCGGGAGGCCGGCGGGTGGCGGGCGGCACGGCCTCAGTGGATCTCAGTGGGCCTCAATGGCCTCGGTGAGCAGCTCCTCGCGGATCTGCTCGAAGCAGCCGCTGAGCAGCCGGGAGACGTGCATCTGCGAGATGCCCAGCTGCTGGGCGATCCTGCTCTGCGTCATGCCCTGGAAGAACCGCAGGTAGAGAATGACGCGCTCGCGTTCCGGCAGTGCCTGCAGGCAGGGCTTGACGGCCACCCGGTCCACGACGACGTCGTAGCGCGAATCGAACTCGCCGAGCGCGTCCGCGAGCGCGTACCCGTCCGTGCCCGGCATCTCGGCCTCCAGGGACAGTGCCGTGAAGCACTCCAGGGCCTCCATGCCGGTGCGCACCTCGGCCTCCGTCAGGTGCGCCTGCCGGGCGATCTCGGCGACCGTGGGGGTGCGGCCCGGCGCCGCCTGGGCCAGTTCCTTGACCGCGCGCCGCACGCGGTTGCGCAGGTCCTGGACCCGGCGCGGGACGTGCAGGGTCCACATGTGGTCGCGGAAGTGGCGTTTGATCTCGCCGGTGATCGTCGGCACGGCGTACGCCTCGAAGGCGCGGCCGCGCGCGGGGTCGAAGTGGTCGACCGCCTTGACCAGGCCGAGGGCGGCCACCTGGTAGAGGTCCTCCAGGGCCTCGCCGCGGCCGCGGAAGCGAACCGCGATCCGCTCGGCCATCGGCAGCCAGAGCCGGACCAGTTCGTCCCGCAGGGCGGTGCGCTCCGGGCCGTCCGGCAGCTCGGCCAGGCGCTCGAAGGCCGCCGCGGTGTCGGGGGCGTCGTCGTGCGGGTGAGGGGTTCTGCCGGTGGTACGCATCGTGTGCGCCTCCCTCAGCAGGTGCTGGATGGACGGACCCGGTGGGAGGCGAGGGCGCGGACCGGGCGGAGGCGGCCCGGGGCCCCGGCGGAACGGCTCCCACGGACGTGCCTCCTGTCCGAAGCACTGAATTGCCCATTCCCGATGAGTCTCATTCCAAAACAATTCCGTGAATACGTCGGAGGCGAGCGACCGGGTGATTCTCCATTTGACAGGACGGCTTCCTTGAATTAGCGCCGGAGTGGGTCACGGAGAGAAATCGGCGGTGCCCGGTGCGTACGCACCCGGGGGCGGGTACGCGGCCCGGACCCCGGGTTCGGGGCGGCCACGGCCGTCTCCGGGCGGCCGCGAGCGCCCGCTGGACCGCCTGGACCGCTTTGAGGGCCGCCGGATCGTCTCGGGCGGCCTCGGCCACCCCTCGGGGTCATACCTCTGCAACAGAGGTAATCTCGTCGCATGGAGCGCCGCATGGAGCAGGAGACCTTCCCCGAAGAGCTGGCCGACGCCCTCGTCGGAGTGCAGCGGCTCCTCCGCCGCCGACTGCGCGCCGGCCTCGCCGTACCGCGGTTGCGCGGTGCCGAGGTGGAGCTGCTGCGCCTGGTCGAGGCACGGCCCGGCATCGGCGTGTCGGAGGCCGCCCGCGAGCTGTACCTGGCGGGCAACTCCGTCTCGACGCTGGTCAACCACCTGGTCCGGGACGGCTACCTGGTCCGGGAGAGGCACCCCGCCGACCGGCGGGCCGCGCGCCTGCTGCTGACTCCCGCGGCCGAGACCCGGCTGCGCGACTGGCACGAGCGACGCGCCGAACTCGTCCGGCGGCACGTCGCCCGCCTCGACGACGCCGACCGCGCGGCCCTGCGCGCCGCCGTACCGGCCCTGCGCAGGCTGGCGGAGAACCTGCACGAGGAGACCGAGACGCCGTGACCCACCGGACCGGGCCGCTCCCGCCCCGGCGGACGCCGTCACCTGCGCCCGGTTCGTCCACACCGTCGGCGGCACCCGTGCCGTCCACGGCCTCGACCCGACGGCGCGCGAGCGCGAGGGCGAGGTGGTCGGGCTGCCCGGCCCCGGCGGCGCCGGCGAGACCACCGCGATCCGCCGCATCACCACGCCGCTGCCCGTCCCGCCCGGCACGGCGCGCGCCTTCGGGCACGTCGCCGACCGCGACCGGACGACGGCGCGGCGCCCGCTCGGCCATGTGCCGCGGCAACTGTCCGCCGACGCCGCCCCGACCGGCCGGGAGAACGTCACCCTCGTCGCCCGTGTCTGCGACGTGCCGCGCCGCGAGCGCGCCGCCCGCGTGGCGCGGGCGGCGGCCGCCGTCGCCATCGTCATCTCCGCCCTGCTGGGCGTCTCACCGACCTGGAACCCGCTGCCGCTGCTCGGCGTCGCGGCCGCCGTGGTCCTCGGCCCGGCGCCACCGCCGCCTGCGCACTGCTGGGCCGGCTCGCCCGCCGACTGACCGAAAACCGACCCCGCCACCCGGTTGCGGACGTGATGTGCGGCACGCCCGCCGCAGCCGTGCCGCACCGCCGCGGCGGATTCCTCCAGCGCACGGCTTGATCACCGATCAAGGCCGGGAAATCCCTGGCCACAGCACATGGCGCCCATTTGACAGTGCGCTGAGCGCACGGATAGGAAGCAGCGTCGAGAGGTCGAGAGGGTGCACTGTGTACGAGCCGAACGTGGTCGGGGACTGGCAGGAGTACGACGAGCATGCCGGTCTGCGGGTCCGTGTCCACCGGCTCGAGCTCGCCGAGCCGCCGCGCGGACGTGACGAGGCCGCCGAGGGCCTGACGTATTTCCGCCTCCGCGTCACCGTCGAGAACCGCGGCTCCCGCCGCTACGGCATCCACCTCGAGGACGGCCAGCTCGACGTGCGGATCGGCCCGGACGGGGAGAGCGCGTTCGTCGACTGGCGCAACTCCCAGTTCATCGAGGGCTACGACGTCTACCCGCTGCGCCGCGCCACCGCCGTGCTGTACGCCGCGGGCCCCGAGGCCGCGCTGTCCCAGGTGGACGTCCAGGTCCAGCTGCGGGTCGACGAGGAGTGGACCGACCGCCGGCTGTGGGCGGGCGGCATCGGACTGGCCGAGGGCGTCGGCACGGGAGCGCTGCCGGGCGCCGGGCCGGGCAGCCTCGCCCACCAGGTGAGCAATTTCCTGCGCGACCAGGCGGAACCCGGCGGCGCCGGCTGACGCCCGCCGGCCGGCGGCGTTCCGGCCGGCGGCGGCACGGGCTGCGGTTCATGCCCGCGGGCGCCCGAGGCCGGCTGCCCGGAGGCGACGCCGGCGACGTGACGTACCCCACCGCCTGATCGACCCCACCGCCTGATCGACAGCCGCGTCGCAGCCGGCCCGCAGGTCTTCCGCGACCGGCCCGGCAGGCGGATCCGGCTGCGCCTGATCAACGCCGGCGGCGACACCGCCCGCCGCGTCGCCTCCGGCGGCCACCGGCTCACCGTCACCCGCACCGACGGCTTCCCCGTCCACCACCGGCGGACCGACGCCCTGCTGATCGGCACGGGCGAGCGTCACGACGCCCTGGCCGCCCTGGACACCGGCGTCTTCCTCCTGGTGGCGCCGGCCGAGGGCAAGAACGCCGCCGGCGCCGGGACGGGCATGATGGCCCTGGTCGCCCACCAGACCTGACCCCCTCCGCACGCACCGCCGGTGCCGGCGCCGGGCTCTGCGCGCCGCGCCCGCACGGGGCCCGGTCCCGGCACCGGGCCCCGCCCCCGCCGCGAGGGCGGCGGGCGGGGCGCGCGCCCGCGGGCGGACCCGCGCGGGGATCCCGCTCCCGGGTGCGGCCCGCCCGCTGCGGACTCCCGGTGACGTCCCGCTGCGGACTCCCGGTGACGTCCGGATGTCGCCACGCTTGATGCGGTGCGGCAAACCGGCGATGCTGGGGCGTATGGAACAAGTCGTCGCCACGGCGATCCTCGACGCGAAGGGAGTCGTGGCGGGGTGGAGCGAGGGTGCCCGCAGGCTCACGGGATACGCGGCCGAGGAGGTCGTGGGACGTGCCGTGGCCGAGTTCCTCGCGGAGGAGGCTCCGGCCGGGGCGGTCACCGCCCGGGCCGGAGCGGTGCTGGTCCGGCACCGGGACGGCCACCCGGTGTCGCTGTTCGTGCGGGCGTACGACCTGCTGGGTGCGGACGGCGGGCGGACCGGGTTCGTGGTGGCGGCCGAGGGGCCGGAGGGCCCCGAGCAGACCCTGGCGGGGCGGGCCTTCCAGCAGGCGTCGATGTCGATGTCGGTGTTCGACACCCGGCATCGCTACCTGCGCCTCAACGACGCGGCCTGCCGGGTGCTGGGCGTCTCGCAGACGGAACTGATCGGCCGGTACTACCCCGACACCGTGGAGGAGGCCGAACACAGCTCCGGCTTCCTCCACCACCTGCGCCAGGTCGCCGAGACGGGCCGCCCCGTCCACTACGAGAGTTTCTCCCGCGCCCCCGCCGGGAACCGGGAGCACGCCTGGAACATCGAGATGTGGCCCGTGCGTGACGGCGCCGACGGCCTGGTCGGCGTGGCCCTCGCGGCGTTCGACAGCACCGAGCAGTTCTGGGCCCGCGCACGGCTGGCCCTGCTCAACGAGGCCGCCGCGACCATCGGCACCACGCTGGACGTGGTGCACACCGCCGAGGAACTGATCGAGCTGATGGTGCCCCGGTTCGCCGACTTCGCCAGCGTCGACCTGCTCGACTGGGTGCTCGGCACCGAGGAACCGCCCGTGTCGCTCGGCGAGGACGCCGACCACGTCGAGCTGCGCCGCGTCGCTCACGGCTCCCGCACCGAGGGCACGCCCGAGGCGGCCGTGCCTCTGGGCGAGAAGGACTTCTACCCGCCCTCCTCGCCGCCCGCCCGCGCCCTGCGCGCGGGCCGCGCGGTGCTCAGCGGGACCGACGACCCGGAGTTCGGCCGGTGGGTGGCCGAGCGCAACTCCCGCGGCCCGGCCGGACGGCCCTACCGGGAGGGCGCCCACTCGATGCTGGCGGTGCCGCTGCGGGCCCGCGGCACCACGCTCGGCGTGGCCGTCGGCGTACGCATGGGCTCCCCGGAGCCGTACGCCGAGGACGACGCCGTCCTCGCCGAGGAGCTGGCCAGCCGCGCCGCCGTGTGCATCGACAACGCCCGCCGCTTCTGCCGCGAGCGCTCCACCGCGCTCGCCCTGCAGCACAGCCTGCTGCCGCGCGGGCTGCCCGGGCAGGCCGCCGTCGAGGTCGCCCACCGCTACCTGCCGTGCGGGTCGCTGGCGGGCATCGGCGGCGACTGGTTCG
This sequence comes from Streptomyces echinoruber, assembly GCF_014651135.1. GTDB lineage: Bacteria > Actinomycetota > Actinomycetes > Streptomycetales > Streptomycetaceae > Streptomyces > Streptomyces echinoruber. Next base: position 10,860 of record NZ_BMWH01000049.1, read on the forward strand.
ACGTCATCCCGCTCGCCGGCAGCCGGGTCGCCCTCGTCGTCGGCGACGTCGTCGGGCACGGCATCCCGTCCTCGGCGACGATGGGCCGACTGCGGACCGCCGTGCGCGCCCTCGCCGACGTGGACCTGCCGCCCGACGAGCTCCTCACCCACCTCGACGACCTGGTCACGCACCTCACCGACACGGTCGGCGACGACGTGGGCGAACTGGGCGCGACCTGCCTGTACGCCGTGTACGACCCCGTCTCCCGCCGCCTCGACCTGGCCGCCGCCGGCCACCCGGCACCGGCGCTGGTGCTGCCGGACGGCACCGTCCGGCTCGTGGAGATGACCGCCGGGCCGCCGCTCGGCGTCGGCGGCCTGCCGTTCGAGGCGACGGAGCTGCGGCTGCCGGAGGGCTCGGTGGTCGCCCTGTACACCGACGGCCTGGTCGAGGACCGCGACCGGGACGTGGACCACAGCACCGCCGAGTTCTGCCGCGCCCTGGGCGCACGCGTGGGCAGTCTGGAGGCCCTCGCCGACACCGTCCTGAAGGCGGTGCTGCCCGAGAACCCCGGCGACGACGTCGCCCTGCTCCTGGCCCGCACCCGTGCGCTGGGCGCCGACCGCGTCGCCACCTGGGACGTCCTGCCGGACCCCGCCGAGGTGGCCGCGACCCGGCAGGCCGTCATCGAGCAGCTGGCCGCCTGGGAGCTGGAGGAGACCGCCTTCGTCACCGAACTCGTGGTCAGCGAACTGGTCACCAACGCCATCCGCTACGGCGCCCCGCCCATCCAGCTCCGGCTCATCCGCGACCGGACCCTCATCTGCGAGGTGTCCGACGGCAGCTCCACCTCCCCGCACCTGCGGCGCGCCCACGCCTTCGACGAGGGCGGGCGCGGCCTGATGCTGGTCGCCCAGCTCACCCAGCGCTGGGGCAGCCGCCAGACCGCGAGCGGCAAGACGATCTGGGCGGAGCAGTCCCTGACCCCACCGGTGCGCTAGCCCCGGCGCCACCCTTTGCCGGACGAGGCACCTTGCCGGACGGAGCGCTCTGACGGGCGGAGCACCTGCCCGCGCCCACGGTCCGCGGGCACTGTCGCCGACCGGGCCGATCACTGCCACGATCCCTGCGGGAGCCCGGCGGCACGGCACCCGGACCCGCACCCGACACCGACGAGCAGACGAGCAGGGGAGCGCACATGACCACGGCGGACAGGGACACGGCGGACAGGGACACGGCGGACAGGGACACGGCGGACAGGGACACGGCGGACAGGGATAAAAGGGACAAAGACGCGGCGGCGTGGCGGGCCGCGGGGATCGAGGTGCACCCGGTCGCCGGGCACATCGGTACCGAGATCACCGGCGTCGACCTGGCCGCCGGGCCGAGCGACGCGCAGGTCGCGGCGATCCGGGCGGCCCTGCTGCGCTGGAAGGTGGTGTTCTTCCGCGGGCAGCGCCTCGACCACGCCGGGCACGTGGCGTTCGCCCGGCGCTTCGGCGAGCCGGTGGTGCTGCCGCGGCGCGGCGGCGCCTCCCCGCCGGACGTGCCGGAGATCGAGACCACCGCGGACCGGCTGGAGCTGGGCGGGCGGTTCGGCATGGACCACGACGAGTGGCTGCGGCGACGCCGGCACACGCTGCTGCGCGGCTGGCACTGCGACCACGGCGCCCGCGTCGACCCGCCCGCCGCGACGATCCTGCGCGCCGAGACCGTCCCGCCCTACGGCGGCGACACCACCTGGTCCAATCTGGCCGCCGCCTACGCCGGCCTGTCCGCACCGGTGCGCGCCTTCGTCGACGGTCTGCGCGCCGAGCACCGGCTCGGCGTCGGCTACCAGCCCCGCCCCGGCGACGACGCCTACGTCCGCCACCTGCTGGACCACCAGACCGCCACCGAGCACCCGCTGGTGCGGGTCCACCCGGAGACGGGGGAGCGGGTGCTGTTCGTCAACGGCTACTACGTCGAGCAGATCACCGGCCTGTCCCGGCCCGAGAGCCGGGCCGTCCTGGACATGCTGCTGGAGCAGGCGGTCCGCCCCGAGTACACCGTCCGTTTCCGCTGGGAGCCGGGCAGCGTCGCCTTCTGGGACAACCGCGCCACCATCCACCTCGCCCCGAACGACACCGCCCACCTCGGCCGCCCGCGTGTCATGCACCGGGTGATGCTCGCCGGGGACGTGCCGGCCGGAGTCGACGGCCGGCCGTCGCGGGCGATCACCGGCAGCGCGCCCGGCCGCTGGTGACGATCCGTCAGGACGGCGGCCGCCGGAGAGGACGCCGGCGGCGGCCGGTCCTCCGCCGGCCGTGGCGGGTCCGCCGGGCCGGACGGGCCGGACGGGCCGCAGGGAAGAGGAGGCCGGGCGTGCGCAGCGGGCGGGGGAGCGGGGCCCGGCTGCTCCTCGCGGGCCTGAACGGGGGTCAGGTGAGGGGGATGACGACCTCGTTCTCCACCGGCGGGTCGAGCTCCCGGGCCCGGTTGCCGGTGGCGGCGGAGCAGCGCGGCCGCACCGCCTGAGGGCGGACGCGGGGCGGTGCGGCCGGGAACGCCCGGCCGCACCCTGCCGGCCGCTCGTCAGCCGCCCTGCGGGAGGGTGCGCTCCAGCAGGTCCAGCAGCGCCGCCCAGTGCCGCTCGTCGGCCTCCTTGTCGTACTCCGTGGTGTCGGCCTGCGTGTAGCCGTGCCGCGCGCCCTCGTACACCTCGCAGCGGTGGCGGACGCCCGCCGCGGTGAGCGCCTCCTCAAGGCGCCGCTGCTGCTCGGCGTCCATTGAGGGGTCGTGGTCCGCGTGACCGAAGTACACCTCGGCCCGCACCCGGTCGGCGACCCGGTGCGGGCTGTCCGGGGCGTCGGTGGCCAGGTGCCCGCCATGGAATCCGGCCACGGCCGCGACCCGCTCCGGGTGGTGGCCGGCGGCCACCAGGGCGACGCGGGCGCCCATGCAGTAGCCGACGACGCCCACCGGCCCGTCGGCGGCCTGCGGGCAGTCGGCCAGCCACCGCAGGTAGGCGCCGGTGTCACGCGCCGCGAGCCGCGGCGTCAACTCGCGGATCAGCGGGAGCAGTTTCTCGAACACCGGCCCGCGCGAGCCGGCGTCGATGAATTCCGGCAGTTCGACGACCGGGGCCCGGCCGTGGCGGTGGAAGAGGTTCGGCACCAGCACCGTGTAGCCGTGCCCGGCCAGCCGGTCGGCCATCGCCCTCAGCCCGGGACGCAGCCCGAAGGCGTCCATGCAGAGCAGAACGGCCGGATGAGGGCGGTCGTCACCGGGGTGGGCGAGGTAGGCGTCGGCGACGCCGTCCTCGGTGGGGACGTCCACGGCTGTGCCCTGTACGGCGGTCATGGCCTCAGCTGCCTTTCTGCGCTCGTGGCGACGGTCCGCGGCGGCCGGCGGACCCGGAAGGGACGTGGGCGTCGGCCGGGCCGCCACGGGATCATGGTGACACGTGAAGCCGCTCGTCCTGCGGGCGCCCCGGCCGATGCGTCCCGCCTTGTGCGGCCCGTCCGACGCGTTCCGCTCGGCACGTTCCGCTCGGCGCGTTCCGCTCGGCGCGTTCCGCGGGCACCCCGCCCGGCGCGTCCCGCCGGCGGGCCCGTTCTCCCGTGCGTCCCGCCGGCGCCTCCCGCCAGGGGGGCTCCGCCCGCCGGCCTACTCGAAGCGCGCGGTGTCGCCCGCCCCGCGCCGCACGATCTCCGCCTCCCCGGAGGAGAAGTCGACGACCGTCGTCGGCACGGTGCCGCAGTCGCCGGAGTCGACCACCACGTCCAGCACGTGGTCGAGGCGGTCCTTGATCTCCCAGCCCTGCGTCATCGGCTCCTCCTCGCCGGGCAGCAGCAGCGTGCTCGACAGCAGCGGCTCCCCGAGCTCCGCCAGCAGCGCCTGGGTGACGACGTGGTCGGGGATGCGCACGCCGACGGTCTTCTTCCTCGGGTGCTGCAGCATCCGAGGCACCTCCCGCGTCGCGGGCAGGATGAAGGTGTAACTGCCGGGCGTGGAGGCCTTGATGGCGCGGAAGACGTCGTTGTCGATCCGCACGAACTGGCCGAGTTGCGCGAAGTCCTGGCACACGAGCGTGAAGTGGTGCCGCTCGTCCAGGCGGCGGATGGTCCGGATCCGGTCGATGCCGTCCTTGTTGCCCAGGCGGCAGCCGAGGGCGTAGCAGGAGTCCGTCGGATACGCGATGAGCGCGCCCTCGCGCACGCTGTCGGCGATCTGGCCGATGCTGCGGGACTGCGGGTTGTCGGGGTGCACGTCGTAGTACTTCGCCATCCGCCGAGCTTATGCCGGACGTCCGCGCGGTGGCCGGAGCGGCCGTCGGAGCACCGGCGGCAGGAGTACATCCCGCGAACCGGGGCAGCAGAGCAGCGACCGCCCGGGGACTTCCCCCGGCCCCGGGCGCCCCCTCGGCTCCGCCGGCTGCTCCGTCCCCCCGGGAGCGGCCGGCGGAGCCTCGCGTTCCGGCCGTCTCCCCGCCCGGCACCCCTGGGGTAACGTCGCCGACCGGACGACCGCGGCAGCCGCGGCGACGCGGGGAACCGCGGGGACCGCGAGGGACGCGGGAACCGTGAGGAAGGGGAGAGGCACGACATGGCCGGCCGGGACACCGGGGCCGCCACCGCGAACGGCGTGCGGCCCGACGACCGCAGGGCGCCGCACCGCCGTACCGGCGCCGGTGCGGCGCCGTGGGCCGAGGAACTCCTCGACCACCTGCTCCCGGCCGGGCGCGACGTCCGCCGGGTCGTCGCGTGGCCGGCCGACGCCGCCGACGCGTCGGTGTCCCTGCGCGACACCGACGGCCCCCTGCCGGCCGGCCCGCCCCTCCCGCCGGACGCGGACCCGGTCGCGGACGTCGCCGCCCGCCGGGTCGCCTCCGCCGTGCTGGAGACCGCGGGACGCCACCTGCGCCTGTTCGCGGTCGGCCCCGCCCACCCCGGTCCCGCGGCGGTGCTCGCCGTGGCCCGCGCCGCCCCCTTCGACCGGGACACCGCCGACCTGGTCGCCCGCACCGCCGGAGTGGTCGACCTGCTGCTCACCGCCCGGCGGACCACCGCCGCCGCGCGGCACCTCGCGCAGGCCACGGCGGATCTGCGGCTGGCGATCCTGCACCTGCTCATGGTGCTCATGGTGGAGGACACCGTCTCCGCCCGCCGGGTCGCCGCCGGGCTGTGGCCCGGCCTGCTCGACACGGACAGCGCCCGCCGCTACGTCCTGGAGAGCCGCCGGGAGGACCGCGACCGGCTCGCCGAGGAGTGCCTGGCCGCCACCGCGGGGCAGGCGCTCGTCGTGCGCTGCCCGGCCGTCGACGCGCACGTGATCGTCCTCGCGCCCGGCCGTGCGGTGGGTGAACGGCTGCGCGCCCTGGTCCGCGAGCGCCCCGGCACCTACCTCGGCGGCAGCGCCCGGGACGGCCTCGCCCGGACCGCCACGGCCTACGGGCAGGCCGTCGGCGCCCTGGCGGTGGCCCGCTTCCGGCCCGACGGCGCGGCCCTGCACGCCGAGCGCACCCGGCCCGAGCAACTGCTGGACCCCGGCCGCGCTGTACGGCTTCACGGCCCGCCTGCTGCGCCCGCTCGACGGCCTGCCGCACCACACGCGTGCCGAACTGCTCGCCACCACCCGGCTCGGCCTGGAGTTCACCGCCGTCAACGCCGCCAGGGTCCTCGGCGTCAGCCGCAACACCGTGCGGGCCCGCATGGACCGCGTGGCCGCGCTGCTGCGGGCCGACCTGTCCGCCCTTACCGTCCGGGCCGCCGTCCACCTCGCCCTCAACGCCGAGGCGGCGCTGGAGGAGGAGACGGGCGGCACTGGCACCGGTGCCGGGTCCGGCACCGCGACGGACCTCGCCGGGCTGCTCGCGGGCGAAGGGATGCGCGTGTGAGCACGGCAGTTGCTGGACCGGCTGACGGCCGGTCCGCGCGACCTGCGGGCCACCCTGCGGGCCTGGATCATCGCCGACGGCAACGCCGAACGCGCCGCGCGGCTCCTCGGCGTCCACGCGCAGACCGTGCGCGAGCACGTCCGCCGCGCCGAGCCCGTCCTCGAACGCCGCCTGCTCGCCGGCGGTGGCGACCTGTACGAGGTCGGTCCTCGCCCACCTGGCCGCCGGCGACTTGGACCCGCCCGCCCTGCCCGCCGGCATCCGGGACTCCGGCCCGCCCGTCCCGCCTGCCGCACCCCTCGGCACCGGGGACTTCACCCCGCCCGCCGGCGCCGGGTGAACACGGGCCATTCGGACCGACCTGTGCACGGGTGAGCCCGCGCGGCCCCGCGGTGTGCACCGACGCGATACCGGACACCCCTGCCGCGCCCCTGGGGTTCGGTCCACCGGCACCGGCACCGGGGGGGACCCTCCGCACCCTCCGCGGGCGGCCGGGGTGGCCGGGGTGGCCGGGGCGGCCGGGGCGGCCGGGTCGGCCGGCGGGCGGGACCGGAGCGGGGGACCGGTCCCGCGCGCGCCCGTCACGGCGCCGTACGCCGGGCGCGGCCGGTTTCTCCGCAAGTGCCCCCGGCGAGCCCCGCGTTGTGTGAGATCCGCCACCGGAAAGGCCGCGTCACCGGGCGCCGGACCACCGGGCCCCGGTGCCTGTGAGCAAGACCACCGCGTCCCCGACTCCCGCGCGCAGTGCCGTAGTTGGGGCATGCGGTGACGTACGGGGCCCGGTGCGCGCATGGAGCGTCCTGCGACGTCTGTGATGATGGGCAACCGCTGTGCCGGACGACGTCTCACCGCCGAGCGGCCTGCCCCGGCACGGCGGTTCCACCTCTCCGGACTCTCCCGAAGCGTTTCACCGTGCCCTCATCCTCCCTGCCCTGCTCAGCCCTGCCCGCGGCCGCCCGGCGGCGCACCGCGCCGTCGTCGCCCCACCGCCCCGACCGGGCCGGGCCCGAGGGCGGGGACCGCGCCCCGTGGCGGGCCCTGCGCCACCGGGGCATGCGCTGGTGGTCGGCGGCCAACCTGGTGTCCAACGCGGGCACCTGGATGCAGCTGACCGCGCAGAACCTGCTGGTGCTGCACCTGACCGGCTCCGCCGCCGCGACCGGCCTGTCGCTGTCCGCGCAGGCCGCGCCCGGACTGCTGCTCGGCCTGGCCGGCGGTGCCGCGGTCGACGCCTGGCCGCGCCGCCTGACCGCCACCGCCGGCCAGGCCCTGCTGGCCCTGGTCGCCTTCACCACCGCCGGGCTGATCGCCTGCGACCTGCTCACCGTGCCGATGCTGCTGGCGCTCGCGGTCGTCACCGGCCTGATTGCCACCGTCGACGCGCCGGCCTGCGCCCTGCTCGGCAACGACCTGGTCCCCGCCCGCGACGTGCCCTCCTCGATCGCCCTCGGCTCCGTGGTGAGCGGCGCCGGCCGGGTGGGCGGCACCGCGCTGGCGGGCGTCGTCGTCGGCCTGTGGGGGCCCGCCGCCGCGTACGCCGCCAACGGCCTGTCGTTCCTGGCCGTCGCCGCGGTCATTCCCTTCCTGCGCCCGCACCCGGCGCACCCGGAGCCGTCCGCGGCTCCCGCCGGCCGGCTCCGCCGGGGCACCGGCAGCCGGGACGGGCTCGCCTTCTTCCTGCGCCGCCCGCGCCTGGTGGCCCTCGCCGGCATCACCGCGCTCAGCAGCGTCTTCGGCCGCAACTACGGCCTGACCCTGGCCGTGCTCGTCGCCGGCCCGCTGGGCGGCGGCGCCGGCGCCTTCGGCACCGTGTCCACCGTGCTGGCCGTCGGCGGCCTGGCCGGAGCAGTCCTCGCCGGACGCCTGCGCGCCCCCTCGGTGCGGCTCGTCGGCGCCCTCGCCGCGGCCGGCGCGCTGCTGCAGGCCGCCGCCGGCCTGTCGCCCCGGCTGTGGGTGCTGCTCCTCCTGGTCGCCCCGATGGCCGTCGTGGAGTCCGTCTCCGACACCGCCGGCACCACGGTCCTGCAGACCGACCCGCCGCCGCACCTGCGCGGCCGCGTCCTCGGCGTGTGGCGCAGCCTCAGCACCGGCTGGAGCCTGGTCGGGCCGCCGCTGCTGGGTCTGCTCATGGAGGCGGCGGGTGCCCGCGGCGCCCTGGTGCTCGGCGGTCTCCTCGTCGCCGGGGCGATCGGCGCCGGTGCCGCCCTGCGGGCACGCCACGGCATCTTCCGCCCGGCCCCCGCGACCCCCGCCCTCCCCGCGGCCGTGGGCGACCGCCGCACCGTCCCCGCCGCCCTGCCGCTGCTGGGCACCGCGTGCGTGCCGCTCGCCGCCGCGCCCGTGACCGCCGCGCCGCACGACACGGGGGAGATCTCCCTCGTGGCGTGAGGGTCCCCGGCTCAGCCGGGGCCCAGCACCGCCGCCACGGCCTCGGCCGGCGTGGACACCACGACCGGCCGATGGGCCTCGTCGGCGAACCCGGCGCCGTCCAGGGGCCAGCCGCGCAGCAGGGCCACCGGCCTGCCCGCCCGCAGGGCGAGCGCGATCTCGCTGAGCGTGCCCCAGCTCCCGCCCACCGCGATCAGCGCGTCGCAGGTGGTGACCAGGACGCCGTTGCGCAGCTCGCCCAGACCGGTCGCCACGGCCACCGTCAGGTGGCGGTTGCCGGCCGCCCGGTCCCGCCCCGGCAGCAGACCCACCACCACACCGCCCTCCGCCGCCGCCCCCTCGGCGCAGGCCGCCATCACCCCGCCCAGCCCGCCGCACACCACCACCGCACCACGCCGCGCCAGCAGCGCACCCACCTCCCGGGCCAGCTCCGCCTCCGCCTCCGTGGCCCGCCCGGGCCCGGCGACGGCGACGCAGGGGCGGACCCTGTGCGCGGAACCGGTCAACGAACACCTCCGAGCCGCCCCGCACGACCCGATGCGTGAACCGCGCGCGGCGGCAGTCGATCCTGCGGCCGGGTCTTGAGAATGCCGACGATCCGACCGTACGTTTCGGCCGTTCCGCTCCCCCTTGCCTCCCTCTCCGTCTTCCTCCTCCTTCCTTCCCTCCCCCTTTCTTCCTCCCGCTTCCTCCCTTCTTTCTCCCTTCTTTCTCCTCTCAGCCCTCCGAGCGCCGGGACCGCCCACGGACCGCACCCGTTACGCCAAGCTCTGCGGCGCGGCCGGGGGACGCGGGGCCCGCCGCGCCGGGGCCGGGCGGCACGCGCCCGCCGGCGCGGCGGCGGGGGCGCGAACGGGACCGGCTCGCGGTCAGCGACGCTCCGCCGGCCGCAGCACGAGCATCGTCACGTCGTCCCGCGCGCCGCCGCAGTAGCGCACCAGGTCGGCCCACACCCGCTCGGCGAGCACGGCCGGATCGCCGTCGCGGGCGAGCGCGGGCAGCCGCTCGACGAGCGGGTAGAAGGCGCCGGTGGCGTCGCGGGCCTCGGTGACGCCGTCGGAGGCCAGGAGCAGTACGTCCCGGCCGTCCAGGCGCACGGTGGCCCCGTCCGGCGGCCCGGCGGCGCCGAACAGGCCGAGCCCCAGCGGCGGGCAGGGCTCCAGCTCCAGCTCCACGGCCGTGCCGCCGCGCAGCAGCACCGGCGGCGGATGCCCGCACGTGAGCATCCGCGCCGTCCGGCCGTCCGCGGAGAACTCCAGCAGCACCGCCGTCGCGAACAGCTCCCGGTACCGCACATCCTGCGCGTCCGTCGCCAGCCGCCGGTCCAGCCGCCCGGCGACGGCCCCCAGGTCCGCCAGGTCGAGCACCGCCTCCCGGAAGGCACCCAGCAGCGACACCACCGTCGCCACCGCCGCCAGCCCGTGCCCCTGCACGTCCCCCAGGACCGCCCGCACCCCGTACGGGCCCTCCCGCACGTCGAAGAAGTCGCCCCCGACGAGCGTGCCGCGCTGCGCCGCCCGGTACAGGCCCGCGCAGCGCACCGCCCCCACCCGCCGCGGCACCGGCGGGACGACGGCGCGCTGCACGGCCTCGGCCACCGTGCGTTCCAGGCCGAGCTGCTCGTCGCGGCGGCTGCGCACGAACGACACGAACGCGCTGAGCGCGACCAGGAAGCTCAGCGTCAGCAGGTCGGTGTTGCCGGGGCGGTCGAGCCGGAACGCCGGGACGGTCAGCACCGTGATCACCGCGCTGCCGAGCAGCGCGGTGACCAGCGGCCCGTACGCCAGGACGGCCAGCGGCGGGACGGCGCCCAGCAGGAAGCCGATGTCGAGCGGCCCGTCGGTCAGCTCCGCCACCGCCACCCCGGCCACCAGGGCCACGGGCAGCACCCGCACCCAGCGGGGCGGCGGCGCACCCCGCAGCCAGCCCCGCCGGTCCCCGTCCCGGCGCCGCCAGGGGGCGTACGGCTTTCCCACAGCACCACGCTGCTACGCCGGCCGACGTCCCGCACGTCGGCCGGGTCCGGCGGTGGCCGTGCGGGGGCCGTGCGGTGGCCGTCGCGCCTAGAACGGCGTGAGCGTCAGGCGGATCTCCTTGGGCGCGTTGTCCTGGATGTAGGAGGCGAAGTTCGACACGTCGTCGAAGGCGAACCCGTACGCCTTGCCGTCCTGCGTGGCCGCGTGGATCGCGCGGGAGTAGTGGTTGGTGAGGTCGCCCTGGTAGAAGGCGGACGCGTCGGTCACCGGCTGCGCGGCGTGGGACAGCAGCGTGGAGCGGTTGAAGGCGGCGCCCAGGACGGCGGCGACCGGGCCGGTCTTGCCGTCGTTCGGCGCGGCGAGGGCGCCGTCGCAGAACAGCACGTCCCGCGTGGAGGGCTTGGCGAAGGAGACCTGGGCGGGGCCGTCGAAGGTGAGCCGGCCGTCGCGGACCCGGCCGGTGAAGGTGCCCGCGTCGGTGGTGACCTTGAGGTCCTTGCCGGCGTAGGTGCTCCACACCTGGTCGATGTACGAGTCGAAGTAGTTCTTCGCGAACAGGCCCGCGTCCAGCCCGTGCCCGGGCGCGATGACCCGGGTGTCGTCCACCACCAGCGGCGCGAAGGCGTCGATCTGCTTCAGCGCGGAGAACACCGAGGCCCGGCCGCCGTCGCGCAGGGTGCCCGTGGTCTGGTCCTGGGCGCCGGTGAGCCGGATGCTCATCGGCACGCTGAACATGTCGACCATCGTGGTGTTGCAGAACATGCCGGAGGCGTTGTACGTGAACTCGGCGCAGTCGTGCAGGATCCCGTAGTTGGGGTCCGACTTCACCCAGCCGGCCGGGTACTGCAGGGCCGGGTTGCCGTTGCCGTCGGCGACGGCCTTGAACTTCAGCTTCTGCCCGAGCGAGACGTAGATGCGGCCCGACATGTACGGCAGCGTGAGCCGGGTCTCGCCGCTGCCGGAGAGGGAGATCGCGTAGTCGGTGAAGCCGTCGGCACCGTTGTCCGACAGCGCGATCGGCGCCAGGTTCCCGTCGGGGGTGACCCGCACCTGCCGGCCGTCCTGGTTGCCCACGATGTAGACGTGGACGGAGGCGTTGCCGAAGGAACCGCTGTTGTTCACGATCGTCAGCGGGAGCCCGCCGGAGGCGGCCGAGGTCTTCTGCTGCGTGGTGCCCGCCAGGGCGTGCGGGGCGATCACGGCAGCGGCCGGTATGGCCACCGCCGCTCCCGAGAGGGCGAAGAGGAGCTTGCGGCGGCTGAGGTCGCGCTGGTGGCGGGGTGTCATGTGGGGGGCCTTCCGTGTGCAGGTGCAACTGTTCGGCGGCAGACCGGTTTCCTGAGAGCGCTCTCGTGGCGGTGCCGGGCCCTGATCGTACGCATCGCTCCCGCCCGGTCCAACCGGTTGGTTCACCATTCAAATCCTTCTGACCTGCAAAAACTTGAGGCGGGCGGTGGATGCGAGAACCACATAACCCTTTGTTAAGGATCGCTTAAGCCGGCTTGGGTGGAATGCGACACCCGCACCGTGCGACGCGTCCCGGAAGGCGCCGGGGCAGGCGTCGACCACCCCACCGGACAGGGCCCGGTGAGGCGGCGCGGACCGCTGCGGTGGAGGTGTGCCGGACGGCGCGGGCCGCCGCGGCGGGTGTGTGCCGGACGGCGCGGGCCGCCGCGGCGGGTGTGTGCCGGACGGCGCGGGCCGCCGCGGCGGGTGTGTGCCGGACGGCGCGGGCCGCCGCGGCGGGTGTGCGTCAGGCGGCCCGGTCCCCGGCGGGGGACTCCGAGGCGGCCCCGGCCTCCGGCTGCGGGCCGCGGCGGCCGCCCGGGATCAGGCGCAGGCGGCGCCGGCCCGCGGCACGCCGCCGCGCCGGGGCGGGCGCGAGGAAGCGCTCCTCCAGGCGGTCCATGAGCAGCAGCAGTGCGAAGAGAACCGGCAGTAACGACACGGCGACGACGATCACGATGCCCCCTCGGCCGGACGGACGGGGTCCGAGTGCTCGCATCCGCGCCGTTCATGGGTGCGGGGCCGATGAAGAATCGGTGACGATTCCGGCGCTTCGGGATCATCGGGCGGGTACGCCGGCCCGGCGTCGCCTTCCCGCCCCGCCCGTGGCCCGCTCGGCGGCATCGCGCACGCCCGTGGTCCCGGCTCCGCCCGCCGCCCCTTCGCATACGTCGCCGAGCGGCACGGAACCGCCCGCAGCGCGTCCGCCCGGCCCGGATGCTCGCCGAGTCCCCGGCGGCCGCGCCGTTCCCGGGCGTCGGCCGCCCCGGGGACGCCCGCGACTTTGCGGCCGCCGCCGGTCCCGCCCTGACGCCGGCCGGGATCACGGAACCGGACACCGGCCGGCAACACCCGCTGCTCGCAAGCGAGTTCGATGCGGAAGCGGGCTTCTGCATCGGGCTGGTGTGCCGGAACGCCCTGTCCCTAGGATGTACTCCCAATCCAGCCGGTCCAGTCGGCGCGGCACGTCTTGGGGGAAACGCATGGAGAACCAGCTGTCCACGAAGATCGACGAGTCGGTGCCGACCGCCGCGCGGATGTACGACTACTACCTGGGCGGCAAGGACAACTACGCGGCCGACCGCGCGGCGTGCGAGCAGCTCGACAAGGTCGTCCCCAGCACCCGCCGCCTGGCCCTGAACAACCGCCGCTTCCTGCAGCGGGTGGTCAGGATCCTCACGCAGGAGCACGGCATCCGGCAGTACCTCGACCACGGATCGGGCCTGCCCACCCAGGACAACGTGCACCAGGTCGCGCAGCGCATCGCCCCCGAGACGCACGTCGTCTACGTGGACAACGACCCGATGGTGCTGGTGCACGGCCGGGCGCTGCTCCAGCAGGACGAGCGCACCGCCGTCATACACGCCGACCTGCGGCAGACCGACGAGATCTTCTCGCACCCCGACACCCGGCGCCTGATCGACTTCTCGCAGCCGGTGTGCGTGCTGTTCAACTCGGTCTTCCACTGCATCCCCGACGACGACGAGAACGGGCCGCTCGCCGTGGTGCGCCGGGTACGGGAGCGGCTCGTGCCCGGCAGCGTCATGGTCATGTGCCAACTGGTCAGCGAGGACCCCGAGGTGCGCAAGTTCGTCACCGACTTCATGGACCAGGCGACCCAGGGCCACTGGGGGAGGGTCCGTGAGGAGAAGGACGTCGCCGAGTGGTTCGAGGGACTGGAGATCCTGGAGCCGGGTCTGGTGGAGGTGTCCACCTGGCGCCCCGACACCGAGGTGGCGCCCCGTCAGCTCACCCAGGAGTGGATCGAGTTCGGCGGCGTGGGCGTGATCCGCTGACCTGCCGCGCGGACCGGTTCGCGCACCGCCGCGGACCGGCCCGCGGGCCCGCGCGGCCTCTTCCCTCCGCCGCCCGCCCCGGGGCCGCCCCGGTGGCGGGCGGTCGCCGTCACGGCGCGGGGTAGCGCTCCTCCATCGTGGTCCGCAGCAGCTCCAGGGACTGCGAAGGCGTCAGCGCCTCGTCGGCCAGCCGGTCCAGCGTGATCCGGTACTCCTCCGTCTCGTCGCGGTCCTCGAGGAAGTTGGCGCTGCGGATGTGCTCCAGGTAGACCACGTCCGGCAGGTCGAGGCCGCCGAAGCGCAGATAGGTGATGGAGATGGCCGGCGCCGAGGCGTTGGTGACGTCCAGCGGCACGATCTGCACGGTCACGTTGGGCCGCCGGGCCATGTCGATCAGGTGGGCCAGCTGCTCGCGCATCACCGCACGGCTGCCCAGGACGCGCAGCAGCACCGACTCGTCGATCACCGCCCACAGCTGCGGGGCGTCCGGACGCAGCAGCAACTGGGCCCGGCGGGTGCGCAGTTCGACGCGGCGGCGCACCTCGTTCGCGGTCGCGGTCGGCAGGCCCCGCTCCACCACCGCCCGGGTGTACTCCGGCGTCTGCAGCAGGCCGGGCACGTACTGGATCTCGAAGGTACGGATCGTCGCGGCCGCCTCCTGCAGCCCGACCAGGCGCTCGAACCACTCCGGCATCAGCCGCTTGTCGTAGCGCTGCCACCAGCCCGGCTCGCCGGCCCGCTGCAGCAGCTGCAGCAGCACCGAGGCCTCGTACTCCTTCGTGCCGTACAGCTCCAGCAGCGCGCGGACGTCCTTCTCCGCGGGCGGGCGGCGGCCCTTGCCGGACTCGATGCGCGACAACTTCGCCGGACTGAAACCGAGTTCGCGCGCCGCCTGCTCCTGGGAATACCCGGCGTCCTCCCGCAGGCCCGCCAGCTGCACGCCGACCAGCATCTTCAGCAGGGTCGGCGCCGGTTCCGGCCGGTCCAGATAGGGCTGCAGGCGGGAGAGGCGGTTCGGCTCGGCGGACATCCTGACTCCCAGTGGACCGGCAGACTAGGGGACCCAGGCTATCAGGATGCCGCCCGGCGCACCGCATCCTCCTTTGCAATGCGGCGAGTTGAGAAGGGAGCCTCCGTTTTCCCGCCGGGGCCGGCGGTGGTGTCCCCGTGCCCAGCGCGCGGCGGCGGGAACCCGTCGGCCACGCGCCTCAGAGCAGGTGGTCGAACTCGCCGTCCTTCGCGCCGGCCACGAACGCCGCCACCTCCGCCGGGGTGTAGACGAGCGCCGGACCGTCGGGATCGCGGGAGTTGCGCAGCGCGATGTCCCCGCCGGAGAGGGCCGCGATCTCCACGCAGTTGCCCTCGGCGTTGCTGTGCCGGCTCTTGATCCAGCGGGCGTTGAGCGAACTCGCCCGCACTCCGTTCCGCACTGGTGGCACCGCTGTCTCCTTGCTGTTGCCTGTCGCCGCGCACGGCACGCGACGGTCCGGGCGGGTGCCGGCGGAGGCCGGCGTGGCTCCTGCACCACCCACCCGATTTTCGCGCAATTTCTCGTGCAATTGCACGGGAGCGCCTTCAGCGTGGATAATAGCTGCGGCGTCAACCCCTCCGTTGGCGCCGCAACCTGACAGCTCATCAGGGAGACGCCGTGCCCTTACCCCTGCGCCACGCGCTCCGGCCGCCGACCGAGACGGCCGGGCGGGCCGGGGAGGCGGACACCTTCGGCGGGTTTCCGCAGCCGGGCCGGTCCGCCGCGCCGGGACGGGGCGCCACCCGCCCGCCCGGCGCGCCGAGCGCCGAGGACGAACCGGCCCGGGCCCGTGCCGTGCCGCGCGTCCCGTGCAGTGGCCGGGGCTTCGCCCGCGCCCGGGCCTTCACCCGGGACACGCTGCGCCACTGGCCGCCCGGCCACCGCGGCGACGACGTCACCCTCGTCCGCACCGAACTCGCCACCAACGCCGTGCGGCACGCAGTGCCACGCACCGCGCCGGACGGCACGCACGAGGCGCACGGGAGCGGCGCGGCGGACCTCCGCCTCGGGCCGGCCCCGCACACCGCCCACTTGGTGCTCACCGTCTCCGATCCCGGTGACGACCCGCTCGCCCGGCGGTCCCGGCGACTCCGCGCCGGCGGAGCACGGCCGCAGCCCGGGCATCGTGGACGCCCCGGCCGACGAGTGGGCCGGCTGCCCACCCCGCCGGCCGACAAGAGCCTCCGGGCCGTGCCGGCGTGCCGCCGACCGATCCCCCACCTGACATGACAGCCGCAGAAGGGCCCGACGCCATGCGCACCGCATCGACGGAGCAGCAGCACGCACACCGCACGGACGGCACCCCACCCCGGACGCGGGCGGCGGGCCCACCGCTGGCCGCCCTGGGGCAGGTGCCGTGGCACGAGATCAAGGACTCCACCGGCAGCGCGGCGGCCATCCCGCTGCTGCTCTCCACCATCGCCCGGGGCGACGCCGACAGCGCGCGGCAGGCCCTTGAAGAGCTGCGGAAACGCATCTGCCAGTACGGCTTCGTCGTGGAGCAGGCCACCGCCGCGACGGTTCCCTTCCTGTGGGAGCTCGCCCAGTTGCCCCACGTCACCTGCCGCGCGCAGATCATCCAGCTGCTGAAGAACATCGCCGACGCCCGGCAGTGGGAGCAGACCGCCGCCGTCTACCCCAAGCTGCTCAACCACCGCGAGAACCACGTCGTCTGGGAGCGCCGCGCCCGCCAGGCCGTCCACGCCCGCCGCGGCGTCCTGCGCGACCTCCTGGCCGAACCGGACACCGAGGTCGCCCGCGCCAGCGGCGAACTGGCCCGGTCCCTCGGCGCCTGAACCCCGCGGACGGCGCGTGACGCCCCGGCGCCGGCCTGCGGCGCCGCGACGCCGTCCCCGGGTGGTGCGTGACGCCGTCCTGCGGCGCATGCCGCCCCCGGAGCCGTCTCCGCCCCCGGCCGGCGAGATCACCCGATCGTACCCGCATCACCGGCCCGGACCCGGGCAGCGGACGGGGACCCCGCAGCCGAGCACCGCCGGAGGCCCCGCGTGAGCGCCGTCGTCAGCGACACCCTCTTCATGCGCCTGGAGACCAGCGCCGCGACCGGCACCCCAGCCGGCGCGCCCGTCCTGGCCCGCCTCCGGTACGAGGCGAGCGACCCGTACGCCGTCACCGTGGCGTTCTGCCAGGACGGGACCGTGCCGGCCGAGTGGCGCTTCGACCGGGAGATGCTCGTCGAGGGACTGCGCCGGCCCCTGGGGGAGGGCCGGGTCCGCTTCCGCCCGCGCTGGAGCGGCCACCGGCACGAACTGTGCATCACCCTGCTCGGCAGCGAGGACGAGGACGCCGGGCGGCGCGCCGTGATCACCGCCTGGGCGCCGCCCCTCATGGCGTTCCTCAACCGCACCTTCGCCGCCGTGCCCGGCGGCGAGGAGCGCACCGGCCTCGACTCCTTCCTCGCCCGCGTGCTCGCCGAGGGCTGACCCGCGGCCCCGGCGACCGGATCCGGTCACACCGAACAGATGGCGCACAATCTTGGCCGAAGGGGCATAAACGCTTATATTGCGGCGTGTCTCCCGGGTGGGCGGCGCCCCGAGTGCCGCGGTACGGGGCCTTCCGGGGTTTTCAGCCGAGCCGCGACCGCGAGCGGAGTTCCGGATGAACTGGCGAGAGAGGGCGGCCTGCCGCTACGAGGACCCCGAACTGTTCTTCCCGGTCGGCGACGGGGGCCTGTCCGTCCGGCAGGTCGAGGAGGCCCGCACCGTGTGCCGCCGCTGCCCCGTCCTGCGCGACTGCCGCAGCTGGGCCCTGCACCACGCCGAGTACGAGGGCATCTGGGGCGGCCTGACGGCGGCGGAGCGGCGCATGGCCGCACGTCGGCGCCTTCCGGAGCGCGACCGGTCCTGACCCGGGCGCGCGCGCCGGAGCGCGCGCCCGCGCGCAGCGAACGAAATGCGTCAAGTACGTCACAGCGGAGCGCGAAAGAGGCATGGAGTGCCACCTGCCGGGCATACGCGTCTCACGAAAATTCGAGAGAGGGGCGCTCTGTGCTGGTTCCGGACCCGAAGGTCGTCAGGAAGTTGCTGACCCGGTACGCATCGCTGCAGATCGCTCAGGCGGAGCAGGAGCGGGAGGCGACGGCTCGTGAACTCGAGGACGTCAGTTACACCCTGTGCGTCATGATGGGCACGAACCGCATCCACGACGCGATCGCCAAGGCGGATGCCCTGCTGCTGTCGGCCGGGCGGCGCACCGCGGACGCGGCGGCGGGTGCCGCGGCGGACCCCGGAGGGGACAGCGATCTGTCCCTGGCGGTCTGACGCGGGGAACGACCGGGCGGCCCGGGGGGTGCGGCACACGATCAGTGGTGCCGCACCCC
>NZ_BMWH01000050.1 GCF_014651135.1 Streptomyces echinoruber
CCCCGCCCGCCGCGGACGGCCCTGCGTCCGCGGCCACGCCCGCTGCTCGGTCAGCAGCTCCACCGCACCGGCGTCCCAGTCCACGTGCGTCGAGGGCGTCTCCACGTGCAGCGTGCGCGGCAGCACCCCGTGCCGCAGCGCCAGCACCATCTTCAGCACCCCCGCCACCCCGGCCCCCGCCTGGGTGTGCCCGATGTTGGACTTCACCGACCCCAGCCACACCGGCCGCTCCACCGGCCGATCCTGCCCGTAGGTGGCCAGCAGCGCCTGCGCCTCGATCGGATCCCCCAGCCTGGTGCCGGTGCCGTGCGCCTCCACCGCATCGATGTCCGCCGCGCTCAGCCCGGCATCCGCCAGCGCCGCCCGGATCACCCGCTGCTGCGCCGGCCCGTTCGGGGCGCTCAGCCCGTTGGAGGCGCCGTCCTGGTTGACCGCCGAGCCGCGGATCACGGCCAGCACCGGATGCCCGTGGCGGCGCGCGTCCGACAGGCGCTCCACCAGCAGCAGCCCCCCGCCCTCGGAGAACCCGGTGCCGTCCGCGGCGTCCGCGAACGCCTTGCACCGCCCGTCCGCCGCCAGCCCCCGCTGCCGCGAGAAGTCCAGGAACAGACCCGGGGTCGACATGACCGTGACGCCGCCCGCCAGGGCCAGGTCGCACTCCCCCGACCTGAGCGCCCGCACCGCCAGGTGCAGGGCGACCAGCGACGACGAGCACGCCGTGTCCACCGTCACCGCCGGCCCCTCCAGGCCGAAGGTGTAGGCGACGCGGCCGGACATGACGCTGGCGGAGGTGCCGGTGCCCAGGTGGGCGTCGGTGTCGTCGGTCAGGGCGAGCGGACGCTGGGTGTAGTCCTGGTAGTTGGTGCCGGCGAAGACGCCGGTGCGGCTGCCGCGCAGCGTGCGCGGGTCGATGCCGGCCCGCTCGAACGCCTCCCACGCCATCTCCAGCAGCAGCCGCTGCTGCGGGTCCATCGCGGTCGCCTCACGCGGCGAGATGTTGAAGAACGCCGGGTCGAAGTCGGCGAAGGAGTCGAGGAATCCGCCGGTGCGGGTGGAGGTGCGGCCGGGTGTGCCGGGCTCGGGGTCGTAGAGGGCGTCCAGGTCCCAGTCGCGGTCCTGCGGGAAGGGGCCCATGGCGTCGACGCCGTCGGCCAGCAGCCGCCAGAACGCCTCCGGCGAGTCGGCGCCGCCGGGGAAGCGGCAGGCCATGCCGACGATGACGACGGGGTCCTCGGTGTCGGCCGGGCCGGCGGCCGGTGCGGCGGCGGCCGCGGCGGCCCGGGCCGGGGCCAGTTCGGCGCCGAGGTGCTCGGCGAGCGCGGCGGGCGTGGGGTGGTCGTAGACGAGGGTGCTCGGCAGGCGCAGGCCGGTGGCCCGGTTCAGGCTGTTGCGCAGTTCGACGGCGGTGAGCGAGTCGAAGCCCAGTTCGCGGAAGGCGCGGGCCGGTTCGACGTCCTCGGGGCCGGCGTGGCCGAGCACGTGGGCGATGTGGGCGCGGACGAGTCCGAGCAGGGCGTGCCGGCGGTCGCGCTCGTTCAGGGCGGCGATCCGCTCGGCGAGCGGGCCGTCCTCCGGCCGGTCGGATTCCGTCCCGGCCGGCCCGGTGCCGGCCGGGGTGCGGCGGGCCTCGGGGAGCTCGGCGTACAGGCGGCGCGGCCGGCCGCGGGCGAGTTCGGCGGCGAAGACGTCCCAGTCGATGTCGGTGACGACGAGCGCGGTGTCGTCGTGGTCGAGGGCCTGCTGCAGGGCGGTGACGGCGGTGCCGGGGGCCATGAGGCGGACGCCGTGGCGTTCCAGGCGGGCGCCGACGGAGCCCGAGGCCATGCCGCCCTCGGCCCAGCCGCTCCACGCGATCGCGGTCGCGGGCAGTCCCCGGGCGCGCCGGTGGGCGGCGAGGGCGTCGAGGAAGGCGTTGCCGGGCGCGTAGTTGCCGTGTCCGGGGCTGCCGAAGACGCCGGAGGACGAGGAGAACAGCACGAAGGCGGACAGGTCGAGGTGGGCGGTGGCGGCGTGCAGGTTGAGGGCGCCGCCCACCTTGACCCGCAGGACGTCCGCGAGCCGTCGGGGGGTGAGGGAGCCGATCACGCCGTCGTCCAGGACGGCCGCCGTGTGGAAGACGGCGGTCAGCGGGCGGTCGGCGGGCACGGTGGCCAGCAGGGCCGCGAGGGCGTCGGGGTCGGCGACGTCGCAGCGGGCCACCTCGGCGCGGGCGCCGAGGCCGGCGAGTTCCGCGACGAGTTCGCGGGCGCCGTCGGCGTCGGGGCCGGAGCGGCTGACGAGCAGCAGGTCGCGGGCGCCGCCGCGGGCGAGCCAGCGGGCCACGTGGCGGCCCAGGGCGCCGGTGCCGCCGGTGACGAGGACGGTGCCCTCCGGGCGCCAGGTGCGGCGGGCGGGCCGGCCGCCGGTGGCGGCGCGCACCAGCCGGCGGCCGAACAGGCCGGTGGTGCGGATCGCGACCTGGTCCTCGTGGTCGAGGCCGGCGAGCAGCGCGGCCAGGCGGTCGCCGGTCCGCTCGTCCACGTCGGCGGGCAGGTCGGCGAGGCCGCCCCAGCAGTCGGCCTGTTCGAGGGCGACGACCCGGGCGAAGCCCCACACCAGGGCCTGGGCGGGCGCGTCGGTCCCGGTGTCGGGGCCGGCGGCCACGGCGCCGCGGGTGACGAACCAGACGGGCAGGCGGGCGCCGAGGTCGTCGAGGGCCTGGACGAGGGCGACGGTGGCGGCGAAACCGCGGGGCAGGTGGGGGAAGTCGGGGTGCGCCTCCTCGTCGAGGGCGAGCAGGGACACCGCGCCGGCCGCTTCGGTGGCGGGGCCGGACAGGGCGGCGGCCAGGGCGGTGCGGTCGGCGGCGGGGTCGGTGACGACGGTGACGGGGCGGGCGCCGGCCCGGTCCAGCGCGGCGGCGGCGGCCGCGGCGGCGGGGGTGTCCTCGTGGCCGCGCGGGACGAGCAGGAGCCAGGTGCCGGTGAGGCGGGGCGCGGGCGGCTCGGGCAGGGCGTGCCAGGCGATGCGGTAGCGCCAGCCGTCGGCGGCGGCGTGCTCGGTGCTGCGCCGCCGGTAGCCGGCCAGGGCCGGCAGGAGCGGGGAGACGGTGTCCTCGGTGACGTCGAGGGCGGCGGCGAGCGCGGGCAGGTCGTCGTTCTCGACGGCGGTCCAGAACGCGGCGTCCGCGGGGGCGGACCGGGTGGTCGCCGCGGCCCTGGTGCGGGTGAACTCTGGCCAGTGGCGGCGGCGTTGGAAGACGGTGACGGGCAGGTCGACGCGGCGGCCGGTGCCGCCGTGGGCGGCGGTGAGGTCGACGTGCCCGCCGCGGACGAAGAGTTCGGCCGCCGACAGCAGGAAGCGCCGGCGGCCTCCGTCGCCGCGCCGCAGGGTGCCCAGGACGGCGCCGCCGTCGGTGCCGCCGAGCGCGTCGAGGGTGTCGCCGACGGCGCCGGTGAGCACCGGGTGCGGGCCCACTTCCAGGAACACGCGGTGCCCGGCGGCGGCGAGGTCGCGCACGGTGTCCTCGAAGCGGACGGTCTGCCGGGCGTTGCGGTACCAGTGGTCGGCGTCGAGCCGCGTGGTGTCCTCGACGCGGGTGCCGGTGACCGTGGAGTGGAACGGGATCGCGGCGGGCCGGGGCCGCACCGGTGCGAAGCCGTCGAGCAGGGCGTCCCGGACGTCCTCGACCTGCGGCGAGTGGGAGGCGTAGCCGATGGGGATGCGGCGCACCCGCAGGCTCTGGGCGGACAGTTCGCGCTCCAGTGCGGTGAGCGCCGTCTCCTCGCCGGTGACCGCGACGCTGCGCGGGCCGTTGACGGCGCCGACGGCGAGCCGGCCCGCGTGGCGGGCCAGGTGCCGTTCGGCCTCGGCGAGCGGCAGGGGCGCGTGCAGCATGCCGCCGCGGCCGGCGAGCGCGGCCAGGGCGCGGGCGCGGGTGACGACGATGCGGGCGGCGTCGTCCAGGGTGAGCGCGCCGGCGACGTGGGCGGCGGCGATCTCGCCCTGCGAGTGGCCGGCGACCGCGGCGGGCCGCACCCCGTGGTCCTGCCACAGCCGGGCCAGGGCCACGCACACGGTGAACAGCACCGGCTGCACGACGTCGACCCGCTCCAGCGGGGGCGCGCTGTCGGCGCCGCGCAGCACGTTGCGCACGGACCAGCCGGTGTGCGCCTCGACGGCGCGGGCGACCTCGTCGACGTGGGCGGCGAACCGCTCGTCGGTGTCGAGGAGTTCGGCGGCCATGCCCTCCCACTGGGCGCCGTGCCCGGGGAAGAGCAGCACGGGGCCGCCCTCGGTGTCGGCGACGCCCCGCACGGCCGACGCCTCGGGGGTGTCGTCGGCCAGGGCGCGCAGGCCGCGCGCGAGGCCGTCGTGGTCGTGGGCGACGACGACCGCGCGGTGCTCCAGCGCGGGCCGGGTGGTGGCGAGGGACCAGGCGAGGTCGGCGGGGTTCTGGGCGCGGCCGGGGCCGTCGTGCACGTGGGCGTGCAGCCGGGCGGCCTGGGCGCGCAGCGCGGCGGCGGTGCGGCCGGACACCAGGAACGCGAACGGCCCCCTCGCCTGCGGGGGTTGCGCGGGCGCCTCGGCGGCCGGCCCTTCAGCGACCGGCTCTCCAACGACCGGCTCCCCGGCGGCGGGCTCTTCGGCGGCCGACTCTTCGGCGGCGGCCGGTTCCTCGGGCGCGGCCTCCAGGATGACGTGGGCGTTGGTGCCGCTGACGCCGAAGGAGGAGACGCCGCAGCGGCGGGGCCGGCCGGGTTCGGCGGGCCAGGGGCGGGGCTCGGTGAGCAGGGCGACGCGGCCCGCGCTCCAGTCGACGTGGGTGGAGGGCCGGTCGACGTGCAGGGTGCGGGGCAGTTCGCCGTGGCGCATGGCCAGCACCATCTTGATGACGCCGGCCACGCCGGCCGCGGCCTGGGTGTGGCCGAGGTTGGACTTCACCGAACCGAGCCACAGCGGCCGGTCGGCGGGCCGGTCCTGGCCGTAGGTGGCGAGCAGGGCCTGCGCCTCGATGGGGTCGCCGAGGCGGGTGCCGGTGCCGTGCGCCTCGACGGCGTCCACGTCGGCCGGGGACAGGCCGGCGGAGTTCAGGGCCTGCCGGATGACGCGTTCCTGGGCGGGGCCGTTGGGGGCGGTCAGGCCGTTGGAGGCGCCGTCCTGGTTGACGGCGGAGCCGCGCAGCACGGCGAGCACGGGGTGCCCGTTGCGGCGGGCGTCGGAGAGCCGTTCGACGACGAGGACGCCGGCGCCCTCGCCCCAGGCGGTGCCGTCGGCGGCGTCGGCGAAGGCGCGGCAGCGGCCCTGCGGGGACAGGCCGCGCTGCCGGCTGAACTCCAGGAACACGGTGGGCGTGGCCATGACGGTGACGCCGCCGGCCAGCGCCAGGTCGCACTCGCCGTTGCGCAGCGCCTGCGCGGCCAGGTGCAGCGCCACCAGGGAGGAGGAGCAGGCGGTGTCGACGGAGACCGCGGGGCCCTGAAGGCCCAGGGTGTAGGAGATGCGGCCGGAGATCACGCTCGGGGAGTTGCCGACGCCGTCGTCGCCGGCGTTGTCGGACAGGGCGAGCAGGGCCGGGTAGTCCTGCAGGCTGGTGCCGGCGAAGACGCCGGTGCGGCTGCCGCGCAGGGACAGCGGGTCGATGCCGGCGCGTTCCAGCGCCTCCCAGCACACTTCGAGGAGCAGGCGCTGCTGGGGGTCGGTGCCGACGGCCTCGCGGGGCGAGATGCCGAAGAAGCCGGCGTCGAAGTCGGCGACCCGGTCGACGAATCCGCCGGTGCGGGTGTAGCTCTTGCCCGGCGTGCCGGGCTCGGGGTCGTACAGGGCGTCGGTGTCCCAGCCGCGGTCGGCGGGCCACTCGCTCATGGCGTCGGTGCCGGAGCGCAGCAGCCGCCACAGGTCGTCCGGGTCGGCGACGCCGCCGGGGAGGCGGCAGCCCATGCCGACGACGGCGACGGGTTCGCGGTGGCGTTCCTCGGCCTCGCGCAGCCGCTGCCGTGTCCGGTGCAGGTCGGCGGTGACCTTCTTCAGGTAGCCGAGGAGCTTGTCCTCATTGCTCATGCGTTCTTCACCGTCTCCCGGTCGGTGGCCGCGGCGTTCAGGAGATGCCGAGGTCGTTCTCGATGAAGTCGAAGATCTCCTCCGCGGCGGCGGAGTCGATCCGGGCGCTGACGTCGTCCGCCGCCGCGGCGGCGGACGCGGCCGGGCCGGTGCCGTCCCAGCGGGTGAGCAGCGCCTTGAGGCGTGCGCCGATGCGGTCGCGGCGGGTGTCGTCCGCGGGCAGGCCGGCCAGGGCCGTCTCCAGCCGGTCGAGGTCGGCGAGCACCGCCGCGGCGGGGTCGGTGTCCTCGCCGAGCCGGTCGCGCAGGTGCCCGGCCAGCGCGGCCGGGGTGGGCTGGTCGAACAGCAGGGTGGCGGGCAGCCGCAGGCCGGTGGCGGCTTCGAGGCGGTTGCGCAGCTCGACCGCCCTGAGGGAGTCGAAGCCGAGCGAGCCGAAGGCGCGGCCGGCCTCCACCCGGTCGGGTGTGGCGTGGCCGAGGACCGCGGCGACGTGGGTGCGGACCAGGGAGAGCAGGATGCGCTCCTGTTCGGCGGCGCTCGTCCCGGTGAGCCGGGCCCGCAGGCCGGGTGCCGCGTCCGTGCCGCCGGACGCCGGGCCGGCGGCCGCCGCGGGGCCGGCGGTGCCGGCCAGGTCGGACAGCAGCGGGCTGGGCCGGGCCGCGGTGAAGCCGGCCGCGAACCGTTCCCAGTCGACGTCGGCGACGGCGGGCGCGGCCGCGCCGCGGGCGACGGCGCGGCCGAGGGCGTCCAGGGCCCGCTCGGGGTCGAGCGGGGTCAGGCCGCCGCGCCGCATGCGTTCCTCGGTCGCGGCGTTCGCGGTGGCCATGCCGCCGCCTGCCCACGGTCCCCAGGCGATCGACGTCGCGGGCAGGCCGGCCGCGCGGCGCCGCTCGGCCAGCGCGTCCAGGCAGGCGTTGGCGGCCGCGTAGTTGGCCTGCCCGGCCGAGCCGAGGGTGCCGGAGAGGGAGGAGTACAGCACGAAGGCGGACAGCTCCCGGTCCCGGGTCAGCTCGTCCAGGTGGCGGGCGGCGGCCAGCTTGGGCCGCAGCACCGCCTCCAGGGCGGCCGGGTCGAGACCGTCGAGGAGCCGGTCGTCCAGGACGCCGGCGGTGTGCACCACGGCGTCGACGGGGTGTGCGGCGAGCAGCGCGGCCAGGGCGTCTCGGTCGGCGACGTCGCAGGCGGCCAGGACGAGGTCGGTGCCGGTGCCGGCGAGGGCGGCCCGCAGCCGGTCGGCGCCCTCGCCGGCGGCGCCGGAGCGGCCGGCGACGACCAGGCGGTCGGCGCCCTGCGCGGCCAGCCAGGCGGCGGTGCGCACGCCGAGCGCGCCGGTGCCGCCGGTGAGCAGGACGGTGCCCTTCCACACCACCGGCGCGGTGTCCGGTTCGGCGGGCCGTTCGGCGCGCGCCAGGCGGCGTACGTGGGTGCCGTGGGCGCGCACCGCGATCTGGTCCTCGCCGCCGGGCGCGCCGAGGGCGGCGGCCAGGCGGCGGGCCACGCCGTCGGGGAGGGCGGCGCCGGTGCCGGCCGGCAGGTCGACCAGGCCGCCCCAGGTGCGCGGGTGCTCCAGGGCGGCGGTGCGGCCGAGCCCCCACACGGCGGCCTGCTCGACGTGGGCGGGCGGCTCCTGCGGGGAGACGCCGACGGCGCCGGCGGTCACGCACCACAGGGGCGCGGTGTCCGTCCCCGCCGCGTCCGTCCCGTTCGCGGTGTCCGTCCCGTTCGCGGTGAGCGCCTGCAGCAGGGCGAGGGTGGCGGCCAGTCCGGCGGGGGTGGCGACATGGCCGGGCAGCGGGCGGTCGTCCACCGCCAGCAGCGACAGGACGCCCGTGACCTCGGGGTCCTCGGCGCGCAGGGCGGCCAGCTCCGCGGCGAGCGTGCCGCGGTCGGCGGTGGCGCAGTCGACCGGCAGGAGCGTCACGCGGGCGCCGTGCGCGGCGAGGGCGTCGGCGATCGACGCCGCCCAGGGTCCGCCGGCCAGGGCGGCGGGCACGGGCAGCAGCCAGCGCCCGGTCAGGGCGGCGGCGGCCGGGTCGGGCGCGGGCCGCCACACCACGCGGTGCTCCCAGGCTGCCTCCTCGCCGCCGCGGCGGCTGTCGCGGCGCCAGGCGGCCAGGGCCGGCAGCACCGCCTCCAGCGGCGCGTCCTCGGGCAGGCCGAGCCGGTCGGCGAGGGCGGCGGCGTCGGCCTGCTCGACGAGCTCCCAGAACGGCGCGTCCTGCGCGGCCGTCGGAGCGGCGGCGGTGGGCCGCAGCCAGTACGGCTCGCGCTGGAAGGCGTAGGGGGGCAGGTCGATCGTGCGGGCCCCGGTGTCGCCGTTGCCGCCGAGCCGGGTGAGGTCGGCTCCGCAGCCGCGCGCGTGCAGTACGCCGGCCGCGTGCAGCGCGGTGCGCACCTCGGGGGTGTCGCGGCGCAGCAGCGGTACGGCGGCAGCGGCGCCGGCGTGGCGCAGGCCGGCGCGGACCAGGGTGGTGAGCGTGGCGTCGGGGCCGAGTCCGACGTACGTGGTGACGCCCTCGTCCTCCAGGGTGCGCACGCCGTCGGCGAACCGCACGGCCTCACGCACGTGCCGCACCCAGTACTCCGCGGACTCCAGCTCGCCCGGAACGGCGGCCCGTCCGGTAACGTTGGAGACCACCGGGATGGCCGGGGAGGCGTAGGCGACGGACTCGGCGACCTTCCGGAACTCCGCGAGCATCGGCTCCATCAGCGGCGAGTGGAAGGCGTGACTCACCCGCAGCCGGGTCGTACGACGGCCCCGGTCCGCGAAGTGCGCGGCGAGCCGCTCCACGGCGTCGGTGTCGCCGGAGAGCACCACGGAGGCCGGGCCGTTGACCGCGGCGACGGCGGCGCGGCCGGCCGGGTCCGCCACCAGCGGCCGCACCTCCTCCTCGGTGGCCTCGACCGCGATCATCGCGCCGCCCTCGGGCAGGGCCTGCATCAGCCGGCCGCGGGCGGCGACGAGCCGGCAGGCGTCGGGCAGGCTCAGCACGCCCGCCACGTGGGCGGCGGTCAGCTCGCCGATGGAGTGGCCCATCAGCAGGTCGGGCCGCACGCCCCAGGAGCGCAGCAGGGCGTGGGCGGCGGTGCCCACGGCGAACAGAGCCGCCTGGGTGAAGGCGGTGCGGTCCAGCAGGGCCGCCCGCGCGCTGCCCTCGGCGGCGAACACCACCTCGCGCAGCGGGGGGCCGTCCAAGTGGCGGTCCAGTTCGGCGCAGACCGCGTCGAAGGTCTCGGCGTAGGCCGAGTACGCCTCGTACACCTCGCGTCCCATGCCCGGCCGTTGGGAGCCCTGGCCGCTGAAGAGGAAGGCGGTGCGGCCGCCGGTGCCCGCCGTGCCGGCGGTCACGCCGTCGGCACTCTCGCCGCGGGCGACGGCGGCGAGGCCGGCGAGCAGCTCGTCGTGGTCGGCGGCGACGACGGCGGCGCGGTGGTCCAGGGCGGGCCGGGCGGTGGTCAGGGTGTGCGCGAGGTCGCGCGGGTCGGGGCGGTGCGCGAGGAGGTGGGTGCGCAGCCGGGCGGCCTGGGCGCGCAGCGCCTCGGGGGTGTGGCCGGAGACGGGGAAGATCCGCGGCCGCCGCGGCGCCTCGGGCCGTTCGGGCGGCGGGGGCGCCGCCGGGGGTTCTTCCAGGACGACGTGGGCGTTGGTGCCGCTGATGCCGAAGGAGGACACGCCGGCGCGGCGGGGCCGGCCGGGTTCGGCGGGCCAGGGGCGCGGCCCGGTGAGCAGCTCGACGGCGCCGGCGGACCAGTCGACGTGCGGGGAGGGCCGGTCGACGTGCAGGGTGCGGGGCAGTTCGCCGTGGCGCATGGCCAGCACCATCTTCATCACGCCGGCGGCGCCCGCGGCGGCCTGGGTGTGGCCGAGGTTGGACTTGGCCGAGCCGAGCAGCACGGGCCGGCCGGCGGGCCGGTCCTGCCCGTAGGTGGCGATCAGCGCCTGCGCCTCGATGGGGTCGCCGAGGCGGGTGCCGGTGCCGTGCGCCTCCACGGCGTCCACGTCGGCCGGGGTCAGGCCCGCCGCGGCGAGCGCTTGCCGGATGACGCGTTCCTGGGCGGGGCCGTTGGGGGCGGTCAGGCCGTTGGAGGCGCCGTCCTGGTTGACGGCCGTGCCGCGCACCACGGCGAGCACGGGGTGCCCGTTGCGGCGGGCGTCGGAGAGCCGCTCCAGCAGCAGCACGCCGACGCCCTCGGAGAAGCCGGTGCCGTCGGCCGCCGCGGCGAACGCCTTGCACCGGCCGTCGGCGGCCAGCCCGTTGTGGGCGGTGAACGCGGTGTAGGTGCCGGGGGTGGCCATGACGGTGACGCCGCCGGCCAGCGCCAGGGAGCACTCGCCGTTGCGCAGGGCCTGCGCGGCCAGGTGCAGTGCCACCAGGGAGGAGGAGCAGGCGGTGTCGACGGTCACCGCGGGCCCTTCCAGGCCGAAGGTGTAGGCGACGCGGCCGGACAGGAAGCCGGCCGACGTCCCGAGGCCGAGGTAGTCGGCGACGCCCTCGGGGACGTCGGTGACGCCGGAGCCGTAGCCGGAGCCCATGGCGCCGACGAACACGCCGGTGCGGCTGCCCCGCAGGGACAGCGGGTCGATGCCGGCGCGTTCGAACACCTCCCAGGACGCCTCCAGGACGAGCCGCTGCTGCGGGTCCGTCGCCAGCGCCTCGCGCGGCGGGATGCCGAACAGGGCGGCGTCGAAGTGGGCGGCGCCGTACAGGAATCCGCCCCGCAGGCCGGGCAGCCGGTCCAGGTCCCAGCCGCGGTCGGCGGGCGGGGCGCCGATGGCGTCGCCGCCCTCGGCGAACAGGTGCCACAGCTCCTCCGGGCCGGTCACGCCGCCGGGGTACTGGCAGGCCATGGCGACGATGGCGACGGGGTCGTCGACGGCCGCGGCGGTGGCCGCCACCGCGTCGGGGCCGCTGCCGCCGAGGAGGCGTTCCCGCAGGTGGCGGGCGAGGGCCGTGGGCCGGGGGTGGTCGAAGACGACGGTGGCGGGCAGCCGCAGACCGGTGGCGGCGCCGAGGCGGTTGCGCAGGTCGACGGAGGTGAGGGAGTCGAAGCCGAGGTCCTTGAACGCCTGGTCGGCGCCAACGGCGGCGGCGTCGCCGTGGCCGAGGGTGGTTGCGGCGTGCCGACGCACCAGGTCCAGCAGCAGGCGCTCCTGCTCCCCCTCGGTCAGGCCGGCCAGCCGCCGGGCGAGGTCGTCGCCGGCGGTGCCGGTGTCGCGGCCGGCGGTGCGCCGGGCCGGGGCGGCGGGGACCAGGCCGTGCAGCAGGGCGGGCAGCCGGCCCTGCCGGGCGGCCGCGCGCAGTACGGCGGTGTCGGTGCGCAGCGGCGCGAGCAGCGCCTCGCCGTGGCGCAGGGCGGCGTCCAGCAGGCGCAGGCCGTGCTCGGGCGGCAGGGCGGGCAGCCCGGAGGCGGCGATGCGCCGTACGTCGTCCTCACGCAGGCCGCCGGTCATGCCACCGTCGGTCTCCCACAGGGTCCAGGCGAGGGAGACGGCGGGCAGGCCGTGGGCGCGCCGGTGGTGGGCGAGCGCGTCCAGCACGGTGTTGGCGGCGGCGTAGCCGGCCTGTCCGGCGCCGCCGAGGAGCCCGGCGGCGGAGGAGAACAGCACGAAGGCGGTCAGGTCGGTGCCGCGGGTGGCCTCGTGCAGCGCGAGCGCGGCGGTGGCCTTGGCCCGCAGCACGGGCGCCAGCCGCTCGGGGGTGAGCGCTCCGAGGACGCCGTCGTCCAGGACGCCGGCGGCGTGCACCACACCGCGCAGCGGCCGGTCGGCCGGGATACGGGCGAGCAGCGCGGCCAGCGCCTCGGGGTCGGCGGTGTCGCAGGCCTCGACGGCCACCCGGGCGCCGTGCGCGGTCAGTTCGGCGGCGAGGTCGGCGGCGCCCGGGGCGTCCGGGCCGCGCCGGGAGGCCAGGACGAGGCTGCGCACCCCGTGCACGGTGACGAGGTGCCGGGCGACCAGGGCGCCCAGGGCGCCGGTGCCGCCGGTGACGAGGACGGTGCCCTCCGGGTCCCAGGCGGGCCGCGCCCCGGCGTCCCCGGCGTCGGCGCGGACCAGGCGCGGGACGAGCAACTCGCCTTCCCTGACGGCGAGTTGCGGCGCCCCGGTGGCGACGGCGGCGGGCAGGGCGGCCAGCGAGGCCGGGGTGTCGTCGACGTCGACCAGGACCAGCCGCCCGGGGTTCTCCGTCTGCGCGGACCTGACCAGGCCCCAGACGGCGGAGGCGGCGGGGTCCGGCACGTCCTCGCCGGTGCGGGTGGCGACGGCGCGGTGGGTGAGGACCACGAGCGGGGCGTCGCCCGCGCGGTCGTGCGCGAGCCACGTCTGCAGGACGCCCAGCAGACGGGAGGCGGCCGCGGCCGGGTCGGGTCCGGCGCCGGCCGGGCAGGGCAGGACGACCGCGGCCGGAGTCTGCGGCAGGGCGTCGGGGGTGTCGGCGCGGGGCCAGGACGGGTCGAGCGCGGGGTCGTCGGCACCGGCGGCGTACCAGCCCTCGACGGGGGGCGCCTGGACCGGGCCGGAGGCCCCGGTGGGCGTCTCGGGCAGGGTGAGGACGACCTTGCCGATGTGCCGGGCCTGGCTCAGGTGCCGGAACGCCTCCGGCGCCCGCCGCACGTCCCACGCGGTCACCGGCAGCGGGGCGAGCACGCCCTGCGCGAAGAGGTCCATCAGCGCGGCGAGCATCCGCCCGGTCCGCTCCACGCCGGCCTCGACGAGGTCGAAGGCGCGGTACTCGACGCCGGGATGGTCGGCGGCGACCTGCCGCGAATCGCGGATGTCGGTCTTGCCCATCTCCAGGAAGCGCCCGCCGCGCGGCAGCAGCCGCAGCGAGGCGTCCACGAACTCCCGCGCCAGACAGTCCAGGACCACATCCACGCCCCGCCCGCCGGTGGCCTTGAGGAAGGCGTGCTCGAACTCCAGGTCGCGGGAGGAGGCCAGGTGCGCCCCGTCCAGCCCGGCCGCCCGCAGCGCCGCCCACTTGCCCGGACTGGCGGTGCCGAACACCTCCGCGCCCAGATGCCGCGCCACCTGCACCGCCGCCGAGCCCACCCCGCCGGCCGCCGCGTGCACCAGCACCGACTGACCCGGACGCAGACCCCCCAGATCCACCAGGGCGTAGTAGGCGGTCAGGAAGACGACCGGCACCGTGGCGGCCTGTTCGAAGGACCAGGCGTCGGGTACGCGGGCGAGCAGCCGCTCGTCGGCCACCGCGACGGGGGCGAACGCCCCGTCGAACATGCCCAGCACCCGGTCGCCGGGCGCGAAACGGGTCACCTCCGCACCGACCTCGGTGACCACACCGGCCCCCTCCAGACCGATCGCCGTCGACTCGCCCGGGTACATGCCGAGCGCGGTGAGCACGTCACGGAAGTTCACCCCCGCGGCCCGCACCGACAGCCGCACCTCCCGCGGTCCCAGCTCACGCGCCACCCCCGGACACGGCACCAGCCGCAGACCGTCCAAGGTCCCCTTCTCCGCGACCTCCAGCCGCCAGGCGCCCGCACCGCCCGCACCGTCCGTACCGGACGGCGGAACCAGGGCGCCGTCCGCGGGGCCGGCCGGCTGCGCTGCGGGAGCCGCCGGGAGCCACCGCACGGTGTACAGGGCGCCGTCGGCCGCGGGGCCGGCCGGGCCGGGCCCGTCGGCGGGCAGGGCGCGGGAGACGAGCGTGCCGACGGTGGCGACGGGCTGCCCGGTGGTGTCGGCGAGGCGCAGCGTGACGCCGTCGGCGCCCGCCGGTTCGATGCGGACGCGCAGCGCGGTGGCGCCGACCGCGTGCAGGGCGACGCCGCCGAAGGAGAACGGCAGGCCCACCGTGCGGTCCTGCGTGTCCTCGCCGCCCGCGAGCTGGGCGTGCAGGGCGGCGTCGAGCAGCGCGGGGTGCAGGCCGTAGCGGGCGGCGTCCCGGTGCTGGTCCTCGGGGAGGGCGACCTCGGCGTACCAGCCGGTGTCGTCGCGCCACACGGCCCGCAGGCCCTGGAAGGCGGGGCCGTAGTGGTAGCCGGTGTCCGCGAGGGCGGCGTAGAAGCCGTCGAGGGGGACGGGGCGGGCGCCGGGCGGCGGCCAGGCCGCCAGGTCGTACGACGGCTCGGGGGCGGCCGGGGCCAGGGTGCCGGTGGCGTGCCGGGTCCAGGGCGCGTCCGGGTCGTCGCCGGCGGCGTCCTCGGCGCGGGCGTACACGGCCAGCGGCCGGCGCCCGGCCGGGTCGGGGGCGCCCAGGGTGAGTTGGAGCTGGACGGCGCCGTGCTCCGGCAGTACGAGCGGCGCCTCCAGGGTGAGTTCCTCCAGCAGGGCGCAGCCCGCCTCGTCGCCGGCGCGCAGGGCGAGTTCGACGAAGGCGGTGCCCGGCAGCAGGACGGTGCCGGCGACGGCGTGGTCGGCGAGCCAGGGCTGGGTGCGGGCCGACAGGCGCCCGGTGAGCAGGACGCGCCCGTCGTCGGCGACGCGCACGGCGGCGCCGAGCAGCGGGTGGCCCGTTGTGCCCAGGCCGGCGCCGGTGACGTCCCCGGTGCCCGCGGCGCGCGCCGGCAGCCAGTACCGCTCGCGCTGGAAGGCGTAGGTGGGCAGGTCGACGGCCGGGCCGCGGCCGGGTCCGAGCATGCCCTCCCAGTCGACG
The DNA here is from genome assembly GCF_014651135.1 of Streptomyces echinoruber. Lineage (GTDB taxonomy): Bacteria > Actinomycetota > Actinomycetes > Streptomycetales > Streptomycetaceae > Streptomyces > Streptomyces echinoruber. The sequence continues at coordinate 14,655 of NZ_BMWH01000050.1, forward strand.
GCGGCGCCGTGCGCGAACAGGCCGGCGACGGCGGCCAGCAGGGTCTCGGGCTCCGGCCGGTCCCGGCGCAGGGCGGGCAGGCAGATCCGCTCGGTGGTGTCGTCGGGCAGGCAGGACGGGGCGAGGGCGGTGAGGGTGGCGTCGGGGCCGAGTTCCGCGAACCGGGTCACGCCGTGCGCGGCGAGCCAGGCGATCCCGTCGGCGAACCGGACGGTGCCGCGCAGGTGGCGCACCCAGTAGTCGGGGGAGGCGAGTTCCTCGGCGGTGGCGGGCCGGCCGGTGACGTTGGAGACGACGGTCAGCCGCGGGGCGCGGGCGGTGACACCGGCGGCGACGGACCGGAAGTCGTCCAGGACGGCGTCCATGCGGGCCGAGTGGAAGGCGTGGCTGACGCGCAGCCTGCGGGTGCGCCGGCCGCGCCGGGCCAGGTCCCCGGCGACGGCCTCGACGGCGGGCGCGTCGCCGGACAGGACGACGGCGCGGGGCCCGTTGACGGCGGCCACGGCGACGGCGTCGCCGTGCGCGGCGAGCAGTGGGGCGACCTCGTCCTCGGTGGCCTCCACGGCCACCATCGCGCCGCCGGGCGGGAGGTGCTGCATCAGCCGGCCGCGGGCCGCGACGAGGCGGCAGGCGTCGGCGAGCGACCAGACGCCGGCCAGGTACGCGGCGGTCAGCTCGCCCAGGGAGTGGCCGGCGAGGTACTTGGGCTTGACGCCCCAGGACTCCAGCAGCCGGTACAGGGCGACTTCGAGGGCGAACAGGGCGGGCTGCGCGAACTCCGTACGGTCGAGCAGGGCGGCGTCGGTGCCGCCGCTGCCGTCGTCGCCGAGGACGACGTCCCGCAGCGGGCGCGGCAGGTGCCCGTCGAACGCGGCGCACACCTCGTCGAAGGCCCGCGCGTACGCGGGGAAGGCGGCGTACAGGTCGCGGCCCATGCCGGGGCGCTGCGCGCCCTGCCCGGAGAACAGCACGGCGGTGGCGCCGCGCAGCACGCGGCCGGTGACGACGTCCGGTCCGGACCCGGCCGCGTCGTCCGCCCCGGCCAGCCGCGCCAGGCGCTCCCGGGCGGCGGCACCGTCCGGGGCGAGCACGACGGCCCGGTGCTCGAAGACCTGACGTGTCGTCACCAAGGCTCGGGCGACGTCGAGATGGGTGGTGCCGGTGCCGTCGAGGGGGTCGAGATGATCGGGGTGGTCGAGGTGGTCGAGGTGGTCCAGGAGCCGGGCGGCCTGGGCGCGCAGTGCGGCGGTGCTGCGGGCGGAGAGGATCCAGGGGACGGCGGGCAGCGGCGACGGTTCCTCGCCCGGTCCGGCCGCGGGCTCCTGCGCCGTGCCGGGCGTGGGTTCCTGCGCCGTTCCGGGCGTAAGTTCCTGCGTCGCTTCGGTGTCCGGCTCGGCCGGCGGGGCGGCCTCCAGGATCGCGTGGGCGTTGGTGCCGCTGATGCCGAAGGAGGACACGGCGGCGCGGCGCGGGCGGTCGCCGGTGTCGGGCCAGTCGGCGGGCTCGGTCAGCAGCCGTACGTGGCCGGCGCTCCAGTCGACGTGGGTGGTGGGCCGGGTGACGTGCAGGGTGCGCGGCAGCCTCCCGTGCCGCAGCGCCTGCACCATCTTGATGACGCCGGCGACACCGGCGGCGGCCTGGGTGTGCCCGAGGTTGGACTTCAGGGAGCCGAGCAGCAGCGGGCGGTCGGCGTCCCTGGCGCGGCCGTACGTCGCCAGCAGCGCCTGGGCCTCGATGGGGTCGCCGAGGGTGGTGCCGGTGCCGTGTGCCTCGACCGCGTCGACGTCGGCGGCGGTCAGCTCGGCGTCGGCGAGGGCCTGCTCGATGACGCGCTGCTGGGCGGGGCCGTTGGGGGCGGTCAGGCCGTTGGAGGCGCCGTCCTGGTTGACGGCGGTGCCGCGCACCACGGCGAGCACGGGGTGCCCGTTGCGGCGGGCGTCGGACAGCCGCTCCACGAGGAGCAGGCCGACGCCCTCGGACCAGCCGGTGCCGTCGGCGTCGTCGGAGAACGCCTTGCACCGGCCGTCGGGGGCGAGCCCGCGCTGCCGGCTGAACTCGAACAGCAGCCCCGGGGTGGCCATGACGGCGACGCCGCCGGCCAGCGCCAGGTCGCACTCCCCCGCCCGCAGGGCCCGCACCGCCCAGTGCAGGGCGACCAGGGAGGAGGAGCAGGCGGTGTCGACGGTGACGGCGGGGCCCTGCAGGCCGAGCACGTAGGCGATGCGGCCGGAGGCCACGGAGGTGGCGTTGCCGGCGAGCATCAGGCCGTGCACGTCCTCGGGGACCTCCACCGGGCCCTGCCCGTATCCGGAGGTGGCCGCGCCGACGAAGACGCCGGTGGCGCTGGAGCGCAGGGTGTTCGGGCGGATCCCGGCCCGCTCCAGCGCCTCCCAGGCGGCCTCCAGCAGCAGCCGCTGCTGCGGGTCGGTGGCGAGGGCCTCGCGCGGGCTCATGCCGAAGAAGGCGGCGTCGAAGGCGCTCGCGTCGTGCAGGAAGCCGCCCTCGCGGGTGGAGAACGTGCCGGGTGTGCCGGGGTCGGGGTCGAAGCGGTCCTCGATGTCCCAACCGCGGTCGCCGGGCAGCGGGCCGATGGCGTCGCGACCCTCGTCGACCAGGCGCCACAGGTCCTCCGGGGAGGCGACGTCGCCGGGGAAGCGGCAGCTCATCGCGACGACGGCGATGGGCTCGCGGTTCTTGTCCTCCACCTCGCGCAGCCGGCGGCGGGTCTGCCGGAGCTCCGCTGTCACCCGCTTGAGGTAGTCCACGTACTTGTCGTCGTCAGCCACGGGTGTCCCTTCCTTGGAGCGAGGAGCGGTGGTGCGGGGGGCGGGGGTGCGGGAGGCGGGGGTGCGCTGCCGTGTCATGCGGTGCCCAGCTCCCGGTCGATGAGGTCGAACAGCTCGTCGGCGGAGGACACCTCGTCCAGGTCGCCGTCCGGGTCGTTGTCCGGGTCGTTGTCCGGGGCACCGCCGTCGTCGTCGGTGCCGTCCGCCCGCTCGGGCTGCGGGACGGGTGCGCCCTGCCAGTGCGCGAGCAGGTCGCGCAGCCGGTCGGCGACGCGGGCCCGGTCGGCGGCGTCCTCGACGTCGGCGCCGGCCAGCGCGGCGGCCAGGCGGTCGACCTCGCCGAGCAGTGCCTCGGTGCCGCCGGGCGCGTCGGGCAGGTCGAGCACGGTCAGCAGGTGGGCGGCCTGGGCGGCGGGTGTCGGGTGGTCGAACACCAGCGTGGCCGGGAGGCGCAGCCCGGTGACCGCGGTGAGGCGGTTGCGCAGTTCGACCGCGGTGAGCGAGTCGAAGCCGAGCTCCTTGAACGGCTGGTCGGGTTCGATGCCGGCGGCGGAGGCGTGGCCGAGGACGGCCGCGGCCTGCTCGGTGACCAGGTCGAGCAGGAGCTGCTCGCGGTCCGGTCCGCTCAGCGGGGCGAGCCGGTCGGCCAGCGCGGGGGTGTCCGCCGCGCCGGCCGGGTGTGCGGCGGCCTCGGCCCGGCGCCTGGCCGGGGCCCCGGCCAGGCCGCGCAGCAGCGGCGGCAGTGCGTCGGCGTGCTGCCGCAGCGCCGCCCGGTCGAGACGCATCGGCAGCAGTACGGCGCGGTCGCCGGCGGCGCCGGCGTCCAGCAGCCGCATGCCGGTCGGCGCGTCGAGCGGCACCATGCCGGTGCGGGCGTGCCGCTCCCGGTCGGCGTCGGTGAGCGTGCCGGTCATGCCCGCGTCCGGCAGCCAGGTGCCCCAGGCGAGGGAGGTCGCGGGCAGGCCCAGGTCGCGCCGGTGCTGGGCGAACGCGTCGAGGAAGGCGTTGGCGGCCGAGTAGTTGGCCTGCCCGGCCCCGCCGAAGGTGCCGGCGACGGAGGAGAACACCACGAACCGGGCCAGGTCCAGGTCGCGGGTCAGCTCGTGCAGGGCGAGCACGGCGTCGGCCTTGGGCCGCAGCGCGGTGTCCAGCCGTTCCGGTGTCATGGAGGTGACGACGCCGTCGTCGAGGACGCCCGCGGTGTGCACGACCGCGGTGAGCGGCCGGTCGGCGGGGATGCCGGCGAGGAGCCCGGCGAGGGCGTCGCGGTCGGCGATGTCGCAGGCGGTGATCGTCACCTCGGCGCCCAGGGCGGTCAGTTCCTCGCGCAGGTCGGCGGCGCCGGGCGCGTCGGGCCCGCTGCGGCTGGCGACGACCAGGTGGCGCACGCCGTGCTCGGCCACCAGGTGGCGGGCCGTGAGCCGGCCGAGGCCGCCGGTGCCGCCGGTCAGCAGGACGGTGCCCCGCGGGTCGGGTGCGGTGGGCAGGGTGAGGACGACCTTGCCGACGTGCCGGGCCTGGCTCAGGTGCCGGAACGCCTCCGGCGCCCGCCGCACGTCCCACGCGGTCACCGGCAGCGGGGCGAGCACGCCCTGTTCGAACAGCGCCATGAGGTCGTCCAGGATCTCCCCGATCCGGTCGGCGCCGGCCTCGACGAGGTCGAAGGCGCGGTACTCGACGCCGGGATGGTCGGCGGCGACCTGCCGCGGATCGCGGATGTCGGTCTTGCCCATCTCCAGGAAGCGTCCGCCGCGCGGCAGCAGCCGCAGCGAGGCGTCCACGAACTCCCGCGCCAGACAGTCCAGGACGAGGTCGACACCCTTGCCGCCGGTGGCCTTGAGGAAGGCGTGCTCGAAGTCCAGGTCGCGGGAGGAGGCCAGGTGCGCCCCGTCCAGCCCGGCCGCCCGCAGCGCCGCCCACTTGCCCGGACTGGCGGTGCCGAACACCTCCGCGCCCAGATGCCGCGCCAACTGCACCGCCGCCGAGCCGACCCCGCCCGCCGCCGCGTGCACCAGCACCGACTGACCCGGACGCAGACCCCCCAGATCCACCAGGCCGTAGTAGGCGGTGAGGAACGTGATGGGAACGGTCGCCGCCTGGGCGAAGGTCCAGCCGCGCGGGATACGGGCGAGCAGCCGTTCGTCGGCCACCGCGACGGGGGCGAACGCCCCGTCGAACATGCCGAGTACGCGGTCGCCGGGCGCGAAGCGGGTCACCTCCGCGCCGACCTCGGTGACCACACCGGCCCCCTCCAGACCGATCGCGGTCGACTCGCCCGGGTACATGCCGAGCGCGGTGAGCACGTCACGGAAGTTCACCCCCGCCGCCCGCACCGACAGCCGCACCTCCCGCGGCCCCAGCTCACGCGCCACCCCCGGACACGGCACCAGCCGCAGACCGTCCAAGGTCCCCTTCTCCGCGACCTCCAGCCGCCAGGCGTCCGCACCGCCCGTACCGCCCGCACCGTCCGTACCGGACGGCGGAGTCAGGGCGCCGTCCGCGGCGAGCGGCACGATCCGGGGCGTGGTCACCGCGCCGTCGCGGACGGCGAGTTCGACGGCGTCCGTGCCGAGCGCGGCGGGCAGCGCGGCCGCCGAGGCGGGCGCCGCGTCGGTGTCGACGAGGACGAAGCGGCCGGGGTTCTCGGAGCGGGCCGACCGCACCAGGCCCCACACCGCCGCCTGCGCCGGGTCCACGGGCCGCGCGTCGGCCCGCACGGCGCCCCGCGTGACCACGGCCAGCCGGGCGTGTGCGAAGGCCGGTTCCGTCAGCCACTGCTGGACGGTCCGCAGCATCCGGTGCGTGACGGTGTGCACCGCGTCCGCCGGGTCGCCGCCGGGGCCGTCGCCGTCCGGGACGGTGAGCAGGACGGTCCCGGGCACCTCGGTGTCCGGCGCGGCGAGCGCCTCCAGGCCGGGTACGACGCGCGCCTGGAAGCCCGCGTTCTGAAGGGCGGCGGCCAGCTCGCGCGCGGCGCCGTCGTCGGTGCCGGCGTCGGTGCCGGCGCCGACGACGGTCCATACGGTGCCCGGGTCGGCGGTGCCGGTGGCCTGCGCCGTCCAGTCGAGCTCGTACAGGTGCTGCTGCCGTGGCGTGCCGACGGTGGATCCGGCGATGTCGCCGGTGAGTTCGCGCAGCGTGAGCGCCTCGATGTGGGCGACGGCGCGACCGGCCGGGTCGGCGAGGGCCAGACCGACCGTCTCCGGGCCGGTCTGCACCATGCGGACGCGCAGCGCCCCGGCGCCGGCGGCCTCCAGGCGCACGCCGCTGAAGGAGAACGGCAGCCGTCCGGCGTCCTCCATGGGCACGAACATCACCGCGTGCAGGGCGGCGTCGAGGAGCGCCGGGTGCAGGTCGAAGGCTCCGGCGGCCGGGTCGGCGCCGTCGGGCAGCGCCACCTCGGCGAACACCTCCTCGCCCCGCAGCCACACGGCCGACAGCCCCCGGAACAGCGGCCCGTAGAGGTGTCCGCGCTCGGCGAACCGCTCGTAGAAGCCGTCCAGCGGCGCCGGTTCGGCGTCCTTCGGCGGCCACACGGTGAAGTCGTACGGCGATGCGGCGGGCGCCTGCCGGTCCTGGGTGAGCAGGCCGGTGACGTGCAGGGTCCACGGGTCGTCGGCCGCGGCGTCCTCGGGGCGGGCGTGGACGGTGAGGGCGCGGGCACCGGAGGCGTCGGGGGCCTCCACGCGCACCTGCACGTGGACGCCGCCGCGCTCGGGCAGGGGCAGCGGGGCGAGGATGGTCAGCTCCTCCACCCGGTCGCACCCGGTGTGCGCCCCGGCGTGCAGCGCCAGGTCGAGGAAGCCGGTGGCGGGGAAGAGCGCGGTGCCGGTGAGCGCGTGGTCCCTCAGCCACGGCCGGCTGCTCGGCGAGAGCCGGCCGGTGAACAGGCAGGTGTCGCCGCCGGCGAGTTCGACGGCCGCGCCGAGCAGCGGGTGCTGCGCGGGGCGCAGGCCGGCGGAGCCGACGTCGCCGAGCAGGACGGGCGGCTTGGGCCAGTACCGCTGCCGCTGGAAGGCGTAGGTGGGCAGTTGCACCGTGCGCGCGCCGGTCCCGTCGAAGACGCGGGCCCACGCCACGTCGACGCCCTTGGTGAACGCCTGGGCGAGCGCGGCGAGCAGCGCGTTCCGCTCGTCGCGGTCCTTGCGCAGGGCGGGCACGAACAGCAGGTCCGCGGCGTCGGGGACGTTGCTCTGGGCGAGGGCGGTCAGCGTGCCGTCCGGGCCGATCTCGACGAACCGGGTCACGCCGTGCTCCGCCAGCCAGGAGACGCCGTCGGCGAACCGGACCGCCTCGCGCACGTGCCGCACCCAGTACTCCGCGGACTCCAGCTCGCCCGGGGCGGCGGCCCGCCCGGTGACGTCGGAGACCACGGCCATGCCGGCGGGCGCGTAGGCGACGGACTCGGCGACCTCGCGGAAGGAGGCCAGCATCGGTTCCATCAGCGGCGAGTGGAAGGCGTGGCTGACGCGCAGCCGGGTGGTGCGGCGGCCCTGTGCCACCAGTTCCCCGGCGACCGCCGTGACGGCCTCCTCGGTGCCTGAGACGACCACGGCGCGCGGCCCGTTGACGGCCGCCACCGCCACCTCGGTCTCACGGCCCTTGAGCAGCGGCAGGACTTCTTCCTCGGCGGCTTCGACGGCCACCATCGCCCCGCCCGTGGGGAGTTGCTGCATCAGCTCCCCGCGGGCGACGACGAGACGGCAGGCGTCCGGCAGGGACAGCACCCCGGCCACATGGGCGGCGGCCAGCTCCCCGATCGAGTGCCCCACCAGGTAATCCGGCCGCACGCCCCAGGACTCCACCAGCCGGAACAGGGCGACTTCGACGGCGAACAGGGCCGGCTGCGTCCAGCGCGTCTCGTTCAGCAGCTCGGCGTCGTCCCCGAAGACGACCTGCCGCAGCTCCTCCCCCACCTCGGCCACCACCGCATCGAAAGCCTCCGCGAAGGCGGGGAAGGCGTCATACAACTCCCGCCCCATGCCGAGGCGTTGGGAGCCCTGCCCGGAGAACAGGAACGCGGTCTTCCCCTCGCCGCGGAAGGTTCCGGTCACCGTGTGGGCAGCCGGTTCGCCGGCGGCGACGGCGCGCAGGCCGTCGAGGAGGGCGTCGCGGTCCTCGCCCAGGACGACGGCGCGGTGCTCGAAGGTGGCGCGGGTTGCGGCCAGGGACAGGCCGATGTCGGCGGCGGTGTGCCCGGGGTGTTCCCCGGCGTGGGTCAGCAGGCGCTCGGCCTGCGCGCGGAGCGCCGCGCGGCTGCGCGCGGTCAGCACCCAGGGCAGGGTGCCGTCCGTGCCCGCCGTTTCGCCGGTGCCGGCGTCGGCCTCCCGGGCGGTCTCTTCCGGAACGGCTTCCTCGGTGGCTTCTTCCAGGATGAGGTGGGCGTTGGTGCCGCTGATGCCGAACGAGGACAC
>NZ_BMWH01000051.1 GCF_014651135.1 Streptomyces echinoruber
GGCCGACGGTAACCGCTGCGCCGACCGCCGAACCTGTTACCGGGTAATGCCGGCGTAGGGAGTAGGTCTCATGGCCAACAAGGACACGCGCACGCCTGCCTCCACCCAGATTCCGGTCGACGGAACCGACACCGCGGCTCACGAGGACGGCAGGAAGTCCATCGGCTGGCACAAGGCGTACATCGAGGGGTCCCGCCCCGATGTGCGGGTGCCGGTCCGTCAGGTGCACCTCACCAACGGCAGGACGGTCACGCTGTACGACACGTCCGGTCCGTACACCGACCCGTCCGTCGAGACGGACGTCCGCAGGGGCCTGCCGCCGCTGCGGGAGAAGTGGATCGTCGCCCGCGGCGACACCGAGGAGTACGCGGGACGCCCCGTCCGTCCGGAGGACGACGGGATCAAGCACACCTCGCCGCGCGGCGGTCTGCGCAACCTCGATGCCGTCTTCCCCGGCCGTCCGCGCCAGCCGCGCCGCAGCCGTGACGGCAGCGCGGTGACGCAGCTCGCGTATGCCCGCCGGGGCGAGATCACGCCCGAGATGGAGTTCGTGGCTCTCAGGGAGAACGTTTCTCCCGAGGTGGTCCGGGAGGAGATCGCGGCGGGCCGCGCGGTGCTGCCGGCCAACGTCAACCACCCCGAGATCGAGCCGATGATCATCGGCAAGCGGTTCCTGGTGAAGGTCAACGCCAACATCGGCAACTCCGCGGTGACCTCCTCCATCGAGGAGGAGGTCGAGAAGATGACCTGGGCGACCCGCTGGGGCGCCGACACGGTCATGGACCTCTCCACGGGCCGCAACATCCACACCACCCGCGAGTGGGTGCTGCGCAACTCCCCCGTTCCCATCGGCACCGTGCCGCTCTACCAGGCCCTGGAGAAGGTGGACGGCAAGGCCGAGGAACTGACCTGGGAGATCTACAAGGACACGGTCATCGAACAGGCCGAGCAGGGCGTGGACTACATGACGGTCCACGCGGGCGTGCGCCTGGCGTACGTGCCGCTGACCGCGAACCGCAAGACCGGCATCGTCTCGCGCGGCGGCTCCATCATGGCCGCGTGGTGCCTGGCGCACCACAAGGAGTCGTTCCTGTACGAGCACTTCGAGGAGCTCTGCGAGATCCTCGCCGCCTACGACGTCACCTTCTCGCTCGGTGACGGCCTGCGGCCCGGATCGATCGCGGACGCCAACGACGAGGCGCAGTTCGCGGAGTTGCGCACACTCGGGGAACTCGGGCGGATCGCCAGGCGTTTCCATGTGCAGACGATGATCGAGGGCCCCGGTCACGTCCCGATGCACAAGATCAAGGAAAACATTGACCTGCAGCAGGAGATCTGCGATGAGGCTCCGTTCTATACGCTCGGCCCGCTGACGACGGACATCGCGCCGGCGTACGACCACATCACCTCCGGCATCGGTGCCGCGATGATCGCCTGGTGGGGCACGGCCATGCTCTGCTACGTCACGCCCAAGGAGCACCTGGGCCTGCCCAACCGTGACGACGTCAAGACGGGCGTCATCACCTACAAGATCGCCGCTCACGCGGCCGACCTCGCCAAGGGGCACCCCGGTGCGCAGGAGTGGGACGACGCGCTGTCCGACGCCCGCTTCGAGTTCCGGTGGGAGGACCAGTTCAACCTCTCCCTCGACCCGGACACGGCACGCGAGTTCCACGACGAGACGCTGCCGGCCGAGCCCGCCAAGACGGCGCACTTCTGCTCGATGTGCGGCCCGAAGTTCTGCTCGATGAAGATTAGTAAAAGCATCACAGAACGCTTTGGCGGTGATGTTCCCGAGAGCGCCACGGCCGAGGAGATCGCCGAGGGGATGCTGCGCAAGTCGAGGGAGTTCGCCGAGGCGGGACACCGGGTGTATCTGCCCATCGCGGACTGACAGGCGCTGAGCGATGCGCAAGCGGGCCTCACCTTGAAAGGGGTGAGGCCCGTCGCCGCTTGGTGCGGTCTCGCGTCGATCCATGCGACCTGGGTACGGTCGTGGCCGTGTCCGGCGTGCGTCGGGTTGGTCACCCGTAGGCGTGCGCTGGTTGATCGCGCGCGATTAGGGGAGCTGGTACGGGCATGGCGGTTGACGCTGCTCGGGCGGATGAGGGGTTCACGTCGGCGGGGGCTGCGCGGGTGATGAGTGCCGCGTGCCGGGCGGCTGGGCTGGATGACAGAGGGGCTGAGCTGATCCGCCTCGGTGAGAACGCGTTGTTTCGGCTGGCCTCGGTACCGGTGGTGGTACGGGTTGCCCGCAGTGAGGAGTACCTGCCAAAGGCGCGCACCGAGGTGGGCGTGTCGCGATGGCTTGCCGGGGAGGGGTTTCCTGCTGCGCGTGTCGTCGATGACTTGGAGCAGCCGTTGTTGGTCAGGGGGCACCCGGTGACCTTCTGGCACCTCATCGTGGAGGGTGACCGCAAGGCGACGTACGGGGAGCTGGGAAGCATCCTCCGGGACCTGCACTCCATGACGCTGCCGGCCGGCCTGGAGTTGCCATCGTTCGATCCCTTCGACAAGCAGGAGCTGCGGATCAGCCGGGCCGCGATCCCGGAGGACGACAGGGTCTTTCTTCGGAAGCGGTGGCGTGAGTTGCGTGACCAGTTCGCGGAGCTGAGCTTCGAGACTCCCAGGGGACCGGTTCATGGCGACGCCCACGTGCAGAACCTCATGGTGAACCACCGGAACGAGGCGGTGCTGATCGACTTCGAGGCCTTCTGCTTCGATCACCCTGAGTGGGACCTGATGGTCACTGCTACCGAGCATCACAGCCTTGGGTGGCAGACCGACGAGCAGTACGCCGACTTCGTGCGGGCCTACGGACGGGATCTGTATGACTGGCCCGGCTATGACACGCTGCGGCGGCTGCAAGAGTTCGGCATGACGACGTGGCTTATGCAGAACGTGCAGGAAGATCAGGAGACGGCGGATGAGTACCGCCGGCGCATCGACGCGCTGCGCCACGACGATGCGCCTCGTGATTGGCGTCCGCGGTAGCTGCTACTCGTCTTCGTCGTCCAGGCGGGCGAGTGCTTCACTGACCTGCTCGTTGAAGGCAACGACGGCGGGGTGGGTCGCGTGCGTGCTGACCTCCGCTTGAAAGTCGGTGACGTAGCGCTGGAAGCGTGAGGACTGGAGGGAGTCGCCGCCGTCCACGGCAAGGCTCGCGGTGGTGACGGCGGCTTCCAAGTCGCCGCTCAGTAGCTGGCTCTGGGCGAGCACCATACGGCAGAAACCAAGGGTGCGGGCGTACTGCGGGTCGGTGCTGTCGACGGCGCGCTGTGCGTGCTCGACGGCTTCGCGCCGCATCTTCAGGTCGCGGAAGCAGTGGCAGAACTCGCCCAACAGCTCTGCGTCGTCGAAGTAACTCAACCACGCAGGGTCATCGGCTGTGTCGGCCTGCTCGAAGTGCCGTTCGGCTTGGTTCATGGCGTGGCCGGCCCCGGCGCGGTCGCCCGCGTTGGACAGGGCGCGGGCCTCCATGGCCCAGTAGTTCGCCATGGCACGTGGGGTGGCTCGCCCTTTGGCTCCCTCGATGGCGGCGCGGGCCAACTGGATGGCCTGGGTGTGGTTGCCCAGATAGTTGGCCTGGTGGCTGAGGTTGCCGAGGATGCGGGCGCCGAACATGCGGTCGTCGATGACCTGGGACAGACGCAGGGTGGAGGTGAGGTAGCGGTGGGCGAGTCGGTGGTTTCCGACGTCGTACGCGGTCCATGCCAGCAACTGGGAGACCTCGGCGGCGGCGCTGAACAGCGCATGGCCCACCTTCTCGCTGTAGCTGGCGCTGAGCAGGGGAAGGACCTCGTGGCGGAAGTAGTGGCGTAATGCCCGATGGCCGTGGCCTCCGCCGTACTTGAAGTCGAGTTGCATGAACGTGGCCGCTGCGTCTCTGATGGCGCGCACGTCCCGCATACCAACACGTTGCTGGGCGGGTCGCTCGGCCTGGACGCCATCAGGGCGCGCGATCATCCATGAAAGGACGGCGGCGCTGAGATCCGCGTCCGCCACGACCAGGCGATCGGTCACTGCGGCTTCGGCGCGTTCCTGGGCGAGTCCGTCCAGCATGGACAGCACGTCGGGGACCGTGCTCGGGTACCCCACGGGGTCGGGCGCGGTCCGCTGAGCGTGGTCGAAGAAACCGAGGTCGCCCGGTGTGATCCGGCGCCCCAGCTTCGAGCTGAGCACATCCGCCATGATCGCGGCTGTCTGCGGTTGGATACCCGCACCGTCCCGCCATCGCTGCACTGAGACGTGCGTCGTCCCCAGACTGATGCCCCGCTGCGCTGCGGCGTCCTTCATCCGCTTGGCCAGGCCCTTGTTCGAGACCTTCGCCTCGTCCATGACTGCGATCAGCTGCGCGTTCGGCTCTCGGCTCATGCTCCCCTGCCAACCCGAGAATGACAGCGAGTGTTCATCGTGTCACAGCAGTCTCTCCTTGGGGGGTTCAGCAGTGAACCCCCTTCGCCTTTGCCGGTGTTCACGTGAACCCCCCGGTGAACGCTCCCGGTCGCACGCGCAGCGCCGTGTACTGGCTTGTGTGAGGCAACCGGCGCCGAACGAATCATCTGGGCTCTCGGAAGGGGACGTGATGGATGCGGGCAAGACCGAGTGGCTGGCGAGTGAGCTGGACGCATACGCCCACTGGTTCGTGGCGCCGAACCCCTCGTCCGACGGACGCTTCCTGACGCTCACGCTGTTCGCCGAGTCCGACGACACGGCGCGGATGGCACGGGACATGACGGCGGTCTTCCTCCAGGGCGCGGGCGCCGGTGCGGTCGTGGATGACGCTCGGTTGGTCGTCTCGGAACTCGTCGGCAACGTGGTGAACCACGCCGTTCCGGATCGGCATCTGTCTCGGGCCGGCGCCTGCCGACGCATCGATGTCACCTTCAAGCTGTGGCCGAAGTGGCTGTTCATCGGCGTCACAGACGAAGACTCGACACCCCCGCTGCTCCCCGCCGGAGAGATGTTCTCCCCCGGGCTGGTGGGGGAGCTGTCGGAGGCGGTACTGCCCGACACGGGCCGTGGCCTACTCATCGTTCAGCGACTGGCGGCAGCGGTCTGGTGGGCGCAGGAAGAGCGGGGCGGCAAGACGGTCTGGTGCCGCTTCGACCTGGACGGCGGAGTCGGCGACAACCCGCACTGATGATCTCCGGGGTGCTGTCCTTGTCCACTCCTTCGCGATCGGGAGTCGGCAGTGACCCCGGAATCGGCCGGAGCCTGACCCCTCCGGCCACGGAGCGTGGTCCCTCGCAGTCACGCACACCGGGTCCCCCGCCCGGATGAGGGGCCGCGCTCCACAACCCAATACCGAGACCGGGCCACCCCCTCAGCCCTAGGAAGCAGAAGGGTGGCCCGGCAGGGGACGCAGCGGTCCCCGGTGCCTCATGGTACCGGGGCCGCTGCGCTGCGTCGCTTCTGGCCCTGGAATCCGGTGAGTTGACGGATCGTCATAGCAAGCAGGGTTGAGGTGAACGCACGTGACTGGCGCGGGTGGGGACTGGATCGGCGACGGCCTGGATGGCATTGACGGCATGGATGCCCTCCTGTGGACGCCCGGTGTGGACTACATCGCGGGGTGGCGGGAAGCCCGGGAGGCTGCCGACCGGTTGAACCGGGCACTCCTCGGCGCGGGCCTCGAGCTGTCGACCATGCGGGCGGTCGCCTCCACGGACGAGCGGGGGCGGGGTGTGGTCCGACTGACAGGGTGGCCGGGTGGCGCTCACCGGCTCGCTGAGCTTCTGGAGTCGACGGCATGAACGGCGCTTGCGCCGGTGGGTGGCGCGCGTGGGCACGTCGCCGGCCGGAGAGACTTTGGGCGGGAGCTGCCATGGGGCGAGTGAACAGGGGGCCTTACGCTGGCCCGGCGAATCGGGCAGGTACTGGACCTGCCCGCGGTTGTGCCCGATTGGCCCCCTGTTCTTCGAGGCTCGCCCCATGGTGGCTGCCTAAAGTCTCGGAGGCCGGCGACCCCCAGCCCACCACGCCCCGGCCCGTGACGGTCGGTCGACGCATCGACTCCTTGGGCGTGCTGCGGTCGGGGGCGACCGGCGACCGGACGGGACCGGCGGCCACGCCGCACGCCCGGCCGGGGCGGCCGGGCGACCCGGCGCGCCGCAGGCGCGCCCTTGAGGAAGTGAAGGTTGTTTCGACCGATGCTCGCTCGCGGTCAGGCGCGGGTACGTCGTGCTGGCTGCTCGTCGATGGTGATCCGATAGGTGGCTTCGGCACGGTCCGCCCCGATGCGCAGTTCTTCGAGAATCAAGGCGCGGTCGTCAGAGCCGTGTGTGACGCGGGTCAGGTGCAGGATCGGGGTCGCGTCGGGAAGTTGAAGCGTGGTGCGCTCGTCGGGCAGCGGCATGCGAGCGCGTACCGTCTCGGTCCACGACAGGTGCTGTCCGTCCTGAGAGAGCAACTGATAGATCGCTGCCGGGTGCGTGCCTGGATTTTCGGCGAGCCCACGGACGGCATCGGCGACTTCGAACGGGATCAGGGTGCGGTGCATGGCGCGCGTGCCGGTACGGGGATCGGTGAGCAGCCGGTCACAGCCGAACAGGGCTTCTTCCTCGTCAAGGTGGAGGAGCCGACCGGTGGTCTTCGTGGTGCGGGCACGGTAAGTGCTCGGCTCCTCGGCTTCCTTCCAGAGGTCGCCGTTGGGCATGGCGAACGTGTCGCCCGACGTGCGGGTGATGCGGCGTTCGAGGGTGAGCGTGGGCTGTCCGCTGGAGCGTACGAAGCTGCCCTTGCCGTGGCGGACGTCGATCAGTCCTTCCGCGCGCAGGGCCGCGATCGCGTTGCGGACGGTCGGCCGGGAAACGCCGTAGCGGGTCATGAGCTGGGCTTCGGACGGCAACAGGGAGCCGGGTGCGAACTCGCCCGACAGGATCGCTTCGCGGATCGCGGCGGCCACTTGCTGATAGAGGGCTCCGGGGCGCTGGATCTCCGACATCGGGTCATCTCCGGGTCGTGGTCGTAGGCACGTCGCACGCGCGACATCACTCGTCAGCATAAGTAGTTGCGCTCTCGCCGTACAGGACTCCATAGTCGTAACTCATAAGGACAAGTGACGTCAGTATCTGGCTGGCGTCCCGATTGGCCAGGGAGGCCATACCCCATGCAGTCCATTCCCGTGGACACGTCGCGGCTCGGCGTACTGAGGTGCGCCATCGCGCCGGAAGCAAAGCTCAGCAACCCCGAGACACAGGAGGTGAAGAGGGACCGGGACGGCAACCCGGTGTGGACCGTGGCGGTCACCGTGCGGCAGGACGGTCGGCGGATCTCGGTGATCGAGATCGCCGTCAGCGGTCAGCCGAAGGGCATCGAGGAAGGGCAGATCGTCAAGGTCACCGGTCTGACGGCGTTCGTCTGGTCGATGGGTGACCGGCACGGCGTCAGCTTCCGGGCAGACTCGATCACGCCTGTCTCCGGCGGCATCGTGCAGGCCAAGGGCGGTGACGCGTGATGCGGCCGATCCTGCTTGCCTTCGCTCTGGCCGTACTGGCGTGGCTGCTGGTCGTCGGCGACCTGGTGCGGCGACACCGGCCGGCCTGGTACTGGTACCTCGTCGGCTACCCGGCCGCCGCGTGCCGGGTGGTGTTCACCTGGCGCAAGGTCGCCATGCTCAATGATCTCGCGGTCTCCCGGCGCCCGCCGCGCGGACTGCTCGGCGACCTGATGGTGAAAGGCGAGCCGCTGCGGCCGGTGGCTCCGCGGATCTCCTTTCCGCGCGCCACGAGGATGGGCCTGTCTGTGATCGTGCGCCTGCACGCGGGCCAGACCCCGGCTACGTACATGAAGGCGGCTGACGCTCTCGCGCACGCGTGGAAGGTCCACGCTGTCCGGGTCACCTCGCCGGAGCGCGGGCTCGTCCTGCTGACGGCCACGGCCACGGATCCGCTGGAGCGTCCCGGCTTAGCCACGGCCCCGGCCGAACTCCTCTCCGCGCTCATCGGCGTTCTGGAGTCCGGCGGCGCCTGGGTGATGAACCTGCGGCTCGTCCCGCACTGGCTCATCACCGGCGCCACCCGCTCGGGCAAGTCAACCTTGTTGGCCCGGCTGATCACCCAGCTCGCCCAACAACCTGTTGCCCTGGTCGGCATCGACTGCAAGGGCGGCATGGAACTCGGCCTGTTCTCCCAACGGCTCAGCGCACTGGCCACGTGCAGGCGTGAGGCCGTCGCCGTGCTCTCCGCCCTGGTCGTCGACATGCAGGACCGGATGAACGCGTGCCGGTCCGCCGGGGTCCGTTCCATCTGGGAGCTGCCGGACAAGATCCGCCCCGTGCCGGTCGTCGTGGTCGTCGACGAGATCGCGGAACTGTACCTCTCCGAGGGCACCCGCGAGAGCAAGGCGGAGGCTGAACAGTGCTCCACCCTGCTGCTCCGCCTGGCGCAGCTCGGGGCCGCGCTCGGCGTCCACCTGGTGGTGGCCGGACAGCGGGTCGGTTCCGATCTCGGGCCCGGCGTCACCGCCCTGCGGGCTCAGCTCGTCGGCCGTATCTGCCATCGCGTCAACGACCCTGGCACCGCCGAAATGACCCTGGGCGACCTCAACAAGGACGCCGTGGCCGTCGCACAGTCGATCACCGCCGAGGAACGAGGTGTGGCCGTCTGCACCGGCCCGGACGGTGGTTGGAGCCGCGCACGCTCCCACCTCACCTCGACCGACGAAGCGGTGTCGACGACCCGTAAGTACGCAGCGCTGACCCCGGAACTGCCCGCCATAGACCGCGCGATCGCGGTGCTGGAAGGAGACGACAAGTGATCAGCGAAGGTACGGCGTTCACGTTCGCGGTGGTCTTCGGGATCATCACCGTTCTCCTCGTGCGCTCCCGCGACGTCCGCGCCTGGGAAGCGGTCTGCGTCGGCCTCTTCGGCCTCTACCTCGGTCAGACCCCCGTGGTCTTCACCGTCCACAGCCTCGTCACCTGGCTGATCAACGGCTTCTCCCACACCTGACCAGAGAAGGGAAACGCACGGCCATGACCATGCGCCGCGTGAGGTGCCCCCACTGCAAGGGGGACGGAGCCCGCAAGACCTGGACCGGGCGACTGCGCCGGTGCCGCGTCTGCCGGGGAACCGGCACCATCCGCTGACCCACACCACCCGAACACGCGCGAAGGGAGATCCGCTCATGAACGACAGCGACAGCGCGCCACCACCCACCATCCCTGCCGCTTCGGCGGCTCACCCCGGAAGGTCACCACCATCACCCCGGCATCCACTCCGGCTGACCGGCGCGCCGCCCTCGATCGCGCGGCGCGCCTGTGTTGGCTCCCCGAAGCAGACCGCGACGCCATCCGCCTCGCCCAAGATCCGCAGTTCCCGCGCTGGCTGGAGCAAGTCACCGCCACCGGCGGCTGTGCCCACCCCGTCCACCTGGCCGGCTTCACCACCACCCTGGACAGCACAACCGGCGAAGTCCTCCACCACTACGACACCCGCAACGAACCCGGCGAACGACTCCTCGTCCGCTGCCGCAACCGACGCGCCACCGTCTGTCCGGCCTGTTCCCGCCTCCACGCCGGAGACACCTACCACCTCGTCCGCGCCGGCCTCCTGGGCGGTAAGAACGTCCCTGCCACCGTCCGGCACCGGCCCCGGCTCTTCGTCACCCTGACCGCCCCGTCCTTCGGTTCCGTCCATCGTGCCGGGGAGCTCTGCCGTCCCCGCCGGGCCGGCGGAACCTGCGACCACGGCCATCCCCTCGGTTGCGGTCACGTTCACGCCCCGGAGGCGCCCGTTGTCGGCCAACCTCTCTGCCGCGACTGCTACGACTACACAGCCCACGTGCTGTGGCACGCGCACGCCTCCAAGCTGTGGGATCGCTTCGTCATCGACGTTCGGCGGCGTCTCGCCTCCTCGGTCGGTCTCGTACAGTCCCGCCTTGCCCAAGAGGCCCGGCTGTCCTTCGCCCGCGTCGCCGAGTACCAGAAGCGGGCGGCCGTCCACGTCCACGCTGTCATCCGCCTCGACGGTCCGAACGGCCCTGCCGACGAACCGCCGCCCTGGGGCACTGCGGAACTGCTCATCGATGCCGTCCGCGCCTCCGCCCGGCGGGTCCTGGTCCGCACGCCTTACAGCCCGGCCGTGGGGGAACTGGAACTTCGTTGGGGTGCCCAAGTCGACGCCCGGCCCCTGCTCGCGGACAGCGACGGACCCGACGGTGACGCCGTGGCCGCGTACGTGGCCAAGTACGTCACCAAAGGAGCGAGTGACACCGGCGCCGGCACTGACTACCCGCTGGCCACCTGGGCGGACATCGAGTCGGCACCCGTCAGCGAACACGTCCGCACCCTCATGCGCACCTGCTGGCGGCTGGGAGGCCTGGCAGAGTACGCGCCCCTGAACCTGCGGACCTGGGCTCATACGCTCGGCTACCGGGGCCACATCCTCACCAAATCCCGCGCCTACTCCACCACCTACGCGGCGCTGCGCGCCGAACGCGCCCACCACATGGGCCATGTCGACACACCGGATGTGATCACCGAACGGCAATGGCGCTATGTCGGCTCCGGCCACACTCCTGGCGCCGCGCTCATCGCAGCCGGAGTGGCGGAGGACATTGCCCACAACCGCACCGTTGCCGCCGAATCCGTCCTCGTCGGTGGTGGTGCTGCCTGAGCGCTCCGCCCGGAAAACCGAGCCGCACGGACCGTGAGCAAGCGGCGATGCGGGAATGGATCGACCGACAGCTACGTGAATCTCCCCCACTCTCCGATGATCAGCTTCGGGGTGTGGGGGAGATCCTGGGACTTCAGCTCATCAGGAAGTGCGCCACACAGGCTTGAGCAGGTCGGGATCGAAGGTCTTGTTGCCCTTCCCGCCCGGCACGGCGATCACCGCACTCAGCACCTTCTTGATCGCCTCACGCTTCTGCGTGAGCGTCTTCGACTTCCACGACTTCCGGATGTCCCCCGTGGCCTCCTCGGCCTCAGCCTTCAACGCCTCGTGAGCTTTCTGGTCGGCCCGCAGTTCCTTGATCCGGCGTTCGAGGACGGGGAGGTTGCGAAAGAACGTCTCGTCGTCGATGTCCGTGTCCTCGTCGTCGTGCCAGCGGCGTTCAAGCTCCCTACGGCTCTTCAGCGCACGCTCCAGTGCTTCGGCCTTGTCCCAGTCCGGTACCTCCTGAGCCTTGGTCGCCGCATCGCTCTCCAGCTTCGCGATCACCAGCTCCTCGATGACCTCGTCTGTCTTGTCGCCGCGCTTGTAGGTCTTGTTGCAGCCACCGTCCACGGTCTTCTTGCACATGTAGGCGTGCTCGTACTTGAGCCAGTCGTTCGCCTTGATCCCGATCATCTTGTTGTTGCAGACCGTGCCGTCCTCCAGCACGTTGCCGCAGCGCAGGATGCCGGTCAGCAGGTACTTGTGGACCAGGCCACCGCGCGGCATGCCCGTCCCGCCACCCCGCTCCCTGATCTTGGCCGTGACGGCGAACCACTGTTTCGGCGTGATGATGGGTTCCCACTCACCCACGATCGGCTGGTCGTCGCCGTCGCGGACAAGCTCCCCCTTGATCTCGCGGTACCCACAGAGCCGCGCGTTCATCAGGACCTGCTTGACAGTCTGGTACTGGAAGGGATTCCCACGGCTCGTGAGATATCCGGCTTCCTTCCACTGCCGTGTGATCTCGGAGATGGAGGCGCCGGCAATCACGTCGTGCACAGCCTTTCGGATGGCGTCTGCCTCCTTCGGGCGCAGCGTGACCTTGTCGTCCTCCCATCCGAAGGGGCGCCACGCCGAGACGGACTGTCCACGGATCGCCCGGCTGCGGTGGCTGTTCCGGCTCCGCCGCTGCTTCTTCCTGGTCTCGCTGAGGGACATGGCGACTCCCACAAGTCCCTTGATCTCGAATCCCTCGGCGTACAGGTCTTGGATGCCGTTCGAGTCGTGGTAGACGCGCCCTTCGTGTGAGGTGAACGCCTTCAGGTACCGCTCCCAGTCGCTCGGGCGCCGGTACAAGCGGTCGTCGTTCACCGCCATGACGCCGTGGATCGGGTATCCCTCCGGCGTCGTGCCCGTCGTAAGGTCGGCAAGCAACTGCTCGAAGTCGTCGCGAACGACGCTTTCCTTGCTGGCGCTCTTGTCGTTGTCCGTGTACCGGTAGACGACCAGCCACCCGAACCGGCGTGCGGCCTCCGTCATGTCTCGGTGCTGGTCCTCGATCCCGTGGGCGTCCTTCACCCGGCCGTCGAACGAGATCCGCGCGTAGCAGACCACGCACTTGAGGTTGGGATCAGCGGCCAGCATGGCGCGTACCTCCTCGACGGACGGCAGTCCCTCCGGCACGCCTCGCAGCTTGCTGATCACCTCTTCGCGCTTGCCCACGGTGTTCCCCCTTGGTCCAAGTCTGGGCTGCTGGAACGACCGTAGCGCATGTGGGGCTTCTAGTAATGCTCTACTCGATGAAGATCTCGCAGGACATCCGGCGGGAACACGGCGCTTCCCAGGCCGAGATCGAGGAGGGCATGGCTCAGAAGGCGAAGGAGTTCGCGGCCGCGGGCAACCGCGTGTACCTGCCGATCGCGGAGTGAGACGGATCCCGGCCTGCCG
The DNA here is from genome assembly GCF_014651135.1 of Streptomyces echinoruber. Taxonomy (GTDB): domain Bacteria; phylum Actinomycetota; class Actinomycetes; order Streptomycetales; family Streptomycetaceae; genus Streptomyces; species Streptomyces echinoruber. Next base: position 12,549 of record NZ_BMWH01000051.1, read on the forward strand.
GTCCGTGCTCCGAGTCGCGTCCAGGCCGGCTCGGAGCACGGCCTCCGTCCGGGGCGCCCGGCCGGCGGCGGTCGGGACACCCGGAGTCGCCGACCCGCAGGGCGCGTCGGAGGAGTGGGCCGGTGGTGACGGGCTGCTCGGGCTGGTGGTGACGGGTTATTCGGGCCGATGGTCCGGGCCGCCGAAGTCCGGGCTCGTGTAGTCGGGGCTGGTGAAACTGGGGCGCGGACCGGCACCGGGGCCGTCCTCGGGGCTGGTGAAGCCGGGCCTGTCGTAGCCGAGCCGGGGGATGCGGCCGCCGGGGGCGGCCGGTGCGGGCGGGGTCGTACGGTGCAGGGCGGCCGTCTCCGGATCGGCCAGTGCCTCGCGCAGGAACGGCAGGATGCCCCGCTCCAGCAGGGCCTCGCGCCAGGCGTCCCTGGCCCGGGCCACCTCCTCGGTGAGCTCGCCGTACGGTCCGGCCTCGAACGAGGGCCTGTTGCGCAGGGCCGTCAGCAGCAGCCCGACGGCGGCGACCAGGATCGCGGCCGCGGTCACGGCACCGAACACCCAACCGGTTGTGATCATGGTCCGGGCGAAGGCCGACCTGGGACTGAGCATCTTGAGGAGGTAGCCCACGAGCAGGAAGAGCGCGGCGGCGGTGCCGGCGAGGACGGGCGCCAGCACGGCGACGACGGCGACGGCCCCGGCCCCGGTGGACTCGGCGGCCTCCCCGGCAGGGGTGAGGCGGGCCACGCCCGCGTCCCCGGCGGTGGTGTCCTGGACGAACGGCGTGCTGGACGGCGTGGTGGACGACGGCGGTCGGCGGACCTCCTCGCGGACCTTGACGTAGTGCTGGTACTCGGCCGCGGCGGCGGAGGTGATGAGGGCCGTGGCGTTGAGCGCCATCGTGCGCAGTTGTTCGGAGTTGAGCCGCCGTCCGACGGCGGCCAGTTCCGGGCGGTGTGGTGCGGAGCGCAGCGCCTCATCGAGGATCCGCTCGTACTCCTGGCGGTCCTCGCTCAACAGGTGCTGCGGAACGCTGTTCATGTGCATCCCCCGATGCTCCGTAGGGCTTGGGGCTCGGCATGCTGACGAGCCGTCGGGCAGAAACGGAGGGGAGCCTGCTACGGATAAGCCGATGGTAGAGCGGTGACGGCCTGCGGAGACAGGGGGTTGCCGGAAATTGGGTACGGGCGCGCACCCGCGCACCGGTGGTGCGCGGGTGCGTGGAGGAACGCTCAGGCGTCCAGCGGCAGTTGCTGGACCAGCAGCTTTCCGGACATGGTCACGCCGCCGTCCATGGCGATGGCGAGCCCGTCGGCGTAGACGTGCGGGCCCTCCACGACGGTGGTCTCGCTCTCCTCGCCGTCCTCGGAGCCCACCTGGCCCAGCAGATAGGGAATGGGGCTGTGGCCGTGAACGATCCGGGTGCCGCCGTACGTATCGAGCAGGGAGCGCACGGCGTCGGCGCCGCCCTCGTCGCGGAAGGAGAACCGCTTGGTGAACTTGCGGAACAGGTCCCAGACCTCGTCCGCGTCGTTGCGCATGAGGGTCTCGCGGACGGTGTCGTTGACCTCCTCGATGGAGGAGCCGAAGTCGAGGTAGGCGGTGGTGTCCGAGTGCAGCAGCAGGTAGCCGTCGATCTCGGTGAGCGCGTCCAGGCGGGCCATCCACTGCAGGTGGTGGTCCTGCAGGCGGTCCATGTCGGACTTCTGGCCGCCGTTGAGCAGCCAGGCGGCCTGGAAGGTGGCGGTTCCCGCGCCGGAGTTGACGGGGGTGTCGCCGAACCGCTTGGCACCGAGCAGCAGCAGTTCGTGGTTGCCCATGAGGGCCTTGCAGTAGCCGCCGGCCGCGGCGGCCTCCGCGGACAGCCGCATCACCAGGTCGATGACGCCGACGCCGTCCGGGCCGCGGTCGGTGAAGTCGCCGAGGAACCACAGCCGGGCGGTGCCCGCGCACCAGTGGCCGGCGGCGTCGATGAGGCCCTGCTGCTGCAGGGCGGCGACCAGCTCGTCGAGGTAGCCGTGCACGTCGCCGACGACGTACAGGGGCCCCGGGCCGGTGGCGGGCTGCTCGGGCTGCGTGGGCAGCGGGTCGACGGCCACCTGAATCGTGTCTCCCCGGTTGATCACCGGAAGGTCGCGCTGCGTGGGCGTGTACCCCTCCGGGTAGGCCCCCTCGACGGGCGTGACCGCCTCGCCGGGGTGGGTGCTGTGGGCGTACGGACCGGTCTGGTGGACGTACGCGGGCACCCGGAAGTCGCGCAACGTCGCCGTCCGCTCCACTTCGGGTCCCTGACCGGCCCCCTGAGTCATCGACCCCTCCGCCATCGCGCCGCATCTGCACCGCCTCGGACCGCATGGTCGCAGCGGCCCGCGGTGTCGTGGGCCCATCATAGGAATGCGCGTCGCTCCGTGTGATGACCCAGGGGTGGTGAATCGGAGCAGGACTCACGATTCACCGCGGCTTTCGTCCTGATTGTGCCGGGCTGTGCCGTTCGTCGGCCGCCCGGCCCACCGTCGCGTCGCGTGCGGTACGTCCCTTCCGGCCGCCTCGTCCCGCGCCTCCTTCGCCGCCCTACGTCTCCTCGGGTACCCGGGGCGGGCTGACCGTGGTGCGCGGCGGGCGCCGCTGGGAGGAGGTCCGCACGATCAGTTCGGTGGGTATCACCTGCTCGACCGGCTTCTCCGGCGCGACGCCCTCGATGGCGTCGATGAGCAGCTGCACCACCGCGGTGCCGATGCGGCGCGGCTTGAGGGAGAGCGTGGTGATGGGCGGCTCGGTGCCGGCGTACACGGCGGACTCGCTGCAGCACACCAGCAGCAGGTCCTCGGGGACGCGCAGGCCGTAGCGGCGGGCGGCGGCGAGCAGGTCGGTGCCGTTGGGGTCGAACAGGCCGTAGACGGCGTCGGGCCGGTCGGGCCGGGCGAGCAGCCGGTCGGCGGCGACGGCGCCGGCGCACGGGTCGTGCGCGGGGTAGGCCTCGTACACCGGGTCCTGGCCGACGCGCTCGCACCAGCGCAGGTAGGCGGTGGTGGACAGCCGGGTGTAGGTGTCCGTGGTGGTGCCGGTGAGCAGTCCGATGCGGCGGGCGCCGGCCTCGGCGAGGTGATCGAGGATGCCCGTGACCGCGGCCTCGTGGTCGTTGTCGACCCAGGCGGTGACCGGGAGGGTGCCGGGCGGGCGGCCGTCGGAGACGACCGGTAACCCCTGCCGGATCAGTTCGGTGACGACCGGGTCGTGGTCGGAGGGGTCGACGACGACGGTGCCGTCCAGAGCGACGTTGGACCACACGTCGACGGGGCTGCGGCGGGAGGTCGCGGGCAGGATGACCAGGGCGTAGCCGCGGGCGAGCGCGGCGGAGGTGGCGGCACGGGCCATCTCGGCGAAGTACGCGAACTCGGTGAAGGTGAAAGGTTCATCCCCGTATGTGGTCACGGTCAGTCCGATCAGGCCGGACTTGCCGGTACGGAGGGTGCGGGCGGCGGCCGAGGGGCGGTAGCCCAGCCGCTCGGCGACCTCGCGGACATGGCGCCGGGTGGCGTCCGGGAGCCGGCCCTTGCCGTTGAGGGCGTCGGAGACGGTCGTGATGGAGACCCCGGCGGCGGCGGCGACGTCTCTGATGCCCGCCCGGCCCGGCCGACTGCCTCGCCGAGAGGTATCCGCGCGGCTCACCTGGTGCTTCCCTGCTGCTGTCATGGCGAGCCGATAGTAGGGCCCGGGCGGTGGGGTAGGGCGGGCGCATATGCACCCGTTGACAGATACGTTTCTGCAAGGTCATCTTTGGCCAACTCCATAAGAAAAAAAGTCAGTTGGCTCCTTCGGGCACAGGACGTGGCGTGTCGACACGCGTCGGCCTGCCGCGGAGGTGATGTTTCGAAGAGGTCTCAACTCACCTTGACGAGGGATGCGCGCCACGGCGTAAGCCACCGGCGCATAGATATATGCCGACGCGCCCTCCGTTTCGTACCTCTTCTTCGCACCTCTTCATGCGGCGCTGCCCCTGATGCCGCCGGGACAGTCGAGGTCACTGCCGACCGCTACGCAGCGGCGTCCAATCCTCATAAGGTGAGAAGTATTGGAGGCCGGCGGTGGTCAGGCGCCGCCGGTGGTCGCGAGGAGGACTGCGGTGAGCCAGACGAGCCCGAAGCTGCGCGCCGAACTGGAGGGGATCCCGACCTACAAGCCGGGCAGGCCGGCCGCGGCGGGTGGCCCAGCGGCCTACAAGCTCTCCTCGAACGAGAACCCCTACCCGCCGCTGCCCGGCGTGCTGGAGAGGGTGACGGCGGCCGCCGCCTCCTTCAACCGCTACCCCGACATGATGTGCACCGCGCTGGTGAACGAGCTGGCGGACCGGTTCGGTGTGCCCGCCTCCCACATCGCCACCGGCACCGGCTCGGTCGGCGTCGCCCAGCAACTGCTGCAGGCCACCAGCGGTCCCGGTGACGAGGTCGTCTACGCCTGGCGGTCCTTCGAGGCGTACCCGATCATCACGCAGATCAGTGGCGCGACGTCGGTGCAGGTGCCGCTGACGCCGGGCGACGTGCACGACCTGGAGGCCATGGCGGACGCCATCACCGACCGGACGCGCCTGATCTTCGTCTGCAATCCCAACAACCCGACCGGCACCGTGGTGCGGCGTGCCGAACTGGAGCGGTTCCTCGACCGGGTGCCCGGCGACGTGCTGGTGGTGCTGGACGAGGCGTACCGCGAGTTCATCCGCGATCCCGAGGTGCCCGACGGTGTCGACCTGTACCGGGAGCGGTCCAACGTCTGCGTGCTGCGGACCTTCTCCAAGGCCTATGGTCTGGCCGGGCTGCGCGTCGGTTTCGCGATCGCGCACGAGCCGGTGGCGGCCGCCCTGCGCAAGACGGCGGTGCCGTTCGGGGTGAGCCAGCTGGCGCAGGACGCGGCGATCGCCTCGCTGCGGGCGGAGGACGAACTGCTCGACCGGGTGGGCGCGCTGGTGCGCGAGCGCACGCGCGTGGTCGACGCACTGCGTGACCAGGGCTGGACGGTGCCCGAGACCCAGGCCAACTTCGTGTGGCTGCGCCTGGGGGAGCGCACGGCGGCCTTCGCGGAGGCGTGCGAGCAAGCGGGCGTGGTGATCCGGCCGTTCGCGGGCGAGGGCGTGCGGGTGACGGTCGGGGAGGTCGAGGCGAACGACATCTTCCTGAAGGCCGCGGAGGCGTTCCGCAAGGAGCTGTGAGGCGCCCGCCCCCTGTGAGCGCGAACGGCGGTCCGAGGGATAGTGCCTCGAGGTCCGGCGCCCCGAGGCGCGGGGCGCCGGATGCGGTGGTACGGGTGCGATGCCCCGGGCTGGGGGGACTCGGTTCGGTGGTTCGGCCCGGTGATCCAGGCCGGGTGATCCCGGTCCGGAGGTTCGGGTCCGGTGAATCGGGTCCCGCAGCGAGGGGCGGGTGAGGGCCCGCGCGAGACCGGCGTGGGGTCGTGGTCGTGAGCCAAGGTCGAGGCTGGGTGCCGCCGTCGGCGCGGAAGGCGCCAGCGCCCGGCTCGGCGGCCTGTCGGGCGGCTGTTTCACGTGAAACGGCGGCACCTGTGACGAAATACACCTCCCTGCTCAGGCGTGTGCGGTAGAGGCAGGTGGCGACGCCCTGACGTCGAAGTTCCTGGAAAACCCCACGTCAGAGGGGGTCATCGGCCTTCCGGCGGCGGACTTCCTGGTCCGTTGATCAAGCCCCCCTCCCTCTGAGGGGCGATGGCGGTGGGCCATAATTGCTTGTGAATGTGAACGCTTTCACAAACTGCTGCCCCACGGCGAAGTAAGGAGCGACGACGTGGACCTGGCATTGGCGCCGGAGACCCTGGCGCGCTGGCAGTTCGGCATCACCACCGTCTACCACTTCCTCTTCGTCCCCCTGACGATCTCCCTCGCCGCCCTCACGGCCGGGCTGCAGACCGCCTGGGTGCGAACGGAGACGGAGAAGTACCTCAGGGCAACCAAGTTCTGGGGCAAGCTGTTCCTGATCAACATCGCGATGGGCGTGGTCACCGGCATCGTGCAGGAGTTCCAGTTCGGCATGAACTGGTCCGACTACTCCCGCTTCGTCGGTGACATCTTCGGTGCCCCGCTCGCCTTCGAGGCACTGATCGCCTTCTTCTTCGAGTCGACCTTCATCGGCCTGTGGATCTTCGGCTGGGACAGGTTGCCCAAGAAGATCCACCTGGCCTGCATATGGATGGTCTCGCTCGGCACGATCCTGTCGGCGTACTTCATCCTCGCCGCCAACTCCTGGATGCAGCACCCCGTCGGCTACCGGATCGACAAGGCCAAGGGCCGCGCCGAGCTCACCGACTTCTGGGCCGTGCTCACCCAGAACACCGCCCTGAGCCAGGTCTTCCACACCCTCTCCGCGGCCTTCCTGACCGGCGGCGCCTTCATGGTCGGCATCGCGGCCTTCCACCTGGCCCGCAAGAAGCACGTCCCGGTGATGAAGACCTCGCTGCGGCTGGGCCTGGTCACCGTGGTCATCGCCGGCCTGCTCACCGCGGTCAGCGGTGACGTGCTCGGCAAGGTCATGTTCAAGCAGCAGCCGATGAAGATGGCCGCCGCCGAGGCGCTGTGGGACGGCCAAAACTCCGCCCCCTTCTCGATCTTCGCCTACGGCGACGTGGACAAGGGCCACAACTCCGTCGCCATCGAGATCCCCGGTCTGCTGTCCTTCCTCGCCAACGACGACTTCACCTCGCACGTCCCCGGCATCAACGACGTCAACAAGGCCGAGCAGCACAAGTACGGCCCCGGCGACTACCGGCCCAACATCCCGGTCACCTTCTGGGGCTTCCGCTGGATGATCGGCTTCGGCATGGCGTCCTTCGCCCTCGGCCTGGCCGGCCTCTGGCTGACCCGCAAGAGGTTCATGCTGCCGCAGCACCTGAGGGCCGGTGAGGACGAGGTGCCGCACCTGGTCCTGTTCAAGAACAAGGCGCTCGGCCCGAACCTGACCAAGTGGTACTGGCGTATCGCCGCCCTGACGCTGGCCTTCCCGCTGATCGCCAACTCCTGGGGCTGGATCTTCACCGAGATGGGCCGCCAGCCGTGGGTCGTCTACGGCGTCCTGCAGACCGGTGACGCGGTCTCCCCCGGTGTTTCCCAGGGCGAGGTCATCACCTCGATGACCGTGTTCACGGCGCTGTACGCGATCCTCGCCGTCATCGAGGTCAAGCTGCTCGCCAAGTACGTCAAGGCCGGTCCGCCGGAGCTGACCGAGTCCGACTTCAACCCGCCCACGAAGATCGGCGGCGACTCCCGGGACGCCGACAAGCCGATGGCCTTCTCGTACTAGGCCGAGGGAGCTGCACAGACATGGAACTGCACGACGTCTGGTTCGTCCTGATCGCCGTCCTGTGGATCGGCTACTTCTTCCTGGAGGGCTTCGACTTCGGGGTCGGCATCCTCACCAGGCTGCTCGCCCGTGACCGGGCCGAGAAGCGGGTGCTCATCAACACCATCGGCCCGGTCTGGGACGGCAACGAGGTCTGGCTGCTCACGGCGGGCGGCGCCACCTTCGCCGCCTTCCCCGAGTGGTACGCCACGCTGTTCTCCGGCTTCTACCTCCCGCTGCTGATCATCCTGGTCTGCCTGATCGTCCGCGGCGTCGCCTTCGAGTACCGCGCGAAGCGAACGGAGGAGCACTGGCAGCGCAACTGGGAGACGGCGATCTTCTGGTCCTCGCTCGTCCCCGCGTTCCTGTGGGGCGTGGCCTTCGGCAACATCGTGCGGGGCGTGAAGATCGACCGGAACCTGGAGTACGTGGGCGGCTTCTGGGACCTGCTCAACCCGTATGCGCTGCTCGGCGGCCTGGTGACGCTGTCGCTGTTCACCTTCCACGGCGCGGTGTTCACGGCGCTGAAGACCCTCGGCGACATCCGGGAGCGCGCCCGGAGGCTGGCTCTTCGCGTCGGGCTCGTCACCGCGGTGCCGGTGCTGGGATTCCTGCTGTGGACGCAGGCCGACCGCGGTGACGGTGCGAGCCTGGTGGCGCTGGTCGTGGCGGCCGCCGCGCTGGTCGCCGCGCTCGTCGCCAACCAGGCCGGACGGGAGGGGTGGGCGTTCGCGCTGTCCGGCGTCACCGTCGTGGCCGCCGTGGCGATGCTGTTCCTCACGCTCTTCCCGGACGTGATGCCGTCCACGCTGAACCCGGCCTGGAGCCTGACGGTCAGCAACGCCTCGTCCAGCCCGTACACCCTGAAGATCATGACCTGGTGCGCGGGGATCGCCACTCCGGTGG
>NZ_BMWH01000052.1 GCF_014651135.1 Streptomyces echinoruber
TGTTAAGCACGCCGCCAGCGTTCGTCCTGAGCCAGGATCAAACTCTCCGTGAATGCCTTCCCCGGTACTCCGGGGCAACCACCACGAGAGCGGAACCAGGAAGGAGGAATCGTCCCCCCGGCTCCCAGCGTCCTCGCTGTGTGTGTTTCAAAGGAACCTCGCCACCAGACCGGACGGCCCGGCGGACGGGGCATCAACATATCTGGCGTTGACTTTTGGCACGCTGTTGAGTTCTCAAGGAACAACCGCTTCCTTCGTACTCACCCCGGACCCCTCGGTCCCGGGCTTTCCTCCGGGCGCTTCCCTTCGGTGTTTCCGACTCTATCAGATCCTTTGCTTGATCCGATTCCCGGTCGGCGGGATGTCCAGTACCGGCGGACTTCCGTCCGTCGGCCTTTCGACATTCACTACGCTAGCCGATTTCCCCGGCACCTCATAATCGAGTTCCGCGGAGTTCGGAATTCGGGCACGCAGGCACGCCGAATCCGGCCCCGCCGAAGGGGAAGTCGTAGGTAGTGGGTGTACCGCTCCCGGTCACCGGTGATCGCCGATCACGGCACCGGTTCCAGCGGCTCGGGCCACATTACGGACCTGCGGGCGGCGCGTCAAGTCGCGTCAGGTGCGCCGGCGGCGGGGCACGTGGGCCCGGTAGGGGCTCACCGTCGGGTCGTTGGTGATCCAGAAGCGCCAGGGGTGGACGGCGCCGTCGCCGGCCACGCCGGTGCGGGGGCCGCTGCTGACCTGGTCGGTGGGGACGGGGGTGCCGGCGAGGATGCGCAGGGGGGTGTCGCCGGAGGCGCAGGCGTCGGTGCCGTTGAGGGCGCGGTCCACGCCCAGGGCCGTCGCCAGGCGGGCGGGGCCTTTGGCGAGTTCCTTGTCGTTGCGGGCCGAGAGCCGTCGGGTGCGGGCGAGCTCGGCGCCCTCGACGATCTCGCCGGCGCGCAGCAGGACGGCGCTGGCGCGGCCCTCGGGTCCGCACACGAGGTTCATGCAGAACCACATGCCGTAGGTGAAGTAGACGTACACGTGTCCGGGCGGGCCGAACATGACTTCGTTGCGGGGGGTGCGGCCACGGTAGGCGTGGGAGCCGGGGTCGTTCGGGCCGTCGTATGCCTCGACCTCCGTCAGGCGGAGCGCGATCGGGCCGTCGGAGGTGCTGCGGACGAGGACGCGGCCCAGCAGATCGGGGGCGACCTCCAGGACGGGCCGGTCGAAGAACTCCCTGGGCAGGGGCGTACGGTCGGGGGTCGCGATCATGCCCTCCGAGCGTACTGCACGCGGATCGGCGCGTGGGGGTGGTCGGCGGGCGCCGGTCTTGCCAGGGTGTGGGCGCCGGATGCGGTGCGGAACCGGTCACGGCCGGATCGCGTTCTCAGGGATCAGGGATCCACGGGATCAGGAATCAGAGATCAGGGATCCACGGCTGGAGAGTTGGGAGAGGGAGAGAGATGGCGTTCAAGAAGCTGCTGGCGAGCCTGGGGGCCGGCGGGGCCTCGGTCGAGACGGTGCTGGCGGAGGACAACGTGGTGCCGGGCGGTGTCGTCCAGGGTGAGGTGCGCATCCAGGGCGGGTCGGTCAACCAGCAGATCGAGGGACTGTCGGTCGGGCTGCAGGCCAAGGTCGAGGTGGAGAGCGGCGACCAGGAGTACCGGCAGGACATCGAGTTCACGAAGGTGCGGCTCGGCGGCGCCTTCGAGCTGCGGGCGAACGCGGTGCACGCGGTGCCGTTCACGCTGGACATCCCGTGGGAGACGCCGGTCACGATGATCGACGGGCAGACGCTGCGCGGCATGCACATCGGAGTGACGACGGAGCTGGCGATCGCGCGGGCGGTGGACTCCACGGACCTGGACCCGATCAACGTGCATCCGCTGCCGGCGCAGAAGGCGATCCTGGACGCGTTCATCCAGCTCGGGTTCCGGTTCAAGAACGCGGACATGGAGCGCGGGCACATCCGGGGAACGCGGCAGAAGCTGCCGTTCTACCAGGAGATCGAGTTCTTCCCGCCGCAGCAGTACCGGGGCCTGAACCAGGTGGAGCTGAGCTTCGTGGCGGACGAGCACGCGATGGACGTCGTGCTGGAGATGGACAAGAAGCCGGGTCTGTTCAGCGAGGGCAGCGACACCTACCGGGCGTTCCAGGTGGGGCTGCACGACTACCAGGGGACCGACTGGGCGGCGTACCTCCACCAGTGGATCGCCGAGGTGGGCAGCAAGCGCAGCTGGTTCTAGTCGCGGGACTAGTCTCGGGAACGAACGATTCCCGATCAGGAGGTACCGAGGTGACCGAGCTCAAAAGGCCGCCGCTGCCGCACGACTTCCACCCGCCCGTGCCGTCGTTCACCGTGACGAGCGACGACATCGAGCCGGGCGCGCGGCTCAAGGACGCCCAGGTCTACGCGGGCGGCAACACCTCGCCGCAGCTGCGGTGGGAGGGTTTCCCGCCGGAGACCAAGAGCTTCGCCGTCACGTGCTTCGACCCGGACGCCCCGACGGGCAGCGGGTTCTGGCACTGGGTCGTGTTCGACATCCCGGCCTCGGTGACGGAACTGCCGGCGGGTGCGGGCAGCGGCAGGTTCGAGGGGCTGCCGGAGGGCGCCGTGCAGGTGCGCAACGACTACGGCAGCAAGGAGTTCGGCGGTGCGGCGCCGCCGCCCGGGGACGGCCCGCACCGGTACGTGTTCACGGTGTACGCCGTGGACCAGGAGAAGCTGGGCCCGGACGCGGACGCCACGCCCGCGGTGGTCGGCTTCAACCTGCGGTTCCACACGCTGGCGCGGGCTCAGCTCATCGGCGAGTACGAGGTGCCCGCGGAGGGCTGAGCCCCGGGCCGGGCGAGGGGTGATTTTCAGCCGACCGTTCACCGTACGTTTTCCCGCCCCTGGTCTTGGAAGTGATCAGGGGCGGGCATTTTTGTTCCCGGGGGCCGCGGGGGCCACCCCTCTCGCGGGAGCGGCGGATATTGCGTTGTCCATCCCGGCGTGCCCGGCCAAAGTTGGTCCCAGCCCGCCAGGGGGTGGGCCGGTGCACACGGGAGGTGGGCTGGATGCGGGACACGCTGGTGCTGAACGCGAGCTTCGAGCCGCTGTCGACGGTGACCCTGAACCGGGCCGTCGTGCTGGTGCTCCAGGACAAGGCGGTCGTCGAGCAGGCCCATCCCGAACTGCGGATGCGCGGAGCCGCGGTCGACATACCGGCACCCCGGGTGATCCGGCTGTGCAGGTACGTACGGGTGCCCTTCCGAAGACAGGCTCCGTGGTCGCGGCGGGGGGTGCTGGTGCGGGACCGGCACCGGTGCGCGTACTGCGGGAAGCGCGCGACGACCGTGGACCACGTGGTGCCGCGGTCGCAGGGCGGCCGGGACACGTGGCTGAACACGGTCGCCGCGTGCGCGGAGGACAACCACCGCAAGGCGAACCGCACTCCTCAGGAGGCGGGGATGACGCTGCTGCACCAGCCGTTCGAGCCGACGCCGGCCGACGCGATGCTGCTGGCGCTGGGCCGGGAGGACTTCGACACGCTGCCGGAGTGGCTGGCCCGGTCGACGGCGGCGTAGGCGGTCGCGGGCGCGTGTGACGGTGGCCCGCCCCTCGGGCGAGGGGCGGGCCACCGTCGTGTCGTGGGCGCCGTGGATGCCGTGGATGCCGTGGATGCCGTGGGCAGGGTGCCCGGTCGCCTCAGTTGATCCTCAGTCGGTCCTCAGTCGATGGGGGGCCGTTCACGGCGTTCGCCGGTGCCCCGGTTGCCGCCGGAGGTGCCGCCGCCGCCCGCATTGCCGTTGGTGGGCGCGAAGTTGCCGAAGGCGCCGGAGAGGCCCTTGAGGGCGTCGCCGATCTCGCTGGGGACGATCCAGAGCTTGTTGGCGTCGCCCTCGGCGATCTTCGGGAGCATCTGCAGGTACTGGTAGGAGAGCAGCTTCTGGTCCGGGTCGCCGGCGTGGATGGACTCGAAGACGGTGCGGATCGCCTGGGCCTCGCCCTCGGCCTTGAGGGCGGCGGCCCTGGCCTCGCCCTCGGCGCGCAGGATCGCGGCCTGCTTCTCGCCCTCGGCGGTGAGGATGGCGGCCTGGCGGGTGCCTTCCGCGGTGAGGATGGCGGCGCGCTTGTCGCGGTCGGCGCGCATCTGCTTCTCCATCGAGTCCTGGATGGAGGTGGGCGGCTCGATGGCCTTGAGCTCGACGCGGTTGACGCGGATGCCCCACTTGCCGGTGGCCTCGTCGAGGACGCCGCGCAGGGCGGCGTTGATCTCCTCGCGGGAGGTCAGGGTGCGCTCCAGGTCCATGCCGCCGATGATGTTGCGCAGCGTGGTGACGGTGAGCTGTTCGATGGCCTGGATGTAGCTGGCGACCTCGTAGGTCGCGGCCCGCGGGTCGGTGACCTGGTAGTAGATGACGGTGTCGATGTTGACGACCAGGTTGTCCTGGGTGATCACCGGCTGCGGCGGGAAGGGGACGACCTGTTCGCGCAGGTCGATGCGGTTGCGGATGGTGTCGATGAACGGGACGACGATATTGAGGCCCGCGTTCAGGGTCCGTGTGTAGCGGCCGAAGCGCTCGACGATGGCGGCACTGGCCTGCGGGATGACTTGGATGGTCTTGATCAGGGCGATGAACACCAACACCACCAGGATGATCAAGACGATGATGACCGGTTCCATCGTCGCTCCCCGTACCCTTCTCCGCCTCGGCGCTCGGAAGATCGCTCTCGGAAGATCTTATGGTTGTTGAAGATCTTGCTGGTCGAGTCTGGCAGAACCGCGCGGGACGTGCCGGGTGTTCACCGCGGTTGGACGTTCACACCGGCCGGGTGTTCACTCCGGCCGGGTGTGCGCCCGGGTCGCGTCGCGCGAGGGTCGTGCCGGTCGTACCGGTCGTGCCGGATCAGAGGACGATCGCCGTCGCCCCCTCGATGTCGACGACGTCCACCTGCTGGCCCACCTCGTAGGTGCGGTCGGTGTCGAGGGCGCGTGCCGACCACACCTCCCCGGCGAGCTTGATACGGCCGCCGGTGCCGTCGACGCGTTCCAGCACGACGGCCTGCTTGCCCTTCAACGCGTCGATGCCCGTGGCCAGTTGGGGGCGCTGCACGGTGTACCGGGCCGCGAGGGAGCGGACGACGGAGATCAGGGCGACCGAGACGACGACGAAGACGAGGACCTGCAGGACGACTCCCGCGCCGAGTCCGGCGGCGACCGCGGCGGCGACGGCTCCCACGGCGAACATCCCGAACTCGGGCATGGCGGTCATCACGAGCGGGATGCCCAGCGCCGCGGCGCCGACGAGCCACCACACCCATGCGTCGATGTCGTTCACGTTGTCATGGTAGGGCCACGGGTGCCCGGCGGACAGGGCGCGCGGGGCGGGGCGGGGGCGCGCTCAGGACATCAGGGCAGTGCCGGCACAGCGTCAGGACAGCGGCAGGCCCTGCGCCGTCCAGCGGTCGCCGACGCGCTCGACGACGAGCGGGAGGCCGAAGCAGTGGGAGAGGTTGCGGGAGGTGAGCTCCAGGTCGATCGGGCCGGCGGTGAGGACCTTGCCCTGGCGGAGCATCAGAACGTGGGTGAAGCCGGGCGGGATCTCCTCCACGTGGTGCGTGACCATGATCATGGAGGGGGCGATGGGGTCGCGGGCGAGGCGACCGAGGCGGCGTACGAGATCCTCGCGGCCGCCGAGGTCGAGTCCGGCGGCGGGCTCGTCGAGGAGCAGCAGCTCGGGGTCGGTCATCAGGGCGCGGGCGATCAGGGTGCGCTTGCGCTCGCCCTCGGAAAGGGTGCCGAACTTGCGGTCGAGGTACTCGGACATGCCGAGGCGGTCCAGGAAGGCGCGGGCGCGCCGCTCGTCGACCTCCTCGTAGTCCTCCCGCCAGGTGGCCGTCATGCCGTAGGCGGCGGTGAGCACGGTCTGCAGGACGGTCTGGCGCTTGGGCAGCTTGTCGGCGAGGGCGATGCCGGCCACGCCGATGCGGGGGCGCAGCTCGAAGACGTCGGTGCCGGGCCTGCCGAGGGTCTCGCCGAGGACGGTGGCGGTGCCGGTGCTGGGGAAGAGGTAGGTGGAGGCGACGTTGAGGAGGGTGGTCTTGCCCGCGCCGTTCGGGCCCAGGATGACCCAGCGCTCGCCCTCCTTGACCGACCAGGAGACCTGGTCCACCAGAGCCCGGCCCTCGCGGACCACGGATACGTCCTGAAGCTCCAGAACATCGCTCATGAGCGCGTTGTCTCCCCTTGCAGTCGGCCGGTCTCGGCTGTCGCGTACGCCTGTGGATCGGGCCGCCGCGCCGGTGGGCGCAGCCCTGAACGAATCTACGCCACAGGTCGGCCCGGCCATTCCATCGGTCCGGTCCTTAGGGTGGGGGGCATGCTGTCGGAACCGCGTTCTGGACGCCTCGCCGCTTGGGGAAACGCCTTTTTCGCCGGACTCGTCCCGCCTGATGACACCGTGACCGCGATCGTCGGGGACGACGCCGTCCACCGGGTGGAGGGGCTGCCGGGCGAGCCGGCGCCCGTGGGGATCGCGCTGGCGCTGGGGCGGCTGCGGTCGCTGGGCGCGACGGGGCTGCGGGTCGCGCTGCCCGCGCCGGGGCATCCGCTGGGGCTGAGCGGGCCGCCGGAGTTCAACGCGCGGGCGCTGGAGGCTGAGGAGGCGGTGGTCTGCCACGGGGCCGCGTACGGGCTGGTGCCGGAGGTGCACGAGGCCGGGCCCGAGGGCGACGTGCACACCGAGGTGGTCTGGCACTGCCTGCCGGTGCGGGAGGCACCGCCCGCCGACGTGCCCTCGCTCGGGGAGGCCGAGCGGGAGCTGGCGGAGGCCCTGCGGGAGGCGACGGAGGTGCTGACGCGGCTGGACGTCGCCGGGTCGGGGCCGGTGGCGGAGGCGGCGATCGACGCCTACCGGGCACGTGCCGACAAGGGCGGGGAGGTGCTCGCCCCCGGCTATCCGGGGCGTGCCGTGCGGGTGCTGGAGATGGCGCGGCGGGTCGGGCTGCTGGTCCGCGTCGCGTACGAGAACGGGCCCGGGGGCGCGGTGAGCGCCGGCGAGATGGCGGCGCGGGCGGCCGCGCTGCGGCCGGTGGAGCGGACGGCTCGGCGGGCGCGGGTCGCCGCGTACAACTCCGTCGTGGAGGAGCGGGAGCGGGGGGTGCGGTGACGGGTGCCCGCGGCTCGTGGGAGGACCTCCCGGGCGGGAGTCCCGGGAGGTCCTGCGGTGGGAACGGCGGCGGGCCGGGGTCAGCGGTTGAGGCCGAGGTTGCCGAAGGCGGGGTTCAGCACACCGATGACGTTCACGCTGTTGCCGACGGCGTTGACCGGGGCGTGGACCGGCGCCTGGATCAGGTTGCCGGAGACGACGCCCGGGGAGCCCGCGGCCGCGCCGGCGGCGTGGGCGCCGTGGGTGCCTTCGGTGGCGGAGGCCACACCGGCTCCGGCGGCCATCAGGCCACCGGCCACCATCGTCACGGCCACTGCCTTCTTCAGGTTCTTCACTGTCGAAACCCCTCCTTGCGATCACTGCGGCAGGCGCCGCAGCACGCACTGGAGAACGGCCGGGGCCGGCCCGGGATACGCCGTTCGGGCGACATTCCCACGACAGTATGAATCTCGGTCCGGAGGGGAACCTTCCGCGTGGTCACCGGGCCCCGGAGACCGGCCGGTCAGGCGATCAGGCGGCCAGGCGGCCAGCCGGTCAGCCGGTCATCCGGTCAGGCCGTGGCGTACGGCCCACAGCGCCGCCTGGGTGCGGTCCGCGAGGTCGAGCTTCATCAGGATGTTCGACACGTGCGTCTTCACCGTCTTCTCGGACAGGACGAGCGCGCGGGCGATCTCCCGGTTGGAACGGCCGTCCGCGATGAGGCCGAGCACCTCGCGCTCCCGCTCGGTGAGCGCACCCGCCCTGCCCTGGCCGCCACCGCCCTCCTCCTGGGTGAGCAGGGCGTCGGCGACCTCGGGCTGGAGCAGTATGTGCCCGGCGTGCACCGAGCGGATGGCGCCGGCGAGGGCGTCGGGGTCCACGTCCTTGTAGACGTACCCGGCGGCGCCCGCGCGCAGGGCCGGGACGACCGTGCGCTGCTCGGTGAAGCTGGTGACGACGAGCACGCGCGCGGGGTTGCCGAGCTCGCGGAGCCGGCGCAGCGCCTCGACGCCGTCCATGCCGGGCATCTTGATGTCCATCAGGACGACGTCGGGCCGGAGTTCCTCGGCGCGGGCGACCCCCTCGGCGCCGTCCGCGGCCTCCCCCACCACCTCTATGTCGTCCTGTACCTCCAGAAAGGTGCGCAGGCCGCGGCGGACCACCTGGTGGTCGTCGACGAGCAGCACCCTGACCGGGTCAGCCACCGGGGACCTCCATCTCGATCGTGGTGCCCTTGCCGGGCGCCGATTCCACGGTGAGGCGGCCGCCGACGCCGTTGGCCCGGTCCCGCATGGAGACCAGGCCGAGGTGGCGTCCGGCGCGGCGCACGGAGCGCGGGTCGAAACCGCGGCCGTCGTCGGCGACGCGCAGCACGGCCTTGCCGCCGCGCCGCTCCAGGGTGACGTCGACACGCCGGGCGCCGGAGTGCCGCAGCGCGTTGTGCAGGGCCTCCTGGGCGACGCGGAGCATCGCCTCCTCCTGGGCGGAGGGCAGGGCCCGCACGCCGTCGGCGGTGAAGGTGACACGCGCGGTGTGGGCGCGGTCGAGGACCTGGACCTGGGTGCGGAGGGTGGCGACGAGGCCGTCCTCGTCCAGGGCAGCGGGCCGCAACTCCACGACGGCGGCGCGCAGTTCGTCGGCAGCCTCGGCGGCGAGGGCGGCCACCCGCCGCAGTTCGCCCTTGGCGCGCGCCGGGTCGCGGTCGACGAGGCGGGCGGCGGCCTGCGCGGTCAGGCGCAGGGAGAAGAGCTTCTGGCTGACGGCGTCGTGCAGTTCGTGGGCGAGCCGGGAGCGCTCCTCGGCGATGGTCAGCTCGCGGCTGCGCTCGTACAGGCGGGCGTTGGTGAGGGCGATCGCCGCGTGCTGGGCGAGGATGGACAGCAGCTCCTCGTCCTCCTCGGTGAAGCCGCAGCCGCCCCGCGGCTCCCGGCCCGGGGAGTGCTCCCCCGCGGGACGCCGCTTGTTGGCCAGGAACAGCGCGCCGATGACCTCGTCGCCGTCGCGGACGGGCAGGCCCAGGAAGTCGGCCAGTTCGGGGTGGGCGGCGGGCCAGCCCTCGAAGCGGGGGTCCTTGCGCACGTCGGCGAGGCGCTCGGCCTTCGCCTCCTGCAGCATCGCGGCGAGGATGCCGTGCTGGCGCGGCAGGGGGCCGATGGCGCGCCACTGCTCGTCGCTGACGCCGTCGACCACGAACTGGGCGAAGCCGCCGTGGTCGTCGGGGACGCCGAGGGCGGCGTACTCGGCGTCGAGCAGCTCGCGGGCCGAGGCGACGATCGTCTTCAGGACGTCGCGCACCTCCAGGTGCCTGCTCATGGCCAGCAGCGCGGAGCTCACCGCGGCGAGACCGGACCGGGGGCCTTGTCGACTCATGTCCTCACGGTACCGGCGGGGGTGGCCGGCCGGATCGGACCAGTGACGGCCCCGGAGTGGACCGGTGGTCCTAGGACCGCGGCCGCGGGTCGGGGCGGCGGTCCGCGGGCCTTGCGGAACCGGGCGGTGGCCCGCGGGCCTACGGCTCCGGGCGGCGGCCCTTGGGCCTACGGCGGCGGGCGGCGGACCGTGGGCTTACGGCTCCGGGCGGCGGACCGCGGCCCTAGGGCGAGGGGACCGGGCGGGTTGCGGCCCGTGGCCGAGGCGGCCCGGAGGGTGCCGTTCCTACGGTGAGGACGCGCCGGACGGGAGCGCGGAACGGAGGAACGGCCATGTCGGTGGCGATCGTCACGGGGGCGTCGAAGGGGCTGGGGCGCGCCCTGGCCGAGGCGCTCGCGGCGCGCGGCTGGGACCTGGTGCTGGACGCCCGGGGCGCCGGCGCGCTGAAGGAGGCGGAGGCGGCGGTGGCCGCGCACGGCACGCGGGTGGCGGCGCTGCCCGGGGACGTCGTGGACGCCGGGCACCGGGCCGCGCTGGTGGCGGCCGCCCGCGAGCTGGGCGGGGTCGACCTGCTGGTGCACAACGCGAGCGCGCTGGGCGCCGAGCCGCTGGTCACGCTGGCCCACTTGCCGCTGTCCGGGCTGCGCAGGGCGCTGGAGGTGAACACGGTGGCCGCGCTCGGCCTGGTCCAGGAGGCGCTGCCGGCGCTGCGCGCCTCGGCGGCGGGCGCGGTGATCGCGGTCAGCTCGGACGCGGCCGTCGAGGCGTACGCCACGTGGGGCGGCTACGGGGCGTCCAAGGCGGCCCTGGACCGGCTGGCGGCGGTGCTGGCCGTGGAGGAGCCGGCGCTGCGGGTGTGGGCGGTGGACCCCGGGGACATGGCGACGGAGCTGTACGCGGCGGCCGTACCGGACGACGACGCGCCGCGGCCGGCGCCGGCGCGTGTGGTGCCGGCCTTCCTGCGGCTGCTGGACGAGCGGCCGGACAGCGGCCGGTACACGGCGTCGGCTCTGCTCGCGCAGGGGCGGTGACACCGGTGCTGCGGGTGCCGGAGGAGCTGTCGGCGCGGGTGCCGGCGGAGCAGCGCGGCCCCGGGCTGGACCGGGACGCCGTACGGCTGCTGGTGTCGCACGGCACCAAGGTGTCGCACCACGCGTTCCGGGAGCTGCCGCGGCTGCTGCGGGCGGGGGATCTGCTGATCGTGAACACCTCGCCCACGCTGCCCGCCGCGGTGGACGGCCGGCTCGGGGACGCGCGTGTGGTGGTGCACTTCTCCACGCGCGGCGACGACGGGCGGTGGGCCGTGGAGCTGCGGGATCCGGACGGGCGGGGCACCACGCGCCCGCGCGCGGGGAGAGGGGTGGGGGCGGCGGGCGCTTCCGTGGTGCGGCTGCCGGCGGGTGTGAGGCTGGTCATGGAGGAGCCACTGAGCGCGCGTGGGGACCGGTTGTGGTGGGTACGCGCGTCCGGAGCGGACGTGGGCGGGCTGCTGCGGGAGTACGGGCGGCCCATCCGGTACGCCTACACGGAACGGGACCAGCCGCTGTCGGCGTACCAGACGGTGTTCGCGCTGCCGTCGCCGGACGGGGCGGGCAGCGCGGAGATGCCGAGCGCGGCGCGGCCCTTCACGGCGCGGCTGGTGGCGGAGCTGGTGAGCCGGGGGGTGCAGTTCGCGCCGGTGACGCTGCACACGGGCGTGTCGTCGGCGGAGGCGCACGAGCCGCCGTATCCGGAGCGGTTCGCGGTGCCGGAGGCGTCGGCGCGGCTGATCAACGCCGTGCGGGCGGGGGACGGCAGGGTCGTCGCCGTGGGGACGACGGCGGTGCGGGCGGTGGAGTCGGCGGCCGGGCCGGACGGGGTGGTGCGGGCGGCCGCGGGCTGGACGAACCTGGTGGTCATGCCGGAGCGCGGGGTGCGGGTCGTGGACGGCCTGCTGACCGGACTGCACGAGCCGCAGGCCTCGCACCTGCTGATGCTGGAGGCGGTCGCGGGGCGGGCGGCGGTGGACCGCGCGTACGAGGAGGCGCTGCGCGGGCGCTACCTGTGGCACGAGTTCGGGGACGTGCATCTCCTTCTCCCCGGGCCTTCCGGGCGTCCTCCCAGGAAGCCCCGGGAGCTCGGGGAGCCCGGGGAGCTCGGGGAGCCCGGGGAGCCCGGGAAGCCCGGGACCCCCGGAAAGCCCGGGCAGACGCCTCACGCTGCGCGTCGCGACAGCAACGCGGGGTGAGGCCGGCGGGCCGCCGGTGTGAGCCCGCGCACAGGGCGTACCTCACGTACGAGGGCCCTTAGGAGACCGGGGATCAGCCGCGTGAGCGGGGCAGACGGTCCGATCTGCCCCGCTTTCGCATTCCCTGATCCACTACCCGGGGTCGTATGTCGCACTTTTGCCGTAAATTTTTGCGGCCGCTAAGAATGACTGCCGTCGCTCAGCGCCGCGGGTTTTCCGCCCGCGGCGTTCGTGCGGGACGTACCCGTCTCCCCGCCACCTCGACGTCCGAGGAGCGATTCCGCGTCATTCGAAGAGGTCCCTTTCGCATGCCCAAGTACAGCCTCCTCGGCGGCTGCAGTCGCCGCCTGACCACAACCCACAGGATCGCGCTCGCCGGCGCCGGCACGCTGAGCGCCGCCGCCCTCGCGCTCGCCGCGGTCCCCGGCGGCGGCCACACGACCACGGCCGAACCGGCCTCCGCCGGCCGCCAGGTGGCGTACGGCTCGGAGCGACTCCACGGCGTCAAGGGCGGCGTCACCGGCGTCACCGGCGTCACCGGCGTCACCGGCGTCAAGGGCAGCGTCACCGACCAGATGGCGGACGTCGGCGTCAAGCTCGAGGCCATCGAGGCGAGGAAGAAGGCCGCCGCCGAGGCGGCCCGGAAGGCCGCCGCCGCGAAGAAGGCGGCCGCCGAGGCCGCCGCCCGGAAGCGGGCCGCCGCGCAGAAGGCCGCCGCCGAGGCCGCCGCGAAGAAGCGGGCCGAGGCCGCGCGCAGGGCCGGTCAGGCCGCGAACCGCTCCGCGCAGCGCCCGCGGATGCGGACGGTCGCCGCCCAGTCCTACGCCAACAACCTGGACGGCTGGATCCGGCACGCGCTGGACATCATGAAGGAGCGCCGCATCCCGGGCTCCTACCACGGCCTGTACCGCAACATCATGCGGGAGTCGTCCGGCAACCCCCGCGCCATCAACAACTGGGACATCAACGCCATCAACGGCGTGCCGTCCAAGGGCCTGCTGCAGGTGATCCCGCCCACCTTCGCCGCGTACCACGTGCCGGGCACGTCGTGGGACATCTACGACCCGGTCGCCAACATCACCGCCGCCGCCAACTACGCGGCGCACCGCTACGGCTCCATCGACAACGTCTACAGCGCGTACTGAGAGGCAGGCGCGGGCCTTTCGACCGCACACGCGAAGGGCGGCACCCTCCTGACGGGGTGCCGCCCTTCGGCTCGTACCGGCCGGCTCGCCTGCCGTACGGTCCGCCGGCTCGCGCACGACTGCTCGCGCACGCCTACTTGCACATGGCTACTTGCGCATGACCTCGGGTTCGTGACGGCGCAGGAAGCGGGCGACGAGGAAGCCGCAGATCACGCCGAGCGCGATCAGCGCGGCCATGTCCATGGACCAGGCCGAGGCCTGATGGTCCCACAGCGGGTCGGTGCTGGTGGGGTCGTCGGTGTTCGGGCTGATCTTGTTGAAGTCCAGCGTGGTGCCGGCCGCGGCGACCGCCCAGCGCGACGGCATCAGGTACGAGAACTCGTTGACGCCGGCCGTGCCGTGCAGGGTGAACAGGCAGCCGGTGAAGACCACCTGGATGATGGCGAACATCACCAGCAGCGGCATGGTCTTCTCGGCGGTCTTCACCAGCGAGGAGATGACCAGGCCGACCATCATCGAGGTGAAGCCGAGCGCCATGACGGGCAGGCACAGCTCGACGAGGGTGGCGTGGCCGAGGATCAGGCCCTGGTCGGGGATCTCCCGGCTGGAGAAGCCGATCACGCCGACCATGAGTCCCTGCAGCACGGTGATGGCGCCCAGCACGATCACCTTGGACATCAGGTACGCCGAGCGGGACAGGCCGGTGGCGCGCTCCCGTTCGTAGATGACCCGCTCCTTGATCAGCTCGCGCACCGAGTTCGCGGCCCCGGCGAAGCAGGCGCCGACGGACAGGATCAGCAGGACGGTGGTGGCCGTGCCGTTCGGCACGGGGATGCCGGTGCGCGGGTTGACCGGGTTGACCAGCAGGCCCTTGTCGGAGTCGATGAGCAGGCTGACCGCGCCCAGCACGGCGGGCAGGATCACGGTCAGCGCCATGAAGCCCTTGTCGGAGGCGATGACCGCGCAGTAGCGGCGGACCAGGGTCAGCAGCTGCGAGCCCCAGCTCTGCGGCTTGGGCGGCCTGATCGCCTGCGGCGGCGGCATGTGCACGGCCTGCGGGGCGACGGCGTCGATGTCCGCGGCGTACCGCTGGTAGTGCTGCGAGCCCTTCCAGCGGCCCGCCCAGTCGTAGTCGCGGTAGTTCTCGAAGGCGGAGAAGACGTCGGCCCAGCTGTCGTAGCCGAAGAAGTTCAGCGCCTCCTCGGGCGGGCCGAAGTAGGCCACCGAACCGCCCGGCGCCATCACCAGCAGCTTGTCGCACAGCGCCAGTTCGGCCACCGAGTGGGTGACGACGAGGACCGTGCGGCCGTCGTCGGCCAGGCCGCGCAGCAACTGCATGACGTCGCGGTCCATGCCCGGGTCGAGGCCGGAGGTCGGCTCGTCCAGGAAGATCAGCGACGGCTTGGTCAGCAGCTCCAGGGCGACGGAGACGCGCTTGCGCTGGCCGCCGGAGAGGGAGGTGACCTTCTTGTCGGCGTGGATGTCGAGCTTGAGCTCGCGCAGCACCTCGTCGATGCGGGCCTCGCGCTCGGCGGCCGTGGTGTCGGCCGGGAAGCGCAGCTTGGCCGCGTACGTGAGGGCCTTCTTGACGGTCAGCTCCTTGTGCAGGATGTCGTCCTGCGGCACCAGGCCGATGCGCTGGCGCAGTTCGGCGAACTGCTTGTACAGGTTGCGGTTGTCGTACAGCACTTCGCCCTGGTCGGCGGGCCGGTAGCCGGTGAGCGCCTTCAGCAGCGTCGACTTGCCGGAGCCGGAGGGGCCGATGACCGCGACGAGGGACTTCTCCGGCACGCCGAAGGAGACGTCCTTCAGGATCTGCTTGCCGCCGTCGACCGTGACGGTCAGGTGGCGGGCGGAGAAGGACACCTCACCGGTGTCGACGAACTCCTCGAGCCGGTCGCCGACGATGCGGAACGTCGAGTGGCCCACGCCGACGATGTCGGTCGGGCCGAGCTGCGCCGAGCCGCCCTTGGGGATCGGCTGGCCGTTGACGTACGTGCCGTTGTGCGAGCCGAGGTCGCGGATCTCGAAGCGGCCGTCGGGCGTGGCGTGGAACTCCGCGTGGTGGCGGGAGACCTGCAGGTCGGAGACGACCAGGTCGTTCTCCAGCGAGCGGCCGATGCGCATGACGCGGCCCAGCGCGAACTGGTGGAACGTGGTCGGGCTGCGGTCGCCGTGGACGGGTGGCGCCCCCGCCGCCCCACCGGGCACCTTCTGCACGAGGTTCTCCACCGGGCCCACCGGGCCCTGCTGCTGCGGGATCGACGGCGCCTGCTGCCAGCCCTCTTGGGGAGCCGGCTGCTGCGGCGCCGGCCGGCCCCAGCCGGGGTCGGCGCCCTGCGCCGCGTACGGCTGCTGCTGCGGCTGCGCGACCGCGGCCGCGGCGGCCGTCAGGTTCAGGCGCGGCCCGTCGGTGGCGTTGCCGAGGTGCACCGCCGAGCCGGGGCCGATCTCCACCTGGTGGATCCGCTGTCCCTGCACGAAGGTGCCGTTGGTGCTGCCGACGTCCTCGATCACCCAACTGCGGCCGTTGAAGGCGATCGTGGCGTGCCGCCAGGAGACCCTGGCGTCGTCGAGGACTATGTCGCCCTGCGGATCACGCCCAAGGGTGTAGGTCCTGGACGGATCGAGCGTCCAGGTACGTCCATTCGATTCCAGTACGAGTTCCGGCACTCCATGCCCCACTGAGTTGTCCCCCGAGTTGCCCCCGTCGCAGGGAGTCTAGGGATGTCGAACATCGGGAGGAACTATTCCAGGCCCACGGCTCTGACCGAAAGTCGGGCCTTGTGGAGACGGCGTACGCCGGTTTGCGCAGGCGCCGTTGACGGAAGGGAAATCCGGCCGGACAGTGGTAATCCGGGCGAGTCCTGGCAGAACAGCCGCGCGCGGTGGCCGCGCGGGACCCGCGCCGCGGATCGGGGGGACTGCCATGGGCTTGGCCGCGCACACCGGTACGGCGAAGGACGGCGGGCGGCCGGCCGGGCTGCCCTGGGCGGACCTGGTGCTGTCCGCGATCGCCGCGGTGAGCTGGGCGTTGATCGGCATGGCGGGCACGGCCGCGCTGGGTCTGCACCTGCTGCGGGCGGACACGGCCGGTTCCTTGGGGCCGATGACCGCGGCGGTGGTGGCCCTCGGGGCGGGCGGGACGGTGACGCCCTCCGGTGACATGTCCGCCTTCGGTCTGAAGGGGGCCGAGGCGCACACCGCCGTCGAGATCGCGCCACTGGGCGTGAGCCTGGTGGGAACGCTCGTGCTGTCCTGGTTCTTCCTGCGGTCCCTGCGCGCCGCGGGAGCCGGCGTCCGGCCGGCCGAACTCCTCGCGCGCGCGGGCGCGGTGGCCGCGCTGTTCGTGGCGGTGCTGGGCGGACTGGCCTGGGTGGGGCACGACGTGGTGACGATCGACGGGGGCGCCCTGGGAGCCCTGGGGCTCGACCGGCGCCTGCCGGGCACGGGCGGCTCCGCGGGGCCGCGGATCCCGGGCCTGGGCGACCTCGGAGATCTCGGCGGGCTGCTGCCGCAGCGGATCGGCGACCTCGTGGACGCCAAGGCGCGGGTGGGCTTCGCCGTCGACACCGGGCCCACGCTGCTGGGCGGGCTGTGCTGGGTGACCGGCGTCCTGCTGATCGCCCTGCTCGCCTCGCGCCGCACTCCCCTGCCGCGCGGCTGGCGGGCGGTGCACCGGGGGGTCCGGCCGGCCGTCTCCGCGCTCGTCGCCGTCCTGCTGCTCGCGGTCGCGGCGGGCCTGGTGGCGGCGGCGTACGCGGCACTCGGCGACGACCACCCGCGGCGCGTCGTGGGCGCCGCGCTGCTCGGCGCGCCCAACGGCACATGGCTCGGCGTGTCGATCGGCCTGCTCGTGCCGTGGGACGGCTCGGCGAGCGGCGCCCTCACCGCGTCGCTGCCGCATCCCCTGGACGAGCTGCTGCGCGCCGGCTCCACCCGGCCGGTGACCCTGGGGCGGCTGGCCGACCTGGACGGGCGGGTGTGGCTGCTGGGGGTCGGCGCCGGGCTGCTGATGCTGGTGGCGGGGGTGCTGACGGCGGTGCGGACGCCGGTGGGGGCGGCGGCTCGGCAGGCGGGGGCGACTCGGCGGGCGGACGCGACTCAACGGATGGGTGCGGCCCGGTTCGCGGGGCGGTGCGCGGTGGCCCTGGGGGCGGCCACGGCCGTCGCCCTGCCGCTGCTCGCCCGGCTCGCGGAGGTCTCGGCGAGCGCCTCCCTGTCCGTGTTCGGCCTCGACGCGTTCGGCGCCGGTGTCGAACTGCGCGGACACCCGGGGACGGCCCTGCTGCTCGGCGCGGTGTGGGGAGCGGCGGCCGGGGCCGCCGGGGCGCTGCTGGCCCGGGCGGTCGGCGCGGCGGGACGGCGGGCGGTCCCGGCGGCGGTGTCCCCGCCGGCGGGCGTGCGCGCGCCGGCGGGCGTACGCACGCTGCGGCCGGAGGGCGTCGGGGCGGCGGGCGTCGGGGCGGCGGGCGTCGGGGCGGAGGGCGTCGGGGCGGAGGGCGTCGGGGCGGAGGGCGTCGGGGCGGCGAGCGCCGGGGCGGCGGGTGCGGCACGACGGAGCGGGGACGCCGACTGGGGGCGGAGAGCCGGGTCTCCTCCCGACCGGAACGCCCACGGGGAGCCGGGAGACGGACCACACTCCGACCGGAACACCCACGGGGAACGGGGAGACGGGCCGCGACCGGGCGGGGGCGAGGACGCCGGGGACCGGAACGGCCACGGCGGTCACGGGGCCGGCAGTCCCCCTGTGCAGCAGCCGCCCGGGCCGTACGCGCCCGGCCGGCCGTACCGGCCGCCGAACCCGGCCACCAATCCGTACCTGCGGGTGCCCGAGGACGCGCCGGAGCCGGTGGACGCGCCGCCGCCCTCGGGCGGGCAGGAGGCGCCGGACGCGGGCGGGACGCCCCCGGACGACGTGTACGGCGCCCCGACCGTGGCCCGGCCCCTCGGACTCCCGCCGCGGCGGCCGCCGTCCCGGCCGCGGCCCAGGCCGCCGGAGGAGTGGCCGCCGCCTCCGCCGCCTCCACCACCTCCGCCGTCTCCGCCGAGTGGGGGACGGGGCTGACCCACGGCGGTCCGCGGCACCGCCGCGCTGCGGCTACTGCGGCCACTGCGGCGCCGGGCCTTCGAGGTTTCGGGCCTTCGAGGTTTTGGGGTTTTGGACCTTCGGAGCCGGGCCGCCGTGGCCCGCCGGTCAGGCGGACGCCACCGAACCGCCCTCCACTGTTCGCCGTCCGCCAGGCGGACCGGCGCGGCGGTCGGTGCAGGTCGCCGGATACGGTGGAGGTCGTGAGCGCAACACAGACCTCCGACGCCCCCACCCTCCTCGTCAAGATCTTCGGCAAGGACCGGCCGGGCATCACGGCCGGCCTCTTCGACACCCTCGCCGCCTACTCCGTCGACGTGGTCGACATCGAGCAGGTCGTCACCCGGGGGCGGCTGACCCTGTGCGCGCTCGTGACCCAGCCGGCCGCGGAACTCGAGGGCGACCTACGGGCCACCGTGCACAACTGGGCCGAGTCGATGAAGATGCAGGCGGAGATCATCTCCGGCATCGGCGACAACCGTCCGCGCGGTCTCGGCCGTTCGCTGGTCACGGTGCTCGGGCACCCGCTCACCGCACAGGCCACGGCGCGCATCGCCGCGCGGATCGCGAACGCGGGCGGCAACATCGACCGCATCTTCCGGCTGGCGAAGTATCCGGTGACGGCGGTGGAGTTCGCGGTGTCCGGCGTGGAGACCGAGACGCTGCGCACCACGCTGGTGACCGACGCGGCGGCGCTGGGCGTCGACATAGCGGTGGTCTCGGCCGGGTTGCACCGCCGGGCGCAGCGCCTGGTCGTCATGGACGTCGACTCCACGCTCATCCAGGACGAGGTGATCGAGCTCTTCGCCGCGCACGCGGGCTGCGAGGAGAAGGTCGCCGAGGTGACGGCGGCGGCGATGCGCGGCGAGCTGGACTTCGAGCAGTCGCTGCACGCGCGGGTGGCGCTGCTGGCGGGCCTGGACGCGTCGGTGGTGGACAAGGTGCGCAGCGAGGTGCGGCTCACGCCGGGGGCGCGCACCCTGATCCGCACGCTGAAGCGGCTCGGCTACCAGGTCGGCATCGTCTCGGGCGGGTTCACGCAGGTCACCGACGACCTCAAGGAGCGGCTGGGGCTGGACTTCGCCCAGGCCAACACGCTGGAGATCGTCGACGGGAAGCTGACCGGCCGGGTGACCGGCGAGATCGTGGACCGGGCGGGCAAGGCGCGGCTGCTGCGCCGGTTCGCCGCCGAGGCGGGCGTGCCGCTGTCGCAGACGGTGGCGATCGGCGACGGCGCCAACGACCTGGACATGCTGAACGCGGCCGGGCTGGGCGTCGCCTTCAACGCCAAGCCGGTTGTGCGCGAGGCGGCGCACACCGCGGTGAACGTGCCGTTCCTGGACACGGTGCTGTACCTGCTGGGGGTGACCCGCGAGGAGGTGGAGGCGGCGGACGCCGTCGAGGAGGGGGATGCGGCGGACGCCGGCGAGGAGGGCTGAGCCGCCCCGTCCCGGGGCGGTGCCGTCGCCCCGGGTGCGGTGCCGCTGTCGCGGGGCGGCACGTCACGGCGAGGGGCCCGGCACCGCGGCGGTGCCGGGCCCC
>NZ_BMWH01000053.1 GCF_014651135.1 Streptomyces echinoruber
GCAGCGCCTGCGCCTCGATCGGATCCCCCAGCCGCGTGCCGGTGCCGTGCGCCTCCACCGCGTCGACGCCCGCCGGGGCAAGCCCGGCATCGGCCAGCGCCGCCCGGATCACCCGCTGCTGCGCCGGCCCGTTGGGCGCCGTCAGCCCGTTGGACGCGCCGTCCTGGTTGACCGCCGAACCGCGGATGACGGCCAGCACCCGGTGCCCGTTACGCCGGGCGTCCGACAGCCGCTCCACCACCAGCACGCCCACCCCCTCGCCCCAGCCGGTGCCGTCCGCGCCCTCCGCGAACGCCTTGCACCGCCCGTCCTCCGCCAGGCCCCCCTGCCGGGAGAACTCCACGAAGACATCGGGGGTGGACATGATGGTCACGCCGCCCGCGAGGGCCAGGTCGCACTCGCCGGCGCGCAGGGACTGCACCGCGAGGTGCAGGGCGACCAGCGACGACGAACAGGCCGTGTCCACCGTCACCGCCGGCCCCTCCAGCCCCAGCACATACGCCACCCGCCCGGAGACGACGCTCGCCGCGTTCCCGGTGAGGAGGTGGCCCTCGACGCCCTCGGGCAGGTCGCGGCCGCTGGTGGCGCCGTAGTTCTGGTTGCTGCACCCGATGAAGACGCCGGTGCGGCTGCCGCGCACGTCGGCCGCGGGGATGCCGGCGCGTTCCAGGGCCTCCCAGGACGTCTCCAGCGTGAGGCGCTGCTGGGGGTCCATGGCGAGGGCCTCGCGGGGCGAGATGCCGAAGAACGCGGCGTCGAACTCGGCGGCGGGCAGGACGAATCCGCCCCGGCCGGCCGCCGGGCGCGCCGAGTCGCCGTACGACTCCCAGCCGCGGTCGGCGGGGAAGTCGGTCATGGCGTCGACGCCGTCGACGAGCAACCGCCACATGTCCTCCGGGGAGTTGACATCGCCCGGGTAGCGGCACGCCATGCCCACGATGGCGACGGGCTCGGTCGCCGCGCGCGCCAGCCGCTCGTTCTGCCTGCGCAGGCGCTCGTTCTCGAGCAGCGATGCGCGCAGGGCCGCGACGACGCGCTCCTCGGAGGTGGCCATACTCAGCTCCACTGTGTGTACTCAGGGCTTCGCCAGGGGTGGGAGGCGGCCGGGCGGGCGGATCAGTCGGAGGTGTCGCCCAGGGCCAGCTGCACGAGGTCGTCGACGTCCATGTCCCGGATGTCCGGGGTGCTCGGGGCGTCCGGAGTGTTCTGGGCGTCCTGGCCGGTGTCCGGGGCTCCCCCGCCGGGCGCGGTGGCCGTCCCGGCCGCTCCCTCGGGCTCGGTGAGCGCCAACAGGGCTGCCAGCAGGCCGCTTTCCTGCAGCCGGGACAGCGGGATCCGGGCGAGGCGGTCGCGTACGGCGGTCTCGTCCGGGTCCGCGGCCGCCGGGCCGTCGGTGCGGGCGCCGTCCGCCGGGGTGGCCGTCTCCGGGAACAGTTCGGCGTGGAGGTGGTCGGCCAGGTGCCGCGGGGTCGGGTGGTCGAAGACGAGGGTGGGCGGCAGGCGCAGCCCGGTGTCGGCGTTGAGACGGTTGCGGAGTTCCACCGCGGTGAGCGAGTCGAACCCCAGGTCGCGGAACGCGCGGTCGACGTCGACGGCGCGGCCGGCCGAGCGGCCGAGGACCTCGGTGGCCCGGTCGCGGACCGTCTCGCGCAGGACGCGGCGGCGTTCCCGCCCGGTCAGGCCGGACAGGCGCCGGACGAGCGGCGCACCCGGCGCACCCGGTGTATCCGGCGTGCCGGTCGGTGCGTGCGGCCGGCCGCCGCCGGTACCGCGGTCGGCGGGGCCGTCGGCCAGGGCGGACAGCAGGGGGCTGGGGCGCCGGGCGGTGAACGTCGGCACGAACCGCTCCCAGTCCACATCCGCGACCACCACGGACGTGTCCGCGCATTCCAGGGCCCGTTCGAGGGCCGTCAGCGCCCGCTGCGGGTCCATCACCCGCAGGCCGCGCCGGGCCACCTCGGCGGCGCCGGCGTCCGTCACCATGCCGCCGCCGTCCCACGGTCCCCAGGCGATCGCGGTCCCCGCCAGTCCGCGTGCCCGGCGGGCCGCCACGAGCCCGTCCAGGTAGGCGTTGGCGGCCGCGTAGGCGGCCTGGCCGCCGCTGCCCCAGACACCCGCGATGGAGGAGAACACCACGAACGCCGCCAGCGGCCGTTCGCCCAACGCGGCGTCCAGATGCGCGGCGCCGTCGGCCTTGGCGCCCCACACGGCCGCGAAGTGGCCGGCGTCCACGTCGTCCAGCGCCCGTGCGTCGGGCAGACCCGCGCAGTGGAACACTCCGTCCACGGCGTGCCGCTCCAGCAGGGCGGCGACCGCGGCGCCGTCGGCCATGTCGCAGACCTCGACCACGACGCGCGTGCCGAGGGTCTCCAGTTCGGCGACGAGTTCGGCGGCGCCGGGCGCGTCCGCGCCGCGCCGGCCGGCCAGGACCAGCTCCGGCACCCCGTGCCCGGCCAGCCACCGGGCCACCCGGGCGCCCAGCGCGCCCGTTCCGCCGGTCACCAGGGCGCGGGTGGGCGGGTGCCAACCGGACGTGCGACGCGACGACGGGGCGGGAGCGGGCAGCAGGCGGCGGGCGAAGACCTGCTCACCGCGCACCGCGACCTGGTCCTCCGTACCGGAGGCGACCAGCGCGACGAGCCGGCCCAGGGCCCGGCGGTCGGTGCGCCGGGGCAGGTCGACGAGGCCGCCCAACCGGTCGGGGTGCTCCAGTGCCACCACCCGGCCCAGGCCCCACACGGCGGCCTGTTCCGGCTCCACGGGGCCGTCGGCCGCGTGTCCCACGGCCACCGCGCCCCGGGTCACCCACCAGGCCGGAGCGGTGACCCCGCCGTCCCCCAGCGCCTGTGCCAGCGCGAGCGCCGCCCCCGGCCCGTCCGGCACCGCCAGGACACCGGCCACCGCGTCCTCGGCCGCCGCGTCGGCGAGGAGCCGCGCGAACCCTCCTCGGCCGGCGTCCGGCGCGTACGCCAGTCGCTCCACGCCGGGCACGTACTCCTCGATGCCGGGCAGATCCGTTCCGGCGGCGGCCGGGTGCAGCAGCAGCCACCGTCCGTCCAGCACCGCCGGGGGCACGTCCTGGACCGGCTCCCAGCCGACCCGGTAGCGCCAGGCGTCGACCGCCGCCCGCTCGACCTGCCCCCGGTGCCATGCCGACAGCGCCGGTACGACACCGTCCAGCACGGCCTCGTCCACCCCCAGCGCGACCGCCAGATCATGGGCGCTCTCACGCTCGACGAGCTCCCAGAACGCGGCGTCGGCACCGCCACCGTCACCGGCCTGCGCCAACCGCTGTTCCGGCCACAGCCAGTCCCGCTGGAAGGCGTACGTCGGCAGCTCGACGGCCGCCGCATCGGCGCCCCGCAGCAACTCGGGCCAATCCACCCGTCCTCCGGTCACGAAGACTCCGGCCAGCGCGGCCATGACGGTGTCGGTCTCGTCGCGGTCCTTGCGGAGGGTGGGGGTGAGGAGGACGTCGGCGGCCTCGGGGAGGGCGGCTTGGGCGAGGGCGGTGAGGGTGCCGTCCGGGCCGAGCTCGACGAACCGGGTCACCCCCTGATCGGCCAGCCAGGCCACGCCGTCGGCGAACCGCACCGCCTCGCGCACATGCCGCACCCAGTACTCGGGGGAGGCCAACTCGTCGTCTCCGGCGAGGCGCCCGGTGACGTTGGAGACCACCGGGATCACCGGGGAGGCGTAGGTGATGCTCGCCGCGATCTCCCGGAACTCCGCGAGTATCGGCTCCATCAGCGGCGAGTGGAAGGCGTGGCTGACCCGCAGCCGGGTGGTACGACGGCCCTGCGCCGCCAGCTCCCCGGCCACCGCCGTGACGGCCGCCTCCACGCCGGAAACGACCACCGCACGCGGCCCGTTGACCGCCGCCACCGCCACCTCGGCCTCCCGGCCCTTGAGCAGCGGCCGCACCTCCTCCTCGGCGGCCTCGATGGCCACCATGGCCCCGCCGGGCGGGAGTTGCTGCATCAGCTCCCCGCGGGCGACGACGAGCCGGCAGGCGTCGGCCAGCGACAGCACCCCGGCCACATGGGCGGCGGCCAGCTCCCCGACCGAGTGCCCCACCAGGTAGTCCGGCCGCACCCCCCAGGACTCCACCAGCCGGAACAGGGCGACCTCGACGGCGAACAGGGCCGGCTGCGCCCAGCGCGTCTCGTCCAGCCGCTCGGCGTCCTTGCCGAAGACGACCTGCCGCAGTTCCTCTCCCACCTCGGCCACCACTGCATCGAAAGCCTCCGCGAAGGCGGGGAAGGCGTCATACAACTGCCGCCCCATGCCGAGGCGTTGGGAGCCCTGCCCGGAGAACAGGAACGCGGTCTTCCCCTCGCAGGCAACACCCCGGGTCACGTTGGAGGCAGTCTCACCGGCCGCCAAGGCAGCCAGTCCGGCCAGCAGCTCGTCACGGTCCGCACCGCGCACCACCGCCCGGTCCTCGAACGCGGAACGCGTCGTCGCCAGCGCCGCAGCCACGTCGACGGCGTCGTACTCGGGCCGTGCCCGCAGGTGCTCCCTCAGTCGTGCCGCCTGGGCGCGCAGCGCATCCGGTCCCCGCCCGGCGAGGACCCATGGCACGACCGGCACCGGCACCGGCACCGGAGGACGCTCGATCTCGGTCACGGCTGTCTCCGCGGACGCCGCTTCCAGGACGACGTGCGCGTTCGTGCCGCTGAATCCGAAGGCTGAGACGGCGGCTCTCCGGGGCCGGTCGCCGGTCTGCGGCCACGCCCGGGCCTCGGTCAGCAGCCGCACCGCCCCGGCGTCCCAGTCCACGTGCGAGGTGGGCGCGTCCACGTGCAGCGTGGCCGGCAGCACCCCGTGCCGCAGCGCCAGCACCATCTTCAGCACCCCCGCCACCCCCGCAGCCGCCTGCGTGTGCCCCAGGTTGGACTTCACCGACCCCAGCCACACCGGCCGGTCTTCCGGCCGATCCTGCCCGTAGGTGGCCAGCAGCGCCTGCGCCTCGATCGGATCCCCCAGCCGGGTGCCCGTGCCGTGCGCCTCCACCGCGTCGACGTCCGCCGCGCTCAGCCCGGCATCGGCCAGCGCCGCCCGGATCACCCGCTGCTGCGCCGGCCCGTTCGGCGCCGTCAGCCCGTTGGACGCACCGTCCTGGTTGACCGCCGAACCCCGCACCACCGCCAGCACCCGGTGCCCGCGGCGCCGGGCGTCCGACAGCCGCTCCACCACCAGCACCCCGACGCCCTCGCCCCAGCCGGTGCCGTCCGCGGCGTCCGCGAACGCCTTGCACCGCCCGTCCCCGGCCAGACCCCCCTGCCGGGAGAACTCCACAAAGGCGGCCGGTGTCGACATGACGGTGGCGCCTCCGACCAAAGCCAGCTCGCACTCCCCCGCGCGCAGGGACTGCACCGCCAGGTGCAGGGCGACCAGCGACGACGAACACGCCGTGTCCACCGTCACCGCCGGCCCCTCCAGCCCCAGCACATACGCCACCCGCCCGGAGACCACGCTCGCCGCGTTCCCAGTGCCCAGGTGGCCTTCGGTGTTCTCCTTGGCGGTGGTGAGGAGTTGGGCGTAGTCCTGGCCGTTGGTGCCGGCGAAGACGCCGACCCGGCGCCCGCGCAGCGCGCGCGGGTCGATGCCGGCCCGCTCCACCGCCTCCCAGGAGGTCTCCAGCAGCAGCCGCTGCTGCGGATCCATCGCCAGCGCCTCACGCGGCGAGATGCCGAAGAAGTCCGCGTCGAAGGACGCGACGTCGGCCAGGAAGCCGCCGCGGCGGGTGGCCGAGGTGCCTTCGCGGCGGGCCGCCGGGTCGGGGGCCGGGTCGTAGAGGCGGTCGACGTCCCAACCGCGGTCGCGGGGGAAGTCGGTGATGGCGTCGTCGCCGCGCAGGAGGAGGTCCCAGAGTTGGTCGGGGTCCTCGATGCCGCCGGGGAGGCGGCAGCCCATGCCGATGACGGCGATGGGGTCGTGCGCGCGGTCGGGCGCGGTGGCCGGGCCGCCGGTGGCCGGGGTGGCCGTCTGCCCGGCTCCGTTCAGTTCGTCCAGGAGGAGCCGGGCGACCGCCGCCGGGGTCGGGTGGTCGAAGACGAGGGTGGCCGGCAGGGGGCGGCCGGTGGCCCGGGTCAGGGCGTTGCGCAGTTCCAGCGCGGTGAGGGAGTCGAGGCCCAGGTCACGGAAGGGGCGGTCGAGGTCCAGGGGGATGCCGGTGTCGTGGCCGAGGACGGTCGCCACCGTGCGGCGTACCAGGTCGCGCACCGCGTCGGCCCGCTGGTCGGCCGGGAGGGCGGTCAGGGCGCCGATGCCGGGCCGGGTGGCGGCCGGGTCTGCGGGGGCGGCCTGGCGGAGGAGGGGGCGGCCTGCCAGGGACCGCAGGAGCGGGGGGAGTTCGGTGTCGCTGCTGCGCAGGGCGGTGGTGTCGAGGCGCAGCGGGACGGGCGTGGGGCCGGTGATGTCGGTGAGGCACCGGTCGAGGAGGGCGAGGGCGTCGGGGGTGGGCAGGGCGCCGATGCCGCTGCGGCCGATGCGGCCGCGCCGGGCGGTGCCGATGCGGCCGGTCATGGCGCTGTCCTGGTCCCACAGGCCCCAGGCGATGGTGACGGCGGGCTGTCCCTCGGTCCGGGCGTGTGCGGCGAAGGCGTCGAGGAAGGCGTTGGCGGCGGCGTAGTTGCCCTGGCCGGGGCCGCCGAAGGTGGCGGCGGCGGACGAGAACAGCACGAAGGCCGACAGGTTCCGGTCGCGGGTCAGTTCGTGGAGGTGGACGGCCGCGTCGGCCTTGGGCCGCAGCACGGCGGCCAGCCGGTCGGGGGTGAGGGAGGTGATCACGCCGTCGTCGAGGACGCCGGCGGCGTGCACCACCGCGCCCAGCGGCCGCTCGGCCGGGAGGGCTTCCAGGAGGGCGGCGAGAGCGGCGCGGTCGCCGACGTCGCAGGCGGTGACGGTCAGGTCGACGCCGGACGCGGCGAGGTCTGCGGCGAGTTCGGCGACGCCGGGCGCGTCGGGGCCGCGCCGTCCGGCCAGGACGAGGTGGCGGACGCCGTGCTCGGCCACGAGGTGGCGGACGACGGCCCGGCCGACGGCGCCGGTGCCGCCGGTGACGAGGACGGTGCGGTCCGGATCGAAGCGGGCCGCGGTGGAGGGCGAGGCCGTCGGGGCGGGGGTGGAGCGGACCAGGCGGGGTTCCAGGAGGCGTCCGCGGCGCAGCGCGGCGTCGGGGCGGTCGGGGTCGACGACGGCGGCGAGGTCGGCGGCGGTGAGCGCGTCGGTGTCGGTGTCCAGCAGCAGGAAGCGGCCGGGGTTCTCGGACTGGGCGGAGCGCACCAGGCCCCGGACGGCCGCCGCCGGGAGGTCGGTGACGGTCTCGTCGGCGGCGGTGGCGACCGCGCCGCGGGTCAGGAACAGCAGGCGGGAGCGGGCGCAGCGGTCGTCGGTCAGCCACCGCTGCAGGAGGGCGAGGGCGTCGGCGGTCGCGGTGCGGACGGTCTGCGGCAGGTCGGTGCGGGACGTGCCGGGGGTGGTCCACGGTACGGCGACGAGGCCGGGGAGGTCCGTGGCGTCCCGCAGGGCGTCGAGGAGGTCTTGAGGGCTGCGGTGGAGGGCGATGCCGTCGGGGCGGGGGTGGGGGGCGTCGGGTGCGGGGGACCAGGCGACGGTGTAGAGGTCGCTGAGGGCGACGGCCGGGGCGAGGGGCAGGTCGGCCTCCGCGAGCGGCCGCGCGGTGACGGCGCGGGCCGTCAGGACGGGGGCGCCGGTGCCGTCGAGGAGGGTGAGGGCGGTGCCGCCGTCGGCGTGCGGCCGCAGGTGGATGCGGACGGTTTCGGCGCCGGTGGCGTGCAGGGTGGCGTCGGACCACGTGACCAGGTGCGGTGCGGGGTGTCCGAGCGCGGCGAGGGCGGTGAGGGCGCCGTCCAGGAGTGCCGGGTGGAGGGCGTACCGGGCGGCGTCGACGCGCTGCGGTTCCGGGAGCGTCGCCTCGGCGAGGACGTCGTCGCCCAGGCGCCAGGCCGCGGTCAGGGAACGCAGGTCCGCGCCGGGGACGGTGCCGTGCTCGTCGAGGATCCGGTACAGCTCGTCGACGTCGAGGGGGGCGGCGCCGGCGGGCGGCCAGGCGGCATCGGGCGAGGCCGGGGACTCGGGGTGGGCGGTGCGGGTGAGGGTGCCGTGGGCGTGCTGCCGCCAGGGGTGTTCGGTGGGGTCGGCGCCGGACGGGTCGACGGGCCGGGCGTGCACGGTGACGGTCCAGCGGCCCTCCTCGCCGGTGGTGTCGAGCGCGGTCTGGATCTCGACGCCGCTCGCGTCCGGCAGCGGCAGGGGGACGTCGACGGTCAGCTCGGCCAGGTGGTGGGCGCCGACCAGCCGGCCGGCGTGCAGGGCGAGTTCGGTGAACACCGCGGACGGCAGCAGCGGGCGGCCGTGGGCGGTGTGGTCGGCGAGCCAGGGGTGGGTGCGCGGGGAGAGGCGTCCGGTGCACACGAGTGAGGAGGAGGCGGCCAGGCCGATGCTCGCGGTCAGCAGCGGGTGCCCGGTGCGGCCCGCGGTCCCGCCGGGCGCGGAGTCCAGCCAGTAGCGGCGGCGCTGGAAGGCGTACGTCGGCAGGTCGGCCGGCGGCGCGTCGCCGGGCAGGACGGCCGTCCAGTCGACGTGGGCGCCGCGGGCGTGCAGCGCGGCCAGGGCGCCGAGGGCGGCGAGGGGTTCCTCCCGGTCCTTGCGCAGCACCGGCACGAGCAGCGGGTCGGTGTCGGGCCGAGTGAGGCCGGTGCGGGCCAGCGCGGTCAGGGTGCTGTCGGGGCCGAGTTCCATGAAGCGGGTGACGCCGTGCTCCTCCAGCCGGCGCACCCCGTCGGCGAACCGGACCGTCTCGCGCACGTGCCGCACCCAGTAGTCGGGGGAGGTCAGTTCGTCGTCTCCGGCGAGGCGCCCGGTGACGTTGGAGACCACCGGGATGGCCGGGGAGGCGTAGGCGATGCCCGCGGCGACCTGGCGGAACTCCGCGAGCATCGGCTCCATCAGCGGGGAGTGGAAGGCGTGGCTGACGCGCAGCCGGGTGGTGCGGCGGCCCATGGCGGCGAGTTCCCGGGCCACGGCGTCGACCGCCTCGGCCGTGCCGGCGACGACGGTGGCGTGCGGGCCGTTGACGGCCGCGACGGCCACCTCGCTCTCCCGGCCGGCCAGCAGGGCCACGGCCTCGTCCTCGGTGGCCTCGACGGCCACCATGGCGCCGCCGGGCGGGAGTTGCTGCATCAGCCGGCCGCGGGCGACGACGAGACGGCAGGCATCCGGCAGGGACAGCACCCCGGCCACATGCGCCGCCGCCAGCTCCCCGACCGAGTGCCCCACCAGGTAATCCGGGCGCACGCCCCAGGACTCCATCAGCCGGAACAGGGCGACCTCGACGGCGAACAGAGCCGGCTGCGCCCAGCGCGTCTCGTCCAGCAGCTCGGCGTCGTCCCCGAAGACGACCTCTCGCAGCTCCTCCCCCACCTCGGCCACCACCGCATCGAACGCTTCGGCGAAGACGGGGAAGGCGTCATACAACTCCCGCCCCATACCCAGCCGTTGAGCCCCCTGCCCGGAGAACAGGAACGCGGTCCTGCCGCCCCGGCGGGCGGTGTCCGCGACGACGTGGGCGGCGGTCTCGCCGGCGGCGAGGGCCTTCAGGCCGCCGACGAGGGCGTCGTGGCTGTCGCCGAGGACGACGGCGCGGTGGTCGAAGAGGGTGCGCCGGGTGGCGAGGGTGTGGGCGACGGCGTGGTCGTCGTCCGCCGGGCGGGAGCCGAGGTGGGTGAGCAGGCTGCGGGCCTGCGCGGCCAGGGCTTCGGGGGTGCGGGCGGACAGCAGCCACGGAACGACGGGCGGCCGGACGTCTTCCGGCCTCGCGGCGGGCGTCCCGGCGGGCGTCCCGCCGAACACCTCTCCTCCGGACGCCTCTCCTCCGGACACCTTCCCTCCGGACGCCTCTCCTCCGGACACCTTCCCTCGGGACGGCTCCCCGCCGGGTGCCTCCGGGGCGGGCGCCTCTTCGAGGACGACGTGGGCGTTGGTGCCGCTCACGCCGAACGCGGAGACGCCGGCGCGGCGCGGGCGCCCGGTGCCGGGCCAGGCGACGGGCTCGGTCAGCAGCCGGACGTTGCCCTCGCTCCAGTCGACGTGCCGGGAGGGGGCGTCGACGTGCAGGGTGCGCGGCAGCCGGTTGTGGCGCATCGCCTGCACCATCTTGATGACGCCGCCGACGCCCGCGGCGGCCTGGGTGTGCCCGATGTTCGACTTCACCGAGCCCAGCCACAGCGGCCGGTCCGCGGGCCGGTCCTGCCCGTACGTCGCGATCAGCGCCTGCGCCTCGATCGGGTCGCCGAGGACGGTGCCCGTGCCGTGCGCCTCGACGGCGTCCACGTCGGCCGGGGACAGGCCCGCCGCGGCCAGGGCGGCGCGGATGACGCGCTGCTGGGCGGGCCCGTTGGGCGCGGTCAGGCCGCTGCTGGCGCCGTCCTGGTTGACGGCCGTGCCGCGGATCACCGCCAGCACCGGGTGGCCGTTGCGGCGGGCGTCGGAGAGCCGCTCCAGCAGCAGCACGCCGACGCCCTCGCCCCAGCCGGTGCCGTCGGCGGCCTCGGCGAAGGACTTGCAGCGGCCGTCCGGGGACAGGCCGCGCTGCCGGCTGAACTCGAGGAAGGTGACCGGGGTGGACATGACGGCGACCCCGCCGGCCAGGGCGAGCGAGCAGTCGCCGGAGCGCAGCGCCTGCACGGCGAGGTGGACGGCGACCAGGGAGGAGGAGCAGGCGGTGTCGACGGTGACGGCCGGGCCCTCGAAGCCGAAGGTGTAGGAGACCCGCCCGGAGGCGATGCTGGCGGCGCTGCCGTTGCCGAGGTGGCCGCCGAGGCCGGGGGGCGGCTCGGGGAAACGGGAGCCGTAGTCGTTGTACATGACGCCGGCGAACACGCCGGTGTCGCTGCCCCGCAGGTCCCCCGGGCGCAGGCCGGCCCGTTCCAGGGTCTCCCAGACGACCTCCAGGAGCAGGCGCTGCTGGGGGTCGGTGGCGAGGGCCTCGCGCGGTGACATGCCGAAGAAGTCGGCGTCGAAGTCGGCGGCGTCGTGCAGGAAGCCGCCCTCGCGGGTGTAGCAGGTGCCGGGGTGGGCGGGGTCGGGGTGGTAAAGGGCGTCGACGTCCCACCCGCGGTCCTCGGGGAAGCCGGAGACGGCGTCGGTGCCGGTGTCGAGGAGCCGCCACAGGTCCTCGGGGGTGCGCACCCCGCCGGGGTAGCGGCAGCCCATGGAGACGACGGCGACCGGTTCCGTGGCCCTCGCCTCGACCTGGCGCAGGCGGGTGCGGGTGCGCTGCAGGTCGTGGGTGACGCGCGTCAGGAAGTCGCGGAGCCTGTCCTCGCTCACGGAGCTCACGGGTCGGTTTCCCTTCGACGGCGGGCACACGGTCGCGCCGGTGGTCGCGCACGGGCTGTGGCCCGGACGGGTGGGGGTGTCCCGCACCGGACGGGTGGGGAGGCGCGGCCGGCCCGGGCCTCCGGCGCCCCGCCGGGCGGGCGGGGCGCGTGCCTCTGAGCCGATTATCGGGAGCGGGGTCCACACCTGCGGGCCAGGTCAGGGCAGGTCTAAGAGATCTCCTAGCGTTGGCGGCGGTCCTCGGGGCAGTTCCTCAGGGCAGTTCCAGGGCGCCCGGCGGCACCGCCGGCAGCAGGCCCTGGGCGGCGCTGCGGTCCAGGAGGGTGCGCACCGCCTGCCGTCCCTCGGTGCCGAGGTCCGCCGTGAAGGAGTTGACGTACAGGTCGATGTGCCGGTCGACGACGTCGGGCGTCATCTCCTGCGCGTTGGCCAGGACGTAGGAGCGGGAGGCCGCGGGGTGCTCGCGGGCGGCGCGGACGGAGGCGCGCAGCGTGTCCGCGAGGCGGCGCAGGAGGGTGTCGCCCAGGGAGCGCCGGGCGACGATGGCGCCGAGCGGGATGGGCAGGCCGGTCCGCTTCTCCCACTCCTCTCCCAGGTCGGCCAGGCAGTGCAGGGCGTGGCGGCCGTAGGTGAAGCGGGCCTCGTGGATGACGAGTCCGGCGTCCACCGCGCCGTCGCGGACGGCCGGCATGATCTCGTGGAACGGCATGACGGTGATCTCGCCGAACCCGCCGGGCACGGCGTCGGCCGCCCACAGCCGCAGCAGCAGGTAGGCCGTGGAGCGGGTGGCGGGCACGGCGATCCGGGCGCCGGCCAGGGCGGCGGGCCCGGTCGGCTCCCGGCCCAGGAGGAGGGGTCCGCAGCCGCGGCCGACGGCTCCGCCGCTGGGCAGGAGCGCGTAGTCGCCGAGGACGTACGGCAGGACGCCGTAGGAGACCTTCAGCACGTCGAGTCCGGCCCGTTCGGCGAGGCCGTTGGTGACGTCGATGTCGGCGAGGGTCACCTCCACCTCGGGTGCGCCGGGCAGCAGGCCGTGCGTCCACGCGTGGAAGACGAACGTGTCGTTGGGGCACGGGGAGTGCGCCAGGGTCAGCGGTGGCGTCATGCGGTCGCCTCTTTCTGCCGGGTGGGATGCCGGAGGGCTGCCGGGCGGGATTCCGGGCGGGATTCCGGGCGGGATTCCGGGCGGGAGGGCCGCCGAGCGGAATGCCGGGCGGGAGGGGTGGCGCTGCGGCGGCCGGCGCCCGCCCCTGCCGTGACGGTTCGTCAGGTTCGCCGTGGGGGGTGGCAGGGCGGGCTGCCGGCCCGGTTCCAGGAAACCCGGTGCGGGTGTGGGGTTTTCCCCAGACTGCCCTCCGCGAGGATGGGAGCGCCCCGTCCGGGGCGCGGCACCGATGCCTGCCGGCCTCCCGGGCCCCGCGGCGCGGTTCCCGCGGGGCCCGGGTCCCGTCCGGGAGCGGACGGCCCGCCGAGGCCGTGCCGGGCGGGGGCTCCGCCCGGCCGCCCCGTCCCTGGCCGGGCGGGCGGCCCCGCCCGGCGCGGGCCGCGGACGAGTCACGTGCCCTGCCGCGTGCTCCCACCCACTACGTGTGCCCCCCGGGCACTGACCGAGGAGGTTCCCGGCGATGGACGCTGGGCTCAAGCGCGAGCTGGAGGAGAAGGTCCGCTCCGGTGAGCGGCTGTCCCGTGAGGACGGCATC
>NZ_BMWH01000054.1 GCF_014651135.1 Streptomyces echinoruber
GAAGTCGTGCGCGTAGACGAAGACCGTGCGGCCCTCCACCGTGCCCCAGCCGGTGACCACACCGTCGGTGTAGGGGCGCTTGGCCTCCAGACCGAAGCCGGTGGCCCGGTGCCGCCGCAGCGGCTCCACCTCGTGGAAGGACCCGGGGTCCAGCAGCAGGCCGATCCGCTCGCGCGCCGTCAGCTTGCCCTTGGCGTGCTGCCGTTCGGTGGCGGCCGGGTCGGGGCCCTGGAGCACCTGTTCCTTGATCTGCGCGAGTTCCGTCAGGCCGTCGGGCAGCGGGGCGGCGACGGGGCGGGAGGTCGCTGTGGTCATGGTGATGTGCAACTCCTGTGGTTCTCGTCCGGCGCGAAGGGCCGCGGGGCCGCGCCGGGAGACGGGTGGATGCGGGTCACGGAAAAGACGCGTGTGCGGGTCACGGGTGGGACGCGGGTGCGGGTACGGAGGCCGGGGCGCGGACGCCGGAGGGCCGGGCGCGGGTCACGGCCGGGCGGTCGGGCCCGGCTCGGCGGCCCGGCCGGCGGCGGAGCGGCGCACCGGGCGGGCCAGCGCCGCCACCGGGCCCAGCGCCCCGAGCGCGACGACCAGCCACACCGCGGGCCGGTAGCCCGCGGCGGGCGCGTCCGGCGCGCCGTGCGCCGCCAGCAGCGCCGCGACCAGCGCGGGCGCGAGGACGGCGGCCGTCTGCACCGCGGTCTGGTAGTGGCCGGTGGCCGCCGCCCGGTCCGCGGCCGGCACGGCGGACGCGGCCTGCACGTTCAGGGCGGTGAAGCCCAGCGCGAAGCCGGCGCCGATCAGCAGCATGGTCGGCAGGACGTCGGTGGCGTACGCGGGGTGCGGGGTGAGCGCCCGCAGGTAGAGCAGGTGGCCGAGCACCGGGGCCGGGGCGCCCAGGGCGATCAGCCGGCGGGTGCCGAACCGTTCGATCAGCCGCCCGGACAGGGGCGCGGTCACCGCCAGCGGCAGGCTCGCCGGCAGCAGGGCGAACGCCGTGCGCGCCGGCGACCAGCCCTCGGTGACCTGCAGGTGGAACGTGGCCACCAGCAGCAGCCCCAGGTACGAGCCGTTGAGCGCGACGGCGCCCAGCACCGCCCGGGCCAGGTCCGGGCGGGCCAGCAGCCCCGGGCGGAACAGCGGGTCGGCGGCCGTGCGCTCCACCAGCAGGAAGACGCCCAGCAGCGCGGCGGCGGCCGCGAACGCGCCGACGGCGAGCGGGCTGCCCCAGCCGTGTCCGGGCACCTGGACGACGCCGGTCACCAGGGCCGCCAGGCAGCCGGTCAGCGCCGCCGCGCCGGCCAGGTCGCAGGGGCGGGCCGCCGCGCCGGGCTCGCCGGCCGGGATCAGGCGCAGGCCGAAGACGAACAGGACCAGCACCACCGGAGCCGGGAAGAGGAAGGTCCAGCGCCAGTCGGACCCGGTCAGCAGTCCGGACAGCACGAGGCCGCCGGTGAACCCGCAGGCGCCGACGGACGCGTAGACCGAGACCGCCCGGGACCGCGCGCGGCCCTCGGGGAAGGCCGTGGTGACGATGGTCAGGCCGGTCGGCGCGGTGAGCGCGGCGCAGAACCCCTTCACCACCCGGCAGGCGATGAGCAGGACGGGCCCGCCGGCCAGTCCGCCGGCCACGGACGCGGCGGCGAAACCCAGCAGCGCCGACAGG
Source organism: Streptomyces echinoruber (assembly GCF_014651135.1). Classification (GTDB taxonomy): domain Bacteria; phylum Actinomycetota; class Actinomycetes; order Streptomycetales; family Streptomycetaceae; genus Streptomyces; species Streptomyces echinoruber. The sequence continues at coordinate 1,661 of NZ_BMWH01000054.1, forward strand.
TACACCCGCCGCCGGCCGAGCCGTTCCACCACGCGGGCGCCGAACAGCAGCAGCGCGCCGAACCCCAGGGCGAAGCCGGTGACGACGCCCTGAAGGACCGTCAGCGGCAGGTCGAGGTCGCGGCCGATGGACGGCAGCGCGACCATCGCGGTCGACACCTCCAGGGAGTCGATCAGCATGTTGCCGGCCAGGACCAGCAGCAGGCCCCACCGTCCGGCGTCCCAGGACCGGGACGCCGGGTCCGGGGCGACGGCCGTGGCGTGCGTCGAGGGTTTCACGGAGGGCTCCGAAACAGGGGTGACGGGGGCGAGGGGGCCCGGCCGGCCGCGACCGGACGGCGGGCGGGCGCGGCCGGGCGCGGTCGGCCGCGGGCGGTCGGCCGAGCCGGGTGCCGTCGGCGGCGAGCAGGGTGCCGCCGGTGGCGGGCCGGTCAGCCGAGCAGGGTGCCGCCGGTGGCGTCGAGGAAGGCGCCGGTGACCCAGCGGCTGTCGTCGGAGGCGAGGAAGGCCACCACGTCGGCGATGTCCTCCGGCTCGCCGACCCGGTTGAACGCCGACAGCCGGGCCATCTGCTCGACCGCCTCGGGCACGTCGAACAGCGGGTTGCCGTTGCGGGTGATGCCGGGCGCGACGCTGTTGATGGTGATGCCGCGCGGCGCCAGCACCTTGGCGAAGTGCAGGGCGAGCTGCTCCACGGCGCCCTTGGTCATCGCGTAGGCGATCTCGTCCGGGTTGGCGAAACGGGTCAGCCCGGAGGAGATGTTGATGATCCGGCCGCCCGCGGTGAGGTTCGCCAGGGCGCGCTGGATGAGGAAGAACGGCGCCTTGGCGTTGACCGCGAACAGCCGGTCGAACTCCTCCGGCGTCATCTTCTCCACCGGGACGCCGCCCATCCGGCCCGCGTTGTTGACCAGGATGTTCAGGTCGGTCGACCCGGTGCGCTCCTTCAGCCCCTGCTCCAGCCCCAGGAACAGTTCGTGGACGTCGCCGGGGACGCCGAGTTCCGCCCGCACGGCGAAGGCCCGGCCGCCGTCCTTCTCGACGGCCGCGACGACCTCCTCGGCCGCGTCCCGGTGGGTGCCGTAGTGGACGGCGACCAGGGCGCCCTCGGCGGCCAGCCGGACGGCGATCGCCCGGCCGATGCCCCGGCTGGCCCCGGTGACCAGCGCCGTCTTGCCCGTCAGCCTGCCCATCTGCGTGTCTCCTCCTTCTCCTCGGTGGTGCTCGGCCGTGCGGTCGCGGTCGGTGCGGTGCCCGGCGGGGGACGGGTGCGGGCGCGCCGGGAGGCGGGCCCCGGACGTCCGCGGATGCGCTGGGAGGCGGGCCCCGGACGTCTGCGGATGCGCTGGGAGGCGGGCCCCGGACGTCTGCGGCGCGGTCGCCGGCGGGCCGAACCACGTCCTGAGCGCGTCGGCCGGCCCCGCGGGCCCGCACGCGGACGCCGTCCAGACGACGTGGCCGTCGGGCCGCACCAGGAACACGTCCCGCTCGACGGGGCCGTCAGCCCGCACCGGGAACACGTCCCGCTCGACGTGGTCGTCGGGGCGCACCGGGAACGCGTCCCGCTCCGGGGACGCCTCCCGCGCGTCCGGCTCGGCCGCCACCAGGTCCACTCGGTCCAGCCAGGGCCCGCACTCCCGGCGCAGCCCGGCGTGGCGGGCGGCGTCGCCCGTGAGGTCCAGCAGCAGCCCGCGCCCCGAGCGCAGCAGCGCGGTGGTCGTCGTGGGGCCGCGGTCGGTGACGAGCGCGGCGGGCCGCAGCCGGGCGCCGAGCTGCGGATGGCCGTCCGCGCCGAGGTCGTAGCGGACATCCAGGCCGCTGATGGTCCCGGCGAGGTGGCGCCGCACCCGCTCGTGGCCGCGCAGTTCGGCCAGCACCGACCGCATCGCCTCCACCTCGGGGCCGCCCAGCAGCAGGGTCGTCTGTGCCTCGATGCCCCGCAGCACCCGGGCCCCGACGGCGTGCCGCTCGCCGTGGTAGGTGTCCAGCAGGCTCTCCGGGGCCCGGCCCCGCACCACGGCGGCCAGCTTCCAGCCCAGGTTGACGGCGTCCTGCAGTCCCAGGTTGAGGGCCTGGCCGCCGACCGGCATCTGCTGGTGGGCGGCGTCCCCGGCGAGCAGGACCCGGCCCGCGCGGTAACGGGCGGCCAGCCGGGAGGCATCGCCGAAGGCGTTGACCCACAGCGGGGTGCCGCCGCCGATGTCCTCCCCGGTGACGTGCCGCCACACCTCGCACACCTCGGCGAACTCCGGTGCGCCGACGCGGGGCCGCGGCGCGCGCCCGTAGGCGTGGACCATCACCCGGGTCACGCCGTCGCCGCGGCGGGCGGCGATCGCCAGCCCCCGCTCCAGCCGCTCGAAGCGCCGGTCGGGGATGTCGACGCCGGCCACGTCGGCGCGGATCAGCTCCCGTACGGCGTCGTGCCCGGGGAAGTCGATGCCGGCCAGGCGGCGCACGGTGCTGTGCTCGCCGTCGCAGCCCACCACGTACCGGGCGCGCAGCCGCACCGTGCCGCCGGGCCGCACCGCCTCGACCTCCACCTCGTCCTGACGCTCCGTCAGGCCGGTCACCTCGTGACCGCGCCGAATTTCGGCGCCGAGTGCCACGGCCCACTCGGCGAGGATCGCCTCGGTGCGGGTCTGCGGCACCTTCCACTGCCCCGGGTACGGACCCGGCAGCGTCAGGTCCAGCGGGATGCCGCCGAAATGGCCCCACACGTCGTGGGGCAGCTCCCCGAACCTCGCCAGCAGGCCCCGTGCGTCCAGCAGTTCCATGGTGCGGGCGTGCAGGGTCGAGGCCCGCGATTCGGTGGTGGGCCGCGCCAGCCGCTCCAGTACGGTCACCCGCGCGCCCCCGGTGCGCAGCTCCCCGGCGAGCATGAGCCCGACGGGGCCCGCGCCGACCACGACGACGTCGGTGTCCAGCGTGTCCCCGGTCATGGTCAGCGCCTGTTCTCGGCGTAGTCCTTGGCGTGGTTCAGGGTGGCGCGGCTGTTGGTGCTCAGCGCGCCCTGGACGTAGGCGCGGGCGTCGGCGACGGTGGCCTCGGGCCCCAGCACCTTGGCGATGTTGCCGGTGTTCAGCACCACGGTGTGCTGCGAGGTCGCGGCGACGCCCCCCTCCTGCTCGGTGAACGTCCAGATCCCGGTGTGCAGAGTCATCAGCGCGGGCAGCGTGACCTGCTTGTAGGCGATGCGGTGGTGCGGGAAGGCCACCCGGTAGGACTTGGTGGTGTGCGTGGAGCCGTCCTTGGCGCGGGTGTCCATCTCCAAAACCTGCAGGCCCGGGGTGGGCTCCTCGAACCGGACGCGGGCCACGTGCGGCAGCCGCTCCTGCCACAGGTGGGCGTCGTTGACGAAGTCGTAGACGTCCTTGGCGGAGCCGGCGATGTGCACGGTGTCCTCGAAGGAGAACGCGATGTCCCCGGCGCCGTGGGCGAGTTCGACGTTCTCCTTCAGCGCGGCCAGCTCGGAGCGGGAGTTGCGGTCGACGGCCTCGTCGATCCACCGCAGGCCGTCGGGGTCGTCGTCGACCGCCCGGTAGTCGTGCAGCAGCCGGATCCGGGACCGGGTGTCCGACAGCGGCTCGATGATCCAGGTGCCGCCCATGGCGGCGACCGGCGGGGCGGACACCTCCTGGCGGAAGGTGATCCGCAGGTGGTCCGGGTCCAGGGTACGGCGCGAGGTCCAGCTCTTGGCCTCGCCGTTGGCGGTGGCCCAGATGCGGATGCGCTCCTCGCCGGCGCCGCGCTCGAGGTGGTCGACGTAGAGGGTGGGCGGGAAGATCCGGGGCCAGTTCTCCACCTCGGCGATCAGCCGGTAGACGGTGGCGGCGGGGGCCTCGGCGGTGATCTCGTGCTCGACCTGACGCGTCGTCATGACAGGGTCTCCTCGGAGGAATCGGAAGCAGCCCGGTCGGCCCGGGGGTCAGAAGTTGCCCAGGCCGCCGCAGACGTTCAGGGCCTGCGAGGTGATGGAGGCGGCGGTGTCGGAGGCGAGGTAGGCGACGAGGCCGGCGACCTCCTCGGGCGTGGAGTAGCGGCCGAGCGGGATCTTCGCCGTGAACTTCTCGAGGATGGCCTCCTCGGTGGTGTGGTAGGCGGCGGCGTACCCGGCCCGCACCCGCTGCGCCATCGGCGTCTCGACGTAGCCGGGGCAGACGGCGTTGACGGTGATGCCGGTGGGGGCGAGTTCGTTGCCGAGGGCCTTGGTGAAGCCGACCACGCCGTGCTTGGAGGCGGAGTAGGGGGCGCCCAGGACGACGCCCTGCTTGCCCGCGGTGGAGGCGATGTTGATGATGCGGCCCCACGTCTTCTCGCGCAGGCCGCCGGTGTTGAGGACCTCGCGGGTCATGCGGAAGACGCTGTTGAGGTTGGTGTCGATGACGTCGTCCCACAGCTCGTCGGCGATGTCGGCGGTCACGCCGCCACCGGAGCGGCCCGCGTTGTTGACGAGGATGTCGATGGTGCCGAAGGCGTCGACGGCGGCCTGGACGAACCGCCGGATGGCGGCGCCGTCGCGGACGTCCACCGGGCTGCCGTCGACCGTCAGGCCCTCCTCGCGGAGCTGCTTGACGGTGGTGGCGACGTTCTCCGCCGTGCGGGCGCCGAGATACACGCGGTGGCCCCGGGCGCCCAGGGCCCTGGCGACGGCCAGGCCGATGCCGCTGGTGGCTCCGGTGACGACGGCGACTCGCGGGGTGTGCTCGCTCATGGCTTCTCCGGGCTGTGTGCGGTGCGGACGGGAAGAAACGAGAAGGGACGGGAAGAGACGAGAAGGGACGGGAAGGGACGGGAAGGAACGTGCCGGGGGACCGCCCGGGGCCGGTGATGCGGGTGCCGGGCCACCGGCCCCGGACGGAGTCGGCGGGGTCAGGCCGCGGTGGAGGCGCCGAGCTGCGCGTTGACGATCTCCAGCAGGGCGCGCGGCGTCTCCGCCTCGGTGACCGCCGTCTCGTCGAACGAGACGCCGTACTCGCGCTCGATGCGGCTGCCGGTCTCCAGCAGGGCCAGCGACTCGTAGCCGAGTTCGTCCCAGCGCCGGTCCAGGATGTCGCCGTCGAGGTCGACGCTCTCGTCGGCGCCGGCGCTCTCGAGGAGGATGCGCTTGAGGTCGTCGAGGGTGAACTGCACGGTCGTGTACTCCGTTTCCGTTGCGTGTGCGTCGCGTCGCGCCGGGTTCCGCCGCGTCGCGTTCCGCTCTGTTCCGTTGCGTCGGCGCTGCGTGGCGCCGGGGAGAGATGACGAGCCGGGGCCAGGAGCCCGGGGCCGCGGGGCGGGGGCGCGCCCGGTCAGGCGGCGGCCCGGACGACCATGGCCGAGTTGAAGCCGCCGTGGCCGCGGGCCAGCACCAGCGCGGTGCGCAGCTCGGCGGGGCGCGGCGCGCCGGTGACCAGGTCCAGGCCGTAGTCGGCGACCGGCCGGACGTTGACGGTGGGCGGGATCTGCCCGTCGGCGAGCGACAGGACGGCCGCGGCCAGGTCCAGCGGCGCCGCCCCCGAGTACAGCCGCCCGGTCATCGTCTTGGGCGCGGTGACGGGCACGCCCCGGGTGCCGAACACGGCGGTGAGGGCCTCCGCCTCGGCGCGGTCCTCCGCCGGCAGGGCCGCCGCGTCGGCGAACACCACGTCCACGTCCCCGGCGTCGATCCCCGCGTCGGCCAGCGCCAGTTCGATCGCCCGCCTCAGGCCGCGCTCGCGTCCGCTGTCCGGACGGGGGTCGAAGGTGCTCCCGTAGCCGGCGATCTCGCCGTAGGGCCGCGCGCCGCGCCGCCGGGCCGCCTCGGCGTCCTCCACGACGAGGATCGCGCCGCCCTCGCCGGGGACGTGCCCGCACGCCCGGGCGTCGAACGGCACGTAGGCGCGGGCGGGGTCCTCGCTGGTGCTGAGCCGGCCGCCGGCCAGCTGGGCCACCCAGCCCCACGGGCAGATCGAGGCGTCGACGCTGCCGGAGACGATCAGCGGGGTGCCGCGCCGGATCTGCCGGCGGGCCTGGGCCACGGCGTCCAGACCGCCGGCCTGGTCGCTGACCACCACGCCGCTGGGGCCCTTCATGCCGTTGCGGATGGAGATCTGCCCGCTGTTGACGGCGTAGAACCAGGCGAACGACTGGTAGGCGCTGACGTACTGGCTGCCCTTGCTCCACAGGTTGCGCAGCTCGTTCTGGCCGAACTCGAAGCCGCCGCAGGAGCTGGCCGTGACCACCCCCATGTCGTACGGGGGCAGTTCGTCGGGCCGCACCCCGGCGTCCTCAAGGGCCCAGTCCGCGGCCACCAGGGCCAGCCGGGTCATGCGGTCGGTCTGCGGCAGCAGCCGGCTGGGCAGGTGCTCCTCGGCGACGAAGCCGCGCACCTGGCCGGCGAGCCGCGCCGGATAGCGGGACGCGTCGAACCGCTCGATGCGGCCGATGCCGCTCTCGCCGCGCAGCGTGGCCGTCCAGAACTCCTTGACGCCCAGCCCGTTGGGCGCGGCGACGCCCAGGCCGGTGATCACCGCGATCGGGCTCATGCCGCCCTCCTCTCGGCACGGGTGAGGACCACGGCGGTCTGGAAGCCGCCGAACCCGCTGCCGACCGTCAGCACCGCGTCGGTGCGGTGCTCGCGGGCGGTGACCGGCACGTAGTCCAGGTCGCACTCGGGGTCGGGGGTGTGCAGGTTGGCCGTCGGCGGCACCACGTGGTGCTCCATCGCCAGCGCCGAGGCCGCGATCTCGATGGAGCCGATGGCGCCCAGCGAGTGCCCGATCATCGACTTGATGGAGCTGACGGGCACGGCGTAGGCGTGCTCGCCCAGGCTCTTCTTGAACGCGGCCGTCTCGTGCCGGTCGTTCTGCTTGGTGCCCGAACCGTGCGCGTTGACGTAGTCGATCTCCTCCGGGTTGACCCGGGCCTCGTCCAGCGCCACCCGGATCGCCTCCGCCATCTCCGCGCCGTCGGGCCTGAGACCGGTCATGTGGAAGGCGTTGCAGCGGGAGGCGTAGCCGGCGATCTCGGCGTAGACGTGCGCGCCGCGCCGCCGGGCGCTCTCCAGCTCCTCCAGCACGAACACCGCCGAACCCTCGCCGAGCACAAAGCCGTTGCGGGTGCCGTCGAAGGGCCGCGAGGCGTGCTCGGGGTCGTCGTTGCGCGGGGTGGTCGCCTTGATGGCGTCGAAGCAGGCCATCGTGATCGGCGAGATCGGGGCGTCGGTGGCGCCGGCGACCATGATGTCGGCGGAGCCCTCCCGCAGCAGCTCCACCGCGTGGCACACCGCGTCCAGGCCGGAGGTGCAGCCGGTGGAGACCACCGTGGTGGGCCCCTCGGCGCCCACGCTCCAGGCCACCTCCGCCGCGAACGAGCTCGGCACGAAGTAGTTGTACAGGTGCGGTACGGCGTACTCGTGGTCGACGAGCTCCAGCCGCCCGGCGTCGCTCACCACCCGGTACTCCCAGTCCAGGCCCATGGTGGCGCCCACCGCGCTGCCGACGGTGACCCCGACCCGATGCGGGTCGAGCTCGTCCAGCTCCAACCCGCTGTCGCCGACCGCCTCCCGCGCGGCGACGACGGCGAGCTGCGCGGCGCGGTCCATCCGCCGCACCTCCTGCGGGCTCAGGCCGTGCTCCTCCGGATCGAAGTCGATCTCGGCCGCCACCCGGGAGCGGAACTGGGAGGGGTCGAAGAAGGTGATGCCGCGGGTCGCGGTGCGTCCCTCGCTGAGCAGGTTCCAGAAGTTCTTCACACCGATGCCGCCGGGCGCGACGACACCGATGCCCGTGATGACCACCCGACGTGCCGTCACGCCGACGCCTCCCAGTGGTAGAAGCGGGTGGCCATGGCGTCCTTGGGCGAGCGCCAGGTCGCCGGGTCGTAGGCCTCGATGTACGGCTTGAGGTCCTCGCTGATCCGCACGAACCGCGGGTCCAGCTTGGCCTCCTCGATACGGCTGCCGCCGTCGTCGGAGTCGAAGTCCTGCAGATGGAAGTACAGGCCCCGGAAGTGGAACAACTGGCGGCGCCGGGTGCCCATCCGGTGCGGCATGTCGGTCCGGTCGAACTCGGCGAACAACTCGGCCACCTCGGGCGCCGAGCCGGGTTCCATCCGGGCCACGATCAGCGTGCTGTGCATGTTCCTTGTCTCCTCACGACTCACGACCGGTTCCGTCACGGCTCGCGACCGGTTCCGGCCGTACCGGTCACCCCGCGGTGCGCCGCGGGCACGACGGTGTGCCGCGGGCACCGCGCGGGCGTCACAGCGCAGGCGTCACCGCGCGGACGTCACCGCGCGGACGTCACAGCGCGGGGCCGAACCAGCGCTCCAGGGCCATGGGCAGGTCGCCGTGGCTGCCGGGCGCGGCCCAGGCGACGTAGCCGTCCGGGCGGACCAGCACGGCCGAACAGCCGGCCAGCCGCTCCACCGCCCGCGCGTCCCGCGGCGCCGCGGTGAGGACGTCGACCCGGTCCCGCCAGCCGGCCGTCCGCCGGCGCAGCACCGCGTTGTCCTCCAGGTCCAGCAGGACGCCGCGCGCCGGGTGCAGGGCCTGCGTGCTGCCGGTCGGGGTGCCGTCGGGGCGGACCAGGTCGACGTGCGGCATACGGCGGCCGAGCAGCGGGTTGGTGCCGCCGCCGACGTCGTAGTGGATCTCCAGACCGCTGACCATGGCGGCCAGGTGACGGCTGACCTCCGGGTACCGGATGAGCTCCGACATCACGTCGCGCAGGGGCTGCATCTCCGGGCCGCTGAGGAAGAGCAGGCCCTGCGCCTGGGTGTTCATCAGCAGCCGCCGGCCGACCTGGTGACGTTCCTCGTGGTAGGTCTCCAGCAGGCTCTCCGGGGCCCGGCCGCGCACCACGGCGGCGAGTTTCCAGCCGAGGTTGACCGCGTCCTGGATGCCGGTGTTCATGCCCTGCCCACCGGCCGGCAGGTGGATGTGCGCGGCGTCCCCGGCGAGGATCACCCGGCCGCGCACGTACTCGGTGACCTGGCGGGTGGCGTCGCCGAAGGAGCTGACCCACACCGGCTCGCCGTGCGCGATGTCCACGCCGGTCAGCCGCTTCCACGCGGCGGCCACCTCGTCGTACCGCGGCGGCGCGGTGCGGCGCCGGGGAGGCGTGCCGCGCTCGCACACGATGAGCCGGGTGATGCCGCCCGGCAGATGCCCGACCATGATCATGCCGCCGGGCAGGGTCTCACCGATCATCCGCGGTTCGAGGTCGAGGCCCCTGACGTCGGCCAGGAACATCTCCATCGTCGCCGCCGTGCCGGGGAAGTCGAACCCGGCCGCCTTGCGCACCGTGCTCCGGCCGCCGTCGCAGCCCACCAGGTACGGCGCCGTGAACCGCTCCAAGCCCTGCGGACCGCGGGCCTCGACGGTGACCGAGTCGTCCTCGTCCTTGACGGCGACGACCTCGTGGCCGCGCCGGATGTCACCGCCCAGCTCGGTGACCCACTCCTCCAGCACCGTCTCGGTCTGCGACTGGGGAATGGTCTTGGCGGCCTGGTGGGCGCCGTCCAGCACCCCGAAGTCGACCGGCAGGCCGCCGAAGTGACCCTGGTTGCTGATCTCGATCTCCCCGAACCGGGGCAGCAGCCCGCGCTGGTCGAACACCTCCATGGTGCGTGCCGTGAAGCCCAGGCCCCGGGACTCGCCCGTGCGCCGCTCCAGCCGTTCCAGGACGATCACGTCGACACCGGCCAGGCGCAGTTCACCCGCCAGCATCATGCCGGTCGGTCCCGCGCCCACGACTATCACTTCGGCGTCCATGTGCCTCTCCTTGGCCATGATTCCTTTCCTCGGAATGTCCTTTTCTCTCCGGTGCCGATCGCGGACCGACAGCGTGGGAGGAATGGTCCGGGCGGCGCGGTGGTGCCGCGGCGGATCGCCCTCACCGGTGCGGGGGGAATTCCGGCCCGTAAGGCCGGCCGGTATGGCCGGCCGGTAAGGCCGTCGGGGGGAAGACCGCCGGAAGTAATGCCGCCGGGGTAATGCCGTCGGGATGGGGCCGATCGGGATAGGGCTGATCGGGATGGGGCCGTCGGAAACTCAGTCCTTGATTTCACAGAGGGCGGCGCCGGAGCTGATGGCGGCGCCGACGGTGGCGGTCAGGCCCTTGACGGTGCCGGACTTGTGGGCGTTGAGGGGCTGTTCCATCTTCATCGCCTCCAGCACGACGATGAGGTCGCCCTCCTTGACCTGCTGGCCCTCCTCGACGGCGACCTTGACGATGGTGCCCTGCATGGGGGAGGCGAGGGTGTCGCCGGAGGCGGCCGGGCCGGACTTTTTCGCGGCGCGCCGCTTGGGCTTGGCGCCGGCGGCCAGCCCGGTGCGGGCCAGGGACATGCCCAGGGAGGCGGGCAGGGAGACCTCCAGGCGCTTGCCGCCGACCTCGACCACGACCGTCTCCCGGCCGGCCTCCGCCTCCGTCTCGGCCGGCTCGGCGGGTGCGGCGAAGGGCGGGATGTCGTTGGTGAACTCGGTCTCGATCCAGCGGGTGTGCACACGGAACGGGCCCTCGGAACCGTGGACTTCGGGGGCGAAGGCGGGGTCGCGCACCACCTTGCGGTGGAAGGGCAGCGCGGTGGCCATGCCCTCGATGCGGAACTCCTCCAGGGCCCGCGCGGCCCGCTCCAGGGCCTCTTGGCGGGTGCGGCCGGTGACGATCAGCTTGGCCAGCAGCGAGTCCCAGGCCGGGCCGATCACACTGCCGGCCTCCACGCCCGCGTCCAGCCGCACCCCGGGCCCGGTGGGCGCCTCGAAGCGCGTCACCGTGCCCGGCGCGGGCAGGAAGCCTCGGCCCGGGTCCTCGCCGTTGATGCGGAACTCGAGGGAGTGCCCGCGCAGAGGAGGGTCGTCGTAGCCGAGTGGCTCGCCGTCGGCGATGCGGAACATCTCGCGCACCAGGTCGATGCCGGCGACCTCCTCGGTGACCGGGTGCTCGACCTGCAGGCGGGTGTTGACCTCCAGAAACGAGATGGTGCCGTCCTGGCCGACCAAAAACTCGCAGGTGCCGGCGCCGACGTAGCCGGCCTCCTTCAGGATGGCCTTGGAGGCCCGGTACAGCTCCGCCAGCTGCGCCTGGCTCAGGTAGGGGGCGGGGGCCTCCTCGACCAGTTTCTGGTGGCGGCGCTGCAGCGAGCAGTCCCGGGTGGAGACCACCACCACGTTGCCGTGGGTGTCG
>NZ_BMWH01000055.1 GCF_014651135.1 Streptomyces echinoruber
ATCCACCGCCTGGCGCACGAAAAGGGGCTGAAGACCCCGTGCACCATGCTCTACGGGCACATCGAGCAGCCCCGCCACCGCGTCGACCACGTGCTGCGGCTGCGCGAGCTGCAGGACGAGACCGGCGGTTTTCAGGTCTTCATCCCGCTGCGCTACCAGCACGACTTCGTGGACATGAAGGACGGCAAGGTGCGCAACCGGCTGCAGGCGCGCACGACGATGGCCACCGGCGCGGAGGCGCTGAAGACCTTCGCCGTCTCCCGGCTGCTGTTCGACAACGTGCCGCACGTGAAGGTGTTCTGGGTGATGCACGGCCTGAACACCGCCCAGCTCGCCCTGCAGTTCGGCGCGGACGACATGGACGGCTCGGTCGTCGAATACAAGATCACCCACGACGCGGACCGCTTCGGCACGCCCAGCAAGCTCACCCGCGAGGATCTGCTGGAGCTGATCCGCAACGCCGGCTTCCGCCCCGTGGAACGCAACACCCGCTACGAGATCATCCGCGAGTACGACGGCCCCGACCCCGCCCGCCGCGACCAGCCCCAGCCCATGCGGGTGTGACCGGCGGCCCCTGGAATCCAAGATCCGCCTGACGTACCCGGGGGCGCTGCGGGTACGACATGCCCGGGTCCCACCACGGGTGTGACGCATCCGGCGGGCCCGGGTACCCGTCGGGCATGGCCACCACCAAGGCGAAGGCCCCGAAAGGTCCAGAGGCTCCCCAGACCCCGGAGGCCCCGGAGGCCCCGGAGGCTCCGGAGGACGCCTACACCGCGGCGCCCTTCGTCCCGGACGACCGTCGCGACCTGGACGCGCTGCGCGCGGCGGCCGCCGGCTGCCGCGGCTGCCCGCTGCACCGGGACGCCACCCAGACCGTGTTCGGGGCGGGCGGCGTCGACGCCCGGGTGATGCTCGTGGGCGAGCAGCCCGGCGACCAGGAGGACCGGCAGGGCCGGCCATTCGTCGGCCCGGCCGGGAAGCTGCTCGACCGGGCACTGGCGGAGGCCGGCATCGACCCGGGGGAGGCGTACGTCACCAACGCCGTCAAGCACTTCAAGTTCACGCGGGCCGAGCCGCACCGGCGGCGCCTCCACAAGTCGCCCACGCTGCGCGAGGTGGCGGCGTGCGGGCCGTGGCTCGCCGCCGAGCTGGCCCTCGTCGAGCCGGAACTCGTCGTCGTGCTGGGCGCGACCGCCGGGAAGGCGCTGCTCGGCTCGTCGTTCCGGGTGACGCAGGTGCGCGGCACGGTGCTGGAGCAGGAGATTCACGGGCGCAGGGAACGGCTGGTGCCGACCGTGCACCCGTCCTCGGTGCTGCGCGCGCAGGGCGCGGACCGGGAGGCGGCGTACCAGGGGCTGGTGTCGGACCTGAGGGTGGCGGCGCGCGTGCTGTCGTAGGGCCGCCGGAACGGTGGGCGAAAGCCGGGACACGGCCGTAGGTAACACGTACGATCGGCCCATGCCCCTTACTTTCACGCTGGACCCCTCCGTCGACCCGGCCCTGCGCGACGGCCTCCTCGACCTGTGGGCCGACGTCTCCCACGCGGGCGGAGCCGTCGGCTTCGTGCCGCCGGTGACACGTGAGGCGATCCGGCCCGAGCTGGTGAAGCACTTCACGGCGATGGCCGAGGGCCGGACCCGGCTGCTGGTCGGGCACGACGAGCGGGGACGGGTCGCCGCCGCGGCCTTCCTCGCCTTCAACACGCACCGGCTGATGACCCACTGGGTGTGGCTGTACACGGTCATGGTGCACCCGCGGCACCAGGGGAAGGGCCACGGCCGCGACCTGCTGGCCGCCGCCGCGGACGCGGCCCGCACCTTCGACGGCATCGAGGCGATCCGGCTCACCTGCCGGGGCGGACTGGGCCTGGAGCGGTTCTACGGCTCCTGCGGCTACAAGGAGGTCGGCCGGGTGCCCGGGGCCATCCGGGTGGCACCGGGGGACGACCGGGACGACGTGATCATGCTGCTGCCGCTCACCTGAGGCCGGCCGACGCACCCCCCGCCAAGGTCCCGGGCCCGGCGTGCTTCACTGGAGACTGCCCCTGTATGGATTCGGAAGAGTGGATTGAGATGCTCCGCTACACGCTGATGCGCCTCGGGATCTTCGTGGGCTGCCTCGTGGTCGTCTGGGGCCTCGTCTACTCCGGTCTCGCCCCGCGCGGCCTGGGCCGCTCCAACGGCCTGTGGATCGTGCTGCTCGCCTTGCTGATCTCGGCGCCGATCAGCTTCGTCGTCCTGCGCAAGGAACGCGACCGGGCCTCGGAGCAGGTCGCCCGGCGCGTCGACCGCATGAAGGCGAGCATCCAGGCCAACGCCTCCCAGGAGGACGGCGCGGACGACGCGACACGGACCCGGCACCAGACGTCCTGACCGGCGGCAGACCTTCTGACCGGCACCGGACGTTTTGACCGGCACCGGACGTTTTGACCGGCGGCAGGCGACCTGACCGGCGGCAGGCGGTCCGACCTCTGCGGCCGGTCACGGCCGCGGGCCGCGCGGTGCGGCCGGGTGTGCCGCGAACCGTACGCTTGCTCCCATGGGTGCCGTCAAAGCCAAGCGGATGCCGCGGGCCGTCCGGGAGCAGCAGATGCTCGACGCCGCGGTCCGCACCTTCGGCCGGCGCGGCTACATGGCCGCGTCGATGGACGAGATCGCCGAACTCGCGGGCGTGTCCAAGCCGTTGGTGTACCTGTACCTGAACTCCAAGGAGGACCTGTTCACGGCGTGCATCCGCCGTGAGGCCCGGGCACTCACCGACGCCGTGCGCGCCGCCGTCCTGCCGGGACTGCCCGCCGACCGCCAACTGTGGGCCGGGCTGCGGGCGTTCTTCACGCACACCGCGCAGAACCCGGACGGCTGGGCCATCCTGCACCTGCAGGCCCGCACCCACGGCGAGCCGTTCGCGGCCGAGGTCGCCGCGCTGCGCGAGGAGATGGTCGCGTTCGTCACCCGGCTCATCGCCGACGCCGCCCGCGAGGCCCACCGCGACCCCGACCTGCCGGAGGCGGAGGTCGCCGGGCTCGCCGAGGCCCTCGTCGGCGCCGCCGAGTCCCTGGCGGACTGGGCCAACGCCACCCCGGGCGTCACGGCCCGGCAGGCCGCGGCCACCCTGATGAACTTCGCGTGGGCGGGACTGGGCGACCTGATGGAGGGCCGCCCCTGGACTCCGCCGGCCGACGCCGAAGGCTGACCGGCACCGGCACCGGCACCGGCACTGGGGCCGGGGCCGGGCTTCGGGGACGCGCCCTCCTCACCCGGCAGGCGTCCTCATCCGGCAGCCGTCGTCACCTGGCTGGCGTCGTCACCCGGCCTGCGCCGTCACCCGCCCCGTCACGTACAGCCGTCCCGCGTCGTCCGGCGCCCGCAGTTCGAAGCGGTCGCCGGCCGCCGCATACCGCACCGTGCCCGGCAGCAGCACCGGCGCGCGGAACTCGGCGTGCACGTGTGCGGCATGGGGGGTGCCGTGGGCGGCGAGACAGCGGGCGACGGTCCACATGCCGTGGGCGATGGCCCGCGGGAAGCCGAAGAGGCGGGCGGTGGGGGAGGAGAGGTGGATGGGGTTGCGGTCGCCGGAGACGGCGGCGTAACGCCGACCGACGTCGGCCGCGAGCCGCCACTCGGCGACGGCGGGCAGCGGCTCCTGCTCCGAGGGATCCTGCTCCGAGGGATCCTGCTCCGAGGGATCCTGCTCCGACGGCTGCTGGTCCGATGGCTCCTGCGCCGGGACCTCCTGCTGTGGGGACTCCCGCCGCTCCTGCCCGGCGGCCCCGGCAGTCCCGGCGGCTCCGGCGGTCCCCGGTTCCGCCGCCGTGCGGTGCCGCGCGAGGTACGTGCTGCGCGACTCCCACACCGGCTCCCCGCCGTCGCGCACCTCGGTGACGACGACGGCCTGCGTGCCGCGCCGGTGCGGCACCAGCCCCTCGACGTGCACTGTCATCTCGTACGTCCCCGTGACCGCGAGCGGGGCGCGGCGTGTGATGTCGATCGACGTGTGGACCAGGCCGAGCAGCGGCAGCGGGAAGGCCCGCTCGCTCATCAGGCGCATGGCGGCCGGGAAGCCCAGCACGTGCGGGTAGGTGATCGGCAGGGTGCCGCCGCCGGCGGCGAAGCCGCACAGCAGCTCGTAGCGGGTCAGCCGGGCGGGGTCCACGCGCAGCCCGGGCAGCACCAGGCGGGTGCGCGGGAAACCGGCGTCGGGGCGCGGCCGCTTCAGCGGCGAGAACAGCGCGCCGCGGGCCAGCAGCGGGAGCAGGGCGGGCGGCCGGGTCAGGACGACGGAGGAGAAGGCGCCGGCGTCGGCGTGGGCGGTCACGGGTGCACGCTCCCGGTGGTGCGGGCGGTTGCGGGGGCACCGCTTCCGGCGGTGCGTGTGGCGGTCACGGGGTCACCGCTCCCGGCGGTGCGCGTGGTGGTCACGGCGGTTCACGCTCCCAGCAGGCTCTGGCCGCAGACGCGGACCACCTGGCCGTTGACCGCGCCGGAGGCCGGGTGGGCGAGCCAGGCGTGGGTCTCGGCGACGTCGACGGGCAGGCCGCCCTGGGCGAGGGAGTTCATGCGGCGGCCTGCCTCCCGGATGAGCAGCGGGATCGCGGCGGTCATCCTCGTCTCGATGAAGCCGGGGGCGACCGCGTTGACGGTGATGCCGTGCTCGGCCAGGGCGCGCGGCGCGAGGGCGCGGACCAGGCCGACGACGCCCGCCTTGCTCGCCGCGTAGTTGGTCTGGCCCGCGTTGCCGGCCAGCCCCGCGATGGACGCCGTCGCCACGATCCGGCCGCCCGTCCTGAGCGTCCCGCGTTCCAACAGCGCGTCCGTGGTGCGCAGTACGCTGCCGAGGTTGACGTCGAGCACCGAACTCCAGTGCTCGGCGGGCATGTTGACGAGCCGCCGGTCCCGGGTGATGCCCGCGTTGTGGACGAGGACGTCCAGCCCGTCGGGCAGCGCGGCCGCGATGCGCTCGCCGGCGTCGGCGGCCGTGATGTCCAGGGCGAGGTGGGTGCCGCCGAGCCGTTCGGCCACCGCGCGGGCGTCGGCCTCGGCGGCGGGGACGTCCAGGACGACGACCCTGGCGCCGTCGCGGGCCAGGGTCTCGGCGACGGCCTCGCCGATGCCGCGCGCGGCGCCGGTGACCAGCGCGGTGCGCCCGGCGAGCGGCCGGTCCCAGTCGTCCGGCGCGGTGACCTCGCCCGCGCCGAGGTGGATCACCTGGCCGCTGACGTAGGCCGACCTGGGGGAGAGCAGGAAGCGCAGGGTGGACTCGGCGGCGGCCGCGTCGGTGAGGCGGACCAGGTTGACGGTGCGGCCGCGGCCGATCTCCTTGCCGAGGGAGCGGACGAAGCCCTCCAGCGCCTGCTGGGCGGCGGCCCGGTGGTGGTCGCCGGCGTCCACCGGCGCGCCGAGCACCACCACGCGCCCGCTGTCGGCGACGGACCGCACGACGGGGTGGAGGGCGGCGTGCACCTCGGCGAGCGTGCCGGTGTCGCACACCCCGGTCGCGTCCAGGACGACGGCGGCGGGCCGGGCGGAGGCGGCGCCGAGACCGGCGCGGTCCAGGACGGGGGCGAGGTCGAGGCCGGACGTGCCGGCGGTGAGGCGGAGCAGGCCGCCGTCGAGCGCGGGCCGCTCGGGTGTCCACCGTTGCAGCCGTGCGGGCTGCGGCAGTCCGAGGCGGCGGGTGAGGAACCGGCCGGGCGCGGTGCCGGTGAAGCTCAGATAGCGGTCGGCCATGTCCGGCTCCCACCTTCCCAATTTCTTACTCTGGAGTAAGGTTACCGCAGGTAATCCTATGTCAGGGGTGAGGAGCAGGTCGAGGTGAGCGCCACCCCGAGCACCCCGGGCGCTCCTGGAGTCCCGGACGCTCCGAGCACCCCGGACGCCCCGGACGCCCCGGACACCCGCGCGGCCGGGTCGGCGCGGGCGGTCCGGGCGCCGAACCTGACGGTCATTCACCTACCCGCCGAGTACCCGCCGAGGTTGCACACGCCCGGCCCCGGACCCTCCCCGAACCCTTACGAACCCCCCACGCGGACACCGTACGATCACGGCTTGACCGGCGGTAACAGCGCAGGTACGCGCCGCCGGTGAACAATCCGGTGCGCCCTGTGCGTACCCCATGCAGCTGAGCGGTACGACGCTGCAGGCCCCAGGAGTCGCCATGCCCCTCTCGTACTCGTCCCCGTCCTTTCCGCCCGATTCGTCCCCGTCCTCGCCCGTGCCGCCGACCCCGCCGGAGTTCACCTACGACCCCGACGGCGAACCGCGGCTGGTGGAGCCGGAGACACGGCGGCTGGACGGGGAGGTGCGCGAGGCGTACGTGCCCCCGCTGGTGCCGCCGGTCACCCACGGCTCCCTCGCCGACCTGCCGTTCGAGAACGCCGCGGCCGCCCCCGACCAGCGGGTGATCAGCCGCCGTACCGCCGAGGGTGACTGGCAGCATCTGACGGCTGCTCAGTTCGCGGCCGAGGTGCTCGCGTTGGCCAAGGGACTGATCGCCGAGGGGCTGGCGCCGGGCGACCGGATCGCCGTCATGGCCCGCACCCGCTACGAGTGGACGCTGCTCGACTTCGCCGCGTGGGCCGCCGGCCTGGTCACCGTGCCGGTCCACCCCACCTCCTCCGTCTTCCAGGCCCACTGGATCCTGCAGGACTCCGGCGCGATCGCCCTGGTCACGGAGACCTACGAGCAGGCCGCCGCCCTGGGCCCGGAACACGGCCGACTGCCCGCCCTGCGGCACGTGTGGGTGATCGACGAGGGCCATCTGGACCGCCTGTCCGAACTCGGCGCGCACGTCCCCGACCAGGAGGTCGAGGTGCGGCGCGGCGTGCTGGGCCCGGACACGCTGGCCACCCTCGTCCACACCTCCGGCACCACCGGCCGC
Source organism: Streptomyces echinoruber (assembly GCF_014651135.1). GTDB lineage: Bacteria > Actinomycetota > Actinomycetes > Streptomycetales > Streptomycetaceae > Streptomyces > Streptomyces echinoruber. The sequence goes on from NZ_BMWH01000055.1 coordinate 6,880, forward strand.
CCCAGGGGCTGCGCCCTCAGCCACGGCAACTTCCTCTGCGAGGTCGACAACGCCGTCGAACTGCTCCACCCGGTGTTCCGGCCGCGCACCGGCGAGGAGCCGTCCGCGCTCCTCTTCCTGCCGCTCTCCCACGTCTTCGGCCGCATGGTCGCCGTCGCCTGCGTCCGCGCCCGCGCCCGCCTCGGCCACGCGCCCAGCCTCGGCACCGAGGACCTGCTCGCCGACCTCGCGAGCTTCCGGCCGACGTTCCTGCCGGCCATCCCCTACATGCTGGAGAAGATCTACCACTCCGCCCGGGCCGCCGCCGAACGCGGGGGCCGCGCCGCCTCCTTCGACCGCGCCGCGAGCGTCGCCCGCCGCTACGGCGAGGCCGTCGAGGCCCGCCGGCACGGCCCCGGCCCCGGCCCCACCCGCTCCCTGAAGACCGCCCGCGCCTTCTACGACCCCCTCGTCTACCGCCGCATCCGCACCTCCCTCGGCGGCCGCGTCCGCCACGTCATCTGCGGCGGCTCCCCCCTCGGCCGCTCCCTCGCCGCCTTCTACGCCGGCGTCGGCATCGACGTCTACGAGGGCTACGGCCTCACCGAGTGCACCGGCGCCGCCACCGTCACTCCGCCGCTCAAACCCCGCCTCGGCACGGTCGGCTGGCCCCTGCCCGGCACCCGCGTCCGCATCGCCGCCGACGGCGAGGTCCTGCTGTCCGGCGGCCAGGTGATGCGCGGCTACTGGGAGCCGCAGGCCGGCGGTGTCGTTCCGGCGGCCCCGGACGGCTGGTTCCCGACGGGCGACATCGGCCGCCTGGACGACGAGGGCTACCTGACGATCACCGGCCGCAAGAAGGAGATCCTCATCACCGCCGGCGGCCACAACGTCGCCCCCGCCCCGCTGGAGAACTGGCTGCGCGCCCACCCCCTGATCTCCCAGTGCCTGGTCCTGGGCGACGGCCGCCCCTACGTCTCCGCCCTCCTCACCCTCGACCCGCAGGGCCTCGACCACTGGCGCCGGATGAACGGCAAGCACCCCGCCCCGCCCGAACTCCTCGTCGACGACGAGGAGTTGCGCGCCGTCCTGCAGCACGCCGTCGACGAGGCCAACGGACTCGTCTCCCGCCCCGAGTCCATCCGCCGCTTCGCGATCCTCCCCGTCGACTTCACCGAGGAGGCCGGCCACCTCACCCCGTCGATGAAACTGCGCCGGGCGGCGATCCTGCGGGACTTCGCGGAGGTGGTGGAGGGGCTGTACGACGGGGGGTGACCGGCCGCGCGCGGGCGGCGGGGGCCGCGCACGGGCGACGGGAAGCGTCCGCGGGGCCGGCTCCCCGCGCGGGGCGGTGGCCGAACCGGGGGCCGGGTGACCGTGTGGCCCATCGGGGTGACGTACCCCACACCTGCGGGGGCGCGGGCGCCGGGCGCGGCATTCGTGCTCGTCGTACGGCGCGGCTGAGGAATTCATCCCGAATTCACCGGAATGCCGTCCGGTGGAGTGAAGCGGGCCGGAGCGGAGCGCGGGCGGGGCGGGGGCAGGGCGAGGGAAACGGAGCGGGAAAAGGACGGGGAGGGGACGGAGGAGAGGCGCGGAAAGGGGAAAGAAGGGGAAAAGGCAGGAGCCCCGTCGCCGGGCGGCGCGGGGCTCCTTGGGTACTGCTATTCGTCCCGGATCAGGACGCCATGGACTCCGGACTCAGGACCTCGGTCGGGTCCCGGGCGCCTCAGAGTGCGGTGACGTTCTCCGCCTGCGGGCCCTTCGGGCCCTGCGTCACGTCGAAGCTCACCTGCTGGTTCTCCTCGAGGGAGCGGAAGCCGGTGGCGTTGATCGCGGAGTAGTGAACGAAGACGTCGGGGCCGCCGCCTTCCTGGGCGATGAAGCCAAAGCCCTTTTCGGCGTTGAACCACTTAACGGTTCCGGTAGCCATAAGCCCTCCTTGGGCTCAAAAGGGTCGCCCTGCTCCAGAACCTGCATTGTGAAACGTGAGCGCCGCACAACTGCATACGTCTGAAAACGACCAGAGCCCGCGGTCACATGCTCCGCAGGCTCTGTACTGCAAGGAAACCAAACTGCAACTTGCTCTCGAGCGTAGCATGCGCGGACCGGAAAGCAAGAGAGGGGAAGATCACGTCACCCGGACGTTTGAGTCCTCTGGGGAGAGGTTGACGCCGGGTGCGCGCGGGGGTGGAGGTGGTGCCGTGGCGGGCAGGGTCTAGCCTCCCGATGTGGACATTTCTCGCACCCGGCCGCGTGTCGGCCACATCCAGTTCCTCAACTGCATGCCCCTGTACTGGGGCTTGGCGAGAACGGGCACACTGCTCGACTTCGAGCTGACGAAGGACACCCCGGAGAAGCTCAGCGAGCAGCTGGTGCAGGGAGACCTCGACATCGGGCCCATCACGCTCGTGGAGTTCCTGAAGCACGCCGACGACCTGGTCGCCTTCCCCGACATCGCGGTCGGCTGCGACGGCCCGGTGATGTCCTGCGTGATCGTCTCGCAGGTCCCCCTGGACCGGCTGGACGGCGCCCGCGTGGCCCTGGGCTCCACCTCGCGCACCTCCGTACGCCTCGCCCAGCTGCTGCTCGCCGAGCGCTTCGGCGTGCACCCCGACTACTACACCTGCCCGCCGGACCTGGCCCTGATGATGCGGGAGGCCGAGGCCGCCGTCCTCATCGGCGACGCGGCGCTGCGCGCCAACCTCATCGACGGGCCGCGCTTCGGCCTCGACGTGCACGACCTGGGCACGCTGTGGAAGGAGTGGACGGGGCTGCCGTTCGTCTTCGCGGTGTGGGCGGCCCGCCGCGAGTACGCCGAACGCGAGCCGCTCATCACCCGCAAGGTGCACGAGGCCTTCCTCGCCTCCCGCAACCTCTCCCTGGAGGAGGTGGCCAAGGTCGCCGAACAGGCCGCCCGCTGGGAGGCGTTCGACGAGAAGACCCTGGAGCAGTACTTCACCACCCTCGACTTCAGCTTCGGCCCCGCGCAACTGGCGGCGGTCGCCGAGTTCGCCCGCCGCGTCGGCCCGACCACCGGCTTCCCGGCGGACGTGAAGGTGGAACTGCTGCAGCCGCAGGAGACGTAGCGGCCGTCGTACGGGACAGCCATCGCGCGGGGTGGTCGTCGCGCGGGGTGGTCGTCGTACGGGACGGTGGCGCCCGCCCGTGGAACGGGCCGCCGCGCACTACCCTGCTGGGGCAGGGACGGCGCGCGGCCACGGGCCGGGCGCCGGGCGCGGGGGAGAACCGGGGGAGGGGGACGCCATGCAGCCGCTCGAAGCCGACGAGCCCACCGCCGTGGGGCCCTACCGGCTGCTCGGCCGGCTGGGCTCCGGCGGCATGGGCCGGGTCTACCTGGGCCGCAGCACCGGCGGCCGCACGGTCGCGGTCAAGGTCGTCCACCCGCACTTCGCGTGCGACGGGGAGTTCCGCGCCCGGTTCCGGCGCGAGGTGGAGGCCGCGCGGCGGGTCGGCGGCGCCTGGACGGCCCCCGTCCTGGACGCCGACTGCGACGCGCCGGTGCCGTGGGTGGCCACCGCCTACGCGGCCGGCCCGTCCCTCGCCGCCGCGGTCACCGAGGACGGCCCGCTGCCCGCGCACACCGTACGGGCGCTGGGCGCCGGCCTGGCCGAGGCGCTCGCCGCGGTGCACGGGCTGGGCCTGGTGCACCGGGACGTCAAGCCGTCCAACGTCCTGCTGACCCTCGACGGCCCCCTCCTGATCGACTTCGGCATCGCCCGCGCCCTGGACGCCACCGCCTCCCTCACCGCGACCGGCGTCTCCGTCGGCTCCCCCGGCTACATGGCGCCCGAGCAGATCCTCGGACACGGCGTCACCGGCGCGGCCGACGTCTTCTCCCTGGGCGCGGTCCTCGCCTACGCGGCGACGGGGCAGCCCCCGTTCCCCGGCGACTCCTCCGCCGCACTCCTCTACAAGGTCGTCCACGGGGAACCCGAACTGGACGGTCTGGCAGGCGAGTTGCGCGACCTGGTGACCGCCTGCCTCGCCAAGGACCCGGCCGGCCGCCCAGCCCCCGCCGACGTCTCCCGCCGCCTGGCCCCCGAAGGTGCCGCCCGCCTGATCGCCGGCGGCTGGCTGCCCGGCCGGCTGGTGGAACAGGTCAGCCGCAGCGCCGTACGCCTGCTGAACCTGGAGGCGACGGAGACGGTGGGGGCGGCGGGGACGGCGGGGACGGCCGCCGGGGAGGCGGGGGAGGGGTCGGGGCCGGTGGGCTTCAGCAGGGCGTCGGAGGCCGCACCCGACACGCGGACCGGGGACCGCCGGGAGACCGAGGCCCCGCAGCGGGCCGTGACCCCACAGGAGGCCGCGGCGCCACAGGAGGTCGCGGCGCCACAGGAGGTCGTGGCCCCGCAGCAGGCCGTGGCCCGACAGGAGGCCGTGGCCCGCCCGGAGGCGGAGGAGAAGGCGGAGGAGAAGGAGACGTCGGCCGTGCCGGGCTTCGGCCCCCCGCCGCGGGTCCCCGCTCCCGCGCCGCCCGCCGAGGCCCGCCCCGGCAAGGTCTCCGTCACCGTCGCCGCGTCCTCGACGCCCACTGCCGGGCGCGGACGCCGGATCAGTTGCACGGTCGTCCTCGCCGTGGCCGGCGCGATGGCGGCGGTCACGGTCGGCTCCCTGTACTTCACCGGCGTCCTGCCCCGCGACGGCGGTGGCGACATGGGCGGCGCCGACAAGCGCCCCGGCACGACCGCGCCCAGCGCCACCGCGAGCGCCGGCGACGTCCCGCCCGCCTACTGGGGCACCTGGGAGGGCCGGGCCACCGCCCTCGACGGCACCCTCCCGATCGGCACCTTCCGCCTCACCGTGCACCGCGCTTCCGTGGGCGCGGAGTTGGGCCGCCTGCGGCAGACGGACCAACTCGGCGGCGTCTGCGTCGACATCCTCACCCTCAAGTCGGTCACCGCGCACGGCCTCGTCGCCACCTCCCGGGGCGCCTCCACCAACCACGGCGGCTGCAACCCCGCTCCCCACCCGGTCCGTCTCACCCGCACCGGCGACGACCTGACGTACACCTCCGACAGTTCGGCGGAGGGGAACCCCACGGCGCGGTTGACGAAGGTCGAGTAACGGGCGGCGGGTCAAGTAGCGAGAGGGCGTCCGGGTGGGTGTGCGCGGCCTGGCGTCGGCCGTCGCACACCCCTGGCGTAGGCTGGTCCGGTCCGTCCACACCCTTGACGAAAGGGGCGCTCGGTGACCTCGAAGGCCGACCTCCAGTCCGTCCTCGACCGTGCCGCCGAGGGCGGGCGGATCACTCCCGAGGAGGCGCTCG
>NZ_BMWH01000056.1 GCF_014651135.1 Streptomyces echinoruber
CTCCGGCCGACCTGACCCCGCAGGGGCGCATGGCGTGGCTGCTGGACCGGTTCGTCGCCCACACGCCCGGCGTCACGCACGCCCTGCTGGCCTCCCGGGACGGCATCAAGTTGCTGTACAGCGAGATGACCCGGGACCCGGCCGACGCCATGGCCGCCGCCGTCTCGGGCCTGTCCTCCCTGGCCGCCAACCTCACCGGCCCGACCGGCGGGAAACTGGCCCCGCGGCAGATCATCATCGAGCGCGACGACTGCCTCTTCTTCGTCACGAGCGCGGGCACCAGCAGCGCCTTCACCAACCACCCGGGCAACACCAGGGGAGTGGTCGACACGGTGCTCGGCGTGATCGCCCGGCCCGACGCGGACGTCGGCAACATCGGCTTCGAGATGGACCGCCTGGTCCAGCGGTTCGCGTCCCACATGGTCACCGCGGTGCGACAGGACGACGGTTCCCGATGACCCAGCGCCCCGGGCACGAACTTTCGAGGACCGAGGACGTGACGGAGACGGCCTCGTTCGTCCGGACGTACATCCTCACCGCGGGCCGCACCCGCCCCCGCCACACGCTGAGCCTGGAGACGGTGCTGGAGCCGGGCCCCGGCCGCGCAGGCCCCGCCCTGCCGTACGAGTGCGAGCAGATCCTGACGCTGTGCCGACGGCGGCGGCGGTCGGTCACCGAACTGGCCGGCACCCTCGGCCGCCCCGTGAGCGCCGTCAAGATCCTCGTCTCGGACCTGCTCGACGCGCGGGCCCTGGTGGTGCCCGTCACCACCGCCTACACCGCGTCGTCCGACCCCTTGATCGGGCCCCGCCCGAGCAGACAACTGTTGGAGGCAACCCTTGCCGGTCTCAAGGCCAGGTGGTCCGATGCGTATCCCCAGGCCGTCTGAAGCGTCGGCACCGGCCGGTGCCGAGACCGCCGTCCGGGAGACGAGCGGACCCGCCGTCCTGAAGATCGTGGTCGCCGGCGGCTTCGGCGTCGGCAAGACCACGTTCGTCGGGGCCGTCAGCGAGATCCCGCCCCTGACCACCGAGGAGTACCTCACCCAGGCCGGCGCGGCCACGGACCGCCTGGAAGGGGTGGCGGGCAAGACCACCACGACGGTGGCCTTCGACTTCGGCCGCCTCACCCTGGAGGTGCCGGTGCCGCTGGAGCTGTTCCTGTTCGGCGCACCGGGGCAGGACCGGTTCCTGGACATCTGGCACGACCTGTCCCACGGCGCGGTCGGGGCCGTCGTCCTGGCCGACACCCGCCGCCTGGACACCAGCTTCACGGCGGTCACCTTCTTCGAGCAGATCGGCCTGCCCTTCGTGGTCGCGGTCAACGAGTTCGAGGGCGCCCACCGCTATCCCGAACACGAGATCCGCGACGCCTTCGGCCTGCACCGCGGCGTGCCCGTCCTGGCCTGCGACGCCCGCGTGCCCGCCTCGGTCGCCGGAGTCCTGCTCGCCCTGGTCGGCCATGCCCTGTCCACGACACCGGCCGAATCCACCCGCCCGACCGACCCCGCCCTCCTGGACGCATGATGACCGACCGACCGCACCTCCAACTCCCGCCGACACAGGCCACGTCCGGCACCGCGGCACCCGCCGACGCCATCAGCCCGCCTCCCGCCCTCATCCCGCCGAGCCCCGGAGCAGCCGGTGGGGAGACAGCGCGTGAGCTGGCGGAGCTGACCGCGCGTATCGACCTCGTCCGGCGTCTCGGCTTACCCGTCGGGCCGGATCCCGCCTTCGACGAGCTCGCCACCCGGATGGCCGTCTCGGCGGGCTTCCTGTACGGCATGGTCAACCTGTTCCTGGCGGAGCAGACCTTCGTCGGCCTGCACAACCCGCCGCGCGACAGCGGGCACCCGATCGTCGGGCGCACGATGAGCCGACGGCACGGCTGGTGCCCGGAGGTCGTCAAGCGCCGACGCGCCCTGCCGCTGCACAACGTCCACGCCAGCCACCGCTTCTCCGGCAACCAGGTGGTGGACGCCGTCGGCATCCACAGCTACTTCGGGGCACCCCTCATCCACGCCGACAGCGGCATCGTCCTGGGCACCGTCTGCATCATCGACCCCGAACCGCGCCCCCTGGAGGACGCTCGGCGGCTGCGGGACATCGTCACGGCCACCAGCAGCCAGGTCATGGACGCCATCGGCGCCAGGACCTCCCGTCCCTGATCCACCCCGACCGTCCTCGGGACAGCCCCGCACGCGGATCGGCCGCGCCCCGTCTTGCGACCACACCGGGAGAGGGAACGACCATGCCCATCACGCCCAGCCCACACCTGGCCTCCGACCACGAGGCGCTGCACCGGGAGGCCGACGCCGTCGCCCGCGACGAGATCACCCCGCTCGTGGCGCGCATGGAGAACTCACCCGACCGGGTCGAGCGCGACGTCCCGCTGATTTTCGGTGAGCGGCGCTGGTTCGGGGTGACGATCCCGCAGGAGTACGGGGGTATGGGCGCCGGTCATGTCGCCAAGACCGTTCTCATCCACCGCCTCGCCGCGGTGTCCGGGGCGGCGGCCGCGATCCTGCAGGCCGGCCTGATCCCGGTGGCCGCGCTGCTGCACTTCGCCAACGACGAGCAGAAGAGGCGGTGGCTGCCGCCGGCCGCGCGCGGGACGGCGTTGTTCTCGATCGCGGTGACCGAGCCGGAGGCGGGCGGGCACCTCGGTGGCATGCAGACCACCGCCGAACGCAGCGGCGAGGAGTGGGTGATCACCGGCAGCAAGATGCACGTCGGCAACTCCCACCTGGCCCACGTGCACGTCGTCGTCGCCCGCACCGCGCCGCCCGGGGCGAGCACCTCACGCGCGCTGACGGCGTTCCTGGTCGAGCACGACCGGCCGGGGCTGACCGTACGGCCCCACCGCCCCGCGCTGGGCCTGCACGGTTTCTCCTTCGGCCGCCTCGACCTCGACGGCGTGCGCGTCCCCGCCGCCAACGTGCTCGGCCGGGTCGGCGAGGGCATGCGCGTGGCGCAGAGCAGCAGCATCCTGTACGGGCGGCCCAACCTGGCCGCGGTCAGCCTCGGCCTGCACGAAGCGACCGTGGAACTCACCACCCGCTTCCTGCGACAGCGGCGGCGCTACGACGGCACCCTGTACGACCTGCCGGTCCTGCGCGACCGACTCGGCGCCATGGAGGCCCGGCTGCGGGCCGCCCGCACCCTGACCTACCAGGCCGTGGCCCTGCTCGACGCCGGGCAGCCCTGCGACGCGGAACTGATCAACTCCAAGTACCTCGGCCACGACTGGGCCGTCGAATCCGGCCAGGACGCCATGGAACTGCACGGCGCCCACGCCCTGGCCACCGACTATCCCCTGCAACGCCTGTGGCGCGACATCCAGTGCACCTACGCGCCGGCCGGAACCGGCGAGGTCCAACGCATCCGCCTCGCGGACACCGTGCTCCACGACACCCCCGTGCAGTGGTCCCGACTCCTCACCGGCGGCGACAGCCGGCCGCAGCCCGATCCCAGCACCGTGTGACTCCCGCGCGCGGCGGCGACGGTCCCCCCGCTTCCTCGCTGCCGCGTGCGGGTCCCAGCCCCTGCCGCCGGGAGTGTTTCCCGTCTTCCCCTCCCGGCGGCAGGGCACCGAGACACCCGCGGGAGAGGGCCGCCGCACATCAGAAGCCCACCCCGGCACCACACCCGCCCCGGGAACGGGCCGGACCGTCCCCCAAGGGGCTTCGCTCGCACCCGGATGAAGCCAACCGACTCAGACCCGTCACCTGAAGCCGGTGTGACCGGCAGACAGCAACACCAGCCCACGACCCCTCGGCGCGCCGACGTCGAGAAGGAGACCGCTCGTGAACAACGCCCCCGCAACGACGCCCGACGACAGCGAACCCGCTCCCCGCTCCGAACAGGAGCTGCGCGACGCCATGGTGCGGCGGCTCATCGAACTCGGCGCCGCGCGCAGCCCGCGGGTCGTGGCCGCGTTCCGGGCCGTCCCCCGGCACCTGGCCACCCCCGGCGTGGACGTGGCCAAGGCCTACGACGCCGAATACGTCGCCGTGACGAAGACCGACGCGTCCGGTGTGGACGTCAGCTCGGTGTCCGCCGCCCGCATCCAGGCGATGCAGATCGAACAGGCCGACATCCGGCCGGGGATGAACGTCCTGGAGATCGGCTCGGGCGGCGTGAACGCGGCCTACCTGGCCGAGATGGCGGGAGAGCAGGGTCAGGTCGTCACGGTGGACATCGACCCGGACGTCACCCGGCGCGCGCGGGACTTCCTGAAGGCGACCGGCTACCACAACGTCACCGTGGTCACCGCCGACGGTGAGCACGGCGTCCCCGAACACGCACCGTACGACCGGATCGTCGTCACCGTGCAGGCAGCCGACGTTCCGCCGGCCTGGGTGCACCAACTCCGCGACGGCGGACGGCTGGTGGTGCCGCTGCGGATGCGCGGCATGACCCGCACGGTCGCCTTCGTCCGCGACGGCGAGCGCCTGGTCAGCGACGGGTTCGAGCTGTGCGGCTTCGTCCCGATGCAGGGCGCCGGCGAGAACCGCATGCGCCTGGCCGTCCTGCACGACGCCGAGGGCGAGGAGATCGCCCTGCGCCTGGACGGCCACCCCGAGCCCGACACCGAGGCTCTGCGCGCCGCGCTGCGCACCCCGCGCGCCGAGGCGTGGTCGGGGGTGACGCTCGCGGGCGACGAGTCCAACGAACACCTCGATCTGTGGCTGACCACCGCGCTGGACGACCTTCCGCTGATGGCGGCCAAGCCCGCCGCCCGGCAGCGCGGTCTGGTCGCCTCCGCCTCACCGCTCGGCGTTCCCACCCTCGTGGAGGGCGACAGCTTCGCCTACCGCACCGTGCGTCCCACGAACGACCCCGACCGGTACGAGCTGGGCGCGATCGGCCACGGGCCGCGCGCCCGGGCCGTCGCCGAGCGGCTGGTCGAGGAGATCCGGACGTGGGACCGCGACCACCGCGCACACCGCGCCCACATCGAGGTCCATCCGGCGGGGACGCCGGACGACCGGCTCCCCGCGGGCCGTGTCATCGACCGGCCGCACACGCGGATCACCATCTCCTGGCCGTGACGCCGCCAGCGTCGCGACCAGGTCTGCCAGGCACATCCACCCGCCTCTTTCCAGTCGAGGAGAACGAGATGGCATCACAGACCACCGGCACCACGCTGAAGGCCGCCACGGACTTCGGCACCGACGGCGATGCGGACTTCGACCTGCGTATCGAGACCGTCGCCTCCGCCCCGGTACTCGGATCGCTGCTGAACGACACCAGCGACGGCTGCACCTCCACCTGCCAGTCCGCCTGCTCCAACAGCACCTGCATCGGCGGCTGATCCCGCCGTGCGGGGGCCGGGCCGTGCCGTGCCCGCCGCCGGCCCGGCCCCCGCACCACCACGACGTCGAAGGAGGCACAGCCATGTATCACGCAGTCGACGCATGCATGATCAGAGCATCGGTGCTCGCGCCGTCGGCGGCACTTCCTGCATGGCCGGACCTGAGCGGCGACACCGACGCCGACGTCCGCCGGTGGCGGGAGTGGACGGCCCGAGTCTGGGCGGACGAGTCCGTGGCCGCCGCGATCGAGGTCGCCTCCCCCTCCCTCGCCGACGCCGTCCGGCAGGTGCTCGCCGGAGAGCGCCGGCGCCCGCGGGCGGTGCGGCGCACGGTCGTCTCCTTGGCCCGCTACCTGCTGCGGATGCGGCACCGCGCCACCCCCTTCGGGCTGTTCGCCGGAGCGGCCCCGGTGCGCATCGGCCGCACCGCCCGAGTCCGGTGGGGCACCGGCCACCGCGCCTTCGCCCGGGCCGACGCGGTCTGGCTCCACGGCGTCGTCACCGCTCTCGAACGCGATCCCGACGTCCTGCGGCGCCTGCACGTCGTCGCCGACCCCGCCTGCACCGTCCGCGGCGGCCACGTCACCGTGCAGCACCAGCCGGGCATCGATGGTCCCGCCGACACCACGCTGCGGCGCACACCCGCCGTCGAAGCGGTGCTCGCCGTGGCCCGCACGCCCCTGACCGTCGGCGACCTCGCGGCCAAGCTGTCCGGCGACTACCCCGACACCCCGCCCGGCGTGATCGAGGACATGCTGCGCAGCCTCGTCGCCCACCGTGTGCTGCTGACCGGCCTGCACGCCCCCATGACGTGCACCGACGCCCTCGGCCACCTGGTCACACAGCTCGAAACCGCGGGCACCGCCCCCGACACGGCCAGGGAACTGCGGCAGATCCACACCCTGCTGGCCCGCCACGACAGCGGGCCGCCGGAGGAACAACGCGCCCTGCGCGCACGGGCCACCACGCGGATGCGCGCCCTGAGCGGCGCCACGGACCACGGCCTGGCCGTCGACCTGCGGCCGGAGTGCGACATCGTCCTGCCGCAGACCGTGATCCGCGAGGCCGAGCGCGCCCTGGCGGTCATGGCCCGGATCACGCCGTACCCGCACGGCTCCCCGGCCTGGAAGGACTACCGGGCGCGCTTCCTGGAGCGCTACAGCATGGGCGCGATCGTCCCCCTGCGGGACCTCGCCGACCCGGACACCGGTCTGGGCTTCCCCGCCGGTTACCGCGGCACCGTCCTGCCACGTCCGGTCCTGGCCGCCGGCCGCCGCGACGAGCACCTCCTCGCCCTCGCCCAGGAGGCGGCCCTCGACGACCGGCGCGAGGTCGTGCTGGGCGAGGAGGACATCGAGGCGCTGTCCCTCGGCGCGCCGGACCAGGTCCCGGCCCACGTCGAGCTGTGCTTCACCGTGCTGTCCCCTTCCCTGCAGGCCCTGGAACGCGGCCGGTTCACCCTGTCCACGGTCGGACTGTCCCTGTCGGCGGGCACGACCACCGGCCGCTTCCTGCCTCAGCTCCAGCGGCCGGACCGGGACCGGATGATCGCCGCGTACGCCGGCCTGCCGACGCTCACCGCCGGCGCGACCCGCGTCCAGGTCTCCAGCCCGCCGCTGCGGCGGACGACGTACAACGTCGCCCGCGCCCCGGCCGTCCTCCCCACCGTGGTGTCCGTCGGCGAGCACCACCCCGACGCCGCCCTCGACCTGGACGATCTCGGCGTCGTCGCCGACGCCCACCGCTTCTGCCTGGTCTCGCTGTCCACCGGCCGGCCGGTGGAGCCGTCGGTGATGAACGCGGTCGAACCAAGCCACGCCACCCACCCGCTGGCGCGCTTCATGTGCGAACTGCACCGCAGTCACACCGCAGTCATGCTGCCCTTCACCTGGGGCGCGGCGGCCCGGCTGCCGTTCCTGCCCGGGATCCGTGTCGGGCGCACCGTCCTGTCCGCCGCCTGCTGGCGCCTGGGCGCCCGTGATCTCGTCGACGGCGGGAGTTTCGCCTTCCGCCTCACCGACTGGCGCATCCGCCGCGGCGTCCCGCGCACCGTCCACGTCGGCAGCGACGACCGGCGGCTGCGCCTGGACCTCGACGAACCCGACCACGTCCAGCTCCTGCAGGCCGAGCTGGACCGGCACGGCACCGTCGTGCTGCACGAGGCACCCCCGGACGACGCGTTCGGCTGGATCGGCCGCGTCCACGAGATCACCGTCCCCTTCGCCGCCGACCAGCCACCCGCCCCCGCACCCGCCTGGCGGACGACGGCCGTGATCGGTCGCACCTCCGGCCGGCTGCCGGGCGCCTCCGCCTGGGCGTACCTCAAGCTGTACGGCAACGCCGACCGCGCCCCGGAGGTGCTGACCGCCCACCTGCCGCGCCTGCTGCACGACTGGGAAGACGAAGCACCCGCCTGGTGGTTCACCCGCTACGCCGACCCCGACAGCCACCTGCGCCTGCGCCTGCGCTTACCCTCCCCGGACGCCTTCGCCCACGCGGCCCGACGCGTCGCCGCCTGGGCGACCGAGCTGCGCGCCGAGGGCCTGATCCAACGAGTGCAGTGGGACACCGACGAGCCGGAGACCGGGCGCTACGGCACCGGCCCCGCCCTGCAGGCCGCCGAGCACGTCTTCGCCGCCGACTCCGCCGCCGCCCTGGCCCAGCTCGCCCTGCCCGTCCCCGCCGGTCACCGGCCGGCCGTCACCGCCGCCAGCCTGGTGGACATCGCCACCGCCTTCCTCGGCTCACCCACCACCGCATGGGCGTGGCTGACGGCGAACCTCTCACAGAACGAGGGCGACGCAGCCCCCCGCGACCTCCAAGACCTGGCCGTGCGACTCGCCGCCCCGGACCCCCGCCACGCCGCCGTCCGGGCGCTGCCGCGCGGCGACCAGGCGGCCGCGGCGTGGACGCGGCGCCGCGCCGCCCTGACCGCATACCGGCACGCCCTCCAAGCGGCCGGAACCGACCCGGCCACGGTGCTGCCGTCCCTGCTGCACATGCACCACAACCGCGCGGCAGGCATCGCTCCGGACGCCGAAGCCGCCTGCCGCCGCCTCGCCCGCACCGCCGCTCTGTCCCTCGCCCGCCGCACCGAAGGAGTCCCGCGGTGACCACCACCCCGCCGACGACCCTGGCGGAACGGCAGTCCCTCGCCCACGGCCCGCTCGGCATCGCCCTGCTCCACATCGACCGCGCCCACCGCGGCCTGACCTCCTGGCAGGTCGTCCACCGGCAACTCGCCCAGGTCCATCCGCTGATCGACGGAGACGAGGCCGGGCTGTTCCTCGGCGCACCAGCGATGGCGTACGTCCTGCACCTGGCCGCCGCCGGCAGCACCCGGTACGCGGCAGCCCTGGACACCCTCGACCACGTCGTCGCCGCCCACACCCGCCGTCGCCTCGCCGCCGCCCACGCCCGCATCGACCACGGCCGCTACGCCGCCTTCGCCGAGTACGACCTGCTGCGGGGCCTGACCGGCCTGGGCGCCCTCCTGCTGCGCCGCCGCCCGGACGGCGACGAGCTGCGGCGCGTGCTGGAGTACCTGGTCCGGCTCACCGAACCTCTCACCGCGCCCGACGGCCGGCAGCGGCCCGGCTGGTGGGTCGGCCACGCCCCCACCATCAACTCGGCGGCCACCCCGGGCGGCCACGCCAACGCCGGCCTCGCCCACGGCATCACCGGCCCCCTCGCCCTGCTCGCCCTGGCCAAACGGCGCGGCATCACCGTGGACGGCCACGACACCGCCCTGACCCGCATCTGCCGCTGGCTGGACCAGATCCGGCGCAGCGACCACCGCGGCACCCGCTGGCCCCGCTGGATCAGCGACGAAGGCCCCGCCCCCGCCATTCCCGCCGCCCCGTCCTGGTGCTACGGCACCCCCGGCCTGGTCCGCGCCCAACAACTCGCCGCCCTCGCCCTCGGCGACACGGACCGCAAACGCATGGCCGAACGCGCCCTGCTGTACTGCCTGGCCGACCGCCACCAGCTCGACCGGCTCACCACCCGCGGCCTGTGCCACGGCCTGGGCGGCCTGCTGCGCACCGTCCAGCGCGTCGCCCAGGACGCCGACGACCCGAAGCCCTTCACCGACTGGCTTCACCGCGCATCCCAGCGGTTCCTCACCACTCAGGCGCCCCAGGAACCCGGCTTCCTCCAAGGCACGGCCGGCGCCACCCTCGCCTTCCAAGGCGCCCAACCAGGAGCCGAAGCCGGCACCGACTGGGACGCCTGCCTGCTGCTCGTCTGAGGAGACACACCGTGGAGCAGCGCGACATCGACGCGACCGAGAGCGCCGTCCTGTCCGTCCTCGGCGGCACACCGATCGAGGAAGCCGCCAGACAGGCCGGCACGCCCCCCGCCCGCCTGGCCGAGGCCGTCGAACGCTACCGCGCCGCCGGCCGGGCCGCCCTCGACACCCGCACCACCGGCTGGTACCAGACCTACATCACCTTCGCCGACCACCGCACCGCGGAGGACGCCTTCCGCACCCACCTCCTGCCGGCTCTGCGCAGCGAGCCCGTCGGGGCATGGTGGTTCGTGCGCAAGCACCCCTGCTGGCGCCTGCGCGTCCACCCACCCCTGCACACCCGGATCGAAGACACCGTCGCACACGTCACGAAGGCCCTCGACACCGCCGTGTCCCGCGGCGCCGTCAAGGAATGGTCGCCCTCCCTCTACGAGCCGGAGACCGTCGCGTTCGGCGGAACAGAGGGCATGACGATCACCCACGCGCTCTTCCATGTAGACAGCGACGGCGTCCTCGACTACCACCGGCACGTCACCGACCGAACCGCCGCACTCCCCGACGCCAAGACGACCTCCCTGCTGATCACCACGCTCTTCCTGCGAGCCGCCGGACTGGAGTGGGGCGAGCAGGGAGACGTGTGGGGGCAGGTGGAGGCCAGACGCCCCCTGCCCGACGACGTGCCCGTCGGCAAGGTGGAGGTTATGGCCGAGCCGCTGCGACGACTGCTGCTACTCGACCCCTCCCAAGCCCTCGCCGACGGCCCGCTCGCCCCGCTCCGTCCCTGGACGACCGGCATGCAACACGGCGCCCGCGCCCTGGCCGCAGCCGCCCGGGACGGCCGCCTGGGGCTGGGACTGCGCGGCATCCTGGCCCGGCACGTCCTGTTCCACTGGAACCGCATGGGCTTCACCCCCCGCCAACAGGCCATCTGGGCGCGAGCCGCACGAGGGGCGATTCTCAGCCAGTGAGCGCACACCTTCCGCCGACGCCCTCTCCAGTGAACAGAATGGCGCCATGACGGAATCCGTGTTACCAACTGCCCGCCAGGCCGAGGAGGCCCACGGCACCCTGGACGTGCCCGGCGACAGCTGTCGTCGGAGCGCCGTCTCCCTCTCCCTCCCACGGCCGCTCCGGTGCCGTACCGTCGACGCGAGGCGGGACGGGGGGCGCCGGTGAGCGACGAAGCGCGCCCGGTCACCGTCGAGATAGCGGAGAACGCGTGGCAGAACCACGCCAGGAAAGTCCACGGCATCGAAGCCGCCGTGGAACGCCTGCGCCGGGACCTGCGGAACGATCCCCTGCTCGGGGAGGCCACGCGCCTGCCCTCCCTCTACCACACCCGGATCTCCACCGGCGAGAACGGGCAGGGCACGCAGGTCGACATCGCCTACGTCTACGGCCCCCCGACGGCAGCCGAAGGCACGGTCCGCATCGACTCCATCCGGCCGGTGCGCCCCGTCGCCTTCGACTACGAGGAACCGGGCGTCCCCCTCCCCGAGGAACCGGAGCCGGAACCGGTGCGCGATCCGGCGATGGAGGAGATCGAGGCCCGGCAGGTCACGCAGGCCTGGCAGCGCATCACCGCGTGGCTCGGCGCGC
>NZ_BMWH01000057.1 GCF_014651135.1 Streptomyces echinoruber
CCGCTACACTCCAGCCGCCCAGCGAAACCCGCAGGTCAGACAGCAAAGTCCTGCTGGAGTACTAAGACCGTGTCCTATGTGGTGAGGCGGACGCTGACCCGGTATGGGGCGGGGAACGTGGAGTTGGATCGTGCCGGACGGGCTGTGGGACATTGCGAAGCCGCTGATCCCAGAGCAACGCACACGGCCGCAGGGCGGTGGAACAGCCAACACCCCTGATGAGACGCTGTTTGCGGTCATCATCTACGTGTTGGTCAGCGGCTGTGCCTGGCGGGCGCTGCCGCCCTGCTTCGGCGTCTCGAAGTCCACGGCCCACCGCCGGTTCCTCATCTGGTCCAGAGCCGGCGTCTGGGCCCGTCTGCACGAAGCGGTCCTGCACCGGCTCGACGACGCCGGCCTCATCGACGTCACCCGCGTCGTTCTCGACACCGCCCACGTCCGGGCGAAAAAGGGGGCGAACACCCAGGTCCGAGCCCCGTGGACCGAGGCAAGCCGGGTTCCAAGATGCACATCCTGTCGGACGCGAATGGACTGCTCCTCGTCGTCGGCGTCTCAGCTGGCAACACCCATGAAGCGAAGGGCTGAAGCCCATAGTGGTGGGTCACCAAACGAGACACGACCCCCATCGCGGCCGCTACTTCAAGCCCGAGCGCCTGCACGCGGACAAAACGTATGACCGGCTCGACCTGCGGAGATGGTTACGCGGCAAGCGCATCGGAGTCCGGATCGCCCGCAAAGGCATCGAGTCCAGCGAACGATTGGGTCGTCGCAGGTGGGTGATCGAGCGGACGATGTCGTGGCTGTCCGGCTATCGCCGACTCAGCCCCGATACGAGCGCGATCCCCGTAACTACCTGGCCTTTCTCGGCCTCGCCGCCGCCCTGTGCTGCTACAAGCGGCTCGTCCGCCTCACCACATAGGACACGGTCTTAGTCCGATGCAGCGAGCAGTGCCTCCCCCACGGAGCCGCCCATCGCCCAGGCCATCGAGGGGAATGCTCATGTAAACACACCGCCACCAGGGAAAGTGCACTCTTTCGAGTAGCTGTTCAACTCGGGCGCCGTCACTACGATTTGCACGGAGCGCGGCACAGGATCCCGTATGGGAACCGTGTTTGCGCGCGCGGTGAGAACAGTACACGGAACGAGGTGAGGTGATCATGCAGTTCGCGAACGGTATGCCGGCGGACCAGATCGTCGGGGTGGCCTGGCAGAAGGGGAGCACCAGCATCGGTGACGGTAACTGTGTCGAAGTGGCAAAGCTCCCGGAGGGGAGCATCGCCATGAGGAACTCCCGGTTTCCAGCCGGACCCGCACTGGTGTTCACCCCGGCGGAACTGAGGGCTTTCCTCGACGGGGCCAAGGAGGCGGAATTTGACCACATGATTGGCTGATTCACGAGCTCTCACCCGGAATCGCAGGCCATGTGTTGTGGCGGCGGGTATGCACCAGGCATGCTGGACTCGCTTCGTCCACAGTCGCCCCGGAGTTCGCATGCCCGTCGCCCGTCGCATGGAAGATCCCGATGCCGGATCGCCGGTGCTCTCCATGCAGCAGACCGAGTCCCAGCCGTCCGCAGGCAGGATGCTGGGTGATGAGCTTCGACGCTGCCGTGAAGAACGCGGATACACCCTGAAAGAGGCGGCCCGCGTAATCCGCGGATCGACCTCGAAGATGAGTCGCCTCGAACGTGGCGAAAGCCCGCCAAAGGCGCGGGACGTGTACGACCTGGCGCGGTTCTACCGGCTCAACGATCAGCAGATGCAGCTCATCGAACAGCTGCTCGTACAGACGAACAATAACCAGTGGTACGACCAGTACGCCGACGTCGCACCGGACTATCTCAGGCGCCTGATCCAACTGGAAGGCCAGGCCGATCAGATTACCACCTTCGAAAATCAGGTGGTCCCCGGACTGCTTCAGACTCCCGAGTACGCCGAGGCCCTGGTACGTCAGGTGATGCCCACCGCCTCGCCCGATGAAAGGGCGGGGATCGTGAGGCTGAGGGGCGACCGGAGCAAGCATGTGCTCGGTCGGATCCGCTTGATCGCTTTCTTGGACGAGACGGTCCTCGACCGGCCTCGTGGCTCCAACGAGGTCATGCGAGCCCAGCTGAAGCACCTGCTGCACGTCGCCGAGACCAACAAGGTGCACGTACGCTTGATCGAGAAGACTAGTATCGCTCCGCCCTTCCCGATCACTCACCTCACGTTCCCCGACGGGCAGCACTCCGAACTGGCCTACATCGAGCAGGTCCGCAGCGCCGTCTATGTGACGAAGAAGCGGGCACTGGACGAATACCGCAAGCTGATGTCCGACCTGCATGAGGTGGCGCTGTCGAAGGAGGACAGCATGGAGATGTTGAAGAAGGCCATAGAGCAGTACCGCGACCGCTGACCGGCCCTGCCTGCCGGCGGGTGGCTTGCGGCTTGGCGGTCGGCTCCATGGCCCTGCGGCTCAGATACGGGCAAGGCCGCCCCATTCGACCCAGTCGGTGGGCCGCAAATGCTTCGGCGGGGGCGGCGCATCCGGCCGCCAGTCGATCACGTCGCCGAGCCCTGGAGGCTCGATCTGCATGCCGTCGAAGAAGCGAGCTACTTCTTCGGTCGTACGGACCCGGCCCCACTGGCCGCGCGTCTCCTGCTCCATCAGCTTCGTGACGCCATCCCGTACCTTCGCATCGTCACTGACCAGCTGGCAGATCACCATGTAGCTGCCAGGAGGTAGTGCGGCCGCGACCCGGCGGACCACTCGGTCGGGGGCTCGCTCGTCGTCGGTGTCGGCCAGGCAGTGCAAAACGGACACGAACAGGGCGGCTACTGGCTTGGTCCAGTCCAGCACCTTCTTGGCGGATCGGATGATGCTCTCGGTATCACGCATGTCGTAGTCGAGGACCAAGGTCCGGTCGTTCTCGTCGAGGGTAGTTCTCGCATGTGCCAGGACCATCGGATCGTTGTCGACGTAGACGACGCGCGAGCCGGGGTCCAGCCGCTGCGCTATCTCGTGCACGTTGTCCTGCGTGGGCAGACCCGAGCCATGGTCGATGAACTGGGTGATGCCGTACTCTTCGACCAGGGCCCGCACCACACGGCGGAGGAAAGCCCGATTGGTCTGCGCAAGTTTCTGAGTGCTGGGCGCGATATCTAACAGCCGCTGGCAGGCATTACGGTCCGATTCAAAGTTCGCCGACCCGCCCAGAAGCCAGTCGTACATACGCGCGACACTGGGCTGATCCATGTCGACAAAGCGAGGTTTCCTTTTCTCCCCATGGGTCATGCACACTCCCAAAGCCTGATCGAAGGCCAGGTGTCTAGGTGGAGTGGCTCATCCTAAGGGTTCATGGCGACCGAGACCATCACTCGACCGGACGCCCTTCGGGTTGAGTTAAGGCGCACACGCACAGCGAATTAGCGCCGTCACTGCGCCGCGCTCGCCCCATGTGCGCCGCGCCCGTAGAGCGCGTCGGTGAACACCGGCGCCACGCACGGCGGCAGAGCATGCAGCGCACGATCTGCCGATCGCAGCAAGCCGCGCACCGTATAGTCAGGCACCCCCATCAAGTCGGCTGCCTCTTCCACGGAAAGGCGCAGCCGCCGGTGCAGGAGTACGACGTCGGCCTGCCTCCCCTCCAGCAGGCAGTGAATCGGCCATACATGCCCCGCGCCGCAGTCCGAGTGGCAGTTGGCCTGTTCATGGAGCATCCCCCACGCCTGAGCAGCCGGGGACCCCCTCAAGGCCGCCTGCCAGATGTCGCGCAGCCTGTCGAAGACGGTCTCCACGCAACGCACCGCTCGAACCCTGCTACCGGTCCTGACCTGAGCGTAGTCGAGATAGGCGTCGTGGTGCAGCTGACGGAAGGCGAAGTACTCCAGCCGGAACCTGTCCGGCACGCTTGATTCCGGTCCAGTTGCCAGTCCAGAGCCGTGGCCGGCCCGCATCACGTACCGTCACCTCCGGACTGCGGCTCCCGCATGGTCATATGCTGCGGCACCTGCGGCGGCCACAGGCCCTCCGGATCGGCTCCCAGGGAAGCGATCAAAAGCGAGAAGACCGATCGATCCGGATTCGTTCTGCCTTCGAATAACGCAACCGCCTCCTCCGGTGCCAGACCAGCTCGTCGACTCACTGCGGAGAGTTCGGGGGTGCCAGCCGCGATGCGTGCGCCCCTAAACGCCGCCGACAGCGTTCCCAGTCCGGCCGCCAGGTCGCGGTGGCACCTTCCGTACCAGGCCCGCTCCCACAACCACTTGATCTCTTCGGGGTCGTCTTCCATCAGGTCGATCAGCACATAGGTCAACGTCCAAGGCGCCACCGCCTGCCCATCAACCACCAAATGAACGGCAGGAACTGGAACTTCCGCCCTTTGGGTCAGCTCTTCCGGACTCACTCCCAAGTTCCGCTGGAGCGTTTTGAGGGCGTTGCCGAGCAGCTGCGCACCCTGCTGCATCGCCAGCACCACTGGCAGCAGAACACCGTCCGTGAACGCCATGGCCATGCGTGTGGTCGGCTGCGTCCGCCGCCCTGCGGTCGACGAGGTTTCGGCCAGCAGCTCGGCAGCCTTGGCACCGCCCCAGTGGGCCCGTGCTGACGCCTCGGTGGTCCCGGCTGCCTCGGCGATCTCCCGCCACTCCTTGCCTTCGGCGCTGGCCACAACGGTGACAGCCGCAACCAACCGCACAGCCTCGCGCTGAGCTTGGAAGGCGAGTTCGAACACGGGGCTCGGCGGCTCGTCACCGCGAACGAGGACGAGGAGTTCTGCCGTCTGGGCGGCGAGTTCAGCGGCGACGACGCGATGGACGTCTCCGACGTCTTGCCCCGCACGTCGCCTCCACTGCCGTTGGGCCCTGCCCTGACACAACTCCGTGCAGTAATCTCGTCGGTGTCCACGGCGCCGACCCGACTCCGGGATCGGCTTCTTACAGAACGCATACAGCGAGGCACGTGAGGGTCCAGCCACCTGATTGCCCCTTCCCATCCGGCGCACGTGCTGCCCGACGGACGTGGCAGCACTGCGAGACGGGTGCCCGATGCGGACACCCGCCGTGGACTCGACGTCAGACGATCCGGCTGCGCAGGAACCGGAAACTGCTGCCGCGGCAGAGTTTCACCACGATGACGATGATCATCCAGACCAGCGCGCAGCTGATCTCGGGGGACGCCGACCACGAGTTGGGGGCCAGCGGGAGGCTCTTGCTCCCACAGACCCCCACGACGACGGCGAGCATGACCACGAGCACCAAGACGAAGCCGGCCTGCACACGCATGTCCATCACGGACACCGCGCGGGGTTTACCCGGCACTGCGGGCGGGGTAGGGGCGATACGAGACGCCGGGGCGTGATTCGAGGCTTCCCGGCCGTTTTTCGGGGTCACTTCTTCGACCTTTCGCGTATGGGAGTGGCCTGTCTCTGGTGGCCCCGGGATGCAGCCCGGGGCCACCGCACAGTTTGTGACCACATGGCTCCGTGCGGTTATCCCACGATAGCCCGAAACCGAAGCCTTCACAGACGCGCTCCCGCGATCCCGAACGCTTTCCCGTGATGCAACAGGTTGCCACCCGCAATCATGATCGACATTGATCGAATCAAACATACTTCTGGCTGAATGGGATCCATCAAGTCAACTTGCAGGCGAACTGTGAAGCATTCACTTAGAAACACGACTAAAAACCGTCTGTAGATTTCATCTTCGCAGGTCACCGGTATGCCGCCGCTCACTTAGTGGTGCGGAGCGGTGACATCCCCTTCGACTGCACGTGCATATGGGAAAATGAGCAAATTGCCTTCGCGAAAACCTGACTACATGCTGGCGGCGCGCCGGTGTCCGCATGGCCGCACGTACCCGATCGTCACGACGAAGCGGTCAGCGGTTCGTGCATTCATTCGCCTCAGCTGCAATTTGCGAGCAAAGAGGGCGAGCGCGGCTCCGGGACCCTCAGACAAGTCGGGCACCGATATCACGCGATAGTTCGAGTGACTCACTTCACATGAGGGCTGCGCTGCCCGCGCACGCGGGCATGTCCCGCCGACGCGTGCTCCGGGGGACCTCTCGGGCAATCCAGTTAGGCTTCCGCAGGTGATTCAGACTGTTGTGTTCGACGTCGGTGAGACGATCACTCGGGACGACCGCTACTGGGCTTCCTGGGCGGACTGGCTGGGCATCCCGCGTCACACTCTCTCCGCCCTGGTCGGTGCCGTGGTCGCGCGGGGTGAGGACAACGCCGAGGCGCTGCGTCTGGTCCGGCCGGGTATTGATCTCGCCGCCGAGTACCGCGCGCGTGAAGCCGCCGGCCGCGGCGAAAGGCTCGACGAGAGCGACCTGTACGACGACGTACGCCCTGCCTTGACGGTGCTCCGCGAACGTGGCGCCCGTGTAGTCATCGCGGGCAACCAGACGGTGCGCGCCGGCGAGCTGCTGCGTGCCTTGAACCTTCCGGCGGATCTGATCGTCACCTCGGGGGAATGGGGTGTGGCGAAGCCGCGGCCGGAGTTCTTCGAGCGTGTGCGGGAGGTGGCGCAGGCGGCTCCGAGTCAGACCGTGTACGTCGGAGACCATCCGGTCAACGACGTGTTCCCGGCGAAGGAGGCCGGGCTGCGCGTGGCACACCTTCGCCGAGGACCGTGGGGACACCTGTGGGCGGACGACCCGGACGTCGTGGCCGCCGCGGACTGGCGCATCGACAGCCTCACCCAGCTTACAGAGTTCATCGGGACCTGACCGAGCTGAGCCGGCTCCACCGACTCCGGTTGATGGGGCGTTCGCGTATGCGCTGCGTCTCGACGCGGGTACGGTTCGGAGTGGACGCACCGGACTGGAGCCAGGATGCCCGCACACACTCGGGGCGGAGTAGGCGCGCGGATCGCGTATTACCGCAGCGTCATGCGCCCGAAGATGACACAGCAACAGCTCGCCGAGGCGGCCTGCGTCGCGCTCGGCACGATCCGCAAGATCGAACGCGGCGAGCGCGGCGTCGGCGACTCCACCCTCGAAGCCATCGCGGATGCTCTCGGTGTCGACCCCATGCGGCTTCGCGCCGACCGCGGCCCGGCACACACTCCGGTGCACGATGCGCTGCCCGCGCTCTCCGCCGCGATCGCCACCTACGATCTCCCCGAGGACGGTCCCGCACGCCCCCTTCACGAACTTCGCGCAGCCGTGGCGGAGGCCTCACGCTGGCGACTGGGAGCCCAGTACACGCGCATCGCCCGCAAGCTGCCCGACCTCCTCGTCGAACTCGCCCGCGCCTACCACCAAGCCCCCTCAGACCAGCGCACCGAACTGGCCCGGCTGCTGGTCAGGGCATACCGCTCGGCGGACGCCGTCGCCTACAAGTTCGGCGCCCGCGACCTGTCCGCACGCCTGATCGAACTCATGCGGTGGGCGCTCCCCGAGACGAACGACCCGCTGCTTGCCGCCTCCGTCGCCTACGTACGGACCGAAACCTTCTTCGCCGCGCGCGCCCACGTCTCGGGACTGCGCGCCCTGGAACAGGCTCTGGACGCCGCCCCCGCACCATGCGCAGCACCAGAGATCGCGGCCAGGGGAGCCCTCCATATGCGGGCCGCCGTCATCGCCGGCCGGGCACGTGACGCGGCCTCCGCAACCACCCACCTCCATGAGGCCCGCGCCCTCGCCGACCGGGTGCCGGAGGACGTCTACTACGGCACCGCGTTCGGCCCCGACTCCGTGCGCATCCATGAGGTGTCCGTCGCCGTAAGCCTCGGTGACGAGCATGTCGGCCGCGCCCTCGACGTGGCTCGCGAGTGGAAGCCCCCCACCGATCTTCCGGCTGAGCGCCGCAGCGGTTTCTACATCGAACTCGCCCGCGCCCAACTGTGGTCCGGGCGGCCGGACCATGCCTTCGAGTCGCTGAAGGTCGCCCGCCGCATCGCACCTCAGCACACCCGCGAACACCCGTGGGTCCGCGAGGACGCCGCCACGCTGCGTCGGCTGAAACGAGCCGACTCGGAGACGCTCACCAACTTCGCCGAGTGGTGCGCCGCCACCTGAGCGCCCCCGGCTACCCCTCGCCGGGGTACTTGTGAGGATCGCCGACCCCCACCATCTGTGCCACGCGTAGGAGCCAGCAGATGGGATCGGGGATGCCGAACGCACTCCCGCTCGCGCCGACCGTCGTCGACAGCAGCGTGAGCATCGCGCGGCTGCACGGTGAGGCCTGCTTCGACTGCGGGGCTGTCGGCAAGAGCCTGCGCGCGGCCGGAAACGTCGTGGTCCGTGGCAGCACCCGTGTGTGGCGGATCTTCACGTGCGGATGCCGACGGAAAGTGGCTGCGCCGTGAGGACCGAAGGAAACGGGTCTCGGCGTCCGTGTGCGAACAGTTCCGAGCGTGGCCAATGCGGTGAAGGAGCGTCGACACCATGAAATCCACAGTCCAACCCGGCACCACGGCACTGCGACCGGTCGGTGCCGCGCCGGACGTGCTGGTGCGCTCCAGCGCCGACCACGCGCTGGTCGTCAGACGTCGACTGCCGTCTACGTCCTCCTCGCCGAGCGAGGAACGCGCGGAGCGGCGGGAGCACGGGGTGGCGCCGCTGACGGTGAGGCCCCGTTTCGCGCCGCTGGGGGATGGCGGGGTGCAGTTGGACGTCGGCGTATCGGTGTGCGGCACCTACCTGGGGCGCCGGAGTTGAGCACGGTGGAGTTCGAGCCGCAGGTGCTGAAGTCGTGCTGATTGATGCCGATTCCGTCTGCACGCGGCTGCGGCGCTCGTCGTGTCCGGCTCCCGCACAAGGCACCCGAACGCGCACGATCGTGAACCAGGGAGTTCCCCATGCCCCCCAGAGTTGATGGCACGGCCGGCACAACGAATCAGGTCGTGGCCCGGCTCCAGGACACGCCGACGATCGGTCTTCCGTTCTTCGAGATGACGCTGCCCTGCGAGCCGTCCCGCGTCGGATTCGTGCGACGGGCTTGTACGGCCTGGGCTCGGCGTCATTGCCGGTTACCGGAGCATCAGGTCGACGTCTTGGACCTGGTCGTCTCCGAGCTGTGCACGAACGCGCTTCTGTACGGCCGGGAGGATGCGTTCGCCGTGCGCGGCTGGATGCCGACGCATTCCTGGGTGCGTCTGGAAGTGAACGACCGCACGCCGTCCGCCATCCCTGTTCCGCAGCATGTCGGCTCCGAGTCGGTGAGCGGGCGGGGCCTGTGTCTCGTCGACGCCCTCGTGTCGGAGTTGAAAGGCACGTGGGGGTTCAGCGCCGACGGCTCCGTGGCCTGGTGCCAGGTGCCCACCGTCCTTCCCTGTTTCGACGTGACCGTTGAGGAAACCGATGTCTGAGCCCGTGTCCTCCGCCCGCCCGGCCACGCACCGCCGCGGCCGTCCGCGCAGGTCGCCGGCCGAGCGGTCGGTGTACGAACAGGTCCGCTCGGCGGTGGCGGTGTCTCTTGTGACCGTGCCCTTCACGCTGGCGGCCGTCGCCGTCGTATGCCGGCTGTTGCAGGTCTCCGCGGGGCATCTCGTGCTCGCACTCGCCTGCGGGATGTCCGTTCCCGCGCTCGTCGGTGCATGCCGGTCCGACGCGGCCGCGGCTGCCGTGTGCCGGGCGCATGGCGCGGAGTTGCAGCGGCTGGCGGACGCAGCGGCGGACGTGGAGAAGTCCGTGGTCCGGGCGGCGGAGGAGCTGTGCCGCGGCGGGCGCCCTGCGATTCCCGATCTGTCGGTCGCCGTGGTGAGCGGGGACTCGGCCGCGGAGGTCGAGACGGCCCTGACACGGGTGAAAGCGGAGGCTGTGCAGGCCTTGATACGCATGCACGAACAGTCGCAGTCCGCCGTCCTGCTGGAGCTCCTACGGCACCTGTCCAGGCGCGAACACGCCCTGATCAGCCGCGCGCTGGAGTCACTCGGCGAGTTGCAGGCGAGGACCGACGAGCCGGAGCTGCTGGCCGGCATCTACGACGCCGACCACCTGGTGACGCGGATGCGTCGCATGGTGGAGAGCAAGGCGGTGCTCAGCGGGGAGTCGCTGCGCAGCGCCCGCCGGCCGGTGAGCGTGATGACGGTGCTGCGCGGGGCCGTCTCCGAGGTCGTGCAGTATCCGCGGGTCAGGGTGGCCGCGGGCGCGGTGGGGGCCGAGCTGGCGTTGCCCGGTTATGTGGGCCCTGAGCTGTCCCACCTCGTGGCCGAACTGATCGAGAACGCCACCGAGTTCTCCGATCCGCGCACGCGGGTGCTGGTGCGGGCGGAGAAGGTGCCCGCCGGACTGGCGGTCGAGGTCGAGGACCGTGCGGTGCCGATGAGCCCGCAGCAGCGGATGCGGCTGAACCGCCTGCTGGCCGCTCCGGACGAGGTGGACGTCAGCGCGCAGTTGCGGGACGGGCAGATCGGTCTGCTGACGGCCGCGAAGATCGCCCGCCGTCACGGCATGAAGGTGACGCTGCACGAGAACCCCGCCGGCGGGACCACCGCGGTCGTGGTGGTGCCGGCCAGGTTGCTGGTGCGTCTGGAGACGCCCGACGTCATCTCCGTCCCCGACACCGCGGCGGCCGCGTCCGCTGCCGGCGACCGGCCGCTCCCGGCCGCCGAACCGCCGCCACCCGTCGCCCGGTCTTCCGCGGCCCGGCCCGAGCAGCGGGCGAACGACGCCGGACAGACCCCCGCCGCGTCCGTCCCTCCTGCCGATCGGCCCCGTCTGCCCCGTCGCCGGCAGGAGCGTCTGCCCCTGCCGGATGCCGGTCCGCAGATCCAGAGCGCACCCCGCGGCGCCGCCACCCCCGGCCTGGCGGCCGCGTTCCGCAGCGGCCAGCAGGCGGCCAGGGGCCTGGGGACCGCCGTACCGGGTGCTCCGGTGACGGCCGCCGACCGCGGC
>NZ_BMWH01000058.1 GCF_014651135.1 Streptomyces echinoruber
GTCCCCCGCCGGCGGGGGACGGCCCGAACGCGCGTACCGCCGCCGTCTTCAAACGCCGGTGTCTCCTCCCGCGACCCGTACGAGTGGGGTACGGCCCGGGGGAATCGCCCGGCCGGCGAAAGGCCGGCCGGGGGCGGACGCGGGGTCAGTCGTGCGGGACGACGACGACCGGCGCGGCGGCGTGGTGCAGCACCGCGTGCGTGACGGAGCCGGTGTGCGGGCCGAGGGGCAGACGGCGGGTGCGGCGGCCCACGACGACCAGCGAGGCCTCGGGCGCGGCGTCGACCAGCTGCAGTGCCGGGGCGCCGCACCGGACGTCCTCGGCCACCTCGACGTCCGGGTACTTCTCCCGCCACGGCCGCAGCGCGGTGGCGAGCGCGGCCGCCTGCTCCTTCTCCAGTTCCTGCTGCAGCTCCGGGTCGGCGGGCAGACCGTAGGCGTAGTAGTACGGCGGGAACCAGCCGTGGAGGGCGCGCAGGGCCGTGCGGCGCCGGGCCGCCTCCTCGAAGGCGAAGCCGAGCACCACCGCGTCGGGCCGGCCGGTGTCGACCCCGACCACGACGGGCCTGAACGGCGTCGCCGCGGAGGGGATGCCGGCCGGGTCCGGCACATGCTCGTCGGCCGCCTGCTCCGCGGCCCGCACGAAGGCGACGGGGCCCCGCGCGTGCGCCGCGACGGCCAGACCGACGGAACCCACCAGGAAGCCTCCGAGGGCGCTCATGCCCCGGGAGCCGAGAACCAGCAGCTCCGCCTCACGGGCCTCGTCCGTCAGACAGGTCACGACGCTTCCGCCGCTGAGCTGCCGGGTCGCGATCTCCAGGCCGGGGTGGCGCAGCCGCAGCCCCTCGGCCGCCTCCCGCGGGATCCGCTCCGTCCAGTGCCGGTGCGTCTCCGCCCCCAGCAGCGGCGCCTGGGCCATGGCCGGCGGCACCGCCTCCCAGACGTGGACCAGCTTCAGCGGCAGACCGCGCAACTGTGCCTCGCGGGCCGCCCACTCGGCGGCGGCCCGGCTCTCGGGCGAGCCGTCGAGGCCCACCGTGACGGTGCGGGACATGATGTGTACCTCCTGCGGTCGGGGGATCACCTCCAGCGTCGGCTCCTGCGGGTCCCCCGGGCAGGGGCCGCAGGTCCCCGCCCGGGCCCGACCGGCCCCGCGGGGCCGGTCGGGCGGGGCCGCGGACCGTGCCCGGGCCCGCGGACCGCGCTCGGGCGACGGACCGGCGTCCCGGCGGTTCGGCGCCCGGCGACCCGGTACGCCGACATCCCGGTAGTCCGGCACCCCGGTAGTCCGGCACCCCGCACCACGGCGGTTCGGCGCCCGGCCGGCAGACGGCAGGAAGGCCCGTCCGGCTCTTCCCCACCACAAGCCGGACGGGCCTTCGCGAACCCCGCGGGGTCCCGCACCCCGCCAAGGACTCCGAGCGGCGGCCCGCGGCCCCGGGTTGGGCCGAAGGGCCCCGGACTCGTCCCCGTCAGGCCCTGGGACGGGCCGGGGCGCGGCCCTAGAAAGGATGCGGCCGCTCACCACGGGCGGCTTTCGCTCGTCCACATCCACACCCCGAGCCGGGAGGCTTCCATGCTGTCCGCAGAATCCGCCGCCGTCGTGGAGGCGACCCTGCCCGCGGTGGCGGGTGCTCTCGATGAGATCACCACCCGCTTCTACGGCACGATGTTCCGCGACCGGCCCGAACTGCTGGACGGAATGTTCAACCGCGGCAACCAGGCCAGCGGCGCCCAGCGGCGGGCCCTGGCCGGTTCGATAGCCGGCTTCGCGAGCGCCCTGCTCGCCCACCCGGACACCCGCCCGGACGCGCTGCTGGCCCGCATCGCGCACAAGCACACGGCGGTCGGCGTCACCGAGGACCAGTACACGATCGTGCACAAGTACCTGTTCGGCGCGATCGCCGACGTCCTGGGCGACGCGGTCACCCCAAAGGTGGCGGCGGCCTGGGACGAGGTGTACTGGCTGATGGCCGGCGCCCTCATCGCCCAGGAGGCCCGCATCTACCAGGAGGCGGGCGTCGCGCCGGGCGCGATCTGGCGGCCGTGGACCGTGGTGGAGCGCCGGGAGGAGACCGCGGACGTCGTGTCGTTCCTGCTGCGTCCCGCCGACGGCGGGCCCGCCCCGGCGGCGCGGGCCGGGCAGTACGTCAGCGTCCGGGTGCGCATGCCGGACGGGGTGCACCAACTGCGCCAGTACAGCCTGTCCTCCGACCCCGGCGGCGAGCTGCGCCGCATCACCGTCAAACGGGTGACCGGCACCGGCGGCGCCCCGGACGGCGAGGTCTCCACGCTGCTGCACGCCACCGTACGGGCCGGCGACGAGCTGATCGTCTCGGCGCCGTTCGGGGACGTCGTCCTCGACGAGGACGACACGCCCCTGGTGCTCGCCTCCGCGGGCATCGGCTGCACGCCCATGGTCGGCATGCTGGCCCGCCTCGCCGCGACCGGCTCCACCCGGCCCGTCCTGGTCCTGCACGCCGACACCTCCCCCGACCGGCACGCCCTGCGCGCCGAGACCCGGGAGCTGGCCGGCCGGCTGCCGCAGGCACGGACCGTGTTCTGGTACGAGCGGCCCGGCGCCACCGAACCGGACGCCCGCGTGGGCCTGATGGACCTGGAGGGAGTGGACATCCCCGCCGACGCCACCGTCTACCTGTGCGGCCCGCTGCCCTTCATGCGCGCCGTGCGCGCCCAGCTGCTGAACCGCGGGGTGGCGCCCCGCCGCGTCCGCTACGAGGTCTTCGGCCCCGACCTGTGGCTGCCGGACGCGGTCTGACGGCGACGGCCGCCGCCGGTGGCGTCGTCCTCGGAACCCCGTCGTCCTCGGAACCCCGTCGTCCCCAGAACCCGTCGTCCCCAGAACCCGTCGTTCTCAGGAGCCCGTCGTTCTCAGGACCCCGTCGTTCTCAGGGCCCCGAGGACGCCGCCACCGGCGCGTGCCACACGAGGCGTGTCCCGCCGCCCTCCGGGCGGTCGATCTCCAGGTCCCCGCCCAGCTCCCGGGCGCGTTCCGCCATGTTGCGCAGGCCGCTGCGGCGGCCCTTCGCGGGGATGCCCACACCGTTGTCGGTGACCGTCAGGCGCACCTCGCGTCCGTCGGTCTCCAGCATCACCTCGGCGCGGTCGGCACGGGCGTGCCGGGCGATGTTGGTCAGCGCCTCGGACAGCACCGCGACGACGTGGTCGGCGGTCTCCCTGGGCACGTGGGTGTCGAGCAGCCCCTCCATCCGCACGCTGGGGGCGAAGCCCAGCACGGGGGCGGCCTCGCCCACCGCGCGCACGGCGCGGGACCGCAGGCCGGGCGCGGTGTCGTCCTCCCGGGTGCGCAGGCCGAAGATGGTCGACCTGATGATCTTGATGGTCTCGTCCAGGTCGTCCACCGCCCGCCGCACCCGCTCGGCGGCCCCCGCGTGCTCGATGAAGCGGCCGGCGCTCTGCAGCGTCATCCCGGTGGCGAACAACCGCTGGATGGCGAGATCGTGCAGGTCGCGGGCGATGCGGTCGCGGTCCTCCAGGACGGCGATCTGCTCCGCGTCCCGGCGGCGGTCGGCGAGCTCCATCGCCACGGCGGCCTGCGCCGCGAAGCCCTGCAGCGGCTCGGTCTCCTTCTCGGTGAACTCGCCCCGGCCCGCCTCCCGCACCAGCAGCACGACACCCCGTACGCCGCCCTGACCGGATCCGACGGGGACGGCGACGGCCGGGCCGAGCCCGTCGAAACGCCGCGGGCCGGGCGAGACGCGCGCGTCCTGCGCGATGTCCGGGCTGGTCACCGGGGCGGCGGCGGCGAAGGCCCGGCCGATGAGGCTGTCCCCGACGGGCAGCACCAGTCCCCGGTGCGCCTCGGCCTCCCGGCCGATGGCCAGCTCCACGGTGAGCGCGTCGGTGTCCCGCATCGGCACCGCGACCACGGCCAGGGCGGCGCCGGTGATCTCCCTCGCGCGTTCGGCGATCAGGCCGAGGACCTCGGCGCGCTCGCTGCCGGACATCAGGCGGTGGGTGATCTCCGCGCTGGCCACCAGCCACCGCTCGCGCTGCCGGGACTCCTCGTACAGGCGGGCGTTGTCGATGGCCACGCCGGCCGCCACGGCCAGCGTGGACAGCACCGACTCGTCGTCCTCGTCGAACTGCGCCCCGCCGCGCTTCTCGGTCAGGTACAGGTTGCCGAACACCTGGCCGCGCACCCGGATGGGCACGCCGAGGAAGGTGTTCATCGGCGGGTGGTGCGGCGGGAAGCCGTACGACGCCGGATGCTCGGAGATCTTGGACAGGCGCAGCGGCTCGGGGTGGCGGATCAGCTCGCCCAGGATGCCGTGGCCCTCCGGGTAGTTGCCGATCCGGGCGATCTCCCCCTCGGTGACGCCGACCGTGTAGAACGCCGACAGCCGCTTGCCGTCCGCGCCGATCACGCCGAGGGCCGCGTACTCCGCGTCCACCAGGGCCGCCGCGGCCTCCACGATGCCGTACAGCACCTGTTCCAGGTCGAGTTCGCGGCCGACCGACAGCACCGCCTCCAGCAGGCTGTGCACCCGGTCCCGGGTGCCGCGGGCCGCGTCGAGGCGGGCCTGCAGCTCCTCCAGCAGCTCGTCCAGCCTCAGTTGCGGCAGCCGTATCCGTGCCTCCCGCGCCTCCTCGGCGCTGCTTCCCACCGTTTTCCTCCCAGTCCCCACCCAGTCCCCGCTGCGTGCCGGCACCGAACGGCCCGGTGCCACGGTATCGGCCGGGGAAGAGGGACGATACGGGATCACGCGGCCACCGGGCAGGCGGGCGGCGTACGCGCCGGGCACGCCCGCCCGGGAGCGTCCGCGCGGGCGTGGCGGGCGCGTTCAGCGGCGCTGCTCGTCCGGTCGCCGGCGGTCCTGCAGCCGGCTGGCGATGACGGCGGCCTGGACGCGGCGCTCCACGCCGAGTTTGGCCAGCAGGCGGGAGATGTGGTTCTTCACCGTCTTCTCCGCCAGGTACAGGCGCCGGCCGATCTGCCGGTTGGTCAGGCCCTCGCCGATCAGCGCCAGGATCTCCCGCTCCCGGTCGGTCAGGCCGGGCAGCGCCTCGGGCTCCTGCTTCTCCTGGCCGCCGCGCAGCCGCGCCATCAGCCGGGTGGTGGCGCTCGGGTCGAGCAGCGACTGCCCGCGCGCGACGGTGCGCACGGCCGAGACCAGGTCCGAGCCCTGGATCTGCTTCAGCACGTACCCGGAGGCCCCCGCCATGATCGAGTCCAGCAGGGCCTCCTCGTCGTCGAACGAGGTCAGCATCAGGCAGGCCAGCTCCGGCATCCGCGAACGCAGCTCCCGGCACACGGTCACCCCGTCGCCGTCCGGCAGCCGCACGTCCAGCACCGCCACCTGCGGGCGCAGCGCCGGGACGCGCACCAGGGCCTGCTCGGCCGTCGACGCCTCGCCGACCACCGTGATGTCCGGCTCGTCGTCCAGCAGGTCCCGCACACCCCGCCGCACCACCTCGTGGTCGTCCAGCAGGAACACGCGGACCGGGCCGTCGGCCCCCGTTCGCTCGCCGTCCACCATCAACTGCTCCTCGTCACGCCGGCACACCGGTCCACCAGTACTCGGGAACCGGCCCTCGGACCCCGATCCTGCCTCGTCACGGGCCTGTGGACCAGGGCCGATCGGCCCTGACCGGCCCGCTCTGGCCGGTCCGCCCCGCGGCACGTGCACCCCGGACGCGTACCCGGGGAGGCGGGACCGTCACTGCCCGGGCCGCCGCCCCGGCTCGCCGCCACGGCCCGCCGACCCGGGGCGGCGAGCCCGGTCTCCACGGGTCGTTCACCGGGGCCGAACGGCCCTGGCGCGGCGTCCTCCCACCGCGTTCGAATGATTTGATCGATCCCGGCAGGGGCCGCCGCCACACCGTCTCGGGCAGGACGGCGGCCCCTGCCGCGGTGCCACCCGCAGACGTACGGAAACCCGCCATGACCCTCGACCAGACCAGGTCAGTGCCCTCGGGCCCGCGCCGGAGCATCGAGCTCGACAGCGCGGAGGCCCTGCGGCTGCTCGGCAGCGTGTCCCTGGGAAGGATCGTCTTCACCCGGCACGCGCTGCCGACCATCCGCCCGGTCAACCACGTCCTCGACCGGGGCGACATCGTCATCCGCACCCACGAGGGCGCGGCCCTGACCTCCCACACCCGGCAGGCCGGCGCCCCGGGCGTGGTCGTCGCCTACGAGGCCGACTCCATCGACCCGGTCACCCACCTCGGCTGGAGCGTGGTGGTCACCGGCTACGCCCACCTCGTCACCGACCCGCGGGACCTGGCCCGGTACCAGGCCATGCTGCGGCCCTGGGTGCAGCACACCATGGACCACGCGGTCCGCATCCGCCCCGACCTCGTCAGCGGGATCCGGCTCACCGTGGCCGCGCAACACCCCGGCACGTGAGCGGGCGGGTGCGCCGGCGGCACCCGGCCCCGGGCGCACGGCGCTCCGGAACCGGCGGCGCCGCGCGCTCAGCCGGTGAGGTCCAGCCGGTACAGGGTGCGCCCGCCGGCCAGTTCCCGCCCCGTGACCAGTTCGGGCTCGATGCGGACGAACAGCTCCTGCCGCGAGGGCGCCCACGACAGCGGGCCGTCGCGGGTCAGCCGGTCGTGTTCGGCGGGGTCCGCCACGACCGTGGCCCGGCCGGTCACCACGACGCTCCATCCGGAGTGCGCGATCGGGTCCACCTCGTCCGCCTCGAAGGCGACCACGGCGCCGTCGACCGCGCGGGCCAGTTCGGAGCCGGCGGAGGTCCGCAGCACCACCGCGCCGTCGTCGTCCAGGCTGAAGTTCACCGGCAGGACCGCGGGCAGTGCGCTGCGCGTGTGCACGACCCGCCCGACGGGCGCCGTCGCGAGCAGGCGCAGGCACTCCTCACGGCCGAGTTCGCGGAATCCGTCGTTCGCGTACATGGCAATGACCGTCTTTCAGCTCGTGCCGCCGTGGGGGGACACCTCCCATGCTGGGCCGCCGCCCCGCCCACCGCGGGGGGCCGTCCGTCCCCGGAACGCCGCGAAAGGGCCCGTGTCGTGCCGGGACCGGGTGCCCCGCGCGGCACGCGCGGCCGGGGCACGGGACCCGGTCAGGGGCGCGGGCGGGCCGGGACGTGGCCCGGTCAGGGTCGCGAGGCGGGCCGGGACGTGGCCCGGTCGGGGCCGGTCACAGGGACCGAACGGCCCTTCCGGGCGCCCGGCCGGCTCCGTTTTCCTCTCCCCATGTCCCAGATGCACGCACGGCCCACGCCCGGCCGGACGGAGCAGACCGCCGGCACGACCCGGCTCGTCGCGGTGAGCGGAGAGATCGACCTGTTCACCGCGCCGCTGCTGGCGATACGCCTCGACGACCTGACCGCCGTGTCCCGCCCCGACCTGGTGGTGGACCTGCGCCCGGTGTCCTTCGTCGACTGCTCCGGGCTGGGCGTCCTGTGCCGGGCCCGCGTCCGCGCCCGGGCCCGCGGCGGCCGGATGCGGCTGGTGAGCACCAGCGCCTGCTTCCTGCGCCTGCTGCGGGCCACCGGGCTGGGCGGGGCGTTCGAGGTGCTGCCCCGTCCCCCCGAGACCGTCGAGCCCCTGGTGGTGGACCTCGGTTCCGCGTCCCTCCAGGGCACCGCGGCGCCCGTCCTCGTCCCATGGGCATGACCACCCGGCCGACGCCCGCCCCGCCCCGCGGGGCCTTTCCTCCGCGGGCCGTGGGGGAGAGCGGCCCGCCGCGGGACGAGCGGCCCGGCCGCGGGGCCGAGTGGCCCATGGCCGGGGCGCCGGACGCCGGGCCACCTTCGAAGTGCGGCACCGCCACCGTTCCGACGACCGCCCGGGAGGCGCCATGTACACCGCACCTGCCCCGACCATGCTGCGCGGGCTGCCGGCCGAGCACCGGCAGCGGCTGATGCGGACCGCGCGGGAGGTCTCCTTTCCGCAAGGAGCCCGCCTGTTCGAGGAGGGCGGCCGCGCGGACCGGTTCTGGGTCGTGCGCACCGGCACCGTGGACCTGGACATGCGGGTGCCCGGCCGCCGCGCCGCCGTCATCGAGCACCTCGGGCACAACGAGCTCGTCGGCTGGTCCTGGCTGTTCTCCCCGCACGTGTGGCACCTGGGCGCCGAGGCGGCGACCCCGGTGCGGGCCTGGGAGTTCGACGCCGCGTCGGTCCGCTCGATGTGCCGGGACGACGTGGAGCTGGGCCGGACGGTCGCCCAGTGGGTCGGTGACGTCCTGGCCCACCGGCTCCACTGCGCCCGGACCCGGCTGCTGGACCTGTACGCCCCCTACGGCGCCGGCAGCCTCCTCTGAAGGCCCGGCCGCCCGGTCGGACTGCCGATCCCGGCCGGACCCGGCCGGGCCCGCCGGTCCCCGTCGCCCCCTGCCGGCCGCGCCCGGCAGGGGTACCCTTCACCCCTCAGGGCCGATACTGCTGGTGGCAGGGCTCCAGCCGCCTCCGATCTCCCCCGGGGAGGAAGCCATGAGGATGCTCATCAACGTTCCGGAGACCGTGGTCGCCGACGCACTGCGCGGACTGGCCGCGGCGCACCCGGAGCTGACCGTCGACGTCGACAACCGTGTCGTGGTGCGGCGGGACGCCCCGGTGGCCGACAAGGTGGGCCTCGTCTCCGGCGGCGGCTCGGGGCACGAGCCCCTGCACGCCGGCTTCGTCGGTCCGGGCATGCTGTCGGCGGCCTGCCCCGGCGAGGTGTTCACCTCCCCCGTGCCCGACCAGATGGTGCGGGCCGCGGCGGCCGTGGACAGCGGCAAGGGCGTGCTGTTCGTCGTCAAGAACTACACCGGTGACGTGCTCAACTTCGACATGGCGGCCGAGCTCGCCGAGGACGAGGGCGTCCAGGTCGCCAAGGTGCTGGTCGACGACGACGTGGCGGTCACCGACAGCCTGTACACGGCCGGGCGGCGCGGTACCGGCGCCACCCTGTTCGTGGAGAAGATCGCCGGCGCGGCGGCGGACGAGGGGCAGCCGCTGGAGCGGGTGGAGGCGATCGCCCGCCAGGTCAGCGGCAGCTCCCGCAGCTTCGGCGTGGCGCTCAGCGCCTGCACCACGCCCGCCAAGGGCACCCCCACCTTCGACCTGCCGTCGGGCGAGCTGGAGCTGGGTATCGGCATCCACGGCGAGCCCGGCCGGGAGCGGCGGCCGATGATGACCTCCCGGGAGATCGCCGACTTCGCGGTGGACGCGATCCTGCAGGACCTGCAGCCGCGCAACCCCGTGCTGGTCCTGGTGAACGGCATGGGCGCCACCCCGCTGCTGGAGCTGTACGGCTTCAACGCCGAGGTGCAGCGCGTGCTGGCCGAGCGCGGTGTGGCCGTGGCCCGCACCCTCGTCGGCAACTACGTCACCTCGCTCGACATGGCCGGCGCCTCCGTCACGCTGTGCCAGGCGGACGAGGAACTGCTGCGGCTTTGGGACGCGCCGGTGCGCACACCCGCCCTGCGCTGGGGCATGTGACATGGCGGGGTATCCGCCGAACGGTGTACCCGTCGTACCTGTGCGCACCTGTCACGCAAGGAGATTCCGTGTTCGACGCCGACTTCTTCCGCCGCTGGATGGCGGCGACCACCGCCTCCGTCGACCGTGAGGCGGAGCGGCTCACCGCCCTCGACTCCCCCATCGGGGACGCCGACCACGGCAGCAATCTGCAGCGCGGTTTCCTGGCCGTGTCGGCCGCGTTGGAGAAGGAGGCGCCCGCGACCCCCGGCGCCGTCCTCGTACTGGCCGGACGGCAGCTCATCTCGACGGTGGGCGGTGCCTCCGGGCCGCTGTACGGGACGCTGCTGCGCCGTACCGGCAAGGCGCTCGGCGACGCCGCCGAGGTGAGCGCGGAGCAGCTCGCCCAGGCGCTGCGGGCCGGGGTGGAGGCGGTGATGCAGCTCGGCGGGGCCGCGCCGGGCGACAAGACCATGATCGACGCGCTGGTGCCGGCCGTGGACGCCCTCGGCGAGGGCTTCGCCGCGGCCCGGACGGCAGCCGAGCAGGGCGCCGTGGCGACGACGCCGCTGCAGGCCCGCAAGGGCCGGGCCAGTTACCTCGGGGAGCGCAGCATCGGGCACCAGGACCCGGGCGCCACCTCCTCGGCCCTGCTGGTCGCCGCGCTCGCGGACACCGCGGCCGCGAAGGAGGCGGCCGGTGAGTGACGACAGGGTCGTCGGGATTGTGCTGGTGTCGCACAGTCCCGATGTGGCCGCCTCCGTCGCCGAGCTGGCCAGGGGCCTGGTCGGGAGCGGTGCCGCGGTTCCCGTCGCACCGGCCGGCGGCGCCGAGGACGGCAGCCTGGGCACCAGCGCCGCGCTGATCGCCTCGGCCGCCCGCTCCGTCGACCGGGGCGCCGGCGTCGCCATATTGCCCGACCTGGGCAGCGCCGTCCTCACCGTCAGGGCCATGCTCGCCGAGGGCGACGTCCTTCCCCCGCGGACCCGGCTCGTCGACGCCCCCTTCGTGGAGGGCGCGGTGGCCGCCGTCGTAACCGCGTCGACGGGCGCCGACCTGGCGGCGGTGGAGGCGGCGGCGAAGGAGGCGTACTCCTACCGCAAGGAGTGACGGGCACCGCGGGGAACGGTGACACGGCCCGGCGCGGGGGCCGGGGGCGCGGCGGAGGCGGTGCCCCCGGCCCCCGCGCC
>NZ_BMWH01000059.1 GCF_014651135.1 Streptomyces echinoruber
GCGTGACGCGCTTCCCTTCTCCGATGACAGCATCTGGCCCCAGATCATGGAGGAGATCGCCGCCGGCATGTGGTCGTGACCCCGACCGGGGACCGGGCGCGTGAAGCGCTCGGGTGTCTTCTGGGGACGTCCGCACCGGTGAGCCGGAACAGTGTCTCTCCGACGCGGTCTCTGTGCGAAGATCACAGATCGCGAACTGTAGGGGGTGTGGAACTGCGGTGGCCGGCTACTGCAAGGTCGAGTTCGAGGGGTTGTTCCGGCTCGTCAGGGATCTCGGCGAGTGCGCGGACGGGATGCGGTCCGCGATGAAGCAGCTGAAGGACATCGGGCCCAAGGGCGCGGGCTCCGACGAACTGGAGGAGGCCT
Source organism: Streptomyces echinoruber (assembly GCF_014651135.1). GTDB lineage: Bacteria > Actinomycetota > Actinomycetes > Streptomycetales > Streptomycetaceae > Streptomyces > Streptomyces echinoruber. The sequence continues at coordinate 367 of NZ_BMWH01000059.1, forward strand.
GCGACTACTTCCAGAAGAAGTGGGGCCACGGCATCGGGCTGATCGCCGAGGCCACGGGCGGCATCACCGAGAAGGTCGCCCGGGCGGGACGGCTCTACCAGCACCTGGACGACCGGGTGGCCGCCACGGTGAGGTCCGTGAGGACTGCCGAACGGTGATGTCCGCGCACGAGGCAGGGGCGGAAGCAGGGGCGGTGGCTCCCGCGGAGACAACGGTCTCCGCAGAGACGGCGGCTGCCGGCGAGGCGCCGCCGGCGTTCCGCTTCCAGGTCCCGCCGGAGTTTCACGCCATCCCCCTGGGCATCGGCGAGGACGAGACCGGATTCGCCGAACAACTGCGGCAGTTCGCGCACGACTACTGGGGCGAGGACGAGAAGCGGGAACCCCTGCGCCGCCTGACCGCCGCCCTGTATGCGGCGAACGCCGAGCAGCTCGTCGCGGGCGGGACCGTCTACAGCGCGCTCGGCATCTTCCCCATGGGCGGCGGTCCGGACGGCTCCGAACCGCCCGAGCGCGTCAGCCGCGCCACCCTCACCGTCAGCGTGCGCGACCTGGAGAACCCGGATCCCCACCTCACGGCCGCGGGCATCGCCGAAGCACTGGACAAGGCCGCCGGGAACGGCGATGCGGGCGAGGTCCAGCCGATCGACCTGCCCGCCGGCCCAGCGGTCGTCCGCGTCACCGGTTCCCGGGCTGTGTGGGAGCTGCCGGAAGGGGACCAGGAGAGGTTCTTCGTCCGGATCGAGGTCTGGCTGCCGTTCCCCGACGAGGACCGGGTTCTGCTGCTCTGCCTGAGCACGCCCGACGTGCAGGACCTCTTCCACTACCAAGCGGTCCTCGCGGACATCGCCTACTCCGTCACGTTCGGCGGGGCCGACGCGCCGGTGGACGCCGGTGCGGCCGGCCAGACCACCGTATCTCCCTTCACCTTCTACTGACCGCGTCGAGGAAACCGTCTCCGATGAGCACACAGACGTACGAGGCGCTCGGTTTCGATCCCGCGCCCGGCATGCCGGCCTCCGTGCACCAACTGGTCACCGCACTCACCGGCGTGGGCAAGCAGCTCAACGACGCGCACCAGACGCTGACCCACTTGGGAAAGGCGCGCGGGGCCTGGGTGGGCGAGGCGGCCTCCGCGTTCGCCAAGCAGACCAGTGTGCTGCCGAAGTATCTGGCCGACGGGCACAGTTCGCTGGTCGACGCCGCGCACGCACTGCAGACCTGGGAGTACCGGCTGACGGACTTCCAGGAGCTGGCACGCCGCTACGAGCACGAAGCCACCGCGGCCCGCAAGGCGCTGAAGGAGGCGGAGAACAACCCGGATCTGCAACTCGCGGGCCGGACGTTCGACACGGAAGAGGAACTGCAGGACGCGCAGCGGCGCCTGGACCACGCGGTGCAGCGGCTCAACGAGGCCCAGGACGAGCTGAACGCCATCATCAAGAAGGCCCAGGACCTGCTCGCCCACCACGACGAGGCCGCCCGCGCCGCCGCCAAGGCGATCCGCAGAGCCGCCGAAGTCGCCCCGGACCAGTCCCTGCTCGACAAGATCACCGACTTTGTCAAAGACATCGGCGACCGGATCGAGGACCTCGCGGACGACCTCTGGAACTGGATCAAGAAACACGCGGACACGATCTACAAGATCGGCGACTGGCTCGGCGTGGCCGCCGCCGCGTGCGACGTACTGGCCATCGTCTTCTCGGAGACGGTCATCGGTGCCGCCGTCTTCGAGCTCCTCGGCAGGGTCTTGAACGCCGGCGCCCTGGCCTTCCACGCGACCGGCTGGGCCGCCGGGTCCGAGAAGGGCTCCCGAGTGGACATCGGCCTGGACCTCGCCGGCTTCGTGCCGTTCGGTGACCTTCTGAAAGGGGGAAAGGTTGCCTGGCAGACCTTCAGGGGCGTGGAGATAGGGGCCGACTCCTTCAAGGCGCTCGACCGTATCGAGGAAATCGCCAGCAGGGCGAAGAACGGCGAAGTACTCCTGGAGACCAAAAAAATCCTGGGTCGATTCGGCGAAGGAAAAGCCGTATACCGAGCCACCGCGGAATCCGCCAAGGACCGATTCCTCATGGCTACGGAGCGAGTGTTCAGCGACGCCGTGCGCTATGAACGACCGATGAGCAGCCCCGTAAAATTTCTGGACCAGATGATCTTCCCCAAGGTAATCGATCACACTCCCCTCGGGAAGATCCCCGCCCTGGCCGACGCGGTAAAACTCGGCGACAACAGCAAAACGTTCATCGATCCCACTTCATGGGTGTCACGCGGGACCGAAGCCGCGTACCGCGGGTACAAGTTGTTCGAGTCGACGGAGAGGGCCGCCTCTGCGGACGTCCACGGCAAGTACGAGAAATACAAGGGCGTAATCCACCACGGATGGGGAGTGTTCGAATGACCACGGCGACGACCGGTTCGAACCGCGTATGGGATTCCCGTCCCCCCAAGTCGGCACTGCGCGTCTGGACTCGCTACTGCATCCAGTGGCTGTGGGGGCCGCCGCTTTGGCTGCTCGTCCGTATGCCGCTGATAGTTCTGGCCCTTCTCGATGTGGAGGTCCCGCAGCCGAGCCGGGGGGACATGCCCAAGCCGCGGTGGCGACAGCGGATCTGGATCGACCGGGAGCGCCTGCGCCTGGAGCGCATCACCGATCCGCAGGCACAGGAGCGCGAACTCAGGCAGTTGTTGGCGGACCACCGCCTCAACTGCGTTCCTCCACGTCCCGGCGCTCCCGCGCCACTTCCCTGCTCGGGTGGCAAGCACCGCCTCACTGTCGCGGACAGCTACTTTCGGCTGCTGGGCGCACGACGCGCTTTCGGCATCGCCCATAACGAGTTCGGGTGGGTGCTGGCCGAGAATGCCGAAGCCAAGCTGCCGGGCCGGCTGGAGTTGACCTGCCCCAAAAAGAAATAAACACACCTACCGACTCGGCCGCGTTCCCCTACTGATGCCTTCCCTCCAGGCGAACTCGTCGTGTACTGCAGGCCCTACTCGTTCACCGTCTCACGGAACGCTCCCGTTCCCGTACCGGAACCCCGGCCGGCGCACCTGCCACCCGACGCCGACATGGTCGCGACGATCCGGCCGGCGGCCGGCCGCCGCCCCGAGGACGCCCCGTCGGCGCGGGTCTTCGCGTCCCGTGCCGCGCAGTGCGGGGACAGTCGGGTGCCCGTGCCGTTCTGGATCCACGGCGGACCGGACGGCAGTGGCGGTGCGTCCTGTTCGGTCCGGCCCGCCGCACCGGACGTCCCGGACGCCCCGGACGCCCGGGACGCCCGGGACGTCTACGACGTCCGCACCGCCGAGGGCGTGCCGCTGGCGCGGATCACCCGGCGTGCCGGGCGGCTGCTGCCCTGGCCGCGCCGTGTCCGGTGGTCCGCTCAGGTCACCGGCGCGCCCCGGCCGGTCACGGGCAGGGTGGGCACCTGGTACGCCTGGCTCTGTTATGTGGTGACCGCTCCCGTCTGGTTCCTCTTCGCTCTGGGCGCGATGGTGTACGCGTTCTTCGACGGCACCGCGGACGACTGGACGTTCCGGCGGCCGGCCCGCACCCGCTGGCGCGCGCCCGGCGCCGGCACGGTGCTCGACTACCGGGGCGTCAGCAGGACCTACCGCTCCTTCCCCGGGCGCCTGGACGCCCGGGTCGCCTACGCGCTGGCGGTGCTGCGGAGCAGGGAGGACACCTGAAAGGACACCCGGGCGGACCTAGCAGCACGGACACCCGGACGGACCCGGAAACATACGGCCGGCCGCCCTCACCCCACCCATCGACTCTCCCCCGGCCCCAGATACGTCGGCTCCAGCCCGCCCGTGTCGATCAGCAGCCGCTGCACCACCACCGTCGGGTCCACCGTCCAGAACTTCAGGCGGTGGACGCCGGCCGCAGCCACCATGTGCCTGGTCGCCGTGAGGCCGAAGACAAGTATGAGAGATACAAGAACGCAACCGATCAAGCACGGGGAGCAGCTGGGTGAATGCGTCGACGACTGGCTCGAATCAGGTTTGGAATCCTTATCCGCGCAGACCACCACTGCGTCTTTGGGCACGGTACTGCCTGCAGTGGGTGTGGGGGCCGCCGGTCTGGATCCTCACCCGCATCCCGTTGGCCCTTCTCGCCCTCCTCGACGTGGAAGTGGATCCGGTCGGTGGAACTGGGGCCAGGAAGGCACCTTGGCGTGAGCGGATCTGGATCGACCGGCGACGGCTGCGGCGAGAGCGCATCACTGATCCTCAGGCACAGGAGAAGGAACTCCGGAAGATACTGGAGAACAACCCCCTGAACTGCAATCCACCGGGTTCCGGAACGGTTTCGCGCCTGCGCTGTGAATCAGGCGGACACCACCTCGGCATGGACCAGAGTTACTACCGGCTCATCGGCGCACGACGCGCCTTGGAGATCGCCCACAACGAGTACGGGTGGATTCTCGACGAAAGCGAAAGCAAGCTGCCGTTCTGGCTGGAGCTGACCTGCCCTGCCCGAAAGGATACGCGCACATCGAAACAATCGGGATAAAAGCGATCGCCGCCGATCCTCGGATGGGCGCTCGGCCTCCGAAGTCGCCGGTCGCGGCATGTCTGCGGTACGTGTTGCAGTGGCTGTGGTTCCCGGTGCTGGGGGCGCTGTGGCTCGTGCCGTACCTGGTCCTCGTGTCCGGGTACTTCATGGCCTTCTTCCCCTTTGCGTTCGTCTGGGACGTCGACGTTCCGGATCCGCCCGGCAGTGGGCGGCGCTTCCGTTGGCGGCGGCGCATGTGGCTGAACCGGAAGCGGATGCGCCGTGAGTGCTCGCGGGACGTGCTCTGGGTCGAGGACCAGTTGCGGGCGCTGTTCGACGGCCGGGCCCCGGTGCTGGAGGGGCGGCAGAGCAGCGGGACCACCTGGCGGCACCGGGACGGCCGTGTCGAGGTCGACGACAGCTACTTCCGGCAGTTGGGTGTGGCACGCGCCCTGCGGATCGCGCAGGAGCACGGCTGGTCCGCCGACGAGGCCGGGCTGCGTGCCGCGCCCACGTGGCTTGTGTTCCACCGCGCGGGCACCGAGGGATGACGCCGTGGATCACACCCCGTACGCGTTCCAGGCCTCCTTGACCTTCTCCTCGGCAACGTGGCCGCTCTTGTCGCACAGGTCGTAGACACCCCCCGTGGCGATATCGCCGTCACCACCTCACTGCTGGCAGTGAGGTGGTGACGGCGATATCACACGCACCCTCCGTGATGGTGCCGATCGGCCCGTCGGCCACCGCCGACTGTGGTACGGCCACACCCACCCCCAGCACAGCCCCCAGAGCGAGCAGCAGGGCCGCCAGGCGCCTCATGAGGCCTCCCGGATAGCGGTCCACCCGTAGTCGTTGAACTTGGCGTCACCCGGAGCCCCCATGCCCGGCGCAGTCAGAGTCTTGGCCTTCTTCAGGGCCCGCGCCGTCACGTCCACCGACAGCTTCCAGTCCCCGTCCTCCCACACCGCACCGTTGACCAGCCGAGCATAGGAACTCTTCTCCTTGGCCGTCTCCCCGTTCTTCTGCGTCACTCGGAACAGCAGCCACACGCTGACCTCGTCCGACGACTTTTCGATGACCTTGAAGCCCACCACGTTGCTGCGAACGTACGCGCCGGACGGCAGCGCCTGGCCAGGGCTTACGCCCATCTCCTTGTGCAGGCTCTTGTCGGTCTGCTGAGACTGGCTCTTGACCTGCTCGACGTACTGCGAGGACTGGTCTGCCTTGGCGATGTAGCTGTAGTAGATGCGCAGTTGCTCGTCGACGTTGGACCTGTTGGCCTCGATGTCGGTGGTGTTGGCGGCCGCCATCATCGCCACGGCGCCCTCGGTCGTGTGCGGGAAGCCGATACGGCTGCCGCGTATGTCGGTGAGAGCTCCTCGCGGCAGCGCCGCCCAGCGTTCCGGCTCCGTCCAGTCGTCCGGGGCTTGGTAGGTGGGCACGGCGCCGGCGAAGCTGCTGGGGGCGCTCGAAGGCACACTGCCCTTGCCCGCGGCCGCCCCGCTGTCGTCGTCTCCGTTGAGCATCGCGTAGCCGGTCAGGCCCACGACGGCCGCGAGCGCCACACCCGCGGCCCACATGCCCTTGGTGTTCCACGTCCCTCTCGTGCGTGACATCTCCCCGCCTAGCCTGCGGTGCCGTTGAGAATCGTGATCAGCGAACCGGCAAGGAGGATGGCGGTCACATCGAGCCCCATCCACTGGAACAGCTCGCTTCCGCCGCCGTGGCGGCTCTTGTCAGCGACGGTCAGCTTGTACACGCCGAAGCCGGTGCCGCCGGCACCGGCCAGGATCAGCAACCACGGCCCGTAGCCGAACAGCCTGGAGACCGGCTCGGACACCCTCGGGATCTCCGTGGGCTTCACGCCAGGGCTGATGCCGGCCAGCGTGACCACCTCGGTGGCCATGTGCATGGTCATTTCTCTTCCATCTGGTGCCGCAGCTTCTCGGCTGCGGCCTTCACGTCTTTGTCCGTCAAGGCCTGCTCGGCCCCCTCCATCGCGCGCAGGATGGACAGATAGGGCACGCTCGTAGTCCCGGCCAGGCGGCCCGCCAGTGCCCGGAAGCGGTAGCGGGCGGCCGGGACCGGCTTCACGGAGGCGTCGGCGACCAGCACCAGCCACGGACGCGGCAGGCCGGGGTGCCCAGCTGCGCAGCATGTGCTCCACGCACGTCGCGCCGTACACGGTCGTCTCCGCCAGCAGCACCGGCCGCGACCCGTACGGCACGGACTCGCCCGGGTGCAGCAGGCGGGCGGTGCCCGCACCGTCGGGATCGAGCATCCGAGCAACAGTCGCCACTGCAATGCCGTAGCCGTGCACGGGGATCAGCGCATACCGCAGCCCAACCGCTGCACCCCCCTGTGGGGTTGATGTCACCGAATGGGTGATCACGCCGCAACTCCCCCCTGTATGCCTCGATTTGCCTCACCCGATCTTGGGCTGGCGGGACTACTGAGGCTAGTCCCGCTGTCACAGCTCAGTAGCGTTTTCTGCAGTCGCCGGAGGTCAGCTCACCCGTGGCGTCGTACGGCGGCGCGCGAGCCCTGGGCGTTCCGGTGTGCGAACTGCTGCCGCCCGGACCAGCCCTGACCCTACGAGATGCGCGCTGCCGCCTCGGACTCACCCAGGCCGAGATGGCCAAGGCAGTCGCACCGCCGCGCTTGAGATCTGCACAGCCTCGCCCGTTGCTTCGACGAAGGGATCCTCCGCCACGGGTGTCACCACGTGTCACTCCCCAGGTCGAAAACGGCCGGACGAACGGCATGTCGACAAGGCGGTCCGGCACCTGCCGACTCACCGCACGACCCGCGAACGCCGGATCTGCCTTCGCGGAACCGGCGATCCGTACGCCGACCGCCTCGCGCCGCGGCTCCAACCACCGCCCCACGGCTGCGATGACCGCACGCCCCCATTCGTCGACGACATCCTTCGTATCAAGTCGCCACCCCGCAATGACCGGTTACCGGACATTCAACAAGCCGGTATCGACGCCGGGTCCGGTCACGGCGCGCAGGTAGCGGACCAAGTGCCGCGGCGTCAGATCGGCGCACGGCCGAAGAGGCTGTGCAGGACCGGAATCGTCAGCAGGTTCTCCTTGCACGCTGACTGTGGCCGTCCTAAGCAGATCCAGTACCGCCCGCACGTAGTCCACGGCTGCCTCGGCGGCACCGGCCTTGCCCTCCACGCGCGACGAACCCAGGGAATGACCGGCCTGCCACGTGGCTATACGATCGCGGACTCGGCCGAACGCGCGTGCCCGACGAATCGAATGAGTCCATGAGCGATGACGTCCTGTCGATCATTCCGACCGATCCCGGTGGCAGCCCGACCGGGCGGCAGCCGCACGGGCCGCCGCACTTGCCGCGGACCTGGCTCCCGGCCTTCCCGATGATGTGGAGGTCGGATCGACGTCACCTGGCACGACACCCTCACGCCCGTCGACTGCGGCGACAACCTGGAACAAATCGGCTGCCCGCACTGCGGTGCCTCGATCGGCATCGAGTGGTGCGCCGGCCTGCCGGAAAATCACTGTGAGGACGGTTTCGCCACCTTGCCGCCACAAAATACACGCACGGACTTTTCACCAATTTCCACTCGTATGATCGAAGCCTACGGCCTCGACAACGTGGTCTATTTTCCGCAGTACCCGATCGGCGCACCCGTCGATCCGCACGCGATGAATCTGCTGAGTTCAGTCGGCCTGCCCCACTCCGAAGCCTTCTCTTCGAAAGAGGACCCGGCGGACCCGTACGAGCCCGGGTTCGACCCGATCGTACTCGGAAGCCGATTCGATCATTACGGGATTCCTTGTCCGCCGGAGAGTCGGACATGGTGGCTGCTGGGTTACCTGTTCACCTCACTCATCGCCCTCGACCCGGAATCCGGAAGGGTATACGCCTTTCCCGAAGGGGAAACGGAATACATCCTGCTGCACCGCGACGTCGAGTCGTTGCTGTTCGCCCTCATCGAGTTCCGCAAGCTTGAAGTCGATCACGACAACGGCGTTGATCCGGAAGAACTCGCCGAACGTTTCAGGCGGATCGTCGGATCCTTCGATCCCACCCCCTTCGCCGACGAGGAGTCGCAATGGAACCTGTCACTCGAGGAGCTGGAGCACGGCATCTGGTGAGACCAGGGAATACGGATTCCGGGCTTACCGGCGAAGAACTGGTACGGGTGCACGGTCTGGACCGCATCGTCTACTTCCCCCAGTACCCCGGCATGGCCCTCGAACCGGCGACCGCGGCGTTCCTCAGCACGGCCGGCCTTCCGGCAACCCGCGCCTTCCTGGTGCGCGCCGACGTCGGCATCGATGACCCGGACCCCATCGAGTTGGGTCCACTGTTCGACCTCGAGGACGACGAGTTCGAGTGCCCGCCCGAGCGCCGGCACTGGCCGGCTCTCGGTTACCTGCGCACGACGCTCCTGGTCATCGACCCCGAGTCCGGGAAGGTTCACGCTTATGCGGAGGGGGAGGAGGACAGCCTGGTGCTGCATCGCGATGTCGAATCGCTCGCGTTCTGTCTGACCGAGTTCCGCAAACTGCTCGATGCGCGGGCTCAAGGCGGTGACACGGCGGCACTGGTGCGTCGGTTCCGCGAGGCGGTGACCAGCTTCGACCCCTCACCTCTCGAGGATGTGGAGTCGGAGTGGAACGTGATGATCGCAGAAATCCTTGACGGTATGTGGTAAAGGGCTTGAGGCGGGACGGCGGAGGCCGGATTTCGATGCTGTTTGACGTTTCGCACGACGACATGGTTTCCGTGCTGGGGACGGACGCCGTCTTCGTGGCACCCCCCGCGGCGCTGCGCGCTGTCCCGGAAGGATCGGACGCCCACAGGCTCCTCGGCACCGTCGGGATCCCGACGGGAGTCTTCCGGCCACAAACTCCCCGGGAAAACGGCGGGTTCCCTCTCGTCAGGGACAGGATCGACCTGTCCGGCCACGAGACACCGCAGGGCTGTGAGGACTGCGAGAACTGGGTGGTCTTCGGCTGGATCCCGCTGACGGCCCTGGCCCTGGACACCGGGACCGGCGG
>NZ_BMWH01000060.1 GCF_014651135.1 Streptomyces echinoruber
CCGCTACACTCCAGCCGCCCAGCGAAACCCGCAGGTCAGACAGCAAAGTCCTGCTGGAGTACTAAGCCCACATGGTGGCCAAGACAGATAGTCTCACCAGTGTTTGTTCACCGCATGCCTGATTCAAGAGACGGTAGGCCGCTCTTGAAGGTAGAAGTGGGCTGGACGGCGGTCATGGCGTCCTACGCGGCAGTCGTTGCCGGCTTCGCCGAGCGCTCCGTTCGTGCGGTGGAGGAAACGTTCGTACTGCTCGTGCCAGAGGATCGCGGACCCTGGATCGTCGTACGCGTCGGCACGAGCGAAGGCGAGCGCGGCGACTTCGTAGACGAGTTGGGGGTGTTGGGCCCAACAGGGCGGAATCACGTGGTGCGGTTGCCACGCATAGGTCTCGTTCAGCCAGCGGCACACGGAGTCGAGCCATTCGATCAGAACATCCTGCAAATCAGGAGGCAGAGCGCCGACATCCCAAGGCGGTGGCTCATCTGTGAGTGACGTACTCCTGCGGGCGATGTACTCGGCGATGAGTGCTGGTGGCTCGGGGAAGCGTGGAAGAGCGGAGGACACGTTCGAACTCACGCTGCAGCGGACTCCTTACGGTCGGTCCAGGAAATAACGTGAGCGTTGATGCGGTTCTGCGTCAGGACGGCCTGCCGACGCGCACGGCTTCGTTGGCCCGGCGAAGATCTCTGACGCGGGCTTCGATCTCCGGCCAGCAGCTCCAGGTCCACATGCCGTCCAGACGCGTGATCACAGGCGGCAGGTTGTCGGCCAGGACGAGCGCGCGTCCTTCAGGCAGTGCCTTGATCTCGTCGCTGCGCAGGACCGTCTCCAGGGCCATGTGCGTCGCGGTCGACTCGCCTCCGCGGCCACCGTGGGTCGTCGTTCTCGTCGTGCGTGGACGCTCCACCTGCCCGCACAGGTCGGACATCTCCTTGAGGAACGTCGGGTCCTTGGCGCCGCCGAAGACGACGACGTTGTTCGTGTACGAGGCCAGCTCGTTCGCCGTGTCCTCGCCGAACCGGGCGCGGGCCGACGCCCACCCCTGCAGGCCGTAGATCACGGTGATGCCGCGACCGCGGCCGTCCGCGACGCGCTGGCGGAGGGACGGGATCGGGGCGATGTTCGCGGCCTCGTCCAAGGCGGCGAGCAGGGGAGGATCGAGCCGGCCGGCGGGTGAGGCGACGGCGTGCGCCTCCGCGAGGTCGAGCAGGTCCTCGGCGATCGCGGTCGTCAGCGGGGCCACGGAGTTGACCTCGGAGTCCTTGCCCAGCAGGTAGACCGTCCCTCCGGCGTCCAGGAGCGCGCGGAAGTCCGTGGGCTCCTCGTCGTCGCCCTCCAACGCGTCGAGCACCGACCGGTGGAGGAAAGGCTCCAGCGCCGCTTCGAGCGTGACCGCCGTGTTGCCCACCGTCCGGCTGTCGCCCGTGGTCGAGGTGCGCAGCATCTCCGCCCATCCCGGGCCGGCACCGGGGTGGGTGCTCAGGATGCTGAGCGGTGCCGGATCGGTCAGCTTGCGGGCCCAGCGCAGAACGTCGGGGAGGCGGGCGCCGTCCAGCGCGGCGGCGTGCAGGAGCGCGGCGAGGACCTTGGCGGCCTGCCCCTTGTAGAAGACGCTGCCTTCGGAGGACTGCGTCGTCGTGCCGGGCGTGCGCGAACCGGCGACGAAGCCCTTGGCGCGCATCATGGCCACCTCGGTCTCCTCGGCGCCGTCGATCGGCGACCAACGGAGGCGGGGCAGCGACGGGACGATGTTCTGCGGGTCGAAGACCAGGACCGGGCGGTCGCCGCGGCGCCGGGCGTCGAGCGTGAGTTCCACGAGGTCCGGCTTGGTGGACGTGGCCAGGACCGGCCCCCGCCAGCGGCGGATCGTGGGGGCGAAGAAGCGCATCGTCTTGCCGCTGCCCATGGGGCCGATGACCCGGCACGCCTTGTCCGCTCGCGACCACAGGCGGACGCCCCGCGGCCGCCGGGAGACGCCCAGCGGGTAGCCGAAGTCGAGTGGATCGAGAGAGCGAGGACGGTGCATGGGGGTTCCCGAATCGGTGTCGGAGGGAGTCGGTCTCAGGTCGTGCGGTGACCGTTCCGTTCGGTCGGCCGCACTCGGGGCCGCGAGCCCGCGCCCGTCGTCAGGGACGGGCGGATCTCCGCGGCCCGGAGGACGGCCTTCGCAGAAAGGTGGCGCCTGAGCTGGGCCTTGGTGGCGAAGCCGGCGTCGCGCCGCTGCCGACCGGACACGACGCTCAGGACGAGAAGAGCGATGCCGCACAGCAGGACGGCCCCGTAGAGGACGAGCGTGACGTCGCCGGGCACGGCCTCACCGCCCCCTCTTCGCCAGGCGGACGGCCAGGTGGCGCATGCGTCGGCCGCAGAGGCGGGCGACGGACGCGCCGGGTCCCGCACACCGCGGCGGAGCCGTGTGGAAGGCGGCGTGCACAGCCTCGGAGCCGCGCCGGATGCGGGCCGCGGCCGTGCGCACGCGGCGGTCGGCGGCGGAGCAGGCGCCGCGGTCCAGGAAGCGGGCGAGCCCGGTCGCGCGCCGGGTGAGACGGAGGGCCTCGGCGTGGAGGCGGTCGATGGCGTCCCGTACGGCGTGGCCGTACGTCGGCGAGGTGACGGGCTGAGCGGGGACGTGAGGCATGGTCGGTTCGATGGTCGTCTCGTAGGGGACGGGGTGTGGTGCGGATCGGTCAGGCCGGGTCCGGGGCGGTCGTCGCCAGGTCCGTCATGGAGCCGGACGAGAAGCAGAGGTGCTGTTCGGCCTCGGTCAGGAGGTGCTGGACGCCCGGGTAGATCACCTCGCCGACCTTCCACAGCGCGACGCCGCGACGCAGACGCGTGATGTGCTCGGCCGTCCACGCCGGCAGGCCCAGACGCCGGGCCGTGTCCTCCGCCTCCGCCTTCTTCATCGAGTACACGACGACGGTGTCCGCCATCTTCAGGGCGGCCTGCGTCTCCGGGCTGTCGTCGATGTCGCTGAGGTGGTGGACGATGAAGACGCAGCTGAGGCCGTAACCGCGGGCGAACTTCAGGAACTTCTCCAGGAGCGCGGCGAGTCGGGGCGTGCCGAGGACGTGCCACGCCTCCTCGCAGACCAGGATGCGCTTGCGCTGGGTGTAGCGACGGCAGCCGGTCGCCGGGGCGGCGCCGAGCTCCCAGGCTCCCGAGTGCGCGTCGACGACCCGGCGTTCGTGCCGGCCCGGCTCCGTGCCGCACTCGCACACGGGCCGCAGCCAGACCTCCTCCAGGAACACGGAGATGACCGCGACGAGGATCGTCATGGCGACTCCGCCGGACGGGATCCTGGTCAGGTCGAAGACGATCATGTCGGCGTCGAGGTCCACGCCGAGGCTGGTGGGCCCGTCGAGCATGCCGGTGAGGTCGCCGGCGGCGTCCTGGTCGCTGCCGCACAGCCGGTCGAGGACGTACGACGCTTCGAGACCGTCGGCGAGGAGCTGCTCGCGGGTGCGCTTCTTGGCGAGGGCGTCCGCGGCGTCGGGTGAGCGCAGGGCGGCCGCGACGTCTGCGAGGACCGGCGTGCGGCCGTCGGCGTCGGCGCGCCGCCGGGCCTGACGGATCGCCAGCCGCAGGGCCGAGCCGGCGAACTCGTCCAGCGGCTTGCCCAGGCCGAGTTCGACGATCGTGCGGACCAGCTCGACCTGCCGCTTGCCGGCGATCGTCGGGTCCATCGGGTTGATGCGCGCCGTACCGGTGCCGCCGCCCGGCGCGAACCTCACCGGCGACCGGCCGGTGACGGAGCGGCACAGGGCGGCCCACTCGCCTTCCTCGCGTTCCTTCTGCTCCTTGGTGTCCAGGACGACGACCCTGCGCCCGAGCCGGATCTGCCGTGCGGCGTACGTCTTGGTGAGGGCGCTCTTGCCGCGGCCGGTGTCGCCCATCACGATCATGTTGCCGCCGGGCAGGCCGTCGCCGAACGCGCAGAACGGGCAGTAGATGAAGGCCTTGCCCGAGTACAGCTCACGTCCGATCACGGCGCCGGCCGTGCCGAGCGTCGGCGGGGCGATCGGGAGGTAGAGGGCCTGGCTCGTCGTCGTCTCGGTGTGCAGGGGCCGCCGCACGGTCTCGTGCATCGGCGTGAGGGGGTTGAGGTCGAGCAGGTCGATCACTTGATGCCTCCGGCGAACGGGAGGGTGGTGGCGAAGGCGCGGGCGTGCTCCAGGTCGAGCCACTCGATCCGCAGGCGGGCGGCGCGGGCGCGCGAGGCCGTGGTGCGCTTGGTCCGCTCCAGCTCCTCGGGGCTGCGCGCGGAGACGGTGATGTAGCCGACCACGGCCGCGCCCGCGGCGCCCGAGGCGGCCAGGGCCATGCCGCGGGATCCGGTGGCCTGCGCGGCGATCACGTCCCGCGGATCCACGTTCTTGCCGCGCTGGCGGTCGCGGAGCATCTCGGCCTGGTTGTCGGTGTCCTCGGCGAGCGCCCGCTCCACGGCCTTGTCGTTCGGTTCCAGCTGCTGCGTGATCGCGATCGTGCGGATCACGTCCGGCATGCCGACGAGCAGGGGGGAGAGGAAGTCGGGACCGACCGGCGTGGTGGGCCAGCCGACGACGGCCGCGGTCGCGTGGTACCAGCTGTGCGTCGACCCGGCGGCCCGGGTGGCGACGTATTCGCCGTGGCGGACGTCGACGTTGCGCGGGAACGCGTGCGCCCTGGGCAGGCCGGTGTCCCAGATCGGGTGGTCCGGGTCGTAGCTGTTGCGGATGAGGGCGGTCAGCCGCCCCTCGTCGAGCGGGGCGATCACCGACAGGTCGGCGTCCTCGCAGCGTGCCCACAGCTCTTCGAGGTACGCCGCCATCGCCGCGGCGACCCCCTCGTCGCCGGTGCCCCGGGCCGCGGCCTCCGCCGCGAGGTCGCGGGTGAACCCGGCGTGCGCGGTGACGTAGTACCGGTGCTCCTCCGCGGACGTGCTCACCGCGTCGGCCAGGGCCTCGTAGGAGTCCTTGAGCCACCGGGGCACCTTCGCGACCGCCGCCGACTCGTCGCGTCGGGCGACGAACCGCCGGTGCGCGTGGGGGTCGCTCTTCATCTGCCGGGCGAGCACCTGGATGCGCTTGACCGGGTGCTCCTCGGTGTTGCCGAAGGCGTCCAGCAGTTCGCCCCACCGCTCCAGGGCGACCACCTGTTCGCCGGCCTCCTTGCCGCCCAGGCCGGGGGAGGCGACCTCCAGGGTCGCGGTGACGCATCCGGCCTCGGGCTGGAGGACGACGACGGCCCGGTGACCGCGCACGGTCACGGGCACCCAGGTCATCCCGGCGACGCCTTCCGGCTCCGCCAGGGCGGCGTCCGGCGGCGTCCCGTCCCTGCGTACGCCCGCCTCGATCGCGGGGGAGACCCACACGCCGCCCGTGCGCGCCAGCGCCTTGCGGCGGTATCGCATGATGCGCCACCACCGGTAGATCGTCCGGCGCTGCGACGTTCCCTTGGGCCGGTACGGCGCGTACACCACGACGAGCGCGAGCACGACGGGCAGCGTCAGGCCGGCGCCGGCCAGCAGCGGGGAGCCGTTGAGGGCGAAGCCGCACACGACGCTGGCGGCGGCGCCGCAGCCGAGGACGACCTGTTCACCGAGGTCGCGGCGGCCGACGAGGCCCGTGGGGCGGTGCTTTCCGAACTGGTACGTGCGAGACATGGATCAGCTGTCCTTGCCGGTGGGTGAGGCGACGGACGGTGCGTCACCGGGCTGGCGGGGAGCGGTGGACGAGCCGGGAGGAGGAACCGGCGGTGCCGGGCGAGCGGGAGCCGGCGGGCCGCTCGCCGCAGGAGCGGTCGCGTCGGCCGGCACCGGACGGACGACGGGTGCTGCGCCGCCCGCCGGGTGGCGGACCCCGGCGGGAGTCCCGGTGGGCGTGCCGGTCCCGGCAGCGCTCGGCAGGCCCGTACCGGAGCCGACCGCCGGATCGGAGTCCGCCCCTCGGCCGCGTGCCGTCGCCGGAGCTGCCGAGGTCCCGCCGCCCGGCCGCCGGTTGCCGCCGTTCGCGGTCTCCGCGCCCTGCATCCCGGGCGAGTCCTCGGCCTTGCGTTTCACGAGATCCGCACCGGCCTTCGCCGCGGCCGCGCCGACGGCGGCCGAACCGGCCGCGGCCCGGGTGCTCGCCGCTCCGGCCCGACTGCTGACAGTGGACGCCCTGACGCCCTTGCCCGCCGCCCCGGACGGGGTGCCGCCCGAGCCGCTCGGCCCCGTGCCGCCGCGGACCAGCGAGTCCTGGACACGCAGGCCGATGACCCGGTTGGCGTGCTGCGCCGGACCGTCGACGACGGAGGCGGGGCCGGCGGACTGGACGGCCTTCCGGTCGTGGTGCAGCCGCACCATCTCGTCACCGAAGACGGGCACCCACCGGTACAGGGTCCCGGACGCGAACACGGCGATCAGCAGGATCAACGCCCCGACCAGTGTCTTGGAGACCGCGTCGGAGAGCCTGCCGGTCGAGTCGCTCAGGATCGCCGCGCCCAGCCCGAGCAGGGCGAGCAGCACCGGCTTGCTCAGGGCGATCGCGAAGAGCGCGGCGAACCACTTCTTGCTCTTGCCCCACAGATCCCGGTCGACGAGGCCCGCGTTGACGACCGGCCCCAGAGCCACCCCCACGTAGATCGCGGCGCTGCGGATGAGCATCTCGATCCACACCAGCAGCGCGCCGCACAGCATGACGAGGTTCACGACCAGGAGCTGTCCGACGCCTTCGCTCGGGTCGGCGGCCATCACCTTGAGAAGCGTCTCCAGGAAGGGCTGCAGGTTCCTCGTGGCGTACGGCTCGAAGACGGCGGTGACCTCGTCGGTCGCCTTCAGGAGCAGAGCGATCGCCCCCGGGGTCAGCGCGTTCACGACGTATTGGAGCAGCAGGAACCCGATCGCCTCGCCGACCGCCTCGACGACGGGTACGCCGCGGACGGCCCGCTTGGCCACCGCGACGAACCACAGGGCCGTGGTGATCAGCGAACTCGCGGCGAAGACGAGCGCGTACTGCTTCAGGAAGCCGCTGCCGGTCAGGTCGATCCTCGTCGTGTCGTCGACCAGCGCCAGCATCTTGCGCAGGAACCAGATGTTCGCCTCGGTGAGCTTCTGCAGCAGGAATCCCAAGGGGTCCGTGGCGAAGTCGACGGCGGCCCTCACCTCGCAGACCGTCGGGATGTAGCAGAGCGGGTCGGCCATCGCGGGCGGGACGAAGGCGAACTCGGCCACCAGTGCGAGCCCCAGGACTGCGGCCCCGCGACGGAACCGGCTGCCGCGAGGCGCGCACCGCTCGACGGCCGGCAGACCCGGAGCGTCTTCACGCGAGCGCAGGCGCATCGCTCACCCCTCCCACTTCCGCGAAGCCGTCGGCCGAGGAGGACTCCTCGCCGGAGGGAGGCCGGGGCACCAGGGGATCCGACGGCGCGACCGACGTCGTCTTCCACGTTCCGCCGACCCAGACGAGGTCCACGGTCATCCGCAGGAACGCGACCTGTGGACGCTGCGTCTCGTCCTTGCCCGCGACGCCCCCCACGGAGGCCGTCCACAGCTCGACGGTGGCCGTCCGGGCGGAGCAGGCCACGGAGCGGGTCGCCAGGGCGCCGGTCCTGGTGACCAGGAGGCCGCCGTCCACGGTCCTGCGGTCCTCGCCGACTCCTCGGTTCTCCATGACCGTCCGCGCCGTCGCGTCGGCGTCGGAGCGGACCGACGGCAGGACGTCCGGGGCGGCCGTGGCCGCGAGCATCCGGTGACGCCACGAGGTGTCGGTGAAGAACCGGGGATCCCCGTAGAGCATGACCGCGCTCGTGGCCGCCGCGCGGGCCCCCGCCTCGCTGTGCCGGTACGGCGCCGGGAAGCCGCTCGGGCCGACCACGCCGCTCACGACGGGGTCCTCGGCTTTGTCCGTCGCGTAGTCCGCGAAGTCGGACGCGGCGTTGGTCGCCTGCCGGTAGTCGAGCGGGGCGACGAGCCCTGCCGTGTCCGAGGTGCCGTACAGCTTCCAGTCGTCGTGCTCCCAGACGAGCGTGACCGTGACTGAGCGGA
>NZ_BMWH01000061.1 GCF_014651135.1 Streptomyces echinoruber
TAGAACGGCACGCCCGCCCAGCGGCGGTTGTCGATGCCCAGCTTGATCGCGGCGTAGGTGTCGGTCTTCGAGGACGGGTCGATGCCTTCTTCCTCCAGGTAGCCGATGACCTTCTCGCCGCCCTGCCAGCCCGCCGTGTACTGGGCGCGCACCGTGTCGCGGGCCAGGTCCTTAGGCAGCCGGACCGCGCCGAGCACCTTCGTCTTCTCCGCGGCCAGCGCGTCGGCGTCGAAGGAGGCCGGCTCCTCCATCGCGGTCAGCGCCAGCAGCTGCAGCAGGTGGTTCTGGATCACGTCGCGGGCGGCGCCGATGCCGTCGTAGTAGCCGGCCCGGCCGCCGATGCCGATGTCCTCGGCCATGGTGATCTGCACGTGGTCGACGTACGACCGGTTCCAGATCGGTTCGAACATCGTGTTGGCGAAGCGCAGCGCCAGGATGTTCTGGACGGTCTCCTTGCCCAGGTAGTGGTCGATGCGGAAGACCTGGTCGGGGGCGAAGACCTCGTGCACGATCGCGTTGAGCTCCTCGGCCGACCTCAGGTCGTGGCCGAAGGGCTTCTCGATCACCGCGCGCCGCCAGGAACCCTTGGGCGGGTCGGCCAGGCCGTGCTTCTTGAGCTGCTGGATGACCAGGGGGAACGACTTCGGCGGCACCGACAGGTAGAAGGCGAAGTTGCCGCCCGTGCCCTGTGCCTTGTCCAGGTCCTCGATGGTCGACCGCAGCCGCTCGAACGCGTCGTCGTCGTCGAAGGTGCCCTGCACGAAGCGCATGCCCTGGACGAGCTGCTCCCAGACCTCCTCGCGGAAGGGCGTGCGGGCGTGCGCCTTCACGGCGTCGTGCACGACCTGCGCGAAGTCCTCGTGCTCCCAGTCCCGGCGGGCGAAGCCCACCAGCGAGAAACCCGGTGGCAGCAGACCCCGGTTGGCGAGGTCGTACACGGCCGGCATCAGCTTCTTGCGCGACAGATCGCCCGTGACACCGAAGATGACCAGGCCCGACGGCCCCGCGATGCGCGGGAGCCGCCGGTCCGCCGGGTCGCGGAGCGGGTTCGCTCCGACCCCGGAGAGTCCTGAAAGGGGGGACAAGGTCTCAGTCCTCCGCGGGCGCGAGGCGCTTGAGCTCCGCCTCGGTCGACTTCAGCAGCTCGTTCCAGGACGCCTCGAACTTCTGCACGCCCTCGTCCTCCAGCAGCTGCACCACCTCGTCGTAGGAGATGCCGAGCCTGCCGAGCGCGTCGATGTCGGCGCGGGCCTGCTCGTAGGTGCCGGCGACGGTGTTGCCGCGGATCTCGCCCTGCTCCTCGACGGCGGCCAGGGTGGCCTCCGGCATCGTGTTGACGGTGTTCGGCGCGATCAGCTCGTCGACGTACAGGGTGGGCTTGTACGCCTTGTCCTTCACACCGGTCGACGCCCACAGCGGACGCTGCTTGTTGGCGCCGGCCTTCTCCAGGGCGGCCCAGCGCTCCGAGGGCGGCGTGGAACCGTCGATCGAGCCGAACACCTCCTCGTACGCCTGGTAGGCCAGGCGGGCGTTGGCGACGCCGGCCCGGCCGCGCAGCGCCTTGGCCTCGTCGGTGCCCAGGGCGTCGAGCCGCTTGTCCACCTCGGTGTCGACGCGCGAGACGAAGAAGGACGCCACCGAGTGGATCAGCGACAGGTCCAGGCCGCGCTCCCTGGCCTTCTCCAGGCCGGACAGGTACGCGTCCATCACCTCGCGGTAGCGCTCCAGGGAGAAGATCAGCGTGACGTTGACGCTGATGCCCGCCGCGATGGTCTCGGTGATCGCCGGGATGCCCGCACGGGTCGCCGGGATCTTGATGAGGGTGTTGGGCCGGTCGATCAGCCAGGCGAGCTGCTTGGCCTCGGCGACGGTGGCCCGGGCGTTGTGCGCCAGACGCGGGTCCACCTCGATGGACACCCGGCCGTCCTGCCCGCCGCTGGCGTCGTAGACCGGGCGCAGGATGTCGGCGGCGTCGCGGACGTCCGCCGTGGTGATCATGCGGATGGCCTCTTCGACGGTGACCTCGCGGGCGGCGAGGTCGGCGAGCTGCTGGTCGTAGCCGTCGCCCTCGGAGATCGCCTTCTGGAAGATCGTCGGGTTGGTGGTGACGCCCACGACGTGCTGGTTGTCGATCAGTTCGGCGAGGTTGCCGGACGTGATGCGCTTGCGGGACAGGTCGTCCAGCCAGATCGCCACGCCTTCCTCGGAGAGGCGCTTGAGTGCGTCTGTCATCGGGATTGCAACTCCTGTGTGTCGTATATGAGCGTCAGCGCTGGGCGGCGGCGAGAGATTCCCGGGCCCGGGCGGCCACGTTCTCGGGAGTGAAGCCGTACTCGCGGAAGAGGACCTTGCCGTCGGCGGAAGCCCCGAAGTGCTCCAGGGAAACGATGCGACCGGCGTCTCCCACGTACTTGTGCCAGGTCAGACCGACCCCTGCCTCGACGGCGACCCGGGCCTTGACGGACGGCGGCAGCACGGAGTCCCGGTACCCCTGGTCCTGCTCCTCGAACCATTCGACGGAGGGCATCGACACCACGCGCGTCGGCACGCCCTCGGCCTGCAGCCGCTCGCGCGCCTCGACGGCGACGTGCACCTCGGAACCGGTGGCGATCAGGATGACCTGCGGCTCGGTGCTCTGCCCGTCGGGCCCCTCGGCCTCGAACATGACGTACCCGCCGCGGGCGGCGTCCTCGTTCGGCTCGTACGTCGGCACGCCCTGCCGGGTCAGCGCCAGGCCGTGCGGGGTGCCCTTGCCGTACTCCTTGGTGTACCGCCGCAGGATCTCGCGCCAGGCGACGGCGGTCTCGTTGGCGTCGGCCGGGCGGACGATGTTCAGCCCGGGGATGGCGCGCAGGCTGGCCAGGTGCTCGACCGGCTGGTGGGTGGGACCGTCCTCGCCCAGGCCGATGGAGTCGTGCGTCCACACGTACGTCACCGGCAGGTGCATCAGCGCCGACAGGCGCACCGCGTTGCGCATGTAGTCGGAGAAGACCAGGAAGGTGCCGCCGTAGATGCGGGTGTTGCCGTGCAGCGCGATGCCGTTCATGACCGCGGCCATGGCGTGCTCGCGGATGCCGAAGTGGATCGTGCGGCCGTAGGGGTCCGCCTCCGGCAGCGGGTTGCCCTCGGGCAGGAACGACGACGTCTTGTCGATGGTGGTGTTGTTGGAGCCGGCCAGGTCGGCGGAGCCGCCCCACAGCTCGGGGACGACCGCGCCGAGCGCCTGCAGCACCTTGCCGGAGGCGGCGCGGGTGGCGACGGACTTGCCGACCTCGAAGACCGGGATCTTCTCCTCCCAGCCGGTGGGCAGCTCGCCGGCGCTGATCCGGTCGAACTCGGCGGCGCGCTCCGGGTTGGCGTCCCGCCAGGACTGGAAGGACTTCTCCCACTGCGCCCGCGCCGCACGGCCCCGCTCGACGGCTTTGCGGGTGTGCGCGAGGACCTCGTCGGCGACCTCGAAGTGCTTCTCCGGGTCGAAGCCCAGGACGCGCTTGGTGGCGGCGACCTCGTCCTCGCCGAGCGCCGAGCCGTGGGCGGCCTCGGTGTTCTGCGCGTTCGGGGCGGGCCAGGCGATGATCGAGCGCATCGCGATGAACGACGGCCGGTCCGTGACCGCCTTCGCGGCCTGGATCGCCTCGTAGATCGCCTGCGGGTCGAGGTCGCCGTTCTCCTTCGGCCGCACCCGCTGCACGTGCCAGCCGTAGGCCTCGTAGCGCTTGACGGTGTCCTCGGAGACGGCGGTGGCGGTGTCGCCCTCGATCGAGATGTGGTTGTCGTCCCACAGCAGGATCAGGTTGCCCAGCTTCTGGTGGCCGGCCAGGGAGGACGCCTCGGCGGAGATGCCCTCCTGCAGGCAGCCGTCGCCGGCGATGCAGAAGACGTAGTGGTCGAAGGGGGACTCGCCGGCGGGCGCGTCCGGGTCGAACAGGCCGCGCTCGTAGCGGGCCGCCATGGCCATGCCGACGGCGTTGGCGACACCCTGGCCGAGCGGGCCGGTCGTGGTCTCCACGCCCTTGGTGTGCCCGTACTCGGGGTGGCCCGGGGTCTTGGAGCCCCAGGTGCGGAAGGACTTCAGGTCGTCCAGCTCCAGACCGAAGCCGGCCAGGAACAGCTGGGTGTACAGGGTCAGGGACGAGTGACCGGCGGACAGCACGAAGCGGTCACGCCCGACCCAGTCCGGGTCGCTCGGGTCGTGCCGCATCACCTTCTGGAAGAGGGTGTAGGCGGCAGGCGCCAGGCTCATCGCCGTACCCGGATGGCCGTTGCCGACCTTCTGTACGGCGTCGGCGGCCAGGACGCGGGCGGTGTCCACGGCCCGCTGGTCCAACTCGGTCCACTCGAAGTCTGTGGTGGTCGGCTTGGTGCTCACCCTGGGTCAGGGCTCCTCTCCACATGTCGGACAGCCGGTGTACGCGGGCGCCCACCGGCTGCCGGCGCCCTTCGGCGCCGGACGGCCGCTGTCGAGCCTACCCCCGCAGTCCGCCCGTCCCCCCGGCTCGCTCCGGACTGCCGGGACCAACCGGTCTCCGCCTCCCGACCAGCCCGGATGGCACTCCGCAAGTGAATACGGACGGGCTCATCCGAGTGCTCAACCGAGCCGGTGGACGCACGCCGGAAGGACCGTTTCGCGTGGATTTCGGAGGGCGTGTTGACGGGGTGGCCGGAAAGGGGCGGTGGATGCGCCGGGGGGAGGCGTGCGGCCCGGGAGCGGCGGGCGGGTGCGCCGGCCGCAACCGGCGGCGGGTGAGGACCCGGGACCGGTGGTGGGGTGAGGACCCGGGACCGGTGGTGGGGTNGACCCGGGACCGGTGGTGAGGGAGGAAGAGGGAAGAAGCGGTGGCGGGGCGCGAGGGGCGCGGGCGAGGGCGTCCGCGGCCGGGCGGCGGCGCTGACACGACCCCACCCCGGCGAAAGGCGGGGTCTGGGCAACGTCTACAGTGGCGTGGTACGCGCGAGCCCTGACCCGGGTTGCCCTCGGGCGGGGCTCGCTGGGATGTCTCTGTCAGGGGTGTGCGTGACGGCCGTTGAATCCCGTCCAGCGGGGGTGCTCTCGGCGAGCCAGAAGCCGAGCCGCCGGCCGCTCGGGGCCCGGATCAAGGCGTTCGTGGCACTGACCAAGCCGCGGATCATCGAGCTGCTGCTCATCACCACCGTTCCGGTGATGTTCCTGGCGCAGCAGGGCGTGCCGGACCTGAAGCTGGTGCTGCTGACCTGCGTGGGCGGCTACCTCTCCGCGGGCGGTGCCAACGCGCTGAACATGTACATCGACCGCGACATCGACGCCCTGATGGACCGCACCTCGCAGCGGCCCCTGGTCACCGGCATGGTCGGCCCGCGCGAGTGCCTCGTCTTCGGCGTCACCCTCGCGGTCGTCTCCACGCTGCTGTTCGGCTTCGCCGTCAACTGGCTCTCGGCCTGGCTGTCCCTCGGCGCGCTCCTGTTCTACGTCGTCGTCTACACGATGATCCTCAAGCGCCGTACCGCGCAGAACATCGTGTGGGGCGGCATCGCCGGCTGCATGCCGGTGCTCATCGGCTGGACGGCCGTGCGCGACTCGCTGGACTGGGCGCCGGTCATCCTCTTCCTGGTCATCTTCTTCTGGACGCCGCCGCACTACTGGCCGCTGTCGATGAAGGTGAAGGACGACTACGCGCGCGTGGGCGTGCCGATGCTGCCGGTGCTCGCCTCCAACAAGGTCGTGGCCCGGCAGATCGTGCTCTACAGCTGGGTCATGGTCGCCGTCTCCCTGCTGCTGACGCCCCTCGGCTACACCGGCTGGTTCTACACCGCGGTCGCGCTCGCCGCGGGCGGCTGGTGGCTGTGGGAGGCGCACGCGCTGCAGACCCGGGCCAAGGCCGGCCTGACCGGCGCGAAGCTGAAGGAGATGCGGCTGTTCCACTGGTCCATCACCTACGTGTCGCTGGTGTTCCTGGCGGTGGCCGTGGACCCCTTCCTGCGGTGACCTGCCCCGGTACGAGCCGGGCGACGGGCGGGCCGCGTGGTCAAAGCCACGCGGCCCG
>NZ_BMWH01000062.1 GCF_014651135.1 Streptomyces echinoruber
CCAGCCGGGCCGCGCGGACGCCGATCTCGGCGAAGGAGCGGCGGTGCGGTTCGCCCTCGCCGGTCCACGTCGTCACCTGCGAGGCTCCGTGGACCGTTGACCCGTGGGTCAGGATCCTGGAGATCAGCAGCGGTACGTCCTGCATGGTGCTCAGCACGGCGTCCTCCCAGGCGACATGGCCGGCGCGGTCTCGCCCTACGTGGTGGTAGGTGTTGCGCTGATTCTGCGCACATACCGCGCGGTATGTCACTAGACGCGGGTGATCGATCATGCGGGCGACGCATCGGCGGGGCGGCCGCCGGGGCGGGAAGGGGGTGGGCGGAGGAGGCCGGGCGGGGACAGGGTGAGCGGGGAGAGGCGGGCGAGAGGGGAGGGCGGCTACCGGACCAGCACCAGCTCCGGGTCCTCCCGCAGCTTCGCCAGCGCCCGCGACACCGCCGACTTCACCGTGCCCACCGACACCCCCAGCACCTCGGCGGTCTGGGCCTCGCTGAGGTCCTCGTAGTAGCGCAGGACGACCATGGCCCGCTGCCGCGCCGGCAGCCTGGTGATCGCGCGCCACATCGCGTCGTGCAGCGCCTGCCGCTCCGCCGGGTCGTCGGCGCCGGCCACGGGCTCCGGCTCGGGCAGCTCGTCGCACACGAACTCGTCGACCCGGCGCTTGCGCCACTGCGAGGTGCGGGTGTTGAGCAGCGCCCGGCGCACGTAGCCGTCGACGGCGCGATGGTCCGCGATCCGCCCCCAGGCGAGGTAGGTCTTGGCGAGCGCGGTCTGCAGCAGGTCCTCCGCGTCGCTCGGGTTCGCGGTCAGCGACCGGGCGGTGCGCAGCAGCACCGGTTGGCGGGCCTTCACGTACGACGCGAAGGGCAGGGCCTGCGCCACCGGTGTGGCGGCCTGGGACACGCTGGTGGCGAGGGGTGTGGTCATGGCTCCACGCTAGGAGCGCACCCCGGCCGGGCGGATCGGCCGCAGGTCCAGAAGCTGCGTCCCCCTCAGGTTGTAGGGGTGGAGGCCGCCCCACCTCCTGAAGGTGGACGAGGGAAGGAGACCGGGTCCGGGTTCGCCCCTGGGGGCGGGTCCGGGTTCGCCTCCGGGGGCAGGGCGTTCGGCCCGGGCGCGAGGTCGCCCGGCCCGGCCGTCCGTCCGCCGCCGGGACCAGTGCCGACGCGGATGCTCCGGAGTCCGGGGTGACCTGGGCCCGGGGCGGCTGGGGCCCGGGCGACTGGGGTCCGGAGTGACCGAGGCCAGGGCCACCAGGGCCCGAGCGATGCCGGGCACCTGCCCGACGCGGCAAGGGTGCACCGCAGTTGCCGTACCACCCACGCCCCGCCCCCGTCTCGGTCGCCGTCTCCGCGGTCGTGTCCCCGCATGCCGGCGCGGCGGCGCCGGAGCACCGCCGCGCCGGTGTGCTGCATCCCCACAGAGCACACCCCGTACGGGAGTTCAGGCCTCCCGCGGCCGACGCCTCACCACAGGCGGGTGAAGCGGACGGCGACGTTCTCGTTGCCCTGGTTGACGGCCGTGAAGGCGGAGCCGTCGACCTGGGCGGCGTTGTTCTGGTTCGAGGCACCGGGGCCGACGGCCTGCTGCTGGGTGGTGGACGGGTTGCCGCTGTTGTCGCGGCCGACCCCGCTGCCGGCGACGCTCGCCACGGCGGCGTTCGATCCGTCGTCCGCGAAGGAGCCGTTGTCGGCCGCGGCGATGCCGCTGAAGAGAACCGCGGCGATCGGGAGGGCCGAGACGGCCGCGATGACGCGGGCGGTACGGATACTTGCCATGTTGCTCCTCCAGGACGGGAGTTCAGCCCGGCTGCGCGCCGGAGGCGGGTGGGCTTTCCTGAACTGCGGCTTCCACCGAGGAAGTTGGCCGACCGCCTCGGTGCGGTGCACGACGTCGCACATCCAGAGTTGCCCACCGAATCCCCACCGAACCAGCCCGGAAGCCGTGATTCGCACTCAAGCGTGATGACATGTCGATAAACCCCTCGCACCGCAGAAATCGCCCCTGAACCCCGCCCGCGTGAGTGGGCCGGTCGCGGAGCGCCCTGCGCCACTTGAGGTGAACCGTTCCGGCACATTTCCGGCCATTCCGCCCGCACCGGCGTGTCCTCGCCCCGCCACCCCTTCCCTTTTTCGAACACAAGTACGAACATGGAGGCATGGCCACCATCGACCGGCAGACCACGACGCTGGCCCTCGCCCACGCCCTCTCGGCCGCCGAGCGCGGTCTGGCCGTCATCCCCCTGTCCCGGACGAAGCTCCCGGCCCTGCGCTCACCCCACCGCGACGACCCCACCGCCGCCGCGTGCCACGGCGAGTGCGGCCGCTACGGCCACGGCGTGTACGACGCCACCACCGACCCCGCACGCATCCGCGAGATGTTCGCCGCCGCCCCCTGGGCCACCGGTTACGGCATCGCCTGCGGTCTGCCCCCGTACCACCTCATCGGCATCGACCTCGACACCAAGTCGGACACGGACTCGTCGGCGGCCCTGCGCGAGCTGGCCCTGCGCCACCTGTTCACGATCCCCGAGACCGTCGTCGTCCTGACCCCCTCCGGCGGCCGCCACCTCTGGCTCAGCGGCCCGCCCGACGTCGTCGTGCCCAACTCCGCGAGCCGGCTCGCTCCCGGCATCGACGTCCGCGGCGCCGGCGGCTACCTGGTCGGCCCCGGCTCCCGCACCGACCACGGCTCCTACACCACCGCCCCCGGCACCGGCCGGCTGCCTCCCGCCCCCTGCCCGCCGTCCCTCCTGCGCCTCCTCCTCGGACCGCCCCGCACCCCGCGCCGCCCCGCCCCGCGGGCCGACAGCGCCCATGGCCAGGGCTTGATCCACTTCGTCCTCTCCGCCCACCCGGGCCAGCGCAACACGCGCCTGTTCTGGGCCGCCTGCCGCGCCTACGAGAGCGGCCTCGGCCCCGCCCTCGCGGCCGCCCTGATCGACGCGGCCGTCCACACGGGGCTGACGGTGCAGGAGGCGCAGGCCACGGTCGCCTCGGCGGCGCGGATGACCCGCCGGGCGGAGTGAGGGCGCGGTCCCGGTCCCGGCCCCGGGAGGGCGGGCCGGGCAGGACCCACGGGGGCCGGCGGAGAGGCACCCACCGGGGCCGGGGAGAGGCACCGGCCCGCCGCGGCGAAGAGGCGCCGGTCCGCTGCAGCGGAAAGACCCCGGCCCGCCGCGGCGGAAAGACCCCGACCGGCCGCGGCGAAGAGGCGCCGGTCGGCCGGCCGGGCGTCACGGCGGGCACGGGCGGCGCGCGCTCACCCCGCCGAACCGGACCACCGGGCGAAGACACCCGGCCGGCCGCTCGGCTCGCCTCTCGGGCCGGGCAGCGTCCGCCGGGCGTCCGCGAGTCCCGGCCCCGGACGCTCGCCCTTCTCCGTGCCCGCCCGGTCGGGCGAGCGGGGCGGACCGGCCGCGGACGCCTTGGCGCCTCCGGGCTCCTCGGCCGCCTTTTCGCCGGCGGACGCGGACGGGGCGCCGGAAGCGCTCCGGTCTACGCGGTGCCGGGGCGCGGCCCGGCGGGGCGGCCGGGTCAGGGTGATCTGGCGGACCAGCTGCTGGAAGCAGGCCAGGGACGCGAGACTCGGCAGGGCGGCTGCCACCATGTCGATGGGGTCCCGGGAGGCCTGGGCGATGCACAGGAGCATCGCGATGAGGGAGAAGGCCAGCACCACGCACCACGAGTGAACGGCACGGCGCAGGTGCAGCGCCGCCCGCACCACGGACAGCGACGCCACCAGCCAGGGCCCGAAGACGAGGAAGGGCCACCAGGGCACGGAGCTCTCCGCCGCGTGGGAGGCGGCGACGAGACGCAGGGGGTCGTAGGCGACCACCGAACCGAAGAAGCTCACGGCGGACGCGATGAGTACGACGGCGACGGCGATGACCTGGCTGGTGGTCCGTACTCCGTTCAGGTGCTTGCGTTCACGGACCTTGCGGTGTCCTCGGCGGGCATAGTGCGGCAGCGGCGGCAGCTCCGCCGTGATGTCCTGCAGAGCCCCGAGGGGGGAGCCGGGAGCCGGCTCGGTGACCGATGTCTCGCCGTGGTCCGCGGCGTCGTCGGAGATCTGCCCCTCGATGGCGTCCTGGAGCATGTACGCGAGCTCCTCGGCCGGATCCCAGCTCGAGTCCGGCGGCACCAGCGGAGCCGTGAACGGATCGGCGGGGGCCCGGTGCCGGCCGCGGTCCGCATGGTCGAACCCGGTACCGAATCCGCTGCCGAATCCGGTGCCGAACCCGCTGCCGAACCCGGTCGGATGATCCGCGGAAGAGCGTGCGCGATGGTCGGTTCGTTCGTCCCACATGGCGCAGCCCGTGTCATTCCGCCCGCGAGAAAGAGGACCATCCGCCGGCACCGCTCCACCGCCGGGCGAGGTCGGCCTCCAGCGCACTCATGCGGTCGAGGAAGTCCAGCAGGAGGGATTCCGTCACGTCCAGTGGGACGGGGAGCCCGCCGCCGGTGAGCGTACCGTTGGTGCCCGACGAGTGCACCGGGGCGGGGACGTACGTGTAGGCGCCCAACCTGACCGCGTGGTCCGCGGCCGCGCCCTGCTGTTCCTGGCGCAGACGGAAGAAGTTTCCCCGAGTTGCCTTGGTCATAACCCCACTAACGGCGCCCCGTTCCCACGGATGCGCGGCATTGGAGTGATGGGCTCCGACTCAGGAGTGAACGACTCCGTGGACGGGTACCTCCTCGCCTCGCGCCGCCCGGACCCGGTGACCGCGGTACGAAAAGCCCACCACCCGGCCGGTGCAGCCGCCTGCGGCAGGGGCATGGTCATGGTCACGGTCACGTCCTCCGCCGGGGCCGGCACGGTCCGGTCCGGTCAGGAACGTTCGCCGCCGCCGGAGGAGCGGTGGCCGCGGCCGGCCCCGCCGGCGGGTTCGCGGGTGCCGCCGCCCTCAGAGGCCGCGTGCTGGGTCAGCACCTTGATGATCTCCGAGGCCAGCGCGTCTGCCAGGGCGGGCGCGAGCGCGTCCGCCAGCGCGGTCGCGAGGGCCTGCGCGAACAGCACCCTTTCCAGTTCCGAGGAACGGGAGGGCGGCTTCGACAGGGACGCCGCGGCCGCTTCCATCAGGGCCACGGCCAGTGGGTCCTTCCCATGCTTGACGCCGGTGCCGGTATGCGGAATTCCCGCCTCGCGCATCATTTCCTCGAAGATCTCGTCGATGAAGGCCTCCACGGGATCCCGTTCCGATTCTCCGCCGGGCTCAGCTGCCATTGTGGTTCCTCAAGTCTTTGATGTCCGTACGGGGCCTGCCCTCCGATGCCGAAAACCGCGGAAATCGGAGGGCAGGGATGTCACTTTTCCCTCAGCGGCGCATGAGCGCGGCGAGAAGAAGCGGGTGCTGCACCAGCGACTCACCACGCTCCTCACGACGA
>NZ_BMWH01000063.1 GCF_014651135.1 Streptomyces echinoruber
CGCCACCGCGCGGACGCCAAGTCCACCCTCATCACCCTCGTGGAACACGCACTCATGGCCCGGCTGAAGTAGCAATTCGGCCGCGCGGTACGGCAGTTGCCGTAGACGCCCGGGGGCCGGCTGTGTCCTTTGACACGGTCGGCCCGGCTGTTCATAACGTTTTCGCAGAGGAATGACACGGCGCGGCCACGCGTCGCGGTCGTCCGGTGCCGCTGCGCTCACAACGGCCCCGCCTTTTGGCGGGGCTCGCTCTGTATGACCGTTTTATCGGGGGCTTACATCGCTCGCAATCCGAGGTTTCCGCTGTTTGGAAGACCACTGGTGGACGTGCTGGAATGCCTGAACTGCCCAATAGTCAAAGACATACTGAGTAGTCGATGGCGCTCTGGGCTCTGAGAGACTGCGGCACGACGTAGGTGCCGACCGCCGAGAGGTTGTTGGTCGAGTGAGGCGAAGCACAAAAGGTCCCGGGCCGTCGGCGCGGGGCAACTTCACCCCGCCGCCGCGCGGAGCGGCTCCCGCACAGGTGCCCGGTTCGGAGCCGACGGCCGCTCCGGCCCCGAGCGGCGGCCGTTTCTCCCCGCGCAACTGGCGGGTACCGACCCGGCTGAACGCGATCCTGCTCATACCCGTGCTGGTCGGCCTGGTCATGGGCGGCTTCCAGGTGAAGAGTTCGATCAGCACCTGGCAGGAGGCCCGGGACGCGGAGAAGACCGCCCGCCTGGTGCAGGCCTCCCTGACCTACGCCAACGCGCTCGTCAACGAGCGCGACGTCACGGCCGCGCCGCTGCTCAGCGGCAAGGGCCAGAAGGACCCCACGGTCGTCAAGGCCCGCGCGGTGACCGACCAGGCCGCCGACGCCTTCGACCGGGCCGCGCAGGACATGCCGGACAAGCCCGGCCTGCAGCGCCGCCTGAAGCTGTTCCGCAAGGCCGAGCCCGGGCTGAGGACGCTGCGGCAGAACGCGTACACCAGCAGGCTCCCCGGCGTGCAGACGGAAGAAGGCTACGTCGCGATCCAGCACCCGCTGATGGAGTTCGCCAACGAGCTCGGCCTCGGCACCGGCAACATCACCAGTTACGGCCGTACCGTCTACGCCATCTCCCTCACCAAGGCGGCGCTCTCCCTCGAGCGCTCCATCGGCATGCACATGCTGATCAGCCCGGGTCCGGGCACCGGCAGCCTGGCCAGCCAGCGAGTGGCCCTGTCCTCCTACGCCTACCTGGAGGGCATCGCCGTCGAGGAGTACATCAGCGGCGGCACCCAGCAGGACGCCGACAAGCTGGAGGCGGCCCGGAAGAACATCCAGTCCCAGGGCGCGGAGATGGCCAAGGAGGCCGCTGCCAAGGACCCCAAGTACGTGCCGCCGCCGTCCAACCCCACCAAGATGGTCGCGGCGCTGGCCGGCCTGAAGTCCACCGACCCCGCCGCGCGCCAGGCGCTGGCCCAGCAGGGCATCACCGCGCCGAACTGGTGGGCGGTGAACACGCTCAAGTTCAACGCCTACCGGCAGCTCGAGTCCGACCTGACCGACAAGGCCGTGGCCGACGCCGCGGCCATCGCCGACAACGCCAAGCAGGACGCCTTCGTCACCGGCGCCGTCGTCGTGATCGCGCTGCTCGCCGCGTTCATCCTGGCCGGCCTGGTCGCCCGCCAGATGAGCCGCTCCATGCGCCAGCTGCGCAACGCCGCCTTCGGCATCGCCGAGCAGCGTCTGCCGATGCTGGTCGACCAGCTCTCCCGCACCGACCCCGGCCGCGTCGACACCCGGGTCGCGCCCATCCCGATCAACACCACCGACGAGATCGGCGAGGTCGCCCGCGCCTTCGACCAGGTCCACCGCGAGGCCGTCCGGCTCGCCGCCGAGCAGGCCCTGCTGCGGGGCAACATCAACGCGATCTTCACCAACCTCTCGCGCCGCAACCAGTCGCTGATCGAGGGTCAGCTGACCCTGATCACCGAGCTGGAGAACAACGAGGCCGACCCCGACCAGCTGGAGAACCTCTTCAAGCTGGACCACCTCGCCACCCGTATGCGCCGCAACGGCGAGAACCTCCTGGTCCTCGCCGGCGAGGAGCCCGGCCGCCGCTGGGACCAGCCGGTGCCGCTGATCGACGTGCTGCGCGCCGCCTCCTCCGAGGTGGAGCAGTACGAACGCATCGAGCTG
Source organism: Streptomyces echinoruber (assembly GCF_014651135.1). GTDB lineage: Bacteria > Actinomycetota > Actinomycetes > Streptomycetales > Streptomycetaceae > Streptomyces > Streptomyces echinoruber. The sequence goes on from NZ_BMWH01000063.1 coordinate 2,168, forward strand.
CAAGGCGTGCCGGAGTGCGACATCCACGGCCGCGCCGTGACCGACCTCGTGCACCTGCTCGCGGAGCTGCTGGAGAACGCCACCACGTTCTCCTCCCCGCAGACCAAGGTCCGCGTCACCGCGACCCGGCTGCCCGACGGCCGCGTGATGATCGAGATCCACGACAAGGGCATCGGCCTGACCGCCGAGGACTTCGCCGACATCAACCACAAGCTGGCCAACCCGCCCACCGTGGACGTGGCGATCTCCCAGCGCATGGGCCTGTTCGTGGTCGGCCGCCTCGCCGACCGGCACGGCATCCGCGTCCAGCTGCGCCCCTCCGGGGAGCAGGCCGGCACCACCTCGCTGGTCATGCTGCCGGACGCGATCACGCACGGCGGTGGCGGCGAACAGGCGCCGCAGGGCGAGGAGTTCACCGTCTCCCAGATCTTCCCGGAGCAGAACGTCCGCGGCGAGGACTTCAACCAGCCGATGCGCACGGCGGCCGAGCTCGGCTTCGACGACAGCCGGTACGCCGACATCCCCGACGACATCCGCGAGCTGGACCCGGTCGGCCGCTCGCTGATGCGCGAGGAGCGCCGCGCCGCCCTGGAGGCCCAGACCCACCAACGGCAGCAGCCCGACCAGGAGAGCACGGAGCAGTCGGCGTACGCCGAGGGTTTCGACGGCGGCCACGAGCAGCAGTACGACCAGCAGACCGGCCAGCACGCCTACGACGCCTCGCAGACCGGCCGGCACGCCTATGACGGCGCCCAGACGGGCCAACACGCCTACGACGGCGCCGCTCAGGGCTACCAGGACTACCCGGAGCAGCCGGCGGCCTACGACGGCTCCTACGAGCAGCAGTACGATCAACAGACCGGTCAGACGGCGTACCCCGAGCAGCAGCGGACGTCGTACGACGAGTCGTACTTCGCGCCGGACGCGTCACGGTCGCAGGACGAGGGCTTCCCGTCCGGCGGCGGGTACTCCGAACCCTCGTATGCGGAGGACGCCCGGCAGGAACAGGCGTCGGCGTCCGCCGCGTCCACGGACTCCTTCCCGGCGTACAACGGCCAGTCCTACCAGGGCGACTGGCCGCAGCAGGACGGCTACCGCAACGGTTACCCGGCCGAGTACGCTCCGGAAGCGGAATCTGCGCAGGCCGATGACGCAAGTCAGCAGGACCGCGTAGGCTTCGATCGACCGGGACCGGCCCACTCCGCTGGCCACGAGCTGACCGACGCCGGACTGCCCCGCCGCGGGTCCCTCGCGAGCGGCACCAACGGCACGAACGGCACCAACGGTGCGCGGCGCGTGAACCAGGAGCCGTCGGCTCCCGCGGAGCATGGCGGCGACAGCGGCGGCTGGCGGTCGGCGAACGACGAGCGCTGGCAGCAGGCCGCGCAACTCCGGAAGCCCAAGGCAGGCGGGGTCACAGCCTCCGGCCTGCCGGTGCGGGTGCCCAAGGCCAACCTGGTCGAGGGCTCCGCGGCAGCGACCCCGCAGGGCGGCCCACAGGTCTCCCGCGCCCCCGAGGACGTCAGGGGCAGGCTGAGCAACCTGCGCCGGGGCGTCCAGCGGGGACGCAGCGCAGGAAGTGACAAGAACGGCCAGGGCTTCGGTCCTGACAGCACCTACAACCAGGAGCGTTAGTGTGAGCCCGATGAGCCAGGCGGCACAGAACCTGAACTGGTTGATCACCAACTTCGTGGAGAACACCCCCGGGGTGTCGCACACGGTGGTGGTCTCCGCCGACGGACTCCTTCTGGCGATGTCCGAAGGCTTTCCCCGCGACCGCGCCGACCAGCTCGCGGCCGTCGCCTCCGGTCTGACCTCCCTCACCGCCGGTGCCTCCCGCATCTTCGAGGGCGGCAACGTCAACCAGACCGTTGTGGAGATGGAGCGGGGATTCCTCTTCATCATGTCCATCTCCGACGGCTCGTCCCTCGCGGTTCTCGCGCATCCGGAAGCGGACATCGGTCTCATTGGGTACGAGATGGCGCTTCTGGTCGACCGTGCCGGCACGGTCCTGACTCCCGAACTGCGTTCGGAGCTCCAGGGGAGCCTTCTCAACTAGGAGGCGGACGGTGCGTAGGGGCGTCCCGGGGCCGTAAGGTTTCGGGACGCGGCTCCACAAGGATGGGTGCCCAGCACAGTCGGAGGAGGAGAAAGTGGCAACACCCCCAGGCGGTTCGTCCTCGGGCAACTGGTCGTACGGCCCTGCCCAGGGTCCGGGCGACGGCCCGGCGAATCCGTACGGCTTCCCCTCCGTTCCGAGCCACCGGCAGCCGTACGCGCCCCAGGGCCCCGGCCCGTCGCCGTACGACCAGCCGCCGGCGCCGCGCATCCAGCCGGTGCAGCCGCAGCGCCGCAACCCTGAGCCGGCACCCGCCGGGTCGTCGAACAACCCCCTGGTGCGGCCGTACGCCATGACGGGTGGCCGCACCAGGCCGCGCTACCAGCTCGCCATCGAGGCACTGGTGCACACCACCGCGCAGCCGCACCAGATGCAGGGCCAGCTGCCCGAGCATCAGCGGATCTGCAACCTGTGCCGCGAGATCAAGTCGGTCGCCGAGGTCTCGGCGCTGCTCTCGATCCCTCTCGGCGTGGCCAGGATCCTCGTCGCCGACTTGGCGGAGGCGGGCCTGGTCGCCATCCATCAGCCCGGCGGCGACGAGAACGCCGGTGGCCAGCCAGACGTGACACTGCTCGAAAGGGTGCTCAGTGGACTTCGCAAGCTCTAGCGGCGGTCCTTCCCGCTC
>NZ_BMWH01000064.1 GCF_014651135.1 Streptomyces echinoruber
GCCGGCCCGGCCGATCCCCCACTGGTACGTCCACGTGCCGTCGCGCGGATCCAGGATCAGGTAGTGCAGGTAGTGGGGGATGCCCATGGCGGGACAGTCGCGGGTCTTGTGGTCGTAGTCGTTGAACTGCGGAGGAGGCGGCTGGAGGGACTACCGAGGAGACTGCCGAGGAGAGCCGGCCTCGCTTCCGGGAAGACCGGGTTCAGGTCATGGTCGATGACGGGCACGCACGGGAACTGCTCTGCTCAGACACCCGCGTGCGCCAGGCGAAGCCGATCGACCCGCCGGATACGGCCACTTGACGGCGACATCACGTCGTATCGCGTTGCGTCCACAATCCTCCACACGAGATCATGTTCGGCGAACGTTTGACCGAACCCGGCCCAATGGGGCCTGCCGAAACGGGGGTTGACGGCGTGACGGGGTGGGACATCGACGTGGCCGGAGTGCGCGGCGTCCTGAGGAAGACGGGCACCGCCGCGAAGAACCTGTCGGACACGGGCACGGCGATGCAGGGGAACCTGGAGGAGGCGGCGTCCGCCGCGGGCACGCTCACCAGCCAGTACGGGCCCTACACCAGCACGGCCGGCGTGGTCGGCTCGGCGCTGGGCGAGTTCCTGCAGCACTGGAGCCGGGACCTGGTCTACATCGCCAAGCGCGCGTCGCGGTCGCTGAACGGGGCCGCCGAGGCCACCGGCCACTACGTCCAGGGCGACCTGGAACTGGCAGCCAACGCACAGCACCAGGCGGCCAAGGAGCCGAAGGTGGACCTGCCGGGAGTGAGCGGGAACGGCGGCCGGACCGGGGGCCGGGGATGAGCGACGAAGCGACACTGATCGACCCGTCCGGGATACCGCACTTCATCGGCGACCTGTCCACGCTGGACACCGATGTGATGCTGCTGACGGCCAACGCGGCCCAGTTCCGTGCCTCGGGCGCGGACGTGCACACCACCTTCCAGGAGCTGTCCGCCTTCTACCGCGCCCCGGAGGCGCACGAGCTGTTCTCCTCCACACAGCCGGTGAAGAGCAAGGCGGACGCGTTCGCCGACGCCCTGGAGAAGGTGACCTCGGCTCTGTCCGAGTACGCCTCCACGGTCAAACCGCTGGTCGAGCGGCTGGAGTCGCTCAAGGCGGAGGCCACGACGTTCGTGAACTCCGTCTCCGGCGACGACGACTGGCGCACGGACCACGGCAAGGTCGAGACCAACAACCGCCTCTGGCGCGAGGTCAACCACACGGTCGCCGCCTTCCAGGCCGCCGAGCGCACCTGCCACAACAAGATCACCGCCCTGGTCGGCGGCACGACGCTCACCGTCGACGACGGCTCGCACCGCAAGAACACGTACGGCTACCGGGCCGAGGACCTCGACCACGCCGCGGAGACCCCCTGGGGCGCGCCCGCCGAGCAGGAGTACGAGGGCTGGGACTGGGTGACCCACCAGGCCGGACAGCTCTGGGACGGTTTCTGGACCGACGGGGTGATGGGCACCATCCACGGCCTGGGCACCCTGGTGGGCGCGGACGGCTGGGACGCGGCGGGCGAGGCCTGGAAGAACCTCGCCAAGCTGGGCACCGCTTCGGCCCTCACCAGCGCCACCCTCGGCACGTGGTGGCTGGTGCCCGACGACAAGCTCCCCTCCTGGCTGCGCGACTCGCGCACCGTCTACAAGCAGACCGTCAAGGGACTCGTCGCCTGGGACACCTGGAAGACCAATCCGTCCCGCGCGGCCGGCGCCGTCGGCTTCAACGTGCTCGGCCTGCTGGGCACCGACGGAGTCGGAGCAGCAGCCTCCGGCACCGGCAAGACCGCCGCGGTGGCCCGCGCCCTGTCGGTCGCGGGCAAGGTCGGCCGGGCCGTCGATCCCCTCACCTACGTCGGCAAAGCGGGCAAGTTCGCCTTCGTCAAGGTGAGTGACGCCTTCACCCGGCTCAGGAACGTCAACCCGACCGCTCCGCTGGACGCGGCGGCCATCGGCGGCAGGTACACGCCGTCCGACCACCCGATCCCGCCCGCCGAGCGCCCCGCCTCCCTACCCGAGCACGCCGCCGAATACATCGACGACGCGGGCGAGCGCGTCTACCTCGACACCAAGACCGGCGACGTCCTCAACGCCGACGGCACCCTCCGCCAACACGTCGGTGAAGCCCCGCACGAACTCTCCGCGAAGGACCACGCCGAACTCAATTCCGCCGACCGCGCCGACCGCTCGGAGGAACCGGTCGGGTCCGGTGCTCGGGCTGAGCACGTACAGGGAGGCGGCTCCGGCGATCGCCTCACCAGTGGAGCAGGTGGAACGGCCCACGAGCACGGCCCCGGCCCGTCCGCCGGCCACGAGCCGCCTTCCCATCACGCTGAAGGCCGTCCGTCCGAACTCGGCCCCGGCAGCCATGAAGACTCAGGCGGAACCGGACACGGCGACCAAACGGCAGGCCACGGGCACGAAAACCCGGCAGACAGTCGCGATCACACACCGGGTGGCACGGACAGCCCCGGCAGCAGCCCAGGGGATGCCGGTGCGGGAACAGGGCCGCACGCGCCGCGTGCCAATGAACCGTTGCCCGAGATGACCCCTGAGGAGCGCGCCGCGCACTGGGACCACCTCGATAGGGTCGAGCAGCGGAACTTGGAGGACTTTGACGCGCTGAAGCACGACCCGGACCATGGAAACAAGGTGAGGGATTCATCGGAGGACGAGGCGCGAGTGGGACTGGATCTTCGCGAGCAGGGACGTCTACCCCATGACATCCAGCGACCCTCGGAGGCCGCCCTCGGCGAGTTCTATTCCCCGAGCACAGGCCGGTATTATGACATAAAGGGAGTGCATTCAGATTGGCCCCCTTTCAATGACGTGCGCGATAAGTCGCAGCCATTTAGCGGCGCATACAATCCGGCAAACAACGAACGGTGGGTTAAGAAACTGCGCGGTCAAATCGTCAAGAAGAAGCGGATCGTGATCCTGGACGTCAGGAACGCAAATCAGGCAGCGATCGATGACATCAAGTCGATCGTCGAAAAGAACGGCTGGGAAGACAATGTCATCTGGTACCCGTAACGGCTGGGTTCCCGCTAGGCTTCCGCAAGACGAAGCTGCTGCGCGGCGACTTCAAGAGTGGCTGAAAGAAGAGGGTGGCCTGGACGCCGCTGGGCTTGATTTGAGCGGAGCAGACCTTTCTTACGGAGACTTCTCTGAATCATTGTTCACTGAAGCGAAGCTGGTAAATGTAAAGTTGGTAGAGGCCGATCTTTACCGATCGGACGCTCAAGGTGCGGATTTCACGGGAGCCGACCTGACGCGCTGCTGTCTGGTACGCGTCAATATGGACGACGCCATCTTGAAGCACACGGTTTTGGACGGGGCGGATCTGGTTAAAGCGTCGCTGTACGCGGTCGACGCCTCAGGAGCGAGCTGTCGCGGTGCCAAGTTCATGGGGGCCGATCTATTCGAAGTCAATCTCTGCGGCGCTAACCTGTGCGGCGCCGTTTTTAAAGAAAACTCATTCGAGGTGACACTGGATGAGGAAACCAAACTGGAAGGCGCAAGCGGAACGGTGTTCGGTCCGGCGCTCATAGTTGAAGGGAAAACGACTCGTGAGCTGTCCGGTGACGCGCTGGAACAATGGATTCGCAGCAGAGGAGGGAATCTGCGTGTCATCAGTCCACTCGGGGAGTGAACTGATGGCAGAACGCAGGAAGTGGCATCTCGCGCTATACAACCGCCGGAGACCCCCGCATGACCAAGGACGTCATTGCCCTCACCCCGAAGATGCCGGACACCCGTTCCCTGCTGGCCGGTTTCTTCGCGGGCGGACCCGAGCTGGGTCTGGTCGCCGGCCAGGACGGGGCCGTCGTTCGGCTGTGCGCGCCCACCGGCCGTCCCCTGGTCGCCGTGGAGGCCCCGCTGCTCGTCCACACGCCGGGTGAGGCGGAGCGTCTCCTCGGTCCCGAGGTGTCCGCTCCCGCGCCGCCCTACTGGTGGACGGAGACCCGCGCCACGACCGCCGCCCCGGAAGCCGGGCAGCTCGCGGGCTCGGTCTGCGGACGCCTGACGACCCTGCTGGGCGGCACGGTGTGGCCACGCGGCGCCGCCACGACCCGCACCGTCTCCGTCCCCGACGACCCGCAACCGGAATCGGAGGAGCAGGACGCCCGCGCCGCCCTATCCGTCGACGTCCTGACCGAGTCGATGGCCGTCGTCCTCTCCGACCGTCCCG
>NZ_BMWH01000065.1 GCF_014651135.1 Streptomyces echinoruber
GGGCGCAGCAGGCCGCCCAGCAGCAGCCGCAGCAGCCCGCCCCGCAGGCCCCGGCCGCACCGGTCGTCGACGTGCCCGAGGGGGCCGTCGAGCGCCTGCCGAAGTGGGCACAGCAGGCCCTCACCGAGTCGGCAGCCGCCGCCCGGAAGGCCGCCGTACAGGCCGCCGTGATCCAGGCCGCACCGAGTGCGGGCGCCGATGTCGCCCGCCTGCTCGACTCCGCGTCGTTCAACACGGCCGTGGCGCAGATCGACCCGGCCGACACCGCGGCGATCACCGAGGCGATCAAGAACGCCGTCACCGCTCAGCCGTGGCTCGCCGCCGTCCCGCAGACCCCGGCCAAGGGCGGCGCCGACTTCTCCAGCACCGGCCCCGGAGCGATCACGCCCGAGCAGTTCGCCGCCATGTCCTACGCCGAGCGCGCCGAGCTGTTCCAGACCGACCCCGACACCTACCGGCGCCTCGCCGGTTCCTGACCCGCCCGGCCCTCGCGCCGGGCCCCGGATGCCCGGCACCGCGCCGGAGAAAGTGAGTAGCCACCGTGGCGAAGACCACCAGTGCCCTGATGATCGTCCCCGAGGTCTGGGGCGATATGGCGCAGGCCGAATTCCTCGGCAAGGTGCGCGTCGCCGGATCGTCCGCCGTCGTCGAGGACAACACCCTTGAGGGCGCGCCCGGCGAGGAGATCGAATTCCCCAAGTGGGGCGCCCTCGGCGACCTCGACGAGCTGGACGAGGCAACGCCGATGACCCCGGTTGCCATGTCGACCAAGTCGGCCAAGGCCGTGATCAAGGAAGCCGGTAAGGCCGTCGAGATCACCGACAAGGCCAAGCTGGTGTCCCTCGGCGACCCCGAGGCCGAGGCCCGCCGGCAGTTCGGCGTACTGGCCGCGCGCAAGGTCGACGCCGACCTGATCACCCAGGCGCAGGCCGACGAGACCGCACAGGGTGGCGGGACGCCTCTCAAGTTCACCACCGCGGCCGGACAGACCAAGTTCACGTGGGCCGGTGCGATGGTCCCGGCCATCGGCCAGTTCGGCGACGAGTGGGAGCCGTCCGACTTCGCCGGCCTGTTCATCAACTCGGCGCAGCTCACCGAGGCGATGCTCGACCCGCAGTTCGTCGACGCTGACAAGCTCGGCAACGGCGAGTCCGCCGCCGCGTCCGGCAGCATCGGCCGTATCGGTGGCGTCAACGTGTTCGTCACGAACCGTGTCGCCGCGGGCAAGTTTCTGCTGGTCAAGACCGGCGCGCTCGGCCTGCTCTACAAGCGGCGCCCGCTGGTCGAGTCCGACCGCGACATCCTCGCCCGCTCGACCGTCGTCACCACGACCCTGCACTACGCCGTGAAGCGGCTGGACGACCGCGGCGTGTGCGTCGGCACCCTCGCCACCACCTGACCAGGAAGGAGGGCGCCGCCGTGATGCTGCGCCGCTACCACCGCACCGAGCCGGACGACGCGGACAGCGCGCCGGACACCGGCCCGGACGACACCGACGCCCCGCAGGCAGACAAGCCCGCGGGGCGTTCGCGTTCCCGCGCCAAGAAGGAGGGGTGACCGGTGCCCCGCGTCTACGCCACCCCCGAGCAACTGTCGGCGTGGACCGGGGAACCGGCGCCATCGGACGCCGAGCGGCTGCTCGCCCGCGCGTCCGAGGACGTCGACGACGCTCTACTGTGCGCCGTCTACGACACCAACGACGCCGGGATGCCGACCGATCCGGCCGTTGTGCAGGCCCTCGCCGACGCCACCTGTGCTCAGGTCGAGTACCAGCTCGCCACGGGCGACGACGGCACGGGCGCGGCCGGCCGATGGGGCAGCGTCTCTATCGGCCCCGTGTCCCTCGGCGACCGCCGCGACACCCCGGCCGCCGTCGGCGACGTCGACCTCGCCCCCCGCGCGCACCGCGCCCTACGCCGCGCCGGACTGCTGCCGGGGGTGATCTGGTGAGAGTCCCCGGATACCTGCTGCGCCACCGCGTCACCGTCGAGCCGTACGACGGCGACAGCGCGTACGGGCCGACCTACCGGCCGCCCGTCGAGGTGCGGGCCCTGGTCGCCGAAGGAACCCGCCTCACCCGCAACCGCGAGGGCGTCGAGGTCGCCTCGACCGCCCAGGTCATCACCGCGCCCGGCCTCGACTGCCCTCCCGAGTCGCGGATCACCCTCCCGTCCGGCCGCGTCACCAAGGCGATCAGCACCGCCCAGCACACCGCGCCCGGCCTGCCCGTGCCCGCCTGTACGGAGGTGATGTGCGAGTGACGCAGCGAACCCGGCTGCGCTGGAACGGTGACGCGGTCATGCGCGGCACCCGCACGGGGGCCGTGCGCGGCCTGCGCCTCGGCGCCGAGCACGTGCTCACCGAGTCGCGGAAGATCGTCCCGATTGAAGAGGCCACCCTCGAACGCTCCGGGGTGGCCACGGTCGACGAGTCGTCCCTGACCGCGGCCGTCAGCTACGACACCCCGTACGCCGTCCGGCAGCACGAGGAGTTGACCTACCGGCACGATGCGGGCCGCTCCGCGAAGTACCTCGAACGCCCCCTGACGCAGGAGGCCCCCACGGTCGCGGCGATCATCGCCGCCCAGTTGCGGAGGTCGCTTAGTGGCTGACGTGACCGACGGCGTCGCCCGCCTGCTCGACGGCCTCGGCCTGGTCGCCTACGACCCCACCGGCAAGACGGGCGACCTGTTCGTCGAGCGGATGCCGTCGACGCCGGACGCGGCCGTGTGCCTGTCCCTGTACGACTCCGGGGCCCCGGACACCGTCAACGCCTACGACACGGTGCGCCTGCAAGTGCGCGTGCGCGGCGGCACCGACCCGCGCGTCTCCCGCGACCGAGCGTGGGCGATCTACAGCGCCCTGCACGGCCTCGCCGGGGGCGAGCTGCCCGACGGTACGTGGCTGATCCTGGCCGCCGCGCGCGGCACCCCGGCCCCGATGGGCGCCGACTCCCAAGGCCGACACGAGCACGTCGTGAACGTCGACCTCGACGTGTCGTCCCCCAGCACCCACCGCACCGAATAGGAGAACACCCCCAGCATGGGCCGCCCCATCGACGCCCGCGGCTGGTACTTCGAGGTCGAGGACACGACCGGTACCTCGCCCGTATGGCACCGCATCGGCAACATCAACTCGTGGTCGTACGACCCGTCGCAGAACGAGGAGACGGCCGACACCACCACCAACGACAGCGACGGCCTGTACGAGCAGGACGTCATGCAGCGCGGCGCGACGCTGGAGGTCACCGGCCTGTACGCCATGACCAACGGTGTGCGCGACGCCGGACAGAACTACGTCGACAACACGTGGGCGTGGAAGCTCGGCAGCGAGTCGCGCGGCCGGATGCGCTACCGCCACAAGTCCCAGACGGAATGGACCGTGTGGGAGTGCACCGTCACCCCGGGCGAGCAGGGCGGCGAGCACAACGCCAAGACCAGTTGGGGCGCGACGTTCACCAGGTGCGGCGCACCGACGACCGCGCCCGTCACCGATCCGTCCGGGGGTGGCGCGTGATCGAGCCCCACGACCAGGCCGCCAACGTCGAGCAGGACGTCGACCAGGTCGCCGACTTCGACCAGTTCTTTGCCGAGCAGGCCGAGCCGCGCCGCGGCCTGCCGCTGCGCCTGTTCGGCAAGGTCTACACCCTGCCGTCGTCCCTGCCCGCGCTCTACATGCTCCAGCTCCACAGGGTCATGCACAGCGCGCGCCCCGAGGACATGCGGCGCCTGCTCGCGTCCCTGTTCGGGCCCGAGGCCGTCGACGAGTGGGCCGAGGCCGGCATGTCCGACCGGCAGCTCGCCATCGTGCTCATGTGGGCGACGGCGAACGTCGCCGACCCCGGCAGCCTCAGCATGGAGCAGGCCGCCGCCGAGTACGACAAGCGCGAGGCCGCCAAGGGAAAAGCCCGGCGCCCGGCGACGGCGCCGAGCCGGAAGAACCGGCCGCGCCCCAAGGGGAAGCGGGCGAGTTCTGGACGGCGGTAGTCCGCAACTGGGGCGCCGTCGAGGCGGACCTACGCCGCGAGTACCACCTCACCGCCGCCGAGATCGCACGGCTCACCGTGCGCGAATTCCTGGTCTGCCTCGGCGGCCTGTCAGCTGACAGCCGGTTCGCCCGCGTGTGGCAGTC
>NZ_BMWH01000066.1 GCF_014651135.1 Streptomyces echinoruber
ATCCCGCTCGTGGCATGGCTCGACGAACGCGGGCCCCTGCTCGCGTACGCGCGCGTGACCCGCCGCGCCGTGCCGACGACGACCGGCTACCGCCTCGGCACGATCCTCGGCGGGGCGATCGAGTGGGTCGCCACCGACCCGCGCCGCTACGCCCTGACCGAGCAGACCGTCGCTGCCACGCTGCCCGCCCCCGAGCCGGGCCTGTCGTGGCCGCTTGTGTGGCCGCTGGACTTCGGCACCCCGGGCAGCACCGGCAGGCTGTCGGTCGTCAACGCGGGCGACGCCGACGCGCACCCGGTGATCGAGTTCCGGGGCCCGCTCACCATGCCGAGCCTGACGAACATCACGACCGGCGACGTTCTCGAGTACGACCTGCCGCTCGCCGCGAGCGACGTCCTGGTCGTCGACACCGGAGCCGGGACGGTCGTCCTCAACGGCACCGCAAGCCGCATCCACACCGCCACCTCGCGCAGCGTGCCCGAGCAGACGTTCACCATCCCGCCCGGCACCAGCAGCTTCCTGTTTCGCGCCGCGCCCGGCTCGACGGACCCGACCGCATCCGTCGCCGTCCGCTACCGCGCCGCCTACTGGTAAGGAGACCCCAGCCGTGTCCGTGCGTTCCGCATGGCTGCTGCCCCAGGGGCAGACGAGAGAAGACACCCGCCTGACCCCGGTCGGCACGTGGGCGCCCTCGACGGAGATCAGCACCCGAGACGGCGTGATCCCCGGCGGCACCCCGTTCGCCGCGACCGGTGCCGGCGCCATGTCGCTACAGATCGGCGTCGGCCGCGCGGTCGTGCAGGGCACCACCGCGCAGGGCGCCTACCCCGTCGCCGTCGACGCCCCCGAGGTGCTGACGTTCGCCGACGGCGACGCGCAGTTCGATCGGATCGACAGCGTGCTCCTGCACGTCTACGACGGCCTGTTCGACGACAGCGGGCAGGCCCTCGCCACCATCGAGATCAAGAAGGGGGACCCGAGCGCCACCCCGCAGGCGCCGACCCTGCCCCCGGCCTGCCTGCGCCTGTGGGACGTGCGCGTACCGGCCGGCGCCTCCGCAGGCGTGGGCGGTATCGACTGGTCGCGCGCCCTCGGCGACCGCCGCCGCTACACCGCCGGCGTGGGCGGCATCATCCCCCAGGGGTGGGGGCTCAACTTCGACGGCGCGTACGACGGCCAGTACCGCGACGCAGGCGGCACGCTGGAGCGCTGGAGTGCCAGCGCGGGCGCGTGGCAGACCTACCGACCCCCGAACGTGGTGGAGACCACCACCACCGGGTTCGCCGTGGGGTCCGGGTACACGCTGAACAGCTTCACCGCGCGCCGCAACGTCTACACCGGCATGTGTTCCTTCCTGGTCGAACTGACTCGCAAGGGCACGCAGTTGAACGTGCCCGCCAACGGCAACATCACCGACGAGACGTTCGGCACCCTGCCGAGCGGGTGGCGTCCAGCGATCGACGCCGAGCTGTCCGCCTCGGACGGGTTCGGCGAGGGGAGCGTACGCCTCGGCACCAACGGCGTGTTGACCCTTCGCACGTGGACCGGCGAGGGCGCACTCGCCCCTGACCGCAACATCCGCACGTCGGCGACGTTCTTCCTGCCATGACCTGACCGGGGGGTGACGGTGCGCCCTGCCTCCCCTTACCGGCTGCTGTTCTGCGATCTGCGCAGCGACCAGGTGCTCGACGCGCTGCCCGTGCAGGGCGTCGCCCTCGACGACTACATAGGCAAGACCGGCCGGCTCACCGGCAACGTGCCGATCCCGAACCGGCAGATTGCCGACCGGGCCCGGCGCGCCCTGATGCCCGGCCGTACCGCGGTATGGGTCGAGCGGGGGCGCGAAATCTGGTGGGGCGGCATCCTGTGGACGCTGCAACTCGCCTCGGACCCGCGCGGGTTCCTCACGGCGCAGATTCAGTGCGGCGGCTGGGAGTCCTACCTGTACCGCCGCCTGCTGTACGACTCGCAGGTCGCGCAGGGAGTCGACCAGTTCGACATCGTGCGCGACCTGGTCGACTACGTGCAGTCGACCCCCGGCGGGGATATCGGCATCACCTACGACACCGAGCCGTCCGGGGTCACCCGCGACCGCGAGTTCTCCCGCTACGACCTGCCGACCATCGGCGAGTTGGTCGACCAGCTCGCCGCCGTCGAGCGCGGTTTCGAGTGGCGCATCGCGTCCTACCGCGACGCCGACGGCCGGCGGGTGAAGCGTCTCCAGCTTGGGCACCCTGTGATCCGCGCCGGGGCCGCCGAGATCGTGCTCGACCACCCGGGTCCCGTGCTCACCTACACCTGGCCGCACGACGCGTCGGGTCTGGCGAACGCGTGGCAGTCCCGGGGCGCGAGCATCAACAGCAACCAGGCCACCGACAGCGTGCCGCTCATGTCCGAGCGCCTGGTCGCCGACGACGACATTGCCGCCGGATGGCCCCGCCTCGACGGATCGTCCGACTACACCACCGTCGAGCAGGCCGACACCCTCGACGCGCACGCCCGCGCCGACTGGACCGCCGCCCGCCGCCCGGTGCAGATCCCCGAGGTCGAGGTACTGCTCGGCGACAACGTGTCCCCGGCCCTGCTTGGCGCCACGGTCCGACTCCGCATCCGGGACCTGTGGCATCCCGACGTCCTCGACGCCCGATACCGGGTCGTCGGCCTGTCCATCAGCCCGCCCGAGCGAGGCCGCCCGGAGACGGCCAAGCTCTACTTGGAGGTACCCGAGTAATGGCGTACGTCCCGCAAGACGTCCTCGACCGCATCACCGCCCTCGAACGGGAAGTGCGCATCCTGCGCGGCCGGGCGCAGATGCGCCCCGCCCTGAATCAGATCCTGCAAGGTGACGTCCGGATCGGCGAGGGCGGGCGCCTGATCTGCGAGGCCCCCGACGGAACGCGGATCTTCATGACCGGCCAGACGCCAGAGGGCGACTGGGCCGTCGGCATGGCCCGCGCCACGGGCGGCACCGCGGCCCTGACCGTGGGCGACGAGGTCGGTGTCGCCGGCCAGATGATCCGCATGTGGAACCGCGCCACAGGCGCCGACTCCGACGTGATCGTGATGGACGACGGGTTTGCCGACCAGTTCCTCGGCCGCCCGTCCATCCCGATTCCGATGCAGTCCACCGCCGGGCAGGAGACCAGCAACACCACGTTGACGACCGCATGGACCGGCGCGTCACGGCTGATGAATGCCGTCCTGTGGGCCGCGTTCGAGACGTACACCCCGTCGGGCGTCATCGCGAACGTGCAGTTTGAGGACAGCGACGGCGTTATCGAGCAGTGGACGGCCAACACCGCGAACGGCTGGACCTACCACGAGATCACCAAGCCCGTGCGCGGCCGGTTCTTCGACCACCGCAACTACCGGTTGAAGCACAACGTGAAGTCCGGTTCCGGCTCCATCCGTACCAACTGCCTCGGCGTGTACACCCGGAACACCTTCACCGCCTCGGAGGCCCCGAAG
>NZ_BMWH01000067.1 GCF_014651135.1 Streptomyces echinoruber
ACCACCACCGACGCGGGCCCGTTGACCGCGGCCACCGCGATGCGCCCCGCCCACCGGGCGATCAGCCCCTCCGCATCCGCCCGGGACAACGCCAGGGACACCATCCCGCCCCGCCCGGCAATCCGCCTGATCGCCCGGCTGCGCAGCGCCACCACCCGCGCCGCATCCTCCAACGACAACGCCCCCGCCACACACGCCGCGGCGATCTCCCCCTGCGAATGCCCCACCACCGCCGCCGGCTCCACCCCGTGAGCCCGCCACAGCGCCGCCAGCGACACCATCACCGCCCACAGCACCGGCTGCACCACATCCACCCGCTCCAGCCCAGGCGCACCCGCCCCGCCCCGCACCACCTCCACCAGCGACCAGTCGACGTAAGGAGCAAGAGCGGCCCCGCACGCCGCAAACCGCTCCGCAAACACCGGCGAGGAATCCAGCAGCTCGACCGCCATGCCGACCCACTGGCTGCCCTGCCCCGGAAACACGAACACCGGCGACACGGGCGACGCAGGGGCGACGCCGGTCACGGACGGTTCGTCGAGCCCGGCGACGAGGGCGGACAGATCCGACCCGACGACTACGCATCGGTGCTCGAAGGCGGTCCGGCCGCTCGCCAAGGACCAGCCCACGTCGATCGGCGAGAGTGCCCGCTCGGTGACCAACGCGGCGATGCGCGCGCACTGTTCGGCCAGGGCCGCAGGGGTGCGCGCGGAGACCGGCCAGGGCACCACCACACCACGGTCAGGGGTGTCCGGGGCGTCGGCCGTCTCCGCCACGGGCGCTTCTTCGAGGATGACGTGGGCGTTGGTGCCGCTGATGCCGAACGACGACACACCCGCCCGGCGCGGACGACCGCCCACCTCCCACGCCCGGGCCTCGGCGAGGAGCTCCACGGCCCCCGCCGACCAGTCCACGAACGGCGAGGGATCCTCCGCATACAGCGACCTGGGCAGCACACCGTGCCGCATCGCCAGCACCATCTTGATCACACCGGCGACGCCGGCGGCGGCCTGGGCGTGGCCGATGTTGGACTTCACCGACCCCAGCCACAGCGGCCGGTCGGCGTCCCGCCCCTGCCCGTAGATCGCGATGAGCGCCTGCGCCTCGATCGGGTCCCCGAGTCTCGTCCCCGTGCCGTGCGCCTCCACCACGTCCACCTCGGCAGGGGTGAG
Source organism: Streptomyces echinoruber (assembly GCF_014651135.1). Classification (GTDB taxonomy): domain Bacteria; phylum Actinomycetota; class Actinomycetes; order Streptomycetales; family Streptomycetaceae; genus Streptomyces; species Streptomyces echinoruber. The sequence goes on from NZ_BMWH01000067.1 coordinate 1,173, forward strand.
CCCCGCGTCCGCGAGCGCGGCCCGGATCACCCGCTGCTGGGACAGGCCGTTGGGGGCGGTCAGGCCGTTGGACGCGCCGTCCTGGTTGACCGCCGATCCCCGGATCACCGCCAGCACCCGGTGCCCGTTGCGACGGGCGTCCGACAGGCGCTCCAGCAGGAGCATCCCGACACCTTCCGCCCAGGCGGTGCCGTCGGCGTCGGCGGAGAACGGCTTGCAGCGGCCGTCGGCGGCCAGCCCGCGCTGGCGGCTGAACTCGACGAACATGCCGGGCGCGGCCATGACGGTCGCACCGCCGGCGAAGGCGAGGGAGCACTCGCCGGAACGCAGGGACCGTACGGCCAGGTGCAGGGCGACGAGGGAGGAGGAGCAGGCCGTGTCGACGGTGACCGCCGGACCCTCCAGGCCCAGGGTGTAGGCGATCCGGCCGGAGGCGACACTGACGCTGGTGCCGGTGAGGACGTGCCCCTCGACGGCGTCCGGGGCCTCGTGCAGGCGGGGGCCGTACTCGGAGGCCGTGGCGCCGACGAAGACGCCAGTGTCGGTGGAGTGCAGGCCGCGCGGGTCGAGGCCGGCACGTTCGGCAGCCTCCCAGGCGGTTTCCAGCAGCAGGCGCTGCTGCGGGTCCATCGCGGTCGCCTCGCGCGGCGAGATGCCGAAGAAGGCCGCGTCGAACTCGGCGGCGTCGGTGAGGAATCCGCCGCGGCGGACGTAGGTGGTGCCGGTGCGGTCGGGGTCGGGATCGTGGAGGGCGTCGAGGTCCCAGCCGCGGTCGGTGGGGAAGTCCGTCAGCGCCTCCGACTCGTCCCGGATGAGGCGCCAGAGGTCCTCGGGGGACCGGACGCCGCCGGGGAACCGGCAGGCCATGGCGACGACGGCGACGGGTTCGGTGTCGTCCGCGGTGCGCCGTCCGGTCGGCGCGGCGGTGGGTGCGGTGCCGTCGAGGAGGTCCGTGAGGTGGCGGGCCAGGCGCTGCGGGGTGGGGTGCTCGTAGACGGCGGTGGTGGGCAGGCGCAGTCCGGTGACCGCGTTGAGGCGGTCGCGCAGTTCGACGGCGGTGACCGAGTCGAAGCCGAGTTCCTTGAAGGAGCGCGCGGGATCGACGGCGTCGGCGCCGGTGTGGCCGAGGATCACGGCGGCCTGCTCGCGGACCAGCCGCAGGCTGTCGCCGGGAGCGGCGGCGGGGCGGGCCACGGCCTGTTCCTCGACGGCAGCGGTGCCGACGGAGTCATCAACAGCGGAAGCACCGGCGACGAACTCGGACGCGTCGGCCGTTCCGTCGATCCAGTGCCGCCGCCGCTGGAAGGCGTACGTCGGCAGCTCGACCCGGCGCGGGCCGTGGGGCGTGAACGCCGGGGCCCAGTCGACGTCGGCGCCGTGGCTCCACAGGACGCCGAGGGAGGTGTAGAAGCGGGCGAGTCCGCCTTCACCGCGGCGCAGGGTACCGGTGACGACGGACGTGCGGTCGGGAGCGGCGGCCTCGAGGGTGGCCTGGACCGGCACGGTGAGGACCGGGTGCGGGCTGACCTCGACGAACGCGCCGTGGCCCGCGGCGGCCAGCGCGGCGACCGCGGGCTCCAGCTGCACGGTTTGGCGCAGGTTGGCATACCAGTAGCCGGCGTCGGCGACCGCCGCCTCGATCCACTCCCCGGTCACCGTGGAGAAGAACGGCACCCGCGGAGTGTGCGGCCGGACCGGCTCCAGCAGCCCCCTCACCT
>NZ_BMWH01000068.1 GCF_014651135.1 Streptomyces echinoruber
GCTCGCCCTGCAGTTCGGCGCGGACGACATGGACGGCTCGGTCGTCGAATACAAGATCACCCACGATGCGGACCGCTTCGGCACGCCCAGCAAGCTCACCCGCGAGGATCTGCTGGAGCTGATCCGCGACGCCGGCTTCCGCCCCGTGGAACGCAACACCCGCTACGAGATCATCCGCGAGTACGACGGCCCCGACCCCGCCCGCCGCGACCAGCCCCAGCCCATGCGGGTGTGACCGGCGGCCCTCTTCTCTCCCCTTTTCTTCGGCAGGCAGGTGGAAATGTCCCCGCAGACGAGCAACGACGAGGAACTCGAGGTCTGGATCGACCAGGACCTGTGCACCGGCGACGGGATCTGCGCGCAGTACGCGCCCGAGATCTTCGAACTGGACGTCGACGGCCTGGCCTACGTGAAGGACACCCGGGACGAGCTGCTCCAGGAGCCGGGCGCGGCCCGGCGGATCCCCCTGGACCTCGTGACCGACGTCGTGGACTCGGCCAAGGAGTGCCCGGGCGAGTGCATCCACGTGCGCCGGGCGTCCGACGGGGTCGAGGTCCACGGGCCCGACGCCGAGTAGCGGCCGCCGCCCTCCCCGCAGTCCGCGGCCGCCGGGATCCGTCGGCCCGCGCGTCGCCTCCTTCGGAAGGACAAGCACCTCCCATGAGTCCCAGCCCTTCGGACGACCTGTGGATCCGCCGGTTCCGGCCCGCGCCCGGCGCGGCGGAGCGGCTGGTGTGCTTCCCGCACGCCGGCGGATCCGCCTCCTTCTACCTGCCGGTCTCCACCGCCCTCGCGCCCGGTGTGGACGTCGTCGCCGTGCAGTACCCCGGGCGCCAGGACCGGCGCCGGGAGCCGGGCCCGACGTCGATCGCGGAACTCGCCGACCGGGTCGCCGAGGCACTGGCCGCCTGGACGGACCGGCCGCTGACGTTCTTCGGGCACAGCATGGGCGCCGTGGTGGCCTTCGAGGTGGCCCGGCGCATGGAGCGCTCCGGGACCGGGCCGGTGCGGCTGTTCGCCTCCGGCCGGCGCGCCCCGTCCCGGGTCCGGGACGAGAGGGTGCACACCCTGGACGACGCCGGCGTCATCGCCGAACTGCGCGCGCTCAGCGGCACCGACGCGCAGTTCCTGGAGGACGAGGAGCTGCTGCGCATGGTGCTGCCCGCCATCCGCAGCGACTACCGGGCGGTGGAGACCTACCGGTGCGAGCCGGGCGCGGCCGTCCGCTGCCCCGTCACCGTCCTGACCGGCGACGCCGACCCCAAGACCTCCCTGGACGAGGCCCGCGACTGGGAGCGGCACACCCTGGCCGGGGCGGACGTGCGGGTCTTCCCCGGCGGCCACTTCTTCCTCTCCGAGCGGCCCGCGGACGTCCTCGCCGTCCTCACCGAGCACTTCGCGGCCACCGCCTCCCGCACGGGCTGACCCCCGCCGGGCGCACCCGGTCCGCCTCTCCCCCACCGACTCCTCTTCCCGGAGCTGTGCACCGATGACCGACCTCTCCGCCGCCCCGACGGCCCCGCCCCCCGCCGGCAGGCGCCGCCGGCCCCGGGTGGGGCACATCCAGTTCCTCAACTGCCTGCCGCTGTTCTGGGGGCTGGCGCGCACCGGCAGCCTCCTCGACCTGGACCTGCGCACCGGCACCCCGGACGGGCTCAACGACGCGCTCGCCACGGGCGAGCTGGACATCGGGCCGATCAGCCTGGTGGAGTTCCTCAGGCACGCCGACGACCTGGTGGCGCTGCCGGACATCGCGGTCGGCAGCGACGGCGACGTGATGTCGTGCCTCATCGTCAGCCAGGTGCCACTGGAGCGGCTGGACGGCGAGCGGGTGGCGCTCGGCTCGACCAGCCGCACCTCCGTGCGCCTGGCCCAGTTGCTGCTGGCGGAGCGGGTCGGGGTGCGGCCGGAGTACTTCGTGTGCCCGCCGGATCTGCGGACGATGATGGGCGAGGCGCGGGCCGCCGTCGTCATCGGTGACGCCGCGCTGCGTGCCGCGCTGCACGAGGCGCCGCGGCTCGGGCTGCACGTGTACGACCTGGGCGGGATGTGGAAGGCCTGGACCGGGCTGCCCTTCGTGTTCGCGGTGTTCGCGGCCCGCCGGGAGTTCCTCGACCGCGCACCGGACCTGGTGCGCCAGGTCCACGCCGACCTGCTCGCCTCCCGCGACCTGTCGCTCGCCGAGGTGACCAAGGTGTGCGAACAGGCTTCCCGCTGGGAGGAGTTCGACGCCGCGACACTGGAGCGGTACTACACGACGGCGCTCGACTTCCGGCTGGGCCCCGAGCAGCTCGCCGGCATCCGGGAGTTCGCCCGCCGCGTGGGCGGCGCCGCCGAGGGGTTTCCGCCCGACGTGCGGGTGCGGCTCCTCACCCCCGACGGCTCCGTCTGAGCCCCCCGACGGCTCTGTCCGAGCCTCGCGCCCCGGCCCTGCGCCGACGCGCCGACCCCTACGCGACCAGGCCCCTGCCCGCCAGGTCCCCGCCCGAGATCCCGACCCCGGAAACCCGGAAAGGCCCGCCCGATGTCCCGACCTCCCCGCTCCGACTCCGACCTCCAGTCCGTCCTCGACCGTGCCGCCGAGGGCGGGCGGATCACTCCCGAGGAGGCGCTCG
>NZ_BMWH01000069.1 GCF_014651135.1 Streptomyces echinoruber
TTGCATCGTGCCGTACACCGGTGGGCCTCCCCATTGAGTTACGCGGCGGTAGTGCTTGGCCGCGATTCTCCGGGCATACCACGCGGTATGTCACTACCTCGGGGGAATCTGTTCCCAGGTGTCGGGACGTGTCCACAGTTCAGCGGACAGCCACAGTCCGGGCGTGACGGTGCCGAACGGCCCCCGGCAGATGGGCGCCGGCTCCCACGGGTCCGGCTCCCACAGGGGGTGTACCCGGACCTCGACGCCTTCGGCGCCGGGGATCGGCTCGCCGTTCTCGTCCTTGCGACGCACCAGGGCGACACGGCGTATGAGCTGTTTGAGCATGGCGTTCCGCTCGGTGGTGGTGAGCGTCTTCCACTCTTCGGCGACGCCGACGATCAGCCGTTCAAAGTCCGACCGCTTGGGCGTTTCCTCGACGTCGACCAGCTTTTCAAGCTGCCGCTTGATGTTGGCTTGCCGTTCGAGGTAGGTGTCGCGCGCCCGCTCGAACGCCCCCGGTGGGTACTTCTCGGGGTGGTCGTTGGCGTCCATGATCAAGCGGGTGAGGGCGGCCTCGGCCGACTCGTACTCGGCTTGCAGCCTGGCCCGTGCCTGCTTGGCGACGGCGCGCTCGTCGACTTGCGGCTCGTCGGTGTCCTCGGCCGGCGGCGCGGCGTCGATGCCGGGGGCGGCCTCGCGCTTGAGCCAGTCCTCGACCTCGCGTTCTACCTCGGTGCGGGTGATCCACAGGGCCTCGCACGTTGTGCCGCCGGACTGTGCGCGCTGCGTGCAGCGGTAGGCGTACCCGGGCTTGTTGATCCATGCGCCGTCGGTGGTCTTCCATCGTGCGGTGGTCATGCTGGTGCCGCGTCGGCACGTCCCATGACGAACAAGGCCGGTGAGTTCGTACAGGGTGTTTCGGGCGCGGGGCGGGGTGTTCTGCACCTCCTTCCGTCTGGCGCGGTACTTCTGCCACAGGTCCCAGTCGACCAGTTCCTCGTGTGCCCCCTGAACAAGGAAGTAGTTCGGACAGGTGCCGTTGGTCTTCCTGCCATTGCACTTGCATTCGTCGTCATGGATGCGCAGCAGGCCGGCGGCAAAGCCGCTGTCCATGTAGCGGGTGAGCGTGGGTGTGCTCCACAGGGTCCCGCGGGTGGTGCGGTAGCCGAGGCTGTTGAGCCATCCGCACAGGACGCTGAACCCCTGGGGTTTGGTCGCGTGGGTGTAGCGCCGGTACAGCTCGGCGACGATGGGGCCGACCTCGGGGTGTGGTTCGTACTTCTCCTCTTGCAGGGTTTCGGTGCGGGGGTTCCATCGGCGGTGCCAGATGTAGCCGAAGCGGGGGCGGCCGGTGGCCGGCAGTCCCTGTGCGCGGCGGTGCTGGTGGGTCTCGGCCCATGCCTCGCCGATGCGGTCGCTTTCGAACGCGGCGAATTCGAGGATCATGCCGCGCTGGAAGCGGCCGATGGCGGTGGTGGCGTCTACCGGTTCGGTGGCGCTGACCAGTTGCCCGCCGATGGATTCGACGCGGGCGAGGTTGATCGCGTTACCGGCGCGGTCGCGGCCGAAGCGGGAGTAGCGCCATACGGCGATGCCCTTCTCTCGGCCCTTTTCGACGATCTCGATGGCCCGCATGATCTTGCGCTTGAAGTTGCGGCCGGTGGTGTCGAGATCTTCGATCCATTCGGTGATCTCGGCCCCGTTGCGCTTGGCCCAGTCGAGGATGGCCGAGCGCTGGAGTTCGGGGCTGATCTTCTCTTCTTTCCAGGTCGAGACCCGGATGTAGCCGACGTACGGGGTGAGTTGTTTTGTTCTGAAGGTTGCAGGTATCTGCGCTGTTGTCACTGCGCCTTCCGTTCGAGAGACCGGACGTGGTTCGGGCGAAGTTCGATCACGTTGCCCGCGACCGGCTCGGCGCGGTGCTCCCGGTGGCCCGGCGTGGGTTTGCGGGGTACGTCGAGCAGGCCGCGCGCTACGTGGTCGAGGGCGCGGAAGTAGCCGTTGTGGTCGGCGTTGGCGAGCTGGTCGGCCGTGGCGCGCTGCGACTGCTGTAGGGCGCGGATCATGTTCAGGGGTACGGCGGTGATGACGATGAACACGCCGACCTCGAACAGGTCGCCGTTGTCGCCGAGGAGTCCGATGATGCCGGCGGACAGACCCACCAGGAGCAGAGTGAATGCGAAGACGGGCATGTAGCGGTGGGTCACTGTGCCTCCGTGCGGTTAGTTCTCGGCGATGTGTCCTTCGCCGTTCTTTGCGCGCTGCTGTCGCAGCGTTTGTGTCATCGAGACGAACAGCTCGACCTTGTGGGGCTCGGTGATCCCCAGCTCGGCGGCTGCTTCCTCTGGTGTGAGGGGTTCGGGTCGCGGGCCGGCGTTCCGGATGGCGTGCAGCAGGTCGCGGTTGAGGATGCCGGCGGCGACCAGGACCTCGGCGAGGTCGAGGTCGAGGGCGTCGGCGAGCATTTCGAGGACGCGGGTTTCTGGTACGTGGCCGTCGAGCATGCGGCTGACGGTGCCGTGGCCGATGCCGGAATCCTTGGCGAAGCGGGTTTGCCCGCCGCCCCTAGGTCGTAGGTCGTAGCCGCGTCGTTCGAGCTGTTGGCGGAG
>NZ_BMWH01000070.1 GCF_014651135.1 Streptomyces echinoruber
GGTCAGCTCGTCCAGGTGGGCGGCGGACTCCGCCTTCGCCCGCAGGACGTGCGTGAGCTGCCGGGGAGTCAGCTCGGCCAGCAGGGTGTCGTCGAGGACACCGGCGGCGTGGATGATCCCGTCCACCGGGTGGTCGGCCAGCAGGCGGGCCACCGCCTCCCGGTCGGCCAGGTCGCAGGCCACCACCGTGACGCGCGCGCCCCGGTTCTCCAGGTCGGCCACCAGCTCGGCGGCGCCGGGCGCCTGCGGACCGCGACGGCCGGCCAGCACCAGTTCCCGGCTGCCGTGCCCGGCCAGCCAGCGCGCCACCCGCGCACCCAGGGCGCCGGTACCGCCGGTCACCAGCACCCGGTGCGGGGCACGCCAGTTTCCCTGCGGTCCCCCGGACGCGCCGGGGGCGGCCGGGGTCAGGCGGCGGGCGAAGACACGGCCACCACGGACGGCGACCTGGTCCTCGCTCCCGGACGCCAGGACAGCCGCGACCCGCGTGAGCACCCGACGGTCGAGCCGGACCGGCACGTCGAGCAGGCCGCCCCAGCGGTCGGGATGCTCCAGGGCGGCCACCCGCCCCAGACCCCACACCGCCGCCTGAACCGGATCGACGACGGCCTCACCGCCCGCACCGACCGCCACCGCACCGGAGGTGACGACCCACAGGGGAGCCGACAGGCCGGCATCGCCCAGCGCCTGTACCAGGCCCAGTGTCGGTACCAAGCCGCGCAGGCAGGACAGCACCCCGGTCACGGCGCCTGCCGCGGCAACGGAGGACAGGAGGCCGGCCAGTTCCTCACGGCCCGCGTCCGGCGGGCAGGCCAGCCGCTCGATGCCGGGCAGGAACTCCTCGATCCCCGCCAGGGCGATCTCGTCGCCCTCGGAGTGGAGCAGGAGCCAGCGGCCCGGCACGGCGGCCGGGGCAGCGGCACCGTCCGCGACGCGCTCCCACGTCACCCGGTAGCGCCAGCCGTCGACCGTCGCCTGCTCCACCTGCCCGCGCCGCCACGCCGACAACGCGGGGACGGCAGCACCGAGTTCAGGCTCCGCCACGCCGAGCACCTCGGCGAGCCGCCGGGCGTCGCCGCTCTCGACGGCCGCCCAGAAGTCGGCCTCGGCGGGATCGCCCGCGGTGTTCACGGCGGTCTGCTCGGCCTCGGTCGCGCGCGTCTCCGGCCAGTACCAGGCCCGTTGGAAGGCATACGTCGGCAGCTCGACCGCCCGCACCCCCGCGAAGAGCGACGGCCAGTCGACCGGAACTCCACTCACGTGCACAGCCGCCAGCGCGGCCATGACGGTGTCGGTCTCGTCGCGGTCCTTGCGGAGGGTGGGGGTGAGGAGAACGTCGGCGGCCTCGGGGAGGGCGGCCTGGGCGAGGGCGGTCAGGGTGCCGTCCGGGCCCAGCTCGACGAACCGGGTCACCCCCTGATCGGCCAGCCAGGCCACGCCGTCGGCGAACCGCACCGCCTCGCGCACGTGCCGCACCCAGTAGTCGGGGGAGGCCAACTCGTCGTCTCCGGCGAGGCGCCCGGTGACGTTGGAGACCACCGGGATCACCGGGGAGGCGTAGGTGATGCTCGCCGCGATCTCCCGGAAGGAGGCCAGCATCGGCTCCATCAGCGGCGAGTGGAAGGCATGGCTGACCCGCAGCCGGGTGGTACGACGGCCCTGCGCCGCGAAGTGCGCCGCGACCTCGGCAACCGCCTCCTCCACGCCGGAGATCACCGTGGCGCGCGGCCCGTTCACCGCCGCCACCGCCACCTCGGTCTCACGGCCCTTGAGCAGCGGCCGCACCTCCTCCTCGGCGGCCTCGATGGCCACCATGGCGCCGCCAGGCGGGAGTTGCTGCATCAGCCGGCCGCGGGCGACGACGAGCCGGCAGGCATCGGCCAGCGACAGCACCCCGGCCACATGGGCGGCGGCCAGCTCCCCGATCGAGTGCCCCACCAGGTAATCCGGCCGCACGCCCCAGGACTCCACCAGCCGGAACAGGGCGACCTCGACGGCGAACAGAGCCGGCTGCGCCCAGCGCGTCTCGTTGAGGAGTGCGGCATCGTCGCCGAAGACGACCTGCCGCAGCTCCTCCCCCACCTCGGCCACCACCGCGTCGAACGCTTCGGCGAACACAGGAAAGGCGTCATACAACTGCCGCCCCATACCCAGCCGTTGCGCGCCCTGGCCAGAGAAGAGGAAGGCCGTCCCGCCCTCGGAGACAACACCCCGGGTCACATTGGGCGCGGTCTCACCAGCCGCCAGCGCCGCCAGTCCGGCCAGCAGCTCGTCACGGTCCGCACCGCGCACCACCGCCCGGTCCTCGAACGCCGAGCGGGTGGTCACCAGTGCCGCAGCCACCTCGGTGCTGTCCAGGTCGGGGTGGGTGCGAACGTGGTCGAGGAGTTTGGCGGCCTGGGCGTGCAGGGCGTGGGTTCCGCGGCCGGACAGCACCCAGGGGATGACGGGCAGCGGCACGGCAGTCTCCCCGCGCTCGGGGCCGGCCGGCTCCGTTGCCGCTTCCAGGATGACGTGCGCGTTGGTGCCGGACAGCCCGAAGGAGGACA
>NZ_BMWH01000071.1 GCF_014651135.1 Streptomyces echinoruber
AGCCGCCCGCGAGTCCGGCGTGTCCGGCCGCACCATCCGCCGATGGATGGAAGACCCCGACTTCCAGATAGAGGTACGCGACACCCGAACCGAGATCCTGTCGAGCGCCGTCGGACAGCTCGCAGCCGGGGCCGCCGAAGCCGTCACCACGCTGCGCGAGGCACTGCGCGATGCCGACGGCCGCAACCGCGTACAGGCCGCCCGAACCCTGCTCGACGCCTGCCTGTCGCTGCGGGAATCCCTCGACCTCGAACAGCGCCTCGCCGCCCTCGAAGCAGCCGAGGAGGAGGCACGCCGCCGATGACGCGCCGCCCTACTCCACTTGTCCGCCGCCTGCTCGCCGTCGAGAAGCAGCGCGACGGCCGGCGCCTCATGCACGCCCACCACCTCACGGACGGCCGCACGGTGCGCCTGTCCACCCTCGACGTACTCAGCGCCCTGCACACCGGCCTCGCCCTGCACGACCAGCACGTCACCGAGCCGCCGCCGGACATCGTCCGCACGCTGGCCCTGCTCGCCCCGGACGACGACACGTCGATGATGGGCCGCACCATCCGCAGCGTTGCCGCCGAGTGGTGCGCCGCCTACGACGAACACCGCCCCGTGGCGCTCCACAGCGACGGGGGCGACGAGGGGGCTGACGTGTGAGCCACCTGGACACTGAGCGGCTGCTGCGCGCTGACGGATCGGTGATCGTCCCCGCCTCGGTCGCGGGCGAGGTGCTGCGCGCCCTGGTGCGCGATCTCACAGCCCGTGTGCGCGCCGACGGTGGGCGAGGCAGCCCCAGGCGTGCGCCGCCTGCTTTACGCGCTGCACACGGCCGCACAGCGCACCGACGCGTTCGATTCCACCGCCGCTACCGGAAGCACGCCCCGCCCGTCGGGCACGGTGAGTGTGGCCGAGGCCGCCGCCCTGATGGGCTGCTCGCCCCGCCACGTACGCGCCTTGATTACCGACGGCCGCCTGTCCGCCAAGCGCGTCGGGGCGCGCGTGTGGGCCGTCGACGCCGACGCCCTCGACCACTACCAACACCACAACACCGCAGGAGGCACCACACCGTGACCACCCCGACCACAATCAGCACTGACCCGCACGAGGCCGCGGTCGAACAGGCCGAGCAGGAAGCGGCCAAGGCCGAGCAGTTGCTCGCCGCACTGGAGGAACGCGTACGCGACGGAGACGAACAGGTCACCGCACAGCAACTCGCCGACGCGCGCGAACTCGGCAGGTTCGCCAAGCTGCGCGCCGAAGCGGCCCGCCGCAAGGCCGAGCGCGCCGCCGCCCAGGCCGCCGAACGGGAGCGCCAGCACACGACCGAGCGCGCCCTCGCACTGCTCGCCGAACACAGCCCGCGGACCCTCGCCACCAAATACGCTGCGGCACGCGATGCCCTCGCCGCCTTCATCGTGGCGTCCGACGCGTTCGACGCCGCCGTCACCGAAGCCGCGGCGCTACTCAGGTCCGCAGGCGCACCGCAGTGTGCGGGCTCGCCGGAAGACATGCAGGGGCCGCCCGCCTCACCGACCGCACCACGCTGGTACTTCGCGCTCAGCGGCGCCACCGTCCACCTTGGCGGGGACGACGTACGCCACGCGGACGGAGCCGCAGCCCGCCTCGCAGTGCTGCTCGACGACCTCGACCGGGCCGCAGGCATCCGCAAGGCCGGTGACGCACCGGAGTTCACCCGAGCCCCCATCATCGAGCAGGCCCACCGGGCGCGTGGTGCGCTCCGTCCGCAACTCGACCGGCTCGCCGACGCACCGAAGGAGAGCGCCAAGTGACCGGACGCGCCCACATCACCGCCGCCGCAGGGGACCCGGCACCCCGCCGCCGCCACGCCGAGCAGACCGGTTACGTGTCGCCCGCCTACCTGCGTTGGGCCGAGCAGGTCGAGCAGGCCGCGCGCCCACCGGCCGACTCCTTCCAGATGCCGACCACCGCGGCCGAACTGGACGCGATGAGCTACGCCGACCGCGTGCGCGTGTTCACCACCGACCGCGCCCTGTACGACCGCCTCACCGGCCGCGCCCCGGCATGAGGCCGCCCCACTTTCCCCCGCCTTAGGTATCGCCATCGCAACCGCGCCCAGAGACGGCGAAACCCCGCCCGGGTTGTTCGGGCGGGGTAGGGACCGGGGGAGAGATCAGCCGCGCGTGGGCCGGGCTGTCTCGTCGGGCAGGGGGCCAGGGGCGAGGTGGGGCGCGCAGTCCGGGCAGGCGTGCAACGTCCACCCGGGGCCGCTCACCCGCTCGACGTAGCGCACGGCGACGGGGGCGAAGGTCAGCCGCTCGCAGCGGCAGCAGACAGCGGCGCTCACGCTCCCACCGCCACCCGGACCGTGCGGGTA
>NZ_BMWH01000072.1 GCF_014651135.1 Streptomyces echinoruber
TCGGATACATCGACCTCGACGACTCCGGGGCCCGCCGCGGAGTCGACGACACCCGGGCCGCGATGGTCGGCCTTCAGCGCGACGCTGACGGCCGACTGCGTGACCTGCGCGGGCGTTTCGCCTCCGAGGGCGCGCTCATGGGCGCGGCCCTCGGCGAGAGCGTCGGCGGGGGCGCCGAGGAAGCGGGGCGCGGCCTCGCCGGTATCGGCCCGCTGCTCGGCGCGGCGAAGACCTCGACGCTCGCCCTGTCCGGGGCCGCGCTCGCGGCCGGCGGGGCGCTCGCCGCCGTACCGCTCGCGGTCGTCGGCCTCGGCGCGAAGGTTCTCGCCGAGAACGACCAGGTCAAGAGCGCCTTTTCGGGGCTCGCCGAGCACGTCAAGGGACAGATGCAGTCCCTTGCCGGGCCGCTAGTCAAGCCGTTCGCCAACGCGGCCGGACAGCTCCGGGGGATATTCGACGACCTCGCCCCGCAGATCGGCGACCTGTTCAAGGGCGTCGCTCCGCTGGTCGAGCCGCTGGTCGACGGCATCGGCGCGCTCGCCAAGGGCGCCATGCCCGGCCTGGTCTCCGCCGTCCAGGCCGCCGGACCGGTCATCGACGCCCTGTCGACCGGCCTCGGCGCGGTCGGCCAGGGGGTCGGCGGGTTCTTCGAGGGCATCGCCCAGGGCGCCGACGGTGCCGCCCAAGGGCTCGGCGGACTGCTCGGCGCGGTCGGCGAGATCCTGCCCTCGCTCGGCAGCCTGATCGGCACGCTCGCCGAAGCCGGCGGCCCGGTCCTCGCCGCCGTCGCAAAGGCCCTCGCGCCGGTCGTCTCCCAACTCGCCGACGCGCTCGGCCCCGCCCTCGCCGCGCTCGGCCCGCCGCTACAGACGTTCATCGGGGCCCTCGGCGAGGCCCTGCTACCCATCGTCGGCGAGCTGGGCCCGGTCCTCGCCGCCCTCGCAGAAACGTTTGGCCTGGTCCTCCAGGCCGTCGCGCCGATCCTGCCCGTCCTGGGGCAGCTGATCGCCGCGGTCCTGCCCGTCCTCGCTGAACTGCTGACCGCGGTTCAGCCGCTCCTCGTCACCCTCGGCGACGCATTCGCCCAGGTCATGACCGCACTGGCCCCGCTGGTGCCGGTCATCGGCGAGCTACTGCTCGCCGCGCTCGGCGCGCTCATGCCGATCATCCAACCCCTGATCGGGTTGGTCGGCCAGCTCGCGCAGATCCTCGCCGCCGGGCTCGCGCAGGTGATCACCTCGGTCGTCCTGCCGATCCTGCAAGCCGTCGTCGCGCTGCTGCGCGGCGACTTCGACAAGGCGTGGCAGCTCGCCAAACAGGCCGTCGTCAACGCCGCGAAACTGGTCGGCGAGGCCGCCGCCCGGCTCGCCCAGTGGGTCGGCCAGGGCATCGGCGCCGCCGTCGACTGGATTCGCGGCCTGCCCGGACGGGCGTACAGCGCGCTCGCCCCGCTCGCCGGGCAGCTCGCCGCGCGCGCCCGCTCGGCCCTGTCGTCCTTCAAGGATGCTGTGGTCGCCAAGGCGGGCGAGGCCATCGCGTGGATGCGCGGACTGCCGGGCCGAATCTCCAGCGCCATCGGCAACCTGGGATCGCTGCTGGTCGACAAGGGCCGTGACGTCGTGCGCGGCCTGCTCAACGGCGTGCGGTCGATGGGCGGTTGGCTGCGCTCGCAGTTGATGAGCTTCGCCAAGAGCATGATCCCCGGCCCGATCGCCAAGGCGCTGGGCATCCACAGCCCGAGCCGCGTCATGGCGCGCGACGTGGGCCGGTGGATTCCCGCCGGCCTGGTCAAGGGCATCGAGGGCGGAGCCGGGGCCGTCGAGCGGGCCATGCGGACGCTGGTCACCCCGCCCGCCGTCCCGCAGCTCGCCCCCGCGTACGCGGGCGCGGACGCCCACGGCTCCCCGTTCGGCACGGCCGCCGGGGGCGCCCTGGTCCAGATCGAGCACTGGCACGCCGCCGAGAACGGCAGCCCGGACGACAACGCCCGCGCGCTCGCGTGGCTGGCCAAGGCGAGGGGGTGACCATGCCCGCCACTGCTGCCACGGTCGCGGCCGGCGCCCTGGTCACCCAACCCGGACAGATCCAGTACGGCGACCTGCTGCTCGGCCCCGGCACGCCGTACCGGTGGCGCACCCTCACCGGGTGGGAGGAACTTCCCCCGCTCGACTCCGGCACCGTGCAGCGCGCCGACGCACACGG
>NZ_BMWH01000073.1 GCF_014651135.1 Streptomyces echinoruber
CCGCCCCCTGGTCGACCAGATCACCGCGGCCGGCATCTACCCCGCGTGGACCCTCACCCCCACCGAGTGGTTCACCGTCGACGCCCTGATGAAGCGCAGCGGGCCCGACATGCTCGCTGCCGCTGCCGTACAGGCCGCCCAGCGCGCCCGCAACGGCGTCGCGCACGCCCGCTACTTCCTGCGGGCGTGGCAGGCCCTTCCCCCGGCCCCGGCGCCCAGCACCGCCCCGGCCGCCGCCCCCGGCTCGAACGTCGTTCCCTTCCCCGGCCGCGCGCACGCCGCCGCCGACCGGCCCGGCCGCGCCGCGCAGGCCGCCGGTTTCTACGCCGACCTACTCGCAGAGGAGCAGTGACACCGTGGACCGCCGCCAAATAGCCGCCCTGCTGGCCCACGCCGACCGCCTCGACCCCACCCGCGCCCCGGCCGACCGCGCCGCCGCCGCGGAACGCCTCGACCAGTGGCACGCCCTGTTGGCCGACGTCCCCGCGACCGCGCCGCACCCCGAGGGTCGCCACTTCGACGCCGCCGACGTCGTGCGCCACCACATCGCCACCAGCCCTTACCCGATCAAGCCCTCGGACGTCTCCCGCGTGTGGGCCGACTTCCGCCGCGACGTGCTGTCCCGGCACGTCGACCCCGTGCCGGACGTCGACCCCGACGACGACGCCGCGTACCGGGCCGCCCTCGCCGCCCAGCGCCGCGCCATCGAGACCGGGCAGGCCGTCGCCCAGCCGCGGGCCGCGCTCACCGCCGGACGCGACGCCCGCAACGCGCAGGCCCGCGACCGGCTGCGCGCTCTCGGCGTCGACTACGTGCCCAAGCACGTGCGCGACCAGCTCGCCCCGTTCCGGCCCGTGCGTGCCATGCGCGAGCGTCTGGCCGCCGCCGACCTGCCCGACCCGCTCGACGTCGAGTGCACGTGGTGCGGCGCCACCGTTGGCAAGCCGTGCCGCGTGCGCCGCATCAACCCCAAGACCGACGCCATCGGCACGCGCCGTATGAAGGCACCGCACCCGTGCCGCGTCGAAGCCGCCCAGGCCCGCCGCGCCCAGCAGGGGGCCGTAGCGTGAGCCCGACCCCGAAGCAGGCCCGCACCCACCGCCGCAAGGCACCGGGCACCGACCACACCAAGAACGTCAAGTCGTACCGGATCGAGGCCAGTTGGGATCACCGGCCCGACGACCCGGTCGTGATCCGCACCGCCGACCGCAAGCGCGCCAAGCGGAAGGTGCGCGAGCTTGCCGACAAGGGCGCGTACGTGATCTTTCAGGAACACACCGGGTGGGACACCTGGCGCACCCTCGACGAGATCGACGGGGGCGCCCTGCTCGCCGAACGCGCCGCCGAGCAGCAGCTCGCCGCCGCCGGCCACCCGCCGACCCCCGCGGACTACCGGCCCGGCGCCGACGACCGACACCGTTCGTGGCTCGCATGGATGCAGGCCCGCGCCGAGGCCGCAGCCCGCGAGCAGGCCGAACACGAGACCCGGCGCCGCCGCCTCGCCGCCGAGGCCGAGCGCAGTGCCCGCGCCCTCATGTCGCCGCCCGCCATCGTCCGGCCCGAACACCGGCAGCGGGCCCGGCACATCACCGGGGCGCAGCGATGATCCCGCGCGCAGCACTGGCCGTCGTCCGGGCCGCCGTTGAGGACGCGCAGCGCGAGCACGACGACCAGGCCGAGGCCGTCGTCGCCCGCATCGTCACCGAGCTGCGCGACCAGGGGTGGACGATCATCGCTGCCCCGCCCGAGCAGGACCGCTCAGCAGCCGCGTAGCCCCACGGCAGGGGGCGGAAAACCGAACCGAACAGGCCGCCCCCCTACCTGCTACAGTCCACCCGTGGACGGTATAAGCCATCCACGGACCGTATTTCGGCGCGAGCAGATCCCGACGGAGGTACATCCCATGAGCCGCCCCTCAGCCGCCGAGCGGTTCAACGCCAAGACCACCCCGGGGCCCGTC
>NZ_BMWH01000074.1 GCF_014651135.1 Streptomyces echinoruber
CCCTCACCCCGGAAGGAACGCCGGCCCTCACCCGGCGCACAACCACACACCAGCCCAAGGGAGCGACCCCCTATGGATCTCTACTGCGACCGCCGCGCCGTCCGCCGGACGACCGGCCACTACCGCAAGCCCGGTACCGACCGCTCGTACTGCGGGCGCGACCTCGACCACACCCCCACCCCCGCCGACCAGTTGCGCGCCGTCTGCAAGACGTGCACCAAGGCCGAGAAGTCCGAGCGCGTGGCCGCCGAGCAGGAGGCCGCCAACTACAGCGCGACCGCACCGTCGCTCCGCGAGCGGGCCGACGTCCGGTACGCCCTGGTCGGCAAGGGCCACCGCGTCCACTACTCGCCGAACAACGACGAGACCCTGTGTGGCCGCGTCGTCTCCGAGTACGCCGAACCGCGAGACATTGACCTGTCCGGCCGCCTCGACGGCCTGTGCTCCCGCTGCATCAAGGCAGCCGAGGAACGCGCATACGCCCGCGCCCTCGCCGCCGCCTCCCCCCTCGCCGCTGCCGCGGCCGACCTCGCCGAGACCGTCGAGCAGGCCGACGCCGAGCGCGCCGCGACCCCGACGGTCGAGTCGGCAACGGTCCCCGGCACGCTGGTCGACCCGTGGACGTGGATTCGGCGCCCGTCAAGCAGCGACGCCGCCAAGGCCGCCGAGGAGCGCGCCGAGCGTCGCCAGCAGCTCGCCGACTCCCGCGGGGCGAACGCCTACCCACTCGCCGTCGCCGCCGTGCGTCAGTTCGTCCGCGAGATGCCCAAGGGTGGCGCCCTGCGCGTGCCCGTCGTCGAGGGCGCCCCCGAGGCCACCCTCACCCGCGACGACCTGTACGCCCTCGCCTACAGCGGACACACCACCGCCGACGCCATCGCCCGTGTCCGCGCCGCCGTCGACGCCCACATTCGCCACGGCGAGCGCGAGGTACACGAGATCTTCCCCGCCCAGGCAATGCGCCCCGCCCTGTACCTCCCCGACGTCATGGCGCTACTGAACCGGTGGGACGACGACCAGGTCGAGGCCGAGAAGTTCGAGCGGGCCGCGCACGCCGTCGACGCCGTCGAGCACGCCGAGCAGACCGGGGCCCGCGTCGAGACCGTCGAGGACGCCGAAGCCCTGTACGCCGCCGCCCTGGTCACCGAGGCCGAGGCCACCGACGGCACTTGGAGGGGCGAATGGATCGGCGAGCAGCAGGCCGCCGACACCCTGTTCGACGTCGACCGCCCGAGCGAACAGGGCGCCCTGTTCGACGACCGCGCCACCCGGCCGGCCACCGTCCGCGAGCAGCAGCGCGCCGCCCTCGACCGCGTCAAGGCCAAGGCCGCCGCCGAGCGGGCCGCCTACCGGGCCGAGACCGACGATGCTATCGCCGTCGAGTGCGCCGCCCACGGTGTCCCCGCGCCGCGCACCGTCGCCGACCGGATCGCCGCCCGCACCGAGCAGGCGCCCGAGCGCCGCGTCGTCGAGGGCGTGATCGTCTCCCACAACGGGCGCACGAAAGGCACGGCCCCGAAGCACTCGACCGACCCCGACGCCCTCGCCGCGCTCGCCGCCCTCGGCGACCTGCGCAAGGCAGAGGTGAGTGACCACACCGACATTGCCGCCCAGCCCGGCGACCTCGACCACGCCCCGGACGCGTGGGGGTTCCTGGTCGAGCCCCGCGGACACGGCCGCGTCGCCCTGTACTGGCTGGAGTGCGGCCGGTACGTCCGCCGCGACGGCGAGCCGTGGACGGTCGAGCTGGAGATCGGCGCCGACAGGCTGCGCAAGGCCGGGTGGAAGATCGAGCCGCACGCCCGCCGCTGCGTCTTCGCGTGGCGCCCCACCGAGTAGGCCACCCCGACCGGCCCGCCCCCGCCCCTGGGGGCGGGCCCCGTACCGAACCGACAGGAGCATCGACGATGAGCGAG
>NZ_BMWH01000075.1 GCF_014651135.1 Streptomyces echinoruber
CTCGATGCGCTCGCGCGCCGTCAGCTTGCCCTTGGCGTGCTGCGCCTGGGTCGCCTTCTCACCGGGACCCGCCACCGCCCGCGCACGGATCTCGTGCAGTTCGGCCACGCGCCCGCGTGCGTCGGCCGGCGGGGTCCCCTCCGGCGGGCCGGACGGCGCGGCAGCCTGCCGCCATGGTGTCGAGACGGTTGCCGACATCGGATACCTCCACCCCGTGGGCCTGCCGTGCCGTGGAACCGCTGCGCCGACCGCGCTCGTGTGCTCGGCCGCGGATACGTGCGCCACCCCACGGCATGTGTCGCGCAACTGGGGAAGCATCGCCGTTCGCGCTAACGCATCACTCAACCTTCGCTGAACGACTGTTCAGGGCGGTCGCGGCTGGTGTGGCGCTATCCCTCAAGTGAGGGGAGCGTTCCTAGAGCGAAGGCCGAGTATCCGTCGTCACTGTGGCTCCTGCCGCTGGAGGGCGCCGCCGGAGCGCGGGGTGCCCCGCGGCGTCCCCGTCCACGGTCTCAGGAGGCTCGTATGACGCCAGACCCTGTCCTCGGCGGTCCGATCGGCACGCTCACGGCCGCAGCGCGGGAGAGACTCCCCGCCGAGGTGTTCCACTACGCGGCGGGAGGGGCCGGGGACGAGGCCACCGTCCTGCGCAACGTACAGCACCTGGACGCTTTTCGGCTCGTCCCCCGGGTGATGCGCGACGTGTCCGTCATCGACACCTCCACCGAGGTGGTGGGCGGTTCGCTGGCGGCCCCGCTGCTGGTGGCCCCGATGGGCATGCAACGCCTGTACGACGAGGGTGCCGAGGCCGGCACGGCGCGGGCTGCCGCGGAACTCGGGATCGGCTTCTGCCTGTCGCTGTTCGCCAACTGCTCGCCGGAGCAGGTGGCGGGCGCCGCCCCGGGCCAGGTCCGCTGGCGGCAGATGTACCTCACCAAGGACCACCGGCTGAACGAGGAGCTGGTCCGTCAGGCGGGAGCCGCGGGTTTCGACGCGATCGTGTGCACCGTGGACCTGCCGGTCATGGCCGAGCGGTTCCGGGACGCGGGCAACACCTTCCAGACCTTCGACAACGAGGTGGCTCAGGCGTGGTCGCCCGCCCTGGTCCGGGAGCCGTTCTTCAAGGAACTGCTCGGCCTGTGGCGCGAGGAGCGGCCGGAGGCCACCGCCCAGCAGTTCATCGACCATGTGTTTCCGCACCCCGGATGCGGATGGGACGACCTGGAGCGCCTGATCGGGAGCTCACCGCTGCCGGTGATCGTCAAGGGCGTCCTGCACCCCGACGACGCGGCGCGGGCGGTCGGCGTCGGCGCGGCCGCGGTCGTGGTGTCCAACCACGGGGGCTCGCAGCACGACCGCAGCGTCGGGGCCATCGACGCCCTGCCGGCAGTGGCCGAGGCGGTCGACGGGGCGGTGCCCGTCTACTTCGACTCCGGCGTGCGCAGCGGTACCCACGCCGCCATCGCTCTCGCCCTCGGCGCGGACGCCGTGCTGGTGGGCCGACCGGTCCTGTGGGGCCTGGCCGTGCACGGCCCGGACGGCGTCCGGGCCATGCTGGAGCACATGACGAAGGGCCTGCGCGACACCATGGCGTTCGTCGGCGCGAGGACCGTCTCCGACCTGCGGAAGGCGACGGTCCGCTCCGAGCCCGGTCCGTCCGGTGCAGTCCGCCTCCGGGACGGCGACCGGCTCGCCGCACCCTCCGCGCGCTGAGCGGACCGGCCCGCTGTCCTGCCTCGGTCGGAACCCGAAGCGGGACCCGGTTG
>NZ_BMWH01000076.1 GCF_014651135.1 Streptomyces echinoruber
CGGGATCGTGAGTCCTACTCGTGTCGCCGCGTCGAGCTGCGCGGGCTTGTACTCGGCCCGTGCGATGGCCTGCGGGTGGCTCAGGTACAGGCACCCCGACAGCGCGCCCAGCACGCCGCCCAGGCCGCGCCGGTTCTCCTGTGCGGCGAACCTGGCCGCCTGCTCGCCGCTACTCGTCGGGTAGGGACTCGGCCGACGGTGGTACAGCGCACGTACGGCAGACAGATCGGCCGTACGCTCCCCGACCGTCAGCCGCCCCTCCCAGCCGCCCGCTCCGAGACGCGCGGCGAGCACCGCGGGGGCGGGGAAGTCGCGCCCCGGGTCGAACCGGAGGACGGGCACCCGGCGCCGGTTCAACTCGGCGATGACCAGATCGGCGGTTGCGTCCTCGTACTCCGTGCAGACCAGCACCGGGCGTCCGTCCACGGCGTACCCCTCAGTCCTGCGTCGCGTCGTGGCCGGAGTCGGAGTCCTGCTTGCCGTCCTTGCTGACCTGCGTGGGCGGGTAGGTGTTCACGCTGGTGCCGTGCTTGCCGAGTTCGGCCGGCGTCATCGCTCCGTCCTCGCCGACCCATCGGCCGGTCTGCGTGGCCGGGTCAAGGCCCGCGTACCGCCACGGCGAGGGGGAACCGTTGCGCAGCGGCGCCATACGGCGCAGCCCCCACGGGGTCGGCGCGGTGGTCTCCGTACGTGCGAGGCTTGTCTGCAAAGTCTCCTCCTTGGTCGCTTCCTACGGTGTGCCGTGCTGGCCCCGCCCCGGCAGGCGCTCGACCTGTCCAAGGGCTGCGGGCGGATGATCCGACCGGGGCGGGGGTGGTGCCCGCCCCCTACCGGGGGTGGTGTGGGAGAACCGGTCAACAGGTCATCCCCGGCAGGGGGCGGAGTCTTCACAGGTAGAGCTGTCGTTTGCAGGCCCGGCAGTAGGTCTTGCCGTCACGCTTCTCGGTCTGCCAGTGCTCACACGACTTGGTCTTGGTCATCGCGCCACCCCTACAGGCAGGAACGCGGTATACGGGGCACGGCCCCGGCGGGGCGCCCGGTGACGGCCGCCGGAACCGCCCTCGGGCAGGGCGCGCGACGGGGGCACGTGGGCGGGCACGGCGAGGGTGGCGGACTGCGCGGCGCAGTCGCCGGGTCCGTCCCGGTCGTGCGCCTGGACGCGCACCATGTGGGCAAGCTCCGCCAGGC
Organism: Streptomyces echinoruber; assembly: GCF_014651135.1. Taxonomy (GTDB): domain Bacteria; phylum Actinomycetota; class Actinomycetes; order Streptomycetales; family Streptomycetaceae; genus Streptomyces; species Streptomyces echinoruber. The sequence goes on from NZ_BMWH01000076.1 coordinate 1,189, forward strand.
ACGGGCCACAGGCGTACACGTCGCCCGTCGCCCCGGGCGTGGTCACGGAACCGACCCACAGCACGGCCACGCCTTCACGGCGGCAGAACAGCCAACACGCGCCGGTCACCCACGGGTTGCCGTCGCCCGTCTGCGCGACCAGGGGCCACGCATCCCGCCACGGGCGCTCAACGGACGGGGAGAACATCAGGCCATACCCCCGTCCGCCCCCGCGAGTACGGCCAGTTCCGCCGGGGGGCGCATCACCGCGTAGTCGGCGAAGTTCCGACGGTAGCGCCGGTGTCCGGTCTCCTGCGTGTGCAGACGCTGCCACTCCTCGACCGGCCCCGGGCCGCTGTGCGTGCCGGACTCCGCCCCGCACTCCGATTCGTCGCCGGACACGCAGCGGGCCTCGTACTCAGGCTCTGCCGTCTGGTCCTGCTCGATGGTGAACGGGACGTAGCGGAGCACGCGCCGGGTCACCGCGCCGTCCCCTGCTGCTCGCCCACGTTCGACCGGAG
>NZ_BMWH01000077.1 GCF_014651135.1 Streptomyces echinoruber
GGGGGCGGTCTCACGGAGACCGCCCCTCGATCGTGCGACAGCGCCGCAGGTAGTGACAGCGGTGGGGCAGCCTCCGAGGGTGATCACCGAGTATGCCGCCGCGCAATGGGACCTCGAACTGGACGATCTCTTCCTGACCATCGGGCACCGCTTCGGCCGAGTCGAGCTCCGCCGCCGGATGCGGGACTACGTACGCGGGCTGCTCGCCCCGGTGGCCCGCAAGAACAGTCCCCGCAGGGGGCAACCCCCAGGCAGCTGGCCGAACAGGCCGGCCACCCCACGCCCGACGGCCTGCAGCACCTCCTCGCCGGATCGAAGTGGGAGCCCGATGACGTCCGCGACGACCTGCAGGAATACGTCGCCGACAAGCTCGGCGAGGCCGACGGCGTCCTGATCATCGACGACACCGGGTTCATCAAGAAGGGCACCACCTCAGCCGGGGTCCAGCGCCAGTACTCCGGAACCGCCGGCCGGACCGAGAATCCCCCAGAGGGGGTACCCCCTGTCAGATCGGCGTCTTTGCCGCCTACGCCTCCGCCCGCGGCCGGGCCCTGGTCGACCGCGAGCTCTACCTCCCGAAGTCCTGGACCGAGGACCGGGAACGCTGCCGCACCGCAAGGGTCCCCGACGAGCGGGAGTTCGCCACCAAGGGCGAACTGGCCCGGCACATGGTGCTGCGTGCCCTCGCCTCGCCGCTGCCCATCGCCTGGGTCACCGCGGATTCCGCCTACGGTCAGGACAACCGATTCCGCCGGTTACTGGAACAGTCGGGTGTCGGTTACGTGCTGGCCGTCCCCAAGTCCCAATTCAGCGTGGGCTGTTCGCGGATCGAGGTTCTGTTCGCGCAGGCCCCGGACGAAGCGTGGGAGAAGATCTCATGCGGCGACGGCGCGAAGGGGCCTCGCGTCTACCACTGGGCCGCAGTGCGGCTGCCGGCCGTCGCCGAGTTCGACCATCAGGGCGAGGTCCCTCACCGGATGCGGTGGGCACTGGCCCGGCGCAGCATCAGCAAGCCCGACGAGATCGCCTACTACCTCGCCTACACACCCCTTCAGGTCACCGTCCAGGAGCTGGTGCGGGTCGCCGGGGGACGCTGGGCGATCGAGGAATGCTTTCAGGCCGCGAAGAACGAATGCGGCCTGGACCAGTACGAAGTCCGCCGCTACGTGGGCTGGTATCGGCACATCACTTTGGCCATGCTCGCGCACGCCTTCCTGGCCGCCACGGCACGCCAGCCCTGGGAAAAAGGGGTGGAACAGGTGGGACTGCCGGGGCGATCGAGCTCACAGTGGCGGAGGTTCGGCGACTCCTGGCAGCTTGTTGTGCCCGGCCCCCGCACCTGAGCGGACACCGAGGGCTACGCCACGCGCTGAGCTGGTCGAACTGGCGCCGCCGACGCCAAGCAGTCGCCCACCGCTGTCACTACCTGCGGCGCTGTCGCACGATCGAGGGGCGGTCTCCGTGAGACCGCCCCC
>NZ_BMWH01000078.1 GCF_014651135.1 Streptomyces echinoruber
GACATGCGAGCGTGGCATTTCCGCCTCGCCGACAACCCGTCGTTGTCGGCCGAGTACGTCGCATCGCTCGCCGCCGAGTACACCGGCCTGTGGCGTAAGCGGATGATCGACGGGGCGTGGGTCGTCGCTGAGGGCGCGATCTACTCGGAGTGGGACGAGGACCGGCACGTCGTCGACGCACTGCCCCCGATGCGCCGCTACTGGTTGGGCGTCGACTACGGCACCACCAACCCGTTCGCCGCCGTCCTGCTCGGCCTCGGCGACGACGGCCGCCTGTATGCGTGCGCCGAGTGGCGGCACGACTCCCGCGCCACGCACCGCAGCCTGACCGACGCCCAGTACAGCGCCGCCGTCCGGGCGTGGCTCGCCGACTACCGGCCGCCCGGCGCACCGGCCGGCGCCCCGAAGGGTGTCGCGCCCGAGTGGACGTTCGTCGACCCGAGCGCAAAATCGTTCAGCCTCCAACTCTGGGCCGACGGACACCCGGGCGTTGCCCGCGCCGACAACACCGTCGCCGACGGCATCCGGTCCGTGGCCGCCCTGCTCGCCGCCGACCGGCTGCTCGTGCACCGCTCGTGCGAGGGCCTGCTCGCCGAACTGCCCGGCTACTCATGGGACCCCAAAGCCACCGAGCGCGGCGAAGACGCCCCCTTAAAGATCGACGACCACAGTTGCGACGCCCTGCGCTACGCCGTGCACTCCACCGCCCATGAGTGGCGGCACCTGCTCACCGCGCCCGCAGCACGCACCACGGCCAGGAGGTGAACCGCGATGCCTCTGCCCGACAACGGCGCAGCGTGGCCGCCTCCGGAGTGGGCCCCGTACTACGCCGAGATGCGCGTCGATGACGCCTGGTACTCCGGTGACCGCAGCCGCATCGCCCGCGCCTGCGGCGAGCAGTACCCCATGCCGACCCGCCGGGGCCCGTGGAACCGGCGCCGCGAGCAGCCACCGGGCAGGCCGCCCAACCGGCTACACGTGCCGTTGCCGTCCGACATCGCCGCCACCAGCGCCGACCTGCTGTTCGGCGACATGCCGGCGATCCGCGTCGAGGACACCGCCACACAGGAACGCCTCGACGCCCTGCTCGACGAAGCCCAGGTGCAACAGGTGCTGCACGCCGGGGCCGAGCAGGGTTCGGCCCTGTCCGGGGTGTTCCTGCGCGCCACCTGGGACCGCAACCTGATAGACCGGCCGATCCTGTCGGTGGTGCAGCCCGACAACGTCGCCCCCGAGTTCCGATGGGGGATGCTGCGCGCCGCAACCCTGTGGCGAGACCTGCCCGGCTCGACGGCCTCGACCGTGTTCCGGCACGTCGAGCGGCACGAGCCCGGCCGCATCCTGCACGCCCTGTACGAGGGCACCCCCGACAACATCGGCCGCGCCGTGCCCCTGTCCGAGCACCCCGAGACGGCCGATCTGGTCGACAGCCTCGGCGAGGACGGCGTGAGCGTCGAGACCGG
>NZ_BMWH01000079.1 GCF_014651135.1 Streptomyces echinoruber
ACTTCGCACCCACGATCGACGCCGTGTGTGAGCGGTTCTCAGGCCGCATCCTGGGAGTGGTCGAGGACACGGAGAACGGGCACAAGCGGTACGCCTGCGCCGAGAAACTGCCCTGTCCGGTCGTCTCCGTCGCCCGATCCCCGCTGAAGGACCCCGAGGATTTCCTCGTCGGGCAGTCGGTCGTGTTCTCGACGGAGGCACTGATGCGGAGCCGGGGCGACATCCTGCACGGTCGCCCGGCCCTGGTGATCGGCTTCGGCAAGCTGGGCAGCAGCATCGCGCGCCTGCTGCACGCCAAGGGCGTACAGGTCACCGTGCACGACGTCGACCCCGTCCGCCGCACACAGGCCCTGTCGCAGGGCTTCACGGTCGCCAGGGACCGAGACGCGGCCCTGCACGGCGCCGGACTGATCCTCTGCGCTACCGGCGCCGTCTCCCTGCGCGGTGAGGACTTCTCCGCACTGCGGAACGGCGCCTATGTCGCCACGGTCACCAGCAGCGAAGATGAACTCGACCTCGCCGGCCTGCCCGACGTCTACCAGCGCACCCCGAACGGCGACCACATCACGCGCTACCAGACGACCGGCCACTACTTCTACCTGCTCAACGGCGGCAACGCCGTCAACTTCCTGCACGGCGCCAGCGTGGGCCCGTTCATCTACCTCGTGCAGGCCGAAATACTCGCGGGCGTCCGAAACCTCGCCCGCGGGGACCTCGGACCCGGTATGCACGAGGTCGACGCCGCCGACCGCGCGACCATCGCCGGAACGTGGCTGAACTACTTCAACCGCTAGGAGATCAACCCCATGTCGATCACCGCTCAGCACGTGCGCGACACCGTCGACGCCTACCTCGCCGAGCACCCCGACGAAAAGGACGCCCTGTCCATCCTGTGCGAGGTCGTCGAGCAGGCCGGGGACACGGTGGCGTCACGGAAGGAGTTCCGCGGGCACGTCACCGCCGGCGCCGCCCTGGTCCGCCCCGACGGTCGCGTCCTCACCATCGAGCACCGCGCCCTGCGTAAGTGGCTGCTGCCCGGTGGTCACGTCGAGCCCAGCGACACGAGCCTGTGCGATGCCGCCCTGCGAGAGCTGGAGGAGGAGACAGGCATCAGCCGCGAGCAGGTCGAGCCGGTCGGAGACGTCCCGCTGCACATCGACGTGCACACCATCCCGGCCAACGACGCCAAGGGCGAGCCGGAACACCTGCACTTCGACTTCCGGTTCCTCTTCCGCACCACCGCCGACGCGGTCGAGCTGCAAGAGGAGGAAGTCACGAACTACTCGTGGCAGTTCGCGGACATGCTGACGGCTGAGCCGCTACGGTCCCGAGTGATGGCCGCCGCAGCGGCCCGCTGACGGCCACGCCGCCCCTAACTCCCCCGAGAGGGGCGGCGCGGTCTGCAACGCACGCGACCCCGGCACCATGACCACAGGTGCCGGGGTCGCTTGCTGCCCCT
>NZ_BMWH01000080.1 GCF_014651135.1 Streptomyces echinoruber
CGACTACGCCGCCGAGATCCGGGCGTTGGTGGACGCGGCGCCCCCGCTGAGCGTGCGGCAACGCGAGCGGCTGCGCCTGGTCTTCCGCGCCCGCCCGGCCCCGTCCGGTGCCGATACCGGCACCACAAGACCAGGCGGCACCGGATCGGGGAGCGCGACAGCATGACCATCCCCGGCATATCCCCGGCGCTGCGGGAGCGGCGTGGTACGGCCGGCCGCCTGCCCCCGCTCGCCTGTGGGCACCGTGACCCGCTGCTGTGCCTCGCCGCGCGGCCCGGCCCGAGCACGTACGGGCTCACCCGCGCCCAGCTCGCCTCCGAGGTGGCCCGGTGCCGCGGTCGCGGGCGGAGCGAGGCCGACCTCGCCGCCCGCTTCAACGTCCGGCAGGCCGCCCCGTGAGCGCCGCGCGGACCGCGCAGCGCCCCGCCGTGCCGTCTGGTGCCCGTGTGGCTCCGGCCCCGCCCGAGACGACGGCACACGACCCCGTGGCCCTGTGGGCGTCAGCTCAGGTGGCCGCGCTGAACGTCGACCACGCCCCGGAGTATGGCAGTCCGGCATGGTCCGCGCTGCGCTCCACCGACCCGCGCCGCGCGGTCGCGGTCATCACCGCCGCCGAGCAGTGGCGCCGCCACAGCGCCCGCGAGGCATGGCTCGACCGCCTCGCCGAAGACGACCCCGCCGAGTGGTTCCGCATCGTCACCGCGGACGCCAACGCGCAAGCCCGCCGCATCGCGCCCGCCCTTGCCCGCCGGCCGACACACGCCGAACTCACCGCCCGCCGCGCCGTCCGTGCGCGCGCCCGCGAGGTGACCGCCGCCCCGGGCTGGCCGCCCGTCGCCATCCCCGGCCGCCCCGGCTGGTGGCGCCACCTGGGGTCGCGCGGCGAACCCCTCGACCTCCCGCACAACCGCCCCCAGGAGAGACCCCACCGTGACCCCCGAGACGGACCCGCCGGGCGAGCCCGCGACGCTTGACCCGCTGGCGCACTGGCTGACCGCCCCGCCTCCGCCCGACGATGCCCCCGCGTACCCGCGTGCGGACGCTGCCCCGGCGCCCGGCGGACCGGGCGAGGCCGCCGCCCCGGTGGCCACGTCATGGCAGCGCGTCGATCTCGCCCCGGTGCTGTCCGGCCAGTACACGCCGCCCGAGCCGACCATCGGGCGCCGTGACGACGGGGCGGGCATGTTCTACCCCGGGCGGCTGCACAGCATCTTCGCCGAGCCCGAGGCCATGAAGACATGGCTTGCGCTCACCGTCACGGCGGCCGAACTCGCTCTCGGTAACGCCGTGGTGTACCTCGATTTCGAGGACGAAGAGGGCGGCATCGTCGCCCGTCTGCTCGCACTGGGCACCCCCGCCGACGCCATCGCCGAGCGGTTCCACTACTTCCGC
>NZ_BMWH01000081.1 GCF_014651135.1 Streptomyces echinoruber
ACGGCGACCGCGCGGGCCGCGACCGAGGCGCACATGCGTACCCTCACCGAGCACGGCGTCGACCTGGTCGTCGTCTCCGACGCCCCCCGTGAGTGCCCCCTGTGCCGCCCATGGGAAGGCCGCGTGTTGACGATCAGCGGGCCCCCCGGGGCGCGCACGGTCGAGATCGAGCACGCCATCGAGGACGGCCGCATGGTGCCCGTCCGCGTCGCCGGATCGCTCGACGAAGCGCGCGCCGCCGGGCTCCAGCACCCCAACTGCCGCCACAGCGTGTCGGCCTACACGCCCGGGATCACCCGCGTCGAGGCTGCCACCAGCGACCCGGACGGATACCGCGCCGGGCAGCGTCAGCGGGAGATCGAGCGGCACGTACGTAAGTGGAAGCGCAGGGAGGCCGCGGCCCTCACCCCCGAGGCGCAGCGCGCCGCCCGCGCCAAGGTCCGCGCGTGGCAGGCCGCCATGCGCGACCACCTCGCCGACCACCCGGACTTGCGCCGCCTGCGGCACCGCGAGCAGCCCGGCGCCGGGAACCTCCCCGAGAAGCGGACCGAGGCCACGCCCGAGCAGGTCGAGGCCGCCCGCGTCTGGTCGGGCGACGACGAGTCGGTACGGGAGATGAGCGACGACCAGCTCGCCGCCGCGCTCCGTACGCCGCTCGACGACCGCGCCCGGCAGCGGATCGAGGCCGAGACCGACCGCCGCGACCGCGAGGCCCTGCTCGCCCGCGCCGCACCGCGCGGGCGGCTGGTCGACGACCTGCTCGACCTGTCCGACGACGACCTCGCCCGCGTGTTCCCGCACGTCGACGAGCGCGACCAGGTGCGCATCATGGCGGAGCTGGACCGGCGCGACCGCGCCAGCCGACTCCCCGGCGTGCGCCCCGACCTGGTCGGCCTGTCCGACGCGCAGCTCGCCGCCCGCTACGGGGCCGCCGGACACGGCACCCCGGAGGGCGACGCTATCGAGGCCGAGGCCGCCCGACGCGACATGCTGGGGCGCCTGTTCCCCGGCGGGAACCTCGCCGCCGACCTCGCCCAGTTCAGCGACGACGACCTCGCGTGGGCGATGCAGTACGCCGACAACGCCGAGCTACTGCGGATCGCCGAGGAGATGGACCGCCGCGACGCCGACGCCGCGCCCCTGCCCGCGCCGGCCGACACCGGCAACGACGTCGACAACCTGCTCGCCGACCGCGACAGCCTCGCCGAGGCGATGGGCGACGCCGTGCCCGCCCCGGTCGCGTGGGGTGTCCTCGCCGACGACCAGGCCGTCGACGACCACCTCGACGACCGCGAGTTCTGGGACGACCTGAAACGCGCCGCCGCCAAGCTGTACGGCGACGACGACGAGGACCAGGACGAGCGGCACCGGATCACCCGGG
>NZ_BMWH01000082.1 GCF_014651135.1 Streptomyces echinoruber
CCGGGCCAGCGCCTTCAGAAGGGCGGCGGGCTCGTCACGGTCCTTGCGGAGGGTGGGGGTGAGGAGAACGTCGGCGGCCTCGGGGAGAGCCGTCTGGGCGAGGGCGGTCAGGGTGCCGTCCGGGCCCAGCTCGACGAACCGGGTCACCCCCTGATCGGCCAGCCAGGCCACGCCGTCGGCGAACCGCACCGCCTCGCGCACGTGCCGCACCCAGTACTCGGGGGAGGCCAGCTCGCCCTCCTCGGCGAGGCGGCCGGTGACGTTGGAGACCACCGGAATCGCCGGGGGCGCGTAAGTGACGGACGCGGCCACCTCCCGGAAGTCGTCGAGCATCGGCTCCATCAGCGGGGAGTGGAAGGCGTGGCTGACCCGCAGCCGGGTGGTACGACGGCCCTGCGCCGCCAGCTCCCCGGCCACCGCCGTGACGGCCTCCTCCACGCCGGAAACGACCACCGCACGCGGCCCGTTGACCGCCGCCACCGCCACCTCGGCCTCCCGGCCCTTGAGCAGCGGCCGCACCTCCTCCTCGGCGGCCTCGATGGCCACCATGGCCCCGCCGGGCGGGAGTTGCTGCATCAGCTCCCCGCGGGCGACGACGAGACGGCAGGCATCGGCCAGCGACAGCACCCCGGCCACATGGGCGGCGGCCAGCTCCCCGACGGAGTGCCCCACCAGGTAGTCCGGCCGCACCCCCCAGGACTCCACCAGCCGGAACAGGGCGACCTCGACGGCGAACAGAGCCGGCTGCGCCCAGCGCGTCTCGTCCAGCCGCTCGGCGTCGTCCCCGAAGACGACCTGCCGCAGCTCCTCCCCCACCTCGGCCACCACCGCGTCGAACGCTTCGGCGAACACAGGGAAGGCGTCATACAACTCCCGCCCCATACCCAGCCGTTGGGACCCCTGCCCCGAGAACAGGAACGCCAGGCGACCTTCTTCGCCGACGCGCCCGGTGGGCACCTCCGGCGCGGACTCTCCGGACGCCAAGGACCGCAGACCCCGCACCAATTCCTCGCGGTCGTTTCCCAGAACGACCGCGCGATGGGTGAGGGAGGTGCGTGTGGTCGTGAGGGACCAGGCGATGTCGACCGGGTCGGTTTCGAGGTGTGCGGCGAGGAAGTCGTAGAGGCGTTGCGCCTGGGCGGGCAGGGCTTCTTCAGTGTGGCCGGAGAGAGGCCAGGCCAGGACAGGGAGAGAAGTACGGGGGGTGTCCGGCGCCTCGCCGTCCTGTACCCGGTCCTGTTCGAGGATGACGTGGGCGTTGGTTCCGCTGACGCCGAAGGCGGAGACGGCGGCCCGCCGGGGCCGGTCGCCGGTCTGCGGCCACGCCCGGGCCTCGGTCAGCAGCCGCACCGCGCCC
>NZ_BMWH01000083.1 GCF_014651135.1 Streptomyces echinoruber
GCACAGCGGCACCCGGCAGCGCCGCTACGACGTGCACCGCGCCCGCACCGCCGCCCACGCCAACGCGCAGCACTGACACCCCGTTCACGGACAGGAGCGACCCCGACCATGACCCGCGTGCCCGACCGCATAGCCGTCGCCTCGCTCGACACGCACCGTCTGATCATCGCCGTACGCAACGACGGCACGACCGACGTGTCCTCGAACCTGCACCCGCACCAGGCCGCCGGCGTCCTGCGGCAGCTCGCCGACAGCCTCGACCACACCGCCACGCGTGAGGCGCAGCAGGCCCCCGCGGATTGGGTGGCCGACGTGCGCGACGCCCTCGACTTCAACGCCGAAGACCGCGACCCCGCCCTCGCCACGCTCCGCGACGTCCTGCTCGACGACGCCCCGCGAACCCCCGCGCAGGCCCTCGCCGCCGCCCGAATCCTGCTCGGCGCCCACGCCCGGCACCTCGCCGCCCTGGTCGACCACGAGCAGGACGCCACCCGGGGCCGATGGGGACTCAACCGCTCAACGCGCGGCCTGCTGACCGGATTCAGCAACGCCCGCCGCACCCTCACCGCGTACGCCGACCGCCTCGCCGACGAGCAGGCCCTCGCCGACGCTGACGACCGCGAGGGGGCCGACCGGTGAGCCCCGCCCAGGCCGTCGCCGCGAACCTCACCGTGGCCGCCGTCCTGCTCGCCGCCGCCGTCCGGCTCATCACATGGGCCCTGTCCGGCGAGCCCGGCCGCGCCCCGGACGACACCCGATGACCCCCGCCCGGACGTGCCGGGCGTGCCGTCGACCGCTGCGCGCACCCTCGCCCGACGGCTACGGGCCGAAGTGCCGGCGCAAGACACGGCCGCCCGGCACCCGGGCCCTCCCCGTGGACCTGTACGCCCTCGCCGAGCAGCCGCGCCCCGCCACCCCCGGACAGCTCGCCCTCGACCTCGACGACCAGGAGCAGCACCCCGCATGACCCCCCGTCCCCAGCAGCGCGCGCCCAAGGGCCGCACCCGAGACCGCCACGACCGGCGCGCCGTCCTCGACGTCCTGCTCGCCCGCGCCGAGCGGGGCGTGATCACCCCGGCCGAGGGTGCCCTACTGCGCGCCCACGTCGCCGAAGAGATGCGCCTCGCCGACGAGAACCGGCGGGCGATGGCCGGCACCACGCAGGCCCTCGAACGACACCGCGAGGCCGCCGACGCCGCCATACGCGAGATCGAGCAGCGCGCCGAGCACCGCGAGCGGCAGCTCGCCGACGCCCGCGCCGCCCTCGACCGCGTCGGCAACCTCGCCGCCGACGCCCGCACCCGCGGCCTGCTCATCCACCCG
>NZ_BMWH01000084.1 GCF_014651135.1 Streptomyces echinoruber
GAACTTCCGGAACATGACCGCGTCATCGTTCCTCTGTGAGCGCTTCACCCCAAGCGGGACTGATCTACAGACCCGCACTTACCTTGGGTCCCGTGCTCTCCCCTGGCGTCGATTCGGCTAACGCCTCGGACGGGGTAGATTCGGCGCCCTTTCTCGCGCCTGCACGGTGAGCTGTCGGGTTCGGGCTGGTTGAGTCGCCCGGCGCACCGAAGACGCTAGCGATGCGCATCGGTTGATCACAAGGCGAACCGGACAAGACTCGCGCGCACCACACGACTTCGCTGGGCGGGAGGTGACCGCCGATGGCACGCCCCATCACGGACGCCGACCGCCGGCGCGTGCGCGAGCTGCACGCCGCGGGCAAGTCCCGCAACGAGATCGCCCGCGAGCTGAAACGCTCCCCCTCGACCGTGTCGAAGATCGCCGCCGCGTTCGAGCCGCCCCTGTCGTTCGACCGGGCCGAGCAGGTCGAGGCCGCGACCCGCGTGCGCACCGCGGACCTCGCCGCGCGCCGCGCCGCCCTCGCCCTCGACCTACAGGCCGCCGCCGAGCAGATGCTCGGCCAACTGTGGGCACCGTGCACCGTCGGCGAGTTCGCCGGCCGCGACGGCGAGTGGCACGAGACCCGCCTCGACCGCCCCAGGTTCGGCGACCAACGCCAGATCATCGCCTCGGTACAGACCGCCGTCGGCACCTCGCTACGCCTCGCCCCTGCCGAGGGCGGAGAGAACGCCGAGCAGGTGCGCAGCATGTTGGGTGCGCTCGGCGAGGCCCTGACGCAGGCCGCCCACGACCAGACCCTCGACGACCAGGACGACGACGGGGGCGCCGCTGGGAGGTGAGCCGCGCTGCTCGACCTCGACCGCCTGCCCCTGTCCCGAAAGCAACTCCTGTCCATCGGGCAGGCGACCGCCCGTATCAACCTGTGGCACGGCAGCGTGCGCAGCGGCAAGACCATCGCGTCCCTGCTCGCTTTCTGCATCGCGGTCGCCACGGCCGGGCCGTCCGGCCTGATCATCGTCGTCGGGCGCAGCCTCCAGACGATCGAGCGCAACGTGTTGGAGCCGTTGCAGGACCGCGCCCTGTTCGGGCCGCTCGCCCGGCACATCGTGCACACGCGCGGGGCGACCACGGCGACGATCCTCGGCCGCACCGTCCACTTGATCGGCGCCGCCGACGCCCGCGCCGAGGGCCGCCTACGTGGCCTTACCGCACAGCTCGCCTACGTCGACGAGGCGACCCTGTT
>NZ_BMWH01000085.1 GCF_014651135.1 Streptomyces echinoruber
AGCGCATCCGCGCCCAGCTCTGCGGGCGCCGCTTCGCCCTCGCTCAGGTCCGGCAGGATGCCCAGCGGGGGCGGAAGGTGGGGGCGGGCGAGCATGAACGACACCTGTCCGCCGAGAACCGGGCCGCTGGCCGTGCCGTCGTCGGCGACTGTCAGCCGGACGAGTTCGGATGCGTGCATCCAGCCGCCGACGGTGACCAGGACCTCACCACCGGGCCGGGTCTGCGCGAGCCAGTCGCCGGGCACGGTGCGCACGCTGCATGTGGCGATCACCCGGTCATACGGGCTGCCCTCCTTGTAGCCCGCGAGGCCGTCGCCGACCACGCGCGTCGGCCAGTACCCGGCGCCCGCGAGGGCCATTCCGGCGCGCGCGGACACCTCCGCGTCCACCTCGACCGTGGTCACGTTGTCCTCACCGACGACATGGCACAGCAGCGCGGTTGAGTAGCCCGTGCCCGTGCCGATCTCCAGTACACGCGTACCCTCGGTCGCCCGCAGGTCTTCGAGCATCCGCACGACGAGACTCGGCAGGGTGGACGACGATGACGGGGCCGCCGCGATACGCCCCTCGACCTGGTCGGGGAAGACGCTCCCGGCCACCTGCGTCACGAGGGTGTCGTCTTCGTAGATGCGCGCGAGTCCGGCCGCCGTGCTCCCTGTCACCGGGCGGTACCAGCCGCCGTCTTCGTACTCGAACCATCCGCGCGAGAGGAACGCCTCACGGGGTACGGCCATGACGGCCGCTTCCCATTCCGGGCTGTGCAGGGCGCCCGACTTGGCCAGGCGCCGCGCGAGGTCCGCCCGGAGGTGTTCCGACGGCAGGGGGTCAGTCATGCTGGCTCGCTCCGTTCTCCAACAGGTCTGCGATTGCGTGTGTGATCGGCAGTCCGGCCGCGTCTTCGAGCCACGCCCACTGGCCGTTGGGGTTGCACTCCAGAAACCACCATGCACCGTCCGCGGTCACCGCGAAGTCGAAGGCGCCGAAGTTCAGGCCGAAGTCGGCGAGAAACCGCAGCAGCGCCCCGCGGATCTCATCCGGGCAGGTGATCGGCTCATAGGTGAGGCTCTGGTACACGGCTCGCCAGTCGACGACCCCGGGCGGAGCCGTGATACGGGCACTGAACACCTGCTCGCCGACGACCACCGTGCGCACGTCGGCCACCTTCGGCACCCGGGCCTGAAACAGGTGGGCGCTGTGGCTCACCCCGCCGTCGATCTCCCCCGCCT
>NZ_BMWH01000086.1 GCF_014651135.1 Streptomyces echinoruber
GCGTTCGATGCGCCGCAGGTCCGCGGCGGCCGTGTCCACCACCACCCCCCGATCCGACTCCAGCTCCACCACCCGCGTCGCCAGCCGCGACGGGCCGAGCAGCCCGTGCACCAGTAGCCGGTCCACCGTCGTCAGGGCCCGTACGATCCACGGCGCGCCCAGCGTGAACAGCAGCCCGACCAGCGCGGTCACCGTGATCTCGAACGGGTTGTCCAGGTAGACGCGGTGGGTCTCGTCGCCGTACAGCTGCAGACCGCCCTGGCCGGCGTACATCGGGAAGACCCAGAACCACAGCGGGTACGTCAGCAGCGTCCAGCCCACCGTCCAGACGGTCACGGCGACACTGAAGGAGAACACCGCCCACGGCATGAGCAGCAGCGCGTACAGCAGGGCCCGCCACGACGTGCCGTTCCTGAGGACGGCGCCCATCCACGCCATCGGGCCGCCGCGCCGCACCCGCAGCGGCGCCGGGTCGTCCACCGCCAGCCCGAGCAGCCCGCGCGCCCGCATCCGCTCCAGCGCCCCGAACCCGCGGCATCCCGCCAGCGCCGCCGCCAGCACCGGGACGCCCAGGAACGTCACCAGCAGGCCGGCACCCAGCGACACCATCGTCACGGCGTACACGAACAGCATGATCCCGACGGGCAGGCTCAGCAGCACGTAGCAGAACTCCAGCCAGCTGCGCGTCTCGAACGGCGCCCGCAGCCCGGCCGGCAATAGGGGGCGCCGGCGGCGCTCGCCGTACCCGGCGTGCCTGGTGTACCCGGCGTGCTCGTCGTGCTCGTCGTGCCTGTCGTCCTCGCCGTGTCCGGCGTATCCGCCGTAGGGCGCGTACTTCCCGTACTCCGTGGCCATCGGTGTCGTCCCGTCCCGTCCTGTCCCATCCCGTGGTCTGTCGCGTGCGGCTCGTGCGGTGCGTGCGGCTTGTGCAGTGCGCGCGGCTCGTGCGGTGCGCGCGGCTCGTGCGGTGGTCGCCCGGTGGTGCGCGTGCCGTCGTTCACCGGTGCTTCCAGCCTCCTCGGCGGCGGGCCGGACGACCATGGAGCCCGTCGCCGTCCCGTACGGGGGTTTTCCCTACCTCGCAGGCCGGTCGGCGTCCTCCGCACGGTCCCGCCAGGGCAGTTCCGCGGTGATCGTGGTGGGGCCGCCCGGCGGGGAGTCCACCACCAGGACGCCGTCGACGGCGTCGAGGCGTTCGGCGAGGCCGCGCAGGCCGGT
>NZ_BMWH01000087.1 GCF_014651135.1 Streptomyces echinoruber
GGGAGTCCTCATCTCGAAGCAGGCTTCCCGCTTAGATGCTTTCAGCGGTTATCCCTCCCGAACGTAGCCAACCAGCCATGCCCTTGGCAGGACAACTGGCACACCAGAGGTTCGTCCGTCCCGGTCCTCTCGTACTAGGGACAGCCCTTCTCAAGACTCCAACGCGCACAGCGGATAGGGACCGAACTGTCTCACGACGTTCTAAACCCAGCTCGCGTACCGCTTTAATGGGCGAACAGCCCAACCCTTGGGACCGACTCCAGCCCCAGGATGCGACGAGCCGACATCGAGGTGCCAAACCATCCCGTCGATATGGACTCTTGGGGAAGATCAGCCTGTTATCCCCGGGGTACCTTTTATCCGTTGAGCGACGGCGCTTCCACCAGCCACCGCCGGATCACTAGTCCCGACTTTCGTCCCTGCTCGACCCGTCGGTCTCACAGTCAAGCTCCCTTGTGCACTTACACTCACCACCTGATTGCCAACCAGGCTGAGGGAACCTTTGGGCGCCTCCGTTACCCTTTGGGAGGCAACCGCCCCAGTTAAACTACCCGTCAGACACTGTCCCCGATCCGGATCACGGACCCGGGTTAGACATCCAGCACGACCAGAGTGGTATTTCAACGACGACTCCACGGACACTGGCGTGCCCGCTTCACAGTCTCCCACCTATCCTACACAAGCCGAACCGAACACCAATATCAAACTGTAGTAAAGGTCCCGGGGTCTTTCCGTCCTGCTGCGCGAAACGAGCATCTTTACTCGTAGTGCAATTTCACCGGGCCTGTGGTTGAGACAGTCGAGAAGTCGTTACGCCATTCGTGCAGGTCGGAACTTACCCGACAAGGAATTTCGCTACCTTAGGATGGTTATAGTTACCACCGCCGTTTACTGGCGCTTAAGTTCTCAGCTTCGCCCACCCGAAGGTGAGCTGACCGGTCCCCTTAACGTTCCAGCACCGGGCAGGCGTCAGTCCGTATACCTCGCCTTACGGCTTCGCACGGACCTGTGTTTTTAGTAAACAGTCGCTTCTCGCTGGTCTCTGCGGCCACCCCCAGCTCCGGAGGCAAGCTCCATCACCGGGCGCGGCCCCCCTTCTCCCGAAGTTACGGGGGCATTTTGCCGAGTTCCTTAACCACAGTTCACCCGAACGCCTCGGTATTCTCTACCTGACCACCTGAGTCGGTTTAGGGTACGGGCCGCCATGAAACTCG
>NZ_BMWH01000088.1 GCF_014651135.1 Streptomyces echinoruber
AGTTAAGCGCTGGCGCCCCGTTTCACCCCCGCCTCGGCGACCTCGCCCTCGACCTCGCCAAGGGCGGAAGGATCGGGGTAGTGGTCGCCCTGCCGAGCGACAGTTCGGCCTCATACCAACTTCGCCCGCCCAGCGGCGGCGAGGACTGGCGCGCAAGCTCCGACGGGACCACGCTGCGCCCCGTACCGGCCCGCCCCACGCACGCCACGCCCATGCAGCGCGATGCGATCTACGACCACCGCGCGCAGCAGGCCGCCCTACCGGTGACCGTCCACTACGAGGACGGCGGCACCTGCGACACCCTGCTCGTCCTCACCCCCGGACAGGTCGAGCTGTACTACGCCCAGCTCGCCAAGGTCATCGAGGCGAGGGAAGCGGCACGGGAGCATGCGCGGTGAGCCGGGCCGTGCCGATGCTCGCGCCGCCGACTTCCGCACGAGTCCTGACCCGGGCCCCCATCGCATACCGCTGCGAGGCGACCGCCCGTGACCTCCGCGGCACCCGCGAGGTTCTACTCGCCACCTACCGTGGCCCCTCCCCTCGGCTCGCCGCCCGATGGCTGCGCGCCGAGGCTCACCGCCTCGCCCGGCTGCTGTCACCTCCCCCCGAGGCCGTATACCTCCGGGATGCCCCGCTGACCACCACGGGCCCCAACACGCCTCGTCCCGACGTCGAGCTGAGTGTCTGGGCCAGCAACGACCAGGCGTACGAGTACGCGCTCCGAACCCTCGCCGCCGGCCGCGCGTTCGGATTCACGGTGACGGACTACGACGCCCGGTACTCCCTCCGGGTGTATCCGTTGCCCACCCGCCGACCAGCACCCCCGCAAGCTCCCTTCCCGGCCGGGTGTCCACCCCGTACCCCGGCCGGGAAGGGCCGTCACCGCAGACCCCGAGGACGCCCCACGGCCCGATGACCCCCGCCCCCGCGTCCCCTGACTCCCCGGCGCGGGGGCGGGTGCACCACCTGTTCGACGCCGCACAGCCCAACCAAGGGAAGTGAGCCAATGGAACAGTTCGAGCGTGCACGTCTTGACTCGTACTTCGCGCGCATCGCGGACACCTTCGCACCGGACGAACGGCCGTCGTCCTTCCTGATCACACACCTTCTGCCCGAGCGTCCCTCGTTCGTACGCGCCGTGGGCACCAGCACGCATCTGCGGGCCGTCCTGCCCAAGCCGAAGTCGATCGACCCTGGCGCC
>NZ_BMWH01000089.1 GCF_014651135.1 Streptomyces echinoruber
GCAGCGCGGCACCGACCAGCGCAAACCACCTCGCCCGCAAGTCGTACGTCGACGCGGCAGCGTTCGCAGGCGAGTGGAGCCCGGCCGACCACGGCCTCGCGTGCTGGGCATTCGACCCCGCCCTCGCCGTATCGACCGGCCTGTACCCGGGGTCGGGCCCGATCCGGGTCACGGCCGTGATCCTGCGCACCACAGCCACGATCAACCGGATCGTGTGGTTCGCCACCGGCTACGCGGGCGGCCTGCAAACCGGATCGTGGGCCGCCCTCTACAACAGCAGCGGAACGAAGGTCGCCGCGACCGGCGACATGTCGACCGCCGCCTACGAGCCCCCAGAGGAGCACGACGCCGGAGGCGGCACGATATCGAGCCCCCTCACGGCCGCCTACTCCGCGGCGCCCGGCATCTACTACGTCGCGTGGCGCATGGTCTACAACACCACGACCGGCGATGGCCCGATGCTGCTCGCCGCTGAGTCCGGCGCCGGCGCCCCGCCGAACCAGTTCGGTTACACCCTGGTCCGCCGGTTCGGCGTGTACTCGATCGGCGCCAGCAGCGCCCCGGCCTCGCTCACCCTGTCGAGCATGGAGAACGGGGCGAACCGCTTTTGGGTCGGCCTCGCCTAGACCGCCGCCCACCCCCTCGCACATCGCACGCCCGAGCGCACCGCGCCGGGCGTTTTCTCATGTCTGGAGTACCCCCGTGGCACGTATGCCCGGCGCCGAGTGGCGCCCCATTCCCGTGAACTTCACCAGCAACGGTCAGGCTGAGGTGCGCGGTGTCGTCGTCCACATCATGGACGGGACCTTTGAGGGCACCGACAGTTGGTTCCGCAACCCCAAGGCCAAGGCGTCCAGCCACTTCGGCACCAGCCGGACCGGCCGACTCCGCCAGTGGGTCGACACCCGCGACCGCGCGTGGGCGCAGGCCGGCGGCAACACCGCGTGGCTGTCTGTCGAGAACGAGGGGCGGGGCGGCGACAGCCTCACCACTGCCCAGCTCGACCGCGTCGCCGAGGTACTGGCGTGGGCGCACAAGACCTACGACGTGCCGTTGCAGGTGACCAACTCGACGTCCGGGCGCGGCCTCGGCTACCACGCGATGGGCGGTAGCGCGTGGGGCGGTCACACGTCCTGCCCCGGCTCGCACGTC
>NZ_BMWH01000090.1 GCF_014651135.1 Streptomyces echinoruber
GCCTCGGCATGACACAGGCCGACCTCGCCGCCGCCCTGGGCAAGACCCAGGGTTGGGTGTCCAAGATGGAGCGCGGACACATCGAGCTGGACCGCGTCGGCCTGCTCAACCTGATTGCCTCCGAGCTGCACGTACACCCCAACGACCTGATCGGCCGCCCGTACAACAGTTCACCGGCCGAGAACCAATGGCAGGTGTCCGCCGCAGCCATCATGCGCGAGCTGCGCCGCTACGACCTCGCCCCCGTCTTCGACGGCACCCCCCGCCCTGCCTCCCAGCTCTGGCAGGAAACCACCCGCCTGCACCGCCTACGGGACGCCGCAGCCAACGTCGCGATCATGCAGGTACTTCCCGACCTGTTCCGCGAGGCCCGCGCCCTCGCGGAAGTCTCAACCGGGCACGAGCGCGAAGAGGCGTACGCCATCTATGCCGTGTGCTGCAAGTTCGCCCACACCGCCGCGCACGCCCTCGGACACCCCGAGCTGATCGCGATGGCCTGCGAGCGGGCCGCATGGTCGGCCCGCCTCTCCGGTGACCCCGTCATGCCGGCCGTCGCCGACTGGATGCGCGTATGGGACATGTGGGCCACCGCGGACTGGGACGACGCAATGGCCCTGTCGGACAAGGCCATTCGCAGCGTGCAGCAGGAGTACGACCACGGCGACCAGCTCGCCATCCGCGCCTGGGGATCGCTCCAACTCCGTGCCGCTGTCTCCGCCGCCCGAGCCGGACGCCGCGCCGAAGTGCGCGACCGGATCAGGTACGCATGGGACGCGTCCACCCGAGTAGCGCAGTACGCAGGCCCCCCGATCTACGACCGGCACAGCCTGACGTTCTCACCAGGCAACGTGCAGATCCACGCAATCAGCGTCGCACTGGAGATGCACGAGCAAGGCCGCGCACTGGGCATGAACCGGCACGTGCAGCCACACGTGATCGAGACCCTGCCCAACTCCCGGCGCGGGCACTACCACATGGACATAGCGCGCGCCTGGCTGTGGGACGGAAACCGCGACAAGGCACTCAAGGAACTGGAGACGGCCGAACGCATCGCTCCCCAGCTCATCCGCAACCACCCCATCGCCCGGTCAACCCTGCGTAGCATCGTGTACGCCGAGCGGGCGACCACCCGCGAGAAGCTAC
>NZ_BMWH01000091.1 GCF_014651135.1 Streptomyces echinoruber
TCCTCGCCCTGACCACCTGGCTGTCCGGCGTGCTGCGCACGGTGGCCGCCGCGAACCGTGCCCTGCACCTGGTCACCCCCGCCCACTCCCGTCTCACCCTCCCCCTGCGGCAGGCGCTGGCGGGCGCACCCAACCGGTGGGTGGTCCAGGACCCGGAGGGCGGCTACTACGACGGCCTGTCCGGCGCCCGGCTCGCCTGGCGGGACGGTACGTTCTCCGCCGGCGCCGGCACGGTCGCCGATGCCTTCACCCGGCAGTCCGCGCCCACATCGGAACGCCAGCTCACCGTCTCCTTCCGCACGGTCCACGCCCCCGACGCCGACCTGACCCTCGGCCTCGGGCTGGAGGCGGCCTGGCGGCACCTGACGGGCGCGCCGCCCGCCGGCTGGGGCACCGCGGAGCCGGTCAACCTGCCCTGGTCACCTCGCCAGTTGACGGACCTGGCCCGGGACCGCTCCCCCGCGCCGACGCATCTCCTCGCGGTCGGCGATCCGGGCCGCCCGGCCCTCGCCACCCTCCGCGTCTCGCGTACGACGGCGGGTGTCGCGCAGGACGTCACACTCACGCTGGGATACGAGTCCGCCGGGGACGTTCCGCTGGACGCCCTCGAATCCCTCGCCGCCGCACTGGTCGACAAGCACGATCTGGCGACGATGCTCACCACCCTGCGCGCGGCCCGCGCCGACCTGACCCTGCCGCCATGCCTGGAGGCCCCGCCGATCCCGGTCTCCTTCACACTCGGCGCCCGGGACGTGCGAAGGACCGGCCTCGATCACGCCCGTCGGCCGCCCCTCGCCCTGCGCCCCCGGCGGCTCGGCCCGCACACGCACCCGGCCCTGCACTACCCGCTGGGCGACGGAACCGACGCCGACGCGTGGGCGACGCTGCAAAAACTCACGGCTCACCTCAAGACCGGTGAGGGCATGCCGACTCGCGGCGGGTAGCCGGCCCGCCCGGTCAGGGCTCCTCCTCCGGCATCCCCATCTCCTTCGCGCTGTACCGCGGAAGGCCGGCGGTGTCGAGCGTCCAGGTGCCCAGCTCCGTGCCGATCGTGACCGCCTCCCCGTACGGCCGGTGCAGACGGTTCTCGTAGGCGGGCCGCCC
>NZ_BMWH01000092.1 GCF_014651135.1 Streptomyces echinoruber
GATCGTGCCCGATGGCTACCTGCGGGATCATGGGCCCGGACAGGGCGCGTCGTTCGACGACGACCGCGAGGTCTGGCACTCGCTTCGGATGCCGCCCACCGAGGGCAACGGCATCACCCTGTCCCAGTTCGCCATACGGGTTGAGGAGCACCAGCGCAGCGCCGAGGCCCTGATGAGGCAGGCCGCCCAGTCCGCCGGGTACAGCGCCCAGTCGTTCGGCCTCGACGGCGGAGGACAGCCGATCACCGCGACCGAGGTCGACAGCCGCGACGCCCGGTCGATGGTGACCAGGAAGAAGAAGGCCGGGTACTGGCGAAACCCGCTCGCACACATCCTGCACGTGCTGTTGCAGCTCGACGCGATCCACTTCGGACGGCCGATCCGACCGGAACGCCCGCGCGTCGAGTTCGGCGACGGCGTCGCCGAGTCCGAGCAGGCCACGGCGACCACGCTCGACCTGCTCAACCGGGCCGGGGCCGTCAGCACGGCGACCAAGGTGCGATGGCTCCACCCGGAGTGGGAAGACGACCAGGTCGACGCCGAGGTCGCCGCGATCCTCCGGGAGACCGGCGCTGCGGACATGCCCGACCCGGGAGGCACCTACCCGCTCGCCGCGTGAGACCGGGGGGTGATCGGGCGTGCCGATTCATCCGGGCATGGTCGAGGATCTGGCCGCGACGACGCGCGACATGTACGCCGACGCCGAAGAACGGTTGCTCGGCATCATCGCGCGGCAGCTCGCCGCCGGCCTCGACGCGCCCGGGTGGGTCGAGGCCAAGCTCGCCGCCGTGCAGAAGCTCAGGCGCGCGACACAGGCCGTCGTCGACGAGCTGGGCCGGGCGACGCAGCTCGAAGTGTTCGACGCCGTCGCCGAGTCGTACAACCGCGGCCACCGTGCCGCGGTCGCGGAGTTGGGCGCCCTGTCCGACGACGCGCGCGCCCTGGTCGACGACCGCACCCCCAACGCGCAGGCCGTCGACCGCCTCGCCGCCGAGGCCGTCGACGTCGTCACCGCGACGCACCGCTCGATTCTGCGGGCCGTCGTCGACGTCTTCCGGGCCGTCGTCGCCTCCGTCGCCGCCACCCCGCT
>NZ_BMWH01000093.1 GCF_014651135.1 Streptomyces echinoruber
CCCTCTACCGCGACGCGCCGCTGCACGCGCTGGGCGCCGCCGCGGACGCCGCCCGCCGGCGCCGCTACGCCGGCCGCGAGCACATCGCCACCTACATCATCGAACGCAACATCAACTACACCAACGTGTGCGTCACCGCGTGCCGGTTCTGCGCCTTCTACGCCCCGCCCACCAGCGCCAAGGGCTGGGTGCGCGACCTGGACGACATCCTGCGCCGCTGCGCGGAGACCGTGGAGCTGGGCGGCACCCAGATCATGTTCCAGGGCGGCCACCACCCCGACTTCGGCGTGGAGTACTACGAGCGGCACTTCCGCGCCATCAAGGAGGCCTTCCCCCAGCTGGTCATCCACTCCCTGGGCGCCTCCGAGGTGGCGCACATGGCCCGCGTCTCCCACGTCAGCGTCGAGGAGGCCATCACCCGCCTGCGCGAAGCCGGCCTGGACTCCTTCGCCGGCGCCGGCGCCGAGCTGCTGCCCGAACGCCCCCGCAAGGCGATCGCGCCGCTGAAGGAGTCCGGCGAGCGCTGGCTTCAGATCATGGAGACCGCGCACCGGCTGGGCGTGGAGTCCACCACCACCATGCTGATGGGCACCGGCGAGACCAACGCCGAGCGCATCGAGCACCTGCGCATGATCCGGGACGTGCAGGACCGCACCGGCGGCTTCCGCGCCTTCATCCCCTACACCTACCAGCCGGAGAACAACCACCTGAAGGGCCGCACCCAGGCCACCCTCTTCGAGTACCTGCGCATGATCGCCGTCGCCCGGCTGTTTTTGGACAACGTCGCGCACATCCAGGGCTCCTGGCTGACCACCGGCAAGGAGGTCGGCCAGCTCTCCCTGCACTACGGCGCCGACGACCTCGGCTCGATCATGCTGGAGGAGAACGTGGTCTCCTCCGCCGGCGCCCGGCACCGCGCCAACCTGCGGGAGCTGATCACGCTGATCCGCGCCGCGGGCCGCGTCCCGGCCCAGCGCTCCACCACCTACGAGCACCTCGTCGTGCACGACGACCCGGCGAACGACCCCGCCGACGAGCACATCACCTCCCAC
>NZ_BMWH01000094.1 GCF_014651135.1 Streptomyces echinoruber
TCGCGCGAGTCGTCACGCGCCCGCTCAGCGTCTCTGACCTTGTCCGTGGCCGTCTGCTGCCTGCCTGCCGTCGTCATGCCTGCCACTCCGTACGCCGTCGGTCGTTCGTCCCTCATGCGGGGCGGGTACTTACGTTGTGTACTCCCAGCATCACCAGCGCGACGTACGCTCAACAGGTCGGAAGGCTTTCCAAACCACTTGGAAAGAATGGGAGTTGAACGGATGACCGAACCATCACCCGAACTGAACGGTGAGCCCGCGAATGGCCTTGAGTGGTTCGGGCGTGAGGTAGAGGCGGCCCTGGCCCACAAGGGAGCCACCCAGCGGGAGCTAGCCGACTTCACCGGCTACAAGGAGCCGTACGTATCCAAAGTCAAGAACGGCAAGGCACTGCCGTCGATGCACTTCGCCGAAGGGTGTGACCGGTTCTTCAACACGTCCGGCTACTTCGCTCGGTTGCTGGTCCGGGTGAGCGAGCGCGGGCACCCCGGTTGGTTCGTGCCGTACATCAACTTGGAGAGGCAAGCCAGCCGGGTTGAGGACTACTCCAACGCGCTGATCATGGGCATGTTGCAGACGTGGGAGTACGCGGAAGCCACGTTCCGGGCCACGCACCCGCGCGAGACTGACGACCAGATCAAGACCAGGGTTGAAGCCCGGTTGGCCCGTCGAGAGGTCATGGAGCGCGACGCCCCGCCCCTGCTGTGGGTGATCTTGCACGAGTCGACGCTGCGAACAGTGGTGGGCAGCCGGGCCGTCATGGCTGACCAGCTCCGCCACCTTGCCTCAGACGCAGGAAACCCCCACGTCACGCTTCAAGTTCTTCGCTTCAACGCGGGTGCCCCTGCGTCGTCCCTACCGTTTACCCTGCTTACACCAGACGACGGGGCAACAGTCCTGTACTCGGAGAGCAGGGGGCAGGGGCACGTGACGGACTCCGCTACGGCGGTAGACAACGCGCGCACGACGTATGAACGTCTGCGGGCTTCCGCTCGCGACCCCGAAGAGTCCTTGGCTCTGATTCGAGAAATCGCGGAGGAGTACG
>NZ_BMWH01000095.1 GCF_014651135.1 Streptomyces echinoruber
GCCCTTGATCGTGCCCCAGATGCCGTCCACCACGATGCCGTCCCACACGAAGGACTTCACCCAGTGCCCGACCTCCCACCAGTGGTGCTTTTCCTCCACCGGATCGCCCCACGGCACCTTGGCGTTCTTCAAATCCGCGGCGTTGAAGCCGTACTGGTCGGGGCGGTTGGAGCCGTCCCCGGCCACCATCTGCGTCCCGCCCCACAACGCCGTGATCTTGTTGTGGCAGGCCCGCTCCGCCGCCCAGAACGCCGCCACCGTCTGCGTGACCTCATCCCGCAGCCGGTTGTGCTCGGCGACCTTGTCCCCGTCGTACTGCCAGTCCTCATCCTGCTTGGTCTCGGCGACGAAGGTCTGCGCCTTCTGCTTCAGCTCCTTGAGCTTCGCCGCCAGCGGCCGCACCTCCGCCGCGTACGCCGCCAGCGCGGAGGCCACCGTCTCCAGATCCCCCGCGAAGTCGTCCGCCCGCTCCTTGACCGGCCGGGTGGTGGCGAACAGCTGCTCCGCCTCCGGCGCCCGGTAGTAGGCCGAAAGCCCCTGGAACCGGGCATGCACGTCCCGGCCGGTGCCGCGGATGTGCCCCGCGTCCGCCTTCAGCCCGCCGCAGGCCTCCTCCAGCTTCCCCAGGTCACCGGTGTACTGCGGTATCGCCTCCGGGTTGATCACGCCCGGCCCACCCCCGGCAGGTCCACCTTCGGCGCCGCCAGCGCCGCCCGCTGCGCCCGCGCCGCCATCTCCTCATCGCCGTGCAGGTACGCGGTGGTCGCGTCCGCCGCCCCCTGCAGCGACTTGCCCGCCCGCGCCGCGATCCACTGCAGGTCCTTCGACGCCCGCTCCGCGTACTGCGCCAGCGCCAGCGCCACCAGACCCCCCGCCTGCCCCTTACCCCCCGAGCCCGAGCCGGAGCCGCCCTGGGCCGGGGCGTCCGCGGAGACCGTCCCCGCACTCTCCGCCGC
>NZ_BMWH01000096.1 GCF_014651135.1 Streptomyces echinoruber
GCACGTACGGGCGTACCGGGCTGATCGTGTCCACGATGGGCCGCCGTTCGGCCGCCTCGCGGGCGTATGGGCTCTTGTGGTCCGGCAACGGGCGCCTGAGCCGTGCGGACGGGGTAGGCGCCATGTCCGGCGCGGGGGCAGGGGTGGCACGGTGCTTCCCCCGAGCGGGCAGCAGCAGCGCACACAGGCACGCGAAGGCACGCGCGATAAGGTCGGCCATGTTCGTCAGCTCCCTATCAGCTGATGGGCACTCCGCCCCGGTGACGACCAGCCCGTCGTCACCGGGGCTTTCTCGTAGACGAAGCTATACCAGTGGTCTCTACTCGTATAGCTCGGAGACTGTACGTACACAGTGGAGCGGGTTGGAAGCTAGCGCCCTACTCTCTGAGGCATGAGCGACTTCGGGCCGGATGACAAGATCGTCCACGGCGGGCCAGTGCCGGTATACGTGCAGATCGCGGGGGTACTGCGTGCCCGCATCAAGCGCGGGGACTGGCTACCCATGCGCCCCCTGCCGGGCGAGCAGCGCCTCGCCGATGAGTTCGGCGTCGCCCGCATGACCGCTCGGAAGGCCGTCCGCGTGCTGGCCGATGAGGGGACCGTGTTCGTCGTCCCCCAGCGCGGCGCGTTCGTCTCCGCCCCCGAGCACTCCGGCAGCGGGGACGCACAGTAGGGAGCCCCGCCCATCCGCCACAGGGGAACGACGGACGGGCGGGGCGGTATCGGAGCCGTCAGCCCTCGGTCACACCCAGGTGAGGCGTTGCCCGTCGGGGCCGACGTGCAGCCGCATACGGTCGGCCGGCGGGCGCCCGTCCGCCTGCCACTGCGCGACTCGCTCGGTGATCTCGTCCCACAGCCGCGCCGGGCCGCCCTGCCGCACCATCCACCGGCCGCCGTC
>NZ_BMWH01000098.1 GCF_014651135.1 Streptomyces echinoruber
GGGTGACGGGCCGGTATCTGCTCCCTGACGGCACCCCCCTTGCCGGACAGGTGGTGTTCCGGGCCCCCTCGCTGATCACCTTCCCCGACTCCGACGTCATCCTCGGCGGACCCGTCACCGCGAGCCTCGACGCACAAGGCGCGTTCGCCGTCACCCTGCCGGCCACGGACGCCCCCGGCATGAACCCGTCCGGCTGGTCCTACAGCGTGGCCGAACAACTGGTCGGCGTCGCCAACGGGCGTACCTACCAGATCCTTTTGCCCAAGGAGACGCCCGCGGTCGATATCGCCGACGTCGTGCCGACCGACCCGACGACGCCGACCTACGTCGCCGTGCGGGGCGACAGCGCGTACGAAGTCGCCGTGAAGAACGGGTTTCAGGGCACGGTCGAGCAGTGGCTCGCCTCACTGGTCGGCCCCCAGGGACCCAAGGGCAACACCGGGCCCGTCGGCCCCCAGGGTCCGCAGGGCGCCCAGGGGCCGCAGGGGCCGAAGGGTGACCCGGGCGCGCAGGGCCCGCAGGGGCCCAAGGGCGACCAGGGCCCGACCGGACCCCAGGGACCGACCGGCCCGGCCGGCGCCCCGGGCGTCGTGCAGTCCGTCAACGGCAAGTCCGCCGCCGCCGTCACCCTCACCGCCGCCGACGTGCACGCCGTACCCGACACCGCACCGGGCGCACCGAACGGCGTCGCCCAGCTCGACGCGAACGGCAAGGTTCCCGCCTCGCAGCTCCCCGCCTCCAGCGGGGGCGGAGTGCAGACCGTCAACGGC
>NZ_BMWH01000099.1 GCF_014651135.1 Streptomyces echinoruber
ACGTTGCCGGGTTCTGGCGCATCTTGCCCCGCTGGCTCGCCGAGCACGGCCCCGCGGTACTGCTGCTCGACCACGTCAACAAGGACCGCGAGACCCGCGGCCGATGGGCCACCGGCTCACAGCACAAGCTGTCCGGCCTCAACGGGTGCGCGTTCGTGCTGGAGAACATCACCCCGCTCGCCCCCGGCCAGACCGGCAAGTCGCGCGTACGGGTGGCCAAGGACCGCCCCGGACAGGTCCGCCGCAACGCCCTGCCCGGCACAGGCGGGGCGCTGCACTGGTTCGGTGACTTTGTGGTCGAGCCACAGCCCGACGGCTCCGCCCTCGCGTCCCTGCCCGCCCCCGCCGAGCGCGAGGGACCGTTCAGGCCGACCGCGCTCATGCACAAGGTGTCCGACGCCCTCGCCGCCGCCCGCGTGCCGCTCAGCGTCCGCGGAGTCCTCGACCGCGTCCCTGGCAAACAGGACGCCGTACGCCGCGCCCTGGCTGCCTTGGTGGACGAGGGATACGCCACCGTCACCCCCGGCCCCCGGGGCGCCCAACTCCACACGCTCATAAGCCCGTTCACCGAAGAAGACAGCAGCGCAGCGTAGGACCGTGGCCCACCGTCACCCAACCGTATCGGGGCCACGGTGCGGCACGGCCGTATGACCGTGTCCCAGTGTCCCTATAGGGGACACGGTCAACCGGGCCACAGTCACCACGCCACACAACCCGCCGGGACACACTCACCGTCTCCCCG
>NZ_BMWH01000100.1 GCF_014651135.1 Streptomyces echinoruber
CCCTCGACGACCCCAGCAGCTTCCAGCGGATCGCCGACGAACTGAACGCCCGGGGCGTACCCGTCGACACCGCCGCCGGACGCCTCACGGCCACCATGTACGCCCTGTTCGACAAGTACGAGCGTGAGCGCCGCGCCGAGATCATCGCGGCAGGGGGCGACCCCGACGACGAGTGGGGGCACACGCTCAGCCGCTCGAACCTGATCAGCGTTGCCCGCGCCCACCGCAACGCCACCCGTCGCGCCGAACAGGGCGACCTCGACCGCCTGCTCGACGACCTCGCCGACGAGTTTGACCTCACCGATGTGCGGATCGTTCGGGGCGTGGCCGCCGCCCTCGCCGATGCCATGCCGCGGATCGCCTACAAGGCCCGCGAGCGCATGAGCCCCGACGAGATCGCCCAGCAGACCGGCTACACGACGAGCCGCGTCGCACAGTTCATCCGGCAGGAGAAGGAGCGCCGCGCCGCCGCAGGGTTCACCCGCTACTCGTGGCGCGTCGACACCCGCGACGCCGACGGGACGTGGGTCGACCGCGAGCACGGCGAGGACGAGTGGGCGCCGGCCGATCTGTCCCGCCTCGCCGAGCGCTGCCTCGACGAGACCGGCGCGCGCGACAAGCGCGCCCGCGTCCTGATCTGGGAAG
>NZ_BMWH01000101.1 GCF_014651135.1 Streptomyces echinoruber
GCACCGCATCGCGTACGCGCGGGCGAGCGACGAACTCAAAGAGTGGTGGGAGTCCCACCCGCGTCTGACTCAGGCCGAGTTCATCGAGCAGGTCACCGGCAAGCCCCAACGGTGGGCCGCCGGGGCGAAGATGAACCGATACGACCACCAGCAGAAGCGATAGGGGGCCGCAGCATGGCACGCCGGGCCGAGATCACCGCCGCCGTCCTCGCCGGGCGCGAGGCCGGGTCACGGGGCGACCCGGTGACCGCCTGCCCGTATCCCGCGACCGACCTGCGCCGCCGCGCGTGGGTGAGCGGGTACGCCCAGACGCGCACCGTCGCGCAGGCCCTCGCCGAGCACGGGGGGCCGGACGTCGACCAGGACGTCGCCGACTAACAACCGAACATCGCAGCACCACCCCCGGAGGGGGTCCGCCAGGCGCGGGCCCCCTTTTCGCATGTCCGCACCCGGCCGGCGCCAGGCGCGCACGGCCCCTGACACCGTCCCAGGAGGACCCGTGTCCACCCCGACCCCGACCGCCCCGGCCGCCCCCGCGAACGCCCCGCAGACCCCGGCCGCGCCCGCGCCGACCGCCGCCCCGGCACAGCCGCAGGCCCCCGCCGCGCCG
>NZ_BMWH01000102.1 GCF_014651135.1 Streptomyces echinoruber
AGAACTACAGCTTCCGGGGCGTCGACGACGCCATGTCGGCGATGGCCGGGCCCATGCGCAACCACGGCTGCTTTCTGGTCCCGGAAGTCCTCGACGTCAAGCAGCGGCCCCGGGGTGAGAAGGGCACGCACACCAACCTGACGATGCTGTACCGCATCTACGGCCCGGCGGGTGACTGCCTGCTCGCCAAGATGCCCGGCGAGGCCATGGACATGGCCGACAAGAGCGTCAACAAGGCCATGAGCGCCGCGCTCAAGTACCTCTTGTTCTGGGTGTTCATGATCCCCGTCGACGCTCGGTCCATCGCCGACAGCGACCGCGACACCTACGTCGAGCCGGACCCCGAGCCGCGCCCCCAGCAGCGGCAGCAGGCCCGGCAGCAGCGCGGCCAGGTGCGCCGCAGCCGCCGCGCCGAGCCGGGCCCGTGGGAGCAGCCGCCCCAGCAGCGCCCGGCGCGCCGCGACTACGTCGCCGAGGCGCAGGCGGCCCGCTCGCCCGAGGAGTTCGCCCAGGTGCGCGCCGCCGCGCAGCAGGCCGGGGCGCCCGCCGAATTCCTCGCCCAGCTCGACCAGATCGCCGCCGAGAAGCGGGCCGCCGCCCAGCGCCA
>NZ_BMWH01000103.1 GCF_014651135.1 Streptomyces echinoruber
ACTCCACCAGCCGGAACAGGGCGACCTCGACGGCGAACAGAGCCGGCTGCGCCCAGCGCGTCTCGTCCAGCCGCTCGGCGTCCTCCCCGAAGACGACTTCCTTCAAGGACCGGTCGAGTTCCAGGTCGAGATGGGCGCATACGGCGTCGAAGGCATCGGCGAACGCAGGGAAGGCGTCGTACAACTGCCGCCCCATACCCAGCCGTTGCGCGCCCTGCCCCGAGAAGAGGAACGCGAGTTTGACGGCTCCGGTGGCCGTACCGGTGACGTACTGCGGACTGGCCACACCATCGATCAGGTCCTGGACACCCTTGAGAAGCGCGTCCCTGTCCTCGCCCAGGACGACGGCACGGTGTTCGAAGGCCGATCTGGTGGCGGTGAGGGAGAAGCCGACGTCGACGGGGGTGAGGTCGGGGTCGTCCTGAACGCGCGCCAGCAACTGTTCCGCTTGGGCGTGCAGGGCGTGGGTTCCGCGGCCGGACAGCACCCAGGGGATGACGGGCAGCGGCACGGCAGTCGCCCCGGGCTCGGGGGCGGCCGGCTCCGTTGCCGCTTCCAGGATGACGTGCGCGTTGGTGCCGGACAGCCCGAAGGAGGACA
>NZ_BMWH01000104.1 GCF_014651135.1 Streptomyces echinoruber
GAGGCTTTTCTCGACAGCATAGGATCATCCACTTCGCCGCAATCGGCTCGGCATCAGGTCTCACCCACAAGGTGTGCGGATTTGCCTACACACCGGGCTACACCCTTACCCCGGGACAACCACCGCCCGGGCTGGACTACCTTCCTGCGTCACCCCATCACTCACCTACTACCGGTTCGGGTCACCGGCTCCACCACTCCCGCCGGCGTCAAAGACGGCGGCGGGCGGCTTCACGGGCTTAGCATCACCGGGCTCGGTGCTGGGCGCTTCACAGCGGGTACCGGAATATCAACCGGTTGTCCATCGACTACGCCTGTCGGCCTCGCCTTAGGTCCCGACTTACCCTGGGCAGATCAGCTTGACCCAGGAACCCTTGGTCAATCGGCGCAGGAGTTTCCCACTCCTGTATCGCTACTCATGCCTGCATTCTCACTCGTCAACCGTCCACAACTCGCTCCCGCGGCTGCTTCACCCGGCAGACGACGCTCCCCTACCCATCGGCACACCCGTTGGGGCACATGTGCCAATGACACGACTTCGGCGGTACGCTTGAGCCCCGCTACATTGTCGGCGCGGAATCACTAGACCAGTGA
>NZ_BMWH01000105.1 GCF_014651135.1 Streptomyces echinoruber
CCGCACGCACAGCCTGACGTGGCGCAAGGGCGGCAAGGAGGCCACGGCCGAGGCATGGCGGACGGGCGTCCTCGCCCGGCAGTTCGCCGCGATCACCGCCGGGGGCGAGCAGTGAGCAGCGCGCCACGGGAGGACAAGCCGCCGCCGTCGTGCGAGTACGGCAACCCCCGCTGCGGCGCCCGGCCCGCCCGGTTCTACCCGTGCGGCTGGAAGTGCGACCGCCACCAGCCCGCGCGCACCCATCGCCGCACAGCCCCGTGACCGGCCCCGGGGCGAGGAGATTCCCGCGCCCTCGCCCCGGGCGCCCCACAGCACGACAGGAGCGACCCCCGTGACCCTCGACGCAACGGATTGGGTGTGGAAGCACTCCCGCACCAGTGGGAATCCGCGCACGGTCCTG
The DNA here is from genome assembly GCF_014651135.1 of Streptomyces echinoruber. GTDB lineage: Bacteria > Actinomycetota > Actinomycetes > Streptomycetales > Streptomycetaceae > Streptomyces > Streptomyces echinoruber. The sequence continues at coordinate 401 of NZ_BMWH01000105.1, forward strand.
CTCGCCGTCGCCGATGCAACGACCGGCCCCGACGCGACTGCCCGCATGGGTACGGCCGAGTTCATGCGCCGCCTGAATGTGGCCCGCTCGACCGCGCGGGCCGCCGTCGACGCCGCCCTCGCCAGTGGTGAGCTGGTCGAGTT
>NZ_BMWH01000106.1 GCF_014651135.1 Streptomyces echinoruber
TCGGTCACCCCGAGGTGCAGCGGGTAGTCGCACCGCTCGGCCAGCTGCCGGTAGGCCTCGATCATCACCACCGGGTCGTTGTGCTTGACCGAGATCTTGAGGTCCCGGAAGCCGTGCTCCTCGAACAGCGACGCCTCCCACAGCGCCGACTCCACCAGCGCCTCCGGGGTGGCCCGGCCGTACTTCTGCAGCAGCCGCTTGTCCAGCGACCCGGCGTTGACCCCGATCCGGATCGGCGTGCCGTGGTCCTTCGCCGCCCGGGCGATCTCCTTGACCTTGTCGTCGAACTGCTTGATGTTGCCCGGGTTGACCCGCACCGCCGCACAGCCCGCCTCGATGGCGGCGAAGACGTACTTGGGCTGGAAGTGGATGTCGGCGATCACCGGGATCTGCGACTTGCGGGCGATCACCGGCAGCGCGTCGGCGTCGTCCTGGGTGGGACAGGCCACCCGCACGATCTGGCAGCCCGCCGCCGTCAGCTCCGCGATCTGCTGCAGCGTCGCCCCGACGTCCGCCGTCCGCGTCGTCGTCATCGA
>NZ_BMWH01000107.1 GCF_014651135.1 Streptomyces echinoruber
GAGGCTTTTCTCGACAGCATAGGATCATCCACTTCGCCGCAATCGGCTCGGCATCAGGTCTCACCCTCGTGTGAGCGACGGATTTGCCTATCGCTCGGGCTACACCCTTACCCCGGGACAACCACCGCCCGGGCTGGACTACCTTCCTGCGTCACCCCATCACTCACCTACTAACCGCTTGGTCCGGCGGCTCCACCACTCCCACCGACGGCAAAGCCGGCGGCGGGCGGTTTCACGGCCTTAGCATCACGATCCTCGGTGTTTGGCGCTTCACAGCGGGTACCGGAATATCAACCGGTTGTCCATCGACTACGCCTGTCGGCCTCGCCTTAGGTCCCGACTTACCCTGGGCAGATCAGCTTGACCCAGGAACCCTTGGTCAATCGGCGCAGGAGTTTCCCACTCCTGTATCGCTACTCATGCCTGCATTCTCACTCGTCAACCGTCCACAACTCGCTTCCGCGGCTGCTTCACCCGGCAGACGACGCTCCCCTACCCAACCCAGCGGGCGTTGGCCCTTCACGC
>NZ_BMWH01000108.1 GCF_014651135.1 Streptomyces echinoruber
GCGCTGTACGAGTCGGACGACCTGGCCTGGCTGGGCGGCCTGGCCCACGAGGTGCGCACGCGCCAGAACGGCGACGTGGTCTACTTCAACGTCAACCGGCACCTGAACATGACCAACGTGTGCACGGCCTCCTGCGCCTACTGCTCCTTCCAGCGCAAGCCGGGCGAGAAGGACGCCTACACCATGCGCATCGAGGAGGCCGTGCGCCTGGCCAAGGCGATGGAGGGCGAGCACCTCACCGAGCTGCACATCGTCAACGGGCTGCACCCCAACCTGCCCTGGCGCTACTACCCGCGCTCGCTGCGGGAGCTGAAGAAGGCCCTGCCGCACGTGTCGCTGAAGGCGTTCACCGCCACCGAGATCCACCACTTCGAGACCATCTCCGGGCTGGATGCGGGCGAGATCCTCGACGAGCTGATCGACGCCGGGCTGGAGTCGCTCACCGGCGGCGGCGCGGAGATCTTCGACTGGGAGGTGCGGCAACACATCGTCGACCACAACACCCACTGGGAGGACTGGTCGCGC